>CAVZDT010000018.1:0-162278 GCA_963774175.1 uncultured Acidobacteriaceae bacterium
TATCGAGGCTTGCTGGTATCCGATGCTCGCGCCAGCTCCAGTATTGACGGAACTCGTCCATTGCCTCGAATTTCCGTAGGTATTCGCGGCTTGATTCACTGCCATCCAATACGTCGAGAACGACAGAAACGGCTGATAGAGCGTTTGGGGGGCAATTGCCATTCTGTGCGCAAGGTTGTAAGTATTGATTGCGTTGTCGGCAAGCTTGACCGAGTTTGTGAAGATTTGCTGGCCTTGCGAAATCTGCTCAATCGCGTGAGCTGATTGGGTTGGGTCGTAGACGATTCCAGAGCCGAACTGTGCATGGGCGAACGGCGCCGAAACCATCGCAAGTAATGCGATAGTCGGTATGAACTTCATTTTGTCTCCTCGATTTACTTCTTTGCGCGTTCTTCTTGCAGTCGGTTGCCGGCTTCGCCGAGTTTCTTGCTTTCGTCCGCACACTTTGGGCTCAGTGTTCGGCGGGACGTTCAAATCTCGGCGGAGCAGTCTTGTGGTATTGCTGGTCGAGTTGGTCATATTCCTTCTGCAGTGCATCGACCTTGGCCTGGTGGCTTTCACATCCGGCGATGAATGAAGACTGCCCCGATGGCCGTGAGTTGGATTAATTCGCCGCATAGGATTCTCCTTAATACGACTGCGGAATCGTGTGGTTCTCGTACGCCGGAAGGAGCATGTCTTGCGTGAAATAGACCTTCACTCGATGGCCTTCACGGATGGTGATTGTTGGTGGAATCTGGATGAATCTGTCGAGCACAGTGGTTGCCGACTGCGAAACACCGCTGGCTGCTCCGGTGGTGAACGCTTGCGAACCGCTGGTGCTGATCGTGCCGCCGCCCTGGGTGATCTCGCCCGCTCCTGCGATTACACCAAGGGCGATTGAAGTCCCGAAGATCTGGAAGTAGTGATTGTTTACTTTGTCCTTGAGGCCTTCCTCGCCAATTTGGTCGAGTCCGTGGAATTGATCCAGGTCCACGGAGTAGCCGTCCGGCATAATCATGCGGTGAAACGTGACAGCAATCCGGCGTTGCTGGCCGAACCCGTTGGCGCCGATCTTCTTTGCCTCACCAAGCACTATCGTTCCCTCGGGAATCAGAACGTGCTGGCCGTCATGGGAATAAACAGGGTTTGAGACGAGGACCTTTACGGGACCGATGGAATCCCCGTCGAGCCGGTTCATCAGGACCGTGTCCATGGTCAGCCCTTCATAGATCACATAAGGCTGGCCGACCGCGGAGTCGATGTTTACTTCAGCGTGCTTGGTGGAACCTTGCTCGCTGGCGGCGGGAGGAGGGTCGCCGGCCGCGCGAGGAGCGACCAGACTGCTTCCGGCTGGGCTGGAAGCAGTGGTATATGGGTTTGGGGCTTGCTGGTAGCCAGCCACGCTCGCACCCTCCGGTCCCGCCGGAGCCTGCTGTGAAACGGCCGTATCCGGCTGGTGACTATACACGAGATTGGATGCGAATCGGGAGTTGTAGGCCAATTCACGCTCTTTGGCTGCAAGCTGCTGGGCCTCCTCCTGTGCTGGCGAGACCTGGGGCTGTCCACCCGCTTGCTGCCCGTACATATTCGGCTGGGCGCAAGGCTGCCCCGGTACGCACGGGACCGCCTGCCCCGTTGGGCTGTATGCCGCCGCCGCGGTCTGTTGGGCGACGGTGGCATTTGCCAAGCCAGACTGTTGTGCCTCTTTTTGCTGTTCGGCGGCAAGCTGATTCTTGAGATCCTGAACATTGTTGTCGGTATTGTCCTGAACGGTGGGCTGCGGAGGCTCGTGCCGCGCAGCGGCTTGCTGAGCTGGCGTCTTCTTGCTTGTACTGCTGAAGACCGCCGCCACGATTACCAGCAAAGCCGCGCCCAAATAGATGAGTGGCTTCAAGTTCTTCCGCAAAACTCCCTTGGGCTCGTGAGTGTCTCGAACCAGACCCGGCTCCGCCTGCGAGTTCATCGTCGTCTCCGCCATTGTTTGCTCCGTTTCCCGTTACCCGTGGTTATCCCTTGCGGGTGAAGTCCATCCGCTTTTTGCCAAGCTCGACGTAGCCGGAATCCATGATCTTCGGAATGATGTAAGTTCCATCACGCAGGTCGTAATTCACGAGGTCCGGCTTTCCGTCCTTCATCTCGTATACGGAGAACTTTTCCGGAGCATTTGTCTTTATGTACGTGAACTTGTCGTCGTGATAAATCGACTGGATGTCGAAGGGTGCTTCATTCGCTTTGAAGGTGTAATCAAACTTGAGCGCCAGCGGGTAAGCACTCTTGTACTCATCAACCGCTTGCGTGATGTGCGTTTGCACAGCCGCGAGTTGCTGCTTCGACTGATCGAGCTGTGCCGCGGGCACGTATTGCGCCGGACCGTTCGATGCAACGATAGAGGAGCGGTCGGCGGGCTGAATGAGCACCTTGAGATCGGGCATTTCCGCGGTGCTTGAGACATCCTGAAGAGTGAACGAATAGATGTTGCCTTTATCGGTAATGAGATTCAGGTTTGAGCTGATGCCGGCCTTCGCTGGATGGACAAAGCAGAAATTGCCAACGACATCCACAACCCAGAAGTCCTTGTCGCCGGTGGCCGCCTCCATGATCTTTTCGGTAGGCGGTACTTCAATGAGGGTCGTGTACTTCAGCTTCGCGTGGATGGGGACAATATCCTGCGAATGGTATTGCACGGTGCGTGCCGACGTTTCCTGTGCGACGCCGGCAAGAGGGGGAAGAGCCAGGGCCAGCCCGGCGATGAATATCAATGACGGTTTCATGCGACTGCTCCTTTGGGGTTGGGAGTGGTGGAGACGGCCAACGTCCGAGGCCGGAATGGAAAGTCTTCTGCAAGTCGTCGCAACCCCTCGGCGATTCCATGGCGCTCGAAATACTCACGCTTCTTCAGGTTGTCGCGGGCGTTGTTGGTTGCCGTCCAATGGGTGACTGAATCGACGTTCAACTGAACTTTCTTGCTGGACTGCGCCTTGCGAATGAGCATCTGGCCGGGCGGGACGAGTCCGGCAATCAATTCAAGCTCCGTGTCATTCAAATGGAATGCTTCGCGATAAAGTTCCCGATCCATCTCCGGGTTGGCAAGGAAGATCTTTGTTGGGCAGCTCTCGGAGACGATCTGCAACATGCCGGATTCCTCAAGCTCCTTGATGGATTGCGTTGCGAGAATCATTGCGGCATTGTGCTTCCTCCAGGTCTTCTGGGCGGACACGATGTAGCCGCGGATGGTCTCGTTTTTGATAAAGAGCCAAGCTTCGTCCAGCAGGAACATCTTGAACGTAGCAAGCCTCTGCGGATCGGCAATCTCGTTCGACGCCCGGTGCAGGACATAGAAGAGCAGCGGTTCCAGCACCTCGGGCGCATCGCCCCAGCCGGCGAAGTTGAATGTCTGAAACCGGCTGAACGATAGCGTGTCCTGTGGATTGTCGAAGATGAAACCATACTGACCGCCCTGCGTCCAGCGGTGCAGCCGCTCCTTCAACTCGCCGATGATGTTGCTGAAACTTGAAAGTGTGCGTTGTTCCGGCTCCAACACATATATCCGCTCGATGGCATCCCAGAGTCTGCGCTCCTCCTTGAAGTCCAGACGGTAACGTTGCTCATTGCCTTCGATCAACACTCGGAAGAAACTGAAAAGGAACTGCATGTTCTCCTTGGTAGGAGCAAGCGAGAAGGGATTGATCGTGAAGTCGCGTGCGTCCTGGCCCACGTTCAGGTAGGAACCTCCGAAGATCGTTGTCAGCGACTGGAAACTGCCGCCGATATCGAAGATGTAGGTTTGCGGCGCGTATTTCTGTGCGTTCTGCAGAATGAAGTTGCAGAAATAGCTCTTGCCTGAGCCCGTCATCCCGAGGATGAGAGTGTGCGCTACCTCGCCGTTGTGCAGGTTCAAGAAATATGGTGTGCTGTTGTCGGTTTCAAGCACGGCAAGATATTCGGTTCCGAGATGCGAGTTCCGCGTTTCCCCCGGCAGGATAGTAAATAAGAAACTGAGATCGGCGTAATTGTTGTTCAATAGATACAGCTTGCGAAGATTCAGGGCGTAATTCCCCGGCACCGTGGCGAAGTAGGCATTGAGCTGGTTATAGGTTTCGGTAAACAGGTTGCCGTCTGCATTCGTGAAAACGCTGACGAATTCGCCCACCTGGTTGTCCACCTCAGCCTTGGAATCCCCGTACAGCACGATGGAGAGCGAGAAGTCGCCGAGCGATTGCCCGTCGCCGAGTGCCCTGAGACAGTCACCAAGATTCTCTATGTCGGCCTGTTTAGATTCATCTACCAAGACATCGCGCGGGTTTGTCTTCGTCGCATCATTGCCAAGTTGGGATACGAATCCCGTTTTCGACATGTTGAAATGCCGACGCCGCTTGTTCACTTCTTTGCGCGCCTTGTCCGCGGGAAGCGGAACCCACTCGGTGCAAACCATAAAGTTTGCCGGAATCTTCAAGAGCGAATCGAGCACTAGAGGCCGCGTCTCGGTGATGGCCTCCTTCATCGTCAACACGCGCACGAAGTGATCTCCGACCCGCAAATGGTCACGTTCGGCCTCGATGGTGGAATTGACGACCTGATAGTCGAGAAACTGCGTGCTCTGGGGTGTGCCGGCAATGCGCCATTCGTCGTAATTGAGGAGGCGGCGCAGGAATGTGAACTGGCATTGTTGGTCGAGAACAGAGATCTGAACGAAGTCCGCGAGCTGACGGGTGAAGGCCTGGACGCGCTGGTCGAGCCGAGCGAGATCACCCTCAATTTGAATCCGTAGGAGCGTCTTCATGCTGTTATTGGTGAACTGAGCCCTAAGTTCACCGATAGCTCCGGCAGGATCGGAGAAAAGGCGGCGGAGTGCAGTGCCGACGCCCTGCTTCGATCTGGCGCCTTCGAGCAGCACTACATAGAAGATCTCGATTTGATAAAGGCCGTCGCGTTTCGAAGCGAAAAAGCGGCGGCGCTGATCGATAGCGGCTTCGACCACCGGATCTTCGTAGCTGGCGAAGGGAATCTCCGGCCGGTTTGATTTGAAAAGATATTGGTAAACATGGAACCCTGGACCGAATGCCTTGAGAGCTGCTTCCAGTCGTTTCACTGCATATTCCTGCTCGCCGCTATCAAGACTCTCGTAATCCACTCCCTGGACATGCAGAACCATGCCGAGGTCGCCGGATTTCGTAAGAAACGTAGTCTCATTCCAAAACCCATACAGGTTGATGTGGTCGTTCAGAGCGGCGCTCTCGTTCCACGGCTTTATGACCTTATCGAGTCGCAACATCAGACCACCTCCACACGTGGAATGCTTTGTTTCGCGGCGTCATAGCGAGCCTTGTAACGCTCTGACCGGGCGAGAATCCTCAAGAATGCGGGATCGCTGCTAGTGACCCAATGGCCGAAGACAAAACCGCCAATGAACACTGCGACTCCGGCGAGAATCGAGTTGAAGAGATTGAATGCGCCAACCGCGCCGACACAGACGAAGTAAAACAGCGTGCGTTCGACGCCCAGGTAAGTGAGGGGCTTGTGCAGGCTCTTGAAGAGACGGTTGCGGCGCTGTTTGGACGTGATTTGACCTGGCATAAGCCCCTCGTTTGCAGTTCTGATTGGGTCGAAAACACAAGAGGAAGAGAAGGAGACTAAACGCCCCAAAGCCAGCTCAAGACGTTGACCGCGAGGACCGCGATCCCGGTACCAGCAGCGACGCCAGCGAGCGCTTTCTTGGCGCCTGGTTCGCCGTGGGCGAAGCCGTACCCGCCGATGACAATTGCGATCAGGCTTGCGACCTTGGCGACGGTTCCGGTGAAGAGTGTTTGCAGGGCTGTGAAGCCCGTATCGAAGGGAGAGCCGCTCTGGGCGTGAGCGGCAATTGGGAGTAAGAGGCATACGGTGGCGATCGTGGCGGAGAAGCGCATCCACCTGCGAATTGCCTGGGCCGTCTTCTGGGGAATTGTGACGCGGATCGAGCGGGACATCGGCACCTCCATCGACTGCGATTCAGTCGAGATATGCCGGAGAGTAGGCCGAATTAATTCGCCGAGTCCAATACTTTATTGCGATGGACATCTATGCACGAACGAGATGGAAACCACCGGGGACTTTACTTCGAGATATGCCGCTTGTCACTGAATGGGAGTTCCTGTTGTCCTTGGTTCTCGGATGCTCGGCGAGGCGGCTTCCTTTCAGTGACTATCTCGCTATCTGAAAATCGGGTTTCGAGGTCGCGAAGGAGCAATGGAAGTGCCAGCTGATTATGATCTCTGCGATAGACAAGAGCTGAATCAATCGTCCAGTTCACTCCTTCTATCGATCTCGTGGTCAAGTCGTCATGGAGCGGTTCATCTTGTCGGATCAAGGCAACGCCAAAGCGTTGCCGAACCATCCATTGCACCTGCTCGCGATTAAACGTTGGTTTCTCAAATTTTGGATGGATACCTTGTTCTTGAAGCATTTCCAATAGGCGCGCATGCGCCAATGGATGATGCCGCGGATCGCTGAATATTGCGAGTCTGCCGTCGAGCGCTTGAGGAGGCAAGCTTTTTTGAGCGGCCAAAGCGTCATCCTTACGAATACAAACCACCAACCGCTTTTGCATGATGTTTTGAACGCAATACCCGTTCGGAATAACCGGGAGAGTAACCAGAACTGCATCCAATTCACCATCCTTTATGCGCCCCAAAGCATCGTTGGTGTCAACGCTCTCTGGAAGAATGATTCCGCGAGGGAAAAGAGATTGATACGTTTCAGTGACAGTCTCTATTACGTACGGTTCAATGAAGGGTGTAAATCCGAGGCGAAATGGCTGCAAAGAGGTCTCTTGAATCGCCTTCACAGCCTTGATGATTTCAATGCGGGCTTGGAGAGATGCTCTGGCATATTGAAGAAGCGTTTCTCCCGCAGGAGTAGGAGTCGCGCCCGCCCTGTCTCGCTCAAAAATTTGAATCTTGAATACGTCTTCGATCTCGCTGATACGTCTACTGATTGCCGATTGTGCAAGTGGCATAGCGATGGCCGCCGCGGTAAACGTGCCGGCGTCGGCCACTGCGACGATGGCTTGCAGATGCTTGAACTCCAGGTAGTCGTACTCGCTCATCCGCGCGCTCCCGGACCTCGAATCGATAATTTTTTCGCAAGAACATTCGTGCTCTATTCCACTTCTTTTCTGTAAATTAGAACCAACTTTATCAATAAAAGTTGCCCGACCCTGGGCAACTAAAATCGGCTTGGCCGCAACAATCCTTGGCTTCTATCTCAATTCAGCATGGATTTCCATCGTGATAAAGCATTGGACAGGAATCGTGGTCGCCGTCACTCTGAGTATGCCAAGGGGCATTTTTCCGAGTACGAACGAGGAGATTTTCAACATGCTGGAAGCACTCAGAGCGAAGCGGTCGGCTATGACGGTCAAAGAATTGGCCGACATCCTGAGCCTTAGCCAAAGAGAGATATACAAGCTTGCGGCTTCAAACCAAATTCCGCACTTCAAGGTCGGCTCGTCTGTGCGGTTCGAACCTTCGATGGTCTTGGCTTGGCTTGAGGCGAGAATGCTGATACCAGCAACCCGTCGTTCACCTTCTTCCGTACGTCCGACCCGCGAGCGGTTGTCAAATATCGCATAGTAGTCTTGATGTCCTTGTGCCCAAGCCATGAGGAGACCGTGATGATGTCCACCCCACTCTGAAGGTGCATGGTTGCGAATGTGTGCCGGAATTTGTGAAGGTAGAACTGCTCGCAACACGGAGCAACCGCGCAGATGTCACCCGCATAATTCTCACAATCTCCGCAGTTCAGGCCGGCTCGGTAAGCAATCGCTTTGCAGTATTCGAGGAATTCGTCGGACGGCTTTCCACCTGGGTGAGCATTGGGAGCTTTCCAATGAGGCTTGGACGGAAAGATGAGGCGCGACTTCGACCTCTCCTTGGCCTTTCGCAGCAGATCCAAGAGGAAATCGGGGAGGGGGACTTCACGGACGCGTTTGCTCTTGGGGTCAAACTTCCAATCCTGATTTTTTGTAGCGTCCTTTCGTGTGACCTTAACGGTGCCTTGCATGAAGTCAATATCCGTCCATATTGCGTGACGCACCTCAGCGTCTCTGAAACCTGAGTGCAGGAAAAATTGGAAGAGTAGGAACTCATCGGGCGTGCACGCCTTGAAAAACTTTTGCAACTGCTCGGGCGTATAGATTTCGGGGTCTTCTTCCGTGTATGTCGGCCAGTCCCCCTTCTTGAGCAGCCGCTGAACGCCAAACACCTTGAGAAATGAGGTGACGATGATGGTCTTGTGCTTGACCGTTCTGGCCGACAGCCCAAGTTTGTAAAGGTATGCCTGAAAGTCCATCATGTCGTCGCGATCAATCGCATCCATTGTCGCCTTCGCCAATGATTGTCTGAACAGTCCGAGAGTGTGGCTGTAGTGGCGGTGAGTTGATTCTGATTTGTTCATCCTCACGTCGCGAAGATACCGTTCCGTGGCGTCGGCTACAAGAAGTTGGCGTGTGGCTGGCTTGGACTCCGAGTCGGCGACTTCGATCCCTGCCGCCTTCGCGTCCAACAACGCTCGTTGGCGCTGGGCTTCGGCCAAGATATCAGACGGGATGTTGCCGACGCTCTTCCGTCTCCGCGCTCCGTCCTCGCGCCACTCGATGAAGTATTTTCCTTCGGGATGCGGCTGCGGACTTCCTTCGATCAGAACGTGATCCCAATGGATGTTCCCGGTGGGACGCCTGACGACTGGAGCAAAGCGCCAGCGGCCAGCGTGTTTCACGTACTTGATGATGTTGACCCGGTCGGAGTAGGTATTGGCTGCCATACTGTCCTTTCATGGACAGTATGGTGGACAGTAAGGAGGAAAATCAATCGAAAATCAGCCAAAAACGCAAATTTTGGATGGAAAAGTGGGAAGCTGACGTTCTACCACTGAACTACTCCCGCCCGTTACCGCAGGTTTGCAGAACCGGCAATTCACCGATTCGTATCCAAATCGGCTACGCAGCGGTTCACACATGATTATAGCGAAGCAGCGATCACCCACAAGCCGGAGATATCGCTCGCACACCGATAAGCTGGCAGACTTGCCCCGCAGTTCTGAAGGACTGATCGCTTTCACTTATGCTCGTCAACTCCACCGGGCCACGTGGGGCCGATGAGCGAAATGGTCAGAACGGGGCCGTCTTCGAAGGTGGGTCCGGTTTCACGCAGGAAAACTGGCACCTCGCCACCGAGAATCCACATATGCAGGTCAGGCGGCTGCTTGCCAATCACGGGTGCGATGACGCCGGAGATTCCGCCCAGCTCTATCTTGATGTGATACGAAAGCGCCTTGCGGGAAATGCCGGCGAGCGTGAATGTCTCGTCGCCCTGGGTAAGAATGTCGAATGTGACAAGACGCAGTTTGGGCGATGCCACCAGCATCGAAAACTTGGTTTCGCCTGCATCGGATGAGATGTTTTTGATCACCGGTGCAACCAGGCCGTTATAGAGGTCCTGCGGCAGATTCATATGTTCGGTGGCGACTTCATCTTTACCGTCTTTGCCTGGCGAGCGCATGGTGACCGTACCGGCCCGGGCATCGATCGTCATGTCCAGCGGGTGCGGGAAGTAGGGGCCGCGCTGGATGTGGTGATCGGAGATGAGGCGGAAGACGCCGCGCTGCGTGAATACGGTCGTCTCATCATCGAGAGAACCGTCTTTGAAGTGGAACACGAGGTGAGAGGTGACACGGTCGCCGCGAACTACCTCGACGAGATCGCCAACGGCGAGGACCTGGCCTTGCTCGGTGGTCAGCGAGAGGAAGCCATGTAACGTGCCTTCGGGGTATCGTGCGTGGACCTGCTCCGCCGCAGTTGTCCCGCCAGCGGCGCAAATCAGCACCGCGAGCAAGTATCCACATCGAAGACAAAACCCGCCATTTGCAGCGCCTTTAGTATGCATCCCCGTTGTAGATGGCTTTGATGCTTGTATTTGTTGCCTCGATGGAGATGGCACTCAGGGGATTTGAGGCAGCTCCGGTTGTGGCCGCTTGTCCATATTGCGATGAATTAGCGATACTGGATCGATGCCGGACCATAATCCCGGCCAAACCTATATTGCTTTAACAGCGTCCTGTTTCGAAGGCTTTCCCAGGTACGCTGTTCATCAGGAAGGCATATCCCCATGAGAATCTCTAGCGCCATGCTTATAGCGACCGTTTTCTTTTCGCCCGTGGGTTTCTGCGGAGCGCAAACCGCGCCCGCTGTGGCTGCCGCTCCCGCGCCCGCAGCTTCGAACACCCCGGCCGCCAACCCTCCTTTCACTCCTTCTGCGCCTTCCGGCATTCTGCAGCACTCGCTTGACGAGGTGCAGCAAACTGTCGGCGGGGTTCGGCTGGATAAATGGAAGCGAGGCACGGTACGCGAAGAAGCAGGGACGAATATCGATGCCATCCAGCGCGACATGCACGCAACGCTGCCGGCGCTGATCAAGGATGCCGATTCGGCGCCGGGGACGCTGAGTAAGGTGCTTCCCCTGGCGCGCAATGTTGACGCACTCTACGACGTGTTGGTGCACATTGAGGAGGGTGCGCGCGTGGCGGGGACGAGCGATGAAGTGGGCCAGTTGCAGCAGGCGATGGCTGATCTGGAGAAGGCGCGTATCGCGCTTGGCCTGCAAATGGTGCAGACGGCAACCGTGCAGGAGAAACAGATTGTCGACCTGCGGACCACCGTGCAGAAGCAGGAGGTTTCGTTGCGGGCTGCCTCAACGCCACCGCCGGCTCCCAAGTGTCCCGCTCCGCCGGCTCCGGCGAAGAAGAAGCGGCCCGCCGCCACGAAGAAGCCCACCGACAGCAATTCGAAACCGGCCACACCGGCGACCACGACTCCGTCAACGACAACACCGGCAAAGCCGCAGTAGGCGGCTACCGACTTGCCTCTCGCAAATAACCGGAGGAGCAGGGACCTGCAGGTCCCTGATTGCTGCGCGCTTTAAGCCCCTGAGGGACGCTCGTTCAAACGAGAGAAGTTCTAAGCTGATTTTTTCACCAACTGTTGGGCCGTGCCGCAAATGGCTCACAATGAACCTGGGCTTCAGTGCCTGCGTGAGAACCGGCGTCTCACGGCTAACTTGCTAACTTGCTATGCCGCGGGGCGGCGCTAACTTGCTGTTCATTTGAACGAAAAATAGTCTGATTCTCCCCGGGGAGACCGAAAATCGGTTCTCACGCACACTCTTTAGCCCCGGAAGGACGCGTCGCTAATTGCCGCCTGCGTCGCGATGGCCGAGCACCCCGCGACCTGCAACTGCACGTTGCACCAATGTCGCGCCGCTGCCAGTTCGAAGCAGCGTGACAGGCTGCGACGCCGGCGGCTGGTGCATGGTGACGATCAGGGCATCGGCCGGCTTCTTCCCGGTGCAGACATAAGAATGCGGCGTGCTGGAGTCGAAGTAGACAGCATCACCCGGTGCGAGCGTGCAATGGTGCTCGCCGTGATGCAGTTCCAGTTCGCCGTCAAGAATATAGAGAAACTCGTAGCCCGGATGCATGTGGGCTCTCGGCTCCTTGTTCCGCTCCAGGGGAATGAACTCGGCGAAGTAAGGATCCATGTGCCGGTCGGGCACCATGTAGCCGAGACTCTCGAAGAAATAGGTCGGCTCGTCAACGCCCGTCTGGGGCAGCCGCACACGTTCCTTGCGGCGGTGAACCCGGAACATCGACTGTGGCTCGGCCTCAAAAAAATAGGAAAGATCTTTCGAGAAGACCATCGCAATGCGCGCAAGATTCCGGAGTGTGGGAACCACACGGCCGGTTTCAAGCTGCGATAGGAAGCTTGCCGAGAGGCCCGTGTGTTTGCCCAGCTCGACCAGGCCCATCGACTTCTTCAACCGCAATCGCTTGATGCGCTCGCCGATGTGTTTCTCCGCAATGAACTTTTCCGTGGTTTCGGTGTCCACTTGCGATTTTTGTGTCTCTTCATTGCGAGCAGCTACCTCTGTCATCCGCCCTCCAAGGTGTGTGCGGGACCATTTTGCCCCGATCAAAACCTATTCCTATCCTACTAAAGTCAAGTACTCCTAGCAAACGCCCGGTTTGGGACGCGCGCCGAAGGAACGTCGATGCTGTAACCATGGATTCCACTGACATTTCCGGCGGAATCATCCTGAGCGGCGGGTCGGGCATCCTCGGCAGCGCTTTGCGTCGTGCTCTCGAGGAGCGCGGCAATCGAATCCTTCAATTACTGAGACGGGTTCCGGCGGCCGAAGGACAACTCCAATGGAATCCGGACGCGGACCCGGCGATTCAGAATCCCACCGCCCTGGAAGGTTCGCTCGCAGCGATTCATCTCTCAGGAGCCAACATCGCCGCGCACCGGTGGACGAATGCATACCGGCGGGAACTGGCCGCAAGCCGGATCGATTCGACAAGGCGCCTGGCTACAGCACTGGCTGCACTGCGGAGGCCTCCGCAGTCGCTCCTGGTCGCGTCGGCCATCGGAATCTATGGAGACCGAGGCGACGAGGTCCTGGACGAGTCATCGGCGCCGGGAACCGGTTTCCTCGCGGATCTTTGCCGGCAATGGGAAGCATCCGCAAAGCCAGCGGCGGATGCCGGCATTCGAGTCGTCCATTTGCGCTTCGGCGTGGTGCTGGGTCCGGGCCCGGGCGCGCTCCAGCGGATGCTGCCGACATTTCGCGTGGGGCTGGGGGCGAGGCTGGGCAGCGGGCGGCAATGGACGAGCTGGATCGGCCGGGCGGATGCCGTTGCGGTAGTGCTGTTTGCGTTAGACAGGAACGCTTTGTCGGGGCCGCTGAACGTAACCGCGCCGCAGCCGGTCACGAATGCCGATTTCACGCGGGCGTTAGCGCGCCAACTCCGGAAGCCGGCGCTTTTGGCGGTTCCGGCCTTTGCCGTGCGCATGCTGTTTGGACAGATTGCCGACGAAGCTCTGCTGGCAAGCGCTCGCGTACAGCCGACGAAGCTGCTTGCTGCCGGATTTCGATTTGCCATGCCCGAGATTGACCAGGCCCTGGAAAATGTCCTCCGGTGACGGTCGCGGGCTCACAACTGGCCGCGGCACCGGAGTCAGGTTGCCATCTACCGTCTTGCCTGAACTACGCGACCACCCGCGTTACCCTTTTTTTTAGCCGCGCGGCGGGCTGCAATCTCATGCATCTCCTTGCCCATGCTCGATCTGTTGATGGCGATTTGCATCATCAGGTTGATGATGTTGCCGGTAATCCAGTAAAGCGCGAGGCCCGAGGCGAAATGCAAAAGCGTGAAGCCCATCACCGCGGGCATCACGATGGCCATCATCCGCCGCTGCATGGGGTCCATGCCGGGTGACGGCGTAATGAACTGCACCAGGAACATCGTGCCGATGATGAGGATCGGCAGGATGTAATGCGGATCGGGCATGGCGAGATCGTGCAGCCAGAACCAGTGAGCCTGGCGCAGTTCAACGGCGTTCAGCAGCACGCGGTAATAGGCGAAGAACAGCGGCATCTGCAGCAGCATCGGAAGGCAGCCGCCGTACATGTTGACGCCCTCTTCCTTGTACAGTTGCACCATCTCCGCGTTCATCTCAGCGCGCTTGGGGTCGTTCATCTTCAAGTTGGAATAGCGTTTCTTGAGCGCGTCCACCTTGGGCTGAATGCGCATCATCTTCAGCGATGACTTCATCGTCCAGATGCGGGTGGGCAGCAGCACCAGGTTGAAGATAACGGTGATGATGATGATGGCCCAGCCCCAGTTGTTGGGTGCGTTCCCCATCATATTGTGCAGGGCGCGGAGTGCGAGATAGAGCGGCTTGGCGATGATGCCCCACCAGCCGTATTGAATCAGCGAAGAGAGTTGCTCACCGTCGGCGCGGCCATCAGCGCCCATGGCGCGGACGGAGTTGAGGATGTCGGTTTCCTTGGGGCCTGCAAACAGCCGTAGCTGAGTGACGCCGCTCTGGTCGCCCATGGCAAGACCGATAACGTCCGCCGGCTTCTTCTGGCTATTGGGATCGCTGGGGTCGCTGGGCAGGTCGATGGTGTGATGGAAGGTAACCATCGTTGCGCGAGAAGGCGCATCGGGAAGAAACGCGGCGGCGAAGTACAGGTCCATCAGCCCCGCGTAGTCGTAGGGCTGGTCACTGGTAGCTTCACCGCTGACCTTCTTGGCAGCCTCGGTATCCTGTTTGCCATCGATAGACCAGGCGATCTGGGATGCGGTTGGAACCGTGAATGTCGTGCGTTTGCCGTTGGCGGCAAGGAACTCCTCCATGTCGCCAAGACCGGCAGGCCATGCGACAAGAGCGCGAACCGGAACTCCGTCGCGCCTTACCTCGACTTGGACGCCGATGACGTAGCTGGTATCGAAGCTGAACGTCTTGACCACGTCGAGGCCGTTGGCCGCGTAGTGAAAGGTGACCGAGTTGGGCGCCAGCAACTGGCCGGTGGCCGAAGCCTGGTAGAGAGCCGTATTGAGCTGCGTGGTCAGGTCGTTGTCGTAGGTGAACAGCGAGAGGGGAAAACCGAAGCGCGATGCAGCCTGTTGCTGCACGATGTCCAGGGGTTGGCCGGTGGAGTCGGTGTAGTTCTTCAGAATCCAGTGCAGAACTTGCGCGCCCTTGTTACTGAGGACGATACGGAGTTTCTCATTCTCAAAGGTCGTCGTGGTCTCTGAGCTCGGCTGAGACCGCGGGCGTAACCACTCCGACGCGCGAAGGCGAAGTGCTCCCGCCCCCGCCGATGTTCGCGCCCGATGACGTCGGCGTGGACTGGGACGATTGCTGCTGAGCCTGCTGCGTCTGCTGGGCCGGCGGGGTTATCTCCGGCTTTCGGAAGTACTGATAAACCATGACCCCGGCCAGCGCCAGGAAAGTGAAGAGGATCAGGCTGCGAAAATCGCCGCCGTTGCTGCCGCCGCCGGAACCTTGCGACTCGAGATTAGGATTACGAATTTCGGGCAAATGTAACTTCCTGTCGTTGGGGAGTAGCGCGCCCTTCCGGGGCCCCAAAAAAGCTTCTCTTGGGGGTGGTTGGGCGTCCCACTCTTTCTATGGTAACGGTTCGTGCGGCAAATGACCCGCCGTGCGTAGAGGCGGAACTGGATCCAAACCCCCGCGGCTGAAAGGGTGGCAGCGCAGCACGCGCCAGATTGCGAGCCCCACACCCCGAGTCGGCCCATGGGTTGCGATGGCGACGGATGCATATTCCGAGCACGTCGGCACAAACCGGCAGCCGCCCCCCTGACCGAGCGAGTGCACCGCCGGCGAAAGCCAGCGGCGGTAAAACTCGAGCATCGCGAGAAGGATGCGCGTCATGATGCGGACTCTGCCTTGCCCAGACGCGGAGAGGAATTCGTGTTGGCACGTGCTTGCTCCGCATTGGCCTGCTGAAGAATACGCAGAATCTCCGCGTCGAGTTTCGAGAATTCCATCGTGAGCACGGAACGCTGCGGATGCAGGATCAGGTCGCATCCTTCCGGCAACTGGTCAATGTGCCTCCGCAATACCTCGCGCAATCGGCGCTTGATGCGATTACGCTCGTGCGCCTTGCCCAGGACCTTGCCCGCCGTGAGCCCCACCCGGGCCGTTGCCGGCTCTTTCTGCGCGGCGAGGAACCAGCTCATGGATGCCGAACGATGTTTTTTCCCCTCCGCGTAGACGCGCTGGTAGTCCGCGTGCTTGCGCAGGCGCGAACCCGCCATAGACTCACGGTTCATCGGCACGGCGCGGGCTGCGGCCGCGGCTTTTGCATTGCGCTCATGGCAGAACTGGAAGGATTCCGGCCAGAAGAACTGAACTTCGAGACCTGCTCCGGCCGAAACAAAGCGGCGGGATTAGTCGCGGAAGCCGGCGCTGACTGAGACGCGCTTGCGGCCCGTGGCACGACGGCGGCTCAGCACGGCTGCGCCCGATTTGGTCTTCATGCGTGAGCGGAAGCCATGCGTTTTCGAGCGATGACGCCGGTTGGGTTGAAATGTGCGCTTAGGCATAAAAATGCGCTCCTGTTTCCTGTCTGAAATCTTGGCCGATACGGCAAGTATTAAGTATATCGAAGGTTGGGCTTTGAATCCAGCGCCGGCAGTTGTGCGCAGACTGTGGCACTACCCAGTTTGGGGGTAGTGTCTCCGTTTGACTCTCTTGGCCGGCGCCAGGCCCTATGCCGGGTGCTCGCCACCGCGGGGGCCGTAAAACACACGCCACAGGGCGAGACCTTCGTGAATGTCTTCGAAATGATGCTCTGTCCCTGCGGCCACGAATAAAAGTTCGCCAGACTCGAATGGGTCCCCCTTGCCGTCATTGAAATAAGATGCCTCGACCGCGAACGATGAAGTAAATCTCATCCTGTGCGTGCGGCGTCTGCGGCTCGGATACAGAGTCAGGTGAATTCAAACTGACACATCACCCAGTTTCGTATGAAACCATCCGATTTGAGGCGCATGCTTGGCTCCGAGCCGAATGGAATGGCAAGACTCGCGCGCGAAGTTCTGCATCCAAAACTTCAGCGCTCGACCAGGACAATTAACTGAGTAGAATTTGACGATGGTGTAAGCATCATCGTGATCGAATGTGACGTGTTTCACCGTGTGTGGTGCAACCTTTCGCTTGTTCCGAAAAGTTATGTGAAAGAGGGATTGCAACGCCCTCCAAATGTGCTACCATCGGGACCGTTCAAGAAAGTTTCCGAGCGTCCCACGGAGTGAATTTCAACCCGTGCCTCGCAGTGTTTCACTCGAGGCAGATCAACGGTCCCAGGCAGGTTCTCAGCAGCGAAAGTGGATGAGCGATTGCTTCATCCGCCGCGTGAGCCATTGCCGTAACCATACGGGTGAAGTCACACGGGCAGTAGACAGGTGGCGCCGGCAAGGATCAGCTCGATGGCATTCGCAATTTCGCCGGCTTCGGCTCTCAATCCATGGCTGCAGATTCTTGCAGCGTTAGAGAAAAAGGTGATTCGGCAGTCGTTTGAGACTTGGCTGAAGCCTACACGCTATAGTCACGCCAATGGCCGCACCCTTTACGTGCGCGTTCCTTCCAAAGAGTTTCAGCACATCGGTGACAAATACAGCGACCTGATCCAGGAAGCTATCGATTCGCAATCGCTGGAGTTCGATGATGTCCAGTTCGTGACTGCGGATGAGGACCCCACGGCTCCGCCGCCGCGCAAGGATGGCGGATTCGGCCCGCTGCCTGCGCATTCGCCGAGTGCACCCGCGTCGCGCTCGCCGGAGCAGACCCGTTTCGACTGGTCCACCGCCGCGCAACTGAATCCGCGCTACACCTTTGACGCATTCGTTATCGGCAATGGCAATCAGTTTGCTCGAGCCGCATCCCTGGCCGTCGCGGAGCGCCCCTCGCGCGCCTACAACCCGCTCTTCCTCTATGGCGGCGTGGGAATGGGCAAGACCCACCTGATGCATGCCATCGGCCACGAGGTAAAGCGCAGGCAGCCATCATCGAGCATCTGCTACGTCTCGGCGGAGAAGTTCACCAACGAGATGATCACCTCGCTGCGCAACGATCGCATGACCAGTTTCCGCGACCGCTTCCGCACCGTGGACGTGCTGCTGATCGACGATATCCAGTTCATCGCGCAGAAAGAGCGGACGCAGGAGGAGTTCTTCCATACATTCAACGCCTTGCACGAGAGCATGAAGCAGATCGTGATCGCCTCGGACCGTCCGCCGAAAGAGTTGGCCGAGATTGAAGACCGCCTGCGCTCGCGCTTTGAGTGGGGCTTGATCGCCGACATTCAACCGCCGGACCTCGAAACCAAGGTAGCCATTCTGCAGAAGAAGGGCGAGAGCGAGCAGGTTCAGCTTCCCACCGACGTTGCTCTCTTCATCGCATCGAATGTCCGCACCAACGTGCGCGAACTCGAAGGCGCGATGACCCGGCTGGTTGCCTGGTGCAACCTGAACCGCTGCGAGATCACGCTGGCCACCACACAGCAATGCCTCAAGCAGTTCATCGACATGCAGGTACGCAAAATCACGATTGAGTCGATCCAGCGCGCCGTGGCCGAGCAGTTCGGCATGAAGGTGAGCGACCTGAAGCAGAAGAACAATTCCCGAAACGTTGTTGTTCCACGCCAGATCGCCATGTACCTTGCCAAGCAGATGACCGAAGCAAGCCTGCCTGAAATCGGCCGCCAGTTCGGCAACAAGCATCACACCACGGTGATGCACTCCATCGGCAAAATCGATGAGCAGCGCCGCAGTGACAAGGACCTGCACCGCACCCTGAATAAACTGCAGGAAATGCTCAACGGGTAAAGGTTGGTCTATATAGACCAGAGAAGGCCGCGCCATGCGCGGCCTTCGTGTGTGTGCGCGAGATTCGCTCTCAACCAGTAAAATCTCTCATTCCGACCGCACCCCTCACGAAGTGCAGGTAGTGGAGGAGTCTGCAGATGCTTTTCGCTCTGCTGCCGTTCAGGACGTTGGCTATTTCGATGGCAATTGGAGGATTTCGGGCGCGTGGAAGAAAGGACTCTCTCCGATCACGAAATAGCCGGGCGTGAATCCATGATCCAGCACCAGCCCTGGATGTGTAACGTTTAGAGGTACGGCGAAGACGAGCACGCTCACGATACTTTCTCCAGGGGCCAGCTTCTGTGTAATCTGGGGAGTTTTGCCGTGCTGAAGCTCATAGTCACTCTGTGCTTGTTCCGATACCTTGAAGTACTCTCCATCGGAATAGAGGCGCGCGCGAAGCCCACCTTCAGCTTGCGTGCGGCCTCGCGAATGGCTCGTTGCTCGCACCGTAACGATGTACATTGTGAGGTCTGGTGCTGCCGGTGATGAATTCAGCGCTTGCGCCTCAACCACGGCGAAACACATTTCGTCGAAACAGCGGTCTTGACCCGGTGCGACCACCGACTGCCGGCAGAGAGGTCCGAAGCTGCAAGTACGACGAAGTAGACAGCCCAGACCGCACAAGTGGTCAATGAGACATTTCGGGCAGCGGCCCATCGCCCGACTGCAACGAGTATCAGCGACCCGACAGCAGTCGCAAGTGTCGCCAGAAAAAGAACAATGAAGGGCAGGTCGTAAACGGTCATGCGGCCGTCCGGGCATACATCGCTATTTGAACTGCGTCACGCCCAGCACATTGCCATCGGGATCCTTGAACCACGCCACCCGCGCCCCGCTTGGTGAATTCCAGATGCCGCGCGGATCGCCATCGTTCACTCCCTTGTAGCGGTTGAACTCCACGCCCGCCGCGACGAGCCGGTCGACCGTGGTCTCGATGTTGTCGACGCTCCAGCCGAGGATCGTAAACTGCTGCGGCTTCAGTTCGTGCACCGTAGTCACGCGCAGCATGGTTCCATTCGCGTCGAAAACCAGCGCAAAGGGCTTCTCGTCGGAAACCAGCCGCAGTCCCAAAACGCCTTCATAAAACGCACGGGCTTTTGCAGCATCTGTGGTAGGAGCAAATGCGACCAGTTTGCTCCCACCGAGAATGGAGTCGTGCATGATGGTTTACCTCAGCCGCATTCTTCGCGCGGGGCCGCCCTGCTGGCAAGAGGATTCTGACTCGACTCCGAACTACTCGCCCTGGATGACCAGGTCCTGCGACAGCTTGAAGTGCACAATCGACTCCGCTGGAATGTCGAGGTCGCGGTTGCCGGTAAGTCCCGCACCCGCTGCACCCGCACCGCCGCCGGCCAGGCCGCCGATCAGCAGCCCGGTCCCGCCCGACGCAACACCGCCGATAAGCATGCCGAGCCCCGCGCCGCCGCCGATCATCGCGGCTGAGCGCTTGCCCTTGCCCTTTTTGCGTTCGGTCAAGTCCGCGGTTCTCAGCTTGTATTTCGCTCCGTTCAGCGTCATCGTGGTCAGGCGAAGCTCCAGCACCGATGCTCCCTTGAAGTGGCCGCGCTTGTGCGCCTCATCGACGACGCCACCCACCGGCGTGCCCTTCGGTACAACCGTGTTTCCGTTGGGATCAACCACGGGATCGACAATTTCGCCGGAAAACGTCTCCCCGGCATGGCTGGTCTTGACGCTGATGCGCTGGTCGACCCGGATCGCCAGGCTCGTCCCCGCCGTGATCGTCACCTTCACCGGCGGCGGCGGTCCCGCGGGCGACGTGTTCGTTCCCGACTCGCCGGGCCCTCCCGGACCGCTCGCCTGATCCTGGCCTTGATCGCCTCCAAGCGGCGATACCTTCGGGTCCTGCGCAGCCGGCACAGGTCCGCTTGGCGGCGGAGGCGTAGTGGTGGTGCTCATTGCTTCCGTGGCCTGGCCCTTGGCGGGTGGCTGCACCACGGTTGTAGTCGTGGTGCCGGTCTTGTCGACAGCAACGACCTGCTGCGGCTGACCACTGGTGGCGGCTTGTTTTTTCGCCTGATCGATCGCCTTGTCCATCTTGGATTCGCATCCTGCAAGCGCGACGCTCAAAGCCAGTGCAACCACGGGCAAGCGCCATCGGCTCAGCAAAAAGTCTGAAGAAAACATGGGTATCCTCATTTCGATGTCGTCCGGTGCGAAACGCAAGGCAATCAGGGCTGAAAAGACCGCAGATTTTATCTAAAATTCGACTGTAAATAGTAGAAATGTGCCCCCGCAGCGTGGCAAGAGTACCGAAGGAACCCTTGATTTTGCGGGGCCTCTTCACTTTTTCGCTATCGTGACATCAATTCAACGAACATTTTCTCGAAGCGCCCCAGATCCAGATCGAGCTGTGCGTGCACCTGGTGCACGCCCGTTTGCGGTTTCAGTGCGTCCGTCCACGTAAGCGTGTCGCCGTAGGTGGGGCCGCGGTTCAAATCGACGTCCATGTAAGTGACTTTTTCTTTCGCGATGATCGTCGGGTCGATCCACGCACACGCGGCCAGTTCGTCCCAGAGGTAGTAGCGGTTCTGGCTCCACGCAGCAATGTATTTTGCCGTTGGCGACTGCGATTTGGAGATCTCGTCCAGCATCCTCTGCGTGAAGGGCGCCTTGATCGACACATCGACCGTGGTCACGTCGACGCGCGGCCATGCAGCCCGCAGGACAATGTGCGCCGCTTCGGGGTCGAACCAGAAGTTGAATTCGTGGCGCGGGCTGGTCGCGAACTCGGGATCGTCGGTTTGCGGGTTCAGACTTCCGCCCATGATCACAATGCCCTGCGTCAGCTCCGCAAACTCCGGATCGATGGAGATCGCGAGCGCGATGTTGGTGAGTGGTCCGGCAGCGTAAATGGTCACCTGGTGAGGATGCGCGTGCACCTGGCGGATAAGGAAGTCCGCGGCGTCTTCATCAATTGGCTTCAGCATTGGCATGCCCTCGGGCAGCGATGGAATGTCGTAAGGGCCGTGTGTGTTGAGTTCGTCGGGCGGGAAGGGAGTGACGCTGCCATTCTTTTCCACCAGCGTCATCGGACCCTGTCCCCACGCGCCCAGCCATGTCACCTTCCCGTCCAGCGCGGATGCGAGTTGCGTCTCACGTTGTGTGCGGACCAGCGGAAAGACCGCGCCCTTCGCGACCGGAACATTGGCATGCCCGGTCAACTCCAGCATGCGCAGGGTGTGCAGCGTCTCCTCGTCACGCCAGGCGTTGCCCGTGACCATGGTGATGCCGAGGACTTCGACCCGCGGTGACTGCAGCAGTGACAGCATCGCCATCTGGTTCGATCCACCTGGACCGGAACCGTCCTGATCGATAAGCACAAGGCGCTTCTGCGCCGAACATGCCAGTGCCGCAAACATCATCAGCAAAGAAATTGCAGTCTTCATTGTTGGGTATTGTGGCACACCGATCCGTCGGTTGAACCGGTGCTATCGATTGAGGGCGCTATTCAGCTCGTGCGGCATCAATTTTTTCTGCGATTCGCACCAGCGCACCACCTGCTCCGCGAGGCGCGAATAGCAGGTTTTTGGCCCCTTGATGTCTGGCCGCTCCGTATCGAGCATTCGATCGACGCAGTGATCGATCTCCTCAATCTCCTCCGCGCTGAAAACAGTTGGGTCGTTCAGTTTCTCGCGAAGAAACTGGCACAAAAGAGCATGATCCTTGTCGAAATTGAGGTTGCCATTACGATAGGCTTCTTCGCTCAACCTGCCGATGGCGCGGATCAATTCTCCCTGGACTGTTTTGGCCTGCCCAAAAGGCGGCACCAGCTCGCCCCAGAGACGCTTGAATTCGGATTGCCACGGCTTTGGCGACATCCTACCGCCGCCCAAATCCGCGCGGCCGCGTCGGCGCAGTCACGGGCAGATGCGTTTTGCCCTCGGGATAGACCACGAGGAAGCGATCCTGCCCTTCACCCGAGCTCGCCGTCTCCACACCGGGCAAGCTGCGGAACGCCAGATGCAGCAGCCGGCGCTCTCGGCTGTTCTGTGGCGGAAACGCATAGGGTACGCCCGACTTGCGCACTTTCTCCGCGGCCACCTCGGCCGACATGCGCAGCTCCTGCGCACGCAGAGCCTTGTAATTTCCCGCGTCGAAGCTGACCAGGTCGTGCTCGCGTTGTTCGAGGCGCAGCATCTGCGCCGCGATTGTCTCCAGAGCCCGCAGAAGTTCGCCGTTGTGCTGCGTCAACAGCGGTACATCGGGCCCGCCAAGCTCCACGTAGATCAGGCGCGCCTCCAGGCCCTCGGGGTCGCGCGCGCCATCGCCGGCGGTAATGCGGTATTTCAAACGCATACCGCCAAGCCTGTTAAGGGAAGCAAGAAAACTGGCGATTTTTTGAGCAGCCTGCTGCAGGTCGTCAATCGGCATAACGAACCAGTATCGCAGAGCGGACCGGGGTAGCGTGCGCGGAAATCAGGGCGTAGCAAAACGGACAGCGAATTCCCGAATTAACCTTCCCGCACCAGGGGCGTCAGATATTCCGGACCGACGGGATCCGTGACCGACTCTTCCACGATGCGGTCAATTTCCGCCATCGCGCCGGCGTCGAGCTTCCAGCCCATCACTCCAGCCACAGCATCCAGTTGATCTGGCCTCTTTGCTCCCCACAGTGCGGCAGAAGCGCCCGGGCGGTCAAGAACCCAGCGCACGGCCAGTTGCGCCACCGATTTTCCATATCGCTCACGGGCGAGTATCGTCAGCCGTTCAACCGCGGCGATGTACTGGCCGAAGCGCGGCTCCTGGAACTTCGGATCAACGGAACGAATATCTCCAGGGTCGAATTTCATGCCGCGCTGCAGACGTCCGCCGAGCAAGCTGCGGCACAGCGAACTGTAGGTCAGGACAGCAACGCTATTCACCGCACACCAAGGCAGGACCTCGCGGTCAACTTCGCGCTCGAAAATGTTATAAGGAGGCTGGTCAGAGGCCAGGGCCGCGACACCGCGAAACTCCTCCATCTGCGCGACACTGAAATTGCTGACGCCAAGCGCTCGAACTTTCCCTTCGCGCTGAAACCCTGCCAGCGCTCCGGCCACTTCCGCTACGGGAACCCGCGTATCGGGCCAGTGCACCTGGTAGAGGTCAATATAATCCGTGCCAAGCCTGCGCAGGCTGTCTTCGAGTTCACGCCGCAACCGCGGCGCCGTTGAATTGGCAAAAACGCCGCGATCATTCCACTCCAGGCCGGCCTTGGTTGCGATAAAGAACGCGTCGCGTCGGCCGTACGCGCGCACGGCCTTGCAGACAATTTCTTCGGCTCGCCCGCGGCCATAAATCGGAGCTGTGTCCACCAGGTTGATGCCTCGTTCGATCGCGCTCAAACAGGTCGCGATGGCCGCATCCTCAGCGACAGCTCCCCACTCCGAGCCGCCGATTGCCCATGTGCCCAGGCCCACCCTGGAGACTTCAACACCGGATAAAGTCGTGCTTTCCATGCAGAAACATCTTATCCGCGATGCGTGCCCGTGTGGCAGCGATTTCGGTTTTTCGAATTCACCAAAGACTCAGGTGAAATTAAGCTTTTCCCGGTAAGCTGCATGACGTGAGGATCGATTGCAAATCTGAAGCCGGCCGGGGGCGTATGGCTGCCTTCGCGGCGGGATCATTCCTCCTTGCCGCATTCGCAATGGCGACGTTCACCGCAGCAGCGCAAAACACCGTTCAGGCCACACCACAAAATCCCTCCGCAACGTCGCAGCCGGTAGTCATCACTCTGGAAGAGGCCCTGAAGCGCGCGCAGGCCAGCGAGCCCGGGTTCGCCGCCGCAGCGGCTGACAGCAAGGTGGCCGGCCTCGATCGCTCGATTGCCCGCGCCGGTTTGCTGCCCAGCGTCACCTATCACAACCAGGCGCTCTACACTCAGCCCAATGGTCTGAAGAACCAGGCCGGACAGGGCGCCGGTTCGCAGCCCTCGCCGATCTTCATCGCCAACAACGCGGTGCGCGAGTATGCCAGCCAGGCAGTCATAAACGAGGACATTGGCCTTGCCCAGCTCTCTGCGGTGCGTCACGCCGATGCCGCCGCCGCCCTCGCGCGTGCTGAATTTGAAATCGCACGCCGCGGTCTGGTTTCGACCGTGACAGGACTTTATTACGGCCTTGCCGCCGCCAATCGCAAACTGGAAATCGCGCATCGCGCATCCAGCGAGGCTGCCGATTTCACCAAGCTGACCAGCCAGCGGGAACAGGCTCGCGAAGCCGCACATGCCGACACCGTGAAGGCGCAACTCGAGCAGCAGGGGCGCGATCGGGAGCTCTCTGACGCACAACTGAACGCCGACAAGGCCCGCCTTGACCTTGCTGTCCTGCTGTTTCCCGATCCGCGCACTCCTTACACCATCAACGTGCCCCAGGCGCTGGCGCCGCTTGCCTCGCGCGACGAGGTCGACCAACTCGCCGCAAAAAATAACGCCGAGTTGAAAAGTGCGTTGGCCGCTCTCGATGTGAGCAATGCCGACGTGCTGTCGGCACGGGCAGCCTATCTGCCTTCGCTCGGCCTCAACTACACCTACGGCATCGACGCGCCGCAGTTTGCGGTCAACGGGCCGTCTCCCGTGCGCAATCTCGGCTACTCAGCCATGATCACGCTCGACATTCCGGTGTGGGACTGGCTGGCAACGGAACACAAGGTAAAGCAGAGCGAGATCAAGCGCGACGCATCCAAAGTGGCGCTCACCGCCACGCAACGCCGCCTGGTCGCGCAGCTCGACGAAGCCTACGCCGAGGCCGAAGCGGCACACAACCAGCTGGCTTCTCTCGACACCAGCGTGGCCACGGCTTCTGAAAGCCTGCGCCTCACCAGGCTTCGCTACACGGGCGGCGAAGCCACCGTGCTCGAGGTGGTCGATGCGCAAGCGGCATTCATTGCGGCGCAGAACGCCCGTGAGGATGGCCGCGTGCGGTATCAAACCGCACTTGCAGAATTGCAAACTCTGACGGGAACGATGTGAATCAATGAACAGATTTGCTTTGGAAACACACCATCACCGCACACGTAGTGAGCGCATACCTAGTGAGTGCGCACGGAACACGCATGCCTCTCGGCTGTGCACGGTCGCCGTCGTAGCCGCGACCCTGGCTCCCATTCTTGTCTTCGCCGGTTGCAAGAAGGAAGAAACACTACCCCCGGAAATCACAGTCGAAGCCGAACACCCCGAGCAGGGGGCAATCTCAGAACACATCCTGGCCGACGCGATTTTGAATCCGCTGGCGCAGGCCGCTATCCAGCCCAAGATCAGCGCCCCGGTTAAAAAGTTCTACGTGCAGAGGGGCGCGAGAGTAAAGGAAGGCGAACTGCTCGCGGTGCTCGAGAACGCCGATCTCGCTGCCGCCGCACAGGACAACAAGGGCTCCTATGAGGCAGCACAGGCGGCCTACGCCACTGCGACCAAGGCGCAGGTTCCTGAAGACGAGCAGAAGGCCGAACTCGATTTTGCCCAGGCGAAGGCGAACCTCGACCTCAACACCAGCATCGTGAACAGCCGCAAGCAGCTCTTTGCCGAGGGCGCGATCCCGGGACGCGATCTGGACACGGCGCAAGCCGCGCTGGTGCAGGCGCAGGCAGCCTACGACGCTGCCTCGAAGCATCTTTATTCGATGAAGGTCGTCAGTGGCCAGGCCGCGCTCAAGAGCGCTCAAGGCCAGCTCGCTTCGGCCGAAGGCAAATACAAGGGCGCGACCGCGCAAGTCCGCTACTCTGAAATTCGCAGCCCGATCAATGGCGTGGTCATCGATCGTCCGCTCTTCGCTGGTGAAACCGCGGCCGCCGGTGCGCCGCTGATTACCGTGATGGAAACCTCCGCCTTGATTGCCAAGGCACACATTGCGCAGAGCCTTGCCCAGCAAATGAAGATCGGCGATGCGGCGACTCTTTCCGTTCCCGGCATTGCCGACCCCGTGCCGGCCAGGGTATCGCTCATCAGCCCGGCGCTCGATCCGGGCAGCACCACCATCGAAGTCTGGCTGAAGGCCGATAACAAGTCGGGCGCGCTGAAAGTCGGTACTCCGGTGAAGGTCTCCATCACGGGGCGGACAGTGGAGAGCGCATTGAAGGTCCCCACATCGGCGATTCTCACGGCGGAAGACGGATCGAAGTCCGTGATGGTGATTGGGTCTGATTCGGCGGCGCACAAAAAAGCGGTTCAGCTCGGCATTCAGGACGGCGACGACGTGCAGATCACCCAGGGACTCACCTCGAGCGACATGGTGATCACCAGCGGCTCGTACGGTCTGGATGAGGGAGCCAAGGTCAAGGTCGGCAAGTCGGGTGAGGACGAAGAAAAACCTGGTGCAGACAAGGGAGGCGACAAGGATTGATGTCCATCGCCACTCAAGCGCCGGCTGATCGCGAAGAATCCTTCTGGCTCACACGCTTCACGCGGCCAATTTTATTCTTCGCCATCGTCCTCACAGTCGCGGGCATCTATGCAGCGTTGCAGGTGCCGATTTCCGTTTTTCCCGAGACAAACTTCCCCCGCGTGGTCATCGGCGTCGACAACGGCGTAATGCCTGTGGAGCAGATGGAAGTCACCATCACCCGGCCCATCGAAGACGCAGTGAACTCGGTTCCGGGCCTGGTCACCGTTCGCTCCACCACCAGCCGCGGTTCGGCCGAGGTGAGCCTCTTCTTCGACTGGAACGAGGACATGTATCGCGAGTTGCAGCTAACTGACGCTGCACTCAGCAAGGTGGAACAGTCGCTGCCACCCACGGCGCGCATCACCACGAATCGCCTCACATTCGCCACCTTTCCGATCCTCGGCTACAGCCTCACCTCCGACACCGTCCCGCAAACGCAGCTGTGGGAGCTTGCCACCTACGACCTCAAGCCCCCGCTTAACCGCGTGGAAGGCGTAAGCACCGTGATTGTGCAGGGCGGACAGGTGCCGGAGTTTCACGTGACCCCGGATCTTGCCCTGATGGCCGCCAACGGCGTCACCATCACCGACCTGGTGAACGCGATTCAGGCTTCGAATATTGTCGATTCGCCGGGCCTCTACGAAGCCAATCATCAGCTCATCCTCGGCCTTGTCGGCGCGCAGGTGCATGACGCGGACGCTTTGCGCCAGCTCGTGATCAAGACGACGGCCGCCGGTGCTCCCGTGCGCGTAGCCGACGTGGCCTCCGTCGCTCCATCGACTCTGCCCGTCTACACCACCGTTACGGCCAACGGCAAAAATGCCGTGCTCATCAACATCGCGCGCCAGCCCGCATCGAATACCGTGGCCGTAGCCGACGCCGTGGACGCCCAGATCACCCAGTTGCGCCAGAAGCTGCCGCCTGACGTGAAGCTCGAACCGTTCTACGATCAGTCGCAGCTGGTGCGCGACAGCATCTCCAGCGTGCGCGACGCCATCTTCATCGGGCTCATTCTTGCCTGCATCATTCTTTTCCTCTTCCTCCGCGACTGGACGTCTTCGCTGGTCGCGGGACTAGTCATTCCCGTCACCATTGCCATGACCATCCTGGTGTTGTGGGCCATCGGGCAAAGTTTCAACCTGATGACCCTTGGCGGCCTCGCCGCAGCGATTGGCCTTGTGATCGACGACGCCATCGTGGTCGTCGAAAACATCGTCATGCACCGCGACAGCGGCGAGCCCCGCGCCAGTGCTGTCCGCAAGGCTCTCGCGGAAATAACCACCCCGCTGATTGGCTCGACCATTACGCCGGTCGTTGTCTTTCTGCCGCTGGTTTCGGTCAGTGGGGTAACAGGCACTTTTTTCCGCGCGCTCGCCATCACCATGGCTGCGTCGCTGCTCACTTCGCTGATGCTGGCGCTGACGTGGACGCCCGGCCTGAGCCTGGTGCTGCTGCGCGACCGCCGTGGCGAAAACGAGAAGAATCATGATCACGCCGCCGGCAAACTCCTCACGGGCGTTCTACGCGTCCATCACCGCGTATTGGATTGGGCGCTGGCAAAGCCGTTGTTGCTCGGCGGTGCGTGCCTGCTTCTGGTGATCGCAACATTCTTCGGTTACAAGGCGCTCGGCTCCGACCTGCTACCGGAGATGGACGAGGGTGGTTTCATCCTCGACTACATCATGCCGGCGGGCAGTTCTCTAACTGAAACAAATCGCGTTCTCCAGCATATCGAGCGCATCCTCTGGTCTGAGCCTGAGGTCGAAAGCACATCGCGCCGCACCGGCTTGCAGATGGGTCTGGCCGCGGTGACCGAAGCGAATACCGGCGACTTTACTGTGAAGTTGAAATCAAAACGAAGCCGCGCCATCGACGAGATCATGGACGATGTCCGCTCGCAAATCAAGGCAACGGAGCCCGAGTTGGATGTCGAGTTCACGCAAGTGCTGCAGGATATGATCGGCGATCTCTCCAACGCCCCGGAGCCCATCCAGATCAAGATTTTTGCCGATGATCAGGCGCTGCTCTCGCAGCTTGGCCCACGCGTGGGCAGTGCCATCGAGAAGATTCCCGGCGTTGTCGATGTTGAGAACGGCATCGAGAACACCATCAGCGGACCGGCAACCAACTTCCAGGTTGACCCCACGGTCTGCTGCGCGGCTTGGCTTCACTCCCACTGAAGTTTCAGAAGACGCAACGTCGATTCTCGATGGCCTCCCAACAAACGATCCGCTGATTGCGAACGGACGTCCCTATACCATTCGCGTGCGCCTCAGCGACGACCATCGCAAGTCGCTCGACGCAATCGAAAACACGGTCTTCAACGGCGCTTCGGGACACACGGCGACCCTCGGCTCGCTCGCCACCATCGCGCAGTTGCCGCCGCAGAACGAGATCCGCCGCGAAAACCTGCAACAGATGGTCGTGATCACAGGTCGTCTAGAAGGGTCCGACCTCGGCACCGCCATGGCGAAGGTGCAACAGGCCGTCAGTGGCCTTCATCTGCCCCCCACGGTTCGCGTCTCCTACGGCGGCACCTACGAGGAACAGCAGAAGTCATTTCACGATCTGCTGAAAGTGTTGCTGCTGGCTCTGGCGCTGGTCTTTGGCGTACTGCTGGCGGAATTCCGCAACTTCCCCGCCCCGATCGCGATTCTCACCTCTTCAGTGTTGTCTATCTCGGGGGTGATCCTGGCCCTGCTCATCACACATACGACATTCAATGTTGCTTCGTTCATGGGCTTGATCATGGTGATCGGAATCGTCGCCAAAAATGGCATCCTGCTGTTGGACGCGGATGAGAAGTACCGCTCCGAGGGCCTCCCGGCCGCCGAAGCCATGATGCACGCCGCGCAGCGGCGCCTGCGGCCGATTGTGATGACGGCGATTGCCGCCGTCTGCGGCATGCTCCCGCTGGCATTCGCGCTGGGCGCGGGCTCGCAGATGCTGCAGCCGCTTGCCATCGCGGTCATCGGAGGATTGACAATCTCCATGGTGCTCAGCCTGGTAGTCACGCCAGTGGTCTACTATCTCCTAACGCGCAGTCGCAAGCCACAGGAAGAACCCGCATGACAATCTGAATCCGCCACGACTCGGGTGCCCCATGTCTTCTGTCTTTTGAGACCCGGGAGCGAAATCAAATGTCACAATAGATCCATGGCAATCACCGAGCCCATCAAGCTCACCGCCGCCGAAGCCCGCGTTCTGGGCGCACTCGTCGAAAAAGAAATCACCACGCCCGATTACTACCCGCTCACGATGAACGCACTTCTCAACGCCTGCAATCAGCGCTCCAATCGCGAGCCCGTGATGGACCTCGACGAGGACGATGTACGCCAGGCACTCCACGGGTTGGAGGCCAAGCAACTCGCGGGCCGATCTCGCGCTGCCGATGGCCGCGTGACCAAGTATGAACACTGGCTCGGCGAGGCATTCAACTTCAGCCGCGCCGAAACTGCGCTGATCTGCGTGCTGCTCCTGCGCGGCCCGCAGACCCCGGGCGAGTTGCGTGGCCGCACCGAGCGAATGCACGAGTTTGCCGAGATCAGCGACGTGATTGCAGGACTGCAAAAGCTGATGGAGCGATCGCCATCGCTGGCCGCCGTTCTGCCGCGCCAACCCGGAACAAAAGAGTCCCGCTATGCGCACCTGCTCTCGGGGCCGGTCGAATCGATACAGATTCCATTGCCCGCCCAGCCCTCTGCACAATCCGCGGAAATAACTCCCGAGCACGCCGAACGCATCGCCCAACTGGAGTCCACTGTCGCCGAACTCCAGCGCGAAGTCGCAGGTCTCCGTGAAAAGATCGACAATCTATTTGGCTAAGCCTGATCGAAAGAGTGCAATAGCCGGCAATCGCCAGTTCTACCGTTGATCGCCGACCACTGTCGTCAAATCAGCTCGTACCCTGCGAACCAGTAGCCGATCTCGAACGCCGCCGTCTCCTCCGCGTCCGACCCGTGGATCGCGTTCTCCTCGATCGACCCGGCAAACTTCTTGCGAATCGTGCCCTCTTCGGCATTCGCCGGGTTGGTCGCGCCCATCAGCTTGCGCAGGTCGGCGATGGCATTCGTCCTTCTCCAGCACCATCAGGAACATCGGACCAGACGACATGAATGCGCACAGGTCATTGAAGAATGGCCGCGCCGCGTGCACGTAATAGAATCCCTGCGCCTGTTGCTTCGAAATCGATCTGCTTGCTTGATCGACACAATCTTGAAACCGGCCTTCTCGATCTCGGCCAGAATGGCTCCCGTGTATCCCTTGCGGACCGCGTCCGGCTTGATGATGCTGAAAGTGCGTTGCGCCACTTACTCACTCCTGAAGCGGTTTCTCAGTCCATTGTAATTGTACCGGGTCAGGCTCGCGGCCAACCGGCCGCCGAATCTGCTAGAGTTTCGGCATGTCACGCTTCGCCGCAGTACTCTCTCGCCTTCGGCATTGCTCTGATCGCACTCCTCGCCGCCACATCCGGGTACAGCCAGAACGCAGCACCCGCAATCTGCGCCAACTGCGCACGAACTGCGCGTCTTCGATCCCTCGCTGATCGACAAGTCGGTGGACCCCTGCGAGAACTTCTATCGCTACAGCTGCAACGGCTGGTTCAAGCGCAATCCGCTGCCGCCGACCAGACCTCCTACGGCCGCTTCACCGAGCTCTATCGAGCTGAATCGCCTGCACCTGAAGCAGATTCTGGAGGACGCCTCGCAGCCCGCCTCCACTCGCACCGCCAACGAGCAGAAGATCGGCGACGAGTATGCCAGTTGCATGGACACGGCCGCCATCGACAAGCTGGGCATTACGCCGCTCCAGCCGGAACTCGACCGCATCGCTGCGCTCAATGCGCCGGCCCGCGAACTGCCCGCGCTGCTCGCTCACCTGCACACCATCGGCGTCAACGCATTCTTCGGCATGGGCTCCAACCAGGACTATGCCGACGCCAGCCCGGTCATCAGCTTCTACGGCAGCGGCGGCCTCGGCCTGCCTGAGCGCGATTACTACACCCGCACCGATGCCAAATCCGTCGAGCAGCGCCAGCAGTACGTCGCTCATGTGCCGAAAGATGTTCGCACTGGCCGGCGAGCCGGAGGCGCAGGCCGCGAAAGATGCAGAGACCGTGATGGCCATCGAAACGCGGCTGGCCAAGGCTTCGCTCACCATCACCGAGCAGCGCGACCCGCAGAATCTGAATCACCCCACCGATGTGGTCAGCGTTCTCGAAAGACCTGACGCACTTCTCGCTCGCACGATTATGTCGACAGCTGCCCACGCGCCCGCCGCGGGCAAGGCCAACGACATGGAGCCGAAGTTCTTTGCCGAGTTCAATGCGCTGGTCGCCGATACGCCGCTCGACCAGATTCAGACCTATCTGCGCTGGCACCTGCTGCACGCCTACGCCGGCACCAGCCTGCCGGAGAGCTTTCGACACAGGAGACCTGGAACTTTTACGCGCACATTCTCAATGGCGCCGAGAAGCAGCAGGAACGCTGGAAGCGCTGCACCAGCCGCGTCGATGGCGAGATGGGCGAGGCGCTGGGCCAGGTCTATGTCGCCAAGTATTTCCCGCCCGCTGAAAAGCAGCACGCCCTGGAGATGACGCTGGCCATCGAGCAGGCCATGGACAAGGACATCGAATCGCTCGACTGGATGAGCCCCGCGACCAAGGTCAAGGCCAAGGAAAAGCTGCAAGCCGTGATGAACAAGATCGGCTATCCCGACAAGTGGCGCGACTATTCGAAGCTCGACATCGTGCGCGGCGATGCGCTGGGCAACCAGATGCGCGTGCAGCGAGTTCGACTTCGCATCGCGACCTGGCCAAGATCGGCAAGCCCGTGGACAAGGGCGAGTGGTACATGACGCCGCCCACCGTCAACGCCTACTACGATCCGCAGCAGAATAACGTCAACTTTCCCGCCGGGTACTTCCAGCCGCCTTTCTTCAGCGACAAGGAAGACGATGCCGCCAACTACGGCGATATGGGCTCGACCATCGGCCACGAACTCACCCACGGCTTCGACGACGAAGGCCGCCAGTACGACAAGGACGGCAACCTCAAAGACTGGTGGACCAAGGACGACGAAGCAGAAATTCAAAGACAAGGCGCAGTGCATGGTCGACCAGTACGACGCCATCGAGGCCGTTCCCGGCGTTCACCTCAACGGCAAGCTCACGCTCGGCGAAAACCTCGCCGACCTCGGCGGCCTGTGGCTGGCGTGGATGGCATGGCAGGACAAGGCGCAGGTAGACCACCTCGACATGGCCGCCAAAACCGATGGCTATACGCCGGAGCAGCGCTTCTGGATCGCATACGCGCAGCAATGGTGCACGACACGCGTCCCGAGCAGTTACGCAGCCAGGCGCAAGGCGATCCCCACTCGCCGGATGAGTACCGCACCAACACCGTCCTGCAGGATCTGCCCGAATTCGCCAAAAGCTTCAACTGCAAGCTCCCCGACAAGATGGTCAGCCCCAAGCCCTGCCGTGTGTGGTGAGACTGCAGCCCTTAGCTCCGGGCCGTGGAACCGGAGTAAGCGACATTTCGTATTTCTGTTGCAATCCGGGAGGTGCGCGTGTCTGAAAGCAGATCTCTCCCCGGTGATCTCCTGGATTCCGCAGCTACGGCGATTCTGAACATCATGGATTGGTGTGGTTGGATCGTTCCCGCAACAATTCTCACCTTGCTCTTCATCGGAGTTTTGGTATGTGTTTGTTGGTGGCTCGAGGACCTTCCCCTTGAAGGTGATATCTTCACGGTTCCGGGAAGAATCTTTGACTGGGCCAGGAAGAGATGGCCGCCAAAGCCTCATAGTTCTATGAGTGGGGATCAGAGAAGATTTCTCGCTTGATCCCAAAGGCTTCGCGCGACCTGTCCAGCAGGTTCGGTGCTCGCCATCTTCGCGGACTGACCGGCCCACATTTGCATACGATCTGCCATTCCGGCTTTGGAGGCTGCTTCGCGCATTGCGCGGGTGATGCCGCGCTGCAACGGATAGGGTGCTGGTGGAGGCGCGCCGGGATCGGCTGACGCTCGTGTGTAGTCATTTGCAATTCCGCGTCCGGGGCGGCCGGTGAAGGCACGAGTGATCATCGTGTCATCGGATTCGGTTCGGCCTAACGCCTCACCCCACGCGGCGTTCACCTTCGCTTCGGGGCATCGCAAAAACCCCGTCCCAATCATCATCGCGCTCGCGCCCAGGATCAGTGCGGCGACTACTCCGCGAGCGTCTCCAATCCCACCCGCTGCAATCACCGGAACCGAGACCGCATCCACAACCTGCGGCAGCAGCGCAAACAACCCCACCATCCGCCGTTCCGCATCGTTTGCATCAAATGCGCCGCGATGCCCGCCGGCCTCCATGCCTTGCGCCATGATGGCATCGGCTCCAGCGGCTTCCGCAGCCCTGGCTTCAGCCACGGTGGTTGCCGTAGCAAACCACAGGATGCCGCGCGCCTTCATCTCCGCAACAAACGATGGCGCATACAACCCCATGATCGACGAGATCACCTTGGGCCGTGCTTCCAGCAGCGCCTGGCACTGCGCGGCAAAATCCGGCAACACGCCTTCGGCCGCCTCCGCCGCAACCGGCGGTCCCCATTGTGCCAGGTATTCGCGCTGCCGTCTTTCCAATTCCGTATCGCGCTTCTCCGGCGGCCCGGGAATCCATAGATTGATCTGAAACTCGCCGTCACTCTCCTTGCGAAACTCCGCGCACCAGCCGGCGATCTCTTCCGGCTTCATCAGCAGCGCACCGCACGCGCCCATCCCGCCCGCATTCGCCACTGCAATTGACAGCGACGGCGGGCATGCACCGGCCATCGGCGCGAGCAGGATCGGCAAACGAATGCCGAGACGTGCGGCAAATGCCTCTGCACGAGCGAGCGGGCTTTTGATGGCGTTCATCCGAATACCCTCCGCAAAGAATTAGTTCTTACCAGTCCTTCAGCACAAAGGCCCACCTCTTCGGTGAGCCTCACTGATAGCTGACGGCTGATAGCTGACAGCTAAGATCTTCCAATCACCTTCGCCAGCGTCGCGCCGATCTCGGCCGGCGACACCACGACGTGAATTCCCGCCGCGGTCATCGCCTTCATCTTGTCGGCGGCCGTGCCCTGGCCGCCCGAAATGATCGCGCCCGCATGGCCCATGCGGCGTCCCGGAGGCGCAGTCTGCCCGGCGATGAATCCAACCACCGGCTTCTTCACGTGCTGCTTGACGAACTCCGCCGCAGCCTCTTCGTCGGTGCCGCCGATCTCGCCGATCATGATGATCGCTTCGGTTTCCGGATCGTCATTCAGCAGCCGCAGCGCATCGATGTGCGTGGTGCCGATGATCGGATCGCCGCCAATGCCGATCGCCGTCGACTGCCCGATGCCGCGCTGCGTGAGCTGATGCACGGCCTCGTAGGTCAGCGTGCCCGAGCGCGACACGATGCCGACGTAGCCTTCCTTGTGAATGCGCCCCGGCATGATGCCGATCTTCGCCTTGCCCGGCGAAATCACGCCCGGGCAGTTCGGCCCGATCAGCCGCGACTTCGAGTTCTTCAGCTTGGCCCACACCTTCACCATGTCGAGCGTCGGAATGCCCTCGGTGATGCAGACGATCAGCGGAATCCCCGCGTCCTCAGCCTCGAGAATCGCGTCGGCGGCAAACGGCGGCGGCACAAAGATCATGGTCGCATTGGCGCCCGTCTCCTTCACCGCATCGGCCACCGTGTTGAACACCGGCCAGCCCTCGTGCTTCGTTCCGCCCTTGCCCGGAGTCACGCCGCCCACAACCTTGGTGCCATACTCCGCGCAGCCCATGCGCATGAAACGTGCCTTCCTTGCCGGTAATTCCCTGCACGATGAGCCGCGTATTGTTATCAACTAAAACGGACATTACTTACCCCCCTTCGCAGCGGCCACCACGAGTTCCGCAGCCTCCTTCATCGTTGCGCCTACCTGGAAATTCAAGCCCGACTCTGCAAGAATCTTGCGGCCCTCTTCCACGTTCGTTCCTTCGAGCCGCAGCACGATCGGCACCTTCACATTCAGCTTCTTCGCCGCGGCCACCACGCCTGTCGCCAGCCGATCCACGCGCAGAATGCCGCCAAAGATGTTGATGAAGATCGCCTTCACATTCGCGTCCGAAAGCAGAATCTCGAACGCATGCTCGATCTGCTCCTGCGTCGCCCCGCCGCCTACATCCAGAAAGTTCGCAGGCGCTGCCGCCGGCATACTGAATGATGTCCATCGTCGCCATCGCCAGGCCCGCGCCGTTCACCATGCAGGCGATCGTGCCGTCGAGCTTGATGTAGTTCAGCGCGTACTTGCTCGCCTCCACTTCCAGCGGATCTTCTTCGGCCAGGTCGCGCAGCGCCTTGATGTCCGCGATGGCGAAAGAGCGCGTTGTCGTCGAAGGTGATCTTCGCGTCCAGCGCAAACAGCTTGTCGTCCTTCGTCGTGATGAACGGATTGATCTCCATCAGCGACGCATCCGTATCCATGAACGCCTTGTACAGGCTCTGCAAGAACGCGACCGCCGCATTGATCTGCGTCGGCTTCAGATCCCAGCGCAAACGCCAGCTTGCGCGCCTGCCATGCGCCGAATCCCACCGCCGGATCGATCGTCCTCTTTGAAGATGGCCTCCGGCGTCTTCGCGGCGACTTCCTCAATCTCCATGCCGCCCGCCTGCGACGCCATGAACACCAGCTTGCCTGTCGCGCGATCCAGCACGATGCCGAGGTAAAGCTCGCGATCGATCGCAGCCGTCTCCTCGATCAGCAGCCGCTGCACCTTCTGTCCCGCGGGACCAGTCTGGTGCGTGACAAGCTGCATGCCGAGAATGTTCTTCACATGCGTCTCGGCCTCTTCGCGATTGCGCGCAACTTTCACGCCGCCGCCCTTGCCGCGGCCACCAGCGTGAATCTGTGCCTTGACCACCACGCCATTGGCGCCCTCGGCGAAAAGCTTGCGCGCCTCTGCGGCGGCTTCTTCCGGCGTATTTGCCATTTCGCCCTTCGGCACGGCAACGCCATACTTTGCCAGGATTTCTTTTGCCTGATACTCGTGAATTTTCATGTCGGTAGGAACCGCAACGTCTGCTGATATGTTTGGGAATCCGTTTGCAACAACGACAAAAAACCGGTCAGCGCGATCGTCCCCGCGGTACCCAAATACTATCTTGCTGCACGACATGGTCGCAACGACTGCAGGTCGTTTTACGTTTTGGTCGAGTGAATCAGCGGGGCAGTTACCATAATGAGAGATATGGATTCGCTTAACACCCTCTTGAGGCCGCTTGCCGAAGACGGCGCACAACTCACGCGCGAGCAGGCCCGCGATGTGCTCCGCCAGATTCTTTCCGGCCAGGCGCCCGAGGTCGAAACCGCCGCCCTGCTCACCGTCATGGCGACGCGCGGCGAGCAGGCGCCCGAACTTGCCGGCTTCGTCGACGTGATGCGCGAGCAATCGTGTCCCCGTTCCTCTCTCTGATGAGGAGCGTGCGGAACTGGTCGACTGCGTCGGCACCGGCGGCGGCGGTCCGCTCACCTTCAACATCTCCTGCGGTGCGGCCCTTGTAGCCGCCGCAGCCGGCGCCAAAGTCGCCAAGCACGGCAATCGCGCCGTCACCTCCCGCTGCGGCGCGGCCGACGTGCTCGAAGCCCTCGGCGTTCCCATCGATCTCTCGCCCGACCTCGCCGTCGAGTGCCTGCGCGAAACCGGCTTCGTCTTCCTCTTCGCGCCGCTCTACCACCCCGCCATGAAGGCCCTCGGCCCCCTGCGCCGCGCTCTCGGCTTTCGCACCATCCTCAATCTCTGCGGTCCGCTCACGAATCCCGCCCACGCCCGCACCCAGGTCATCGGCGTGCTCGCGCCCAGCCGCGTTCTGCTCGTCGGCCGCACGCTCCAGGCCCTCGGCTCCAAGCGCGCCTTTGTCGTCCACGGCACCGACGGCATCGACGAGCTCACGACCACAGGAGAGTCGGTCGTCGCGCGCATCAGGAGACCGAACCCGGCGCCGAGCCCGACTCTCAAGGCCGCCCGCGTCACACCCGAAATGGCCGGCCTGCCCCGCGCCACGCTCGACACTTCACCGGCGGCGACGTCGAAACCAACAAGTCGCTGCTTTACGACGTCCTCACCGGCATTCCCGGCGCGCGCCGCGACATCGTGCTGCTCAACGCCGCCGCCACGCTCGTCGCCGCGGGCCTGGCCGGCGACCTGAAGGAAGGCGTTGCCCTCGGCGCAGAAGCCATCGACTCCGGCCAGGCCGCCGCTACCCTGGCCAAACTTCGCGCGTTCGGCGAAAAGCATGCAAGAAAGTAATGCGCGCCCGTTCTTAAAGTAGAGAACGAGCATTTGAACGATGTGGTTTGTGAAAGGGCACGACTTTAGTCGTGCCGTAATGCTCGGAAAAGTCAACTGGGCTTTAGCCCCTGAGGGCCCTTCATCACAGGTTCCGAGTCGCCCGTTCTAACAGTAGGAGCAAACCATGAAATCTGCCGTAACTGTTCTGGCCTTTGCGGTTTCTTTAGCCGCAATTTCGTCTGCAGCGCAGCAGACCACCCAGCCGCAGCTGAAGGTCGACTCCAGCAATCGCACGCTCACTGTCACCGCCGCCGACAGCGTTTCCGTCGAGCCCGATCTCGCCGTGCTGCACATCGGCTTCGACACGCAGCCTGAAGACGCCAAATCAGCCTATGCTGACGGGGCACGAGCCTCGAACGCGATCGTCGCCGCCGTCAAACAGGCCGGAATTGCCGAGACCGCGATCCGGAGCGAGTCGCAGTACCTTGATCGCGACTGGACTCGAACAAGCAGCACAAGTTCGTGCTTCACCAGCAATGGACCGTAAAAGTGCCGCCTGAACGCGCTGCCGAGATTCTCGACATTGCCGTCACCGCGGGAGCTACTGACAGCGGCCAGATCGACTGGACCGTCAAGGATGAAAAGGCGCTCGAAGCCGAAGCCCTCGATCGTGCCGCATCCCGCGCCAGGGCAAATGCGGAAGTGCTCGCCAAAGGCATGGGAGTTCGTCTCGGCTCGCTGATCTACGTCAGCAACCAGATGGCTGCCCCGCCGTTCCCAAGGCCCATTCCCATGATGGCGATGAGAACGTCCAGATGCGGAAGCTCCGCCTCCGCCTCTCTCCATCGAACCCCACCAGGTCAGCCGCGAAGCCACCGTCTATGCCGTCTTCGCCATCGAATAGCGACCTGCTAGACCAGGCCTCCGCGACCGAGAAGGCGCCGCGCCAGCAACCACGAGAGCAGCGAAACACCCAGCGCCGCTGCCACCCAGCCCGCGTCCTTTACCTGCGGAGTCATCAGAACGGCTGGTTGAAGCGGCATGAGGCTCACAGTTCCCGCTTCCGACACGCCCATCTGCACCGCCTTCACAGCGCACCACACCAGGCCCGCGCCGGCAACGATCATTCCGGGCAGCGCCCGCTTCCACGGGAACGGAATCGGCTGCGGCGCTGCAGCCTCCTCGCGCACGCGATCCATTACGGAGGCAACGAAGCCCGACGACGGCACGAGTTCCCCTTCCGCTCCGAGAATCCGATCGAGGCTGTCAGCTTTATTCGTTGAGGTCCTCATCGTCACGCCTCCCCCTCCGCCATTCGGTTCTCCGCCTGCTGATCCTCCAGATGCGGAAATCGCTTCTTCAGCAGTTCCCTTGCACGTGCCAGCCGCGCCTTCATTGTTCCCTCCGGCATGCCCATGGTCCGGGCCGCCGCACCCACATCCATCTCATGAAAATAAAACAGGATTACCGGTTCGCGATAGCGGAGCGGCAGCGCCAGCACCGCCCGCCTGACTGCATCTGCGCTTTGCCGCATCAACAAATCATTCTCCTGCGCTGCCCTGCTTGCGGGTTCCGGCGCGTCCTCCATCGACACATCAACCGCCGGAAAGCGCTTCAACTCCGAGCGAAACACATTCGCCGCCAGCGCAAACAGCCACGTGGAAAAACTCCCCTCACGCCGCCACTGCTTCAACCCACGCCACGCGCGCACCAGGGCATCCTGCGCCATCTCTTCCGCGCGCCCCCGATCGCGGCAATAGCGCCACGCCATATTCACCAGCGGCCCCTGCCATCGCCGCACGATGCCTTCAAACGCATTCACGTCCCCCGCAAGCACGCGCCCCACATCAGCCAGGTCGGCATCGGCCTTCGCTTCGGCACTCGCGCTCTGGGCAGTCGAACCCAATTTTCCCGCTCTCCGTCCGGTGAGACAAGCCTCCGACGCACCCGGTTGCATTTTCTCGCGCCCGGCCGCGCTCAGCCATCCCCGGCTTCCTCTTGCTCTCAGTGCATCGAGCTTACAACTTGCGCTCTACGGATCGTTGGCTCTTCCGCCGCTTGCGCGGTATCGGCTCTGGTGGAATCATCGCCATCATGGGCCGTCCGCTTCCCCTGGCTACCCTGCTCTCGCAGATCCTGGTCGCGTTCACCATCGAATTCGACAATGAGGCCGAGCACCGCCTGCCACACCGGACCACCGAACACGGCATCTCCGCGGATCGCGCGCTGCTCTCGCCGTGGCTGACTTCGATGGTGATGTGGTTCAACTGCATGCAACATCTCGGCGACGGCCCCATTCCGCTGCCTGAACTGGAACTCCGGGCGCGTACACCGACCAATCTCCACGGAATGCAGCGCTGGGGCTACATCCTTGTCACCAATGACGCAGGCGATCCATTCGATTTCCGCCCTCAGCCCCGCCGGGCAACCTCCGTAGTCCGCGCCACCGCCGCCGGACAAGCCGCCCGCCAGATCTGGTCCCCGCTCTTCGCCGTGATCGAGGAGCGCTGGCGAGATCGCTTTGGCTCCATCGAGATCGATGCTCTGCGCGACGCGGCGAAGGCAATCGCCAGGCAACTCGATCCTCACCTTCCCGATTGCCTGCCGATCCTTGGCTACGGACTTGGCAACCGGCCTGGGAAGAAAACCCCCTCCGCACCGGCGCCCGACTTGCCGGAGATCGACAGCCTGCACCTTCCTTCGCTCCTCTCGAAGGTGCTGCTCGCGATCGCCCTCGAATTCGAAAGCGAATCGCCCCTGTCCCTGGCCATCTGCGCGGACGTGGTCCGCGTGCTCACTCGCGAGGGAGTGCGCGTCCGCAATCTGCCTGCACTATCGGGCGTCTCCAGGCAGGCAATTGCCATGGCTTTCGGCATCCTCCGCAAAGCGCGACTGGTGGTCGTGGAGAAGGAATCCCAGAGTCCCTGGCAAATCGCCCGCCTCACCGACGCGGGAATCGCAGTGCAAAAGAATTACCCTTTATTACTCGCCTCGATCGAACGCCGCTGGGAATCCCGTTTCGGCCAGCAAGCCGTGCGCGCCCTTCGCGAAGCCGCCGAGACCATCGCCGGAGACGCCGACGCTCCTGATTCGCCGCTTATGCAATCCATCGAGCCCCATCCGGACGGCTGGCGCGCAGCCGTCCCGAAACCACGCATCCTGCCGCATTTTCCCATGGTCCTGCACCGCGGCGGATACCCCGACGGAAGCTGATTCTTAATCCTCTTTCCTTGCCCGGGCCCACCGCTTCTTGCCTATCCATGCTCCGATACTTCCCACCACAAGAGCGATTGCCGGTCCCAGCCAAAAATTGGTGAAGCCGGAGTGGAAGGTATTGGCGATCGCAAAAGCCCGTGCATCCGTCCAGGCGCTCCGTTTGAATGCAGCCCACGTGCTGGCGTCCGACGTGGGTGCAATGAAAAGCTCAAGCGCAAATCCGGAGACCACCGCAATCAGCATCGTTACCCCGGCGCTCATAAGAGCGGTCATGACCCCAGGCCGGAAGTGTCCATGATCTCGGGAGGTGCGCGCGCCCGCCGATCCCCACAAAGAAAACATCACCAGCAGCGCAGTAAAGTTCACTGCCGGTGCAAATGCTGCGGCTGAATGGATGTGGTCCACAACAGAATTCACCGTGTCGACTCCAGCCGCGATGACGCCAAAGATCGCCGCGTTCTTCAGTTCCTGGTCCCACTCCTCACCGCGTTTCACTACCACGATTACGATCACACTCGCATACACCATCAGCGAGTACACGGCTTCCTCAAAGTAGAGCGCCGCGCCTGGATGGTCGAACCACCCCGGGCTGTGCTCCACGGCGGCCACTGCCATGCCGATTGAGGCAGCGATCATTACCACCAGGACAAAGGCAAACACCGCCCGCCACGTGATCGCCCTCGCACCTCCCTTTCCCGCTCACAACAAAATGCAACCGCATCGCCCTCTCGCCTGTCCCACCGTACGCATGGATTCAAAGCAGCTCTCAGCAAGCAGGAGGATTGTATGTTGCATCTCGTACTTGGAGCAGTCTTCGACCCGGAAGTCGCCGTCTTCTCGAATTATGGCCTCTGGCTCTTCCTCTCCGTCGGCGCGGTGGCGCTCTTCGGCATCTTCATCCCCACCGTCACCTGGATCGACAGCCGCCGCAAGGAGCGCGAAGCCTTTTACAAAGCCGAGATGTTCCGTCGCCTGGCCGAGTCCTCCAACGACAGCGCCAAAGCCGCCATCGAACTGCTTCGCGAGGAAGGCCGCCAGGAGCAGATCAAGAAAATGGAAGGGCTCAAGATCGGCGGCATCATCACGCTCGGCGTCGGGGTGGCGATGACGATCTTTCTTTGCGTGCTCAGCGGCACCGGGCGCGGAACGCCTTTCCTGGTCGGCCTGGTACCGGCTTTCGTCGGTGCGGCGATGCTCATTTACGTGTATTTCATGGCCTCCCCCATCCAGTAACCGTTGCCCATGAATCTCCGGCCTGGGCTCGTGCATCACATACTTGTTTGAACGGCAATGTCACTTGGCGCGCGTCACCGGCCAGGCGGGCCGGATAACAACGATGACCAACAACACCAGCCGTCAACCCTCCATCTTCTTGCCTCACGGTGGAGGGCCTTGTTTCTTCATGGAGTGGACCTGGGGACCGGCCGACACCTGGCACGCCACCCAACAATTCCTCGAGTCCGTCGCCTCCACCCTCCCCGAGCCGCCCAGGGCGCTTCTCGTGATTAGCGGCCACTGGGAGGAGCGGGCATTTACCGCCGGCACTGCACCCCAGCCAAAGCTTATCTACGACTACTCGGGTTTTCCGGACCATACCTATCAGCTCAGCTGGCCCGCGCCCGGCAATCCTGAACTTGCCGGCCGGGTCGTTGAACTGTTGCGCAACGCCGGCCTGTCCGCCGCGTCCGATCCGACTCGCGGTTACGATCACGGCGTGTTTGTTCCACTCAAGGTCGCATTTCCGCAGGCGGAGATTCCGGTCGTCACCCTTTCGCTCGATCATTCGCTCGATCCCGCGCTGCACATCGCCGCCGGCCGGGCACTCGCTCCGCTTCGCGATGAGGGCGTGCTCATCATCGGCAGCGGCATGAGCTTTCACAATCTCCGCGGGTACTTTCTCCCGCATACGGCGGAGCGTGCCCGCGCATTCGACACCTGGCTCACCCGCGCCGTCGAATCCCCCGCGCCCGATCGCAGTGCGCTGCTCGCAAAATGGCGCAGCGCCCCGTTTGCGCCCTACGCTCATCCGCGCGAAGAGCACCTGATTCCGCTTATGGTTGCCGCCGGAGCGGGCGGAGAAGCGCCCGGCAAGCGTATCTTCACCGACGAACCGATGGGCGCGCAGATCAGCGCATACCGCTTCGACGGCTGATCCGCGTCTTCAGCTCGGATTGAAGGAAATCCCGCTCTCTTCGAAGTCTCCCGGAGATTTGCTCGCGACTAGACGACCCTACCGGAACAAGCGGTGAGGACGGAGAGCACTCACAACATCCTCCGTGGGCTTCTCGCCAGTTTTTGCCTGGCCGGTACGATTCAGTGTTATCAGGTTCGCAATATCGTCCAACCACTTTGGCACGGGAGTCAGGGGCGGAATGATCAAATCGAATTTCGACTCTTCTTCTCGCGCTGTCCATCCCTGAAATAGAACGACAGCGCCAGGGCAGTGAGAACACGCCAGTTCGACGGCGGTCCGTGGCGGATCGCGTTCACTGGCGTCGATGATGATTGCGTCGATCCTGGGGTTCACATACAGAACCAGCCGGAATTCGGGAACGGTGAAGCAACTCTCCACCGTGTAACCCGCCCCCCTCAGGTCGCAAAGGCGATACCGGCAATCGATTCCGAAATGAACGATCTTGGCGATCATTCTCCTGCCTTTCTCCGAATCGGGCGAAATGCATCACGCGGGCCCGTCATAGACATTTCGGATTCTTCGGCAGAGGGTAGTTGAACCAGGTCGGAGTTCCACTTTGTGCAGCCGTGGCCCGCCATCTATCAGATGACCTGGATCTGGCGGTCGGGAAGCCGATTCCAGTATATTAGGCGCTTTTGAATGAACACCGGAAGCACTGACCTGGCAAAAAACCCGAGGAGTATAACCGAAGTTATCCCAGGAATTCGATAAATCGATGTATCGACTACAAGACTCTGCTTTCAAACAGGACCGCACATTTATATGTGCTGCCTCACTCTCGCAGAGCCTTTGAAAATGTTTGGGTGTGCGTCCTCTGCCAGTCTCGAAGCAATTTAAGAAGGGTTTTTACGCTGCCGGCAGTTCCGCCTGCACGTCGCTGCCAGAATCACGTCCCGGGAGGCACCCGATCCTATCGCCCCTTCAGGCTGAGCTTCATTCCGCTGTCGAGCAAAATGGCGACCAGGCCGAATAGCATGGCCAGGTCCGTCCGCGACTCGTGGATGAAGCTCAGAAAGCCGTAGTGATCAAGTTTCGGTGGGGCGAAGACGCCCAGGTGATGTCCAAACAAAATCGGCACCTTGGTCGTGAAGATCGCCGTCAGGATCACGATCAGCAGCAGCAGCGCGGCATCGCCGGCGTAGAGATTCAGGATCAGCGCACTGCCGGCCGCAATCTCTACCGCACCCACAAACGGCGCCAGCAAATGAGGAAACGGCAGCCCGATGTGCGCAAAGCGCCCCGCGCCCAGTTCAGCCGGATAGACAAATTTCAGAATCCCCTCGGTCAGAAACACCACGCCCACGATAATCCGGATCAAGATCATCGGCAGACTTTTGCGCACGGTTCACCCCTGTTTCGCGTCCAGAAGCTTCTCAACCTCTTTTGCCAGGCCTTCGGGTTTTGTAGTCGAGGCAAACCGCGCCACGACCTTGCCGCCGCGATCGACAAGGAACTTGGTGAAATTCCACTTGATCGCGCCGCCTCCCAATGGTCCCAGCAGCCCCGGCCTTTCCTTTTTCAGAAACCGGTAAAGCGGATGCGCGTTGTCGCCGTTCACATCGATCTTGGCAAACATGGGAAACGTCACCCCGTAATTCCGATCGCAGAAGGCGCCGATATCGACTGCCGAACCCGGCTCCTGCGCGCCAAACTGGTTGCACGGGAAGCCCAGCACTTCGAGACCCCGGTCCTTATAAGTCCGATAAAGCTTCTCCAGACCCGCATACTGCGGCGTGAACCCACACTGGCTGGCCGTATTCACGATCAGCAATACCTTGCCCGCGAACTCACTGAGATTCATCGGTCTCCCGTCAAGGGTCTCAGCCTCGAAATCGAACGCCGATTCAGCCGTTTTTGGCATTTTCTCCTCCGAAGTCCACGAACGGGTTTTGGTTCGTGGAGTGTTCGCACAAAGCCCCGCATCCAGGTCCTGGTTCGCTGGATAAGAATCTCTTCCGGTCTGAGGATGTCATGTCGGCCTCACCTGCGTCTAAGAATCGTGCAATCGTGCATATGGTGTCATTCTGGGTCCACACGGGTGGCGGGTGTTCTCCGGATGTTCGGAGTTTCCCCGCACGGTCTTCGTCCGTAGCGCACAGACTTGGGCTGGTGAGCCCATTTGGGTCCGGTAAACTGGGTTGGGACCCAAATCAGCGGGCTTTTGGCGACGGGGTTTGCTGTTGGATTTCATCGGTTGTTTTTTGCTGCAATCCTCTTCGTTATTGCTGTCGCCAATTGGCCTGTGCCCAGGAATGACGCCGTAGGCGGGTCACGCGCGGATCGATTTCCGTCTGCGTGGTACTCAAACGTGGCACAAAAAAACTGGGGAAGGTTTTGGTTTCCGAACCAGGCACTTCATCCGTGGTTCAGATGAGGGGGCTGCGGTCCGGAGACACCATGTTTGAGATGGTAAAATCAATCTTTCCTAAAGGCTGTACAGAACTTTACGCAGTGAGGGTGTGCATATTCTTCCCGTGAAGCCTTACCTTGGACCGCACCAGTACTTGTGCTCGCCGCAGGGCGACAGCCCGGTGAAGATAGGGGGTCCCGACGGACAGGTCTTCGTCCGTGGGGTACTCATCAAGCACGACTCGAACTCCCGCCGGCTGCGGGCATCTGTCCTGTTTTCCCGGTTCGCGCTCGTCCTGTTCCTTCTTCTTTCGGCCGCATCCGTTTTTGCCCAGCAGGCGAATACCATTTATACGATCCGCGTCATTGGCGAGCGCCGCATTCCCAGGGAAACTATCCTCGCCCGCATGTTCACGCATACAGGCGACACCTACGATCCGGTTTCCATCGAGCGCGACTTCAATTCCCTGTGGAATACCGGCTACTTCGAGGACCTTCGCATCGAACGCGAAGACTCGGAAAAAGGGATCATCCTCAACGTCTTTGTCCGCGAGCGGCCCACCATCCGCGAGATCAACTACAAGGGCAATAGCTCCGTCTCGACTTCCGACATCCTCGACCGTTTCAAGAAAGAAAAGGTCGGCCTGTCCGTCGAGGGCCAGTACGACCCCACGAAGATCAAGCGCGCTGAGACTGTCCTGAAGGAATTGCTTGCCGAGCACGGCCACCAGTTTGCCACCGTCAAGACCGACGTCAAGACCATTCCTCCGCAATCGGTGCAGATCAACTTCAGCATCAAGGAGGGGCCTGTGGTGAAGGTCGGCGAAATCAAGTTCGCCGGCAATCAGCATCTCAGCAGCCTCCAGCTGCGCCGTTCAATGAAGAACCTCAAGCCCGTTGGCATCCCCTACTCGGTCATCTTCGAGGACCTCTTTGCCCGCACCTTCGATGCTTCCAAACTCGATGAGGACACCGAGCGCGTCCGTTTCGCGTACCGCGACAAGGGCTACGCCAACGCTGCCGTTGAGTCGCCGCGGACCCAGATTCGTGACGAAGGCGGATTGAACTGGTTCACCTTCCGACCCAACCGCGGCAAGCGTATCGACATCCTGATGCCGGTCGAAGAAGGCGCACGCTATCGGCTCGGCACCATCACCTTTACCGGAAACACCCACATCGCCAACGTGAAGGCGCTGCGTTCCACCTTCGCCATCAGAGATGGCGACTGGTTTAACGCTACCCTCATCGGCAAAGGCCTCGAGAACCTGAAGAAGGCCTACGGCACGCTCGGCTACATCAACTTCGGCGCCATCCCCAAGCCCGTCTACGACGACCAGAAGAAGACCGTTTCGCTGCAGGTCGACATCGACGAAGGCAAGCAGTTCTACGTCTCGCGCATCGAGTTTGAAGGCAACACCATCACCCGCGACCGCGTCATCCGCCGCGAACTGCTGCTCGATGAGGGCCAGGTTTATAACTCGCAGCTGTGGGAGTACAGCCTGCTGCGCCTGAACCAGCTTGAGTACTTTGACCCGCTCAAGGTCGACCAGGATTCTGAGGCCCACCAGAACGCGGAAGCCGGAACCGTTGACCTCCTCTTGAAAGTCAAGGAGAAGGGTAAGAACTCCATCGGCCTCAACGGCGGCGTCAGCGGCCTGTCCGGTGCCTTCCTGGGCGTCAACTACCAGACCAATAACTTCCTCGGCCTTGGTGAGACCCTCAGTCTGCAGGGCAACATCGGCAACGTGAGCCGTCAGTTCCTGTTCGGTTTCTCGCAGCCTTACGTGCGCAACCGTCCGCTGAATGTCGGCTTCCAGATCTACAACAACAAGTCCGATTTCAACGCCGCCAAGTCCTACCAGACCACAAGCGGCACAGCTCCCAACCTGTCCGCCGCGCAACAGTCGCTCACTCAGAATTACAACCAGGCTTCCACCGGCCTGAACTTCTCGCTGAGCTATCCTCTGCGCCGTCATGCCTTCCAGCGTGTGGGTTTCACATACTCGCTTTCCCGGTCCAATATCACCGCGTTCAGCACCGCGTCGCAAACGTTTTTCCAGACCATCAGCTTCCGCTCGGGCATCCAGGGCTCAAACCCGTTGTCGGGCATTGTCACCAGCCAGGTTTCTCTCACCTACACCTACAACACGGTCAACAATCCGGTGCGTCCACGCTCCGGGCGGGAGTTTACCGCGGCGATGCAGACCTCAGGCATCTGGGGCAACGTTCGCTACTTCTCCCCGTTTGTCGCATACAAAACCTACCGCTCCATGCACTACCTGACGCCGAGCCCCCTCGGACACAACGTGCTTGCGTTCCGGGCCCAACTCGGGTACGTCCAGGGTTACGGCGGCGATGTGGCGCCTCCCAACAATCGTTTCTACGCTGGCGGTGATAGCGAGCTCCGCGGATTCGATACTCGCGGCGCGACGCCCTACGGTTACGTACCAACCCGTCAAACGGTCCAGCTTACTAATCCTGACGGCTCGTGCGTGCCCCGCGACCCAAACAATCCGCAGTTGAACCAGTGCATTGCGATTCCGATTCCGATATACGGAATCGCGTCCGTCGGCGGCGACACCAGTCTCACCAGCAACCTGGAGTACCGCATTCCAATCGTCGGCTCCGCAATGTTCTCGTTCTTCGACGATTTCGGCATGGACGTCATCACAAACCGCGGCCAGCTGAAGCAAAGCCCCGAAGGCTTCGCGTCCCTGACGGCTCCGCTCTATGGCTGCCCGGTCTATAACAACGGCTCCTGTCAGGGCGGCATTCCGGGATCGTTGGTCGGGTTCCAGAAGGACATCCGTCCGGTCGCCGGTACGAATGTCGTGCCCCGCATGTCGCTGGGCGGCGAATTCTCGGTCATCATGCCCGTGATCAACGCGCCGTTCCGTCTCTACTACGCATACAACCCGCTTCGCCTCTACGAGCGGCCATATTGCAACGATGTGCTCCTCGGCGCCAAGGTCCAGAGCTGCTCGGCCGAACTCATCACCCGCGACATGTTCCCGCCGGGCGGCGCGGGCGACTACACGTATCAGCAGACGATCCAGGCCTTCGGCGCGCAGAACCTGTTTCGCGAGCCCCGCAAGACCTTTCGCTTGAGCGTTTCAACCACTTTCTAAACTCAATCAGAAGTTCAGCTCGAAGGGCTGCCCTCACCGGCAGCCCCTTCTGTCTTGCGGAGCCCCTCTGCCAGATAAGCGTCCACGTCCATGCCCAGTCTCCCCAATGCCCCTGCGTCCCGATGTCCCTTCGTCCGTTCGTCCTAGTCCCTCAGTCCCTATGTCCCTCCGCCCCTCAGCCCCTTCGTCCCTTAGTCCCTCAGCCGCTTAGTCCCCTCAGTCCCTCAGCCCCTTAGTCCCCTCAGTCCCTTAGTCCCTCGTTTGACCCCCCTCTCTGCCACTCATATAATCTTTGCTAGTTCCTGCTGACGTCTCCGTCCGCGTCTTTTTGTCTCTGCCCTCATATATTGCGGAGCAATCAAAGAGAAGATTGGGGTCTCCGGCTGCAGATCTTCGTTGCCGGGGCGCAAAAAAGACCGAGGTTTCTCAGGAGGCACAGGCTCGCTTTTTTTGGCCACCATGGCCAAAGTGGCCTTCCGGGAATTTCAAGGAGTATTGGATCCAATGAAACACAATTTCGCTACCTTAGCCGCGCTGGCTTCATGCCTCGCGCTCAGCACCGCCGCGCAATCGCCCGCCGTTGCAGAATCCGGACCGAATGCATCGAACGCACCTTCCACACCCGCAGGTCCGCCCAAGATTGCTGTCATCGTGTTCCAGGAAGCAGTCGCGCAGACCAACGATTTTCAGCGCCGCTATGCCGATCTGCAGAAGAAGTATGACCCGAAACGTCAGCAGATCAAGACGCTCAACGACGAGATCGCGTCGCTGCAAAAGGAACTGCAAGCCCAATCCGCTACCTTGAGCGATGCCGATCGCGCCAGCAAAGCCAAGCAGCTCGACGAAAAGCAGAAGGCACTCAAGCGCACCGGCGAAGACGCCCAGGGCGACTTCCAGCAGGACATGCAGCAGACGTTTGCCTCGGTGGCTGAGAAAGTTGCCGCCACCGTCGATGCCTATGCCAAGGAGCACGGCTACGTCATCGTCCTTGACCGTGATCAGCAGGTGCCCTTGGTGCTGTATGCCAATGAGTCATCTGACATCACAAAGGCAATCATCGAGGCTTACAACGTGAAGTCGGGCATCCCGGCTCCGGAACACAGCGCATCCGTGCCTGCACCGGCCGGCAAGGGGACGACGGCTCCCGCGCCGCGCACCACCGCTCCCAAAGCACCTCCTCAATAACTCTGATAAGTCTGATCAACCTCACCCGGAAGGCCTCGCACGTGCGAGGCCTTCTGATCGTCACCCCCTGTTCCCTTTCCCTGCTCTCTGTTCCCTATTCCCTTTCCCTATTCCCCAGTCCCTAGTCCCTAGTCCCTAGTCCCTCATCCCCGTTCCCTCCTTGTTTGACCCCCCTAACCCGCCCCCCTATAATCCATCTAGTTCCTGCTGACGTCTCCGTTCGCTTCTTTTCTCGTGTCTACCACCGTCTAATAGGGGTTCCTCGAGAAAGGTGTCGTGAGGATTCTTGAGAGAGCGAGGTCTTAATGCGCCGGCTCATCTCAACCGAACATGCGCGGACAGTCCAGGGACTTCCGAAGGAGTTTTCAAGTCGAATGAAGCGCTCTGTTGCATTAGTTCTCACGCTAGCCTCGGGCCTTGCCCTGAACGCCGCCGCCCAAACCTCCGCAGTGCCGGATGCCCCTGGAGCTCCAGGCGCAGCACCTGTCGCCGCTGTTCCCTCTGGCCCTGCCAAGATCGCTGTTATCGCCTTCCAGGTCGCCGTGGCCCAGACCAACGAGGGCCAACGCGCCTTTGCTGATCTGCAGAAGAAGTACCAGCCCAAGCAGACTCAATTAAAAGCCTTGAGCGATGAGGTCGACAGCCTCACCAAGCAACTCCAGGCGCAGGCCGATAAGCTCAGCGACGAGGAACGTGCCGCACGTGCCAAGACCATCGACGACAAAAAGAAACAGCTCCAGCGCGATGCCGAAGATGCCCAGAACGACTTCCAGGGCGAGATGCAGGAGCTCTACAACTCCCTCGCGCAAAAAGTTTTCGACGTGCTGAATGACTACGCCAAGCAGCACGCGTACACACTGGTCCTCGATTTCTCGCAGCAGCAGAGCCCGGTCCTTTTCGCCACCGATTCGACGAATATCACCAAGGCCATCGTCGACGCCTACAACGTCAAGTCGGGCGTCCCTGCTCCGCCCCCGGGCACCCAGCCGAACCCGGGCACGCAGACAACGCCTACGGCGCCGAAGCCGGCCCCCAAGGCCCCGGGAGTTCACTGATCCCGGTTTCAAATCTGGTAAAAAAGGCCCCGAATTCCGGGGCCTTTTTTATCAGATCCGCTCAAGTTTTCAGCCCAATTCGGAGCAATCATTCGCGGACGAAATTTCCAGCGCGCCACCTGTGGAAAAAATTGTGGATTTCGAGCAGCGTGATTCGCAGAAAAAGCCCTCTTTCCCCACTTGCCAACTGGCATTCTGTCTGGTAAACCTAAGAAGCCCCTTATTTATCTATCAGAAGCACAGACTCCAGCAAGCCTGTTAACGCGAAAGATGTCTCCGGCCGGATCTCGGTCCTTGCACGAAGCTTTCCACAATTCCATGTTAAGAATTAACTTCGCGCAGGTGAGCGCGCTCACGCAGAAGCGATTACTTCTGCTGGTCTTCCCCTACCCGCAATACCGCCAGAAACGCCTCCTGCGGAATGTCGACTTTCCCGATGCGTTTCATCCGCTTCTTGCCTTCTTTCTGCTTTTCCAATAACTTGCGCTTTCGGCTGATATCCCCGCCGTAGCACTTGGCCAGAACGTTCTTGCGCAGGGGGCTCACCGTCTCCCTCGCAACCACTTTTGCACCGATCGCCGCCTGGATGGCAACCTCGAATTGCTGACGGGGGATCAGCTCCCTCATCTTCGAAACCAGGGCCCGCCCGCGCTCGTAGGCGAAGTCCTTGTGGACAATAATGGACAGCGCATCGACCGGCTCGCCCGAGACCAGGATGTCGAGCTTCACCATCGGTGATTCCCACTCGCCGGCAAGAGAATAATCCAGCGACGCATAGCCGCGAGAGATCGATTTCAGCCGGTCATAGAAGTCGAGCACGATTTCGTTCAGCGGCAGTTCATAGGTCAGCAGCACACGCGTGGGCGTGACGTATTCGAAGTTGATCTGCTTGCCGCGCTTTTCTTCGACAAGCTTGAAAATTCCGCCGACATACTCTTCGTTGGTCAGAATTTTCGCCGCGATCACCGGCTCGCGGATCGAATCGACGTTCGTCGGTTCAGGCCAGCGCGAGGGGTTGTCCACTTCGAGAATCGATCCGTCGGTCATGGTGATGTGGTAGCGCACGCCCGGCGCGGTCGTAATCAGGTCCAGTTCGTACTCGCGCTCCAGCCGTTCCTGGATAATCTCCATGTGCAGCAGGCCAAGGAATCCGCATCGGAAGCCAAAGCCCAGCGCCGTCGAGCTTTCCGGCTCGAAGAAGAACGAAGAATCGTTCAGCCGAAGCTTCTCGAGCGCGTCCCTCAGCAACGTGTGCTCGTGCGAGTCCACCGTGTAGAGCCCGGCGAAAACCATCGGCTTGATGTCTTCGAACCCCGGTAGCTGCGCGGCTGCGGGCCGCTCTTCTTCCGTAACCGTGTCGCCGATGCGCGTATCGCTCACCGTTTTAATGGTGGCCGCGAAGAATCCCACCTCGCCGGCCGAAAGCTCGGCAATCTCCACCGGCTTGGGCATCAGCACGCCCATCGATTCCACCTCGAACGACTTGCTGTTCGACATGAGCCGGATGCGCTGCCCTTTGCGCATGGTTCCCTGCATCACGCGCACCAGCACGATGACCCCGCGATACGCGTCGAACCAGGAATCGAAGATCAAAGCCTGCAAAGGTGCATCGGGATCGCCCTTGGGCGGAGGCAGCCGGTGCACAATCGCTTCCAATACTTCATCGACGCCCTGCCCGGTCTTCGCGCTCACCGGGATCGCATCGGTCGCGTCGAGGCCCACGGCCATCTCGATCGCTTCCTGGGTCCGCACAATATCGGCCGAGGGCAGATCGATCTTGTTGATCACCGGAATAATGTCCAGCCCATGGTTGATCGCCAGATACGCATTCGCCAGCGTCTGCGCCTCCACGCCCTGGGTCGCGTCCACCACCAGCAACGCCCCCTCGCACGAAGCCAGGGAGCGCGATACCTCGTAACTGAAGTCCACGTGCCCCGGAGTATCGATCAGGTTCAACTGGTAGGTCTGGCCGTCGCGGGCCTTGTACATCATGCGCACGGCGTGGGCCTTGATGGTGATTCCCCGCTCGCGCTCCAGGTCCATGGCATCGAGAATTTGCGCCTGCATCTCACGACCGGTCACCGAGCCCGTCAATTCAAGCAGGCGGTCGCTCAGGGTCGACTTTCCGTGGTCGATATGGGCAATAATGGCGAAATTTCGGAGGAATTTTACGTCCATCAGAGGTGGGTAATCACTGCTGCTGCAGTACTAAAGTGAGCGATGTCTCCATGGCATAGCTTATCATCGGCATAGTACCTTCCGTGCTTTGGGGTATAACCAGTCTCATCGACAAATCAATGCACAATCCGCCGACTGTGGGCGCCGCCAGCAAGGCAGGGTTCATGACCTTCGCCAACCGATTCAGATGGTTGCCGAGACCGGTTCCGGTGTTGTCCCCGCGTCGACTGTTGCGCATGAATCATCTCGGCAGACTGGGTTGCGCCGCGATGGCTCTGATGCTGGCCGTTTCGCTGTCGGGGTGCGATCCCTCGAAGCCGGTCTCGGCGACTCCGGCGCCCCAGGCTTTTGCGCCCGCCGTGCCCGCTCCCGCACAGACGCAGCAACAGGCCCCCGCGCCAGCGCCGCCGCCTCCGCAGGCCACCGCGCAACAGCAGCGCGTACAGGCACTGGTCCAGCAAGTGGAAAAGGCCTATGCCGACGGCCAGGCCGACTACAAAAAAGGCGATCTGGTTGCTGCCCGGGCCGATTTCGATCGTGCCGTCGACCTGATGCTCACCAGCGGCATCGACATCAAGGCGACCCCCGAACTTCAGGATGAATTCGATCGGATTGTCGACCAGGTCAACGGCCTGGAGATGGATGCCCTCAAGCAGGGCAATGGCTTCACACCCAAGACCGAGGCAACGCCGGCCGAAGCCGCCAGCGATGTGACATTTGTGGTTGATCCCAACATCGTGGCCAAGGCCAATGCCGACCTCGCCACCACCAAGTCTGACCTTCCCCTGGTGGTCAACGATTACGTCGCGTCCTACATCAACTTCTTCGCCAACACCCAGAAGGGCCACAACACCCTGCTGCACGCATTCCAGCGCGCCGGACGGTATCGGCAGATGATCGAACGGGTCATGAGCGAAGAAGGCGTGCCGCACGACCTGATCTATCTTGCCGTGGCCGAATCGGGATTCCAGCCTCGGGCGGTGAACGCCCGCTCCCGCGCCGGCGGCATGTGGCAATTCATGCCCTATGGCAACTATGGCCTGGTCCGCAACAGCTACGTCGACGAGCGCTTCGATCCTGAGAAGTCGACACGCGCCTACGCCCGCTACATGAAGTACATCTACTCGGAGCTCGGCGACTGGTATCTTTCCATGGCCGGCTACGACTGGGGCACGGGCAACATTCAGAGAGCGGTAGAAAAGACCGGCTACGCGGATTTCTGGGAACTCTACAAGCGTAACAATCTCCCCGGCGAAACCAAGAACTACGTTCCAGAAATTCTCGCCGCCATCATCATTGCGAACCATCCCACCCAGTACGGCTTCGACGACATCACCCTTGACCCGCCGGTGCTGACCGATACGGTGACCATCAACTACTCCGCGGACCTCCGGCTTGTCTCGGATATCGTGGGCGCGCCCGTGGATGAATTGATCGCGCTGAATCCGAGCCTGCTGCGGATGCTGACCCCGCCCGACACCGAGTTCGACCTGCACCTGCCGGCCGGAACCGCGACTGTTTTCGAGGAGAAGGTTGCCGCGATCCCCGAGAGCAAGCGGAATTCCTGGCGCTACCACAAGGTCACGCCCGACGATACCCTGGCCACCGTGGCCCACACCTACCACGTCTCTGTTGGCGAACTGGCCTCGGTGAACGACCTTGGCGAGACGACAAAGCTGGAGGGCGTTGAAGCACTCGTGGTGCCTGTGGCGCCTGCAGCCGCACCCTCGGCGCACACCGTCTACTACACCACCCGGCGCGGCGACACCCTCGTCTCCGTTGCCGACCGGTTTGGGGTTTCTCTCACCCAGCTTCGCCGCTGGAACCGCCTCCCGGCCGCAGGGATCAAGGTCGAGGCCGGCCGTCGCCTGCATGTTGCGGAACCGACCCTCGTCCGCACCAGCAGCCGCAGCCGGCATGGAAAGGCCCGGACCCGCGAGATCGCAAGTGCCGAAGCCCCGGCCCGCGAAGCACCGGCGTCGCATCCTTCCAGTTCGAAGACGCACTCAGCACCCAAGAGCCATACGGCAGGCGGAAGGTCATCTGCGGCGAAGAAGACGTCGCACGGTTCCGGTACCTCGAAGCATTCGCCGCACAGCAAATCGACATCGCACGCAGAAAAATAAACCGACCACATCCAACATCACGCGTTTTGATAGCTTTTCGTTGAAGGTGTTGTTAGAATGGCTCCGCATGCGGAGATGATTATCCGCATCGCAGAGATGCGAATCCCAAAGTGGGCAGCGGCAATCCGCTGGAGGCAATCGGATGGACGAAGTGATCAAGATGTACGCAATGAATGACGGTAATCCTGACCTGGAGCCGGCAGAGTTGAGCGCCGATCACGATGAGATGGAAGAGGACGACGAGGTTGAAACCTCAAACGTGCTGACCTCCTCCGACGACGATGAGGGAATTATCGAGGAAGGCGTGATTATCGCCGAAGTGGTTCCTGTACCTGTGCCGGCCGCCAGGAAAGCTCCAGCAAAGAAGGCCGCCAAACCGGCTCCGGCAAAAAAGGCCGCGGCCAGTAAAGCTCCGGCCAAGAAGGCAGCGAAGAAGGCCCCTGCCAAAAAGGCCGCAAAGAAATCCGCCAAGAAAACCGCTGGCGCCAAAGGCGGAAGGGCTGCGGCAAAGAAGTCTGCAGCGAAGCGCGCCGGCAAAACCACAAAAAGAGGTAAAAAGTTGGCAGTTAAGAAGGCAGCAAAGAAGGTACCCGCTAAGAAGGCAGCCAAGAAGAAGGCTCCTGCGAAGAAGGCGGCGAAGAAGTCAGTAAAGAAGGCAACCAAGAAGACGGCAAAGAAGAAGTAATCTGGTCGCCATCTTAAAAGGCAAGCAAAAAGGCCCGGCAATTCCGCCGGGCCTTTTTGCGTCCACAAAAGGTGTGTTGTCACCCCAACCGACTGGAATGGAATGGAGGGAGTGGAAGGATCCGTGGTTGTCTTTCCGCGTCGAGCTCCAATACCGAAGGGTGCCCCATCCAAGCGCAGCATGGGTGGCAAAGCTACCAGCTACGAGCTACCGGCTACAAGCTGCTTCAAATGCCACCGCTGGTGCGTAATGTAGTCCTCGATCAGAAAACGCAGCGTAACCGGCACATCGCCGCCGACAAAACATTGCGCCTCGAGCCGCTCCTCGGGGATCTGGTCCACGACAGCCATCAGGATTTCGTGTTCCGACTCCCACCAGTTCAGGAGTGTCTGCCACGGCTGCCGGTCGTATCCGTGGGCCGCCACCCAGGCGTCCTGGCTGTAGTTGGGGCCCTCGAACGAACCCTCGCTGGAGGCACGCACGAAGCGTTGCCGATTGTTGGTGGCCGAGTCGAGCAGGTGGCCGACGATCTGTTTGCGCGTCCATCCGCCCGCGCGCCAGGGGACATCGGCCAGCGATTCGGGAACAGAAATGAGCGCGCTGTGGACATCATCCAGACTGGCGCGGAATTGTTCGGCGATTTCTGTCATTCTGCCTCGCAAACGATCCCAGATCTCATCCGCCGCAGCGGACGAGACCTGGGGCACCCGGGTTTAGATGAGGGATGGTCGCTAAAGGGGTTTATCCCTTTTCGGCGGATTCGAGGGCAGCAAGGACTTCGGTGGAGTGCACGTTGGGATCAACCTTGGTCCACACCTTCACGATCTTTCCCTTTGGATCGATCAGGAACGTGTTCCGCATCGCGATGGTCATGCTGCCGAAGTGCCCCAGCGAGCCGTATTCGTCAACAACCTTGTGGTCCGGATCGGCGAGCAGGTGGAACGTCAGGCCATCCTTGGTGCAGAACTGCTTGTGGCTGTCGACAGTGTCCACACTCACGCCGAGGATCACCGCGTTCACCGCCTCAAACTTTGAGAGATCGCGCTGGAAGTTGTGCGCCTCGATGGTGCAGCCCGTGGTCATGTCCTTCGGGTAGAAGTAGAGCACCACCCACTTGCCGCGATAGCTGTCCAGCGAAATCGGGGAGCCATCCTGCGACGGCAACGTGAATGTGGGCGCGGCCTGCCCGGCCGCGGGCATCGCATCGTCGGCGGCACGCACCGTCGTCTGGGGCACAATAAGCGCGAGTGCCACTGCAAGAACACACAGAAACAACTTTTTCACCTTTAACCTCCTGTTCATCAAGCGGGGATCATATTTCAGACTCCGGGCCGAAACGACCCGGCACTCATGAGACGCAGCGGAACAGGAATGCGGAGTCCCGCCGCCAGCAAGTATAGCCGCGAGGGCCGCATCCCATTGTCATCCAATTGTCTGCCGCTCAGCTGCGCGCTGTCTACGGTTCACCGGCCTCTGGGCACGGCGATGATCGCAATACCCGCATCGGCAGCGCGCTTCAGCAGCATGTCGCGATCGAAGAGCAGGGTGCGCCCGGCCTCGACCGACAAGCAGGTCGCTCCGGCCGCGATCATCGCCTCGATGGTTCTGATGCCGATCACAGGCACATCGAATCGCATGTCCTGGTTTGGCTTTGCGACCTTTACCACGGTGAGACGTCGTTCCAGCGTTGAAGCTTCGTCCCCTTCTTCGAACGACTTCATCAGCAGTCCTGCGCGCTCGATGGTGGCGTCGGTGCCCTCCATGGCCTCGACTGCGACGCAAGCCTGTGCGGCAACCACGACTGTCTGGCCGATGTCGAAGCCGGCGAGTGCCCGCGCGACGCCCAGTCCGTAGTCGATGTTCCTGCGCTCGTCTTCAGTAGGAGCGCGCCCTCCGGCCGCCTCGGTCAGCGAGCCTTCTTCGGCCAGCAGCGGCTCGAGGAATTGCGTCGAGTTCATCAGCTCGATGCCTTCATCGGCCAGCACCTTCGCCACCGCGCCAAGCAGCATATCCGTATTGCGCGTGCGCAGATTCAGCAGAAGCTTCGCGAGCCGCCAGTCCGGCCGGATGCTCGAGAAAATCTGCTTGTGCTTTACCTGCCCCGCCATCACGGCTGCCTTCACATCTTCCTTGTGAAACACCTCGATCAGGCGCGATAGCTCTCCCAGCGAAAGCCAATGCACCGTGATCTTCTCGTCGGCCGCGGCGCGATGGTTGATCTCCGGATCGGTCTCCTCCCGAATCGCTGCCACGCAAACCGCAAACCCCTGCGCCCGCGCCGCATCCAGCAGCAAAAACGGAAACCGCCCATTGCCGGCAATCAGACCGAGTTTCACGGCAGCCGTCCCATCAGCCTCTGCCAACTCCTTCCTTAATTGGCACAGAGAATCACCTCACCCCGCAAATGCTCAACGAGAAAACTCCCGTAGGGAGTCGCGAAAATAGCCCAGGGTGAAGCGCAGCGAAACCCTGGGAAGCCAAACAACCCACGCCCTTTCGCCCCGGAGGGCCGACCGAAACCTCTCCCCAAGAATTGCGTTACCATTTCCCTTCATCATGTCACACACATATTCCTGCTCTCTATTTCATTGCGTCTTCTCGACAAAGAACCGGCGCAGATCGATCTCGCTTGAGATCCAACCACGTCTTTGGCCTTATATCGGTGGAATCGCACGCCAACACGGCATGAAGGCCCTCTCTGTCGGGGGCACATGCGACCACATTCACATTCTGCTCTCCGTCTCTTCTTCCATTGCGATCGCCGAGGCAATGCGAATCATCAAATCCGAATCCTCGCGGTGGATGCACGACACCTGCGACACACCTGATTTCCAATTGCAGGAAGGATATGGCGCCTTTTCGATCGGGCAATCGCAGATACAAGCCACCTTGGCCTATATCGCTAGCCAACCAGAACATCATCGAAAACACGATTTTCAGGCAGAATTCATTGCATTTCTGAAAAAGCACCACATCGCATACGACCAGCCATACATCTGGGGCTGAGTTCGGGCGGCCCTCCTGGACGCACCGGGTGCGGGCGGCCGGTTTCGCGGGGTTTCGCTACACTTCACCCCGGGCTATTCCCGGATTATCCCTCCGGGAGAGAATCCGACCGCTCGTGTCTCATAGCTCTACTTGATCACCCCGCGCTGGCTGCGGGAAATGAAATCGGCGAGGAGTTTGGCGTCTTCCCCTTCCAGCCCGCGGATCTGCTCCAGCGCCTGCGACGTATTCAGCTTCGCGGCAAGCAGCAGCCGGAACGCCTTCTGCAGGCCCTGCAGCCGCTCCGCGCTGAACCCTCGGCGCTGCAAGCCGACTTTATTGATGCCGAAGGCCTTGTTTTCGCGGCGCGCCGAGGTCAGTGAAAAGGGCAGCACATCCTGCGTCACGATGGTCCCGCCGCCTATGAACGCGTACTTGCCGATCGTGCAGAACTGGTGCACCGGGCTGAAGGCGCCGATAGTCGCGAAGTCTTCGATGATGACGTGCCCCGCCAGCGTCGCCGCATTCGCCAGAATGCATCCGCTTCCCACCAGGCAGTCGTGCCCGATGTGCACGTATGCCATCAGCAGATTCTTCGAGCCCACGCGCGTGATCCCGCCGCCCTTCGCCGTCCCGCGGCTGATCGTGATGCATTCGCGAATGGTGTTGTCGTCGCCAATCTCGCACTGGGTCGGTTCGCCGCCGTACTTAAGATCCTGCGGCGGAACGCCGATGGAGGTGAACGGATAGATCACGTTGCGTGCGCCGATCTGCGTGCGCCCATCGAGGACAACATGCGAAATCAGCCGGCAGTCCTCGCCCAGCACCACATCAGGACCGATAGTCGAATATGGTCCGATTTCGCAGGAGTCGGGGACGACCGCTCCCTCCGACACCACCGCACTCGGATGGATGCTCACGCGGCCCCCGGCGTCTCGGGCTCGCTCGCACTGTCGCCATGCGCGCGCCGCTCACGCTCACGAGTCACCACCGCGCAAGTCAGCGTTGCCTCGCAGGCCAGCTTTCCGTCGACGGTCGCGCGGCCCTGAATTCTGCCTGCGCGCGTCCTGAACGACAGCACATCCACCTCGATCCGCAACTGGTCGCCAGGCGTCACAGGACGCCGGAATTTCGCACGCTCAATCCCCGTGAACACCACCAGCTTCGATTGCCGATCCGGCAGTTCGTGCATCATGATCACGCCCCCGGCCTGCGCCATCGCCTCCACCACCAGCACTCCCGGCATGATGGGATACCCAGGGAAATGGCCCTGGAAGAACGGCTCATTGATGGTCACATTCTTGATCGCCACCAGGCGCTTGGCCGGCTCAAATTCGACGATCCTGTCGATCAGCAGAAAGGGATAACGGTGCGGCAGAAATTCCAGGATTTCCTGGATGTCAAACGTCATTCTCCGGCTCCAGAAAGCGCACGATCACGTGCCTCGCGCTCCCTGAGGATTATAACCAAGCGAGCTCTAACCGCTGAGCTTCTGGTCGCGCACCCGCTCTGCCCCAGCGCGATCCGCAAGCCGGCAGCCAGGAGCTATTTCTTGATCTTCTTGGTCACTGCGTCGATGTCCCAGAACCCCGCCGAAAGATCCTGGTTGTAGTGAACTTTGTCGACGTAAATCTGGCGCACCGTCTCATCGTTGTGCACGCGCGTGATGGAGAACGCTGTCGGGAAACCATCCACATCGTGATAATCGGCGTACTCCTCGACATCGGTGTTCTTGTCCTTGTAGAGAGGATCGCGCCACTGGAACGACCGGATCAGGGGCAGGTGTGTCTGCACATCCATCTGGATGGTTATCGACTCGTTGTCGGCGGAGATCAACGTCACCTGGTCGGCCATGTGGCGCTCGGCCATGCGCTGGCCTTCATAAATCAGGATGGTCTTCGGATCCTTCAGCCACACCTTCGCGGCGTTCTCGATGGAGTGGTCGCGGCGGCGCAGGTAATCGTCCACCTGCTCGGCGGGCAGGGGCTTCGCGCCGCGGTAAGTCACCTCGGTTCCCTTGCGGCCGATGTAAAACTGAACCACGTCACGGTGCTTCGTATACTCCAGGCGATCGTGGTCGGGCCATTCGTGAAACTCCCAGAAAAGCGTTGTGCCGGGATCGGGATTGCCGTGGAAAAAGGCCGCAATGTGGCCTTCTCGAACCATGTTTTTCTGGTTCAGCCAGGCATCGCCGCCCAGAGCCGTCACCATGGCGTCGAGCGCGGCGCGCGCCTGCTTCGCATTTTTATCCCCGGCATCGTCGCCGGTCTGCCCCCGAAAGCCCAGCGGCATGGCCAGCACCATCGCCAGCAACACCGCCCATCTCTTCCCCATTCGTCCTCCAACCCGTCTCTTACTCCCTACTCCCTTACTCCCTACTCCCTCTAGTCCCTCTAGTCTCTAGTCTCTAGTCCCTAGTCCCTCCGTCTCACCCCACCAGCACCGCCCCGCCATTCACGTTCAACACCTCGCCGGAGATGAATCCGGCCATCGCCGTACACAGGAAGAGAACCGGGCCCGCGATCTCGCGCGTGGTGGCCACGCGCCCCACGGGAATCCCTGCCTTGATTCGCTCCCCCACCGTCCGATCCGCGAGCGTGCCGGCCGACATGTCCGTAGCCACCCACCCGGGAGCCACACAATTCACAAGGATCCCGCGCGGCGCCAGCTCGCTCGACAGGCTCTTTGTCAGACTGATGAGCGCGCCTTTGGTCACGGCGTAGTCCGCGTGCATCGCCTCGCCACGCTGGCCGGCGGTGGAACTGATGAGCACAATGTGTCCCTTTGGTCCGTCCTCGTTCGTGGGCGGAGGGCCTTGCAACCCCATCTGCGTCACCGAAGCCTGCACCAGGCCGAAAACCGAGTCGAGGTTGACGGCAATCGTGCGCCGCCACTGCTCCTCCGTCATCAGTTCGATGGGTGCGTCCTCGGCCGGCCAGATACCGTGATTCACCACCAGCGCATCGAGGCGGCCAAAAGCCTTGACTGCCGCGCCGACCAGCGAGCGGCCGTCCGCAGGCGATGCCAGATCCTGCTCGATCGGAACGCAGCGGCTGGGCCCGCCGCACTCATCCATCAGCGCCAGCGCCAACTCCTTGGCCTGCCGGTAGCTGAAGACGACTCGCGCGCCCGCCGCGGCAAAAAGCCTTACCGTCTCCGCGCCGATTCCGCGAGAGCCGCCCGTAATCAGCACAACCCTGCCATCCATCACCAACGAAACACCAGCCATAACGCAAAGTTAATGGCTGGACTTCGCGGAAGTAAAGCGAGCGGGTGCCCGGATCACCGCATTCCACGAACAGGACGCGACCTTGGTGCTCGTTTTTACGTCATAAAACTAATCCTGTTAGCCGAAGACACGCGGTCGAACTCGGCCTGTTTGTGACGGCAACAGAATGATCACTTCCTTTTTCCGGAGACCCAATGAAAACGTTCGCACATATTTGCGATTTCCTTTCGACGCGCGCTTTTCGTCTCGCCGCCCTGGTGCTGGTCGTGCCCATCTCAGGCACCCTGTCTTTCTGTGCCCCTATCCACGATGCAGCCCGCAAGGGCGATATGAAGAAGCTGAATGAACTGCTGCAGAGCGACCCCAGGCTCGTAGCCGCAAAGGACAGCAACGGCGACACGCCGCTCCACCTCGCCGCCTTGCATGGGCAGCTGGCAGCCGCGCAGGCGCTCATCGCCGCAGGCGCCGATGTAAACGCCAAAAACAACTACACGCCTTATCTTCCCGACGATATAAACCAGGAATTTGCAACCAGAAACCAGCAGGATCCGGTCGTGTTGTTGCACTCGCAGGCCATCACCCAGACAGAGGAGCTGAGTTCGCAGGGAATTGATGCCAGGCAGTTGAAGGACGGCTATACCCCGCTCGCCCTCGCCGAGTTCGCCAACAATCACCTCAAGATGGCCCTGCTGCTGATTGCCCACGGGGCCAACGTGAATGCGCAGGCCGCCAGCGGTGCGACCCCGCTGTTCTGGGCCGTAATGCGGGACCAGAAAGACGATGTCAAATTTCTGCTGGATCACGGTGCGAATCCCAACCTGGCCGATGCTTACGGCAACACCATGCTCGATTGTGCGGTGCGCCTGGGGTTCCAGAGCCTGGTAGAACCGCTGGTAGATAAAGCAGCCGATGTGAACGCCGAGGATCAGAGCCTGCATCGCCCCCTGTCGTATGCAATGCACAAGGATGAGGACACGGCGACGAGCATCCTGAAAAAACATGGAGCGCACGAGTAGCCGGATGACACTTCCTCGAGTCCGAAGCCTCCCTCGGAGCCTCCTCGCAGAAGTGCAAAGCCGCAGGGAACAATGCGATCAATACGAAAACGCTTCGCCGCCGCTGAAGCCGAACTGCGAAAACTCAGCCAGCCACTCCTTGTACCGGCGCAGCGGCACCTTCACCATAATGCGGTCGCTCTCGCCGTCTCCCGAACTGTTCGAGCTGGGAAGGAGAGAAAACCCTGGAGTTGATGGGGTGGCAAATTCCCCTTTCTGCCCATCCCGGTGTATCGGCGCGGCAACGTTGGCAGATGCGGTAATCTCCACGTGCCTGCAAAAATGGATTCCATACTGCATCGATCCGCCCTCTCTGCTAACCGCTCCAAGCTTCGGATCGAGCTTTTCGAGAACTCTCGCTAGCACTCCGCCTGCTGCAGGCGCGGGAAAAAGGCTCCACGCGTCATCCCCGCGGCCCAGCTGGCTCAACCGTTTCACAAGGATCGGGTCTGGCAGGCTCTTCGCAAGATATCGATCCAGTTCCTGCTGAACGCTGGCAACGGAACCGAAGACCGCGATCGTCGAGTCGAGGATAGCCAGCCACCGCACCTCGTCAAACGTGCTGCGCTCGCGCGCGAGGGCCGGCACTACCAGAACTGCCAGGCCGCGATAAGTCCCGGCTGTAGCACCGAGGCGCCTGGAGGATGCGAGGATCGCATCCGCATTGAAATGTCCTCTGACGAGAAGACTATGTTCAGCAAGTGCGCCCCTGCTCGCGGTGGATGCCAGAAAAACCGCCTCATGAATCATGCGTGACGGGTCCGCACCGGTAATCGCGGTGAAGTCCTCGAGATCGAGCCTGTTGTGCAGCGTCACAACGAGCAGGCCGCCCACCCAATCACCTGAGGATGTGGTGCGCATCCCTGCAATGATCTCGCTCTCCGGAGGAACCAGTGCGATCAGTCGAGCGTCTGGGGCATGCGTAGAAGCAGCAATGGTTGCAGGAATCAGAAGAAACAAAAACAGGATGGCCTTGGCCGTTCGGAGCAGCATGATTTCCTCCGGGGTCGTTTGTGCCGTATGCCCTTACAGCTGCAGAAAGGTGCTTTTTGTTAACGGTTTTCTTTCCACCGTCGCCCATGCCGTAATGCGGATTCGCTTCTATCTCTCAATCCGCAGGGAACCGAAGTTGGAAATGCAAAAAGATGCGATATGTTACTCACCGTAACGTTACATACAGTAACATAAAATGCGCGAGCGGAAGAGGATCTCTTGTGAAGATTCTTTGAAATTGATTCACGCGACCAGGTCACAGCTGGTCTGGCCCTGACCGGTGCACTGCAGAAGAATGAGGTACGGCCGTGAGCATTTTTTGAGAAACACGGCGTAGACGAGCAGCGCGGACCATTCGCCCCGACGAGACCATTAATCTGAGCGGCTGAACAGGCTGCGGAAAAAATCCGTCGAAACGAGTACTGTGTCAGGGCACGACTTTAGTCGTGCCGAAAAGAGCCGAATCGGCGGTGGGTTTCAACCCCTGAGTGATCCTTCAGATCACGATTCGCAATCCTCTTGATGTTTCCGCAGCCTGTTTAGGCGATCTAGAACCGGAAATAAGCGCCAATCACCGGTTCCGACGTGTGCGTGAATGCATCGGTGGACGTGTAAAGCCGCGTCAGGTCCGGGGCCTTGTAAAGATTGCCGCGATACTGAAAGCGCAGGCCTAGGTGCGGCAATGCGCCCCAGTCGAGCCCCGCCCCATAGACGAACACCGCCTTGGTGGCGCTGTTGGTATCGGTTTGCCCACCGGTGGGTTGGTTGAAGAGTGCGCCGACACCCGCCAGCGCAAACGGCCGGAGATTGGCGATGTGCACCGATGCGATCCAGTCGCCGCTGATCTCGTGTGCGTTGGCCGAAACGGGCTGAGGCGCGATCGATGTGCAGGTGACCCCGGCACAGTTTGACCGATATACCTGGTTGTCGCGATTGAAGGAGTAAGTGGCTTCGTATCCAATCAGCGGATTGGAGATGTGCCGCAGCTCGACCAGCCCGCCTGCCGAGTTCGACGGACTCTGGATGGTTCCGTTTCCATTGGTCGTTCCGCCGAAAGCGCCATAGAGGCTCAGCGCAACATCGGTCTGCGCATGCGCTGCCACCGCGCCGCAGATTATGGCCAGCCCCGCTGGAAACAGAAATCTCCGCAAACAATTAGTCCGCATCATGGTCTCCTTTTCGAATGTGCAGGTATCGAATGAAAAGCAACGCGCCGACGGAAGAGCTCGAACATCCTATGGGACGCACAATCGGCAGAAACCGGTTGGATGCGGAAAGTTGCTCAGATCTCGAGGAAATGCCCTCGAAGAGGGACACCTTGAACACCGGTGCCATGCCTCCGGCGGCCCCGGCGAAATCGCGTTTCCGGCCTCATCCCGGTGTCAAGTGCCGCGGCCGCGTGAACTCTCCTATGCAACAGATTTATATGCACTTATTTTTACCGGCGAGTTTGCAGGTTATTTCGTGCCCCTGGCGCACAATGGATTCAAGGAAAGACGAGGCGCTGACCAAGTACGAATTGCATGCACTGGAGACTCGACCCTCCCCCGGGCTGATTCCAATTTTTTGAGCTTTCCATAGCCGTAAGTCGTTTCCTGAGACGACTCTGCGGGTAAGTTCCCTCTGGACGGGACTTTGCGGCGAAGTCTGCCCGCAAACCTCTGACAACAATAACTTTTTCTACAGAGTATGGGGGGGTAGTGCCCATGGAGATCGCCGTGCGGAGGCTATGACCGATTAAGCGCCGACAGCAGTTTCGCAGTTCCTGTGTCCCGACGGCATTTCTGCCAAGTGGCTGTGGCTGGGAGGCTGTTTATTAGATCGCACGCACCAGTCGTACCGGGAGAAAAATGATCGCGCTCACCAGTTCCAGAACGCCGCCAACGGCGATGCCGACAATGCGGAAAGGAATAAGCAGAAGCCACACGAAGGGGTAGGCGACAAGCGCCAATAATGCGAGCGGCCAGCACAGAATCAGGAGAATGCACCAGAGAAGAAACTTGACCATGACTTCTACCTCAATTTCGAGCTATCCGGCAATACGCGATGCGACGCAATCCGGTTCCCGGCGCTCACTTTCCACCTCTGCGGCGGATTTGGTCGCGACGCTGCATGGCATTTTAACGCGGGGCCTGAGCTGCGCCCTGACATTGCTGGCAGAGGTCTTGTATCAGGGCATGACGGAACAAGGTGCGGAAGAACTCGAGGCCTTGAAAGGGCACCGCTTAACGGGCTGCAGAACAACTCCGCCGAAGCCGGTCTTGTGTCAGGGCACGACTTTTAGTCGTGCCGAAAAGGGCCGAAAATGGCAATGGGTTTTACAGCTTGCTGAAAAAGCCGATGAAAACGGAGTTTTGTAACAAGGGCATGCGGGGACCCTCTGGGTGAGCCAGGCCATAAACGCAACGAAATGAGTACTGGGTTTTACAGCCTGCGGTAAAACTCCCGCCGGAGCGGGTTTGTGTCCAGGGCACGACTTTTAGGTGCTGCGGAAGAACTCAATCGAAGGAGGCTCTGTAACAAGGGCACGGCTTTAGCCGGGCCGCAAGCCGAAAAGGGACTGAAAAAGCGGCGGGCTTTTACAGCTTGCTGAAAAACCCGAGAAAACGAGGTTTTGTAACAAGGGCATGGCGTCAGCCAGGCGGTCTTGTAATAAGGGCATGGCTTTTAGCCAGGCCATAAACGCCACAAAATGGGTACGGGCTTTAGCCCCTGGCGACGCTTCGTTCAAGTTTCAGACTTTTTCAGCAAGCTGTTCAGTGGTGCCGAAAAGGGACTGAAAAAGCGGCGGGGGTTTTAACCCCTGAGGGATGCTTCAATTCACCAGTCCTATGGCTTTCTCCGTTTTTCCGCAGCCCCGTTCTTCTTCTTTGACCGGGCCGCGAGCACCTTCTTTCGGTCGCTGACAGCCTTTTTCTGCTCCTTTTCCGGCAGCGCAACGATGGCTTTCGTCCGTGCCGGCAGCTTCTCGAAGATCAGGGCACGGGCTCTGCGTAGTTCTTCCTCGATCTCGCGGGGGCGCAGCGCATCCCACCGCTCGAGCGTGACCCAGTAGGCCTTCGCCAGGTACGGGCTGGCGATGATGCCGTCCGTCTCCAGCAACTCGTGAAACCGCTCCGCCCCGCAATGGAACCAGAGGACACCCGGTTCCTGTGCCGTCTAGATCCGTCATGGCAAACATCTTGCCGCCGATGTCCCGGTCGCAGGCCCAGTACACGAGATGGTGGCCCCAGTTCACCGTCTCGCAGACATGCGGCAAAGCCATGCAAATCTCGCGGATCCGCTCGTTATCCATTGCGCCAAGTCTAGCGCCATAAAGCCTCCAAAATAAATCTTGAAAATCCACTTGACGTCATACACTGTTTGTCATACAGTGTATGAAGTACAGTGTATGGCACATAGCGCGATTGAGAAGGACGAGCGAGGCACAGCATGACCGTCAGCCGAAAACCTCTTTGAGAACCTTCGCCTGGAGCTTCGCCGAGGCTGTCTGACGCTCGCAGTGCTCGCCCAGCTTCGCCAGGAGCACTATGGCTACACGCTCCGCAAGGACCTCGCCGAGCGGGGCCTTGAGATCGACGAGAGCACGCTTTACCCCCTGCTTCGCCGGCTCGAAACGCAAGGGCTGCTGGCAAGCCAGTGGCGCGAAGAAGACAAACGCAACAAGCGCTTCTACCGGCTTTCGGCCGATGGCGAGCTGATTCTCGCCCGGCTTCTGGACGAGTGGAATGCCATCAATACCTCAATCTCCCGGATCACTCGAGCAACCAGTTGCCGGGCACAAGTAAGGAAACCGCCATGGAACTTCTCGATCGTTATCTCCAAGCCGTTAGAAGGTACCTGCCGAATCGCCGCCAGGACGACATCATCGCCGAACTCCGCGCCAACATGGAGTCGCAGATCGAAGACAAAGAAAGCGAGCTGGGCCGCCCGCTGACCCAGGGCGAGTTTGAGGACCTCCTGCGCAAGATGGGTCCGCCCGTGATGGTGGCCTCGCGCTATCAGCCGCAGCAATACCTGATCGGCCCGACTCTGTTTCCGCTCTACTTTTACGTTCTGCGGATCGCGCTGCTGTGGGCGTTTATCGTAACCGTGTTGGTTTCCGCGGTAGTTCTGCCGCTGGTCAATGAATCAAGCGGCGTTGTCGATTCGCTGTTCCGAATCCCGGCAATCCTCATCCAGGTAGCCGGATGGGTGACTCTTGTCTTCGCGGGCATCGAGTTTGCTGCCACGCGCTACCCTCATGCCTGTCCTCCCATTGAGGGCATCACCAAGCAATGGCATCCAAATTCATTGCCCGAGCTCGACAAGGAAACGGCGCGCGCGGGAAAACCGAAGTCGTTCGCACAGGCTGTCGCGGAGATCGTGTTCGGCGCCTTGTTTCTCGGATGGTTACTGCTTGTTCCCAGGTATCCGTTCCTGATCATGGGGCCGGGTGCCGTGTTCCTCAAGGCGGGCCCGTTCCTGCTGGCCCCGGTGTGGTTAACGTTCTTCTGGTGTGTGGTGATATTGAACATGCTTCAGATTGCCTGGAAGTGTGTTGACCTGGCACGCGGAAAATGGCAATTCCCCAACCGCATTCAGCAGATTGCATTCAAGCTGGTCGGGCTCGTTCCCATCATCATCCTGCTCACAGCGCCCAATCGCACGTATGTGCTGCTCAAGAACACCGGTGTTGACCAGCTCAAATACGGACAGAATCTGCAGCAGATCAACGACGCAATTCATCTGGGATTCACGGTGATCTGCGCGATTGTGGTGGTGCAGTTGGCTTGGGACCTGTGGGTGATGGCTCGTGATGGTTATCGCCGACGGGGACTGGCGAGCTGACGGACCCGCCGCACGAATACACGATTCTTCAGCAAACTGAAACAACGCTTCAACACTTGCGGACAGGAATTCGTCTGCACTGGAGGTCCTATGCGCCGATTTTGGATCTACTTCAATGCTCTGCTACTCGGCGTGATTCTAGGCATGATTTTTCTGGCAATCATGCATGCGGATCCATCCGACCAGCACCAAACAGTTCGAGGCAACAGCATGGCAATTGGCTATAGGACCATTGAGAGGTCTGTATCCCTCTTGGAGTCCGCGTACCAGTAGAGCTGCGCTCTCAGGAGGTAGCGGGTGCGTTCTCGGTCTGACCGATGACCGCAGCAGCCATGCAGTTGCCGACGACGTTCATCATGGTGCGGCCCATGTCCATCAGCGTGTCGACGCCCAGGATGAGAAGAATGGGCGCGGTAGGAAGATGGACCGCGCTTGCCGTGGCGAGCAGAACGACGAGCGATGCGCGAGGAACACCGGCGATGCCTTTGCTTGCGGCCATAAGGACGAGCACCACCGCAAGTTGCCGGCCGAAGGTGAGGTGAATTCCGGCGGCCTGCGCGACGAAGACCGCAGCCATGGAGAGATAAACGCTGCCGCCGGTCATGTTGAAGCTGTAGCCGGTGGGAATGACGAAGGAGACGATCCAGCGCGGCACGCCAAACTCTTCCATGCGCTCCATCGCAACGGGCAAAGCAGCCTCGGAGGTAGTTGTTGCAAAGCCTATGGCGGCCGGCTCTCCGACCGCGTCGAGGAAGCGGCCGAGAGGAACGCGAAAGATCATGAGCGTTGGGATCATCACGAGCCCCGCGAACGCTGCCAGTGCGACGTAGTAAGTGCCGACGAGCTTCGCGAGAGGAAGCAAAGTGGCGAGCCCGGTGCTACCGACTGTGTAGGCGATGGCAGCTCCGGCAGCGAGAGGAGCAAGGTACATGATGAAGCGCGTCAGCTGGAACATTACGTCGGCCAGCGACTGCAGGATGGAAACGAGCGGTGCGCGTTTGCCCTCGGGCAGAAGCGCGAGCGCAGCGCCGAAGAGGATGGAGAAGATGGCGACCTGCAGGATCTGGTTCTGCGCGACGGCTTCGGCGATGTTGTTCGGGAACAGATTGAGAATGATCTGTTGCCAGGTTTCGGGCGCGTGCGTAGCTGCCGATGCTGTTCCCTCGAGCGTTGCCGGAACCACGATGCCCCATCCGGCGCCGGAGAGATTCATGGCGACAATGCCGATGAGGAGCCCGAGAGTGGTGACGACTTCAAAGAGAATAAGCGCCTTGAGGGCGACGCGGCCTACAGAGCGCAATTCGCTGTGGCCGGCGATGCCATTGGTGATGGTGGCGAAGAGCAGCGGCGCAACAATCATCCGAATCAGGCGCAGAAAAAGATCTCCGGGGAGCCGGACCTGCGCGGCGGCATGGGGCGCGTCGATCCCCAATTCGACGCCCGCGAGCATGGCGAGAAATGTCCACGACATGAGCGATGGCTTCCGCACCGTAACTGCGGTGAGAAAGGCGATGGCGATCCAGCGAAGAACGATGCCGGGAACGGGGAAATGCGCCAGACCGAGGCCAATGCCGCTGAGAAGAAGCAACGTGCCGGCGACAGCGCACACCAGCACGATGCGGTCTTTACCTTGCGAACGCGCTGGAGTGGAGGTAGCCATCATGCGTGTACGGACGGGCGCTTGAGCTTCATGGCTTCGGCGGTGACGTCGGTGTATTTGAGTCCTGCGCCGGTGTTGAACAGCACGACGCGGTCTGTCGGCTTGAGGTATCCGTTGGCAAGCAGCTTGTCGTAGGCAGCAGTGACGCTGGCGCCCTCGGGCGAGAGGAAGATGCCTTCGCTCCGCGCCCAGTCGAGGATGGAATCGAGGATCTCATTGTCGTCAACGGCCATGGCCAGGCCTTCAGACGCGCGCACGATGTCGAGGATGATGGTGTCGCCGTAGGGCTTGGGAACGCGCAGGCCGGAGGCAAACGTTGCGGCATCTTGCCACACAGTGCTGACGTTGGCGCCGGCGTCATATGCGCGCACAACAGGGGCGCAGCCGGAAGATTGCACAGCGATCATCTTCGGCCGTTTGCCTGGACGCACCCAGCCCAGCGATTCCATTTCTTCGAATGCTTTCCACATGCCGATGAGCCCGACGCCGCCGCCCGTTGGGTAGAAGACGGCGTCGGGATATTCCCATCCGAGCTGTTCAACGAGTTCGTAGCCCATGGTCTTTTTGCCTTCGATCCGAAAGGGCTCTTTGAGTGTAGAGATGTCGAACCAGCCCTCCTGCTGCTTGCGCTCCGACACGATGCGTGCGCAGTCGGAGATGAGTCCGTCGATGAGCTCTACGTGCGCGCCATAGGCGGTTGCCTCGACGTAGTTTGCGAAGGGAACGTCGAGCGGCATGAAAATGTGCGCTTCAATTCCTGCGGCAGCGGCATAGGCTGCCAGCGCGCCGGCGGCGTTTCCCGCCGAGGGCACGGCCAGCTTGCGCAGCCCGTAGTGCTTTGCCATCGTCACAGCCATCGCAAGTCCGCGGGCCTTGAAACTGCCTGTCGGGTTGGCGCCTTCTTCCTTGAGATATACGCCGGAATGGCGATTGCTCACGAGCATGGGCGTCCAGCCTTCGCCGAGGGTGACGGGCTCGACGTCAGGCAGAACCGAGCGATAGCGCCACATTCCCGTCCACGGGCCCTGGGAATCCCGGGCGATAACGTCGCGCGCGAAGCTGCCCTTGAGATGCGAGAAGTCGTAATGGACGAAGAGCGATCCGGCGGGCTGCGCAGGGCATTGCGGGCAGACGGTCTGCGGTGTTCTGGCAGAGATGTGCGCGTGACAGCGAGCGCATTCGAGATAGGCGATAGGCGGCATGAGATGAAGAACTCCAGATACAGATTAATGGTGAGACGTAGTCAGAATTTTGCTTCGAAGTCGCGGAAGCGGCGCTCGAGTTCCCATTGGGCGGCTGCTTTCTCGTTGCCATCGAGAAAGGTTTTGCAGGCGGCTGAGGGCTTTGGACCGCCAGGAAGCTGGCCTTTGCAAGCTGCAGCGGGCACGGCGAATGCGTCGGGCGAAGACCAGAGACTCTCGCCGGGGAGAAAACTATGCTCCATGCCGGTGCGCGCCAACTGCTTGAGGTCTTCGTAACTCAGGTGATACTCATTCGCGGCACGAACGTATTCATGGGCCAGATCGATGCGGCTCACACCCTGGTCGTCAGTGGAGAGAGCTACAGGCACATGCGCAGCCCGATAGTACATGAACGGATGCATGTTGCCGGTGATGCCGAGGATGCCGTCGTTGGAGGAGAGGTTGATCTCGACCATGATGTGCTTGCGAGCCATCTCCTTCAGCAGACCGGACGCATCGTCTTCATACATGAGGTCGACGCCGTGCCCGATGCGCTCTGCGTGGCCGATCTCAACGGCCTGACGAATGTGGAATCGCAAGCCTTCGGGCGGCACCATGCCGGGCGCGAGTTCGCCGGCGTGGAGCGTAATGTGGACCTTCGGGTAGAGGCTGTGCAGATACTCTACCATCCGCATGTGGAGGCTGTAGTCGCGCATGGAGACCATGTAGTCTTCGGGCTGCACCAAGTTGATGCCGACCCAGTCGTCCGCCCCCTGCTCGATGGCCTGCTCGACGGTTTCAAAGCCGAGCAGCGTTTGCGCAAAAACCTGTTCGGGCGAGAGGGCCCGCAGGATCTGGTAGATGAAGCGCACCTGCACACGACAGGCGCTGGAGGCCTGCGGCGTTCCACAGTGCTGGATCTGGTTGCGCGACTCGATTGCAGTCTTCACTTCCTGCCGGTCCGCAGCGATTTCGTCGCGGAGGCCGTGTTCGAGCAGTGCCTGGCGCATCTGCCCGAGATCGGGATTGAAGCCAAGTTCGTGCGCGATGCGTGCGGCGTGTCCAAATGCGGGTGTATGCATCAACTCGATGTACTGATTGTTTTCTGCGTCGGCACGGCGTGTGACTTCATCAATCGACTGGCCGGCGTGGCTCTTGTCCAATCCCCCAAAGTGGTCGAAGGTGGCAAAGAACTGGTCGTGGCCGCTGTATCCGGGAGTTGGCACAAAGTTGCGCATCGAGAACGCATCGACGATGCGGTCGTAGAGATCCTGCTGCGCCTGGGTCAGGCCGGGCCCGTTCAAATCGGCCGCCGGGACGAGGGGTGGCGCGCAGGGCTCCTTGATGACCTTGCCCTGAACATCGCGCGCGAAGTCGTGCTTGGCGGGATCGATGCAGACCTTGTCTTCCGCGGCAAAGCGAATGAGCGACTCGGCATACACTCCGGCCGTGAAATGAAAATGCAGGTCCGCACCCTTGGGAAAGTCCGCAAGGAATGCCTGAACCGCCAACGGGCCCTGATGCACCGCGGCCTGGTAAGCGCGCGACGCACGAGTCTCGGGCGCTCGCGATACCGAATCGCTTGTGGTCGTCGCGGTTTCAGTCTGGGCCAGGGATCCGAAAGCAGGCGTGGCGGCAGAAACAGCGACCGTCTCAAGCATGAGCGCGAATGCAGCGAGAGCCGCCACTCGGATGCAGCGGGAACGTACGCGTGGGGTGTGCATAATCGCTTTCCAGTGTACGTGTTCGGGCAGCGGGTGAGTACTCACAATTAGGAGAGACCTTCATTGCTTCCTTACGAAACGGTCGGCAGGATTAGATGAGGGCGTTCCCGCGGGCCGATATCGGACGATTTGCCGGTGCCGGCAAGCAGGCAATGGGCCTTAAATTGCATCCAAAGATTCAGAGCAAGAAATATCCGGAAATCACGCCGGGTAGGCATATGAAGTCCCACTTCGCATTGCAGTGCGGATTTTTGCGATCTGTTCCGGGACAAGAGAAAATGTAGACAAGGTCGGTTATCAAATACATGGATTATTCTGGCGGGTCTTATGAGCAGCAGGTTTCAAGGCGTTCATTTCTAAAAACAGCCATGTATGGCGCGGGAGGACTTGCGCTGTATGCGGGCGAGTTGGAGAGGCATTGGCTGGAAGTCGTGCACAAGGAAGTCGCGATCAGCGGGCTTCCGCCTGCTTTTGATGGAGTGCGGCTTGCACAGATGAGCGATATCCACCTGGATGAGTTCACGGAACCGTTCCTGTTGCGCGAGGCAATCGACCAGATCAACCATGCTCGTCCCGATTTCGTCCTGCTCACAGGAGACTATGTCAGCGCCGAGGTCCTGCCGCGGCACCTTACCATCGATGCAGCCTGGCAATGCGGAAAGCTGCTGAACCGCATCGAGTGCAGGCGACGCTATGCAGTTTTTGGGAATCACGACATCTGGGCCGGCGAACAACATGTGGGAGACGCGCTGAGAGCCAATGACATCGTGGTGCTGAGAAATGCGCATGTGCCGCTCGAACAAAACGGCGGCAGAATCTGGCTCGCGGGCCTCGATGATCCATCTTGCGGCCGGCCCGATCCGGACTCGGCCATTCCCACCTCCATTCGGAACGTTCCGCAGGAACCGATCATCCTCATGTCTCATGCGCCCGATTATGTGGATGTGTTGCGCACCCATCCGGCGGGACAGGCGGTATCGCTGGTACTGAGCGGTCATACGCATGGGGGGCAGGTGCGGCTGCCGTTCATCGGGCCACTGCGTCTTCCGCCGGGCGGACGCAAATATGTCGAGGGGCTTTTCAGGGTGGGCTCGATGCAGCTTTATGTGAACCGCGGAATCGGGAGCGTGGGAGTGCCGTTCCGGTTCGACTGCCGGCCCGAGATTACAGTGTTTACGCTGCGCAGGGTATAGCCATCGAGTTCGTGGACACCAGGCGCTCGAATCCCGATCTGCGAAGGCCGGTTAAGCTATTCTCGTAGAAGTCAATTCTGCGAGTGACCAAATGAATACACTTCTCATTTCCGACCCTGTACGTTATCCGCGCATGACCACCGATGAACTTCGGGAATCGTTTCTGATCCGCGACCTCGCGCTGACAGGAGCGATTCAACTGACTTATGTGGACCTGGACAGGGCGGTCATTGGCATCGCTTCTCCCATTGACCAGCCTCTTGCACTTGGCAGCAGTCCGGAATTGCGGGCGGAGTTTTTTACAGAGCGGCGCGAACTGGGTGCGCTCAATGTCGGCGGCCCGGGCCTGGTGCATGTTGGTCAATCCACTTACCCGCTCGAAAATCTCGATTTGATTTATATCGGAAGAGGCAATCCGGAAATCCGTTTTGAATCGAAATCGAAGGAGTCTCCCGCGGTCTTCTACATCCTCAGCTACCTAGCGCATACCACTTATCCCGTAGCGGTCGTCACGAAGGACTGCGCCCTGCCAACGGAGCAGGGGAGCGCGGCAAACAGCAATCGCCGGACGATCTATAAATACATCCACATGGCGGGCGTGAGAAGTTGCCAACTGGTGATGGGGGTGACCCACCTGCACGAGGGAAGCACGTGGAATACGATGCCGGCGCATACCCACATGCGACGGTCTGAGATCTACTTCTATTTCGATGTCGCTCGCAATGCGCGCATTTTTCACCTGATGGGGCCTCCGGACGAAACCAGGCATATCGTCATTGCGAACCACGAAGCGGTGGTCTCTCCGGGATGGTCGATCCATGCAGGCGTGGCAACGCAGGCGTACAAATTCTGCTGGGGGATGGGCGGAGAGAATCAGGATTACGCGGACATGGATCCCGTGAGCATCGAGCAGATGCGCTAACGAAACCTCATCCGCCGCGACGCGTCGTGATAGAACGGGACATGCTCAAGCTTGCCATTGCTGCCCTGTTCCTCTGTTCTCTTGAGGTCTTCCCACAAGCCTCCAAGCCGGCAAACGCGTCGCCTGAGACGCCGCCGACGATTCACGAAAAAACTGCAAAGATGAAACACTTTGACGGCTTGATCCCGCTTGACTGGGATGCAGGCAGCGGAAAGCTCTACCTGGAAATTCCGCATCTCGGGCCAGACGGCGAATCGCCGGACATTCTCTACGCTAATTCCCTTCCCTTCGGCACTGGTTCGAATGACCTCGGTCTCGACCGCGGCCAGGTCTCGGGAGGCAGGATTGTTCACTTCGAGCGTACCGGCCCAAAGGTGCTGCTGGTGCAACCGAACCTCGCATTTCGCGCGTCAAGCGATGATCCGGACGAGCAACTGGCGGTAAGACAATCGTTCCCGGAATCGGTGCTGTGGGGTTTCACGGTTGCGGCGGAGTCACCGGATCGCGGCGTTCTTATCGATGCAACTGATTTCTTCCTCCATGATGCGCATCACGTCACGGACACGCTGACGAACCTGAAGCAGGGCACGTATCACGTAGAAGCATCGCGTTCGACAATCGCACTTGACGACACAAAGGCATTCCCGAAAAACACCGAGATCGAAGCGGAGCTTACGTTCACTACAGACGGTCCGCCGAAGGGAGCGTTTGTTGCCGACGTTACTCCTGACCCGCGAGCAGTTACGATACGCGAGCGCACCTCGTTTATTGAATTGCCTCCGCCGGGTTTTGTTCCGCGGCGCTTCAATCCGCGCGCGGGTTATTTCCCGGGCAGGTATCGGGATTACACGGCTCCGCTTGGCGAACCTCTCGATCAACTCTTCATTCTTCGCCATCGCCTGATCAAAAAGGATCCGAATTGTGTTGAAAAATGTGAGGCGGTGACGCCCATTCAGTACTATGTGGATCGCGGCGCACCGGAGCCGATTCGCACGGCCTTAGTGGAAGGTGCGCGGTGGTGGGACCAGGCATTTCAGGCTGCCGGGTGGGCGGAGGGAACGTTTCGGGTTGATCTGCTTCCCGAAGGCGCTGATCCGATGGATGTAAGCTACAACATCATCCAGTGGGTTCATCGCTACACGCGCGGTTGGAGCTATGGTGCGGCCATTGACGATCCGCGCACCGGAGAGATTATCAAGGGCAATGTGACTCTCGGCTCGTTGCGTGCACGGCAGGATTACCTGATTGCGGAAGCGCTTCTGTCGCCCTATAAAGACGCGGCCTCTGGCGACGCGAATGCTGCGAACAATCCGATGCTGCAGATGGTGCTGGCTCGCATCCGGCAGCTTTCAGCGCACGAGACAGGACACACGCTGGGCCTTGCGCACAACTTCGCCGCCTCAACGGTCTCGCAAAGCGACAGCGTGATGGACTACCCGCATCCCTACGTTACGGTCGACGACAAAGGTCAGATCGACGTCTCGCACGCCTACACGGCAAACATCGGCGATTGGGACAAAGTGGCGATCAATTATGGATATCGCGAGTTCGGTCCGCATACGACTCCCCAGGAAGAGAAAGCCGCACTCGACAAGATTCTGAGCGACGCTGACCGGGCCGGCCAGGTTTTCATCACTGATGAGGACGCACGGCCATCGGGTTCAGCCCATCCGCGCGCTCACCTGTGGGATAACGGCGGCGATCCTGCAGCCGAACTCGATCGCGTGCTCGAAGTTCGAGCAGCCGCGCTGAAGAACTTCGGTGAAGACGCGATCAAACCCGGCACTCCGATGGCGGAACTGGAAAAGACTCTGGTTCTGCTCTATCTGTTCCATCGCTACCAATCTGAAGCTGCCATCAAGGAGATCGGTGGCCTCGATTACCGCTACAATCTGCGCGGAGACGGGCTCCCCAATCCAACGATCCTTGATCCTGCGCAGCAGCGAAAGGCTCTCGCATCGGTTTTGAAGACGCTGGCGCCGGAGACGCTTACATTGCCCGAGTCGATCCTGAAATTGCTGCCGCCGGTGCCGCCGGGCTATCCGCGCACTCTCGAGTCGTTCCTGTCTCACACGGGTCTCACATTCGATCCAATCGCTGCGGCGGAGTCGGCAGCGGACCTGACCCTCAATGTGCTTCTCGATCCCGCGCGCGCAAGCCGGCTTATCGAATACCACATGAGGGTCCCGGCGTCGCCATCTCTGCGCGGTGTTCTTGAAGCGATCTCTGCCACGGTCGCCGAACGGCCGGAGGCGGGGCACAGCATGTCTTCAGAGGTTGAGCGCGCGGTGGAATTTCGCGCCCTCGAGGCAATGCTGTCGCTGGCAGTGAATCCTGAAGGTGCAACCCAGGCACGCGCGATCGCGCATTCGCATGTTCGCGATCTTCTGAAGCAGTGGACGTCCACTCCACCGCCGCAGGACACTGCGGAAGCGATTCATCGGGCAGCACTCATCGACCGGATCGAGAGATTCGAACATGATCCGGATAAGTTTGTTCCGGCAAAGCCTGTGGAAGCGCCGCCGGGCATGCCGATTGGGGACGATGAATAAGGGTTGAGCCGACACGCCCGCATCGTTGTCTGCGTTACTTGCCAACCACCAGGATCTGGAAGGAGCCCGGGATCATGGGAGGCCTGGGGCCGCGCGCCCAGGGTGGTGTTCCCGGCGGCGGAGTCGCGCCTGCCTGGGCCGGCGCTGCAGGAACCGGTCCGTATTCGGCAGTAATCAACAGAATATGGCCGGTCTTGCCATCCAGAGTCAGTGTCTTAGCACGCGCCGGTGTGGGAACTGTCTGCTCTACCGAAAAGTCCGTCGGCGAATTTTCCTTGATGACTGTAAGCGTACCGTCGCCCTGCGAGCTGAAGGTCTCCATTGTCTCCGGGTTGAAGGTAGCGCCGTCGCACCCGTTTCCAATCGGCAGATCGGTGATGATATGTCCATCGGTCGCCGACAGGATGACCATGTTCTTGTTATCGCGGCACGCTGCGAAGAGGATATTGTTCTTCGCGTCGAGAGCCAGTCCGGCGCATCCTCCTCCCTTGCTTGATACGTCATACTTGCCGATCATCTTCATCGTGTTCGCGTCGATGACGGCGATGGCGGCCTTGTCTTCGATGTCGACATAAATCTTGCCGTGCCCGTCCGTAGCAGCCTGCTCAGGCGCACCGCCGATGTCAATGGTCCCGAGGATCGAACCATCCTTATCTTCGAGGACGGTAATATTCGGTTCCGCGTGGCTCAGAATATAGAAGTGGTGATTGTAAGCGTCGTTCAGGTAGCCATCCGGATGTCCCTGGACGTCGATCTTCTTGAGAATGGCAAAGGTCTTTGAGTCGAACATGGTCACCGGGCTTGATGTGGCGAAGCCGTGACCGGTAGCAGTATCAACTGCGCCGCCATGCGCACTGGTGCCGGGGATGTCTCCCACCTGCGCGAGCGTGTCGAGGTTGAAGACGCCGATGTGTCCGTCCTGCCCGGAGCGCGCCACATACAGATTGCGGCCATCGGGGTCCGCAGTCACATAATCGAATCCGCCATCGCCTCCCACAAGCTGAATCTTGAGGACCTTGTAAGGGCCGGTTTCCTGTGCATTTGCGAATGAGCCAAACCAAACTGTGATGGCGAGGGTTGCAACGGCGAGAGTCTTCAAGCACATCGTGGATTCTCCATAAGCTGCGTCACAAATCATTCTTAGCCAGATCGAGCATACATTGTGCAACCTTAACCTCAGGTGAATGCACGCCCCGCATCCAACGCGAAAACAACAATAGGGGCTCAGCACCGGCAGAATGTTGCTCCGGATTACCAATCCATCTGGCGCATCCGCTCAAGAATGAGATCGCTATAGTGATTCATGCGTTCGGGCCTTCGTTTCAGCGGAGCCGGCAGAATTGCGGCGAGCCGCGCTCCCTGTTGCCGGTCGATGTTCCGGGCTGCAGTTCCGTAATAGTAACGAGACGCCGACTCTGCCCCGTAAACACCAGGGCCCCATTCGACGACGTTGAGGTAGATCTCCAGAATGCGCTGCTTGCCGAGAACGAATTCAGCCACCGGCACCAATGTAAACTCCGCGCCCTTGCGAATGATCGATCGGCTCGTTCCGAAGAACAGGTTCTTTACCAGTTGCTGCGTGATGGTGGACGCTCCGCGAGTGCGTTTGCCATCCACATCGTCTTCGGCCGCGATTTCAATCTCGTGCCAGTCGAACCCGTGGTGCTGGTAGAAGCGTGCGTCCTCCGCGGCGACTACGGCGTGCTGGAGATCGGGCGAGATCTGGTGGAGCGGAATGAACCTGTAGCGTTCGTGATAGGGCGTGCTGTGAATCCATGCCTGCAACCGCCGCTCAAGGTGCACGGCAGTCGTCGGTGGGTCGATCCACCGCGCGGCTACCAGGGTCAGCGCGGCAAGCAACCAGGCAAGCCCCATTCCGATGACGAGCCATCGAACGACGATCCGCAGGATTGGGAGCAAGGCCTTTCGCCGTGAGATGTCGGGGCGTGGGTCTGGACCTGCAGTCACATCTCAGGATAATCGCCGGCTCCGCGCTGGCGCCGATGGCCAATGCTGCCCTCCATAACCACCGCCGGAATACTCAAAAATAAAGGCCGTACGCGACCTGTCGACACGGTCTACTATGGTGAGATCAACGGGCGACATCATTGCAAATGGGACGGGAACGATAGCGAATCAACCCCTCTGCAGGAAAACGATGTGACGATTGAGACGACCGATCACGCGCTCGAAACGGCGAAATGGAGGCTTCGCCTTGAGGACCTGCCTCCTGAGATCCGCGCAGGAATTCGCGCCTTGTACGCCGTGCGCCCATGGGCGAATTCTGTCGTCGTCCTCTATCCCGCCCTCTGGATCTTCTCGATCGTTCTCATGGAGAAATGGCAACTGTTCCCGGTTCGGATTGCGGGAATTCTAGCCATCGCCGTCTCCATCCAGGCGATGGGCACCCTCATGCACGAAGCGCTCCACGGCAACTTGTTTCGCAGCCCACGGTTCGACAGGTGGGTAGGATTCCTGTTGGCCATACCGACACTATTCTCCGCTTCGGCTTATAGGGTTGCGCACCTGAATCATCACCGCTACACCCGAACCGAAAGAGACCAGGACGAGTTTTCTTTTGCCTGTAGCAGTCGTCGACAGTATGTCGCCATTTTCTACATGAGCTTTCTCATTGGTTCGCTCCTCTACATGATTCTTGTCCCGTGGAAGGCTTATGCGATGGCTTCCCGCACCAATCGCCGTCGCATCCTTACGGAGTACTTCCTCATGTTTCTGGCCTATGCGGCGGCCGCCGCCTGGGTTACGATTTCAGGACACCCGGAATGGCTGCTCTGGTATTGGCTGGTCCCATTTCTCATAGCGGTTCTTCTCGCCAATGTTCGAGCCCTGGCTGAACACATGGGAACGGCCGGCACCGGGGACGCGATTACAAGAACGCGAACCGTCACGAGCAACCGCGTGGTGTCATTCCTCATGTTGAATCTGAATTATCACCTTGAGCACCATCTGTTTCCTGCGGTTCCCTGGTATAACCTGCCCAGAATTCACGAATTATTGAAACCTCTGTATGAATTCCGGGGAGCCGAGGTCCGCCAATCTTATGCCGCGTTTGTTTTTCGATGCCTGAGGCGATGTCCGGAACCCGTTGAAACGATCTCAATCAAGGGCTGAATTCGCTCCCTTACTGACAACGAACGCGCAAATACAGAGTGTTTGCGGCGCGGAATTGATATCCAACTGACCCAAACCAAATTCTCAACAAGGCGAGAATCAATCGTTATCGATCACCATTTGTTGACCGCTATCCAGATCAGGAAGTTGAAAACCGGTGATCGAGAGCGTCGACTGCGTGTGCCAGGTCACTTTGAATGCGGTGAAGGTCATGGGAGTTCCCGCGCATAGTTTTCTGGGACCACCGTTGCGGTTGTTTTCTGTTTTGTACTGATTGCTGAAAGTGATGTTCCAAACCCATAAGGGCGATATTCCGAACTCCGCTGCTCCGCGTTCGAGAGAACCGACCCAGGCTGCGGTCTGAATTCCGTGATCCGCGGTCGTCGGTCCGGTTGCGCATGCGTCGTCTGACCACATGGTACGAATGAGAGTGAGTTCCGGCTGCCGCAGCGGCGCGCGGCAAGCGACTCCGCCGATGTCGTCCGGGCGCGCCAAAAGGCCTGTCAATGGCGAGCAAATCCCGATTCCGGGAACCGCAAAATCATGCTGGGGAAGCTGAACCTGGCTGGTATTCCCAGCCTGCGCCTGTGTCAGCGCAAACACCACGTTCACGCTCAGAGGTTTGCCTTTGAAGGAATCGTAGAGCGCGCGCGGCATGGTGAAACGTTCGTTGGCGACTTTCTCGCCCGGGAAGAATTTATCCATCACGATGGGCTGCCATACTGAGGTCCAGCGTGAGCCGTCGGGTGCCTCAAGCGTGACTTTCAGGTAGTCGGGGATCACGATTGTTCCTTCGCCAACACCGGATACATGTACGGGGATTGAAATGCCGACCCGCTTGCTTCTCTGCGTCACGAAGGCCGACGGTTCGACGCCCTGATCAGGCTCCAAGCGGTATTCAAAGTGCGCTGCAGCGGATGCCTGGTGCGAAGCCGGATAGGTGCGATTCATGGAAGCGTCGTCGGGTGCGCCGCCCATGGAGAATGCGCCAAACAGCACCACCAGCAGACCCAGCAGAAACCATGACACTCTCGCCTTGCGCCGGGCATATTGCAGCAAAACCACAGCCACGCAGACACAAACGGCAAGCGATACCGCGATCGTACCTCCGTATGGGATAGCCACGCGGTCTTCCGGTGCGTTCGACGCCAGCAGCACAATCGCGACAAGACATGCCGCGGCTCCCAATACCGCTAGCGTCATCCGCGCGAAGTTTCGAGTCAAGGCCGCTAACGTGACCAGCGGCAGCACCAGCGCGCAGGTGAGTAAAAGCTGATCGTAGAGGAGACCCGGAATATACGAGAATGGCGAGAAACCAGCCTGAGCCAGCATCACAAACTGCGCCAGCAGAAGAGGCACATAAAGAAACACAATCAGGAACAGCACCTTCGCCGCGAGTAGCTTCTTCCATTCATAGGGTCGCGTGATCCAGAACTGTCGATCACCCACCAGTTTTTCTTCGTGTATGGCCGGGGAAATCACCAGCCACCAACTCAGTGGAACGATCACCACGAGCATTTCCGGCAAGCTGCTCACTAATCCAAGGGGCGAAAAGGAAACCGCGTTTCCATACAACGCACCGGCCGCCCAGTGAGAGCGATACGTATAAGCCATGGTCCCGACGAGCGCCAACGAAATCAGGATTTCAAGCCACTGGTGGCGAGCGTCTTTGGCAAAAATATGCAGAATGTGTTTCATGCTTCGACCCTCTCCGCTGCTTCGGCAATGGATGGAGAATGATTGCGCCCGGATTTTGCAATGGCCAGAAAGATGGATCGCAGCGGCATGGGGGCGAGCGAGAAGTCACGCGCCGACGGAAAGAACTCGGCAAGTTCCCGTTCGGTGGCCTGCTCCTTGTAGTCGCTGTGAACAAAGTGGATCACGCAATCCGCAACCTCGGGCTGCAACCACGATGCCGGGCATTTTCCGGGTAAAGGCGATGGCCTTTCCAGCGTTACCGTCACATCTCTGAAGCGCTCGGTCAGAACCGGCATCTCTTCAGAAAAAAGCAACCGTCCTCGTTCCAGAAATCCGACATGACTCGAAAAGCTCTCAATCTCAGCCAGATCGTGCGACGAGAGAAAGATAGTGGTTTCGGGCGCTCGTTCCAGCAAACCTTCAATCAGTTCATCCCTCACCAGCGGATCGAGCCCGGAGAAAGGCTCATCGAGCACAATCAAAGATGGACGATAAGCCAGCGAACTCGCGAACGACGCCTTCATGCGCATGCCGCGCGACAAGTGCTTGAGCTTGCGGCTGAGCGGTAGATCGAATTGACGCACCAGTTGCCTTTCGAGCGCCAGGTCCCATTGCGGATAAAAGGATCGATAGTATGCGAGCATCGCGCCGATCGTCATCCATTCCGGCATCTCCTGGTTTTCCGAGACGTACCCGATGCGCGTGAATGCTTTGCCCGTCAGGCGCCGCGCGTCAACGCCAAGCACCTCCGCCCGGCCGTCGCTCAGTTCGAAAATGTTCATCAACAGTTTGATGATCGTGGTCTTTCCCGCGCCGTTTGCGCCTACCAGCGCGTAAATTGCCCCTTCCGGCACTGCCAGATCAATCGCATCAACGGCCACCGTCTTCCCGAATCTTCGCGAAAGCTTTTCTGTGCGGATGGCGAGTTTCATCGTTCTCTGCGGCCTCCATCTTGAGACTTGTTGCCGGCAATCTCATCTCGTGAGAGACGCTTCCAGTGATCCGATATGGAATTGAGCGTTTCGTCCAGGCCGATGCCCAGTCGTTTGGCCTCAACGACAATCTGTTCAATCTCCTGCCCCAGCAACTGCGTGCGCTCCTTGCGGCTGGAATCCGGGAGCGCAGCTACGACAGTCCCAATTCCCGGTAGCGTCTCCAGCAGGCCTTCATTCACCAGGTGCGCCACGATCTTTGCCGCTGTATTGGGATTGATCTTGAGCTCTTTGCTCAGTGCCCTTACCGATGGGAATGCGTCGCCCGGACGAAGTTGTCCGGCAACCATCGCCTTCTTCGATGCATAAACAACTTGCTCAAAGAGCGACAGGCCGGGGCGGAACTGAATTCGAAACGGAATCACAGTGTGTACTATTACGCATAGTACACTTCTTGTCAAGAAGCTGCTTAACGACATCCCGGTCGATCTTCTATACCGACGGGCCGATCCTCAGAGGACAAAGGTCGACTTCTGGGCCGACGGAGGCGAAAACTGGCGATACTTTCCCAGCGCAAACGTCGCGAGCGTGGCAAGAAGAAGAGCAACGAACGCAAACGCCAGTGGTGTTTTATAGGAACCCGTGCCATCGAAGCCGGCAGTAAAAAGATATCGACCCGATGCGTTTCCCAGGCTGTAGGAGCCGAAGGCGCATCCGTACAACAAAATCAACCGCGATTTTCACGAGGCTTGCGTTAAACGCCCTTCGCGATTGAGAATGGCCTCCGAGAAAACATCAGTTCAATCAAGGCAGCCACAGCGGTTTCGCTTGAGATCCTGTCAGAATCAGTACAGCTGAGCAAAACCGCTCGAGCTTCGGTTCACGCAATCGAAAGGTCCTTGCCAATGAGTTCCAGAGTACGCTTCGCCCATCTCGCTGCAGTGCTCATCGCCGCGGTTCTACCGGCATTCTCGCAGGAGCACAGAACCACCCCCGGGCCCGGCCCCGGCGGCGTTTCGCAGGTTACATTCCTCGCGCACCGCATCGGCACCGACCACGCCGAGGGCGTAACCACGCTCGACATGAACGGCGACGGCTATCCCGACATCCTCAGCGGCGCGTACTGGTACGAGAATCCCGGCCCCAACGGCGGCGAGTGGAAGCGCCATCAATATCGCGAGGCGGGCACGCTCGGCGAGTTCGTCTCCGACTGCGGCGAGTGGACCATCGATGTGAACCACGATGGACTGCCCGACGTGGTCACCGCGGGCTGGCAGACCAACGGCATCTGGTGGTACGAGAATCCGGGCAAGCTCGGCGCCGATGTGGAAGAAGCACTTCATCACCGACAGCTATGACACCGAGGGCGGCGTCATGGCCGACATCAATGGCGACGGCAAGCCCGACCTGGTCTTCGCCCACTACAACCACTCCGGGATTATCTGGATCGACTTCTCCGGCCCTGAGCCCAAGGTGCATCACGTCGGCGGTCCCGAGCAGGATGGCCACGGCATCGGCGTTGCCGACATCGACGGCGACGGCCTGGCCGACATCCTCACTCCCAACGGCTGGTTCAAGCAGATCGATGCGAACAAGGACCACTGGGAGTGGCATCCCGACTGGAAGATGGACGACGCCGGCTTCCCCATCATCGGCTACGACGTGAACAACGACGGCAAGATGGACATCATCTACGGTCAGGGCCACAGCTACGGCCTCTACTGGCTCGAGCAGATCGGCGACGGCGACAATCGCCACTGGGTCCGCCGCGCCATCGACGAATCCTTCTCGCAGGTCCACGCGCTCAAGCTGGTCGATATCGACGGCGACGGCGAGCCGGAGCTGCTGGCCGGCAAGCGCTATCGCGGCCACAACGGCAACGATCCCGGGTCCTACGATCCGCTGGTCATCTACTACTACAAGATCGATCGCAAAACCGGCACGTTCAGCCGCTATCCGATCAGCGTGAACGGCACCGCCGGCGCGGGAACACAGTTTGTAACGCGAGGACATGGACAAGGACGGCGACTCGACATCGTGATGGCCGGAAAGACCGGCGTGCACTTTCTTGAGAATCTGACCGTCAACAAGGTCCCAAAAGAACAGCGGGAAAAGGAACTCCTGCTCGACAAGAATTGGCCCTTTCCCGGACGAAGGTCCCCAGGTAAGGCAGGAGGAAGCGCCCAAGGCTTCAGAAGCACCTAAGCCGCCAAATCAGTAATGTATTGCATCCAAACCACTTGAATCGAGTTTTGGAGTCGAATGGACCAACTTTTGTACAAGAAATTGACCCCTTTTCGGCCAAGACCGGGGTTGACGGCCGGGTTTTCCACAGATAAATCGGGCCTGCCCGAGTAATTTTCTTTGGGGAAGGCAACGTTTTGGCTGGTCGCGCATCTGACTAGGTAATTAGCAGAGGCTTCCCCGAATTTGGCCCATCCAAGAAAGGTAACTACTCCTTTTGAGGGTCTGTTTTTGGACCCCCTTCTCTCGACCCCTTCAGGACCTCCCTCCAATAAAATGCCTCTCGAGCGGGCCCGCCGGAAGGCGGGCCCATTCGCTCTTCTCAGCGAGTTGAATGGCCCCCGGCTACAATCAAGATTGTGACGCGGCCCAAATCCCTGCCAAAAATCCGAAGAAAATCTGCGGCAAATCGACGCACTTTTTAAGACCGCAGGGCTCGTCCGCAAGCGCCGCAATAGCCCCGCCGGCGTCGCCACTCGCCTTCGCCACCTCCGCCAGGACCCCGCCACAAAACAGGAACTCGCAACAGCCGCGCCGACGCCCGTAGTACACCCCAACGGCATACAGTTGCTTCAGATTCCCGCCTTGCGCGACAAAAAGAGCCTCAACCGCTGGCTCTGGCACGGATTCAGCACCCGCCTCGGCGGCCTCAGCCGCGCCTACTGCCCCGACGACGCCCCAGGCGAACTGAATCTTGGATTTACCGCCTCTGATGCCCGAGAAGCGGTCCTCGAGAATCGTCGCCTCCTCGCCGAGGCGGTCACCGGCAATCGATCGACCCCGATCGTCCCTCTGCGTCAGTTCCACTCCAACCTCGTCGTCATCGTTGGCAAAGACGATGCCGTCCGCGAAAGCCCCAGGAAAGCCGACGGAGCCATCACCGGCGACGCCCGGCTTGCTTCTCGCCATCCAGACCGCTGACTGCATTCCAGTTCTCGTCGCCGACCGTAAACGTCGGCGTGGTAGCCGCCTTCCACGCCGGGTGGCGAGGGACCGTCAAGCGCATTGTCGAACTCGGAGTAGGGCGCATGCGGCTCGAATTCGGCTCCCGCCCCGAGGATCTGGTTGCGGCCATCGGTCCCGGAAACAGCCAGTGCTGCTACTCCGTCGGCGAAGAGGTACTCTCCGAATTCGAGTCGCAATTCGTCTACGCCCGCGAGCTCTTTCGCGAGGTCTTCGATTCCGACCCGGTGCGCACGAAGTATCCGATGCTGTTTCTCACGCAGCGCGCACCCGGCCATTCGCCCATCGGCCCCGCGCTGCACCTGGATCTGATTGAGGCCAACCGCCGCCAGCTGTGCGACGCCGGCCTCAAGCCCTCCGCCATCAGCATCACCGGCGGCTGCACGAGCTGCCACACCGATCTGTTCTTCTCGCATCGCGCCTCGCGGCGGCCATGCCGGCCGCATGATGAGCGTCATCGGCATCCGCGGTTGAGAACGAACCTGATCAAGACCTGCGCATGATCAACCTGGCCATGTTCGTTGGCTATGGCATCCAAGCCGGAGTACGCCCGGAGGTCTTATGGCCGTAATGGAATCGCTCGCTCCAGCCCGCCAGCTTGCCGCCACCAACAAGGCACACTTTCCGAATGAAAGCCGTGAGTATCGCAATGCCCGCAACGCGCTGCTTGCAGAGGAAATCGAATTGCGTCGTCAGCTTGAGCGCGTGGCTGCGCAGCGGCGCGCCTTGCCGCTGGGTGGCGAGATCCCGCAGGACTTCGAGTTTATTGGCGAAAGCGGTCCAGTCCATCTCTCCGCCCTCTTCCGCGACAAAAGCACTTTGTTGATCTACAGCATGATGTATGGCCCGCAACGCAAAGCACCTTGCCCGAGCTGTACCTCATTCCTCAATGCCTGGAACGGCACTGTTATCAACCTGCGCGAGCGAGTTTCCATCCTTGTCACCGCGCGCTCTCCGATCGAGCGATTGATGGAGTATAAAAAGCAGCGCAATATGGTGAACCTTCCTTTTGTCTCCGACACCTCCGGTGAATACACCCGTATCTATGTAAACCCGGAAGACGCCGACGTGCCCGGTTTCAGCGTCTTCACCCGGCATGACGGAACCATTCGCCACTTCTACAGCGGAGAGATGAGCGGCGAGATGGCCGATCCCGGACAGGATCCTCGCGGCGCTCCGGATCTCGATCCCCTTTGGGTGATGCTCGATCTGACGCCGGAAGGTCGCGGCGCCGACTGGTACCCAAAGCTCGACTACGGGCACAAATAAGTCTCGGATCGCGGATTGGGGCGAATAATCCCCGCAAGAAATCCAGCCCACTCCGTTCCAGGAACAAATCACTCGGAATCAGCTCGTAGCGAAGCCTGTTTCCGAATGATCCTGGAGGACGAGCAATGCCTTTCGGTGCGAGATTTCTGCGCTTTACGTGTCTTCTCCTGATCCCTTGTGTTGCTCCATTTGCCGCGGAGACTGCTGATTCTCCCAGCCCGCTGCCCAAAACCGTGGCCGTGGCCGCCTTCAAAAACGGCCTCGCGTTCATGATCCGCCAAGGCGAGGTCCCGCTCACCGCCGGAACCGGACGGATCTCGCCGGTCCCCAGCGCCACGCTCGGAACCCTGTGGCTCTCGTCGAGCACGCCTGAGTCGAAAATCGATGAGGTCGTCGCTTACCGCTTCAACACTGCCGCCGAGCGGCCGATCCCATCGATCGGCGAGATGCTCCAGGCCAATGCGGGCAAGACCGTCACCATCACTTACCAGATGAAGGAATACACGGGTGAAGTAGTCGGCCTCGGCGACTCGCGAACCGATGCCGCCCAGCCTGCTGTACCGCAGGATCGTAATCTTGACGCTCAGGCGCGATCCAGCTATCTGTTACTCAGAGTGAACAAGAGCCTCATGGCTTTTCCGATTGGCGAAATCTCAACGGCAACGCTGCCCGACGACGCCATTCTCCACCAGCAAATCCAGCTGCCCGGCCAGGCGTTGCGTTTCAAGGTGAAGGGCGGTTCGACCAAAGAAAACTTGACCATGGGCTATCTCGACCACGGCATCGGCTGGACCCCTTCCTACCTCATTTCCCTTCTCGACGACACAACTGCCCAGATCACCATGCAATCCGTAGTCACCAACGACGCTGAAGACATCCAGGATGCGGACTTGTTCTTCGTTGTCGGCGTTCCGAACTTTGCCTATGCCGATACGCTGTCACCCATGAGTCTGCAGCAGTCCCTGCTGGATTTTATGAAAGATGCAGTACGCGACAAGAAGGCATATGGAGCCCTTTCAAACGCCATACAAGCGCAGGCGCTTGCGGTTGACGAAGAGGGTGCAGCACCGTTCTCGCTCACTCCGTCAGTCAATGATCTTGCGGGCGCGCCGGAAGAAGACCTTTTCCTCTACAGCCGTTCGGGAGTCACTCTCGCCAGGGGTGAGCGTGCCAGCTATAACGTTTTCTCCGGCAATGTCTCTTACGAGCACATCTACAACTGGGAAGTCGAAGATGATCCTCGCGTTGACGCGGCCGGAAATCTCATCCGGCCGAATTTAAATATCCCGGATCAGAATCACGCCGACAGTGTCTGGCACACGATTCGTTTGAAGAACACCACGAAATTCCCATGGACAAGCGCGCCGGCCCTGGTGACTTCCGGCAATCGCCCGGTTTCACAGGACACCCTCCCCTACACACCAAAAGGCGCTTCATCGACGCTCAAAATCACAATTGCCACTGACCTTCGAGCGAGCCACGAAGAACGTGAGGTTGCACGGCAGCAAAACGTCGCGCATCGCCCCACCTATTCCTACGACCTGGTCACGGTTGAGGGCCGGCTGCAGGTGAAGAACTACAAGGCGAAGGAAGTACGGTTGTCGATCGGCAAGACGTTGCGTGGCAGCGTTGAGTTCCAGTCCGACGAAGGCAAGGCTGTTCAGTTGGCTGAAGGAATCGAGAGCGACAATCCCAAATCCCGTCTCAGTTGGGAAATAACCCTGAAGCCCGGTGAAGAGCGAGTAGTCACCTACCGCTACAAAATCTGGATTCGCCCGTAGGAAGGACGTGGCAGGCGCAGCCCACCCGCTGCTTCCGGGAGCCAGGAAGCAGCAGGCTCAAGTTCAGGTCGTCAGTTCGCCGTCTAAGCCGCCTGCCCGGCTTCACCCGGGTTCACCAGGTCGCGAAGTTCTTTCGAGGGTTTGAAGTAGGGCACGCGCTTGGCGGGGACTTCCACGCGTTCGCCGGTCTTGGGGTTGCGGCCAATGCGGGGATTGCGCTGGCGTATGCGGAACGAACCGAAGCCGCGAATCTCGATCTTGTCGCCGCTCTGCAGTGCGGAGATCACGGAATCAAAAACCGTCTCCACGATGACTTCGCCATCGCGGCGCGTCAGGTCGCCCAAGCCGGGTCACCTTTTCCACCAGATCTGCCTTGGTCATGTCCTCTGGCCTCCGTATCACAGCATAAACGCATTCGGCACATGGAGTTAAGAAAAAACCGATTCTTCTGTGGATTAGCCCTTCCCCAGTGCGAATGTTCCCGGAGCGCCGAGCGCAGATTTCTTGACCGCTGGCGATGTTTCACCTCGCGCCAGAGGCGTTATCATGTCCTGAGTCTTCCTCGGCCAATGCTCGTCAAGTCAAAGGCCAGCTACGGGAAGGAGCGGAACGGTAGTGCAGATATCCCAAGTACAGCATCGTCATTCCGGCCTACAACGAAAGCGCCCGCATCCCGGCGACGCTTGAGTCCGTTGTTGCCTGCATCCGCGCCAACCAATGGCCCGCCGAAGTCATTGTGGTCAACGACGGCTCCACTGACTCGACCGCCCAGCTGGTGCGGGATTTTGCCGTCGAGCGCTCCGGAGGTCCGCCTGCTCGAAAACCCCGGCAATCGCGGCAAAGGCTACAGCGTGCGCGCCGGAGTGCTGCAGGCGCAGGGCGACATCGTCATGTTCACCGACGCCGATCTCTCCGCGCCGATGGATGAGGCCGAGCGCCTGTTCACGGCTATCGCCAATGGCGCCGACATCGCCATCGGCTCGCGCTGGCTTGAGAGCGGACGCCAGACCCATCGCCAGCCCCTTTACCGCCAGATCTTCGGCCGCTGTTTCAACGCCGTCTGCCGCATGGTGATGCAGTTGCCCTTTGCCGATACGCAGTGCGGATTCAAGGCCTTTACGCGCATCGGCCGCGCAGACCGTCTTCCAGCTTCAGACCATCGAGCGCTGGGGATTCGATCCTGAAATTCTCTTCATTGCCATCAAGCGCGGATTCCGCGTGGTCGAGGTTCCGGTGAGCTGGGCACACGACGAGCGCTCCCGAATGAGCTATCTGAGAGACGGCCTGCAGATGCTGAAGGAACTCGCGATCGTGCGCTGGAACGCCCTCACCGGCCGCTACAGCAAGCAGCATCGAAGCGATCCTCCGCACCGGCGAAAGCCGCTGACCGCCCCCAGCCTCCGCTAACTTGCTGACTTGCTATACCGCGAAGCGGCGCTGACTTGCTGTTCCTTTGAGTGAAAGAATTCCGGAACCGCTCTAGCTCCGCTAACTCCGCTCTTTTTCCACGTCCCCACGCCCCGGGATGGTAGGTTGTACTGGAAACCTGTGGGAGGTCCAATCTGCCCTATGGCTTGCCGATTGAAGTCACGCGTCCCCGCATTTCACTTTCCACGGTCTTTGTTCTTGCTCGTTCGCCCTGCTCGCGTACCTTGCGCTCGTGCACAGACCTTCGACGCCACCCACCTCCGCCAACCAGCGAATCTCGACATGAAGTGGCTGGTGCACGCCGGTGATGACCCGCCTACGCGTCTCCGGACTTCGACGATTCCCACTGGACGTCTTCGATCCCTCCGGCTCAATCGCCTCTGTGCTTCCCCAGCATCCCGATGTCGTCTGGTATCGCCTCCATGTCAAAGTCGACCCGACAGCAGACCGGCTCGCGCTCAGCGAGAGTCAACTTCTCGCGCGCGTTTGAGATTTACGTCAATGGCGAGCGGCTGATGGCGTCGGGCCAGGTGGTGCCCTTTGTGCCGTACACCTCCGAGCGCAAGACTCCTGCGCACGCATCCCTGATCGCATGCTGGCTTCGGGGACCATCCTGATTGCCATGCGCGTCCACATCTCCGCACTCGAATGGAGTGCGGGCCAGAACTCCGGCTTCATACTCCGACAATCTCACCCTTGGCCAGGAGCAGACCCTCTATCGTGACAACTGGCTATCGATCATCGGTGAGAACACCTTCGGCTGGTTGAGCGACGGTCTCGCTGTCTGCCTTGGCGTGGTCGCCCTGGTGCTCTTCGCCGCGCAACGGCGACAGACCGAGTATCTCTGGATCTTCGTTGTTGGAGTGCATGGCACTCGTCCTGACTCCTGACCCTGGTAATCACCCAGCTTCCAGAACATTCCGATCGAGTTGGATGATTGTTCTCGGACTTAACTCGTCTCGTATCGCCCTACATTTGGGCATCGCTCTACTTCTCATTTGTTCACCAGCGAATCGGCTGGCGATGGCGAACCATTCTCATCGTCATCGGGTATTCTCGTATTTCATCGGAGGGCTTCACGGCTGGTTCATCGAGCCTGCCCGTTGCCGTTCCAAATCCTCACCAATCTTCCCTTCGTCATCTTTCTTTCCGTCGTCATCCCCGTCGTGCTTGCAATCCATTGGCGCCGCGGAAATCGTGAGGCAGGCATCCTGCTCATTCCCGTCATTCTGTTCAGCCTGTACATCTACGCTGACTGGTCGGACCTGCAGATGCTCTTCCAGTTTCCGGCCTGGAGAACGGTTGCACTTCAGTGGATTGAATTTGATTAACCACTACCCGGTCGGCCCCTTCGCCGTTTCCCTCAACAGCGTGTCCGGGAATCTTGTCCGTCATCTCGCTGGCCATCATCATGCTGCGGCGCTCGACCACCACGAGCCGCCGCCAGGCGCAGCTTGAGCGCGGAACTCGAAGCGGCGCAGCGAAGTGCAGCGAATTCTGGTTCCCGAGCAGACGCGGGACCGTTCCCGGCTTCAATCGTGGAATCGGTGTACGAACCCGCGCAGCAGGTGGGCGGCGATTTCTTTCAGTTCATTGCCGACAGAGCGAGGGCGGCCTGCTGATTGTTGTCGGCGACGTCGCTGGAAAGGGCCTGCCCGCCGCGATGCTGGTCTCCGTGCTGGTCGGTGCATTCGGCGGACTTGCGCGAATACACGCAAGGATCCGGCCGAGCTTCTCCCGACTCTGAACGAGCGCCTCGTCGGCCGCTCAGCCGGTGCATTCGTCAACCGCAGTCGCCGCGCACTTCGCAGCCGACGGTACCGTCACCATCTGCAACGCCGGACATCTCTCGCCTTATCTCGACGGGAAAGAAGTCGAACTCCCCGGAGCCCTGCCGCTGGGCGTGGCAAGCGCCACTCGCTACGAGACCACCCAATTCCACCTCGACCCCGGCAGCCGTCTCACCTTCTACTCCGATGGCGTGGTCGAAGCCCAGCGTCCCGATGGAGAACTTTTCGGCTTTGACCGCGCCCGTGATATTTCCACGCAGCCCGCCGCCGCAATCGTCGAGGCCGCCAAGCGCTTCGGCCAGCAGGACGACATCACCGTCGTCACCATCACCCGCACCGCCGCCATCGCCACCGCCGCCTGAGCCGGAGCAGGCAGGTATCGCTACCCACTGAGCCTGGGTGCCCCATCCTTGCGTACCGCAAGGGTGGGAAAGCACGAGCCTGAATGACACTGATAACTGACAACTGATGGCTGAGAGCCCGGTGCCCCATCCTTGCGCAGCAAGGGTGGGAAAGCACGAAATCATCACGCCATAGCCGTCTTCGCCACGGCGTGCAGTCCGTGCGCCTCAATCTCAAATTCGCGGATCTTGTATTTCTGAATCTTCCCGCACAGCGTCGCCGGAAAGTCCGTCTACAAAGCGCACGTGCTCGGGAATCTTGTAGTACGCGATCTGCCCCTGGCACCACTCGCGAATTTCCGCTTCCGTCGCTTCCTCGTCCCGGCCGCAGCCGGATCCATGCCACCACGATCTCGCCCAGTCGCGCGTTGGGAATGCCCACCACCTGCACCTCGCCGACCTTGGGATGCGTGTAGAGAAACTCCTCCACCTCGCGCGGATAGATGTTCTCGCCGCCGCGAATGATCACGTCGCGCGACCGCCCCGTAATGTGTAGGCATCCGTCTTCGCGCATCACGCCCAGGTCGCCGGTGTGCAGCCAGCCGTCCGGCTTCACCACCTGCGCTGTCCCCGTCGGGATCGCCGTCGTAGCCCTTCATCACCGCATATCCGCGCACGCAGATTTCACCCTGCATGCCGATCGGCAGCCGCGCGCCATCCGTGGTCGAAATCACCTGGATCTCGGTCTGCGGCATTGCGCGCCCCACGGTGTTCACGCGAATCTCAAGCGAATCACCCGCATCGCTCATCGTCACCACCGGCGAAGTCTCGGTCTGCCCGTAGGCAATCACCAGTTCGCCGATGTGCATCTCGTTCAGCACGCGCTTCATCAGTTCCACGGGACACGGCGCGCCGCTCATCATGCCGGTGCGCAGGCTAGTAAGGTCGAAGCTCGCAAACTCCGGCAGCCCAAACTCCGCCACATACATCGCCGGAACGCCGTACACCGACGTTGCCCGCTCGTCGTGAACCGCCTGCAGCGTGGCGCGTGCGTCGAAGGTCCAGTTGGGCAGGATGATCGCCGCGCCGGAATTCACCGCGCTCATGGTCCCGATCACGCATCCGTAGCAGTGGAACAGCGGCACCGGCACGACGATCAGGTCCTGCTCGGTGTAGTGAAATCCCTGCGCCAGAAACTGCCCGTTGTTGACCACGTTGTGATGCGTCAGCATCACGCCCTTGGGCAGCCCGGTCGTTCCGCTGGTGTACTGGATGTTTGCGATGTCGTCGACGGCCACGTGATCCGGCAACTGTCCCGGCGCATCCTAGAGCGCCGTCCCACTCCGGCGAATCGAAGTAGATGGTGTGTTCCAGTTCCAGCGTCAGCCCATGCCGCGCGCGCTCCAGAATCTCTTCGTAATCCGCGCGCTTGTCCTTGTGCCACAGGAAGAGCGCCTTCATCCGCGACCGCGTCAGCGTGTATTGCAACTCGTGCGAGCGATACGCCGGATTCACATTCACCAGCGCCGCGCCCGCCCGTGCGCAGCCCATGTGCATCATCACCCACTCGATGCAGTTGGTCGACCACAAGCCCCACACGGTCCCCGCGCCGGATCCCCAGCGACCACAATCCCGCGCGCCACCCGATCGGCGGCCTCGCTCAGTTCGGCCCACGTCATCCGCTTCTGTTGATGCCGCGAGGCCACGGCCAGACGGTCGGGAAAGCGGCTTGCGGTTCGCTCCAGCAGTCCGCCAATGGTCAGGTTCAGGAGCGGCCGGTCGTCGCCGCGCGTATAACTGAGGGTCGATAAAGTCTTCATCTACAGGCATGGCGGTCCAATTCGAGACAACGCACGGAGTTTACCGTTCAGCCCATGCCAATCTATGTGATCCAGCACACACATTTGGCTGGAAACAGGACTCTGGGTGCCCCGTCCAAGCTCTGTTGGGATCGGGTTTCAATGAATCGGAGACTCCCAATTGTCCCGTCTCTGCCGACCGGAATACCGCCTCGATCACCGCCATGTTCTGCGATCGCCTCTTCCAGCGGCACCGGTACTTCGCCCCTTTCCAGCACCGCCCGCGAGAACGCATCGCCCTGCATGGTGTACTGGTCCGACGTTGGAAACTCCTCCATCTTGATCCCGCTGCCAAACAACTCACCGGTTTCGTCGATGAAGATGCGCGTCGGCCGATCCTTCGGCGCGTTGAAGGGAATCTCCATCTCGATCCGCCCCTTCGTGCCGAAAAACTGCACCCTCTGGTAGGGAACCAGTTGCGTGCTGCAGGTAAAGATCGCCTGCCCGCCGTCTTCGAAGTCCAGCATCGCCGAGGTCAGCCGGTCGATCTTCATCTCCGGATCGCGCTCGATGAGTCCGACCACGCGCCTTGGCTCTACCCCAAACCCGTACCGTGCCGCCTGGATGCAATAACATCCAATATCCAGCAGCGCGCCGCCGCCCGACTCCACATGGTTGCGGATGTTCGCCGGATCATCGTTGTAGTAGCTGAAGAATCCCGCCACCGACCGCAGCTTTCCGATCCGCCCCGCCCGCAGCAACTCGCCCACGCGCAGCCACTGCGCGTAGCTGCGGATCATGAACGCCTCGCCGATCTTCACGCCGGTCCGTTCGCGCACCGCCAGCAGCGTCTTCGCCTCCGCAACCGTCAGGCTGATCGGCTTCTCGCACAGCACATGCTTGCCCGCTTCGGCGGCCTGCGCCGTCCATGGCACGTGCATCTGGTTGGGCAGCGGGTTGTAGATGGCGTCGATCTCCGGATCAGCCAGCAATTCCTCATACGACCCGTAAGCCTTCTTGATCCCCAATGCGGCAGCCGCGTCTTTCGCCTTCTTCAGATCGCGCGATGCAATGGCGTCCACGGTCGTATAGCGGCCAAGCTGCATCGCCGGCAGAACCTTCCTCATCCCAATACTTGCAGTGCTCAGAACACCCCAGCGAAGCTTCTTTGACATACAGGAATTCTAGAGCTTGTTTCATAAACCTGCTTGTGTCAGGGCGCGACTTCACTCGCTGCGGCGAGCGGAAGAACTCGATTCTTTGAAAGGGCACGACTTCAGTCGTGCCGAAAAATGCACCAAAAATGGCATGGGCTTTAGTGTCTGCGTGAGAACCGGCATCTCATGGCTAACTTGCTAACTTGCTCTGGCGCGAAGCGGCGCTAACTTGCTGTTCCTTTGAACGAAAATCCTTTGATTCTCTCCCGGGAGTCCCGGAGAATCGGTTCTCACGCACACTCTTTAGCCCCTGAGGGACGATTCTCGTTTCGATTTGCCCCTTGTTCTCCATTTTTCCGCAACCTGTTCAGTCTCGCCGGAAAGGCCCGAAAAGTCATCGGTTTCCCACCAGTTCGCAAAGCCGGCTGGATAGCCTCCGACGCCGCTTCGCTTCCCGCCCGGTCCGCAGGAAAACATCGGCAACCAGGGCATCCGCAAGCGGACCTAGAATCAGCCTACCGGGTAAGCTGCAATTCCCCGGCCCACGGCTTCCCCATGCTGCTGAACAACAAAATCCCCACGCGCAGAAACATCCCCGCCGCCCTGTTTGCCCTCGTGCTCTTCACGCCTGTTCCTCTTACCGTATTACTCGCAGCCCTCCCCGGCACCGCACTTGCGAAGGACAAAAAAGACAAAGCGTCCGATATGGACCCCTCATGCATGGCCGAGATGAACGGCGTCGAAATGAGCGCCATGGGCCCCAGCATGGCGGCGATGATGTGCCACATGTACGTCACGGCGCTGCGTCCCCCGCAGCCCGGCGACGACGAAAAAGCGAAAGCCATTGTCGCCGCAGTAACTGACGCAATCGAGAAATACAAGGACTATAAGAAGGCCATCGCTGACGGTTACATCCAGGGCAACCCCGAGGTGAAGCAGATTCAGTATCACTTCACGAACGAGGCGTACGCCCGCGAAGCCGACACCCATTTCGACCCGGGCAAGCCAACCTCGCTGCTCTACATCTCCACGCCGACACAGCACTTCAAGCTCGAAGGCGTCATGTTCACCGCGCGCCCCAACTCGTCTCTGGATGAACTGAACGAGCGCGTCCCGCTAAGTGTCGCCCACTGGCACATGCACATCAACTTCTGCGGCGCGCCCGCCGACAAGGTCAAGGAGTACCTCGGCGATCATCCCAAGTTCGGTATGTTCGGCTCCATCCACACCAAGGCTGCCTGCGACGCCGAACATGGCACTTTCATGCCCACCGTCTTCACCTGGATGATCCACGTCTTCCCCTATGAAGACGACCCAAAGCAAGTATTCTCGATGAACGACGATATCCCTCACGTGCATTAGGGAATCTGGAAGCGAAGCCGCAGAACCGGGCAATCGCAGCAGTCAATCAATGCAGTTCCGCACCCGGAACCGCAACCATCAGGTTGCGAATCAAGTCGAGCTCCGCCCGCGAAAACCGGCATTGCTCCACCGCCCCGATGTTGCTCTTCAAGTGCTTCGGCTGCAGCATCGACGGCACCACAACCGAAACTCCCGTGCCTGTGAGAATGCAATTCAACACCAGCTCCGGCAGCAATGTCTCATCGCGTGCATCCAGCTTCTCGCGCAGTTCCAGCGGAATCGCCGGATCCTTGCGCATCCTGTCAATCTCACTGCGACACCGCGCAATACCCTCCGCACCCCCAAAGGGATGATTCGCCATCAGAAAAAGCGACTTTGCGGCTTCCACGGTTTGCGCCGCCAATCTCATCGAAAACAGATTCAGCGGAAACTGTGCCGCCTTCAGAATTGGAGCGTGGTCTTTCAAAATTGCGCCAGTCGCATCCCCATCGGCCGAAACCCCGGCCATCCGCACCTTGCCCGCATCCACCAGCCTTCCCATCGCTTCCAGCAGATCATCCTGCCGCACTGCATCAACTGGCGGATTATGCATCAGCAGAATATCTACGTAATCGGTCTTCAACTCTCGCAGGCTTGTGTCAAAACTCGATCTCAGCGTCTCAACCGAAAACTGCCCGGGATGGAACTGCCCGGCGGCAGCCTTTCTCACCGCGCCCCTCAACTGCGGCGCCACGCTCAACACCGCGCGCGCCAGCGGCTTCACCCTGTTCTTCCACCCTTTCGAACTGGCAGGCAGGATGCCGAACTTCGTGCACAGCACTACCGACTCGCGCCGTTCACCCGCGAAGAATTCCCCCAGCAGCCCCTCGCACGCGCCGTACCCATACGATCGCGCCGTATCGTAAAACGTAATTTCCGCGTCGTATGCCGCGCCCAGCGACGCCAGGGACTCGCGCCGGCTTGCCCGTCCCAGCATCGAGGCGCAGCCCAAACCCAACACAGACACGCTCTTCCGTCCTGCCTGTGCACCGGGAAAAATGAAATCGGTTGTTCGCATCTGTATGGTCAGAAGTCCTGTGAAAAATAATCGTGGTGAAGATAATCCCGGCTAATTTGCATTGGCAAGACGGTGTGCCAACCGCATTGCAAAAGCAACGGCAAGCAGTGTTGAATTTGCCTGGCTCCCGGTGGGAAACACCGCAGACGACGCGACCGAAAGATTGTGCAGCCCGTGCACGTTCAGATCGGGATCGACGACGCTCTGCGATGGATCCGATCCCATCCGCACACCGCCAATCTGGTGGAACCCGTCGCTGGCGGTCTCCCAAATCCGATCGCGCGCCTCTTTCATGTCGTACCAGTATACGAGGCGTCCCATTCCGTTCGTGCGCAGTGCGGCATCCAGAAGGCGATGCGATTCGAGGACGCTGTCCACATCCTGTTCCGAATAGCGCATGTCGATCGAAGCGCGAGGCACGCCGTATGCGTCTTGATCCTTCGTTAATCGAATCCGGCTCTCCGCGCTTGGCACCTGCTCCGCGTGATAGTGCAATGCATAGCGTCCGCCCTTGTTCGGAACCACGAATCCGGGCTTGCGCGGCCTGGTCAGGAACCGGTCGCGCAGCACACGATACATCTGCAGCGCTCCGGCCGGCGCGCCAATCAGGGCATTGCGCATATGCGCAGCAATCCTGTACGGACGCGGACCGGTATGTGCCAGCCGAATCGCCTCGGGCAGAATCCTGCGCCCCGTCGGCGGAAACGCCAGCGCCAGAAACGTCGCAGATAAGACGGCATTTCGATGGCTCGCGTCATAAAACGGCGGATTGTCGGGCCAGAACGACGTATTCAAGAGCCTGTTCCTGATCTGCGCATCCGCCGTAAGCATCAGACGCCGCCGGTAGAACGTCCCCGTCTCGTCGCGTACGAAATCAAGATCCTCAATCGTGTCGGGATCCTCGAACTGGATGCTCGCAATCTTTCCGGACAAATGTCCCATGTAATAACGGCCAAGCGGGCCATCAATGCCGCCGAAGCGCGAAGGATGTTTCTGCTGAAACCAGAGCAGCAGCCGCGTCGTCTCCACGCCTCCCGTTGCCAGGATGAAATTCCGCGCCTTCACCGTGCGTGTGCCGGTGGGCGTTGCCACTTCCAGCCCGGCCACGCTCCGCCCGTCGTCCGTCAACTTGAGCCCGACCACCGTGCTCCGCAGCGCGATCCTGATCCGGCTCGAAGCGATCAGCGCATCCCGATGCACATCAACAATGCGCGCATTCGTCGCCCACCGCTCCACGAAGTCCAGCGTGAGTCCATCGCCCAGCTGGCGCTTGTAAGGCATCGTGAAATTGTCGTTGCCGCACAGCAGATACTTCGCCGCCGTCTTGTACCACTGCGAAATCGTCTCGTGCTCGATTGGCCAGCACGCGTCAGCCACAAAGTCTCTCTTCGCGAAGTCGACATCGTCGTAGGCCACGCAACGTCCGCCCCACGTCCACGATGTCCCGCCCAGCGCGCGGCAGACCGTCAGGCTCATCTCCGCGTGTCGGCGCGGATCAACAATCTCCGCACGCGAAGCCTCTGCAATTGCCGCGTCGAGTGATCGGTCGCCCGACTCCAGCACCAGAACATCCCGCCCAAGTTGTTCAAATTCGAGCGCCAAAGCCATGCCCACGGGACCGGAACCAACCACGCAGAACTCGGCCGGCGCATCATCTTGAGGGATCTGCTCTAGGATCATCTGCTCTCTCAGGGGTGGTGGAAACTGGGGCTGTGCGAATGTTCCGTGCCTTCATGATACTGTTCGCCGTCAACTTTTTGCACTGTAAAGCCCTCGGGCAGGACGTCCGAGCCGCAGGCGAGATCCTGCGTGGAATGAAGGACCTGCAAGCCTGGAATGTCTTGGGGAACGATGGTGGGCGCTGTAGGATTCGAACCTACGACTTCCACCGTGTGAAGGTGACACTCTACCGCTGAGTTAAGCGCCCGATTGGGAGGGCCGGAACGGCCTCCGTAAGGTAGAGTATCACCAGCGACACTCCACGGCCAACCGCGGCTCTTTACCGCCCCGCGTCCCTTGGAGTGCTCCCAAGTTACTGATGCGCTGGCGAGTACGATCAATCCGAGAGTTACGCGAATCCGCTCCCAGTGCCCATCCGCCGGCCGCCATGGGAAGCCCCACGGGCGCTCTCGGCCCCGATCCCATGGAGATCGCCCGCATGGAACTCGCCGCCGCCGGCGTCCCTCAGTTCCTGGACCCCCCTCTGGCCAGGATGGCCAGCGCTCCCGACGACGAAAAGCCTCTCCGGCGCCCCGGCAACCCGGCTGACGACCCGGAGCCCGCTTCCCGGGCCAGAAAACCGATAAACGACGCAAAATCAGAGCCGGAAAGTGGCGAATGGGAGCAACATTCTGATGACGATCGGGTTCCAGAAGATATGGCAACCCTGGTCCTGGACAATCCGGCACTGGGAAACAGCGCGGTACTCGATCCGTCGCAGCCGCATCGCCCGGTAAATCACGCAGTTGATGAATCCAGCGACGCGGCCGTAATGCTCCGGGTGGCGGCCGGCGACGAGGCAGGTTTCAACTACCTGGTCGGCAAGTATCACCGCGCCATGATCAACTTTCTCTACCGGATGGTGCATAACCAGGCGGTTGCCGAAGAATTGGCGCAGGAAGTGTTCCTGCGGGTGTATCGTTCGCGTGAGAGCTATCGCGCCGAAGCCAAGTTCACCACCTGGCTTTATCGCATCGCGACCAACCTGGCGGTCAACCACGCACGCGATACCCGGCACGAACGCTCCGCGCAGAACGTTTACCTGGATGCTCCGGATGAAGAATCCGGCACCACTCCTGATGTAGCCGACGACACTCCCACGGTGGAGCAAAACATGGTGCGCGATGAGCGCATGTCGGCCATTCGGGCTCACGTGATGGCTCTACCGGAGCGCCAGCGCATGGCAGTGTTGATGCATAAGTATCAGGGGATGGACTATCGGCAGATCGGCGATGTGCTCAAGCTGAGCGAATCAGCAACCAAATCGTTGCTCTTCCGCGCTTACCAGACGCTGCGGGACAAGTTGAAAGACTTCGTATAAGGATTGAAGCCGGGGATAGACACTGGCGAAGAACTGGGGTGGTTGAGATGGAAACCATGAAGAAATGCACCGCGATGGACGAGAAACTGGCAGACATGCTGCTCGATCCCGATGCGGCGCCTGCCAAGGTAAAGACTCATGTTGCGGAGTGTGACAGCTGCCGCAGGGAACTGGACGAGATGCGCGCGACTATGGCCATGATGGATGCATGGACCACGCCTGAGCCCAGTCCCTACTTCATGACCCGGGTCAATGCGCGGATGCGCGAAGAGCGCGAAGCCCCGCCCCAGGGCTGGTTCCAGCGCATCCGTGCACGCATTGCCTACGGTCCACCCATGCACGCCCGGCCGCTGGCCGCCATGGCGCTTACCGTCATGCTGCTCGTTGGCGGGGGAACATATCTGGGCGTCACCAACGTTGAACAGCCGCAACCCAAGGCGTCTCCCGAAGCGGCAGTGGTGCACGATCTGCAGAATCTCGACAGCAATGCCCAGGTGCTCGATCAGCTCGAATCGCTTTCTGGCAGCTCAAGCACTGAAGATGCCCAGTAGAAGTTGAAAGATAAAACGGAAGGAAAACTGACGGCGGGGGCCGTAAAAATGAATGGGGCACCCAAGACAAATGGAGCGCGAACGAAGCGCCAGGCGGCACTCGCCGTCTTCGCAACTGCGATCCTGTGCCTCATCCCCGGCGGTCTGACCGCTCAGCGCCAAAATAATCCTCGCCCGGCAGCGCCGCATTATTCGGCTCCGCGCCAGCAAAATACGCATCCGCAATCCCCGCGCCCGCAGAATCAGGGCCGGCCCGCGCAGCCAAACCAGAATCGGCCTGGCCAGTACCAGCCCTATCGTCCGCCCGCGGCAACCGGTCCCTATGGAAACCCGGCCGGCGCGCGCGGAGTTTACCCGAACCCAACCTACAACGCATACGGCCGGCCAGCTTACCCCGGTACCGCGCAGCAGCTTTACGCGCCTCCCGGCCACCTCGGAGCCTGGCTTAACAACCATCGCAATGTGCCGGTGCAGCAACAGGAGCAGATGCTTCGCAACGAACCGAGCTTCCGCCGCCTGCCGCAGGGCGAGCAGCAGCGCGCATTGAACCAGTTGCACCAGCTCAACCAGATGCCGAATGCTCAGCTCGAACGCCGACTGGCCCGCGCCGAAAATCTGGAGCGGCTCTCACCCGAGCAGCGTGCCCAGGTCGCCCAGTCGACTCGCCGCTTTGCCACACTCCCGGCTGATCGCCAGACCATGATGCGCAACGCCTTCCGCGACCTGCGCTCCGTTCCGCCCGACCAGCGCTCCATCGTGCTCAACTCCAGCCGCTACCAGGGCCAGTTCACTCCCGACGAGCGCGGCATCCTCTCCAACATGCTGAGCGTGGAGCCATACGCCCCTCCGCAATAACCGCATTGCAGACGAGCAACATCTCGAATCCTGGGTGCCCCATCCTTGCGGCTTTTTGCCGCAAGGGTGGGATAGCACGAACCCAGCCTGTCGAGCCTGCCCCTAATGCGCCCGCTTCCGCTCCTTCACCTTCACCGCCGGTGACCCCGCGTAGACCCCCCACGGCTCCAGATCGCGCGTCGCAACGGAGGCCAATCCCAACACCGCACCCTCGCCCACATTCACTCCCGGCGCAACGCAGGCCCGCGCGCACACCCACGCATACGGTCCAACTTCCATCGCGTACGCCAGCAGCGGAAACGCCGAATCGTCAAAGTCGTGCGTCGCCCCGCATAGATAGGCATTCTGCGAGAGAATCGCGTGCGAACCCAGCCGCACCGGCGCAGGGTTGTAGATCTCCGCGCCATCCCCCACCGCAACCAGGTCTGCGCAGGTCAGGTTCCACGGCGCCCACACCCGCGACGATGGATAGAACTTGCACGTCGGCCCCAGCTTCGCTCCAAACATCCGCAGCAGCAGCGCCCGCCATGCAAAGAATGGCCGCGGCGAAAGCCGATAGAAAATAGCCCAGCACAGGCCCCACACTGCACGCCGGATCCGGTTGCCGGCCGAAAACGCCGGTCGCGCATAGGGGTCCGCCGCCGTCTCCGCCGCAATGTGCTCGGCTGCGTTGTAATGAATCTGCCTAGCCATCTGCCCCTGAGTCTATCAGCGGCTCATTTCGACCGGAGCCTTCAAACGGATATCACGCGATGACGCGCCCACCTGGATCTCAAATGTCCCCGAATCGAGTGTCCATTGCTTCGTTTCGGGGCTCCAGTATTCGAAAGCCGGCGAATCCACCGTGAACTGAATCGTCTTCGACTCGCCCGGATTCAACTCAACCCGGCTGAACCCCTTCAACTCATGCTCCGGCCGATCGATCTTCGAGTGTCCATCGTGCACGTAGAGCTGCACAACCTCCGCACCGGCACGCGAGCCTGTGTTCTTTATTGTCACGCTGACTAACGTCCCTTTCATTTGGACACTGCCGGACTTGGTGGTGAACCGCACTGCTTTCAGATCGCTGTACGCAAACGTCGTATAGCTCAGCCCGTACCCAAACGGAAACTGCGGCTCCACGTTCTTCGTGTCGTAGTAGCGATACCCGACATAAATCCCCTCGCCATAATTCGTTTTCAGATTCTCTCCCGGATAGTTCTTCGCCGCCGGCGAATCCTCAAACCGCTTCGGCAGCGTCACCGGCAGCTTGCCCGAAGGATTCGCGTCGCCAAACAAAATCGCCGCCAGCGCATTCCCGCCCTCCTGCCCGCCATACCACATGTCCAGCAGCGCCGGCGTCGCGTCAATCCACTTCGTCATGGTCACAGGATCGCCCGTATTCAGCACAACCACCGTGTGCGGATTCGCCTTCTCCACCGCCGCGATCAGCTCATCCTGCCCGCCCGGCAAATCCATCGTCTTCACGTCGAAGCCTTCCGACTCGAGCTTGTTGTAGCGCCCCACCACCACCACAGCCACATCCGCCTTCGCCGCCGCGTCCGTTGCCTCCTTCAGGTCTCTCTCGCGCGCTTCGGAGGTATCGTGCGCCGGATCCTCACCATCCATCCCCACGCCCAGCGCCGACGTCACCTGAATCCCCGCGCCCGCCCGCTTTTGAATCCCCTCGAGCGGCGACACCGAGTACTTCGGCCGCACCAGCGAACTACCTCCGCCGCCGGTCCGTGCCACCACCGCATCCGGCCCGATCACCGCAATCGAATGGACCTTCGTCGCATCCAGCGGCAGCAGCCCGCCCTCGTTCTTCAGCAGCACAATGCCTTCCGTCTCCCCGTCGCGCGCCACCTTCTGCTCTTCCGGCGTGTCCACTTCGCCGGTTTGCGAGTGCGGATGATCCATGATTCCGCTTTCGATAATCACCCGTAGAATCCGCCCCACGTTGTCATCGATCGTCGCCTCGCTGATCTGCCCCGCCTTCACCGCGGCCAGAACCTTGTCCGCCGTAAGCCATCCTCCGCTGCTGCCCTGCTCCTGGGCCCTCGGCCGGGCCAGCATCGCCTGCAATTGCGGACCGCCGGGCATCTCCAGATCCATCCCGGCATTCACCGTCGACGCCGTCGAGTAGGTGCTGGCCCAGTCGGAAACCACGAAGCCCTTGAAGCCGAATTCCTTCTTCAAAACCTGGTTGAGCAGGTAATCACTCTCCGCGCAATGCTCGCCATTCACCTTGTTGTAGCAGGACATCACGGTCCACGCCCCGCCCTGCTGCACCGCCGCTTTGAAGGCCGGCAGATAGAGCTCGTGCAGCGTCCGCTCGTCGATCTTCTCGTCGATGCGATGGCGCTCGAATTCCTGGTTGTTTGCGTCGAAGTGCTTCACCGATGGGATCACGCCCTCGCTCTGCACGCCGTGAACATACGCAACCGCCAGCTGTCCTGCCAGGTACGGATCCTCGCCATACCCTTCGAAGTTGCGCCCCCACAGCGGTACGCGGTTGATGTTCACCGTCGGCCCCAGGATCATGTCCCGTCCCAGCGCCTTCACCTCCTGCCCGATGGCCTTCCCCTCGCGCTCCACCAGCGCGGTATCCCACGTCGCCGCCATCGCTACGCCCGACGGAAACGACGTTGTCTCCACTTTCATCGGACCGGTCACGGAACTGGTCAGGGCCGAACTTCCCACCCATGACCGCACTCCCATCGGCCCGTCCGCCATCTTGATCGCCGGAATCCCCAGCCGCGCAATCGGCGCCGACTCCATCCATCCCGACCCCGAAAGCATCGTCGCCTTTTCTTCCAGGGTCATCTGCTTCAACAGAGCCTGCACGCGCGGATCTGCCGATAAAGCAGCGTTCTTGTGAGGGGCATTGTCAGCCGCTGCATGTTGAGCGCAAACGCTGACCGGCAAAGCCACATTCGTTGCGAGAAGAAGAACAGCCGACGATAGGACGGAAACACGAACAATGCGCATCGAGAAAACTCCAAAGGCAGGATTCCGTGTCCGAGAGCGCCATCACAATCCTCGGTGCGCGACTGTGAACTGGCGATCTCTGCAACGACGAAAGTCTACAGCATCCCAGAAACGCCGCAGCGGATTCCTTATTTGTCCGGAATCACCATGTTCCGGAAAATCTTCCAGCTGCCGTCAGGCTGCTTCTGCCATGCTGTCAGATAGCTCTCGGCCAGCCGTTTGCCGTCTGTGAACTCGGCCTCCGCCTTTGCCCCATTCGTAGACAAAATCTCCTTGTTCCGTCGATCCCCACGAATGCACCTCCGCGGAACGCGCTCGTCCAAGCTTCGACAACTGGTCCTTCATGTGCCGCTCAATCTCGACGCGCCCTCTGACACATTCTCCCGTTGACCCGCAGTCGACGGCGTCCTCCGCATAAGTCGCCATAATCAGCGCCACATTCCCGCTCTTCACGCCGTCGATCCAGGCCTGATTCCCGGCGTCAATCCCGGTCCTTGCCGAGGCCGATACCGGCCCACTCTGCGCAGCCATCGTTGCCGACAACAGTGTGCCTGCGGCTATTGCGGTCATCAGTACTTTCATGGATTGCTCTCCAGTCCCAGCCCCGGTGGCTGCTTCCAATGTCGACCATGAATTCTCTGGCTCGATTCAGTCAGGCGCTCTGAACCTGCGCGAATTCTGCGCATGAAAAGATGCAATGAACGAAGAGACAACAGAAGAGTCACAAGCGACCGCCGCTTCATTTCGGGCCCCTTTGGCGGTTCGTGTCGATCGCCTTCAAAATCGATGTCATGGTAGCGGACGGGACAAGCCTCGGACAAACAACCGCCAAATCGATTCAGCGCGAGGCATAAGTTGCCGCCCGATTTGGCTCACTTTGCCTGATCTGAATTCCTTTGACTTGCCCATTTTTGCCGGAGTAGCATCGCCTCTCCCCGCCTGGTACGGCGCATCAAGGAGGTTAAGAAAATGGCAACTGCAACTGCCGCTCTCGCATTCGATCCCGCCAAACTGGATGCCTTCATGGGGAAGGCTGTGATGGACCTGGGCGCCGCCATGCATGCAGCGCTCATCGTTATCGGCGACAAACTCGGCTTGTACAAAGCCATGGCCGGCGCAGGTCCGATGACTTCGACGGAGCTTGCCGCCAAAACTAAAACTTCAGAACGCTACGTTCGCGAGTGGCTCAACGCCAATGCCGCCAGCGGGTACATCCTGTACGACGCCGCCACAAAGAAATTCGAACTTCCCGCCGAGCAGGCCATGGCACTTACTGCCATCGACCTGCCGGGCGCATTCCAAATCGTCTCGGCTTGCTTCAAAGACGAGCCCAAAATTACCCAGGCCTTTCGCACCGGCGAAGGCGTCGGCTGGCACGAGCACGATGCAAACCTCTTCTTCGGCACGGAACGATTCTTCCGGCCCAACTACGAACAGAACCTGCTCAGTTCCTGGATTCCTGCTCTCGATGGTGTCGCTGACAAGCTCACTCGGGGCGCCGCGGTCGCCGACGTCGGTTGCGGACACGGCTCCTCGACTCTCCTGATGGCCAAGGCGTTTCCCAAATCGCGCTTCAGTGGTTTCGACTATCACAGCGGCTCCGTTGAATACGCGCGCCACCTCGCCGGCCGCGATGGCCTCCTCGACCAGATCAGTTTCGAAGTTGCCAGCGCAAAGAGTTATCCCGCCAACGGCGGCTACGACCTCGTCACGTTCTTCGATTGCCTCCACGACATGGGCGATCCAATCGGCGCTGCAAAACACGTCTTGTCGTCGTTGAAGCCGGATGGCACCTGGATGATCGTTGAGCCGTTTGCCAACGACTCGCCGGAACAGAATCACAATCCGGTCGGTCGCATCTTTTACTCCGCCTCAACGATGCTGTGTACTCCGGCGTCCCTGGCCCAGGAGGTAGGAGCAGCACTGGGTGCCCAAGCCGGCGAAGAGCGCATCCACCACGTTGTCACCTCCGCCGGATTCACCCGCTTCCGCCGGGCGGCGCAGACCCCGTTCAACCTGGTGTACGAAGCAAGGCCCTGAACGGCCGGCAGACAACGACCACGCCGAAGATCAACGGAGGCCGAGGGGCGAGCCGGATACGTCCGGATTGTCCCTCGGCGCCAGCAGCAGCGAGCCCGAGCCCAGCGCGATCAGCGCCAGCCCGATCCACGCCTGAACCTGCACGTGAGGACGCAGGAACGCCAATCCGATCAGGTTCGCCAGCAGCGGCGCAATCACGAATCGCGTCGTCATGCGCACCGCCGACATTCGTCCCATCAGCACGAACAGTAGCGCCAGCGCGACCAGGTCCGCAGCGGCCCACGCGTCAACTGGCGCGGCGGCGGATTGGAACACCGCGCCGAGCGCACCAAGACAAAGTGCCGCGCAGCCCCCGGCAACCGCCGTGAACGTGAGCGTTGTGCCGCTGGTCTGCTGGCACACCCGCACACCAGCACAATTGGCTGCTGCAACCACGGCTGCCGAAGCCAACACTCCGCAAATTGCCAGACCCGCTGCGACCGAGTGTGGAACCTCCACCGGGAAGACCAGCAATGTGCCCACCACTGCCGCCAGCGCCGCCCCAAGCCCGCCTCGCTCTCCCGGTGCGAAAGCATTCCCGAGGTATGGCTCCAGAACCACTGCGAACACCGGCGTGATCGAGAAAAGCGCCACCCGCGTCGAGTCGTCGATCCATCCTCTGCTCCACTCGATCAGCAGCGCCGGCACAACAAACAATCCCAGCCCCACCAGCGTCGCCACCGCCAGAGTCTTGCCGCGCGGCCACTGCGTCTTCCGTATCAAAGCCGCCAGCCCGGCGAGAACCGCAAGCAGTCCCAGCAGCACTGCCCCACGCGCGAGCGTCGACAGCCCAGTCCCGCCTCCCGAACCCGGCAGCAGATCCGCCCGCAGCGAATCCGCTGCCCAGATCAGGCAAAGCAGCAGCAATGCGCTGATCGGCGCCGCTCTCTGTCCCGATTCCGCCAATCCCATCCCTTCGCTCACTCGATCAGAACACGCCGGCGGACCGTCCCCAAGCTCATTGCCGCAAGAGATTTGCCAGCCGCCCCTAAGCTACAATGGAGATTGGGCCGTCACCAATTTCTTCACTCATAGCAAGGAGTTTTACGTTTATGGCGATTCCCGCCACCCAAATGCGTCCGGGCATGATCATCAAGCATAACGATGACCTCCATCTCGTCTTCAAAGTGGAGCATCGCACCCCCGGCAACCTGCGCGCATTCATCCAGGCCAAGCTGCGCAACCTCAAGTCCGGCGCCATGTTCGAGCATCGCTTCCGCTCCGCTGACGCCATCGAGAAGGTCGTAGTCGACGAAGTCTCCATGGAGTTTCTCTACGCCGACGGCGACGACTACTACTTCATGAATCCCGTCGACTACGAGCAGACCGTGCTCAAGGGCTCCACGCTCGGCGATGCCGTCGAATACCTCACGCCCAACCTCCAGATCAAGGTCAGCTACCACGACGGCCAGGCCGTCGGCATCGAACTGCCTACGTTCGTCGAGCTTACAGTGGTCGAGACCGAGCCCGGCCTCAAGTCGGCCACGGCGTCTACCGTCACCAAGCCCGCCAAGACTGAAACCGGCCTCGTCGTCCAGGTCCCGCCCTTCATCAACGAAGGCGAAAAGATCCGCGTCGACACCAGCGAAGGCGCCTACATGAGCCGCGCCTAGTCCGGATTTTGGTCTCAAAACAGCCGGGGCTTCGGTCCCGGCGTTTTTGCGTCCGACGATAGGTCTGCGCTCTGAAACTGGCGCATCAAGCCACGTGCTCAATCTCGGATCGGAGGTCTCCCCTGTTCACGGCCCTCCTCACAAAAAATTCACTTGCACGCTCACTCTTCTTCTATGTTACAGTCTGTAACATTATGACGGGTAACACCCACGATCCGGCCGAGCTCGGAGAACTCGAACGCGAAATCCTCTCTATCGTCTGGCGCATCGGCTCCGTCACCGCCGAGCGCGCTCGCGAAGAACTGGAGCGCGCGCTCAAAGACTCCACCGTGCGCACCGTCCTGCGCCGCCTTGAAGAAAAAGGCTACCTCACGCACTCCGTAGAAGACCGCACCTTCATCTACCGTCCGGCCGAGTCGCGCCAGCGCGTTGCCGGTCGCGCCGCCAAGCGCATCGTCGACTGGTTCTGCGATGGCTCGGTCGAAGCGCTGCTGGTGGGCATGGTCGATTCCAAGGTCCTCGATCAGGCCGAGCTCCAGCGCCTTGCCGCCCGCATCGCCGAAGCGCAGAAGCAGTCCGGCCAGACAAAGACAGAGAACAAAAAGGAGGCAAGGCGATGATCTCTCCTGTTCTTGCTGAAGCAGCCCTTCGTTCCATACTTCTGGCGCTGGCCGTGTGGATCAGCCTGCGCATCTTCCGCGTCCATAATGTCCCGGCGCAGAAGGCCGCATGGGGCCTCGTACTTGCGTCAGCGCTGCTGATGCCGCTGGTATTGCCCGTGGTGTCCCATTGGAGTGTCTTGCCTGCGAACGTCAGAATCGTGCTTCCAGCCGGCCCGCATACCCTCCTCGAAGAATTGCAGGCAAGGATTCAGGCCCAGAAGACACCCGAACTCAAGCCCTCGGTCGTCGCGGCTCCCGCCGGCAATACCGCATCGCAGGGCGAGCAGCCTGAACCGTCATCGATCTCTGGAGCCGCCGCAGCCGGCGCTTCCGCCGCGGTGGACCTTGATTCCTCCAATGCCAGCACGGTCGAGGATGTGCAGCCTCAGCCCGCGCCTGAGAACTCAGCCGTGCCGCAGCCCGCGGTTGTTCCGCAGCGCGCCGCGTTATCCCTTTCCACCATCATCCTTCTCGTGTATCTCGCCGTAGCGGTCGTGCTGCTGCTTCGGCTCGCCTTCGGGCTCATTGCGGCGCTTCACCTGCTGCGCACGGCCAAACCAATTTCCGACGATTCACTCACTCCGCTCGCTGCCGCTCTCGATATCCGTTGCAGCCCTGAGGTTGCGTCACCGGTCACCATCTGTTCTTCCATCGTGCTCCCGGCCGACTACCGCGATTGGGATAGCGAAAAGCTCCGTATCGTTCTGGCCCACGAGCGCTCGCACATCCGTCAGCGCGACTTTTATCTGCAGCTGTTCGCCGGCATCTACGCGGCCGTGGTGTGGTTCAGCCCGCTCGGATGGTGGCTCAAACGCACATTGTCTGATCTCGCCGAGGCAATCAGCGATCGCGCCGGACTCGAAGAGGCCGCCGACCGTGCCTCCTACGCGCAGATCCTGCTTCAATTCGCGGCCGCGCCGCGCCCAACCCTCGCAGGAGTCGCCATGGCCCGCAGTGGATCTCTCTCCCGCCGCATCGAACGGCTGCTGAACGACGCTTCTTTCCGCCAGGCCTTTTCCGGCACCCGGCGCGCCCTCGCAACCGTTCTGGTCATTCCCGTAGCGCTGTTTGCCGCCACCGCCCTGGTGCGCGTGCAGGCTGCCGGACAGGCGCCGCCGGACGCGCCACAGGTTGTGGTTCCTGCCGCCGGTGTGATCGCTCCCGATGCGCCAGTTGCTCCGGTAGCGCCCGAAACTGGTGTGTCTGTTCCAGCCCAAGCGGCCACTGCGCCAGCTCCTGCTGCAGTCGAGCCGCCATCTCCAGCGCAGGCCTGCGAGCCGGCCGTTGCTCCGCCCGTACCTCCCGCCGTTTTGACCATCCTGCCGCCTCGGCCTCCCCGCGCACGCGTGACCATCCTTCCCCCCAGGGCTCTGCTGACGCCGGGAAGCCACGCATTAATGATTCTCCCGTCGGCCGGTTTCAGGTCGCCTGCTGCGACCATGACTCTCATCGCGCCGCCTGCGGGTTACAGTTACGGCGTGGGATACGGATACGGCATTGGCCAGAGTTCCTCCAATGAAAACGGCACGACGAATGTCGACAACAATGGCAAGCACTCCGGTTATCGCTACTCCTACTCAACCAACGGCGAGTCCTATGCGATCATCCGCGGCACCGACAAGGACAAGGTCACGTTCTCTGGCGATTGGGCCCAGGGCCGCCACGAAGAGCTTGAAAAAGCGCGCAAGCTGGCCGGCGGCAAAGACATCCTCTGGTTCACGCACGACGGCAAATCGTTTTTCGTTGACGATCCGGCCGTGATCTCCCAGATCGAAGCGATGTACAAGCCAATGGAAGAGCTTGGCAAACAGCAGGAGGCGCTTGGGGCGAAGCAGGAGGAACTCGGCAAGCAACAGGAAGAACTCGGGCGCCAGCAGGAACAGGTGTCCGTCCCCACTCCCGACATGAGCAAGGAGATTGCCGAAATCGACGCCGCGATGGCGAAGCTAAAGGCCGCACAGGGCAAGCCCCTCGATCAGGAACAGTTCTCAGATATCCAGGAAAAGATTGGCGAGTTGCAAGGCAAGCTGGGCGAAATCCAGGGTCAGATTGGCGCGCGCCAGGGCGAGTTCGGAGAGAAGATGGGCGAGCTTGGCGCCAGGCAGGGTGAACTCGGAGCCCAACAGGGTGAACTCGGCGCAAAGCAGGGAAAACTCGCGCAAGAAGCCGATCAAAAGGTAAAGTCGATCATCGACCAGAGCCTGAAAAACGGGAAGGCGCACCCGGTCGAGTAGAGGGAGCATAGCGGAGTTAGCGGAGCTAGCGGAGTTAGGAACACGGATGGGCCTCAAATGTGAGAACCGGTATCTCATCGCTAACTTGCTATGCCGCAAAGCGGCTCGGACTTGCTGTTCCTTTTGAACGAAAGATATCTGACATCTCTCCCAGGGAGCCCTGGAAATCGGTTCTCCTTAAGGGCTAACTCCGCTAGCCCCGCCAGCTCCGCTAACTCCGCTATGCTCCGCCCTCACCGCCCCGGCGTACAATCTCACCCATGATCAACGGCACACACCTGCTGCTCTACAGTCGCGATCCTGATGCAGATCGAGCCTTCTTTCGCGATGTGCTGGGTTTTCCGTCGGTCGACGCCGGCGAGGGCTGGCTGATCTTTCGCCTACCGCCTGCCGAACTCGGCATCCATCCCGCCGAACAAGAATCCATCCATCGTCACGCCGACCAGGATCTGTCCTCCAGCGTCGTCTACCTGATGTGCGACGATCTCGGCGCAACCATCGCCGCCCTGCAGCAGAAAGGCGCGCAAACGACAGAAATTGTTAATGCCGGTTGGGGCACCACAACAACGGTTCGCCTGCCCGGCGGCGGAGGCCTGGGCCTCTATCAGCCGCGACATGCCACGGCGCTCGATCTGCTTCGCACTTGAATTTGCGGGATGGATCTTTCCGCCCCTGTATGCGCGCGTGTAAGCTGTTGGGGCAAACCAGGAGTACGTCCATGCCACTTTCTCCTCTTCTAACCGTCGCCTCGCAGAGCTTCAACACGAACTCCAGTTTTCTCAAGCAGGGTCTCGCTGGAATCAACGACGAGGACTGGTGCAAACGGCCCAACGAACATTCCAACAGCATCCAGTGGATCGTAGGTCATATCACCTGGTCGCGAGCGATGGTATTGGCTCGCCTCGGCGACAAATGGACATTGCCGTGGATGCCGCTGTATGCGCGTGGCGCCAAGTGTGTGGATTCGCCGGATGCGCCGACTCCTAAAGCAATCATGGAGGCGTGGGCTGAAAGCTGCCCGAGACTCAACGCGGCCATGGAAAACGCGTCAGAAGAGCTTCTCAATTCGCCTGCGCCGCAGCCCGGTCCGCCAAGCGCCGACGGAAAGTTGACCGGCGTCATCAACTTCATGGCGCTGCACGAGACTTACCACGTAGGCCAGGCAGCATACCTGCGCTCCTGGCTGGGCAAACCCGGCGTCATGGGCTGAACAGCCCCGCAAAAATTCAGGTCCCTGTGAATCCCATGTCAATACCCCATGGCAATCTTTTTTTGCATTCCCTTTCCCATCAGTCGTTTACAGACGCCGGCAATTTGCAGGCAATTTCGCTCGAATCCGCTATCCTCGAATCAAAGGATCAAAAAGGTCCGCCCCCCTTCGCTAACTCGCTAACTTGCTAGGCGCGTCAGCGCCGCTGACCTGCCAAGATAGCCCAGTTTCTACGCGGACGGTTCCAAAGCGGTCCAGTCGCTACTTAACCCCTTTGCTGAGCAAACTCTGCGGCCAAGTTCAACTGGTAGAGAAACTTGCAACGGTACCCACTTCGCAACCATTTCAAATTGAGGAACTTACGCCCAGAGACGGGGGGGGGGAGAGCCCATAGGCAACCAGTCAGTTGCATATTCTACCGCCAGCCCCCCGCACCGGCTGCCTTCCTGCCGCGAGCGAACGAGACGGGTTTCGCTTTGTTGTAGGAACTGCTTAACGCAACCAATCAGTTGCTCTTCACAGCTGCACCAGCTTCGCCTCGAGCAGTGCTTCGATGGTCATCAGCGCGTCCAGCACACCGCCCGAGACCGGCGCATCCACCTGCACCACGGCCAGCGCCTTCACGGGCTTGGGCCCCGTGCGTTCCCGTCCCAGCGCAAAATTCGCGATATTCACGCCCTGCTCGCCGAGGATCGTCCCGATCTTCCCGATCACGCCCGGCACGTCCTGGTTGCGGCAGACCAGCAGATTGCCCTCCAGCGGCGCCTCGATGTCGATGCCGTCGAACTCCAGCAGCCGTGGATGCTCGCGGTGAATCACCGTCGCGATCGCATGGCTCCGACCCGCGGCCGTGTACAGCTCGATGGCCAGAACTGTCGCAGCTCCGCCGCGATGGCTCTCTTCTTTTTCCTCGTGAATGCGGATGCCGCGCTCCTGCGCGACCGCGGCGGCATTGATGCGGTTCACGTTCTCCGAGCCTTGCAGCAGGCCTTCAATCGCCGCGTTGCGGACAAGGTCCGTCTTGGCCTCTGCGAGCGAACCGCCGTAAGTGAGATCGATCCCTTCGATGCCGCCTTTGCCCGCCTGCGCCAGGAACGATCCAAGGCGCCCGGCAAGATCGATATACGGCGCGAGCTGCACATATTCCTCGTGGCTCAGCGAAGGCAGGTTCACCGCATTCTGCACCACACCGAGCTTCAGGTACTCGCGCACTTGCATCGCAATCTGCACGCCCACGGCCTCCTGCGCTTCTGCCGTCGATCCGGCGATGTGCGGTGTGAGAATCACGTTGTCGAGCGCGGCATAAGGCGAATCCTTCGGCGGCTCGACCGTGAATACATCCAGCGCGGCGCCCGCTACCTGTCCCGACTTGAGTGCGGCTACTAGCGCTGCATCATCCACGAGTTCGCCGCGCGCGCAGTTGATGATGCGCACGCCCTTCTTCATCGCGGCGATCGTCTTTGCATTGATCACGCCCGCCGTTTGGGGCGTGAGACCGACATGGAGCGTGATGTAATCCGAGCCGGCAAAGAGCTCGTCGAGCGTGACCAGGCGAATGCCGTTTTCGCGCGCAACCGCGACCGATACGAACGGATCGCTTCCGATGATTTCGAGTCCGAAGCCGCGTGCGCGCCGCGCCACTTCAAGCCCAACGCGGCCCAGCCCGAGAATGGCGAGCGTCTTGCCGCGCAGTTCCGCGCCCTGCAGGCTCTTCTTCTCCCACTTCCCCGCGTGCATCGTGGAATTTGCTGATGGCAGCTTGCGCGCCAGCGCGAGCATCAGCCCGATGGTGAGCTCGGCGACGGCAACGGCGTTCGCTCCCGGCGTGTTCATCACCACGATGCCTCGGCGTGTGGCAGCTTCCGCATCGATGTTGTCCACACCCACGCCCGCGCGGCCGATGACACGCAGCTTCGGCGCATGCTCCATCAGCGCGTCGTCCACCTGCACGGCGCTTCGGACGACGAGTGCGTCCGCATCCGCAAGCGCGGCAGGCAGGCCATCGGACAATTGGTCGTGAGCAAGAACCTCCCAGCCCGGCTCGGCTGCGAACACAGCAAGCGTTGCCGGGGATACCTTCTCGGCCAGAACGATCTTCATCTTGTCTCCCTTGGCCGCGGTGGCGGATCCGGTTGCAAATTCGTCGAAATAAATATCATGCTTCTCGCAGAGCAAGTCGAACATCCGCACCGCCGCCGCGTGCGGCTTACCCTCGCCGCGCTCGTACTTGGTAATGGAATTGGGATGCACGCCCAGCAACTCCGCCATCTGGTAGGAATAGAGGTCGAGCTGCTTGCGCGCGATCAGAAGTTTCTCGCCAAATGAGAGTTCCGTCATGAGTGCTCCGAGTGGACAGTGAACAGTGCGCAGTGATCAGTCAAGGACCGTTGCATGGGCAGGAAAGACTGACCACTGTTCACTGACCACTGTGCACTGCGTCCGCATACACCTTCTGCGCCGCCGCAACCGCCTGCCCGTACTCAACCTTCAGCCCCAGCGTGTCCTTCGCGATGTGCTCCATGGCGCCGAGAAAAGCGACTGTGTCGAGGTAATCGAAGAAGCCAAGATGCGCGACGCGGAAGATCTTGCCCTGCATCTCTCCCTGCCCGTTCGCAGTCACCAGTGCGAACTTCGCCTTCAGGGCCTTCACCACCGCGCCCGAATCCATTCCCTCCGGAAGAGCCACGGCAGTCGCGGCCGCGGCCGGAGCCGTCGGCGCAAACAGCGTGAATCCAAGCGCGACAAGTCCAGCGCGCGTGGCGGCGGCATTGGTAATCGCGTTGTCGATAAGCGCGATGCGTCCCTTCTCAAGATCGCCGCCAGCCTGCCCTGCAATGTAGTCAAGCGCGGCGCCGAGCCCGGCGACCAGTGCCACTGCCGGCGTGTAGGCGCTTTCGCCCTCGACGGCGTTCTTGCGCTCCTTGCGCAGATCGAAGTAGTAGCGCGGGTTCTTCGCCTTCTCCATCGCCACCCACGCCTTCTCGCTGACGCTGAGATACGCCAGCCCGGGCGGGATCATGACGGCTTTCTGCGAACCGCCGATCAGAATGTCGATGCCCCAACCATCCACGTCGAGGTGCGTTGTGCCGAGGCCGGTGATGCCGTCGACGACCAGCAGTGTTTCGGATGCGGCTTCGTGGATCACTTTAGCGATCGCCTGAACGTCATGGCGCACCGCCGTCGAAGTCTCAGTCGCCTGCATGTAGACGACACGATGCTCGCGCTTGAGAGCTGCGCGGAGCTGCGCGAGGTCGAAGGTCTGCCCGTACGGTGCAGTGACCACCTCCGGCTCGCACCCAAAAGCCTTGGCCAGTCCTGTCCAGCGTTCGCCGAATTTGCCAGCCGTGAGTACCAGGACGCGATCTCCCGGCGATGTCAGGTTGGAAACCGATGCTTCCATGGCGCCGGTCCCGGAGCTCGAGAGCAGCAGGACGTCATTCTTGGTGCCAACGAACACCTTGAGCTGGCCGAGCACCTTCTGAAAGAGGGCCCGGAATTCGGGAGTGCGGTGGTGCATGTCGGCTGCAGCCATTGCGAACTGAGCAGCTGGAAGCAGCGGGGTCGGGCCTGGGGTATAAAGACGCGTCTTGCGAATCATGGAGTTAGCCTCACGATCAGGATGGGTTGTTGTGGGAACCGTTATCGTTCGCCAGAAATCACATAATACACATATATGTGATATTTGTGAAATGTTAGCGGTGCAAAAACACGCGAAAAATGTACTCCGCGACCGGCTGTTTAACGAGTTGGAGAGGTAGAAAACTCGATATTTCGTGCAAAAAACGAGGCGAAAACGACAGAATGCCTTATTTGTGGCCGCCATGTGCACGGAGTATCGCGATGGCTTTTTCGTTGGAACTAGTCTCGCCGTAGTAGGAATGAAAGGCGTTCTCGGCATAGAACATCGGTGTGTGGCCAGCCGCGTCCCGTGCATTCGGGTTTGCGCCGGAGTCCAGGAGCAACTCGAGAATCTTGGTCTGGCCGTGCAGGACGGCCCAGATCACCGTATTAGCATCCGGATCAGCGCCGTTGGCCAACAGTAATTCCACATCATAGGGGAGGTTACGTTCAATGGCCAGACGCAGCGGAGAGGTGCCTGGCGGGTTTGGATCCGCTCCGTGGGTCAGGAGCAGTTCCACCATTTCCTTGTGATTGTAAGAGAGCAACGCCAGCGTCAACGGGGTTTCGCCGTGGGCGTCTTTACTGATCCGCGTGATCCGCGACACATCGACGCTTTGAGGATCGTTTTGTGCGTTGACATCCGCGCCGTTTGCCAGCAGCAGAGCCGCAATCGCCGGTTGGTTGTGCAGAGCGGCCACATGCAGAGGGGTATTGCCGGATTTATCTCTGCTTGAAACCAGATCGGGATTTTGCTGGAGCAATTCGACGACCTTCGCTTCGTCTCCTTTGCGCGTTGCGTCATGAATGGGGCCGCACAACGCGATGCTTGCCCAGGCGAAGCCGAGTGCAAGCATCGTAGCCACTCGAACAATCTGTGACGCAATTTTCAACTTCGCTAGCCGCAAGTTCATTTCTTCGCCTGCTGAATATCTGGTACGTCGTTACTCGTGCCCGCCATGAGCGCGAAGGATCGCGATCGCCTTTTCATTGGCACTGGTCTCGCCGCGGGGCGTGGCGAAGCTATGCTCGGCATAGTACATGGGCGTGTGGCCAGACCCATCCCTCGCATTCGGGTTTGCGCCGTTGTCCAGCAGCATTTCCAGGATCCTGGTGTTACCGTGCTCGACGGCAAGGGTCACCGAGGAGGCACCTCCCAGATTCACCACATCCGGATCTGCTCCGTTGGCCAAAAGCAGTTCCACATCATAAGGAAGGCCGAGTTCCACAGCACGGTGCAGCACAGTGGTTTGTATATGCACGAAGAGGTTGGGGTCCGCGCCATGGGTCAGCAGCAGTTCCACCATTTCTTTATGCTGATAGGAAAGCAACGCCAGCGTCAGTGGCCTCTCACCGCAGGCTTTCTTGTGATAGTAACTGGCACCCACGACTTCTCTCCCAGGCGGATCGTTTTCTGCGTTTACGTCCGCGCCGTTTGCTAGCAGCAGAGCCGCAATCGCCGGTTGGTCGTGCATAGCGGCAATGTGCAAAGGCGTATTGCCGGATTTATCTCTGCTTGAAACCAGATCAGGATTCTCCTTTAGCAATGCGGTGACCTTTGCTTCGTCACCTTTTCGCGTCGCGTCATGAATCGGGCCGCATAACGCGACGCTTGCCCAGGCGAAACTGAGCGCCAGCGTTGCGGCAACTCGAACGATTGGTGACACGAAGTTTAATCTTGCCGAGCATGCCTTCATTTGTGCGGTCCCTGGTGACTCTCCGGTACATCCGTAATGATCCTGGAAGTTGAGCCCAGCCGGTGATAGTCGCTGAACGTTGTTCGATTCAGGATCAGCGGTCGAACAAGCTCTCGATTGTGAACAAGAGCATCGTCTTTGAGATCGCGAAAGCAGATGCTGACTTCTTCCACGCTGAAGGCCAGGCTGTGGAGTGGGCAGATATAGGTTGGTCCGCCGATCTCCACCGGGCCATAGTCAATCACCGAAGCGACATGGGTGATCGGGTCATCCGGTTTCGAATCCGCTTGCAACGTGATGCGCAGAATGGCGCCCGAAACAGCGTCAATCGTGAGCGAACCATGATATGCGGGCTGGGCGTGGAAGGCCCCTCTCCCGTTGCAGGTGTAATTCACTTCGTATTTTGAATCCTGTTCGGGCACAGAGTACCGGTAAACGGCACCCAACCCCCTCGGACCCTGCTCCCAGTGATGGAACGCAATAGAGCCGGTGGTCACGCCCAACAGAACCACCGCCGGCTCCGGTCCAAATTCGCCCCAGCTCTCCAGTCCGCTCTGCGGTAACGTGGCCGCGGGTCGCTGGAACTTCATAGGGTCGATCAGTTCCTTCCCATCGCGAAACGTGATCTCCCGGCTGTATGTACCCCGGGGGTACAGTCCAATGTGCACGGGCAAACCTGTCTGGTTCAGTTCCGGAGTGATTCCGGAGAATCGCGAGGTTGTCCGCGTCGCGAAAAAATTCGGCAAATGCGTCAGCGTCCGGAAGACATAAGCGCGCGCTGCATCGAGCATATGCTGCTGCTGGCTCGCATCCGGTGGCGGCTCATTGGGCAGTTCGCTCGCAGGAGGGTCGAGCAAGGCCGACCGGTCCCCAAGCAGAGTTAGCGCCCGCTGTGTCTGCGGCCCGAATGCGTGCTGCGCCATGATGCGCGCCAGCGTCGCGGAGGTGAGGCGCTCCGAGAGCTGCAGGTTCTCGATCTGCAATGCCAGGGTCGCATCCTGTAGCTTTGCCATCGGAACACCACCGTGACTGGGAACCGCTGGAGCCGTCGCGGCCAGTTTCTGCTGCAATTGGTCAACAGTGATGCGTTCTGCGATGAGGCCCTCGCCAGCATGTGCCAAGTGGATTGATACGATAAGAAAAGCAATCCGAACCAAGCTTCGCAATCTCACGTCATCCCCCGCCATCGGCAGATTCTCTATCTACTTCGACGTGCCGGCCACAAGCAGACAAAACTGCGCCTCAAACCATAGCACATCCCCAGACAGAGCCTTGTGCCGACCCTCACAGGCGGAAAAAACGAAACTGCCCCGGGAAACATCCCCGGAGCAGAAGAGACTCGAAACAGAATCAACGATCTACAGCGCTTTCGCAGTTCCTCTGTCCCCAAGCCACCCCTGCCAAGTGGGTTCTTCAACAAGAAGAAGCCGCCTTTGACTGGAGGCCGAAGAGCGCTACATCAACTGCGGAAACAATCTAGCCGCGGGACAAACTTAACGGCGACCGCCGGCGAATCCGCCACCGCCAAACCCGCCGCCATGGAACCCTGCAAAGCCACTGCTGTTGTGGGAGCCCGCGAAGTGGCCGGGATTGCCGCGAACTGTGCCGCTCACGACTCCATGCCGATTCCCGAGCCGGTGTCCGTAGTAGCCTCCATAGAATCCGCCGTACGGATAAAATCCGCCCCAGCCGAAGGGATAAAAACCCCATCCGAATGGACTTGCGAACGGACCAAATCCCATGTAGGCGTAGTCAAAGGCCCACGGATCCCAGTACCATCCCGGACCAGCATACGGGCCGGCGTATTCTGAGGCCATCTGGTTGTTGGCTTCAGCCATGTACTCCGAGCGCAGGCTGTTCCAGTTATAAAGTTCGTCCTTGGCGTCGTCTTCGTTGAAATCCTGCGGCTTCTCCTTCGCAAGTTGTGGCCCCTCATTCAACGCCAACTCGTGATGATCCTTGATCGCGATCCACTTGTTGTCGTTTACCTGGGCGTGGGCCTCACCTTTGAAGACCATCGCTTCAGGATGATTGGCGTCGAATTCGTAGTAGCCGTGCTTGTTCAGCCGTGTCGTTACTCCTCCATCGATCACCTGGAGATCATTTTGATTGTGGATCTCGTCAACTTCGACTCCGGCGCGGCCCTTGTCGAGTTCCACCTGCGTCATCACCAGATCCGGCGAAACCATTTTCACCATGCTGTTGTCGTCGAGCCGCAAAAAAACACCGGGCGTCATCAGCATCTCCACTTTGCCGTTCCGCGTAGAAAGTTCCTGACCGGGCTGGACGATGGCATTCCCCACATCCTTCGCATTGAGCGCAGTCCCATCTAGATAAACCGCACCTTGTACATAGTTCACCGTCCCCGGGTTGGCTTGCCTTTGTTCATCTCCCTGGTAGTTCCCTTGGTCCGCGGCAAACAAAGGTGACCATATAAGCCCCAAACCCAACAGGGCAATGATCGTCATTGATCGGCTTTTCATATCCCTAATCCCTCTGTTCAATTAGATTGCAATCCACACCGAAAGTCGCGGTTGTGAGCTGCCATAAAAGACGAGCTGAATCGATTTTTCAGGGCGATTTGATGCAGTGAAAGCGATTCCGTTCGAGGTTGAATCCTTCTCCTGAAGGCTGACATCCTGTAAAGATTTCCAACCGCTCGCTGCGCTAAACTGGAAAAGATACGAACACACTTACAGGCGCGTGCGCTGGGATCTGCGCACCCTAAGAGGAAACAATGAACGACGCAGGCGCATTAGAAGCACAGATCAGCCAGCAGATCATCACCGCCATGAAGCTCCACGACGCAGAGCGTACCGGTACACTGCGGCTCATCAAGAATGCACTGAAGAACAAGGCGATTGAAAAGCGCGCTGCGCTTACGCCTGCCGAAGAGCAGCAGACGCTGGCCACGATGATCAAACAGCGTCGCGACTCCATAGAACAGTTCACCAAAGGCAACCGCCCGGAACTGGCAGCCAAAGAAGCGGGTGAGATTACCGTCATCGAGGAGTTCCTGCCCAAGGCCGTGGACGAAGCCGGCCTGCGTGCGCTCGTATCCGAAGTCATCGCGGAGCACGCGAACGCGATCGGCCATGCGCCAACGCCCAAGGATATGGGCCCCGTCATCAAAGCCGTGCAAGCGCGCCTTCAGCAATCGGGAGCACGCGCCGAGGGCCGCGTGGTGAGCGAACTCGTCAAGCAGTCTCTCGCCGGATAGTGGATCCGTCAGGTCTTCGGGTGCGTCCGAGCTGAAACGCCCTCGCCAGTGAGTTTGCGCGGATGCTCCTCGTGAAGTTCGTCGTACAACTCATCGACCTTCTCCCTGGCCTTTTCGAGCGCCCGTTTCCCTGCCGGCGTGATCCGGTAGAGGCGTCGCCGGCGACCCTCGACGTGTTCGAAAGCTGAGCGCAACAGGCCCGTCTTCTCCAGCCCGTGCAGCAGCGGATACAGTGTGCCGGGGCCGATGCGGTAGCCGTGATGCTCCAGTTCTTTCATCATCGCCAGGCCGAAGATAGGCTCGTGCCTGGCGTGCAGAAGCACGTGGATGCGAATCAGTCCATCGAAGAGTTCACGTTTCTGATCGGCCACGAAAACCACTATAACTCTGGCAGGCCGCCATCTGCCTTGACTGTTATCGAATTTCGATATAACTTCGGCTGCAGATGACGTCTGTATTCGGAAATCTTCCCCAGCCCCGGAAAGACAAGCCGACGGACCGCCGGCCGGTTTTCTTTCTCACGGTCCTTTTTTTTCTTGTCTCCATCAGCGGTACAAAGCTCCTTGCCCAGGGCCCCCCCTTCCAGGTGGATGACCCGGAGCCAGTCGATTTTAAGAATTATGAGTTTTACATCTTCGGCGCAGCGGACGGTACACCTGCGGAGATGGACTACACCGGCCCGGCATTCGAATTCAACTGGGGAGCAGTGCCGCGGGTTCAATTGCACGCCATCCTGCCCTGGGGCGGAATCTATCCCTCCAATAATCCGACCTACGCTCCGGGTGGCGTTGGCCCCAGCGCGAAAGGCCTCACCGACGTGGAACTCGGCGTCAAACTCGCCATTATCAAGGAGACAAAAACAATCCCTCAGATCGGCACCTTCACCATGTTCGAGATGCCGACCGGCAACTTCGACAGAGGCCTGGGCGTGGGCAAGGTCTGGTATCGGCTGCCCGTATGGCTCCAGAAAAACTATGGCAAGTGGCTGTTGGACGGCGGAGCAGGCGAAACCGTGGTACCGCAGACGTCGTACCACAATTTTCCGTATGGCGGATTTCTGCTGAAGCGCGAAATGAACAAGAAACTGGAACTCGCAGTCGAGGTGTTCTCTCACGGTGGGGAGGGTTTTGCCGCAGCACAGACCCAGAAGTCGACCATGATCGATGCCGGCGGCTACTGGCACTTGAAGGGCGAAGAATTCATGCAGTTTCTCTTCGCCTACGGTCATTCGGTCGCAGGCCAAACCGAGAATTATGCCTACCTCGGCCTCTATTGGACGTGGGGCAAGAAAGACAACAAGGGCCCCGACGACAAAGATTCTGACGACAAAAAAGCGCCGTTGAGAAACGCGATGTTCTCAGCCCACGCCCTCAAAAATGGGTTCTGATTCGCAAGGAGAGCGAAGAGAGTTTCCACTCTCGAGGAGCAACTGCGATGGAGATGACGACGCGCGGACTTTGGACCCTGGTACATGGCATGGGCTTTGGTGCTCTTTATCTGCTCGCGTGCACTACGGCGATTGTCGAGCTATATCGTCGCTACAAACCTTATGCCCTGGAGCCAATTTCGACTGACGACGAGATGTTTCTCGGCAGGTGGCTGGCGGTCATGGCCGTGATTGCCTGGATCACCGTGCTGACGGGCGCGTACGTCATTTACCCGTGGTATCGCGCCGTTCCGCCGGCGGGCATTGCGGCTCTCAATGCATTTCCGCAGGCGTTGCTCAAATCGAATCCAGCGACCACCGGCTGGCATTCCATCGGTATGGAGTGGAAAGAGCATATTGCCTGGATCACTCCCATCTCGATCACGATGGCTGCTGCGGTTTTCAATCACTACCGGCGTTCTCTCAGGAATCATCCAGAATTGCGGTCGGCGGTGCTCATCTTTGTGTTCGTTTCGTTTGCCGCCGCTGGAATTGCCGGATTCTTCGGCGCTGAACTGAACAAGCACGCTCCGGTTGAAGGCGGCGCGACAATTCGGCTGATGCGAGGAGGCGGACAATGATGCCTCTTGAAAACGACGTCTCGCCGAAGATGACGCCAAGCGGTCCCGGCGCTGCGGCTGTTCTTGCTGCGGGCATCGGTGCATTCGCTTTGGGACTGATTGCCTTCGCCGCCGACAGATATCCGCCGCTTGCCCGGCTTCTGATTTTCTACCGGCCTACAGGTCCGCTGTCGGGCGTCTCCACGGTGGCGATCCTTGTGTGGCTCGCTGCCTGGGCTGGCCTTCACTACCTGTGGGGCGGGCGCAACGCGAGCTTGCGACCCATCATTGCCCTCTCTCTTGTACTGCTCGCCATCGCACTTCTGCTGACGTTTCCGCCCTTCGCCGACTTGCTCTAGGACAAGAAATCACCGGAACGCGCGTCGCTCTTTCCTTGCGGGTTCCGGTGATTGCAGTACCTCAGTTTTCAATTCAGATCGTCGACGTAGTGGCCCACCAAAACCGTATTGCCGTTCAGCGGATCCTTCAACAGCAGGCCCACAACGCGCACATTGGTGGCAGCCGACACATCAGACAATTGCGAGAATCCATCGCGGAACTCGCAGTTGTCCGTGATGAAAACGGTCACTGTCTGCGGAATCAGCAAGCCTGCGAATCCGTTCACCTGCATCTGGAACGTGTTGTTGCCGGTGTTCACGCTGCCGGGCACCACAGTACCATTGAATCCCCAGTGGCGGAGAGTCACGCGCTTCGCGGTAACGCCGTTTGCATTTGCCGCTCCGCTTGCCGGGCCACCGACAGCAATGTGCTGGCCGGCAAGTATGCCGCTCGGGTTGAAGAGGAACTGTGCCAGGGGACCGTGCATCCAGTAGATGGAGTACTTTTCGGTGCCGTTCAGATCAATGGTTGCGCGTTGGCCGAGCGTGAGCCCCGTGTTGGTAGGCAGCAATCCACGCACATAGAGATCGAAGCTCGACGCCGGACCCGATGACGGATTCACATAGGTGACTTGTCCAGCCGCATAGAAGCCGTTATCGGAGAGGATCGCCACTTCATCGGCATCAATGGTCGCATCGGCCCGATCCAGTGTTCCGGAGATTTGCACGATGCTGTTTGAAGTCAGATCGGCGAATGTATCGCCGCCATCCCACTCCGTCGCGCCGCTCACGTTCACGGTAAACTGGCGTCCGTGCGGGCCCTGGATCGTGAACGACTGCGCGCCCGGGTCGGGGGTGAGCACGGCCGCGTCGAATTCGTCAATGTAAGCGCCCTTGTCGCTATTGTTCACACCGTTTGCGGTGAATGTCGGTGTGACGTTGCCGTTGATCTGCCCGTTCGTGACGCCAATCGACTTGCGCAGATCAAAGTCGAGGTGCAAACCAACCGGCGCACCTGCCTGTTGAACCATCATCGGATTCGAAAGCGTGTAGGTGACAGAGCTCGGAGTGATGTTCGCCGGGCTGGTTTGGACCGAAGGCTCAGCCGTGCTGGTATCGAGATAGCCGATCGTTCCGGTGCCCAGCGTGATCGTGATGCTCGAATAGGTGCCAACCGGCACGTCGTTCATTTCGAGCAGCGTTTGCAGGCCATTGAACCGGGCAAAGTCAACCGTCGGCGAGCCGCTGAGCAACTGCACGGTGTTGCCGTTTTGATCGGTTGCGGAGATGTTCATGACCTGCACGTTGAATGAGATCACGCTCGCCATCGGCGCGTCGGTGCCGATGACAAACGACGACCCCGTTGCCGCCTGCGAATTATTGTTTGTGGAGGAGGTTAGGCTGCTGCCGCAGCCCGCTACCAGAAAGGAGGTAATCGTCAAACCAAGAAGTGAAGGAAGCACGCGGCTCCCTGCATTTGAATTGAACATATCTGATTCACCGCTTTCTGCGAACGCCCGTGGCCTCACGGAGCCTTTCGCGGGATGGGCTCACAGCATAGGTTGGAAGGTCTGGTTTTTTGGCTGCGTCCCGTTATTAGCGCCAACACCACGGCGATGAAGAAAGTTTCTAGGTTTCGAGAATTAATTCTTCCCACGATTACCCGCGTAGCTTCCGTCGATTCCAGATGTTACCGTCAGTGCTAATTTCTAGTCGCAAAGGCTCAACCTAGGCGGGATTTACTCGTCTATTAAGCTTCGTCTCTTTTCGAGGAACCGGCGCACCGAAGGATCGCGCTCCAATCCAATTGCAATGTCATATGCGTGGCGTGCTTCCTGGCGAACACCGAGGCGAGCTAGAAGGTCTGCACGCGCCGCCCAGTAAGGCTGATACTCGGCTAAGCGCGGATCGCTACCGACTTTTTCCAGTTCGATCAACGCTTCATGCGGCCCGAGCAACTCCGCGATTGCGAGTGCGCGATTGAGAGCGGCAACCGGAGATCCGCTCAGCGCCAGCAGAGCATCATAAAGCTGCATGATGGCGCTCCAGTCAGATCGGCCCGTACGCACCCTCGCGGCATGAGCTGACTGAATGGCGGCTTCGAGTTGATAGCGGCCGACCGCATGCATTCCGCCCGCACGGCGAAGCATGTCTTCGGCCTCGCCGATCATCGCCGCATCCCAAAGATTCACGTCCTGCGCGGCAAGCGGAACATATTCGCCGGCAGGATTGCGGCGTGCTGAGCGCCGCGCCTCGGCGTGCAGCATGAGCGCGAGAAGGCCGAGTCCCTCCGGTTCGTTGGGTAGAAGCTGAGCGATCACGCGCCCAAGGTAGATAGCTTCTTCGGCGAGATCACGTCGCGCCACGTCAGCGCCTGCGGCGTCGATCCATCCCTCGGAGAAGGCGGCATAGATAGCGTCCAGCACCGCGCCGAGCCGCGATGGCAGTTGGCTGCGCTCTGGAATCTCAAGCGGAATGCCCGCTTGCCGAATCTTGCTTTTCGCGCGCACCAGGCGCTGGCTCATCGTCGCTGGAGAAATGAGAAAAGCCGACGCGATGCGTGCGGCATCGAGCCCCAGCACGGTCTGCAGCATCAATGGCGCGCGGATCGCGGCGTCGATGGCCGGATGGGCGCAGGCAAACATCAGGCCGAGACGGCGATCGGGGATCGCGACAGGGTCATCTGAGGCTTCAATGGCCGCGGCTGCTTCTTCCACATCGGAAGCAGTCTCGCGCTGCGTGGAGCGAACGGCATCGAGGAACTTGCGTCGTGCCACAGCCATCAGCCACGCTTCCGGATTTTCAGGGCATCCGTTCCGTGGCCAGTCCGCAAGCGCCGCCGCAAAGGCCTCGGAAAGTGCGTCCTCGGCGGCGCTCACATCTCGCGTACGCGCGGCGAGAAACGCAACCAGCTTGCCGTAACTGCGGCGCGCGACTGCTTCCGCTGTGCTTTTCGCCCCCTCGTTGGCCTGTTCAAAATTCACGAGCCTCCGCCCGGAAGGATACGTTTAGTCCGGAAATTGAAACTGATTCATAGCAGCGCACTTAGCCTCATTGCATTCTTCCAGTCGGTGAATCTGAGCAATGACGTTAATCGCAAGATAACAAGCGCCAGAACAACATTCCGTAGCAACTCCATCGCAATCTTCGCGTCCGCCGGGCCCGATGCAGCGCTCATCCCGCTGAGTTCTATAAACTGTCTGCCAAACATCACGGGGCGATACCAGAGCGAACTCGCAAGAAATGCGGCGACAACAGCCGCTGCGACTGACAAATATTTCGTTCGGATCATGACGCACTTCCTTTGTCGAAAGGCTCCTGAATCGCTGCGTGAGCGCGAAGGCGCGGTTCCGGGTGCGACTGCGGCTGGCAGTCGCCACCCTTCACCCGCGCGCCGCCTTTACATTGCCCAGATCGGACGAACTTCAATCACGCCGTGTTGCGAGCCGGGACAGCGCGCGGCCCACGAAAGTGCCGCATCCAGATCCGGCGCATCAATCAGGTAGTAGCCGCCGAGTTGCTCCTTGGTGTCGGCGTAGGGGCCATCGAGAACCTGGGTTTTGCCATCGACTGTGCGCACAGTTGTGGCCGTCGCAATGGGTTGCAACCGGTTCGACCCCTTATGCGCTCCAGCTTGCTTCAAGGCTTCGGTGTAAGCCATATAAGCTGCTTCACCCTTCTGCTGCTCGTCCTTGCTCATGTGCTCCCAGCCGCTTTCTTCGGCGTAGAGGGTCAAGAGATATTGCATGGGAATCCTCCGTTGTGATTTTAGGCGGCACTGAAATGCGCCGTCACCTCGATGACGCGGGAAGGAATCTGAATTCGACATCCCGACGGAATTTTTCTTGAGAATGTTTTCTGAGCCTGAATTTGCCCATCACGACAAACGACTGTCCCTGCAGACCAGAGCGTGCCGCGCCTGCCGATCTCCTAGAACATCCGAACGTCGCCGGCAGGCACCGCAAATTTCAACAAACCCAGTTCTCCGGCGAGCCGCTCGAGTTTGGCGCGAGTCGTCGCCGTGGGTGGAACCAATGGTAGCCGTACCGTATCCGACGTGCGACCCATCAGGTTGAGTACGGTCTTCACAGGGCCTGGGTTTGACTCCCAGAAGTTTGCCTCGAAAAGACGTCCGTAGCGGCGTTCGATTTCGCGCGCCTCGGCCCATTCATCGCGCAGTGCGGCGCCGATCATGCGCGCCATCTCCCCGGGAATTTCGTTGGAAACCACGCTGATCAATCCCTGGGCTCCGACACCGATCGCGGCGAGCGCGAGGTTGTCATCGCCGGAAAATACCTTGAAACTGGAGGGCAAGGAGTGCACCAGTTCCGTGATCTGCGGCAGTCTTCCGCTGGCTTCCTTAACGGCCTGAATATTGTGAGCCGCCTCCGCGAGGCGAACCACCGTTTCCGGCTCCAGGTTGACACCCGTGCGCCCTGGCACATTGTAGAGGCACACCGGCAGCGGATCGACCAGCTTGGCCAACGCCAGAAAGTGCTGGAACTGGCCCTCCTGCGTAGGCTTGTTGTAGTACGGGTTGGCGGAGAGAACGGCGTCGACTCCGGGCACTTGCTTCAGCATTCCCGCCAGGCGCAGCAGCGTCCGCGTAGAGTTATGCGTGCACCCTGCCCACACCGGAACCCTGCCGGCCGCGGCTTCAATCACGATCCGAACGACGCGCAACCACTCTGTCTCCTCCAGAGTGGCGGCCTCCCCCGTTGAGCCGCAAGCCACAATGAAGTCAATTCCCGCGTCAATCTGCCAATTCACCAGCCCCCACAGCGCCGGCTCGTCAATCGAACCGTCAGCCCGGAAAGGCGTGACGATTGCCGTACCACAACCCGTCGTCTCCATCACCAGAAGTGTATATCGCGCGAGACGGCAACGGCTGTGTGCGACAACCAGATCTATCGGCTGAAATCGGAGTTCTTTTCCCGAACCGTCTCGGCGGCCAGCTCACGCGAAACTGCGCCCCTCGTCAGGTCCCGGCATATTCGTTTTCGAGAATGGACATCAGGCGTAGGTTGCACCACTGCCCATCCCGCTGCGCAGCCTCCCGCATCACGCCCTCGTATTGGAAGCCGAGGCTTTCGTAAAGGTGCCGGGCACGGGCATTGTCGTCGAAAACATCAAGGTACAAACGGTGCGCTCCAAGTTCGCGAAAGGCAATGCGTATCAGTTCTTTGAGCATCGTGCGTCCCAGGCCGCGTTCCGGCACCGCGACGACGATGCGCTTCAGTTCGACAGCGCGCGAAGTTTCCTGGAGTCCGCGCAGAATGGCGTAGCCCCGCACCTCACCCGATTCATTCTCGCTGACGTAATAACAGGCATCGCCACCGGAGAGGGTGGCACGGTGGCGCTCTTCGCTCCACTGGCCGACGAACTCAGAAGCCGTCGGCAAGCGCTCAAGCGCGACGACCGCCGGAATGTCAGCAGAATTGGCAGGGCGAAGAAGCATGGCGATGACCATTATTGTAGCCGCGGCCTCAGAAGTCCCCTCCAGCCGTGGCATCAACCGTCCCTCGCGCCCATTCCGCGGGGGACTGCCGCGCTTGCCTTCGACAGCAGCTCCTCGTCCTCCATCCTGCTCAATACGAACCACTTTTGGGGGCTCTCAGCGGAATTGGACCGCTCGCCATGTGACGAAAGGCATGTATCCCATGTGACCCGGTAGTTCCATGGAGGGTCGAACCCATATACCATGACCGTTACAGGACCGGAATTAAGCTGGCGTATTCGTTTGCAGAGTTTCGCAATGGAAGTCGCATACAGCTGAATCCAATGGACCTCGATCTGCGAAGGCTCTAATCAATTCGCAGACGGCTTTCGCCTTTTCCCAGATCTCGTTTTGCAACACCATTCGTCCGGGTGGATTAGCATGCCATCCTCGGCGCTTGCGGTTTTGTACATGTCGACCCCGGAAGTGCCGTAGGGAGAAAAATGCAGCGGCATTGTGCATCGACATGGAACGAAAAAAGGATCAAGGATGACGATTGCCAGAGCTGAAATGTCGACCAACTCGCAGAGTTCCGAACCCCAGGTAACTGGCTCAAAGAACATGTCGGTTGCCCTGATCGGCCCCAACGACGCGCACCGCAAGATTGTTGCCCAGGCTCTCGCTTCGTCACAGGGACGCAAAATCCACGAGTTTATCGATTATCCCGGCAACTTGAATGATCTCTCGCGGATGCTCGAACAGAACTTCGACGTAGTGCTTGTCGACGTGGATACGGATCAGAGCTACGCGCTCCAGATCATTGAGAAACTCTCTGGCCTCGGCGCATCCGTGATGGCTTACTCCGCCCGCACTGACCAGGACCTGTTGATGAACTGCATGCGTGCAGGAGCCTGCGATTTTGTTCCCTTGCCGACGGAAGGTGCCACAGAGCCCCAAGACATTCCGCAGAACGAAACCCCGGCTGTCCAGCAGATTGCCCCAAAACCTCCGGAGCCGAAGCCGGCCTCCGTTCCCGCTGCTACCGCCACCCGCTCCAATATCACACCCATCGTGCCGGAGCGGCGCTACGAATCGGCTTTGGATGCGCGTCCGCCGGCGATTCCCGAAGAGCGTCTCGCTGCATCGACAATTCCCGAACATCGCTTCGAGGCGGTCTCTGAGGTGCGCCCGCCCGCGGTTTCTGAAGACCATCTCACCCCGCTGCCCGCGGCTTTTACGGCGCCTTCGCATTCTGTCGCTCCCGCCGAGACGCCCCGGACAGAAGATGTGCTGAGCGATTTTGCCAAGTGGGACGCAGCCAACCTCCGGCCTGCTCCGCCGGCGGCGCCCGTCAAGAAACCCGAACCGCGCCCCCGTCCCAGCCTCGTTCCCGACCGCAGGAAAATCGAACCTGCTGTGCGCGTCGCACCCGTCGTCGAGGAGACAGCCGCTCCAGTCATCGAGCGCCCGCCAATTACAACGGAACTCTTCCGCTCCTCTCAATTCAAGTCTGAATCCGAACCGAACGAAGCCGCCGAAAAGCAGGGTGCGAAATGGGTCAAGTGGATTCTGATCGCCGCCGGCCCCTTGGTGCTGGCCCTTGTCCTGCTGATCGTCTTTACCCGTCCATCTACGCCTAATCCCGCGGCAGCACGCGCGAAGCAAGCACCGTCTTCTTCTACTCCTGCTCCCGAGGAAAAGGAAAGCCAGCCGAGCTCGCAGCTGATTGTGAATGCCACCGGAAAGACCTCCCCTGCGACCCCGGCTACTGCGAAGCCCAGTCCAGCCCAGCAAACTGCGCCTGCCGCCACAGCGGATTCGACGCCCGTTTCACCTGATGCAATGGCCGCGCAGCTGGTCGCGCCGACGCGCATCGCCGGAACGATCAAGAAAACTGCCCCGGTAGACGAGCCGCCGCCCGCAGCTCCTGCCGCCGTTGCATTCGACGATAGCGGTACGGTTCCTGGCTCGGTCTTCGGAGGAGCCGGCAAAGTGAAGATCGCGCCCCACGTCGTGGGGATCTCCGCCGGCGTCGCCGATGGCATGATCCTTCGCAAGACCCCTCCTGTTTACCCTAAGTTCGCACAAGAGGCGCACATTACCGGAAAGGTGATTCTGAAGGCCACCATCACGAAGCAGGGAAACATCGAGGGCGTTCAGGTGCTCAGCGGACCCAAGATCCTGGCTCCCCCTGCTGTAGATGCGGTGAAGACCTGGAAATACCGCCCCTACATGCTCGACGGCCAGCCTGTAGCCGTGGAGACTTCCGTTACCGTTGTCTTTGGCATAGCCGGCAAATAACCGGGACGCAAACCGTTCTTCAACGCGATCAGAGCTGATCAAAGATCTCGCGGAAGTCCCATGCGCCGGATTGGCCGCAGATCCACTCAGCGCCACGTACCGCGCCAATCGCGAAACCGCGCCGTGAATGCGCATCGTGGCGTACCTGAAGCACATCATGCTCGCTGGTTGCCGTCACGATGTGCTCCCCGTTGGCATCGCCCACCCGATGCGACTCGATCGGAACGTCGATGCCGGGCCGGACACCATGAATGATCTCCTTCAACGTGATCGCCGTGCCGGAGGGTGCGTCAACCTTGGAAGTGTGGTGTGTCTCGCTGATGGCGAACCTGTAGCCCTCGAGTTTCGCCAGTTCAGCCGTGAGACGGAATAGCTTCTGCACGCCGATGGAGAAGTTGGATCCATAGAGCAGGGCCCCGCCGCGGCGTTGAGCCAGCGACTTCATCTCAGCCACATGAGCGTACCAGCCAGTGGTGCCGACCACGATGCGGCACCCGAGCGACAGCACCGCGCGCATGTTTTCCAGAGCCGCCTCGGCGTTGGTGAAGTCGATCACCGCGTCAACGCCGGCGAGGTTCGGCCCCGTGAGTGCGGAGGCGTGTTGATTCTCATAGATATCGAGCGCGCGTACGCCGTGTCCGCGCTCGCGAGCCACCTCGGCCACAAGCGAGCCGGTCTTTCCCTTGCCCAGAACAAGAACAAGCATGAAACCCTCGGTGAATCGTCGACCGTGAGCAGTGCTCAGTGAACAGAGCACCAATCATAATTCATCGACTTCAACCCAAACTACCGCGCCGGGGACCGTGCTGCCGCTGATCACCGTTCACTGTTCACTGTTCACTGCAAGCTGTTTTCTCGCTTCCACATCGAAGACCACCGGATCCGGTTCCTTGAAGAATGCGGCGTGGAGCGAGCGAATGGCCTCGTCGGCATCTTCTTCTTCAATCATGAAGCTCATGTTGATCTCGCTTGCGCCCTGCGAGATCATGCGCACGTTAATGTGCCGGATCGCGGCAAACACCTGCGCGGCCATGCCGTTCTGGCCGCGAATATCCTCGCCCACCAGGCAGACAAGCGCCTTCTTGCCTTCGTACTTCACATCGGCCAACTGGCTCAGGTCAGCCGCAATCAGCGGCAGTTTGTCGTTGGAGTCTACAGTGAGTGAAACTGACACCTCGCTGGTCGAAACCATGTCGACCGGACACTGGTGCTTGTCGAAAATTTCGAAGATTGCCTTCAGATATCCGTGCGTCATCAGCATGCGGCTCGCCACCACATCGATGATGCTCAGCTTCCGTTTCACGGCGATCGACTTGAATGGGCTCTTGCAGTGCGGCGCAATGGAGATGATGCGCGTGCCCTCGTTGGTTGGATTCTTACTGTTAAGCACCAGCACCGGGATATTCTTCTTCACGGCCGGCAGGATGGTCGCCGGATGCAGCACCTTGGCGCCGAAGTAGGCCAATTCTGCGGCTTCTTCAAAGCTGATGACCTTTACACGCAGGGCATCCGGACAAACCCGTGGATCGCTGGTCATAATGCCGTCGACATCTGTCCAGATCTCGATCGCGTCGGCTGCCAGCGCGCCGCCGACCAGCGCTCCAGTAAAGTCAGAGCCGCCGCGGCCCAGTGTGGTTGTGATGCCGGCCTCGTTCGACGCGATGAAGCCGCCCATCACCGGTACCTTGCCCTCGTTCAGCAGCGGTCGCAGACGCTCGGCTGAGCGCTTCTCGATTAGGGCGTCGATGGGCGCCGCCTTCTGAAACTGCGAATCGGTGATGATGATCTCGCGCGCATCCATATGCACGGCGTTGATGCCGCGCTCGGCAAATGCCGCGGCGATGATCCGGCTCGAGATGCGCTCTCCATAGCTGACGACAAGGTCGGAGATGCGGGGCGTCAGTTCTAGAATGGCGGCCAGCCCGCGCAGGATCTCGTCCAGCGAGTCGAACTTCTGCTCGATCAGGTTGCAGAGCGCAGCCGACTCCGTCGACGACTTGATCAGAGCGCAGGCCGTGTCGCGATGCCGCGCGCGCAGCCGGGAACTGATTGCAAGTGCGCCCGTACGGTCACCTGTCGCCGCAGCGCTTGCCGCGCGCAGAAGCTGGTCGGTCACGCGAGCCATGGCGCTGACCACCACAACCGCGCGTTTGCCGTCCGCCACACGGCCCGCAACAATCGAGGCAGTACGATTGATGGCGGTCGGATCTTCGACCGAAGTGCCGCCAAATTTCATCACAACCAGGCTCATGCGTTCCTGTTTTGACCTCAGGGGATGAAGCCCCTATTTTGTAGTTGTCATCTACGCGCTAAAGCTCGTACCCTCCAGGCGTTCAACGACCGTTGCGATCCACCAATGAGCGCGTCGCGATTTCGGCCACAGGTTCAAGCTTGCCGAGGCTGGCCAGCAGTTCGGCGTTCAGGATTGCAGCGCCGGCCGCTCCGCGAATCGTGTTGTGTGAAAGAACCGTGAACTTCCAGTCGAGCAGACTGCAGGGGCGAAGCCGTCCGACGGTTACCGCCATTCCACGTCCACGATTGCGATCGAGCCGGGGTTGCGGGCGATCCGGCTGCGGCGCGAACTCAACGGGCTGTTCGGGCGCCATCGGCAGATGCTGCCCGGTCAGCGGCTTGAATTCCGCCCAGGCGGCGAGCATGTCTTCGTGCGTGACGGCGCGGCCCAGCTTGTTGCCCAGCTTGATCGAGACACTCTCAGTATGTCCATCTTCCACGGCAACACGGTTGCAGTGCGCGCTAACTCTTGCAGCGAGCGGGACCACGGAGTGCCCCTCCAGCCGGCCCAGGAGCTTCAACGTCTCCGCTTCCATCTTCTCTTCTTCGCTGCCGATATAGGGGATGACATTGCCAAGAATGTCCATCGAGGGCACGCCGGGATATCCTGCGCCGCTGATGGCCTGCATCGTCGTGACGAAGATCTGCTCGACGCCGAAGCGCTCCTCGATCGGCTTCAAGGCCATCACCAGTCCGATGGTCGAACAGTTGGGATTCGTTACCATGTACCCGCCGGTTTCGCGTCGCGAGGGCTGCTCCTCGATCAGGTGCAGGTGGTCCGCATTGATCTCGGGAATCACGAGCGGCACGTTAGGCGCCATGCGGTAGGCGCTGGAGTTCGAAACAACGGCGCAACCCGCATTGGCAAACTTCGGCTCCATCTCGCGGGCAATCGCTGCATCCAGCGCTGCAAAAATCACTTTCGGCGCACCCTCCGCCTCCGCCGGTGACACCGTCATCCGCGCGATCCGCTCGAGCAGAGGGGTGTCGAGGCGCCACTTGGCGGCCTCGCCATAAGGCTTGCCGCTGGAGCGGTCGCTCGCCGCCAGCCACGTAACCTCAAACCACGGATGGTCCTCGAGCAGTTGAATGAATCGTTGGCCAACCATTCCGGTCGCGCCCAGGATGCCAATTGGATATTTGCGTTGCATGGTCTTGAACACTCCAGTGTACAGGAATCGGCGCTGAAGGAGACGGAACCGTGTCGTGACTAAGGGAGCACGGACGTGGGAATTGCGTACGCCAGCTGGGGACCCCGACTTGTCGGGTCGACTTGAGCGCACGACTCAGACGGCGGTGTTCCCTGATTTGCCTAAGCTGGCCGTTTGGGATTTGCGGACAGATCGCCGACAACCGTAGTCCACTCGCGTACATACCAGCGCTTCACGATCCGGTTCGTCACGTACGGATCCGCCTTCGCGAAGTTCTCCGCAACCTCGGGCGTCTCGCCCTTGAAAAGCAGCACTGCGCCATCCACGGGGTGCGCCAGCGCCCCGCCAAGCACAAGTTCGCCGCGTTCGGCAGCTTCCCAGCCAAGCTTCAGATGAACGTTGCGAAACTCGGTGCGGCGCGCCACGTAGTCGTCTCCCACTTCGTAGAAGAGCAGATAATGCATTGAAGTCCCTCTCCCGGCGAATTCTACCGCACGCTGGTTTTGATGTTGGGCCTTCGCTGATACAGGAACTTTTGGCAACGCAGCGAGCGTTCCGCGTCTAAACTGGAAACCTGTGGTCCCAGGAACGCACCAGCCCCTTGATAACTGCATTCCGATGCGCGCGCTTCTTGCCGGAGCACGCCGCAAGCAGTCCGCTGTTCTCGAAATCACCCGCAAGTTCGTCCTCTGCGAATCCCCATCCGACACGAAGCCCGCAGTCGATACCTGCGTTGCCATCGCCGCGGATGCGGTTCGCGCGCGCGGTGGCCGCGTCAAGTTCCATCGCCAGCGCAACTTCGGCGACATTCTCGAAGCGCGTTTCGGACCTCGCAAGCGCAGTGGAATCAATCGTGCCCCTTCCCTGCTTCTCGGCCACCTGGACACCGTCTGGCCCATGAACACGATTCGTACCATGCCGTGGCGGATCGCTGATGGGCGCCTCTGGGGGCCGGGCACGCTCGACATGAAGGCCGGAGTGGCAATGGCTCTTACGGCCATCGAGATGCTCGCCGAAGCAGACCTTCTCAACCGCGAAATCATCCTTCTGCTCAACAGCGACGAGGAGATTGGCAGCCCCGTCTCGAGGCCCATTACCGAGAGTCTTGCCCGCGAGTGCTCCGCGGTATTCGTGCTCGAACCTGCGCAAGGCCTCGCCTACAAAACCGCGCGCAAGGGCACGGGCAACTGGCGCATCGATATTCGCGGCAAAGCTGCCCATGCCGGTGTCGATTTCGAAAAAGGAGCCAGCGCCCTCCGCGAACTGTCGCACGTCATCGAAACTGTCAGCGGCTGGACCGACCTAAAGCGCGGTCTCACCGTCAGTGTCGGCCTCGCCGGCGGCGGAAGCAAGACCAACGTCATCCCGGCAGAGGCTTTCGCCGAGGTCGATGTTCGCGTCGCAAGAATCACCGATGGCCCGCGAATCGAGCGCAGATTCAAGTCTCTGAATCCCGCCGACAAACGCTGCTCGCTGGCAATCACGGGCGGAATCAACCGGCCACCCATGGTACGCGCGCGCGGCACGGTCAGGCTGTTTGAACAAGCCCGTTCCCTGGCGGCCGAACTTGGCTTCGCGCTCGATGAGGCCTCGACCGGCGGAGCCTCCGACGGCAACTTCACCTCTGCGCTCGGAATCCCCACGCTCGACGGCATGGGCGCAGTCGGCGAAGGCGCCCACGCGACGCACGAGTCAATCGTGCTCGAGCACATCGCTCCGCGCACTGCTCTGCTGGCCGGCATGCTGGCGACATCAAGATGATTACTTTTCCTGCGCTCGCCAGGGAATTACCATGGCAATCGAAGCCGGAGGATCAACTGCAATGTATCGCATCGCCTCTTCAGTCGTAATCGGAATGACGGCAGTGCTCACGCTCGGCACCGCCGCGGCGCAGGCTCCGCAGCCGCCGCCTAAGGTTGCGCAACAGCAAGTGACCGGGGGTATCGACGCCATCATGGCCTACTCCGGCACCTGGAAGGTGCAAGGCGAGCGATTCGCAACTGCGCACAGCGATGCGGGAAAAGAAGACTCAACCCTCCGCAACGACTGCTGGAAAAGCGGCGCTTTCGTGGCTTGCAACCAGTATGTGAACGGCGATTCGAAGGTTTTGCTCGTATTCACTTACCACGACACCGACAAGATGTATACCAGCTACCCGATTCCGCTGAACGGTGAAACCGTGAGTCCAGGCAGGCTCCAGATCGTCGGCAACATCTGGACCTTTCCCTGGGCTGTGACACAAGGAGAAACGACCATCTACTTCCACGTGGTGAATGTCTTCACCTCTGCCGATCACATCGACTACGCGCAGGAGTTCTCAACGGACAATGTCCACTGGACAACGATGGCCAAGGGTAGTGAGACCAGGATCGCCAACTGAAGCGGCTTGAATGACGCCAACTCGATCGACGAGGCCTCAACGCTGCGGATACGTTGCTTAATGCACAAAGAAATACGCCGCCGTCATGAATCCGATTGCGGCGACCGCTCTGCGCATGATGACCTGGTTGATCAGGCGGCTGTAATGCGCGCCGATGTAGCCGCCCAGCGCCGCCAGCATAGCCATCTCCACGCAAAACCGCCACTGCACACGACCAGCGATAATAAATGTGATTGCCGGTATCCCAATCGAAACCGCCGCGGTCAGCACCTTCAGCGCATTCATCTCGTGGATATCGTGAACGCCGCAGACGCCGAAGAGCGCCATCACCAGAAATCCGCCTCCCGCTCCGAAGTACCCCACGTAGACGCTCACGATCAACATGCCGACGAGGAGCAAGGTGCTGTGACGCTTGCCTCCCGAAAGGCTCTGCAGCCAGCGCCCCAGGGGAAAGCTGAGCACGAACATGACCGCCGCAAAGAGGAGGAGCCACGGCAGAAGTTCGCGGAACATGAGGTTGCCGGTCCTGAGCAGCAGAAACCCGCCGAGCCATCCGCCCAATCCTGACACTGCGCCCAGGGGAAGCAACGCCCACCCGTATTCGCGCAACTCATTGCGAAATGCAACCAGCCCGGTCAATTGCCCCGGCCACAGCGCAACCGTGTTTGTGGCTTGAATTGAAACGGCTCCCACCCCGAGCCCTGCCGTACTCGCAAAGAGCGCAGGAAGAGACAGGAACGAACCCCCGCCAGCAATCGAATTAAGAACACCCGCCAGGAAAGATCCGGCCGGAAGCCAGGACAGATGGAGAAGTTGAAGAATCGGTTCGGCCATACGTCACAGTAGCGAAGAGGGCATGAAGCCCTCATGAGAATTTGGGAATCAGGCCGCCCAGGTTGGGGAAGGAGCGCCTGCTACACTCCCGATAAGAACAAACCGGAGCACATTTACGCAATGAAACAATTCTTCCTGTGTCTTTTCCTGGCGTCCGCCGCCGCTTGTTTTGCTCAAACGCCCACCAGGCCCACCACACCCACAGCCACCGCCAAACCAGCCTCCACGGTCGGTGGCGTAAAGTTGCCTCCCGGTGTCCCGGTGGTCCATGGCATTTTTAGAACAGCGTTCTCCCTGCGCTACCAGGAAATTCGCGTCGGCACCGGCGCGGAAGCCGAGCCAAACAAGGTTTACAAGGTTCACTACACCGGCTGGCTCGCAGCCGACGGCCACAAGTTCGACTCGTCCTACGACCACAAGACTCCCATCATGGGCAAAGACGGCAAGCCTGAACTGGACGCCGATGGCAAGCCCAAGATGAACGAAGGCGAGCCCATCAGCTTTCCGCAGGGCTTCGGCCGCGTCATCCCCGGCTTCGACCAGGGCTTCACGGGAATGAAAATCAGAGGTAAGCGTCGGCTCTTTATTCCGTGGCAGCTTGCCTATGGCGCTCGCGGCCGCCCTGGACCGAACGCAGCCAATCCCGGGATTCCGCCCAAGGCGGATCTGATCTTCGACATCGAACTCGTGGATGTCAGCGACATGCCGGCGCCGCGCCCCGGCATGGGAATCGGGCCGAACGGTCAGCCGATGCGCATGATGCCCCATCCCCCTACACCGGGAACACCAGGCGCACCGGCAACACCGCCCGCTAGCGCGCCTTCGGGCCAGCCCGCAACACCTCCGGCAGGAACTCCGCCGCCTTCGAGTGCTCCCACAACTCCGCCGCCTGCTGGAACTCCGCCTCCGGCGAGCACTCCAACAACTCCACCAGTCGACAAACCGCAGTCAAACTGATTGTGCGTGCCCCATCCATCGCGCAGCTTCACCGCGCGATGGATGGGAGAGCACACACCCGGCCAGCGGAAACGTTGAGCACGACGCCACATCGCAGACCCGCCGCCGCGGATAGCTCTTCGAAATCGCATCGACTTCAACAAGCGCCATGCAGAAATGGTAGATGGGCAGCGGCTGAAGAATACGCATCAAACAGTGTCATCCTGAGCGAGCAGCTTTCGCCGGGTCCCCAACGACGGGTCCTTTGTCGTTGGGGTGGTTCGGCGGAGCGAAGGATCTGCTTTTGTCTCCGCTTTCTTTCAGTGCACGACTTCTATGGTGCTGAAATCGATCTAAGATGCGTCGTGCTTTTAGCCCCCGAGGGAATCAGTCCAGCTTCGGATGCAGCTTGTTGAATCCCGTTGCCTGCTGGTAAGCCTCCGCAAACGCCGCGAGCCTCGCGTCGTCATACACCCCGGACAGGAACGTGATCGAAACCGGAGTCCCCGGGCCGCCGATGTTGTCCTCATCGCCGTTATCGACATTTGGCGGCTTCGGCGCATCGTCGCCCCGCAATCCGTTGGGCACAATCAGCGCCGGATGCCCCGTAAGATTCGTGGCCAGCAATTGCATGCCTCCACTGGGAGCGACGATGATGTCGACTTTCTCGAACAATGCTGAAACCTGTTGGCATGCCAGCGTGCGCGCGCGATTCGCCTGGATGTATTCCACCGCGGGATAGAAGCGGGAGGTTCGGAAAGCATTCGGCCAATCCTCCACGCCCTGCTCGGTCAGCAGCCTGTCGCGTCCGCTCATGGTAAGGTCGTCAAACGCCGCAGCCGCCTCGGCCGTCAGCAGCGGAACCATGGCGCCATAAGGCAGCTTCGGCAGTTCCATTGGAATCAGGTTGATTCCCATCGCCCGCAACTTGTCGAGCGCCGCCAGATCGTAGCGCCGATCGTAATCGCGCCGTGCCCGCGCAGCCCTGCGTTCCAGTTCCCTCTTCTCGCGTTCCTTCTTTTCCTCTGCCGTTTCAGAAACGGGCGGCGGAGGAAGCTTGAACGGAGGTTGCTCACCGAAATCGCTTTTCAAATAGCCAACGCGCAGCGACTTCACGTCTACACGCGGATTCCAGTTGAACGCTGCCGGATATACGGACGCATCCTGCCCATCCGGTCCATGAATCACGTGCAGCACCAGCGCACAGTCCTCGGCCGATCGAGAAATCGGCCCCAGCTTGTCCATCGTCCAGCTCAAGGCCATCGCGCCTGTGCGCGGAACGAATCCGAAGCTAGGTCGCAATCCCGTCGCGCCGCAGCGGGTGCATGGCGAACTGATAGACCCCAGCGTCTCCGATCCGATGGCAAACGCAACGCATCCTGCGGCTACGGCGCTGGCCGAACCTGCAGAAGAGCCGCTCGAGCCCTGCGCGGGATTCCACGGATTGCGCGTCTGTCCTCCGAACCATTTGTCGCCCATCGCCAGCGCCCCAAGCGTGAACTTGGCAATGAGCACCGCTCCCGCCGCATCGAGCCGCTTCACCACGGTCGCGTCTTCATCAAACGACTGGTGCTCGAATCCTCCTGCGCCCCATGTCGTCGGATAGCCCTTCACGGCAAGCAGATCCTTCGCGCCCCACGGAATTCCATGCAGCGGCCCACGATATTTGCCCGCAGCGATCTCTGCATCGGCAGCCTTCGCCCGCGCCAGCGCGCGATCCTCGGTCAGTGTGATCACGAAGTGCAGCTTCGGATCGTAGCGCTTCAACCGATCGATATACATTTTGGTGAGAGCTAACGAAGTAACCTTGCGCCCGGAAAGAAGCGTGGCGAGTTCTCGAATGCTCGCGAAGGCCAGTTGCTCGACAGGCGGAGCTTCCGCGCCATCGACGACTCCTATAACAGGAGCTGCTGTTCCGCTCAACGTTTCGTCGCAGGGCACGCGCGTCTGCAGTTGCGGCGGCTGAGGATGAAACACGTACGCCGGCGCCACCGAATTCGGCAGCTTCAGTTTGCGAATCGCCTTGTACGAACCCTCCTGATCGGCGAGCCCGTTGATCATCAGCTTCTTCTGCTCGTCGGTGAATGGCCCGACATCCGCGAGGATCGCAGCCTGGTCGATCATCTCCGGCGTGATCTTGGGCGGTTTCGACTGATCGGTGTCCAGCGTCTCCTGCGCCTGCGACGCGAGCGTGTAAAGAACTCCGGGGAAGAGCGCAGACTTGACGCCCGCAAGACTGCAGGCGGTGAGAAAGCCTCGACGATCCAGTGGCATTTGACGGTCCTTTGGAGCGGGGAATGCTGCTGGGCACAACTATATCCGAGACGTCCGACACGCTTGCACTCAGCCAGCACTGCGACGATACGTTGCAAAATGTTTTGAGGTAGGTTGCGCCCTTTCGTTCCCGGCAGCAATCGGCCAAAACAGAGGGAACTCTTCGACCGAATAACCGGAAGCAAAGTGTCACCAGCGACCATTTCAGCCATTACCACGGCTGACTCCAGTCCCGGGACCCGCAACGCCGCGCGCGGCTTGTCAACCCCCTCTTAAACTAAGTTGCTGATTCTGCGCAGAAGAATCCCGTCCGGAATTTGCATGGTATTTCCACGGAATCGCTAACATTGAATCAGGAGATTAGCCAGCCGAAAGCTGCTTCACGCTCGCGGCATTTCTGCGCCGGATGGGTCCACTTGTTTCTCGGGAATAGGCATTGAGCGCGACCTGGGCAATCGAGAATCTACAGTAAGTCTTTTGCTGAGAGGACGCTGCGGCTAAGCTATTTCCTTGGAAGACTTTGGCGACAACCAGCCTCGCAACATGCTGATTCGAGAGACTTTCCGTACAGAGTATAGGGGGGAGAGGCACCCCGGGATTTCCACATTATGAGCAACTCCCGCCACCGGGAGACCCGGACACAGCAACGAGAAACGACCACCCCTAGCTCGCCAGCCGGTCCGCCGAAATCGCTGTGAGTTTCCACAACCGGATCGCAATGCTCTGCCCTTTCAGCAATTCAATCTCGAGTTCTGTCATCTCCGGGGCAACGTTGTAGACGCGGCTGGTGAAAGCCTCCCGGCCGGCAATGAACGACTCGATCACCGATGCATCCAGGAAAATTCGCAGCGCATCGTCGGGCCATGGCGCACGGGGCAGTGCGAATGAGATCTCGGCGCACGTGACCAGGCTGGCCTGCACATCCACGATGAGTTCCCAGGCTTTCTTGCCCTCGGTCATCAGGCGCACCGCGATCTTCCCGGCCGACACGCCGAGCGGGATGCGCAACTCTCTTCGCAAGGTTGTGAGCTTCTGCCGGAACGGCATCTGTGGGGTCAGGGTCGCGCCCTCGACTGCGCCGCGCAGCGATTCCACCTCCAATGCCGGCTTCATTTCCAGCGCTCCGTCGCCGTTCACCCCGAGCACGCGTGGCAGTCCCATCGCACCGGACCAACCTGCAGCGGCGAATTGTGCCTCCGGCCGTGTCTCGCGAATCCATCCCCACAAGATGCGCCTGCCGTCCGGAGCCAGAAAGCTCTTCGGCGCGTAATAAGCCCCATGATCAAGCACGCCGGCGCGCGTGGGAATATAGCGGTGCCCGCGCGAATCGTATTCGCCCGTGGTCCAGAACACTTTGTCTTCGGTCGAATAGAGGAGAACGTGATGACCGTCAACCGCAAAGAAATCAGGACACTCCCACATCTCGCCGCTGTCGCACGGGTTCACGGCTACCTTGCCGTTGGGCTTGCCTTGCACCAGTTTGTGCAGATACTCCCAGTGATGGAAGTCGTGCGATCGATAGAGCAACACGCATCCGCCCACTTCGCGCTCCCCAGAACCCACGCCGAGATACCACGTCTCGCCCTCGCGCCATGGGCAGGGGTCGCGAAAACCCGTCACGACCATCCCCTGCGGCGGAGTGCCGATCACCGGTGCCTCGATCTTTTTCCAGTGCAGCAATTCGTCGTCTTCCGCAATGGCAAGCATCTGCGTCTCGCGCAGCTTGTCGTTGCCGTCGCGCAGCGTGATTTCAGAGGGCGGCGCATTCTCAACGCCGGTATAGATGATCGCCGGCTTGCCGCCGAGCACGACAGCGGACCCGCTGAAGCATCCTTCGCTGTCCGCGCCGCCAGGTGTCGGCGCAAGCGCGATCGGCTCATGCTTCCAGTGCACCATGTCGGGGCTGACAGCGTGCCCCCAGTGCATGTCGCCCCACACCGCTGCATGCGGATTGAGTTGATAGAACAGGTGGTACTGCCCCTTCCACCAGATCGGCCCGTTGGGATCATTCATCCAGTTGTGCTGCGGCATCAGGTGATATTCGGGCCGCAGCGGATCGTGTGCAATCTCTGAAACCTGCCCCTGCTCACCGACGCGCTCCGCATAAATCCACGCAGCGTTCGCACGCTTGGCCAGCAACCCACCAGCGGTTCCACGTCCAAGCGACTTCAGGAAAGCGCGACGATCGTGCTTCATAGTGAAGGCGAGAACTCCCATGCAACTATAACGCGGCCGGAGAGGCCTCATGGATATTGAGAAGCTGTGCATGTCAAGATTCCCGAAGGATTGTCCGGGGTGTTGGGAAATCTTGAACGACACCTCCGGCACCCGGAATATTGAAATCATCGGGCAACACTTCTCTGAAATCGGTGTTTCACCATGCAAGCGTCAAATCTCGATCCGGACGCAGCAGTCAAACCAGAATTTGAGAGGATCACCATGCGCAAACTACTTGGACTTGCCGTACTGGCCTTACCTTTGGCCATCGCAGGCTGCTCGCACCCGCAGCCTGTCGTCTATGCCGTGCCGCCACCGCCGCCGGCATTCACTGAGATCGCTCAGCGCGGATTCCACGACGGCTTCGATGCCGCTCGCCGCGACATGGCGAAGGGTCTTGCTCCGAACGCCGACCGGCATCCGCGTTTCCGCAATCCACCCGTTCCTCCGCCGGCATTTGAAGATTACCGGCACGGTTTCCGCGAAGGGTATCAGCGCGCATTCCACGAAGTGCCGCCTCCGCCGGGGTTTTGATGTTCCGACTTGCGGCGGGCTCGGTCGTCCCGGCTCGCCGCACTATTTCGAAGTCAGTTTCAGCGCGTAAGCATATTTGCATGGCGCTCCCGCGGGGAGCGTCACTTCGAGCGCATCCGCCGTCTGCGTCCACGACACTTTGTCTGTCGAGCCGAGCAGCTCCACATTGCCGACGGGCATAGCAGAGCTCTCATGCGATGTGCCGAGCGCGTGAATCGCAGCTTTTCCGTCACTGGGGCAGGCCATGCCGATCGCATACACCGTGTTTCCTTTTGCGGTAAACCGGAAGTCCTCGGTCGTGTAGGGCTTCACATCGGTGTCGTGAAACGCGCCGCCCTTTACCTGGGTCGGACCTTCGCCAAAGGTCTTCCATGGCGTCGTCGCATAGATTGCTTCACCGTTTACCTTGAGCCACGCGCCCATCTCGTGCAGCGTTATCTGCACCTGCTCGGGAATGGTGCCGTCGGACCGCGGCCCGAAGTTCAGCAGCAGATTGCCGTTCTTGCTTACGATATCGACAAGCTGATGCACAAGGAATTCCGGCGACTTGAATGTGTCGTGCTCGATGTAGCCCCATGACGCGTTGCTGATCGACGTGTCAGTCTGCCAGTGATCGGCGATGATGTGATCCTGCTGGCCGCGCTCAAAGTCGCGCGTGCCTGATTTCCAGTTCAGTGAGTAATCCTTGAAATCGATCACGCCGGTATATCCGTGTGCCGCGGCGTAGTTGTAGTAGAACGCGGCAAACTCAGTCACCGCGCGGCGGAAGTTCGGTTGCCCGATCCACCAGTCGAAGTAAACAATCTCAGGTTTGTATTTCTCCACCAGTTCGGTGTCGCGCGCCAGCCAGTCGCGCGTCCATGCTTCGCTCACCTAGGTCCAGTCGTCGTCAAGGCCGTGCGCATCGCCAGGCGCAGCGAACCACTGGTGTGCCGGGCCGTAGAGCGACGCATACTTCGGATCATTCACGTCGGAGCGGATCGTGCGCCCGTACGAGTAGAAAAAGTTGTGCTCGGCACGGTGCGAACTGAGCCCGAAGTGCAGCCCCTCGGCGCGGACCGCGGCGGCCAGTTCGGCGAGCGTATCGCGCTTGGGTCCCATTTTCACCACGGTCCAGTCGGACAGGCCGGAGTCGTACATCGAGAAGCCGTCATGATGCTCGGCCACCGGAACCACATACTGCGCGCCCGATTCCTTGAAGAGCTTCGCCCATTCCGTCGCATTGAAATGCTCGGCGCGAAACAGCGGAATCAGGTCCTTGTAACCCTTCGCGTCATCGCCATTCGCAAAGTTCTGTTTGAAGTTTTTGTATGCGCCGCTCTTCGGGTCGTACATGTTGCGCGGATACCACTCGTTCTCCGCGGCCGGCACTGAGTACACGCCCCAGTGGATGAAGATTCCGAACTTCGCATCCTTGTACCACTGCGGCTGCTGGTACTTGATCAGCGTGGCCCAGTCGGGTCGATATGGCCCGTCATGCGCCTGCCGGTCGCCTTCGGCGAGCAGGCGATTGCGCTCCGCATCGTATTTGCTCACCGACTGCTGCCACTCGCGATCGATCTGCTCCGCAGACTTGACGTCCTGCGTAGGCGCCAGCGGATCAGGGGATGACCTCGGGCTTTGGGCAATCAGCAACGGCGCAGCGACAAGAAATATGGGCAGTAGAGACATGTGCTTTTTCATACGGCGCAATCCTAATCGACGCGGAGACCGGCTGCAAACGCTTTCAGCCCTTGGGAGCCTTTCATGTTGCCGTATCATTTTCTTACGTCGTTCGCCAGGGCTTCAGCGCGGCCGATTGCATCCAACCGCTTCTGCTTTTCCGCCTGAATATCTATGTTTCCCAGACTCGGATGATTCGCGCGCTGGGCGTACTGGTCCATACGCTGTTTCGCGTCCTCGCCGAGCCGCTGCACAGCGGCCTGCACCTGCGGCAGAATCTCGTGGAAGTGCGCAATCTCCTTCTGTGTAGTCTCGGGGTGATAACCCATGCGATCCCCAGTCTGCATCGCGTCGATCAGGATGTCAGGAGGGGATGCAATGGGCGGCGTCATGTTCAGCGCGTCGTAGGTCCCGCGCAGGCGCGCCATCGCTCCGTCGAAGCCGTCGAGCTCATTGCGCCGCGCCGTCAGCCCATCCGCGCGCCGCACTTCGATCGTCACCTTCGATGCGGTGCTGCGGCCTGCTACAGGAATGATGGTCGTAAGCGAGTTGCCCTCGAAGCTCCAGCCTCCCTTGCCCGTCGGCCCGGCCTGCTTCACGGCAACTCCGTCCACAGTAACCGAAGCCGGCGGCCAGTCCGCCGGCAGCTTCAGCGTATAGCCGCGTTCCTTCAGCATGCCCGGGAAGGCGCCTTCGACCGGCCCGATCTCCACGCGCAGCGTATCCCCGGTCTGAACGGCCTTGATCGGCGTGCGCGTAAACACGCCGTGCTGATACTGCTCGGCCGCGCCCGAGTCTTCGTAGAGCGTGTAGTTCGAGTTCTTCCCCTCGTCGAGTGGCCACACGTTCACGATCAGCGGGTCCACTGGCTTCTCGCTCGTGTAGCTCATCTCCGGCTGCATCGGCACGATCGCGCCGGTCTTCAGATACACGGGAATCTGATCGACCCCGAAGCTGCGCTCCACTGAGGTCGGTCCGGTGAAGTGCTTGCCCGTGGGCCACTCGATCCAGCCTCCCTTCGGCAGCCACACATTCTGCGTTGCCAGGCCTGAAACCTTGTCGCCCGCCGTCACCACCGGAGACACCAGCATCTCGTCGCCGAAGAGATACTCATCCTTGCTGTCGTAGGCTTCATTGGCCTCCGGCCAGTCGTAGTAGAGCGGCCGCAGGAATGCGATTCCTGTATCGTAGGTGCGCCGCGCCTCAGTGTAGATGTAGGGCTGCAGTGCATAGCGCAACTGAAACGTCGAGCGCAATATCGACGAGAAGGGCTCAGGATACGCCCAGATGCGGCGCTCCGACTCCGGATTCTTCGTCGTGTGCGTGCGCAGAATCGGACTGAACGCGCCGAACTCTACCCAGCGCGTGAAGAGCTCCGGATCGACAGCGCCCGGCATGTGTCCTCCGATGTCGTGGCTCCAGTACGCATACCCCACGTTTGCAGCCGTCGCGGTAAACCACGGCTGGAATGCCAGTGAATCCCACACTGAAACCGTATCGCCGGAGAAGCCGATCTGGTAGCGATGGTTCCCAAGCCCGCCCCAGCGATGGAAGAGAAGCGGCCGCTTGCCCTCGCGCTCCTGGTCGGTGAAGTGCACATAGTTCAACCACCATGTCGGCGTCACGCCCGCCATCTTGGTGTTCGGCTCCTGCTGCCAGTCGAGCCACCAGAAGTCGATGCCCTGCTTCTCCAGCGGATGCAGCACGAGATTGAAGTAATTCTCCGTAAACTTTTTGCTCGTGATGTCGAAGGGCACGTATTGCTTGGTTGCCGGATCGATGCCCATGGCCCTGGCCATCGCGGGGTATGCTTCTTCCCACGGCTGAATGCCCGAAGCCGGATGCAGATTCAAACTTGTCTTGAGATGATCGGCATGCAGCCTGTCGAGAAACAACTGCGGGTCGGGGAAGAGCACCTTATTCCATGTGTAACCGGTCCAGCCGAGGCTTTCGTTCGCCGCGTCCTTGCCATGCCCATCGCCATAGCCCATCGCCTGGAGTTGTTCCTTGCTGATGTGCCAGCCCATGTCGATCACGAACACGTCCAGCGGCGTCGAGTTCTCGTGGAAACCGCGAATGATCTCCTCGATCTCCTGGTCGCTGTAGTCCCAGTAGCGCGACCACCAAGCGCCAAATGCGAATCGTGGCGGCAGCGGAATTCGGCCAGCGACCTTTACGTAATCGCTCAGCGCCTTGCGATAGTCGTGGCCATAGCCGAAGAAGTACCAGTCCTGGCGCTCGCCCGCGGGCCGCTCCATCGCCCATGGCCACGGACTCTTTTCGCCTTCTTTGAAGCTGAAATTTGCTGAGTCGAACAGCGGCCGCGTTGAGTCATCCACCAGCGCCCACCCCGACCGCGATACAAGCCCCTGCTCAATCGGCTCCCGCGTCTTCGACCCTCGTGCTCCGTCGAGCGTCCGTGTTGTGCCCTGCAGGTTTTCGCTGTCGGTCTGGCCTGGGTGCCATGTGACCTGCTTGCCCTCGACCGTGAGTTCGATAGAAAGATTCTCGGGCGTGAACTCGCCATTACCGGAAGGAGCGTAGTGAAGTGTCAGCGCCTTGGTTTTGATTGTCAGCGCCTGCGCGCTGCCTCTTAATTCCGTTGCATCGAACTTCGGCACGGGCAACCGCCGATTGATAAATACAAACGACGCATGGTCTTCAAACTTTCCATCCGCGGCCCACTCCATGCGAATCATCTCCGGCGTGAGGACTGTGAATCTCGCGTTTCCATCGACGACCATCGCTCTCGGGTCGGCAACTGGATTATCGACCGCCTCCTGCGATACATGTTGCGCAGCCTTGGGTTCCGAGGCTTGTCCCTGCGAGGGTGAAACCGCCTCCTGCTGTTGCGCCCGTGTTGCGATTCCCATGGTCGACCCCATGAAGATCCCGATTGCGGCAAAGTGAAGCAAGGAAATACACACGGATCTCTCCTCTGTTTTTGGTTCATCGAAAGCCTACCACCCAGACCGCTGAGCGGCATACGATCGCTCAGAACGCGGGTGCCACGTTGTAGGGTACATTTACCATGAATTCGAAGACATCGACTGGGAGCATCTGATGGTTAAACCGGAACCGAACCGCGTGGTCTGTACTTTTCTTTTCGTGATCATGATCGCCATCGCGACAACCGCGGCTGCGCAGGATTCCATCGGCAACATCCGTCCCGCTCCCTACCAGGTCGCCTGGCAGGACATGGAATTCGGCGTTATCCTTCACTTCTCAACAAATACATTCCTTGATCGCGAATGGGGCGACGGGACGGCGGGTCCCTCGGTCTTCAACCCCACGCAGTTCGATCCCGATCAGTGGATGAAGGCCATTCGTGACTCCGGCGCAAAATACGTTGTGCTGGTCGCGAAGCATCATGACGGCTTCTGCCTCTGGCCGACGGCGCAAACCGACTACAGCGTGAAGAGCAGCCCCTGGAAGGACGGCAAGGGCGACGTGGTCGGCGACGTGGCCCGCGCCGCGCACAAGTACGGCCTCAAATTCGGTGTCTATCTTTCGCCGTGGGATCGCCACGAGCCGAGATACAAAGACTCCCCCGCATACGACAACTACTACAACGCGGAGTTAGAAGAGCTGGCCTCGAACTACGGTGATCTTGTCGAATTCTGGCTCGACGGAGCCGGCAGCGCCGGTCACGTCTACAACTTCAAAAAGATCATCGAAACTCTGCGCACCTATCAGCCCGACACTGTCGTCTTCGCCGATACAGGGTTATTTGAATACGGCGACGCACGCTGGGTAGGCAACGAGGCCGGCATCGTCGACTACGAAAACTGGAACGTCATCGACCGTCATGGCTACACCCGCTGGCGGCCCGTCGAAGCCGACACGCCCCTGCGCAACCTGCACTGGTTCTGGCATCCCAACGACGAGTCCTCGCTCAAAAGCCTCGATACGCTCCTCGACACCTATGACAAAACCGTGGGCCGTGGTGCTCAGTTGATGCTCGGCGTCGCGCCCGACAATCGCGGTCTGATTCCCGACTCCGATGTGAAGCGCCTCGAGGAATTTGGCGCCGCGTTGCACAGACGCGCCCAGAACAACCTTGCGCTGCATCATCTGCCCACCACCCCCGAGGCGGCTGCCGCTCTCGACGGCGATCGCGACACTTTCTGGTCCGCGCCGGCCGGCTCACATCATGCGGAACTCGAAGTGGACTTCGATCATCCCGTTACCTTCGATCACGCGCTCACCACGGAGTGGCTCAACGACGGCCAGCACGTGCAGAAATACGCCATCGAAATATGGAGCGAAACTGATCATAGCTGGAAATCGATCGCGGAAGGACAGGCCATCGGCCACGAGAAGATCGATCCGTTTCCGCAGGTCACCACAAAGCGGGTCCGCCTGCACATCCTCTCCAGCACGTCAGAGGCGCACATCCGCGAATTTCAGCTCTACGACTGGAGCCACCCCGACCAGCACTGAGGAAACTGACTAGACGGCGAGAAGCTTGACTCTGGCTTCGGCGAATGCTCTCGAAGCCTCTTCCGAAATTCCGTTGTCGGTGATCAGCAGATCGATCTCGCCAGGCGGACACACCACCGCCGGACTCACGCGTCCCACTTTGCTGGAATCGGCAACCACGATCACCTGCCGCGCCTGCCGCGCCATGGCGCGAAACACCGCGGCTTCGTCGGGTTGAATCAGGGTTGCGCCGTGTTCCGCGTCAACTCCGGTTGCACTCAGGAAGAGCCGGTCCATCACCACCACTGCAAGCGCATCAATGGCCGCGGTCCCAACCAGCGAAAAGGCCCCAGCCCAGCGCAGGTTCCCGCCGGTCAGCATCGTCTCCAGCCGCGAGCTCGAGCTCAGCTCCATTCCAATATTCACCGCATTGGTAATGATGTGGATGTTCTTGCGATGGAGAAGTTGCCGCGCCACAAGCGTCGTCGTCGTCCCTGCGGCGAACCCAATCGTCTCGTTCTCCTGGATCAGAGCCGCCGCGGCCCGGGCGATGCGCTGTTTCTCGGTGGCAAATCGGTCTTCGCGTACGTGAAATGAAGCATCAAAGCGGAACGGCTCGTAGACGGCGTTGCCATTTCCCGTCAGCATGGCCCCGCCATGCGTACGCGTCACCAGGCCATGGGTCTCCAACCGAATCAGATCCCGCCGTATGCTCGCCGGAGACGTGCCCAGGGCGGAGGTCAGCTCATCCACCGAGGCTCTGCCATGGTTCAACAACAGCCGCAGGATCTCTTTCGCCCGTTTGTCCGTCTTCGATGACATAGCGGTAGATTACGCCAGATTCAAAGCAGGAAAATTGAACTGGGCCTATTGTAAGGGCGCGCCCGGGTCGGCATCCACGCTCAAAGAATCGAGTGCAGACTTGAATACCCGTACGTCGTGCTCCAGCACACGGAAGATCTTGTGCCCATTCTGCCGCAAGCCAAACTCGGCCCCGCCGTCTGACGGCTTCGCGACTACGTCTTTGCTCAGAGACGTGTGGACTTCGTGAATGCCCGTCTTGAGCGCCAGGGTGCGCACATTGGAAGCACGGATGCCCCCGCCGGCCATGATCCCGATGCGATTGCCGGCTCGCTTCTGCAGCTGCGCAATCCTTGCTGCGCCCCGCATCGCATCGACCTTGCCTCCGGAAGTCAGGATGCGGTCGGCTCCGCAGGCAATCACATCCTCGAGGGCGCGGTCCAGGTCTTCGCATACGTCGAATGCGCGATGAAATGTAACCTGCAGCGGTCGAGCGGCTTCAATCAACTTCCGCGTTCGGGCCAGGTCCACGGTCCCTGTCTCGGTCAAAACCCCCGTGACCACGCCGTCGACCTTTCGCGCCTTGGCTTCCGCGATGTCTTTCCGCATGATCTCCAATTCCTGCTCGGAATAAACGAAATCTCCCCCGCGCGGCCGGATAATCACAAAGACATCGATGTCCACGGCCGCGCGCACCGCGCTGATCAGGCCCGCACTTGGAGTAATGCCGCCTTCGCTCAACGCGCTGCACAATTCGATGCGCTTGGCCCCGCCTTTTGCCGCCGCGATCGCCGATTCAACCGAATCGACACAGATTTCCAGGTTCATGATTTGTGTGCCTATTTTCCCACGTCAGCAGTTCGATTGAAAACAGGTTGAAGCGTGTGCATTCGAAGACCGGCCGAGTGTTTCATATCGGCTGCCGCGAAACGTGCGCGGCAGCCGGCAGGTTAGAACGAGTACTTGAGCGAGAATTGCAGATGGCGCTCGACAGATCGAACACCCTGGAACGACACGTTGCCGAAGGTGGAGTCGTTAATTCCGGTATCCGGGTTGCCGTAGCTCACAATGTTGAATGCGTTGAAAGCGTCAAACCGGAAACCGATGGTCTGTTCTTCGAAGGTGCGGAAGTCCTTAAACAGCGATAGATCCACGTTGTGATAGCCGGGCCCGCGCACTGCGCCATTGCTTTCCGTGCCGAACGTATTGGAAGCCGGCACACCGAAGGCACAGGTGCCGTTGTCCACCCCGGCCGTCGTGCATGGAGTCGCAGAAGGATCGGTGCCGAACCAGTTCTCGTTGCTGCGTCCTACAACTCTCAGCTGGCGGTACTGGTTCACACGCGAGGTGCCGTAGCTGTTTGAGTTGTTGCCCGGTCCCGGTAATCGTCTCGGGAAACCGGAGTAGGAAACGATGGCGGTTGAGATCTTCCAGCCACCCAATCGACTTCATCCATCACCCGGTTTGCATTCGGCAGAAAAACTCTGCCCACGGCCTACCGGCAGCGCATAGACCGCCGTGGCAGAGAAGTCGTGCCGCACGTCGTAACCGGCCGGGCCGTAGTCGGCCGCGCTGTTGTAGTAGTTCTGGAAGGCGCCGCTGAAGCCGTTCACGTTCAGCGCATAGTTGCCCAGGCTGTTGGTCATCGCCTGGCCGTAGGTGTAGTTCACCGTGAATTCGAGGCCGTGACTCAGGTGCTGGCGAAGCACCACTTGCATCGCGTTGTAGCTTCATCATGGCGCGCGACTCGGTGATGAGCAGGCCGCCGCTTCCGCCGACACCCAGCGCAGAGTCGATCCCATTTACGCCGATGTATGGGTTGTTGTAGAACGGGGCCGAGGTCTGATCATTGTTGACGGTCCACTGGTTGACGTTGCCGTAGTCTTCAATGTGCTGGCCCTTCTCGCCGATGTAGCCCACTTGCAGCGATGCGGTGTGGGTCAGCGCGTATTCCAGCGGTGAGATTCCATTCCTGCACGTAGGCCGGCTGAATGTTCTGCGGATAGACGGTGTACCCGTTGTTGGAACTGCTGTATTGGATGGAAGTGTCTGGGTTGGTAAAGCCTTCCTCGGCGGTGTTGGGTGTGGGCACCGATGTGGTGGTTGGAGCGCTCACCGTAGAAGCCGGCCGCCTGCAGGAAGGGCGCAATGGCCGTCAGGCGCTGATTGAACGAGTTGCCTTCAAAGAAGCTGGTTGCGCCGTAGCCACCTCGAATCACCATGCGATCGTTGAACTGATAGGCAAAGCCGACGTGCGGCATCCACTGCCGGTAATTCGGCTGGTAGCAGGCCAGGTTGCTGCAGAGTCCCGACCCCGGGGGAGCGCCCGCGGGAAGATGGCCGGCATAGAGAATCTGTCCGGTTGTCAGGTTCACGTTTCCGGTTCTGTCGCTTTCTTCGACCCATGGCTCGTCGAATTCGTAACGAAGGCCGAAGATCAGCGTCAGGTTGGGGCGCAACTTTAAAGTTGTCCTGCGCAAAGCCGGCGGTGCGCCATTGGCGCTGCCCGACGTTGACGCTGGCCAGAGTCACGCCTCCCGACGATACGCGGTCCAGCACAAAATCCGCACCACCGTAGCCGCCGGAGCCATTACCGTTCGACGTGAACGCGCCGGAGTAGTTCAGCGAGCCCAGATAGCCGTCGTTGTTGCCGGTGGGATAGTTGTTCTGGTAGCGGCGAGCTTCGATGCCCATGCTGAGTAGTGCAAGCCGTGCTGCCAGGTCAGGTCGTCGATGTAGCTATAGGTGTTGTCGATGACGCCGCCGTTGTAAGCCGACGTGCCCACGTTGCTGAGATGCCGTCGCCAGATTCCCTGATTCGTAAAGCCGTTATACCTCTGGTTGGGGAAGCAGATGCCGACCTTGGCATTGCCCGAGGTCCCGAAGGCTCCGGTTGGGTCCTGCGGAAAACCCTGGTTCCAGATCGTCCGCGTAAAACCGATGACGCGCGGAATTAACCAGCGATGGCGAGAAGGTGTGCACCCAGTTGGAGCCCACGATCCAGGTGGGATAGAGATTGATTCCCGGAAAGCTGATGGCCAGCACCGGAGTCGATCCGTCATAGGCGTGAGAGATGGAATAGAAGCCCGTGATTTTGTCCGCTTGCGCGAGGTCGTATTCGATCTTCACGTCGCCCTGGTCGTTCGCCTTGTAGCTGCGCGACGGCGCCACGTAGTTGTTCTCCGCAATTCCGTCGGTGGGCGTCGCATTGGGCAGCGGATAGTACTGTCTGGTGCGCGAAAAGGAATTTCGCAACCGGATTAATAATCGGAACACCCTGGTTGTTCGCGATAGGGCGCGAAGCCGTTCAGCGGATCGTAGAGCTGGATGGGATTGGCACCGGCGAGCAGGACCGAGAAGTCGCCGTTGCGCATCGCCTGCGTCATCACGCTGGCCGTGCCGGTTCCGCCCTGGTGCCAGCGCGATCCCAGATAATCGCCGAAGAAGAACAGCTTGTTATGCAGAATTGGCCCGCCGATTGTGCCTCCGAACTGGGCGAACGAGAACGGATTGATCGGGACGACCGGAGTCGATTGGCCGTTTCCATAGGAGTTTGCGTCGAATCGGTAATCCTGCGCATAGCCGTAGGCCGAACCGTGGAACTTATTCGTTCCGCTCTTCAGAACGCTGACCACGGCTCCGCCGTTCACGTTGCCATAGTCGGTCGGCGAATCGGCCGTGATTACCTTCACCTCCTGCAGGGCCTCGGGGGCGGGACTGTAGGAGATCAGGTTGTTATACGTCTCGTTCATGTCGATGCCCTCGAGCGTGTAGTTGTTCGCCTGGGCACGATTGCCGTTCAGGTTCGGCGTGTCGGTGTAATACGTGCTGCGCTCAAACTGGTCGGCCCCGATGTTCCCGCGGTGTCCACCGCGCCCGGCACATACAGGGTCAGGGCAGAGAAATCGAGACCGTTCAGCGGAAGATTCGAAATTGTGTTCGCTGTAAAGGTACTGTCTACGCTCAGGCTCTCCGTCTGCAGAATAGGAGCAGCGGCGGAGACACTCACTGACGTATTCGCGCTGCCCACCTGCAGTTTCACGTTGAAGTTCGCAGCCTGCAGAGCCTCTAGGGAGAAGTCAGGCACCGTGGCTGTTGCAAAGCCACTGGCCTGCACCGTCACTGTGTAGTGACCGATGGGCAGAAAGTTGATGTGGTACTCGCCTGCCGCATTGGTGGTTGTAGCCGTATCGATCCCGGTTCCAACGGCATGAGCCGTCACCTGCGCTCCCGAAACGACTGCGCCGCTGGGATCGGTCACTTCGCCTGTGATGGATCCGGTAACCGCCTGGGCAAGCGCTTTGGGTGCGAAGGCTACTAAAGCCAGCGAGCATCCGAGCATGATCCCGAGAAGCTTCTTCATCATTGAGACCTCACATGAAATTCGTGCAGATGGATTCTTCGATATCTTGATCCGGCGACATCCTTCTCACCAGGTACCTCGCGGCGGATCTTGGATGCGCCTGTTCTACAGGCGCGCCATTGTGGAGCAAATTTACAACAAAATGACTGACTTGTCCATAAATTTGAAGAAATCGATCATTTTGTTCGTGATTTTGAGCAATCTGGATGCTATAGTGGGCGGCATCTTTGTACGTCCCTGAAGGAAACCAATCCCATGAAAATGACTTGCTTTCCCCTCGTAGGCCGGACGGCGCTGACCGCTGCGTTTCTTTCCACGGCGTTGATAGCCGTCGCCTCCGCGCAGGTGGTCGTCGTCCCGACGACGCCGCAGATTGGCTCATCCAACCCCATCACTGCCGCACCCCTGGTGCCGCGTCCCAACAGCAGGCCCTGCGTTGTGCCACTGTTCTCCAACCTCGCCTTCGCCGACTTCAACCTCAAATCGTTCAACTACACGCCACCGGCTGCTTGTCCGGGTCCTTGGGCCAAGGTCGTCTTCACGGCGGACTTCACCGTGACCGCCGGACGCCAGTTCGATCGCACCGCTGCCTTCTACCTCGGGCATGCCAGCATCTACTACGGCACCACCTCCGAACCGCGCGCGTCGTTGAGCCCTTCGTGGCATGTCGAGCGTGATGTCACCGATCTGACCTCTCTTTTTGAGGCGCCGCAAACCGGCGAAGCCAACATCGGCAACTTCATCGGCGTCTCCGGCGGCGTCACCTACAACGGGATCATCTACGCCAATGCGACGCTCGAGTTCTATCCCGTCTCATGGCGCGATCCCGCACCCCTCACTCCCGATGTCGTCGTGCCCGTCAACGGCACCGGCGGCGATGCGGGCACTCTGAATACAACCTCCGATACGATCTCGCAAGCTCTCAATCTGCCCACCAATGTCGAGCGCGTCTACCTCGACGTAATCGCGCAGAGCCAGAGCAACGATGAGTTCTGGTATTTCTGCGTCCCCAACGATCAGACCTCAAACCTGGAAAGTTGCGGAAACACCGCTTTCCGCGAGACCGAAATCTGGATTGACGGCAAGCCCGCGGGTGTCGCACCCGTCTATCCCTGGATCTACACAGGCGGCATCGATCCCTACCTGTGGGAGCCCATTCCCGGCGTGCAGACGCTCGACTTCAAGCCGTACCGCGTCGACCTGACGCCGTTCGCAGGCGTGCTCTCTGATGGCAACACACACACCGTTGCGGTCAGCGTCTACAACGCGGACAGCTACTTCCTTGCCACGGCAAACCTGCTTGTCTTCGAAGATCACGGCTCGAAGACCGTCACCGGCGGCCTGATCACCAACACCCTGACTGAACCCAACCCGGTCGTTGCAGAGAACATCGTCACCGGCGCAGGACCCACTTACACGGGCACCGTCATTGTCGCTTCCAACCGCCATTTCACCATCAGCGGATGGGTCAACACCTCGCACGGTCGCGTCGAAACGACGGTGAACCAGACCGTTGACTTCCTCAGCAAGCAGGAATTCGACGTCAACGCAACCACCGACGTTCAAAACGCGCAGCAGACCAGCACGCTCGACTCAACCGTTATCACCGAGGGCGGCTGGTTCGCCGGAACAGTCGAAAAGCATTTCTCCTACCCGCTCAACATTGACTTCTCGTTCATCGTGAATCCCGACAACAGCTTCTACCAGACCACGACCGTCGATCAGCAGGACTTGGTGCATGAACTGAGCAATCCCAGGTGGGAACGACCCGCGGTCAGCGACCTTACAAACCATGTCACCGCGACCGATACCTTGAATTGGAACTCCAGCGGCGTCTTCCTCGGACCGACGGGCGCACACACCACGCAGACTTATCGCCTGCAAGATCCGTCGCGCGGCTGCTACGACCGCACCATCACTGCGGAGAACCAGCAACTCGTCTCCGTCACCAACGGGCCCGGCTGCAGCAACCGCAACCACTGATCCACTAACAAAACGAAGAGGCGAACTCGGAGTGAGTTCGCCTCTTCACATGTACATAGGCGGACGGAGGGAGCAGGGGTTTTCGAAGCCCCTGGATAAAGGCCCCTCAACATCGGGACTTCACCCCGGACCTACCGCGCCTGGAGCCCCGGCTGAGCCGGCTGATTCCCCTCCGTAATGTGCACGGAGTGGTCAAGATGGAACGTCAGCAGGGTTTCCGCCGGCAGCACGATCTGCTTGTTGCCTGAAAACGCCGAGCCCGCGGTTCCGGCGCCGCCGCCAGCCAGCAATCCAATTGCCGCGCCCTTGCCGCCCCCCGCGATCCCGCCGATCAGCGCACCCACTCCCGCGCCTCCGCCGATGAATGCCGCCGAGCGTTTGCCCTTGCCTTGCTCGGCACGATCAATCGTGCTTGTGGCTACCGGATAGCTGCCCCAGCGCGTATGGACACGCTCCAGCTTGATGGCGAGCAATGCCCCGCCCTTGAATCTTCCCAGCGGCTTCGCATCGATCACCGTTCCATCGGCGCGCGATTCCTTGGGAATGACAACCTCTCCGTGGACCAGCACATCGTCTGCAACGGTCGCGGAGAATGAGTCGCCCGGCTGGGATATCTTGGAGCCCAGATCCTGGTCAAGCCGCACGCGGATCGGCGTACCGCTGGGCAGCGTGATGACAGCCGGTGGCGGAGGTGCTTGCGGCGCAGCTGCCTGCTGTCCCGCAGGCGCTCCGGCCGCCGGCGCGGCAGCTGAAGACGACTGATCAGCCGCAGGCTGACCCGCCGCTGGCTGCTGGCTTTCAGAGGAGGAATTGGCCGGCGCTGCATTGTTCGATTTGCAGCCGGCGACAAAGAGCGATGCAGCAAGAGTGGCAGATGCGAAGAGAGCAAGACCGCGATGGAAGTTCATATTGCAGACTCCTTTTTCCTGTAGGGGAAAGTGACTTCGGAAACAGAGCGACCGCCGAGGAAGCTTCAGGCTTCCGCGAAAAATATGATACCGCCGGCGCATCAAACAGAACAAAGGAAAGCGCCTCGGAAACCGGGCCAGTGATTTTCGCTGAACTGCTTCGGCCGAAATGATTTGCAAAACCACCGGCAAAACGCTTGCGGATAAAACCGGCTCTCAATCCGCAAACACCGGATTTGCCGATATTGACAATCGCTCCGCTCCGGCGTTACAGTCGTTAATCGATATATCGATGATCGAGCATTCAAATGCCAAAGCGAAAACTTGATCCACTACCCTCGGCGGCCTTTCAGATTCTGCTTTCCCTCGCGGAAGGCGAGCTTCATGGCTACGCCATCATGCGCCAGGTCGAAGAGCAAACCAACGGCCGCATGAGGCTGGGACCGGGGACGCTCTACGGTTCTATCCAGACGCTTCTTGAGGAGGGCCTCATCGAGGAGGTCGATCGCAGCGTGGATGCTTCAAGCGATCGCGAACGACGCCGCTATTATCGCCTGAGCTCGTCGGGGCGAAAGCTCGCACGTGCTGAAGCCGACAGGTTGGCCGATCTTCTGCGCGTAGCTCGAGCCAGGAAGATCTTCAAGGGGGATTATGTCTGACCGGATATATGCCTGCCTGCTTCATCTGTATCCTCCCCGCTTCCGGAAGCAATACGAGCAGGAAATGCTCCAGCTCTACCGCGACCGTCTTCGCGACGAAACCGGCCTCTTCCGCAGGCTCCGTCTCTGGTTTGACCTGCTGGCCGATGTCGTCGTCGGATTGCCTTATGCATATCGCACCTCCGCCGCGTCTCCAGCGGAAGTCTCCCTCCCGGCCAACGCTGACGGAATCCCGTCCTTCCGCGCTCTGGAGAAAGAGCCCCTGCTGCCCGAATCGATTTTTGCTGGCACCACTCTCGCATTCGTCTTCATTGCTGTTTTCGCGTTTGTGATGACTCGCCCGATTCCCTTTCGGCCGTTCACGCGTGCCGGCGCGCCGAAATCTCCCATCGAATCTGTCCTCGAGAAACTGAACCAGCCCACCATTCCAGATCCCGGCGATCACACCGGTCAAGGCGCTCCTCAAGCCGTGTCCCGCAGTGGATCCGAACTGCCCCCGGCGAAGGTCGCAACCGCGCTATCGGCGCACGTCACATCGGTCGCCGCTACAGCCCCGACCAGATCATCCGCCGTTCCTCCAATCCGCGCGAGCAAGGGAAAACCCATCGCCGCGAACGTCGCACCGCTGGCCGCTCCGCTACCGGCAGTCGCTCAGAGCGCAACGCAGGATTCCAGTGTTGGGCACGGCCCGAATCCAATTCTCTCCGCGCAGCCGCAGCCGGTGAACGCCTTCGCTGCAATGAACCAGCTCTTCCAGTCGCACGACATCGTGATGCTCGGCGAAGCCCACGACGGCAAACAGGAATATGAGTGGCTCTCGAAGCTGGTGAACACGCCGGGATTTGCCGGTCAGGTAGACGACATCGTCGTGGAGTTCGGAAACGCGCGCTACCAGCAGACCGTCGATCGCTATGTCGCCGGCGACAACATCCCATTCGAGGAAGTGCAGAAATCCTGGCGAAATATGGTCGCTTCCGTCGAGCCGGTTTCCCCGGTGTATGGATGGCTTGACAAGGCCGTTCGCGAAGCCAACCTCCAGCATCGCAGCGGTCACCAGATTCGGCTGCTGATGGGAAGTCCGCCGGCGGATTGGGACCAGATCAAAACATCCGCGGATCTTGCTCCTTTTGAAGCCGGGCGTGAGCAGTGGTATGCGCAGGTAGTGAAGACGGAAGTGCTGGCGAAACATCGCCGCGCTCTGCTCATCATGGGCGCCGGCCATTTTCTCCGTGGCCATGATCAGGCACTGCAGGATGAGCTTGCGATACAACAGCATCGAGCCGTGCCGGCCGTAGATAGAACCAGGCTCGAGCCTGGTTACATCGAGCGCACGCTTCGAGCGGATGGCGCAAACCCCTATCTAGTCGTTTTCGGAACCAATGCGATCGATAGCCGCGGAGACGTCGACAGGCGATTCGACTCCTGGCCTGTGCCCGTCATCGTTCCGCTTGCCGGCAACTGGGTTGGCGAACTTCCCGCGCAACCGGTGATCACCGGAGGACACGCGTCGGCCATCCCATTGAGCCTCGCCGATCAAGCCGATGCCTTGCTCTATCTCGCTCCCTGCAGCGCATTGCAGACGGTCCACGAATCGCCCGCCGAACTGGATGGAACGCCCTACGGCCGGGAGATAACTCGTCGCGGCATCATCGTAGTCGGACATCCAGTAGATTTCCAATACGGCGAAGTCCCGCAATGCGCACAATCGGCGCTTTCGTCACGTTGATGCCCG
>CAVZDT010000019.1:0-454653 GCA_963774175.1 uncultured Acidobacteriaceae bacterium
CATATTTGGATTACCACCACTATGAAATTCCAAATTCTGATTATATGGCTCTTTTTATTTTCATATTTGTATGCCGATTGTCTCTCGCCATCATTGAGAGGAATGAGTTCCGACAGATGCTATAAAATTATTGCGCACGTGTCTTCTTTTTATAGACGCTGAGACGGATTGTGTTACCAATCATAATGGACATTTAGCTTCCGTTAGTAACGGATTTGAAAATTCGTTTTTAACAAGTAAGTTAAACTTTCAGGTTTCTGATCGTGCACATATTTGAACTTTTTTTTTTCGGTTTTCGATGAGCACGGCAAACGGCAAAAAATGGTGCTGACAAAAACGTATTGTTATTCAGGTGTTAAATCGTGTTCATTGATCGAAATTTCCATATTTGGAGCGATACTTGAAAAATATCAAAAATTTCGGCTAAGTCCGGAGGAAAATCTCATTTTTTACTCATCACTAAAATTGAAATTTCGCACTTATTTTCTAATGAAACTCGATTCTATTTTTTATTTTTTTTAATCATTATACATTCTAAGATACAAGCCTACGAAAAAAATTTTGCGACAACGCTTCAATTTTTATTGAATTTTGGAAATTTGGTATTTACACAAATTTAAACTTTAATAACTTTCTATGTGCTCGACTAATTTCGACAATTGACCACTAAACCAATTCGTATTAAAAATAAAATAGTGTATATGGTCGTTTTTCGTTTTCCATCGAAAAAAGGTGTTTTTTGGGAAAATTCCGATTCTTTCGATTTCAATTTTTTCGGCACTTATTCCCAATCTTTAAAAAGTCTATGCCGGATATCAAAAATCTATGAATGATCGACCCTAGAAGAAACGAATCGTTTGAGTGGTCAATTGTAGAATTTGGTCAACCACATAGAGTTATTGGGGTCGTGCAGCAAACGACGTCTCACAATTTGCATGACGTTAACTGGTTGGAAGACTGTTTTTGAGGCCCTATTGCAAACATGCTCTACCCTCTAAAACACCCCTCATTTTAGGGGTAGGACATGTTATTTTAGCGATAGGACCTCGAAAAACGGCATGTTGACGCCATCCAAATTGTAGATGTCATTATGCACGCTTAAAGTTTAAATTTTAAAATGGGTCAATATTCTTAATGATTGCTAATTCTTTACGTTTATTTGATGTTGATTTACCAAATTTCTCTGGTTTTCGCATTTTGTATCAAATTGCTTTATTGGATTTAAGTTGCTTTAGAAAGTTATAGCCTCGCGAAAGTTGCAACCTCTTTTCGATTCAAGTGAGTGTAAGAAAATTTTGAACTAATTTGAATTTCCCGCCAAAATTTCTTTTCAAATTTCATCGTAAATTCAAATTTGATTCAATTCATTGAAAATTTTAATCAATTCGAATTTCCCGCCTGATCGAATTTCAAAAGATCTCGCGGAAGGCACACTGACCGTTGTTGCATACTATTTTTTCTTACAGTAAAAGATCATTTTTGCAGTAAATTTTTGGCGGGAAATTCAAATTACTGAAGGAGCTTGAAAATTTTTCAAGTTTCTTCAGTAATTTGAATTTCCCGCCAAAAATTTACTGCAAAAATAAGTATTTTTTCTGCAAGAAAAAGTATTAGTGTACTCCGTTACGCGACACACATTACCGATTCGAATTTCGCGCCACAAATTACGCGACAAGCGAATTACGGACACAATTTTGGCGGGAAATTCAAATTCATTCAAACATTCGTGCTTTTTGAATGAATTTGAATTTCCCGCCAAAATTGTGTCCGTAATTCGTGTCGCGAAATTTGAATCTGGTAAATTGTGTCGCGTAACAACTTTTCGTAACAACGATCTGTGCGCCGATCGGAAAGAAATGGTAAAATTTTCGTCTTTCTCAAAAAACAGATTTCCGTTTTTTCTTCGCTAGTATCGAATTGGGTCGACATTGACCATAAAAAAAAATTCAAAAATTTTTTTTCATGAAACATTTCTAGTGTAATTTCCACCTGAAAAGTCGATTTTCGATGTTTGTTTTGCATTTTGACCCTTATGTGACTTTTCGGTGGTTTTTAGGTTAATAAAATGTGATTCTTATGTGATTTTTCGTCACATTTTTCACATAAAAACACCGGAAACATTTTAAGGTTCAAAATGCAAAACAAACATCGAAAATCGACTTTACACTAGAAATAATGTTTCATGAAAAAGAAATTTTTGAATTTTTTTTCATGGTCAATGCCGACCCAAATCGATACTAGCTCCGAAAATTTTCCTCGAAAATTGAAATCCTGAAAATTGGCGTACGGACCGTTATCCCAAGGAAAAATTTCGAAACAACAATTTCGCGACATGCATTTCAAATTTAAATTTTGCGCCAAAAATTTCGCGACGAAAATTTTAAAATTCAAATTTTGCGCCAAAAATTACGGACAAAGATTTTCACAACACAAATTCCGGACAAATATTACACGCCCAAAAATTCCGGACAAAAATTCCATAACCCTAATTTTATGACCCAAATTATATTTAGAATTTATATATAGAATTTTATATAGAATTTTATATTTAGAATTTGAGAAGCTTAAATGACAAAAACGGTCGATAGATTTAAACTTACTTAGTTAGGTGTCTCTTCATTATGAGTCTTAAGTTTTAGGCCTTATTTTAAAAAAAATAAAATAAAAAAAAGTTTAGGCATTATTTTTGTCGTGTAATTTTTGTCGTGAAATCTGAGTTTTCGTAATTTATGAGGTGTAATCTTTGTCCGGAATTTTTCTTTTGGCGCAAAATTTGAATTTGAAATGCGCGTCGTGAAATTCGCGACCGTAATTTTGTGCGCGAAATTTAAATTTTATATGCGTGGCGCGAAATTTTTTCTTGGAATAATGTACGCCCTAAAATTCCACGTTTTATACAATAATATATCAAAATTAACGTGCTCCGCCTCACTTTTACTCGACCCTATTTTTTCCCACTTTGCCCTGCCGTGTTGTAAAATTGCAAAAAATCCCAACCAGAAAAACAGGGGAAAAAATTGCGTAATATGTGCATGATCCATAAATGAGAGTAAAATAATGTTAGCAACGATTAATTCCTTGTATACGAACATTCAGTACATATGGATAGGAGGAAGTCGAATTATGTCGCCCCCAGCGTGGGCATGGAACGATAATAAGCCTTTTACTTATACAAATTGGGACAAAGGTATTTAACTATCTCAAGAAATATGCATGTTATAGGTCAACCCACAAATGATTCGGGGAATGATTGTATAGCTTTAAAGATCCCTTCGGGAAATTGGATCGCACAGTTATGTTCATTAACCTCAATATATATCTGTGAAGTACCTTCAAGCTCAGAAGGTGAGTCAAGCTCATTCAGCAAATTGTACACATCCAATACGCTGGACCAGATCAACCCACATCATACCTCGGCAGGGGGGCTAAAAATTTTCAATTTTACCCCCCCCCCCCCCATTTTACCTAAAAATGTACTTAGAATCGGATTTTTTTCTTTGAAAAAATAGTCTGTTTTAGGTACATGCCCAACCTATGTATGCCCAACTTCTATTTGTCCTCCTGAATACACATTTTATAATGTGACAGGAATGTGTTATAAATAGATTTGTCAATGACATTTTCGTTTTTTTATCATCCTTTATAGAAATTTGGTCTGAATTATTTCGATCAAGGAGAGTTGCTTTGTAATGCGGATGGCGGACATCTCAAGCATCTATTCATTCCAATGATGAAAACGTTTTTATCGCAGGTAAGAAAAAAAAGATTACGGGCCACAACCTGAAGTCAGTAAAATACTCGGGGGGGGGGACGCTGGGACGGAAAATTCGAGGACTCCCAGACTAAACTGAAAATACTATCTTCTCTAAAAATTAAAAGTAGAAGATATGCGTATTTTGTCCATTTATTCTGGGAATCCTTAGATTTTCCATTTCGCGCTCCCTTCCCCCACTATTTACTGACGTCAGGTTCTAAGATGGCCCCTTATTATAAAAAATGATATTTTTTAAGAACTGGTCGGTGGAGGAGAGATGTGGCTCGGGCTTCTCTTCAGCTTGCCGTTCCGCTGGCAGACGTCCTTGCCGTTAAGCGCGTAGGTCTGGAGCCCGGCCTCGCGGATCAGCTCCCACAGCTCCGGTGGTCGCCCATGGATGAACTCCGCTCCCAACTCGACGATCTCGCCCTTGTCGCGCATCGTGCGGATGCGGCCGCCCACGCGATCGCGAGCCTCCAGCACCAGCACCTGCCGCCCCGCCTCAGCCAGCTTCCGCGCTGCGGTCAGGCCCGCCATTCCAGCGCCGATCACCAAGACCCGCCTCAGCTTGGATTCCATATGCAGTTTTGATGCTAGTCCTTTTGCGCCGAATCGAAAATCGCTCAACCATCCGCCCAAAGTTATCAAATGCCGAAACCGACGCTACCCTTTTCTTCTCGTCATTCTCCACTGCAATTCCCACAAGATCAGGAACTCCCGAGGCGCGAACCGCGTACATAATGGGGTCGCGGGTCTGGACCATCGCAGCTATCCGCCCTAATCAAAGGAGAAGTCGATGCGCAAGTTAGTCGTGCTCTTCGCAGCGGGTGCGCTGCTCTCGCTCTCTCAAATTTCCGGAAATGCCCAGAACCGTGCGGGCAAAAACGGCTCCGGCCAGATCGTGATCGTCTTCAAAGACGGTCATCGACAGACATTCAACCTGGCCGACGTGGCCCGTATCGAGTTTCCCGGCGGACCTTGATTGCCGACGCAGGTCCCACGCCGCCCGGAGCTCCGCCGCGCGGCCATTTCCTGGGCAAGTGGGAGGTGGGCGATGGCTCCGGCGGCACTTTCTACATCACTCTCGATGAGGATGGGAATGCATGGCGGACGCTGCACAGAATCCACGGCAAATGGGCGTATGTCAATGGCGAGGCAAGGGTTACCTGGGATGATGGCGCAGATGGACGCTATCCGCAGGATCGACGGAAAGGACAAGAAATTCGCCTACCACGCCGGCAAATCCTTTACCGATGAGCCGGACAATGTGACGGACGCCCGCAACACCAGTCCAAGGCCGATTTGAGCGCAGCTTATTTGGCGCCTGATTGCGGCTGAATGGACTCTCGGCGTGATCATCCGGAACCCGGCTGTCGCCCTTCTCGTTCCGTGCGTACCGTCTGGTAAGAGAAATGGTGCTGAGTCGCGGCGCGCACGCTCTCAGGCGTCTATCAGTATCGCGGCGAATCTTGATCGGCTGCCGTACGGCACGGGGCTGGGCGAAGTACCGTCACTCCGGAATTGAACGATCGTTGCGTACACTGGAAGCAGGACCGCACGAGGCAGAAGAAGCCGAATCCATGAGCATCCTCGAGGCCTTCAAACTCGCGCTTCAATCCCTTTGGGGCAACAAACTGCGCTCCATTCTCACGCTCATCGGCGTGGTGATGGGCGTGGCCTCGGTCATCATGGTGCTCACCCTCGTGCAGGGCGCCAAGCGCTACATCACCACCAAGCTCTCCGGCTACGGCGCCGATGTCTTTACCGTGAACCGCATGTCGAGCGTGATTCTCTCCGCCGACCAGTACTTCAGCTATCAGAAGCGCAAGATCATCCGCATCGAGGACTACGAGGCCATCAAGGACGGCTGCGACCGACTGCAGCGAAGTGGGCGCGCTGCTGTCCAAGTCCACCAACGTGGTCTACAACGGCCACTCCAGCAACAACACCGGCGTGCGCGGCTACACCGCCTCCATGATGTCGCTGAACAACATCGACATCGCTCTCGGCCGCGGCTTCACCCCAGCCGACGAAGAGCATGCATTCCACAACGCCATCGTCGGCTACGACATCGTCGACAACCTGATCGGCGACGGCGATCCGCTCGGCAAGGAGATCCGCGTCGACGGCATTCCGTTCACGATCATCGGCGTGGGCGACCGGCAGGGCAAAACCCTGGGCCAGTCGCAGGACAACTGGGTCGCCATTCCCATCACCACTTACCAGCAGATCTACGGCTACAACGATTCGGTGGACATCTATGCGCGCGCCACCGGCGGCTCCCAGGGCATGGTTCGCGCCGAAGATCGAGGCCCGCGTGATCATGCGCACGCGCCGCCACGACACGCCCGGCCAGCCCGACGACTTCGAGATCCAGACCAACGACACCTTCCTCGACATCGCGAATCAGTTGCTCGGCGTCTTCGCCTGGGTGGTCCTCGGCCTCGGCTCCATCGCGCTGGTCGTCGGCGGCGTCGTCATCATGAACATCATGCTGGTCAGCGTCACCGAGCGCACCCGCGAGATCGGCGTGCGCAAGGCGCTGGGCGCCAAGCAGCGCGATGTGCTGATGCAGTTCCTCATTGAAAGCGCTTCGCTGGCGTCGGTATCGGCGGCATCTTCGGCATTCTGCTCGGCGTGCTGGTCGGCAAGCTGATCACCGTATTCGTAGGCTTTCCGACCGCGGTACCATGTGGGCCATCTTTCTGGGCCTGTTTCTGGCCAGCAGCGTAGGCATCTTCTTCGGCGTCTACCCCGCCAGCAAAGCCGCAAGACTGGATCCGGTGGTGGCGCTGAGGGCGGAAATGTGAATCAGTTTTCAGTTATCAGTCACTAGTTGTCAGCGAGGTCGAGAGGAAGAGCATGAAATGTCAAATGGGTTTCGAGATTTGGTCGTTTGGAAGAAGTCTATGCAATTGGCCATTGAGATTTACGAGCTGACGAAAGCTTTTCCACGTGAAGAGGTTTACGGTCTCACAAGTCAGATTCGTCGTTCTGTCGTCTCCATTCCGAGCAATATTGCTGAAGGTCACGGCCGCTTGAACCCAAAAGAGTTTCGACAATTTCTCGGTATCGCTCGGGGATCGACGTATGAGGTACAGACGCAGCTGGAACTTGCCAAGTCCCTCGGGCTGGTTTCTGAGAGCCGGATTGCGGAGTCCTCGAAATTGTCGCAAGAGATCGGAAAGATGATTTATTCGCTTCTTCAGTCAATGGACAGAACTCGACCGGACGCTGGTAATACTGATAACTGAAGACTGACAACTGACAACTTCTCTACTGTTGCGGAGCAACCCATGCGAGGACAACAAGCCGGCGAATCCGTCAAGATGGCGCTTGAGACCATTCGCGCCAATAAGCTGCGTTCGGGACTCACCATCCTGGGCATCGTCATCGGTGTCACCACCGTGATCACCATCTCGTCGGTGATCAGCGGCCTCAACAACCGCGTGCAGGAATGGGTCAGTTCACTCGGGCAGCAATGTCTTCTGGGTCTTTCACATGCCGGTCATCGGCGTGCGGCCCACCACCGAAATGCTCACCCGCAAAAAGCTCAACATCGACGACGTCCTCGCGCTGCGCACGCTGCCCCATGTGGTCGCCGCCGATGGCGGCTATCAGCACGTCAAGTCGCAGTTCCGCGTCGGCGATGTCAGCGTGAAGTACAACGGCAAAAAGATTGCCGGCACCATTCTGCAGGGCTCCACTTCCCAGGTCGGACTCGTCACCGACCTCACCTTCCTTGAGGGCCGCCTCTGGACCGACGCGGAGGATCAGCGCGGCGAGCACGTCGTGGTCCTCGGACACGACACGTGGGAGGAACTCTTCGGCGAAGCAGAATGCCATCGGCAAGGAAGTCAACATCGAGACCGGCCTGTACACGGTCATCGGCGTGCTCGACAAGCAGAAGCAGCCCTTCGGCGGCGGCAAGAATCCCACCGACAACATGGCCTACTTCCCCTTCGGCACCTTCCACAACCTGCATCCCGAAGACAAGGACATGTGGGTCAGCGTGAAGTACGACGACCCGAAGAACAAGGCCCTGGTCGAAGAAGAGATTCGCGAGATGCTGCGCATCCGCCGCAAGGTCAAAGTCGACAAGCCCGACGACTTCGAGATCTTCGGCCCCGACTCGCTCTCCAAGCTCTGGAATCAGCTCACCGGCGGCCTCGTTCTCTTCATGATCGCCGTCTCGCAGCGTCGGCCTGATGGTCGGCGGCGTAGGCGTGATGAACATCATGCTGGTCAGCGTGACCGAGCGCACCCGCGAGATCGGCGTCCGCAAAGCCATCGGCGCCACCAAGCGCACCTTGCTCGTCCAGTTCACCACCGAGGCCGTCACGCTCTGCGCCGTGGGCGGCGTCATCGGCATCTTCGTCGGCGCCGTGCTCACCTGGATCATCTACTTCCTGCCCATCGGCCTGCCGGCGACGATGTCGACCATGTGGGTGCTCACGGGCTTCAGCGTCTCTTGCGCCATCGGGTTGATCTTCGGCATTTATCCCGCGTGGAAGGCCGCGAATCTGGATCCGATCGAGGCGCTGCGGTACGAGTGAGGAAAGTTCATCGTTCTTAGTTCAGAGTTCGGATTTCATCGGGCTCGACTCGCGGATCAACTTTGAACGTGATCATGAACTGTTCGAATTCGAAATCGGCGCATAATTACTCTGAATCTGCCGTAGAAAGCCAGGCACGACATGGCCACGGGGACAGACGCGGGAATCCGTCAAGATGGCTCTCGATACCGTGAGAACCAACAAGCTTCGCTCTGGACTCACCATTCTCGGCATCGTCATCGGCGTCACCACTGTCATCACCATCTCCTCTGTCATCACCGGTCTCAACAATCGCGTCAATGACTGGGTCACCTCGATGGGCTCCAACGTCTTCTGGGTATTTCACATGCCGCTGATCGGCGTGCAGCCCACTACCGAGATGCTCACCCGCAAAAAACTGAACCTCGATGATGTGCTTGCACTGCGCTCCTTGCCTCACGTGGTCGCCGCCGACGGCACATACCAGCACGTCAATCAGACCTTCCACGTTGGCGACGTCAGACGTGAAGTACAACGGCAAAAAAGTGTCGGGCGCATTCCTGGCGGGTTCAACTGCGGAGCTGGAAACGGTGTCGGAACTCACCATGAAGGAGGGTCGATTCTGGACCGATGACGAGGATCAGCGGCACGCTCATGTCTGCGTCGTGGCCCACGACACGGCGGAAGAGCTGTTTGGAGATGCAGACCCGATCGGCAAAGATGTAAATGTTGCTTCCAGCCTTTTCACCGTGATTGGCGTCCTGGACAAGCGCAAGCAGCCCTTCGGCTCCGGCAAGAACCCAGGGGACAATGGCGTCTTCTTCCCGCTTGGCGTCTTTCATAACCTGTATCCCGAATTAAAGGATATGTACATCAGCGTGAAGTATGACGACCCGAAGAACAAATCGCTGGTCGAAGAAGAGATACGCGAGGTGCTGCGTATTCGCCGCAAGGTCAAAGTCGACGCAGCCCGACAACTTCGATATCTTCGGACCCGATTCGCTCTCGAAGCTCTGGAGCTCAGCTCACCGGCGGTCTTGTCCTCTTCATGATCGCCGTTTCCAGCGTCGGCCTCATGGTCGGCGGCGTCGGCGTGATGAACATCATGCTGGTCAGCGTGACCGAGCGCACCCGCGAGATCGGCGTCCGCAAAGCCATCGGCGCAACCAAGCGCGCGCTTCTGCTGCAGTTCACCACGGAGGCCGTTACGCTCACTGCGCCTTCGGCGGCATCTTCGGCATTCTCGCTTGGCGCCGTGCTCACATGGATCATCTACTTCCTGCCCATCGGTCTGCCCGCGACCATGTCGACCGTGTGGGTTGTCACAGGTTTCAGCGTCTCCTGCGCGATTGGCTTGATCTTCGGTATCTATCCCGCCTGGAAGGCCGCCAACCTCGACCCCATCGAAGCCCTGCGCTACGAGTAAAAGCAGGCTGCGAAGAAGCTCGCACCTTTGAAAAGACACGGCCTTCAAAACAGCAATCCGACGTCATAGTCGAGACGCAGTGGTTCGACGAGGATTGAATGACTCCGATCGCTGAACCTCCGAAGCGTGAAAAATCGGAGTCAACCCCCACGCGGGAAGAACATCCCTCCGGGGCTGAAGCCCCGACTCATTTTGTTGGCTCTATCGGCCCGGCTAAAGCCGTGCCCTTGTTGCAAAACGGCTTCGACACGAGGTTTTCCGCAGCCTGGAAAGTCGAGATTCCGGATTCGCTCGATGCTCGTTCGCGCTCACGGGCTGGGACTGGCCTGTATCGGTTCTCTCGATGAAGACCGGGTCATGCTTGCGGCGCGGCGGCGATCCTGATCAGCCGGTCTGCGTTGACCGCGGTTGGAAATCCCTTCGCATCCCAGTGTTTGCGGCAGCCGGGAAAGTCCAGGGCCATGCATTGAGAATGGATGCCACGTGCGCGCATCTCGAATCCTCCGGGGAGGATATTGAGGATGCAGGCAACGGCGGTGACGCCCGCGCCGGTGTGTTGCCAGCGGGAGAGCCAGCGGCTGAATCCGCTGATGTGCGGCACGATGTAAACGTGGATGCCGTGGGGACGCATCTCGCGTGTGATGCGGTTGACCGCGCAGTCGGGATCGCAGGCGGCGCAGGTGATATCGACGCCGTCAATGTGCGCCTTGCATGTTCGGCTCCGCCATCCACGCATGCAGGCAGGCAGCAGAACGACCCTCTCCTTCGTGCGCACGAAATCTTCGCGCAGACCACGGTTCATGACTTCGGCGGCGAGCATGTTCAGGTGGTACTCGACAGCCGGTTTGCCACACATCAGGAGGTCTTCGCGCCAGCGCCAGCGCGAGTGTTCGCGGGCGACATATTCGGCAACGCCGCGCGTGTAAGCGCCGAGGGCAGTGTCGGCGTCGCGTTCGAAGGCCTGTAGGAGCTCAATTGCGGCATGCAACCAATAGGTTGCCTTTTCGGGTCTCAGCTCAGCCAGAAAGCTGCGCCAGTTGTTGAGCCGCATTGCTTCTTGCTTGAATTCGCCGGTAGCGTTCATCCAGTCGATGAGCCGGGAAACGCGTTCTATAGCGCTGCCGTGTTTCCTGGCCTTTCGGCCGACATGCGCAGCCAGGGAGTATCGGGCTATTCCCGCGCGCACCCAGTCGACGACGGGCTTGGCCTTGAGTGAGCGTTCTCGTGCCGAGGTGAGCTGACGCGCGATTTCAGCGATCCATCGAGGAGTTTTTTCCGCGGCGCCCTCGTAGCGTCTGAGGACCATCCCGAGCGTGAGGAACTCGATCGCATACTCGCCACGGCTACGCGGAGCTTCCGCGAGAAATGTCTGGATATGGTTGACATAGGCATCGAGAAGCGGCGCAGCGCGGCGTTCGATGGCTGCAAGGGTCTGATCGGCGAAGACGCCCAGCACAGCGTAAAAGGCATCGGAGGATTTTTCGCCGTTGCGAAGGTCGTACACGCGCCGGTTGGGAGGGTTGAGCGGCGCCGCGGATGAAGAAGTGTCGGTTTGGCCGGAGGCTTGCATTCGGCGGCCCTTTCCTGCCTTCCCAAAATCTGCAGACGAGCTTGAGAAGAGAATAAGTGATGGTACGCCCGTCGAGGTGCGAAGATCACCGGAAATTGATTCGCAATGTGATGCAGATCGCATTTTGGGAAAACTGGCTGTGCGATACCGGACGGTTTCTCCAGGAGCGGACAAAGTCCGCTATCGGTTGCGCACAAAGGTCTCGCTGCAAGTCATTGATAAAGAATCTCTTTGCATAGACTCGTGCTTTGGCGCACTGCATGCAAAAACCATAGCAACTACTCTTATTCCCCAAGAGCAAAGTTCCTTGAGGAGGCGTCCATGACTGGACTGCTTCAGGATGTTCGCTTTGCCTTGCGGCAACTGCGCAAGAGCCCGGGATTCACAATTACCGCAGTGCTGATGCTGTCCTTGGCGATCTGCGCCAACAGCACGGTCTTCAGCTGGATCGACGGCACGATGCTGCACCCGATTCCGGGGCACAGGATACGAGCGGGCTGGTGAGCGTGATGCGGGGGCAATGGAATATCTCGCCTTCGCCGCCGCTGTCCTATCCGGATTACCGCGATCTGCGCGAGCAGCAACCAGACCTTCAGCGGGATCCTTGGCTTATCACCATGACTGGCTGACGCTGACCGGCGACGCAACATCCGCAGCGGATCTATGTGGCGAACGTGTCGTCGAATTTCTTCGACGTGCTTGGGATCAAGCCAGTGCTGGGCCGGTTCTTTCTGCCGTGAAGAAGAGACTGCAAAGCGGCGTTGCCCTACGTGGTGTTGAGTTACTCGCTTGTGGAAGACGCGGTATGGGAGCGACCCGGCATCGTGGGCAAGTCGATCGAGATTGCGCGGCATCAGGCGACGGTGATCGGCGTGGCGCCGGAAGGGTTCATTGGAGCGATGCCCGGCATTCGGCAGGATGCGTGGCTGACGCTCAATCCTGGGAACGAAGCGATGGCGAGATTACCGCATCGCAGCCTAACTATGCTGAACGTGTTGGGAAGGCTTCGACCGGGCGTGAGCCGGGAGCGAGCCACGGAGGACCTGAAGCGATTGATGCGGCAGATTGTGGCCGCGTATCCGAACGATCATCTGGGCGTGAACACCGATCACGCTGGATCCGATGTGGCGGTCGCCGTTTGGCGCCAATGTCTACATGGCTTCAAGTCCTTGCCGATTCTTCTGGCCATTGCAGGAGTCGTGCTGCTGCTGACGTGCGCCAACGTGGCCACCTGGCCCTGGTGCGCTTCGTCGCACGGCGCCGCGAGATCGCGATACGGCAATCGCTGGGTGCGGGACGGATTCAGCTCGTCCGGCAGATGGTGCTTGGAGGGATTCTTCCTTTCGCTTGCCGGCGGCGCGCTGGCGTATCTGCTGACCTCGTGGACGGCAAAGAGCTTCGCCGCTTCATTCCGCCCAACTCAAATCCAATTGTCCTGAACGGCACGATGGATCACAACGTTGTGATTGTCATTGTGCTGCTTTCGGTGTTGGCGAGCGTTATCTGCGGGGCGTTTCCTGCACTGCGGTCGTCGCGCGTGCCCGCCGCCGAAGCTCTGAAGGAAGAGTCGGCGAGCGTATCCGGCGGGTCGCACAATCGCCGGTCTGCTCAGCGGGCTGGTGGTGGCGCAGATTGCTCTTTCACTGGCGCTCCTGGTGACCTCTGGACTTTTTCTGCGCACGCTCCGAAACATCAGCTCTGCCAATCCCGGGTTTGACCAGGATCATATCCTCACCGCTTCGGTGGGCTTGAACATCGCGGGCTACCCGGATGAGGAAGCGCGTCGATTCGGCACAAGATTCTTGATCGCGTCGCGGCATTGCCGGGGGTTACGGTTGCATCGCTTACAGACTGGGTTCCTTTCAACTTCAATCGCAAAACGGTGGATGCGTATCCCGAGGGGTATGTTCCGCGTCCGCACGAATCTCTCGAACTGCGCAGAGCCGATGTTACGTCGAAGTATTTCGAGACACTGGGAATCCCGATTCTTGAGGGTCGCGACTTTTCACGCGGATGACAGCGAATACAGCGCCCCGCGTGGTGGTTGTGGATCAGACCGCGGCGAACCGGTATTGGCCGGGACAGGATCCGCTGGGCCGGAAGCTTATATTTGGGGCCATCCATTCACGGTTGTGGGCGTGGTCGAAGAACTCGAAGCACAACTTCATGAACGAACTGCCGGAACCGATGGTCTACATGAGCTACTTCCAGGAGCCGGACAGCGAAGTCGACCGTGCAAGTGAAGACGCGGGGCAATCCAGCCGATATGGCGTCCGGCCTGGTGGAGCAGGCGATTCACCAGATCGACGGCACGTCTGCCGGTGTTCGATGTGCGCACGATGCACGAGACCACGCAGATGTCGAGCATCTTTGCGGTCATGGCAAGTACGTTTGCGGGGATGTTCGCAGTGATCGCGCTGATTCTGGCGGCGACCGGAATCTACGGCGTGGTGGCGTACCGCACGCAGCTGCGTACGCATGAGATCGGAATTCGCGTGGCCCTCGGTGCATCGCGCGCGGATGTGCTGCGGCTGGTGCTGATGCAGGGGGTGCGGCTGACGGTTGTGGGGCTTGTCGCTGGGACTGTTGCTGGCCTTCGGCCTGACGCGCTTTATCGCGGGTATGCTGTACGGCGTCAGCGCGACCGATCCGATGACGGTGGTCGCGGTGGTCGTGATGCTTGGGTTGATTGCGGTGCTGGCTTGTTATTTCCCTGCGCGCCGGGCAATGGGAGTCGACCCGGTGTCCGCGATCCGTCAGCAGTGAGCCAATGTCAGGAGCGATTCTGCGCGCCAGGCTTTGCATTCGGCGGTCCTGAGCGGGCGGGCGATCTTCCATCGTGTAAAGGGGAAGATTCGCCGACGCCCGGCGAGGATGCAAAGAGACAGGCTACTTGTTGTCGCGGCTGGCGGGCGGAATGATGCTGTTCATTCGCAGGTAAACGACCATCTGGCCATAGTGATCCATCATGTGGGCGAGGCCGAACGATGCCATGCCGGCACGCGTGCCGTGTTCGGTGGTGACGAAGGCATTTTCAGGCGTGATTCCGTCGACGTAGCTGTGTGCGAGTGTGAAGGAGTCCTTGAGCGCCTGCAGGATGTCGGCCTTGGTGGTCAGTTTTTCAATGGCGTCGTTCTTTGCCTTCCCGTCAGCCTCCGACATATTGCCGCCGAAGAAAAAGTAGTTGGCCTCCGCGACGTGCTTGAGCTGGCCGCTGAAGGTTCTGACGCCCTTGAAGTCACCTGCCGAGGCGGGCGGTGCGAAGTCGAACTTGTCGTCGGGCATGGCTTCCGCGGCGGAAACGAACTCCTTCTCCATCAGGCCGAGGAGTTTTCCATAGATCAGGGAGGGCGCCTGGGGTGTGCCAACAGCGGGTTTCGCGGGGGCGGCGGATTCCTGTGCAAGAGCAAAAGAGGGTGCTGCGGCTGCCGCGCAACAGAGCAGAAAGCAGGCGGCAAGGCGTGAGGGGATGTGCATCGGATCTCTCCTTTTAGGCGGCCCTTCGGTTCTGGGGGGAGGGGATGGAAGCGGAGGCCGCATGACGGCAAATCTAGCAGACGGTCTCCTTGAGGCGATAGCGGGATTCTGTGAATCTGTTGCGGAATGCGTGTGAGCAGGGACGAAACGGCTTGGAAGCGGCATCAGCAACATGTCAACTCTTCAGGGATCGCGCGCTTTGCCTCCAAGGTTCACCAGGGAGGCGGCGTCCTGATCTGCGGCGAACCGCCATCAGACCCTGTTGAGTTTGCCGTTCTGCACGTGGAAGCGCTCGCCGCGCCAGACGATGGTGTTGGAGGCGAAGCCGGCGATCCAGAGGCAAGTGGCCACAACATCGCGCAGCGGTAGCAGCCAGAGGGTGGGAAGCACCTGATGGTCCGCGAGAACTTGTGCGCCCACGGTCATGGCCAGCGAGAGGCGCAGGAAGAAGGTCAGGGCGAGAAGCCAGAGACTGAGAGGGCTGAATCCGCTGGCGAGAACGTTGAGGAGAGCCAAGGTGAATCCCTGGGTGAAAAGCAGGCCGGCATAGCCGCCGGGACGCGCGTCACGAACGGTCCGCAGCCAGCGGAGCTGATGGTCGCAGAAGCCGCGCCAGGTATAAGCTGGGACGCTCGTTTCAACCGCGTCGGAAGAGATTGCGATGCGGTATCCGGCTTTGAAGACGCGCTCGCCAAGTTCGTAGTCGTCGGCAAGATGGTCGACAAGGGTTTCGAAGCCGCCGATGCTTTGGAGGGCGTCGCGGCTGACGGCGAGCGTGGATCCGAGCCCGTAGCGAAGTCCGCCTTCGAGCATGCGGGCGACAAGGACACTGGGCATGAAATCGGTGGCAATGCCGAGAGACTCGAGGCGCGAACCGGGCGTGCCGTGCGCGCGTCCGCGATAGAGCGCGGTAATAAGACCGACGGCCCGGGGAGGCTGGTGATCGAGGGCTCGGCTGCGGCGGCGCAAAGTGCGTCATTACGCGCTCCAGGTAATGCGGGGAGACAGAAATATCGGAGTCGTTGACCAGGAGGAATTCATAGTGTGCGTGCGGGACAAGCTGCGCCAGTGTGCTGACTTTGCCGTTGGCACCGAGGCGCGCGGGACACTCGATGAGGCGGATGGCACGCTCGGGGAATTCAGCCTGGAGTTGCTGAACGGCGGGGACGGCCGCGTCGTCGATTGACGAAACGCCGAAGAGGAGTTCGTACTGGCCGGCGTAATTCTGGCGGCAGTGGCTGCGAAACGCTTCGAGCATGCCGGGATCGAGGCCCTTGAGCGATTTGAGAATGGAGACGCCAGGGGCAAAAGGCGCGAGTGGGGCACGGCGCGCAGACAGGAAAACGTGCGCGGCTACGATGGCCGCGAGGAAATAACCCATTCCTGCCACGGCCAGAACCGTGGTGCCGATCTCCACGGCGAAAGCGATTGCGTGTGGCGTCACTGAGATCAGTTTAGCTGAGCTTAAGGCAGGGCCGGATGGCACGGGCAACTGCTATCCTTTGACCCAAATGCCGCTGTTGACCACAACCGAAGCGGGAGTCCCGATCCAGGGGCCCAGCGCCACGCTGATCTACGACGACTGGTACCCGGCGCTGCGCACCGACACGCTGCGCAAAGGCAAGCTGGCGACGGCGATGCTGCTCGGGATTCCGCTGGTGCTCGGCCGCCGCTCCGATGGGCGCGTCTTCGCCATGCGCGACAGCTGCCCGCATCGCGGCATTCCGCTCAGCGTAGGCTGGTTCGACGGCAATCGCGTCACCTGCCGCTACCACGGCTGGGAGTTCGAGCCCTGCAGCGGCCGCTGCGAGCTGATTCCATCGCTCTCCAGCCACGACCACCTCGACGCCACCCGCATCTACGCCACCGCCTTCCCCTGCGAAGAGCGCGACGGCCACGCGTGGGTCTTTGTTGCCCGGCCCCGGATCAGGCCGAAAGGCGATTCGCCGAGCGCGAAGCCGGTTCCGGAGCTGGCGAAGTTCGGCGCGCGCTATCGCACCGCCTTCCTCACCGCCGACCTGCCCTGCAACGTCGACCACGGCATCATCGGCCTGATGGACCCGGCGCACGGCCCCTTCGTCCATCAGGCATGGTGGTGGCGTTCGCGCGCCAGCATCCGCGAGAAGACGAAGCGCTTCGAGCCCATCCCGGAAGGCTTCCGCATGAGCGCCCACGCGCCCAGCGGCAACTCCGCGCCCTACAAGCTGCTCGGCGTCTACGGCCAGCCCGTCGAAACCACGATCGACTTCATGCTGCCCAACCGCCGCACTGAAATCATCCGCTGCGGCGACAAGTGGTTCTCATCGCTGACCACCGTCACGCCGGTGACCGCCTCGACCTGCCGCATCGACGTGATCGCCGCGTGGAACGTCTTCTACTGACGTCCCGTTCCTCACGCCGATCGCGAAGTTCTTCGGTGCGAAGTTCGTCCGCCAGGATCAGGAGACGATGATCCAGCAGGCCGAAGGCCTGAAGCACAATCCCAGCCTCATGCTCATCGACGACGCCGACAAGCCCGCCAAGTGGTATTTCGCGCTGAAGCAGGCGCGCCTGGACGGCACCGGAAAACATCCGCTGGACGGCCCCGTAGAACTCCACTGGCGCAGCTAGCCGGACAGTCGCAGATTCGGCCGGTCACTTCCGAGTCGCATTCGGTGGTCGTCGCTGGTCTCGTCGTCGTCTTCACCCTCGATCGAAATCCGCAGCGACCGCAGGAAGTTCACATCGTTCTTGGTGAACGAATTCCCAGCTTCGCCGCCCTCGGCAGCCGGCTTCGGCGTTCCTCGGCGTCTTTCGAGACCTCGTTCAGCCCGATGGTGGCCTCGAGCATCAGCAGCACATCGAACCCGTGCTTGCGAATATCCTGCACGACTCCGGCGATCTGCTCGCTCTCGATAACGGACTCATGGATAGCCTCTCCAAGTTGTTGGATCAGTTCGCGCAGGCGAGATGTCACAGATTTACCTCCGGCAGCGGCCAGCGCGGGGAATGGCGCGGAGAGCGGCTAGTGATTTATATACCTTACTTCGCGAAACGGCCCCCCGGCAACTGGCATTCACCCTTGGATGCTCAGAGGCTCGCGGAATCTGCCGCTGCTACCATCATATCTGGGGCCCCAGCAACAGGTCACTCGTTGCTGGAGTGGTATCCGAGGGCGAGGCGGGAACCTTCTGGATGATTGCTGAGATGGTATCGAAGTGAGACCTGAATTCATCGGCCGTGTACTGGGCGTCGGGCTGCGCGTCGCCGGACGCATGGCCGGTCAGGTCATCATGGGGGAGCCGGCGCGCGAGTCCGCATCGGCTCAGCCGCCTACCGCCCACGGAGCCGCCGCACGCGGCCGCGTCGCGGGACAGACTACGCGCGGAGTGGGCCGTGGCGTCTCCGGTTTTCTTCAAGCCTTTCCGCACCGTCGGCGGAAAAATCTGGCTCGAGGTTGTCGGGGTCTTCTTCCTGCTCCCGGTTCTGGTGTTCGCTCCGGTTCTGTGGCGCACCCGCGCATGTTGGCAGCAGGGACCGGATCATCGCACGTTTTTATCCGCAGCCGTGATCATCGTGATCTTTCTCTACCTCGGCATCAGTTCCTTCTGGCGCGCGGGTAGGCGGCACTGACAAATTATTTCTGCGGTAATGCGGCGGCAACCATGGCCCGCAACTCATCTCTCTGTTCAGTTGAGAGCGTAGCGAGATTCAAGATGAAAAACATCTCGTTGCGCGGTGTTAATAAGATCAAAGCCCGCTTCTCGCTCCAAGACAAGATTCGTAGACCTCCCAAGCAGCTCGATAGTTGGCTTGGCTGACGTCCATCGTTGGCCCGCTTTCTTGCTGCGACGATGCGGGTCGGCTATCTGCCTTTGTAGTCCTGGAAAAGCTCTGGGAATTGTTGCTTGAGAGCGCCGATCTTCGGGCGATCGCAGACCTGGATGTAGGGGTTGTCAGGATTGTGGAGCGCGTAGTCCTGATGGTAGGACTCACCGTCGTAGAAGCCCTTCAGGGGAACGACCTGTGTGACGATCGGTTTGGGAAATACCCTCGCAGCGTCGAGTTGGGCGATGTAGGCGACGGCGATTCGGCGTTGATCTTCGCTGGTGTAGAAGATGGCGGAGCGATAAGAGGTGCCGACGTCGGGGCCCTGGCGATTGAGCTCGGTCGGGTCGTGGACGACGGAAAAGAAGATGCGGAGGAGTTGCCCGTAGGTGATCTTCGAAGGATCGTAGACGACTTTTACCGATTCGGCGTGGCCGGTCGTTTCTGTGGTGACCTGGTCGTAGGTTGCGGTGCTGGCGGATCCGCCGGAGTATCCGGCTGTCGTGTCTACGACGCCTTTGACGCGCTCAAAGACGGCCTGAACGCCCCAAAAGCACCCTCCTGCAAAGACCGCGGTCTGCTTACCGGGAGCCTTCGCGAGCGGTGTATCCGCGGAAGCGGCAGGGACGGGAGCGTTGGTGGCCGCGTGGCATCCAGCGCAAAGAGCGAGCGCAAGCAAGCACGTAAGGAAGACCCTGTGGGACGAGCGTAAGTCAGGCATGGACTCTCCAGGACCGTTGTTTTCAGGCCGCATTCTTGAGATGGAGTTGAAGAGAAAAGGTTACGGGACGTGGAGTGTCCGCCGGTTTCTGCCGGGCCCGGGCCAGAGAATTGTGCGCTGGTGGGTAAATGGGAACCGCGCAACAAAATGATGCGTATAAGCCTCCATGGCATGCGCGGGTACATTAAGCTGGAGCGTGGCAGGATTGGTGGCGCCGAAGGTGCCATCCCGGGGCAAGGGGCGCCCCACGAGCCAGCCGCAGGGTTCCGGCCTGTTCGCGGGTACCCCGCGCAAGCTGGACGAGACGCCACGGACGCCGATTGCCCGCCACGGTCAGGAAGCGAAGAAAATGACGCCGGACGCCCGCCCGATGAGCGGAGAGGTGAGACCGCTGGAGATCGACTGGTGCCAAGTTGTCCGCCGTTGCATGGACGGGGATTCTGGAGCATGGGCCGAACTGGTTCGCACCCACCACCGGCGTGTCTATGGGCTGTGCTATCGTTTTACGGGAAATAATGCTGACGCTGAAGATCTTACGCAGGACGTCTTCCTAAAGATTTATTCCAATCTAAGCAGTTTTGATACTACGCGGGGCAGTCTGCAGGTGTGGATTACGACCATGACCCGCAATCTGCTTGTGGATAATTTCCGCCGCACCCGTAACCAACGGGCCACGGACTCCCTGGACGCCGGCTGGGAAGAGACCGACGAATTGCGGCCAATTGACCGGCTGCAAGCGGGCGGACCTTCACCCCATGAAAAGGCGGCCCAGAAGGAACTGGCCAAGATGGTGCAAGGGGCGCTGGCCAAGGTTTCGGTTGAGCTTCGCGAAGCAGTGATTTTAAGGGACTTACAGGACATGGATTACAAAGAAATTGCCCAGGTGCTGGGCATACCGGAAGGGACGGTTAAATCCCGCATCAGCAGGGGCCGTGCGGAACTTGCGAGGCTCCTGGAACGTAATAAGCGGGAGGTGATGTGATGGCAGACCGCGGAAACATTCCGAACTCTCCAGCTTGCGGGCTTTGGGAAACCCTCCTGGCCGACGCTCTGGACGGGCTCCTGCGGCCGGAGGATGAGGCGACCTTCTCCTCGCACATGGCTGTCTGCCCGGCATGCACCGCATTGTTTGAGGAAGCCCGGCAGGGCCGGGAGTGGCTGGAGTTTCTAAGCCCGGAACCAGAGGTCCCGGAGGGTCTGCTGGATAAGATTCTGGCGCAGACCGGTCCGGGGCATACTTCGGAGTACAAGCTGGCGACGCCGGGCAACGTGGTTCCCATGCCGCTGGCTGCATGGCAGCGGCCGGGATTGATGGGGCGGATTCGCCGCTTTGCCGAGCCGCGGCTGCTGATGACCGCGGCGATGGCGTTTTTCTCGATCGCGCTCACGTTGAACATGACTGGTGTTCGGTTGACGGATTTCCGTCTTTCGAATCTGCGGCCGACGGCAGTGCGTTCATTTATGGAGCGGCGGCTGACGATGGCGTCGACGCCGATCATTCGCTACTACGATCACCTGCGGCTGGTGTATGAGGTGGAATCGCGGATGCGGGAACTTCGCCGCAATGCACAGCCGCAACAGCAGACTCAGCCGGTGATGCCGGGGGAGTCAAAACAAAGCCCTAACCATAAAGACGGCGGATCCCGCGTCGATCCGCCCCAGCAGTCTGGGGCGCCGGCGCTGGCGGATCCGGATTACCTGGAGACTTCCGTTACGCTTGAAGGCTTGCCCGCCATCCAATCGACGATGATTTGTCGGCTGGGAAGCGGGCCCGCGCATCCTGGCGGCTCTACGCCTCAACGACTGATCGTCGTCGGGGTCCCCGAGATCGGCATGGCAATACGGGAAGGGAGCACAGTATGGACTGCGTAAATCACCAAGGAGTGGCAGCAACGGCATATTGCCAGAACTGCGGCAAAGCGCTCTGCACGGCGTGCGTGCGCAATGCGGGGAATGGGCAGATTCTTTGCGAGCCGTGCCTCTTCGCATGGCAAAACGCGCAGCAACCGTTTGTCGCGGCTTCGAGTGGGCCAAATCCTTCGGCGGCAGCCGTGCTCGGGATTATTCCCGGCGTGGGCGCGATGTACAACGGGCAATACTTCAAGGGACTGATTCACGTGGTGATCTTTGTCGTGATCATCAGCATCACGACGCACTATGGATTGTTCGGGCTGTTCATTCCGGCGTGGGTTCTGTATCAGGCATTTGAGGCGTACCACACGGCGAAGGCGATCCGCGAGGGCCAGCCGTTGCCGGATCCGCTGGGCTTGAACGAAGTCGGCAACTGGCTGAACCTGGGCGGGCCGCAGGCCCGGCCGGGAATGCCTGGACAGCCGGGTGCGACCGGTATGGGAGGTGCACCGCCGGCGGCAAGCGCGGGCGGGTATCAGCAGACGCCGTATGCACAGTACCAGGCGGCATACACGCCGCCGACCGCGGCGGGATACGTGGATCCGGCAGTACCGCCAGTGCCGCCGGTGCCACCGGTATTCTGGCGCCGTAAGGAGCCTATTGGCGCGCTGATCCTGATTGGATTCGGATTGATCCTCCTGCTGAACCAGATGGGAATCCTGGCTGAACATGTATTCAAGTTCCTCTGGCCGCTGATCTTTATCGCGCTGGGAGTGTGGCTGGTGGTCAGGCGGCTGGAAGACTCGAAAGGAGGTCAGCAATGAACCGCTATATCCTGATCCACCGAATGAGGTGGCCGGCAATCCTGCTCCTGCTCGGCACGGTTCTGCTGTTGCATGAAGCTGGCCTTGTCGATTTCTGGAGCCTGTTTTTCCCACTGCTTCTGATTTTGATCGGAGTGATGAAGCTGGCCGAGCGTGCGGCGCTGGCAGCAGCAGGCGACGAGCCGTATCCGGGCACTCCCTATCCATATGGCGCTTCGGCGAACCCGGGCGCCGCGGGAACTGCGCAATCCCAGCAAGGCACGTCGATTGTTCCTGCTGGAGGGCCGGACTATGGGAAAGGGCCTGAGGGAGGACAGTCATGAGCAGCGTGCCTCCGAATGTTCCGCCGGGCGGATACGATCCGCGCACACAATGGCGGGTATATCGCGAACAACAGAAAGCCGCGTGGCGGTCACAGCGCGACGCCTGGAAGGCGCAGCAGTACGCCTACAGGGCGCAATACCATCACGCATACGGGCCGCGAGTGCCGTCAGTTGTCGGTCCACTGATCCTGGTTGCGATCGGCGTGGTGTGGTTATTGATTTACTCCGGGCACATCAGCTCGGCGAACTTCTGGACCTGGTACGGCAAATGGTGGCCGCTGATGCTGATTGCGGCGGGCCTGGCCCTGCTGGCCGAGTGGGCGCTGGATTTGAAGCGTGAAACACCGGTACGCCGGGGCACGGGGTTTGTGGGGGTCCTGATTCTGCTCGCGCTGATCGGACTTGCTGCGTCAGGCTGGACGCGGGGCTACTGGGGTCCGTGGAGAGCCGACTGGGGCGACCACGACAGCGACTTCTTCAACATGTTCGGGCTTCCCGAGCACGATCTGGATCAGCAGGTGATGAATGTCCAGATTCCCTCGGATGCAGCGGTGCAGATTGAGAATCCGCGCGGTGATGTGAGCATCACGGCGGGCGATTCTCCAAACATCGAGGTGCAGGCGCACGAGGTGGCGTTTGCGGGCTCGGACGACGAAGCGAAGAAGATATTCGACGCGGAACAGGCGCACGTGACGGTGAGCGGCAGTGCGGTGCTGGTGAAGTCAGACAGCAACAACAGCGGCCGGCTGAACCTGACCGTGACGGTTCCGAAGAGCGCGCACGTGACGGTGCACTCGGGTCATGGCGACGTGACCGCCGCCAACCTGAATGGCGGACTCACGATCAACTCAACCCATGGCGATGTGCACCTGAGCGTGATCAAGGGATCGGTGCAGGTGCATTTCTCGACAGACAAGGGAGATTTCTCCGCACATCAGATAGACGGCGATATCACGGCCGAAGGGAACTGCAACGATGTGACGCTGTCGGAGATCAACGGTAAGGTTACGATCAACGGGGAACTGTTTGGCGACGTGCACATGGAAACCGTGAGCGGTGCGATACACGTGCACACTTCGGTGACGGACATGGACGTGGCTTCGCTGCCGGGCGACCTGACGTTGAATCCCGATAACCTGCGGGTGACGCAGGCCAAGGGGCAGGTCCGCGTGACGACGCACTCGAAAGATGTGGATCTGACCCAGGTGTACGGCGACAGCTATGTTGAGGATCGCGACGGCCAGATCGCGGTGGAGACGGCCGGAAACTACGCGGTCGAGGCAAGAAACCTGAAGGGCGACGTGGAAGTGACGCTACCTCCGAATGCGTCGGCGACGGTGAGTGGCAATACGAAGAATGGCGATGTTGTTTCAGATTTCCCTCTGGCCGTGAGTGGCGACGAGAGCAAAACCGTAAGCGGCACGATCGGTGCGGGTGGGCCGAAGGTGATGGTGATCGCGGATAACGGCGATATTCACATCAAGCGGGGCGACGAAACTCCGCCTCCTGCTCCGACGGTTTCAGGGACGCCGTCGCAGAGTGTTCCGCACTTGAGAGCACCAAAGGCCGCGCCGGCGGCGCCGGTGGCGCAATAAAGCAGCCTGCAGTGAACAGTGCACGACAGGCGCGGAGAGTAACTTTCCGCGCCGGTTGTGCTTTTGGCGGCTTTTGGCGATTGAAGCGGGAGGCGCCACTATTCGGTTCTCAGTGCCTGCATGGGGTCGAGGCGGGAGGCGCGCCATGCGGGGAGTACGCAGGCGATAGCCGCGACCGCAAGCAGTATCCCTGCAACACCGGCGAAGACTGCAGGATCGAGCGGTTGGGTCTCGTAGAGCATGGTGCGCAGCAGCCGCACTAATTCAAGACTCGCCGCGAGTCCCAGGCCAAGGCCGAAGAGTGCGGGCCACATTCCATCCACCAGCATCAGCCGCAGCACTTGTTCCCGTTGCGCACCAAGTGCGATGCGGATGCCGATCTCGCTCGTTCGCTGCGCGACGACGTAGGAGAGAACCCCGAAGAGTCCCGCGGCGGCGAGCAGCAGGGAAAGGGTTGCAAAGGCGACCAGCAGAATTGTGTTGAAGCTCTCGTCGAGGGTGGATTTGCCCAGCAACTGATCCATTGTGAGAATGTCGGAGACGACGAGGTCGGGATCCATGGCGGAGACGATGCGCTCTATCGGCAAAGCGAATTGCGTGACGTCTCGGTTAGAGCGAATCACGATGGTCCCGAAGGGCTGATTGCCTGCTTTGACCGAGAAATACAGTGTGGGGAGGGGTTTCTCGCCGACCTCGAAGCGGGTGGTGCCCACGACGCCGACGATCACGTATTGTGCGGTCCTGGTCTGGATGTGCTTGCCAATCGGCTCTTCTCCGGGGAGGAAGGCGTCGACGAATGACTGGTCGACGACAACTTCGTTGGCGTTGTTCAAGCGGAGCGATGGATTAAACGTATGCCCGTGAAGGATCGGAATGCCAATTGCTTCGAAGTATCGGGGGTCGGCGGTGCGGCCGAGAGCGAACATCCCTTTGCCTTGCGGCAGTGGTGCGTGTTCGACAATGTGAAAGCTCCTGTCGTCTATATAGCCTTGCCCGGGAAGGATATCGACAAATCCCGCTGCAGTGACTCCAGGCAGTGTGCGTATCCGGTTGAGAAGCATGTCGAAGAAGTTCACACGCGCCGCGGGTCCGTATCGCGCATCGGGAAGTCCGGTGTGCAACGTAAGCACGTTTTTCGTAAGGCAGCCCATGTCGGTAGAACGAAGGCGTTCGTAGCTCTTCAGCAGAAGTCCGGCGCCGATGAGCAGGACCACTGTCAGGCTGACTTCAAGTGAGAGCAGAAAACGACGGACGTTTGTCTTTGCTCGTGCACCGCTGATCGAGCGGGATGACTCGTGCAACGCGTTGAGAATTTTCTTGTGGCCGGTACTGCACGCAGAGACGACTCCGGAGGTCAGCGCGCAGAGGGCAGTGACTGCGATCATGAACGCGGCGACTGCGGCGTCGAAGTGAATCGTCTCGACGCGGTTGATATCCTGGCGTGCGCTTACAAACCAGAGCAGTGCAACCTTGGCGAATCCAATGCCGGCGATACCGCCGCAAGCTGATAGAAGCAGGCTTTCGATGAGGCGTTCGCGGATGAGGCGGAGCCATCCGCCGCCAAGGGCGGTGCGGATGGCAAGGTCTTTCTTGCGTGCAGCGGTGCGTGCGACAAGAAGGTTGGCGACGTTAAGGCAGGCGATCAGCAGAACGCACGCGGTTGCGCCCAACAGGATGTAGAGCGGGCGCTTCATATCGCCGATCATATGGTCGAGTAACGGACGGCTCCCGGCGGCAACAAAAATGAACGGATCGCTGAGATTCGTGTTATGGATGCGACGTGAGATAAGACTGAGATCGGCGGTTGCCTGAGCTTCGGTCACTCCAGGGCGGAGCCGGCCTAGCACGCGAAACCGGTGGCTGCTGAACGAGGTCAGGGCCTTCTCCAGTTGCTCGTGACCAACGGGTTGCCATAGCTGGGTGGACGCATCTGGAAAGGCGAACCACGCAGGCATCACTCCAACGACCGTATAGGGCATGGCGTCGATACTGATTGTGCGATTCAGGATTCCGGGATCGCCGCCAAAACGTTGCTTCCATAATTGCCAACTGAGCAGGACCGTGCCGTTCGCGGAAGGGCTGTCCTCAGACTGGGTGAAATTGCGACCCAGCGCGGGCTGCACGCCGAGAGTGGGCAGAAGATCCCAGGAGAACTGAGCGCTTTCGAGTTTTTCAGGAAGCTGGTCACCGGATCCAGAGAGGCCAACGAGGCTGTCGCAGACTAGAGCGAGACTGGTGAAAGTATGGTTCTGCTTTTTCCATTCGGCATAGATTCCGCCTGCGACGATGTTGTGACCCGGTGGATCGGCATCGTGGAGCTTCGACTCGTAAAGCATAACCAGGCGTCCGGGATCGGCGAAGGGAAGAGGCTTGAGAATGACTGCACGCACGATGGTGAACAGTGCGACATTAGCCCCTATGCCAAGTGCCATCACTGCAATCGCCACCGCGGCAAAACCGGGCGTGCGTCGCAGCGCGCGAATTCCGAAGCGCAAATCGCGGAGCCAGGATTCGAGCCAGTTCCAACTCCAGGTAGCGTAGGCCTGATCGCGAATGAGAGTGGGGTTGCCCATGGTGCGTAGAGCGGCCAAGCGTGCTGCCTCAGGAGTCATGCCGGCCGCGATGTTTTCGGCGATCTGGCGCTCAAGGTGAAACTGGAGTTCGTCGTCGAGGCGTGCGGCAGCGCGTTTGCGGCGGAAGAGGGAGAGAAGAGCCATGTGGAATCGTGCGAACAGGCGCATCGATGACCTCCGTGGTTACTCGGTTCTAAGAGCCTGCATGGGGTCGAGGCGCGAGGCGCGCCAGGCGGGAAGCAGGCATGAGACGACTGCGATCAGGAGGAGAGCAAGGGCTACCTCGGCGAAGACCGCGGGGTCGACGGGATCGGTCTGGTAGAGCATGGATTTGATGAGGTCGACGGTGGCGGCGCTAGCGGGGAGTCCGAGAACGAGGCCGAAGAATGCAGGTCGGAGGCCATCTACGAGGACCTTTTCGAGGATGCCGTTTCGCTGTGCGCCGAGAGCGATGCGGATGCCGATCTCGCTGGTACGCTGCGCGACGATGTAGGAGAGGACGCCGAAGAGTCCCACGGAGGCGAGAATGAGCGAGATGGCAGCGAAGGCAGAGAGAAGGGTCGCGTCAAAGCTGTTATCGACCATGTTTCGGCTGATGACCTGATCCATGGGGAGGATGTCGGAGAGGGCGAGATCGCGATCCATCTGCGAAACGAGTTGCTGGATGGGCAGGGAGAACTGCATCACATCGTGATCGGAGCGGACGACAAGGGAAGCGCCGTTCATATCGTCGACGGCGAAGAGCGGCATGTACATCATCGGCGGAATGGGCCCGCCAAGCACCGTTCGCGTGTCGCCAACGACGGCGACGATCTGGAGGGTCTTTCCGTCAGTTTTCAAGTGCTTGCCGATGGGGTCTTCATTGGGGAAGTATTGATGGGCGAAAGTTCGCGTAATGATGATTTCTGTAGCGTGGCCCGGCTGTTGGTCGTGTGAGAAGGTATGGCCTTTGAGGATGGGGATTCCGATGGCGTTGAAATAGCCGGAATCGGACCAGCGATGGCTGGCGAACTGCATTTTGCCTTGCGGCAAGGGAGGGTGCTCGACGATGGCAAAGCTATTGTCGCCACCGTAACCGTCGCCGGGAACAATTGGAAAGACGTAGCCGGCGGCATCAACACCCGGAAGGGTGCGCACGCGCCCGAGCAAGGTTTCAAAAAAGCCTGAGGCCTGAGCAGCGTTTTTGTAGCGTTCCCGGGGGAGATTGATGTCGAGTTTGAGAATGTTTTGCGTGAGACAGCCAAGGTCGGCGGTGCGGAGCCGCGCGTAGCTCTTTATCAGCAATCCCGCACCGATAAGGAGCACGACGGTCAGGGAGACTTCGATTGATAGAAGCACGGCGCGGAGTTGAGTGCGTGCGCGGCCGGCGCTTTGCGAACGAGAGGACTCCTGCAATGCGTTGAGTGGCTGATCGCCGCGCATCGAGAATGCTGAGATGATGCCGGCGAAAAGGGCAAAGATCAGCACAAGAGAAGCGGCGAAAGCGACGACGGACCAGTCGATGGCAATGGATTCAGCGCGGGCCATGTCGTGGCGAGTGGTGATAAACCATTGCAGGGCCGCGACGGCCAAAAGGAGACCAATTCCGCCTCCAGCGAAGGAGAGCAGAAGACTTTCGATGAGGTGCTGGCGAAGCAGTTGCAGGCGGCCGCCACCCAGGGCGGCGCGGATTGCGAGTTCCTTTCGACGCGATGCAGCACGTGCGACGAGGAGGTTGGCGACGTTCAGGCAGGCAATCAGGAGGAGACAACCAGTGGCGGCGAGCAGGACGTAAAGCGGAGTCTTGACGGTGCCGACCATCGAATCGAGCAGTGGTCTGGATTGGGTACCTATGCTCACAAAGGGATCATCGAGATGGGAGTCGTGCAAGCGCCGCGTGATGACGGTGAGATCGCTGGCGGCCTCTTTGGCGGATACGTCCTTTTTGAGGCGTCCGATCGCGATGAAATCGTGGGAATCGATCACTTTCATGTAGTCTGGTGGTTCTTTGTAATAGATTGGGACCCAAAGCTGATCGGCCGAGTCAGGAAAGGCGAACCACGACGGCATGACGCCGATGACGGTATAGGGTTTAGCGTCGAGACGGATGGTCTGATTGAGAATGCGAGGATCGCCGCCGAAGCGCCGCTTCCATAGTCCCCAACTCAGGATTACGGTGGGATTTGCAGATGGCTGGTCATCGGAGGCAGTGAAATTGCGGCCGAGGGCGGGTTGCACACCGAGGACGGGCAGGACATTCCAGGAAAAGCTGGCGGCGCGAACGCTTTCAGGCAACTGGCCTGCGTTACCGGACAGGTTGTAGCCGCCGTAACCGCAGATTGCAAGGTCACTCAAGGTGTGGTTGAGCTTCTTCCATTCTGTGAAGACACCGGGGGCACTGTCGTTAAAGGTGAATTTGGCGTCGGCACTGGACTCGTAGAGACGAACGAGGCGGCTGGGATCGGCGTAAGGCAGCGGCTTGAGCAAAACGGAACGAACGACGGCGAAGAGGGCGACGTTGGCGCCGATGCCGAGGGCAACTACGGTTATGGCAGTTGCAGCGAAGCCGGGTGTCCGCCGCAGAGTGCGGATGCCGTAAATGACGTCACGAATGAGGGACTCGAGATGGTTCCAACCCCAGGTGGCGCGGGCCTGATCGCGGAGGAGTGCGGGATTGCCGAAGGTGCGGAGAGCGGCGGCGCGGGCTTCGTCGGGAGTCATGCCGGCGGCGAGGTTTTCTGCGACCTGGCGTTCGAGGTGAAACTCGAACTCGGCGTCAAGACGATGAGCGGCGACGCCTCGCTGAAAAAGCATCCCGGTACGGATGCGGAACTGGTCAATCCATCGCATGGGTTATCTCCACTAATCGATACGAAGGGCCTGCATGGGATCGAGCCGGGATGCACGCCATGCCGGGACGAGACAGGCGAGCGCCGAGACGAAAAGCAAGCTCGCGGCGACGCCGGCAAAGACAATCGGATCGAGCGGCTCGGTTCCGAAGAGCATGGACTGGATCTGGCGAGTGACGGCTGCGCTGGCCGCGAGTCCGAAGACCAGACCGATCAGCGCCGGGCGGAGGCCGTCAAGAAGCATGAGCCGCAAAACCTGTTCGCGCTGAGCGCCAAGGGCGATGCGGACCCCGATCTCGGTCATGCGCTGCGTCATTAAGTAGGAGAGCACTCCGTAGAGGCCGACCGAGGCCAGCGTCAGGGAGAGGATGGCGAAAGCCAGAACGAGTGTCGCGCTGAAGCTGGCATTCACGAGCGATTCTCCGATGACCTGTTCGAGGGTGAGCACATCGTGAACTGGCAGTTGCGGATCGAGGGCGGCAATCTCCTTTTGCACGGGAACCGCCATGGCCCTCGGATCGGAGGTGGTGCGAACGGCGAGCATCAGGTCCGTGTTGCTATCGCCCTCAAGAAGGGGAAAGTACATGGTGGGTTTGGCGGGTTGATCGGCGTGCCAGAGCGTGTCCCCAACCACACCGATGACTTCGTAGTCGGCTGCCTTATGCGCAGGGGCGCGCATGTGCTTGCCGATGGGATTCTCGCCCGGAAAATACTGGTGCGCGAGCTGGTTGCTGATGATGATGCGGCTCGGCTGACCGGCACGGTCCTGGCTGGTGAAGAAGCGACCACTGATGAGCGGAATTTGGAGCGCGCTGAAAAAGCCCGGGGCGACGTCGCGATTCAGGGCATCAGGAAGTTCGTGTCCGGCGGGCACGGGAGGGTGCTCAGGGACGCTGAATATGTCGTCGCTGTCGCGTCCGGCGCCGGGAAGAACAGTGCCGAGCGCGACTCCGCGCACTCCGGGGATGGCTCGCAGGCGGTCCAACAGGGCTTCGTTGAATGCGTTCACCTGTTCAGGTTTGTCGTATTTCTGGGCTGGGAGGCTGTAGCCGAGGGTGAGGACATTGTCGGTGGTGCAGCCGATGTTTGTGGTTCGCAGATGGAGGAAGCTCTTGAGCAGGAGGCCGGCCGCGATGAGCAGGACGACGGTGACGGTGATTTCGACGCTAAGCAGCACTTTGCGCAGCGCGGTGCGCGACGCGCTGCCCGCCGTGCTCCGCGAAGAAGACTGGAGCATGGAAAAGACGGCTTTGCCGGTGGAGGAAATGGCGGGGAGCAGGCCCGCAAGCAGGGCTGCGGCGAAGACGAGCCCGCACGAGAATGCGAGCACCTCGCCGTCAATATGAATTGACTGCGCGCTGGGAAGGTCTTTCCAGGTTCGGGCCAGCCAGTTGGTGGCGACAAGGGACAGCCCGATGCCGGCGGTGCCTCCAACGATGCAGATGAGAAAGCTCTCGATCAGCTGGCCGGAGATGAGCGTGAAGCGCTGTGCACCGAGCGCGGTGCGAATGGCAACCTCCTTCTGTCGTGCAGCGGCGCGAGCCACCAGGAGGTTGGCAACATTGAGGCAGCCGATGAGAAGCATGCATCCGACCGCGCACATCAGCACGATCAAGGGAGTTTTCACATCCTGCGCGAGATCGTCGGTGATGGAGCGCGGCAAGACGTCATCGGCGACAGGACTATGAAGGTACTGCATGTGGAGGTGGTATTGCACGGCCTTGACCTGGCCGATGGCACTGGCCAGGCTGACTCCAGGCTTGAGGCGGGCGACGACGCGGGTCTGGTGGTGATCGTGGTACTGCAGGAACTCAGGCGTGACATCGGCGCCGTAGGGAATCCAGATCTGGATCTTCGCGTTGGGATAGGTGAATTCTCTAGGAAGGATGCCGACGACCGTGTATGGCTTCGAGTCCAGATGGATCTGCTTGCCCACGATGGCGGGGTTACCGCCGAAGCGCCGCTCGAAAAAGGTCCACGTGAGCATGACGGCGTTTCCGCCGGGGTGATCTTCCGATTCATTGAAGCTACGGCCGAACGCAGGCTGGATTCCGAGAAGCGGAATGAGGTTCCAGGTTCCGGCGCCGGCCTGAATGACCTCGGGGAATTCGCCGTGTTCGCCGGTGAGATTGAACTGATCGCCCCGGCACGCGGCCATATCTTCAAAACCGTGAGTCTGGGTGCGCCAGTCGTAGAAGTCGGCTGGCGAGACGACGTTGTATGGCACGCTTCCAGTCTGGTCGGTGAAGTGTTCATAGACCATGACGAGCTGGCCGGGATCGCGGAACGGAAGAGGGCGAAGCAGCACGGAGCGGACGATGGTGAAGAGCGATGTGGCGGCGCCGATGCAGAGAGCCATGACGATGATGGCGATGAGCGAGAAGCCGGGGGTGCGGCTAAGAGTCCTGACGCCGTAGCGCAATTCGCGCAGTATCCCTTCGAGCCAATTCCAACTCCAGGTGGCGCGGGCTTCGTCGCGGAGGAGCGCGGGATTACCGATTGTCCTGAGGGCTGCGTAGCGGGCCTCGTCGGGAGGCATGCCGGCGGCGAGGTTTTCCGCGATCTGGCGGTCGAGGTGGAATTGGAGTTCCTCGTCTAGGCTAGCGGCGGCGCGGCGGCGGTGGAAGAGCATGAGGAATTGCATTCGGAGTTGATTGAGCCAGCGCATGGGGGGACCTCCGTTGGAGACTCGTACGCGATCGTGAACGAACTTCAGGGCAAGCGGTACCGGGCACGGCGAAATCGCAGAAACAACTGCGGGTTCCTCCACTCGCTGCGCTCGGTCGGAATGACAGATTCAATTAGCTGTTGCATCTCTTTCATGCCTCGCTTACGACCAGGTTGATGGCGGCGGAGAGGCGGTTCCAGTTGGCGGTTTCCTTTTCAAGCTGGGCGCGTCCGCCGGTGGTGAGCGCATAAAACTTGGCCTGGCGCCCGGTTTCGCTTTCGGCCCATTTGGCTTTGATCCAACCCTGCTGTTCGAGCCGGTGTAGAGCCGGGTAGAGCGAGCCCTGCTGGACCTGGAGGACCTCGCCGGAAAGTTGTTGAATCCGCTTGGCGATAGCCCATCCGTGCATGGCTTCAGGGAGGAGAGTCTTGAGGATGAGGAGATCGAGAGTGCCCTGGACGAGATCGCTTGGTTTGCCCATACCTAGATTATCTACAAGCTGATTGTAGATAGTCAAGGTATTGGTGACGACCGCCGCAACAAGCTACGCAGACGGTACTCGCCCCTGTCTGGGGACCCCGAGTGGACGACATGCAACGGAAGACAGTTTCTGCGGGTCTATTCACTTGCAGGGCGAATGCTCATCCGGTGTATGCTCCTGTGACAGGGGAATTGCTCATGATGCATGCACCGATCCGGGTGATTACAGTCGAGCGGGAGTATGGGTCGCGGGGCGGGGAGTTTGCGCACGACCTGGCAGAGCGGTTGGGGTGGCGGTTGCTGGACGCGGGACTGGTAAGTGCCGCGGCGAAGCGGGCGGGGGTTTCGCCGGAAATGGCGGCAAAGTTCGACGACCGGCTGGACCCCTGGTACTACCGATACGGGAAGGTGTTCTGGCACGACACGGCTTACCAGATGACGAGCTTGTCTGACGAACACGTATTCGACTGCGAGCGAATGCTTTCGCTGATTCGTGAAGAGATTATGGAGTCGGCGAAGGAGGGCAACTGCGTGCTGGTGGGACGAGGTGCAGCATGCGCGCTGGCCTGTCACCCTGGGTGTTTTCACGTTTTTGTATACGCCACGCAGAAGGCCAAGCGTGATTGGTTCGCACAGGCGTTTCCCAAGCAGGCGCAGCATGCCGATCAGACGCTGGCGGATCATGACAAGCGGCGGGCGGCGGTGATCCGCAAGTTCTATCAGCAGGAGTGGTGCGCGCGCGGGCTTTACCACATGTTGTTGAACTCGGCGATGGGCACCGATGCGATGATTTCGGCGGTGAGCGGAGCGACGGGGCTGGAGATTGCGGAGCCTGCGGTGACGACGTCGATCGGCACCACTGGCGCTAACTGCTAGCAATGGATCGCGCCTTCCCACCCTTGCGGCAAAAAACAAAGACGTCGCAAGGATGGGGCACCCTGATTCTCGGCTAGCGATCAGTTAATGCAGGTCCTGCGAGGACTAAGTGGGAATTCGCGGGACTCGGGCGCTGATGCGGGTAAAAACCTCCCAGGGAATGGTGTCCGCGGCTTTGGCGTGGTCGTAGGCGCTGATGGTTTCACTGCCCTGTTGACCGAGCAGAACAATTTCATCTCCGGGTGCGACCGCGGGGATCTCGGTCACGTCGATGACGGATTGGTCCATGCTGATGCGACCGACGAGCGGCGCGCGCCGGCCGTGGACAAGCACGCTGAAGCGATTGCCGAGCTTGCGGTCGAGGCCGTCGGCGTAACCGGCGGCGACGAGCGCGAGGCGCATGGGTTCAGTGGCGACGAAGGTTCCGTTGTATCCGACCACTGCGCCCACCGGCACCGATCGCACGCTGACGACTCGAGATTTCCAACTGAGAACCGGCCGAAGCTGACCCCGGGCCTGGGCAAGAGAGATCGGTTCAGCCGGCTCAAACTGCGGATCGTATTCGGGGACCAATCCATAGAGAGCGAGCCCAGGGCGCATGAGGAGCTTCATTCCGTGGCGCGCAGCAAACTCGGCGATTTGGCCGGCCAGGCCGCCAAGGAGCGCGGCCGAGTTGCCCACGTTGAGCACTCCGGCGTGCAGGCCGGCGGACTGGATGCGAGCGAGGGCGTCGTCCATGCGACGGAGTTGCGCGAGCGTCACGCGCTGGTCGGCCTCGTCTGCAGCAAAGAGATGCGTCATCACGCCTTCGAAGCGCAGCGGCGAATCGCGGTGAAAGTGCGTGAGAAGCGGGTCGAGCGATTCGGGCGCGGCTCCCTGGCGGCTCATGCCGGTGTCGATCTCGAGGTGCACCGAGACAGATCGAGCTTCCGCATGGCGCGCGGCGGCCTCGAGTTCCACAAATTGCCAGGGGTCCCAGACGACGGCGGTGAGTTTGTGGCGCACGACATCTTGTGCCTGGCCGGGAAAGGCGCCGCCGATGACGAGGATGGGCGCGTCGGGACAGAGACAGCGGGCTTCGATCGCTTCTTCGACGCTGGTTACGCCGAGCCAGGGAGCTCCGGCGCGAACCACTGCGGGTGCGCAAAGATTGAGCGAGTGGCCATAGGCGTCAGCCTTGACGACGGCCAGCAACTCTGCGTCAGGGCCTGCGAGGTTGGAGAGAAAGCGATAGTTATCTTCAAGGTTGCGGGTGCAGATTTCGACCCAGCAGCGGCGCGTTTGCATGTGCGGATCCAAATAACAGTCTAGGCCATTTGAGCGGTGCCGAAGTCAGCGAGAGCGATGAAGAGTGTTCGCTATTCAGCCACTTGCGCCAGTTGAGCGGGTGTGGGCGGCGGCGTGAAGAGACTGACCACGATGAGCGCGCCCACGGCGACGAAGAGCGCGGGGAAGATGGCGTCGCGGTCGGCGATGATGTGCGGAAAGAGAGCTTTGACTGCGGGCAAGTCCCAGGCAAGCGTGACAACCGTGCCACCGGCGATGGCTGCGACGGCTCCCCAGGCGGTGACGCGCTTGAAATAGAACGCTGCGAGAACGACGGGGGTGAGCGCAGCGGAGTAAATGGTGTAGGCCCAGAGCATCTTCTGAAGGATGCTCTCGGCATAGATGGCCTGATAGAGCGCCCAGCATCCGAGCAACACCACGGCGAGACGCGAGATGATGAGCACGCGCTTGTTGGAGGCTTCGGGCGCGATGTAGCGGACAAAGACATCGTTGACAAGATTGGTTGCTGGCGAGAAGAGGTAATTGGATGCGGTGGAGATGACCTTGGCGAAGACTGCGCCGAGCAGTACAGCGCCAAGCACGGCGGGCAGCCCGTGGCGGGCGGTGTAGGGGATGATTTCGCGCGGATGCAACGCGACTTCGCCTGTCGGGTAAAGTGCGCGGCCGAAAACGGCAATGGCCACGATCAGCGTTTCGAGAATGAGCGTGCCGATGATCCAGCCGACGACGGAGTAGCGGGCGTCCTTTTCGCTCTTTGCCGAAAAGAACTTCTGATACATGACTTGGTTGCCAAGCATGAGCAACATGGTGGGTACGAGAAACTCGAGTGCGCGGACAAGGCCCATCGCGACGGGTAGCTCGACGCCTGACGGGGAGATGCGGTAATTGCCAAAGACCTCAAAGTATTGCGGCGGCAGCGATGAATGCAAACCGGACCATCCGCCTGCCTGATGTAGCAAGTAAGGCACTGCGATGACGCAGATGACGGTGACCAGCGAGCCGATGGCCACGTCCATGTACGCGACCGACGACATTCCAGCGAGGGCGGTTGTGACGATGACGAAGAAGGCGATGAGATAGGTGCCGAATTCCGACGATACCGTGTCGGGGAAGATGAGATGGAGGACGTCGCCGCCACCTTTGAATTGATAGCTGGTGATTCCGACGTAGGCGAAGAGGATGGCGAATGTGCCGAGCACGCGGGCGGTCTGGTTGTAGCGCGCTTCGAGCAGGTCGGGCAGCGTGAACTGGGCGAATTTGCGGGCGCGGGGCGCAATGAAGTAGATGAGCAGGAGACCGAGCCATCCGCCTGCCGGTTGCCAGAGCGCGGCGAAGCCGTTCTTATAGGCATTTTCCGCACCCGCGAAGAGGGATCCAGCGCCGATCCACGAGGTGAGCAGCGTGAGGACGAGGACGGCAGCCGGCAGGGAGCGGCCAGCGACCAGGTAATCGGCCTTGGTTTTGACTGTGGTGGCGCGATAGATGGCGACGGCAAGGAGAACCACCACAATAATGACCAGGACTGCGATGTAAAGCTGAGACATCCGGTGGGCTCCTTTGCCTTTGAACTCGAAAATGGGCGCTCTTCTTGGGAATACACGGCAAGCTTCGTCCGTTCGACCGCAGAGGTCTACCAAGCAGACACGCCAATACTTACAGCTTGTTTCGTGTTCTCAAGATTGCCAGCTACGAGTGTACCGGATGAATGCAGCCCAAAATGGAGCGACGGACAAGGTCTGCCATCCAAACGACGCGGTCGGGAAGCTCTTATCCCTAATACCTTTCGAGTTGAAACATCGTCGGTGAGAATCATCCCCCGAGGATATTGTCTGCTGCCTAATTTGACCCCAGTATGGCGCATTGCTAAACTATGAATGCGGGGTGGAGCAGCCCGGTAGCTCGTTGGGCTCATAACCCAAAGGTCGCTGGTTCAAATCCAGCCCCCGCAACCAATTTGAATCAACAGGATACGTTGAAAACTCAGGCGCAGCCTCCGGATCGAGGTTGCGCCTGAGTTGCATTTGGTAGCTCTGTAAATCAGCTTCTCTCTTCGACTGTGGCGGTTCAACGATACGGCGTTCTACAATGGCCTCAATCAACCAAATCAGAGAACGCCTGTCAGCTCTCCAGTCCATCCGTCCCAAATTGTGTTCTCGATACGCTCGCGCCGGCAGGCTTCGGTAGGTGCTTTCGATGAAGAACGTACTGATATACGGCGATGTAATGATCGATCGAAGCTGGATAGTCTCCGGAAGAACGGAAGCGACGGTCCAGAAGCATGGAGATATTCCACCTTTCCGTCGGATTGCTCCGGAGCGGCTCGATGACAGCTTGGGAGGTGCCGGAACCACCGCATCTGCCATATCTCACTTGTGCGCTCGATTCTGCAAAGCCTATCTGCTTGCAACATCGGGCGTGATCGATGGAAAGGTCCTGAACAATGTCGAACTGATTCAAATCCCTCGAAGACAATCGGATCAACCGGTGACGACGATCAAGATGAGGATCTACACCCTCGACGAAAGAGGTCTCCCTACTCTTCGCCATAGATTCGATCAGGATGGACCAGCTCCCGATTCGACCGACAAGCTGCCTGCCAACCTACCCGTTCCCACTTACGTTATCGTTTCAGACTTTAAGAAAGGTGCGGTTCGACCAGCGCTACTGAATCAGTTGTTGGATCGATTCTCGGGGGCTGAGATGCTAATTGACACCAAGGACAGTGAACTCTTTCAGAAGTGCCCTAAACTCGTCGATCGCGGAGGGGTTCTATTCCTTAACCGCGATGAAGCGACGCGATTGTGGCAGCTCTATCGCGCTCCGGGAAGCGAGCTAGACATTAGCTTCCCGCTTCGCCACTGTTTAGTGGACCTCCTCGAGATGGGGCAGATCTTTCGGCAGAAGCTTCCTGCATGGAAGATTGTCATCAAGTTGGACAAGGACGGGGCGGTCTTGTTTCAGAATGACGAGTTCTATCTTCAGAAGGTGCAGACGCCTAGTAAAACAGCAGGAATCGGTGCAGGGGATGTCTTTCTTGCTTCTTGGTTGCAAGGTGTGTTCTTGGGGATTGTGGACAAGGGACAACTATTGGCGCACGCGACAGCTACCGCATCTGCTTGGGTGGATCTCAGCAGCATTCAAGAAACCTGGAATAAAGCGTGGGACGCTGGACGTGAGGCACCGTTTTGTCTTGATCTTCCGGTTCCCACGTCAGCGCCGAACCTTTCTATTCCAAAAGCCTCGACCATAGCAGACGGGCTTGAAAAAGAACGATCCCATGCGACTTTTCCGGCTTGCATCGAACGGAACATTCTCAATCTCGGGACGGCGGAATGTGGGTTGGGTAAAGTTCGGATCGCCAATCCGTCTCGCCGACGTGAGGTGATGCGTTTTGTGCGTAGGATAAATGAGTATCTCGAGAGGAATACTAGTAGCGCTCGGCCGTTTAATTGCATTCTAGCTGCTAAGCCTGGGACTGGTAAAAGCTTCCTGCTCAAACAACTAGAAACGTCCTCTGTGCGGTTTTACGAAGTTAATGTTGCTCAATTCGCTTCACCATCCGAATTCATGGCAGAACTGGCTCGGATCGCCTCGAGGGCCGATCCTCAGCGAATTATCATGATCGATGAGGCCGATACCAAACTGGGCGGGCATCACATCTATTCCCTATTGCTCGCCCCTCTGTGGGACGGAACTGTGATGCATCGAGGTGAAAAGCTCGAATTAGGCAAGCACTTCGTGAGCGTTTTGGTTACAAGCACATGTGATACTCCGGCTGACTTTCGACAATCTCTTCGCCGTGCGAAGTTTGAAAAGGGACCCGATCTTGAGTCTCGCTTGAGCGGGGCCGACCTAACACTCACAGCACCTTCCGGCGCAGATCCTGAGGTTCCACTGGAGGCACAGAAGAATCTTGATGCAGATTATGCCGTATTGATAGCGAGCATGGTTCGTAGATGCTATCCGCAAGTCCGATGGGTATGCCGCGCGTTTCTCGATCTGCTTTACGAGAAGAATCTGAAACCGCGGGACCTGGAATACGCTCTGCTTCGGCTCGAACCTCCATCAGACGGATACATACGCGCCGAAGACGGCATCAAACTCCGGGTGGCCCTGGGAGAAAAAGGCAGCCCGACCATTTCACCAGATGCAAGTAACATGATCCAGATTATCGATGTTCCCTAAATTGATCATTCTCGATCGCGACGACACCTTAGTGCGAGTTCCAGTAGGGGTGCGTTACCTGTATGGGGATGCCCCTATTTCCTTGCTGCCCGGCGTTGGGGCGGCTTTGCGGCACTTAAGGATCCGTGGGATAACCGCTGTCGTCGCAACGAACCAGCAAGGGATATCAATGAAGGAATTCCCGACCATGACAATCGACAGTGTCGCCACCTTCAATCATCGACTCAGTCGGAGCATTGAAGAAGAGGGTGGTAAGATCGAGGAATTCTTTGTGTGCCCTCACTTGGAAAGTGAACAGTGTGACTGCCGAAAACCTCACCCAGGCCTCTTCATCAAAGCTCTTCGTGCTTTTAAGGTTCAATCGCGGCGGGCCATCGGGATTGGTAATAAGCAAATAGACATCGACGCAGCACGCGCCGCAAACGTGCAACCGATAATAGTCCCAAACCCACCCGATACGCATTTTTCGCAGGAAGTTCCCGCATACCGCACCCTGCTCCACGCCGTCCGAGCATTATGCGGAGGATCAGGTGAGTGCGGCCGGGTCCGTGTCAGTTACTTCTGATTGTCTTTTCGTCGCTTCGCGGCTTCGTATCAAGCCTGTCAACGAATACCAACATCTGCGCTCGGAATTAAGTGGCCATAAGTGTCGACCGTGACCTGAATCGAGCTGTGGCCCATTTGCTCCTTAACATAGATAACCGAGGCACCGTTCTGTAAAAGTAATGACCCGTATGAGTGCCTCAGGTCGTGCAAGCGGATCTTCCGAATTCCCGATTCTCTCAGGATCGGCACGAAATAGCGATGATACAGGTTGTCAGGATCAATGATTTGCCTATCGGGTGCGGAGAATACGAGATCTTTCGACATGTCCGACTGCTTTGCCGTCGTCAGTTTAGCGTTCCGAAGTTCGATCAGGACACGGCGAAGCTCTCGCGACATGTCTACGCGCCGCGGCCGCTTGGATTTCGTTGTCGTGTGGGCTCGGCGCACGTAGTTATGCTGGACAAGGATGTAACGGTTCTGGTCGTTGGCATCCTTTCCGAACTCAACGTCTCCCCATTGAAGTGCCACAAGCTCACCGCGGCGCAGGCCAGCCCTTACCGCCAGAAGAAAGAGTGGATAAAAAGAGGGGTACATTTTCTTCGCCGTCCGCAGAAACTTCTCCACCTCCTGCTTGGTTAGTGCTATGCCTTTCACCTCCGAACGGCGTGCGGATCTGGTGAACCGCCCGAGGTTAGCTGCGGGATTGGATTCGAGCACGCCATCTTCGATTGCCTGGTTCAATATCCCACGCAAGATGCTGAGGGCATTTCTTATTGTGCTGCGAGTCAGGTCTTTCTGGATCAGCTCTGCGATCCAATCAACTTCGGTCGAGGTGTTTGGGCAAAGAATCTCGTTCGGCATTCTGGAAGACTTGCAAATTAAAGAACGCCACGAGGTGAAGTCCTACTCCGGGACGAAGCGAGTCAACGTTTACGAGCGCAGCGGGAATCTCGCTTTTGGGGTATGGAGCAATGCAGAAGGTCACCGGGCACATTGGGGCGACAGCAAGACGAAGCGACTGGAGGAGCTTCTGCCTCAATGCATTGGGGGGATTTTCCGACATGCTCGACTCCGCAGAATGGAAGAGGAAGCCGAGAAGCAGCGGGAACTAGTGTGGGTACGCCAGCGGAGTGAAGAAGCGGAGAGAGCACAGAAGGCACGAGCAGAGCAGCAACGGTTGGAAAACCTTGAGAAATGCATCTTGAGTTGGCAAAAGGCTGAGCAGATTAGGGCGTTTGTGGCGGCCTATCAGAGAATGTGCGAAGAGAACGGGGAGCCAACTGATCCGGAGAGTCCCAAAGGGGAATGGATAAGATGGGCGCGAGAAACAGCGGACCGGTTCGACCCGCTAAGGCCTTGAATCGAGGAGGTTTTCACTTCTCTGAGATTTGAGCTTTTGCATTTGGGCAAATTTTGATGTTTGCGTCAAAATAGCAATGTTAGACGGAGTTTTTTGATGTATTAGTCAAATTTACAGAAGCTCTTTATTTTGATGTATACGTCAAATATTTGCGCTAGAAACTTATATTTTGACGTATACTTCAAAAATGCGGACCATATCAGAAGTCGGCCAAGCACTAGCTCAGAGAAGAAAACTGCTCAACTTGAAACAGGGACAAGTAGCCGCCCAGTCGGGGCTATCCCAAGAACTATTGTCTCGTCTAGAGAAAGGGCAATTGTCAGAGTTCGGAGCACGCAAACTGCTGGCTGTCCTCGCTGTTCTTGGGCTGGAGATGAGCTTTACCGAGGTTGGAAGGTCTGGCACTCTTGATGAACTCCGCCGTGAAAGAGGTGGCATGGCATGAAGCTGAATGTCCATGTTCTCGGTAAACATGTCGGTGTCCTCGAACAGGTCGGCGACTTCAAGAGCGTGATGACATACGTTCCAGAAGTTGAGCCTGAGAACCTTGTATCTCTGACGATGCCAGTCCGAACGGAGTCCTATCCGTGGGATGACGAACTCCACCCCATCTTCCGGATGAATCTCCCAGAGGGGTATCTCCTGCAAGTCTTGCAGGAGGAGTTTGGGCCACACATCGGCGCGAGTCCTGTTGCCCTCCTTTCCGTCATCGGGCGAAATATGGTGGGAAGGCTGAAAGTTGCACCACCGGGAGCAGCCCTAGAAGAACCGGCAAAGCCGATTGAAGTTGCAGCCCTCCTCAAAGGAGACAACTCTGAAGAGGCGTTCTCCCAACTTGTCCGTGAACACGCCAAAAGCGGCGTTTCAGGAGTTCTGCCGAAGTTCTTGGACACAGAAGCGCAGAAGCTCCAGAAAGGATTTGGGCTGCACAAGAAAGCGACTCTTTTCACGCATAAGCACATCATCAAGGGTTCGTCGCCTAGGCTACCGTTTGCGACAGCCAATGAACATCTATGTATGCAGGTTGCGGCAAGAGTTGTTGAAAGTGCAAAGACTGAACTCTCGCAAGATGGCAACGTGCTACTGGTGCACCGTTTTGACGTTGATAAGAACGGCGAGCCCTTCCGGGCATTGGAAGATTTCTGTGCCCTCCTCGGACTCAAGCCACAGAACAAATACGAAACCACATGGGAGAGAATTGCAAAAGCAGTTCGCGACCATGTAGACGGCAAATATCAATACGAAACGTTCCAGAAGCTCTCCTCAATGCTGTTGATGACCTTCGCCTTGAAGAACGCCGATTGCCATTCGAAGAATCTTGCTCTGCTCTACACGTCCCGGCAAGATGCACGTCTTGCCCCCGTTTACGACTTCTTCACTACTTCGGTCTATGCCGCATACAAAGACAACCCTCCCGGCATCATGTTCGGCGGCAAAAAGACGTGGTTGCCAGGGAAGACTCTCGCGAAGTTCATCACCGCAAACTTCGGCATACCGGACCGGGAACAGAAGTTGATGTTGGAGAGAATCAGTGACGCGGTAGCTGATACCGCTCCTGCAGTTCGAGAGATGATGAATGACCTTGCCGGATTTAAGGACACGGGGAAGCGGATGTTGGCGACTTGGAACGATGGGGTGAACCACCTGCGAGACTCACGGATGTATGGTCTGGCCCCATGGAAGTCGAGCGAAGCGTTCGAGGGAATCTCCGACCCACCGAAGCTGGAGAACTCACGAACGGTGGTTGGACGCTCGGAACTTCTCGCACCACCCCGCAGAGGGAAGTCTTAGCTGTACCCCTGCATAAGGCAAATTCGACATTGCCTTCTCCGCGTTGAACTCATCAGGATTTCGCCCCTGGGGGTGGTATCTGGCTGTCGTTGCTGTCGGGGAGAGTGCTTTTCATGAAGCTACTTATGGATGGTGTGGTTGCCGCTGCTCCTGCCAATGATGGCGCGGCGGCGATGGTGGCGGCGGCGGCGCGGTGGTAACGGCGGCAGTGGTGTTGGAGGCCGTGGTGGCGATGATGGTGATGGCGGCGGCGATGGCGGCAGTACGGCTACCGTTCGCCAGTTTGATTCGGTTCAACGAGCCAAATACTCAGGAGCGAAACCTAGGCAAAACTTAGGCAAAGAACGAAGACAATTTGGGCAAGAAATGATGGTTGCAGGGGTGTAAGAGTCGTCGAATCAACAACAAGTTAGGGCGACCTTCACCGGCTCATAACCCAAAGGTCGCTGGTTCAAATCCAGCCCCCGCAACCAATTTGCCCAACAAAACAAAGATCTTAGGAAAGGCCGCATCTAGCGGCCTTTCCTAGCTTCACGTGAATGTCCGTGTTTCCGCTCTTCTGACACATCTGGCACTTGAACTTGTTCATCGCTGGCAGTCGAGTGGATCTCCAGTTGGCCCGTGCAAAGCGCGAAGAGAATGCGCCCTTATCGCCTCGCTCGCATGGGATTAAACTCGGCCTAGCCTAGCGAAAAGTTCATGTTCAGTGCTGCTGAGGCGATAACTCCGTGAAACGACTGATGCATTCGGCGGCCAGTTAAAACCGAAATCGGTGTACGGTTTCAAGGCTTGTGCCAAACGCAAAAGAGTGTGGGGTAATATGGGCGTTTCTTGGAACAAAGCGCTGGAGCTTGCAAGCCGAATCACACACCCGTATACGGTTGCGGTTTTCGCGGCTGTCCTTGCGACAATCGCGCTTGTGTATGCACTCATGAAGCGAAAGCCGCGGCTCGGATTTCTATTGGCGCTGGTTCTGCTTGCGCTCGGTCTCGGTCCCCTAGCAGAATCAACATACTTAGCCAGCCGAGGAATCTATCATATTCGAATTGTTGTGTTGGCATCGAACGGCCGACCTGAGGAGCACGCCAAGGTCAGCAGCTCTGCTGGCGGCGAACTCAAAACAGCAAGTGTCAATTAGGAGTTCGATATCCCACCGCAGGCGAAACCATCCACTGGGGAGATCAGGTTCTATGCGTCCGTTGAGGATGCTTACTTATCCGGCGAATCCTCTCTGGAACTTAAAGGAAGATTACTTTCCAACGGCAGAGATCCGCCTTAAGCCGATGCCCCAGGCGACAATACGTGGCTTGGTAGTGGATGCCTAACCACGCGATCGATTAGATCAGCGGCTATGATTTGGTGCCGAGGTTAGACCCAGTATCAATAACATCTGAGAATTGCCGGTTCTCAGACGTTCGTGAAAGATTATCGGCGACAAAATACGGTCAAAGAGTCGCATTTTTAGCGCGTAATTGTCGAATTTGTCTGTTTATAGATCTGCTATTAACTGCAATGTAGTCCGGATAGTTCACGATCCGCCCGGGATGATTATCAGGCCATGCTTCCGGGGTTCTTGTAACGCTCATGTCATTCAGACTTCAGAACGTCGCAGCAGATAATCCAACCCGCCCACGCGAAACCAGCGGTATCCATATGGTTCGAGAAGAATGCAATGCTTGCCGTTTTTCTCAGAGTAGCTATGCTCTTCCGACAAAAGGTTGACCAGGGTCCCTGCGTCCTCACCTTTCCTGGAAACCGAGAGACGAACCTCTTGCGGTTCAGCGCTCAAATTATGCAGAAAGAGGACCGAGTTGTTTCGCCAGTCGTAGCGCATCGCCAACACCGTCCGCTGCCTCGTCTTTAAGAACGCGAAATCTCCCCATCCGACTTCCGGAACTTCCTTGCGCATCCGGATAATGCGCTCCATCCAGTTCAGCATCGAGTTCGGATCGCGACGCTGCGCCGCAACATTCAGGTGCTGAAAGCTGTACCCGCCTTCGCTGATGACCGGCGAGACAGGATGCGCGCTCTTGGTAAAGCCTCCGTTAGGTTCGGTCGACCACTGCATGGGAGTCCGCGCGCATTCGCGCTCGGGCAGTCGCAGATCGTCACCCATTCCAATCTCATCGCCATATCGAATCACGGGTGTTCCCGGCAGCGTCATCATCAGGCTGTAAGCGAGCTCCAGCCTCCTCCGGTCACCCTGCAGCATGGGTGCGAGACGCCGCCGGATGCCGCGCTGATAAAGCTGCATATTTTTCTCAGCACCAAAAGCCGCAAACACGGTTTCCCGCTGCCGTGCGGTCAACCGCCCAAGGTCGAGCTCGTCATGATTCCGCAGAAACTGTCCCCACTGCGCAGTCGAAGGCCGAGGCTTGGTACCCACGATCGCCTTCATAAGAGGTTCGGAATCGCCGCTGGCGAGCGCGAAGAACAGATGCTGGTTCACCTCAAAGTTGAACATCATTTGCAGCCGCTCGCCAAAGTTCCCAAAGTACTCCAGATCCGTATTCGGAAGAACATTGGCTTCGCCCAGAATGATCGCCCCGCTCTTACGCCACGTCAGGAATTCGCTGAAACTCCGTAGCATGTCATATTGCTCCCGTGGCCGCTTCCCCGCTCCCTTGTTTGAGATCACAAACGGTACCGCGTCCATGCGAAAACCATCCACGCCCAGCTGCAGCCAGAACCCCATGATCTTCAAAATCTCCGCTCGTACCTCGGGATTCCCGGTGTTCAGGTCCGGCTGAAAATCATAGAAGCGGTGAAAATAGTACGCCTTCGCGGTCTTCTCGTAATCCCACGTAGACTTCTGCACTCCCGGAAATACCACTCCAGATGCCGCATCCGCAGGCTTCTTCTTCGACCACACATACCAGTCTCGATACTTCGATCTCTCATCGCGGCATGCCTCTTTGAACCACGGATGCTCGTTCGAGGTGTGGTTCACCACCAGGTCGATCAGCACTCGCATGCCCCGTTGCTTGCACCCCTGCGTGAATTCAACGAAGTCGCCAAGCGTGCCATAGCGAGGATCGACGTTGTAGTAATCTGCAACGTCGTAGCCCCCATCCTTATAGGGTGACGGCTGAAACGGCATCAGCCACAGCGCCGTCACGCCCATGCCGAGCAGATAGTCCAGGCGCCGCAGCAGACCCTGAAAGTCGCCGATCCCATCGCCGTTTGCATCCATATAGGTAGCGACTGAGAGCGAGTAAATTACCGCGTTCTTGTACCACAAATCGTTGATCATGCGGATTGTCTTTCAGTAGGAAGTCTTCACCAATAGGAGCATTAATTCAGATGCAGGAGTTTGCCTGGTGGCAGCACAGCGTCATCTACGAGGTCTATCCGCGATCGTTCCAGGACACCAACGGCGACGGGATCGGCGACCTGAATGGCATTGCCCGGCGTCTCGACTACCTTGTCCGTGTCGGCGTTGACGCAATCTGGATCTCGCCCATCTTCCCCTCGCCGATGGCTGATTTCGGCTACGACGTAGCCAACTACTGCGATATTGATCCCATCTTCGGAACGCTTCGCGACTTCGACAGCCTACTGGAAGAGTGCCATCGTCGCGGTCTCAGAGTGATCCTCGATTTTGTGCCAAACCACACCTCCGACCAGCACCCCTGGTTCCTTGAGAGTCGATCATCGCTCGAAAATCCCAAGCGAGATTGGTACCTCTGGCGCGACCAGCCCAACAACTGGCTGAGCAACTTCGGCGGTTCGGGTTGGGAATTCGACGGCACAACAGGCCAGTACTACTACCATTCCTTCCTCAAACAGCAACCTGATCTCAATTGGCGCAACCCCGGCGTCAGAGCCGCCATGTACGACTCGCTGCGGTTTTGGCTCCGGCGAGGCGTAGACGGCTTTCGTGTCGACGTGATGTGGCTCCTCATTAAGGACGATCAGTTCCGCGACAATCCTCCCAATCCCGGCTATCGCCCTGGACAACCATCCAGTCATCAACTCCTGCCGGTGTACAACTCCGATCGCCCGGAGACCCACGAGCTCGTCGCCCAGATGCGCGCGGTCATTGATGGATTCCCCGGGCGCGTGCTTATAGGAGAAATCTACCTTCCCGTCCAGCAACTCATAAGTTACTACGGAGCAGACCTCAAGGGTGCGCAACTGCCATTCAACTTCCAACTCTTGCAATGTGCATGGAGTGCGGAAGCCTTGGCGCAATCAATCCGGAACTATTACGAGGCGTTGCCCACGGGCGCGTGGCCCAACTGGGTGCTGGGAAATCACGATCAGCCAAGAATCGCCACACGCGTCGGCGCTCGACAGGCCCGCGTTGCCGCCATGCTGCTTCTCACCCTGCCGGGAACCCTGACCCTCTATTACGGCGAAGAATTGGGCATGACCAATGTGCCCATCCCGCCTGAGCAGGTACAAGATCCAGCTGAGAAGAATGAGCCCGGCCTCGGTCAGGGACGCGATCCCGAACGAACCCCCATGCTCTGGGACGCGTCGCCCTGCGCGGGCTTCACCACTAGTTCACCATGGCTGCCCCTCGGAGACGATCATGCCACGATCAACGTCGAAGTTCTCGAACGGGATCAAACCTCAATCCTTCATCTCTATCGCCAATTGATTCACCTGCGCCGCACGTCTCCCACGCTTGTCAGTGGTAGGCTCGAGTTCGTGAAAGCTAACCAGCACCTGCTCAGCTTTCAGCGCGTAGGAGAAAAGGAACAGTTGCGGGTTTTGCTCAACCTCGGTCACGATTCTGTCCGGATCACACTCGATAACGCAACCGTTCTTCTCTCGACCGGCCTGGATCGTGACGGAGAATCCGTGAACGGGTTTTTCGATCTCCGGCCTGCCGAGGGAATCCTTCTCCGCCTGTATGACTCCCTCTAAGCGCATCAGCCACTTCACGCGCTGCGCCCGCCGACCTCTATTGGGGTTCCGGGCGTGTGACCGTCTACCCTTCAATCGGTAAACACGACTCCAGAATCTCATCCGGGCCAGCCTGGCTAAGTCGCAATAATCGCACGTCAACGAGGAAGAACCATAGCATCGCGCCCAACGCGTTCGCCATCACGAGCGGAAAGAACCCCGTCAACGACAGAAAACCGACCGCGCCCGTGATCACACCGGTCCATGCGCTCGTCATACCGTCGTTTTGCCCGGCAGGTAGCGGAACCAAGCCTGCTCCAGTCGTCGGAGGGATGGCCGCCCAGGCGAAGAGCGGAATGATCGCCACGTAGCCAATCGCCACAAGCAGTGCCGCAATCCCGCCCCAGCGATAGCACTGCTTCGCTTCATGAACTCTCACATCGCTCATCGTAACCGGTTATTCGTTTCTCCGAATTCATACGCAACGGGCTATCCCCAAACAACGACGGCCTAGGCATTTTGCTCTAGGCCGCCGTGGTGAGCTGTAAGTTTTGAACTAAGGCTATAGTCCTGTCTCGATTGCCCGGGCAGTTTTCACCAATGCCCTGTGCCGCTATCGCTCGATGGCCTGTCCGCTGAAGCGGATTCTTTGGGCGACACAATCGTCGCTCCATTAGAAAATCGCCACCCTGCGCATTGGCTCGAGAGGTGCATTGCAACGTGAAAAGATGCGGTTTAGTCCCATGCGGTTGAATCTCGCCCGCTTGGGCAAACCCGGGCATTGGGGCGCGAAGCCCTAGGCCACAGTCACCTCACGTGATGTACCGCCAGAAGAGTATCGCTGCATCTTTTGGACTGCCCCCCTCTCAGTACGAGGTCAATCTACGCCCGGATTCACGCCACGTCAACATATGCTTTGGAGGTGCGACATCCGGAAGTTATCTTCGTTGCCCGTCACTGCAATGGTTCTACTTTGGAATGCCGGACTGCTCGGTTGCTTGTCCGCTTCATGCGGGAAAATCAATTCCGGACGGCGCGGTCCACTTCTCACCACAATTACATTGCGGCGACGAAATCGGGAACCATGACTGCCGCGTTTTCCTGCAGCAACTGTGTCATTCTGGCAGCCATGCCCGTATACATTGATGCGGCTCGGAACGCATTCACGCGAACACCCTCGCTGGCGTGGCTGAACGCATATTGCGCGAGCGCCATCAGCACGCAGACTCGAATCTGCATCGCATCGCTGCGCAGCGTCTCCACAAGCACGCGATCGACGTTGTCGCTGCAGCGCGTGGCATAGTCGGCCATCTCCAGCATCACCTTCGCGTTCTGGTACATGGCCCAGAGCCCATGAGGACCTTGCATTCTTGTCCATGTGTCCTCGGGAGTCGTGCTCAACCCTTCTTTCCAAAGGAACTGGTCGCTCAACTCGCGGGCGCTCCAGTCGGAACGAAGCCGTGCAATGAGCGACTCCCAGGACTGCGCGTTGCGGCGGCGAAGACCGGCTCTCCAGCGGACCAGATAGATCACCACAAGGGCTACTACCGCGATTTGGAGAACAAGGAGGATCATCTTTCTTCCCTTGGGGCGCTAACACGAGCTGTAAACCTACATCTTGCGTGCCTAGGAAGTATCGGCCAATCTGCGCGTCCGGTACATGCTACTTAAGGCTCACAGTCATGGTGAGCGGAATCACAGTTAGGGAAGGACTGCCCACTACACGACCGGGAACTCACTAATCCGCACACAACTCATTAGACTAAGAGCATTCACAGATCGCCCATTCACACGCTTCAATACGGGTAGTACTGCGGAGGCATTTGAGCCGTGACTGTGGCGTCAATTGGAAAGCATCGGCGTCCAGCCAGGTGGGTCCATGGATTTGGTACGGAATCTGGCACTTGGTGTTCGCTGCTCCGAGCGAAGATCGCACATAGCTGGTATTGGCTTCCCTGCCCAGGGCGGTACTCGTATGGTGCATGCGTGATCGGATCGGCGAATGCAACGCCGGGAAGTTGATTGATGCCGGTCGGAAGTTGAGAAGCGTGAGAAGACCAATAATTCCTTATCGCAGTGCTGAGTTGGTAAAGCTGGCTGACGCGCTGGTTGTCGGCTCGTAATTCGCGCTGCGCACGCGGCGGCCCTGACTGCGAGAAGCCAAGAACGAGCATGACCGCAACAATCGCTGAGCTTAACCCGGCCATGAGCTTATCGCGGCTCAGTTTGGAGACAGCGGCATCGGTCTTCCTGAGGCCGCCGAAGTAGTAAAAAATGACTCCGCCGGAAAGTGAGAGCACAACGAACGACTTGGCGAGAAACCGCGAAGTCAGCTCTCCGCGCAGCAGATAGGCGAGCGCCGCAATCAGGTCGCCCATGAAGACGGCGGCGGCGATCACCAGGGCCATGTAAGTCAGCCATTTTCTGATCGAGGAATCCAGCTTCTCTGGATGCGCCGTCGCCTCTCGGATTACGGTCCGCGAGATCAAAAGAAAAAGCGGAAATGCTACGATGAGCGACGCCAACGATGTGGTGATGGTGTAAGTATCGAAGGCCTGCTGATAGCCATAGAACAGCGGGTCGGCCAGCCATCGATCAATCAGCGCGAATGCCAGGCATCCAAGCCCGATTGTCCATGTAGCCAGGGTAGAAAATATGAGCAGATAAAAGAACGCATCTTTTGCAGAGGTTCCACCTGACACCCTGCGAGGAATTTCGATACCGGTCTGGCGCCGATAATGCTCGGCGAGAGCAATGTAGACTTCCTTCTCGGGCCATCCGTTAGCGACGAGAACCCCTAGCAGCGACTGGTGCGGAATGTCGGCGTCCAAAGCTCTTTCGATGAATTCAGCAATCCGGGTGTCTTGAGTCATAAATTTTTCCTCATGCATCTGGGAGCTACATGAAAACGTTGCTCCGGAAGATGGTCTGATTTACTGAGGATAGGTAGACAGTGCCGTAAGAGCCACTATGCACGTGACAGTTTCGGAGACTGTCACACCGTGCGACCTCTGAATCTTTCGCCTGAACGTGTAGCCGTTCGGTCATATGGTGTAATCGAGAAGTAAAAAAACAGAGACGGCCCAATGCAAATCGCGCTGAGTAAACAAAGTGACGTCCCACTGCGGCAACAACTCGCTGAGCAGGTCGTGTTTCTTATTACGACGGGCCAGCTTCGGGCTGGCGAGGAACTTCCAAGCGTGCGTGCGCTCGCGAGACAAAGCAAGGTGCATCACAACACGGTGAGCGAGGCATATCAGGATCTCGTGCGCCGGGGCTGGCTTACGCGCCGCCATGGGAGCCGGTTGGTAGTGGGGACACGTTCAGGCGCACCACTGGTCGAGCCGCATGACCTTGATGAATTGATCAATGAAAGTATCGAACGGGCGAGAAACATGGGCTACACGCTGCAGGCGCTGAGACAACGTGTACGCGAGCGCCTCATGGCTCAGCCACCAGATCACGTTCTGGTGGTGGAGCAGGAACCGGGTCTGCGCAAAATCATGCAAGCAGAAATTCAGGAGAGATTAGGCTGGTCCGCCGAAGGCTGTTCCTTCGAAGAGCTCAACCATGAGCCAGGTCTGGCTATTGGTGCCCAGGTCCTGGTTGCGAATCATTTCGTAGAAGAGATGAAGCCACTTGTTTCGCGAAATAGGCCCGTGATAGGCATCGTCCATTCACGCGCCGGCGACCAGGTCGATCTTATCCGCAAACTGCAGAATCCGTCGATTGTTGCCGTTGTATCCGTGAGCGAGAGCCTGCTGAAAACGGCACGAAGTTTCCTGGCGCCTGAAGTCGGGAACAGACATACCGTGAAAGAGGTATTGGTCGCCCAGGAAACCCCGGTCAGCTTGGGTGCGGCCGATTTGGTATTCTGCGATTCGATTACCCGCTCAATCGTCCGCTCGCGCCACAAGGTTCACTACCGACTTATTGCCGCCGATTGCCTTGAGCATATCGCCGCATCTCTCAGCCAGCATTGATGTGGACATTCTTCAATGGCCCGGCGCGGCGAAGTGTTGTCAGAATTGAAACCCCGAGTAGCCCACGATGCGTTCAGAATGTCCCACGTTGAAGCTTCGAGCTAGCGAGTAGGCTATATTCACAGTGCATGAAACAGATCATTGTGATTAGGTCAGAGTTGAAAATGAGCATCGGGAAAATGATCGCTCAAGCTTGCCACGCGAGCGTTTCTGCAGTTTTGTTGTCACCCACTGACGTTCGCCAGTTTGTCTTTCGGTATGAAAGCATGGAATCGGCACCAAGGGTGCGGGTGGCGCGCGTCTGAAGAATCTCAACGGGGATGAACGCAACGGAACCTGGGTCTGGATTTTCCGACCTGAGAATAACCTCGATGCCCGCTGCGACGTGCATTCGTCAATACGTCGAATTGGAGACACTGAACATGAGATACAAGCTTGCACTCTTCTTGATCGCGATCGCTGCGTCCATTGCGCTCTGCGGTCAGACTTCGGACGATCGCTATATCTCGCCCACGCGCCCAGTCCCAGTGGGAAAAGCCCCTGCCATGAAGGTGAAGCTGGTCAAGGACGCGCCGGAGGAAAAGGTCTATGCCGTGATCTTTTTGAAAGGGGACGACGCCATGAGCGGCCTGACGGATTTCGCCATCCAGAACCATATTGACGACGCCCACTTTACCGGAATCGGAGCCGTCAATGGCGCAACGCTGGCGTGGCTCGATCCCGCGGCCAAGATTTATCACCGCATTCCCGTTGCTCAGCAGGTCGAGGTTCTTTCTTTGATCGGAGACATGACAACCTTCAACGGTAAGCCGATTGTGCATATGCATGCGGTGCTCGGCAAACCGGACGGCACGACCATCGGCGGTCACGTCTTTGAACTGGACGTGAATCCCACATTGGAAATCATCGTGACCGTGAATTCCGTTCCCCTGAAAAGAAAGCCCGACGATGCATCGGGGATGAAGGTGATCGATCCTACGCAATGATCGCGTCCCCCTACGACTGAGTCAACATGCATGTGGTTCAGCTCGCTTTTGAGGAGTTGTAAATGGGGAGCAGCAGACGGACTTTTCTCAAGCAGGCTTCCGGGTTTACCGCAGCCTGCGTTACCGGCCTCAATGTCAACAGCACCGCGAAAACATCTTCCATTTCGCCAGCCATGAGCGCGGCCGAAAGCAGTTCTGCTGAATGGTATGACCGCCCCATGCGCTGGGCCCAACTGGCATTCGTCGAAGACGATCCCGGTAATTACAACCTCTCTTTCTGGCTCGACTACTTCAAGAGCATCCATGCCGATGCGGCTTGCCTGAGTGCGGGAGGCGTTGTCGCTTTTTATCCAACTGAGATCCCACTCCACTATCGAAGCCGATGGCTCGGGACCATGGACACATTCGGCGACATCGTTGCGGGATGCCGCAAACTCGGGATGGATGTGATTGCGCGAACGGATTCGCACGCCTGTCATCAGGACGTATACGACGCGCATCCAGATTGGATCGCGGTAGATGAACATGGCAATAAGCGCAGGCACCCCTCCGACCCCGAATATTGGCTTACCTGCGCCCTAGGGCCGTACAACTTCGACTTCATGAGTTCAGTGCACCAGGAGATTGTGCGGAAGTACAGGGTCGACGGCATTTTCACCAACCGCTGGTCCGGCTCCGGAATGTGCTACTGCGAGCACTGCCAAAAGAACTTCCGCGACTTCTCCGGCCTCGACCTTCCTCGAACCCTCGACCCGCAGGATGCATCGCGGCGCCAGTACATTCTGTGGAATCAAAAGGTGCTGTTTGATCTCTGGCGGCTCTGGAATGAAAAGATTCGCGAGATCAATCCGCAAGCCAGCTACATTGCGAATGCCGGTGGTGGCGCCCTGAGCACTCTGGACATGAAAACCATCGGAGAACTGGCGCCGACACTGTTCGCGGATCGCCAGGGAAGAAGCGGATTGATGGCGCCATGGGCCAATGGAAAGAATGGCAAGGAATATCGCGCCACCATGGGCCAAAAAGCCATCGTCGGAATCTTCAGCGTTGGCATCGAGGACAAGAATCGCTGGAAAGATTCGGTTCAATCCCCCGATGAGACGCGGTTGTGGGTTGCCGACGGGATCGCACAGGGCCTTCGTCCCTGGTTCACCAAGTTCAATGCCAAGGTGATCGATCGCCGATGGCTGCCTGTTGTCGAGGAAATCTATCAATGGCATTATGCAAACGAATCCTATCTTCGCAATCAAAGAAACCTCGCGCGCGTGGGAATGGTCTACTCGCAGCGAACAGCGTCCTTTTATGGCGGAGAGAAGGCCAAATCCTTAGTCGATGATCCGGCGCTCGGTTTTTACGAGGCGCTGATCGAAGCGCGCATTCCCTTCGAGATGGTGCATGATGAATTGCTTGATCATGAGCATATCGGGCAATTTCGCACTTTGATCTTCCCCAATATCGCTGCGCTTTCCAATCCGCAATGCCAGCAGATCCGAGAGTTTGTCGCTGGCGGTGGCAGCGTTATTGCAACCTACGAGACATCTCTTTATGACGAATGGGGCGTGCGCCGCCCGGACTTCGGACTGGCATCGCTTTTCGGTGCCTCCTTCAGCGGCAAAGTGCAAGGTCCCATGCTGAATTCCTATCTCTCCCTCAAGAAAGATGCAGCAATGGACACGTACCATCCCCTGTTGAAAGGCTTAGAAGACGCGACAAGAATTGCTAACGCCGCCAATCAGATGGACATCAAGCCTCTTGCTCAAAACCTTTTCTCGCCGCTCGAAATCGTCCCCAGCTATCCCGACCTTCCCATGGAGGCAGTCTTCCCTCCGCCAGTCGCGACGCACAATCCGGGAGTCATCCTCCGCGAGCATGGACGCGGCCGCGTGGTTTACTTTCCCGGAGACATCGATCGCACATTCTGGGAGGTGCTCGATGTCGACCATGCGAAACTCCTGCGCAACGCCGTGCTCTGGGCAACGAATGAGACTGCGCCCGTGACTGTTGAAGGCCCAGGAGTCCTCGACATCTCCATTTGGGGTCAGAAGAACTCAATGACCGTGCATCTTGTGAACCTGACAAACCCCATGATGATGAAGGGGCCGGTGCGTGAGGTTATTCCGATTGCAAACCAACATGTGTGCATACGAATCCTCGACGGATTGCCTGTGGCGCGCGCAAAGTTACTGGTGGCAGGCGGGCCTATTCCGTTCACGAAAGAGAACGGCCTCGTCGCCGTCGATGTGCCCTCGATTGCAGTGCATGAAGTGATCGCGCTCGATCTTGAAGTCTGACCGATTCAGACTGAGGCTTCCCAAAGCTGAGCCTGGTCTGCTTCGCGATGACCGGTCGACGCCGGCGATTTCCAGAAATGGGTCACTCGTGATGGTCGTGTCTCGCCCAATCCATATACCAGCCACCGAACCGGTCAACAGCCACAACAGCAGTCCGCGGCGCCTGAAGCTTCGTTCTGGCCGACATTGCCTGATTTCCGGATCGGCCACTACTCGCCCGGAACTCACAGTTCTGATCCGCTGGCCCCTTGATCTTGGATATGGCAGACTCTGAATCGTGAAGCTGCTTGCGGAGGAACGTTGTGTCGACAAATCGCGGGAAGAGTGAAGTAGCCGAATACATAGCAAGCTGTCCAAAAGAGACGAGAGACAATTTAGCGAAGGTGAGAGCTGCGATACAGGCGGCCGCGCCTGGGACTATCCTGGAATCTTCACATGAGTCAGCACCCACGTTATCTGAGTGTTGATTAAGCCAGGGACAATCTTTTGAGATAGCGAACTTGTTCGCCATCCAGCATCGGATCGATGGTTTCAAGTCCATCGTGGTTTGCGTCGGGGAAGACCTTGATGGTGAAATCTCGATTGCCCGCATCTGTCAATTCCTGGGTCAGCGCAGTCACGTTTTTCTGGGCAGGGACATTCAGATCCTTGCCGCCGTAGAGCGCCAGCACCGGAATTCTTACCTGGCGCCAGAGGTTTGACGATTTGACCTGCGCCATCAGATACAACTTCTTTTGAGGCCATCCTCTCTGCTCCGGTTCGCCCACGTAGGAAAACCACCTTTCATGACGGTACGGACCGACAAAGGCCTGGAAGTTTGCCCAGACGTCATCGCTGAGCCCCGCGCCGTCGGCGAGCATTTGGAATGCTGCTCCTTAAATTCGAGAGCCTTTTTTAGCTCAGAACGGAATCCCTCAAACAGGATTTCAGTGCGACGGTAACCGGCGCGGAACTCTTGGACACGCCATGCCGCACAGCGTTTTCTACGAGCGGCTGAAGCAACAAACTCGGGACCAGGGCGTCCAGCGTCGCCGGCGCAGAGACTCATTTCGACGGTCAAACGGTCTGGAATCTGACTCGCTGGATGTCGAGATAGAGGTTGATCAACTCTACCTCGCGGCGCAACGGAATCTCTTGCGTTTCCCACCCTGCCAGGGTTTGGCGCAAAAGTTCGCTGAGGTTGGTCAGCATCTCATCCGCTTCTCCCATTCTGTGTTGACGCACCAGAACGACGATCGCGTTGAGCGTGTTGAAAAGGAAATGGGGATGGAGTTGCATCTTGAGCGCACTCAGCTTGGCCTGCGCGAGTTGATTCTCGAGTTGAGTTGTGCGCAACTCGAGTTGCGCCGACAGTTTTTCCCGTTCCAAAAACTTGCGGTAGTAGCTCACGCCGTGCTGAACACCGACGATCAACCAGTAGATGATCACGTTCAGATGAAAATCGATCGGCACGACGGCCCGGAAGGTCGCGGCAAAGTTCCGCGGGAACCAGGGCAGGCCAAACATCGGCGTGATCCAGGCAGAACAGGACCTCTTCGATCAGTGCAAAGCAGAGGCTCGCCAAGAGATGGAGTCCGGCACTGCGCCACCAGGTTTTTCGCTGCGATGGGCAGGTGGCCTGCCAGCCACCAGACGAACGGGGCGAGAAGAGCCCAGGCGTATGCGGTCGTCAGCCACACCACGAGATAGCCGTGCCACTGAACGGTTCGTCCTTGATACAGGAGACGGCCCGCATCCTCGCTGATGAAGAAAAGCGCGAATAGTGTCCAACCGCCGACGTAAGCCAGCCACCGGATCGGCCTCGAGGTCAAAGAGAATCCCCTTCGCACGGAGCGTCGCAATTTGAGACTACTTTAGCGCATTGCAGCGCTGCGCGATGTACGTGAGGAACATGAACTCCTGAGCTTTGTCCACAGCACTGAAGTGTAGCCCACCTTCCGCCCCGAAATTCCGAGGAATCCCATGCCCTTCAGCGCAATTAACGCATTGCCTGTTATCGCAATCAGAAGCTTGGTCGCATACTACACCACGGTATGACCTGAATGTTCGCCAGAGCTTTTGGATGTAGCCGGCCGCGAGGGCCACGGCGTGAGGAGAAGGGCCACGACGGTGAAGGTGACTGGGTCTGTGGGCGCGGTGCCGAAGAGCATGGAGCTGATGGCGCGAGCTACGGCGAAGGAGACGATGGTGCCGAGAGCGATGCCGATCAAAACAATGCGCAGGGTCTTGTAGATGACGTCGAGTTGGACGCGTTCGCGGGTGGCTCCGAGGGCCATGCGGATGCCGATCTCCTGCGTTTGGCGGGTGACGGAGAAGGAGCTGACTCCGTAGATGCCGAGGGAGGCGAGGATGAGGCCGAGAGCGGCGAAGAGGGCGACGAGGATGACGAAGAAGCGGCGTGGCGAGGTGGAATGGTCGACGATCGCCTGGATGGGGCGGAAATCGACGGCGGGCTGACCGGGGTTGATGGAGCGCAGGGTAGACATCACCGAAGGCAAGAGGACGCCGAGCGGGAGCGCGGAGCGGATGACAAGGTTCGCGCCCTCAGGGTCATCCTGCGTGATGGGTACGTAGATTTCAGGGCTGGGATTTTCCTCGACGCTGCTTTCATGGACGTTGGCGACGACACCGACCACCTGAACGTCGTGATTATCGCTGCCGAAGTATGTGGCGAGTTTGCCTATGGGGTTCTGACCGGGCCATTCGCGCTGTGCGAGTGAACTTAATCTATGGAAGAAACTCCTTGAAATATCATTAGCAAGCTGTTTCTATACTCCTGCCACTGGATTCCCCGTTCCAAGAGATCAGGAGATGACCCATGAATACTGGCAAGAAGTTGCCAAAGAAGCACTCTTCGCTCGTCTTCGTTGCTCTGGTCTTGACTACGCTACCGGCCTCATTGATCGGGCAGGTGGCTGTGCCTAGTTCCGTAAAGGCCTCACCCGTATCTGAGCCGAGCAGCCCTGCGAATGTCCCGGATGGCTTCGTAATCACACCTTTCGGGTACTTTGATCCATCCTGCGTGCAGAACCTCTCGAAGGGAGAGAGACTGCTATCGGACGGCCGTGTCCAGCATGCGGATGGAACGACTGCGGAATCGGTTGTGGTTTGCAACTATCCGCACTACAACCGTGGCGGGATTCGCATCAGCCCAGCAACCGGGACGGCAACTACACGTGAGAAAAACAGCGTCGCGCCCAACATCTCTCCTGAAGTCAACGGTTGGATTGAGGTCGAAGGCATTACTACCGGCTCTCCTACAGAAGCCTACGGCGCAATGTTTGCGACATGGACGGTTCCTCCGCAGCCCTCTGCCAACGATGGGCAAGTCTTGTTCTTCTTCCCTGGATTTGAGGATATTAATGATCCTCAAACCAGCATCCTTCAACCCGTGTTGCAATGGAATCAGGGTCAGTGGTCTATCGCGAGTTGGAACTGCTGCATAAATGGAGTTGTAACGAACAGTCCAAGCGTTAATGTTGCTCCCGGCGACGAGATTTATGGTTCTATTACCAGTAGCTGCCCTCCGGGAACGCTTTCCTGCGCGACGTGGAATGTCCTCAGCCTGGATATGTCAACCGGTGAAAGCAGCACTCTGGCCGACACTCCCAGCGATGGACAGATATTTAATTGGGCCTTCGGCGGCGTACTTGAACCTTATTACGTCATCTCGTGCGACGATTATCCCTCGGATCGACACATAACTTTCGAAAGCATAACGGTGTTCGATCAGAACTTGCATCCTGTCCATACGAGGTTCACCGGATCTTTCAATTCGACGGATACTCCTCAATGCAACTATGGCGTGAAAGGAACGAAGAGCACTGTGCGGCTCGACTATTAAGCCCGGAGATCACCGTTTTCCGAGCCAGGAAAGGATGCAGCTCATTCGTTCGTCGCGCTCAAGGTGCACTCTGCATTACAACGCTGATTTGTAGTTGCGGGCCGGTCACCACCCATAGAGAAGTAACTCCGAAACGCAGGACGAGCCGTTTTGCGCTTCCGGAAAGTATTGTGGCCGATGCGGAAGTAACCCCCGTTTTGCGAATGCGGTTCGACTCGACATTTCCTGCGGCTCCGAGAATGCGGAGACGAGTCCTGGTGGAGTAGTGCCACCGAAAAATCGGCAAACTGAGTGGAACGAAATATTGGCTGACTACGAGCAGTACTGTCATGATGTGATCCAATTGGATCGCGAGAGCTTCAGGACAGAATTGCCGGTTCGCCTGGTTGAATGCAGAGGATAAGCGGAGGTTCGATCCACAGAAACCGCCCGCTGAGTTCGCTGATGGTGCAAGGTCTGCATAAGTTTACAGAGGTCTTCTTCAACGCAAACCACACGCTGGCAGCTGTCGAGGACGGCATGTGGTGCGGCTCCCTGTGCGGAAATTGGACGTGGGTGGTCCTGGAGCGAAGACAGGGCCGATGGGAGATGCTGCCTTGGGTGTATATCTCTGAGGTTTCATAGCCGAGGCTACAAGGCACCACGAAGAACACCGCAACCAGAAGGCAATAAACATATTCTTGTGACCACACAGCGGCCCTCATACTTCTATGCATCCAAACTGGTAGCCATGGACAGCCTTGCGTCGGCGTTCCGCGCTCCTTAGCAATATGCGCTTCATGCGATGGTGCTGCCTCTCATCCCACGAAGAGCAAGGGTTCGCATCAGGTTGCGCAGCCGGTAGCCGGCCAAGATCATAATGTCTCAATGACTCGCTCGGGAGGGTGTATGGCTCGCAGGGGTTTTGCTTCTTCAGGTCGCACTGATTCCGCAAGAACGACCGGCGCACTCAGGTCGTTGATCCTGGTGTTGACGCTTGCGTGCCTGACCCTCACGCGCGGGTTGGCAGCGACACCATCGTGGATCGGGGCTAGCACCGCCGGCGGCTTGGGGACCACCATCGCGCGGGCCATCAAGGCCGCGCCCGGGGGCGGATACTACATCACTGGCCAGTTCGACACCACCGCCTACTTTTCCGGGCACACAGTTGTTTCCCGGGGAGGAGCCGATGTCTTCCTGGCTCGATACGGAAGTTCGGGGAACCTCCTTTGGATCGTCACGGCCGGCGGTCCCGGGGATGATGCGGGATGGAGCTTGGACCTCGACGCGGACGGCAACATCTATATGACCGGCTGGTTCGATGACTCGGGAACATTCAACTCCGTAAATGTCGCTCCGCAGACAAGGACCGAGGTGGGAAACACCATCTTTCTGGCCCGCTATAGTCCGGAGGGCGATCTTGCCTGGGTTGAAACCGGTACGTCTGTTTTTGATGGGCAAAGCTTCGAAGGTCTAGCCAATAATGGCTACGGCGTGGCCGTGGACTCTGCCGATGGTTTGGTCTATATAACGGCTTTGACGGCAGGCGTGACCATTTTTTCGTCTGAAGATGGAAAGACGGGCAATGGTGGCGGAGTCTCCAAATACCACATGGTAGTGGCCCAATACGGTACGGACGGGAATTTCCGCTGGGCGCAGACCGACATGGCAGGTTATGGCAGCGTGCCATTCGGAATTGCCGTTGACAACGAGGGCGACGCCTACATCACAGGCTACTACCAAAATTACACCACCTTCTACAGCACGAATCGCAAGGCCATCAGCGTGATCGGCTTCAGCTCGGCTCAAAGCGCCATCAACCCGGACGATGATACAGGCGATGCTTTTCTCGCGAAATACGACCGATACGGCGATGTCCTCTGGGTGAACCACATCGGCGGATACACGGCCGTTGGCAACTCCGTTGCCGTCAGCCCGAGCGGCGACGTCTCCCTGGTTGGCTACGCCGGAGACGTGCCGGTGCCGGACGGGGATTACGCTACCCTCGTTTCCACGCAAGGACCGGAAGGCGCGGTCCTGATGAACACTCTTTATCGCACCGACCCGTATAATCCGGACGCCTTTATTGTGACCTACACACCTGAGGGCGTGCTCGTGAGAGCGATCCGGATTGGGCATGCTGGCAGCGAGGACGCCAAGGGCGTCGCCTACGACGAAAGCGGCAACCTGTACGTCGTTGGCATCTCCGAGCAAAGTCCGGTGCTCAGGGCGAACTTGTTTCTCCTTAAGTACCAGGGCGGCACCCTGGAGTGGGAACAGAAGGCCGAGAGTTCGGTTCTCTGGCAACTCCAGGGAAGCACTCCCACGGTGTCGGCCGGGAGCGACGGAAAGATCTACGTGGCCGGAGCGTACCAGCACTGGGCGCGCTTTGGCCCGTCTACCCTGAATGGGGGCGGCGTCGCCAACATGTTCATCGCCGAGATCGCAACCCAGTAGAGGCTGGGGCCGATGGGAAAATTCGATTTTCGGGACGTAATCGTCGGCAGACCGATGGCAAAATTCCGGCCCGCCTTTAAACGTTAGGAGCGCGGTAGGTCAATTCTTCACTGAATTCGGGCCGCCGCACGAGTCCCCGGCTAACCGGAGTAATCACGGTTAGCGCAATTTTTTGCCGTTTACTTCCGGTGCGTCGATGAAGCATAAGTCGCGTTCCCCGAAACAGCGCAAGCACCCCAAAGCGTGCGGGGATGCCACGATAAAGACTCGCAGCTTCGGATGAGACCATAACAGCAGGGTTACATCCAATGGATATGAGTTCACGGGACACGCCTGCGATCGACTCCCTCGACACCTCCGGATCCCGCCCTCCCTCCGTCCATTTCAGCTTCGAAAACACCTACGCCCGCCTGCCGGAGCACTTCTACGCCCGTCTCGCCCCCACGCCTGTAGCGGCGCCACAGCTCGTCAAGGTGAATGTGGAACTTGCTCGCAGCCTTGGCCTTGATCCGAATGCTCTGACAAGTACGGAAGGCGTCGATATTCTGGCTGGCAATCGCGTGGCTGAAGGATCCGAGCCCATTGCCCTCGCCTACGCAGGTCATCAGTTCGGCTATTTCGTGCCACAACTCGGCGACGGTCGCGCCATCCTGCTCGGCGAGGTCATAGGCCGCGACGGCGTGCGCTACGACATTCAGCTCAAGGGATCAGGCCCCACTCCGTTCTCGCGTCGCGGAGATGGAAGAGCCGTGCTCGGACCCGTCTTGCGCGAATACATCGTCAGTGAGGCCATGGCCGCGCTCGGTGTGCCCACCACCCGCTCCCTCGCCGCCGTCACCACCGGCGAGGGCGTTCTCCGCGAAACTATCTTGCCCGGTGCCATATTCACGCGCGTAGCAGCGAGCCACCTCCGCGTCGGCACATTCCAGTTTTTCGCCGCACGCGGCGACACCGAAGGTCTACGCACCCTTGCCCACTACGCAATCGCTCGCCACTATCCGCAGACCGCGCACCTTGAGAATCCATTTCGCGCTCTCCTCGACGCCGTGATCTCTCGCCACGCGCACCTCGTCGCGCAGTGGATGCTCATCGGATTCATCCATGGCGTGATGAATACTGACAATACCTCCATCTCCGGCGAGACTATCGACTACGGCCCCTGCGCCTTCATGGAGTCATATGATCCTGCCACCGTCTTCAGCGCCATCGACGAGAACGGACGCTACTCATACGCCAACCAACCCCGAATCGCCCTCTGGAACCTGACCCGGCTCGCCGAAGCAATGCTCCCCCTCCTTGAGCAGGAATCGGCTAGCCAGAAAACAGGTAGCCCGGAATCACGCATCCAGGAAGAAGCAGTGACTTCGGCCAACGAAGCCCTAGCCGCCTTCGATCCCCAGTTTCAGGCAGCCCGCATCGCCGGCCTGCGCCGCAAACTCGGCCTCTACACCGAGCGTGACGAAGATCTTGCGCTTGCTGAAGATTTGCTCGAACGCATGGCCGCCAACAGCGCCGATTTCACACTAACCTTCCGCCGCCTTTGCGATGCCGCCGCCGGAGTCGAGGGCGACATTAGTGTACGTGAACTCTTCGTCGTCCCGCGCGCTTACGATGAGTGGGCTGCGCAATGGCGCCAGCGTCTTGCAGACGAATCCATCTCACCCGATGCGCGTGTCGCGGCCATGCGAAAAGCAAATCCGGCATTTATCCCGCGCAACCACCTCGTAGAGGAAGCGCTCAACGCTGCGATGTGGAAACAGGACTTCCACCCCTTCGAGCAGTTGCTCGATGCAGTGTCCCGTCCGTATGACGACCGGCCCGATCTCGACCGTTACACAACCCCAGCCCGTCCCGAAGAATGCGTCCGCCAAACCTTCTGCGGAACGTAAGCAGCGGCTCCACCGAAATCATTGGCAGCAGTTCAACATATCCCCGAAGGGCTCACGTCTTTGGAGCCGTGCTCTTCATCCTTGTGAATCATCGCCAACAAGAAAATTGCACCATTTTTGGTAAGGTCCGGATCCGTGGGAACGCTTGCTTCCTCCGCCATGAAGGGCCATCCTTCTATTCACTGTCACAGTAACTGGCTCCGCAGCCTCGGTGCAGCGTACTGCGACATTCACGGTCACAGCGAACTGATTGCGGCTCTGGTTTTCGCGCCGCACTCCTACCGTGTGCCCACACGGCATCCGTCGCGGACGAATTACCCAGAAATAACTAGTTGAGCGACACCGAACGATTCTCGTTTCCGGTAGAGCTTCAACTGATGGTGCGGGTCGCCAGGTTGATGGTCACGACATCGTCGGGTGTTTTGGTCGTGCCGCCGTCGGGTTGCGGATGGAACTCGATGGTCATCGTGGATGCGTTCACAATAACCCGCAGATATCCGTAGTCTGTATCGTCGTAGCTTTCGAGCGTGAGTGTGCTGTCGATCTTGTAAGGTGTACGGACTGTCGAGCGCATTGCGCTGAGAGGCGAATGGCCGCCGCAGCCAGCGACTAGGAAGGGAATCTGAAAGGCGTTTACGAGGCGGGTGTAGCGCTGGTAGTTATGGGCATGGCCGGAGAATACAGCATGCGGCCAGACGCCCGCAGCCGTGCAGGCAGTATCGATATCCGCGAGCATCAGCGGGCTGCCGCCGTGATCGGTGCCCCCAGTGAATGGGGGATGGTGCACAGCGATAATGATGGCGCCGGCGTAACTCTCGCTCTTGACGCGCTTGAGAGCGGTGCTGAGAAACGTGATCTGCCGCTGGTCGAGGGTGGGATAGGTGCCGCCCTGATCAGAGATGACGCCCGGATCCTCGAGCACGTTGCTATAGACGCCCAGAATGCGCAAAAACGGGGCGTCGAAAGTGTAGTACACGCCAGGCTGAATCATCGTGGTCCGGTCGAGACCGCCCGCATCCTGGGAAGAGGCGGGCGCGGATGCGCAGAAGTTCCGCAGATAGGCTTGCAGGGTTGTTGCCGGGTCGGCGGGGTAGACGATGCCGTCGTGGTTGCCGGGGATCCCGAGGATGGGCGCGGGATAATTGCGGTATGGTTCAAAAAACTGGTCGTAGTAGTATTCCCCTTCGCCGAAGTAATACACGGCATCGCCGAGGTGGTAGTAGAACGAAGGCACGTCCGCGGGATTGGCTTCAGTGAAGTCGGTGACCATTTTGTCGGCCACCAGCGATTGCGTTGTCGGCCCTTTGACACTGCCGGTGTCGCCAACACTGTGAAAGACTATCTGCCCGGCGGTTTGGATGGCCTGCGTGATGGTTGCGCCCCGGCTTCCATAAATCTGAGCCAGTGTCAGGGTCGGCTCCGTTGCCGCCGCCGTCGGCTGTGGCACGGGCTGCACGCCGGCAACATCCGGTTGGCTTGCGTCTGTAACCGGATCCTTGAAGGTGGTGGGATCGGGGGAAGGCTGAGGCTGCCCGAAAATGGGCTCTCCACTGGCCCGCGTGGGCGGAGTCGGGTCGACGGGATGTGTCTTTGTGGGCTGATGGGTCGAAGGCTTATCGGATTTGGCCATCGGTCAGGACCTCCTGCCGAGGAAGTATATCTGTTATCGATGCGGACAAGTATGAACGCGGGTGAAAGCAGCGGCAGAGGTCTTGCTGCGTGATCGACATATCAGGTCATTGTTCGCTGGCTAGCCTCCTGTCGAGGCCGGGTGCAGCGAGTTCACTTTGAGCAGTTTTACTCGGGCGGCAACGAGTTGCGGTGCGAATGAACGCAAGCTGATTGATTTTACTGACGATGCTGGCGTTGACAATGCATCGGCCACGCAAGAGGGTTACCGTTTGGCTGGTTCGGGGCCTATCACCGCCCAATGGGAAATTGCATTTTTGGTAAGGGAATGTATGGTCCGCCGCCGTTTTGCAAGCGAAAAATGAAGAAGACATAATTTGGTCTGCGCGAATGTATCCGGCCTTTGTTGGAGTAATGATCTCCTGGCCTGAATGGAATGCGCTGCGCCCTCGTCCTATTTAGAGTAGCTGCCTTCTTAGGCAATTTCCCTTTTCAGGTTTCGGGAGCGCCGGGATCGACGGTTGTGCCATCTCATGTTTCGCCAGCAAACCTGGCAGGAACTTAAAAACTAAGATCGTCGTCGTTGGACTGCGGATGTGGGAATCGCTTCAGCGATTTCCAAGCCTGGCGCTTTGTGCCAGGCGTCATGTGCAGTCCATCAGACCGCCACTGATGGTGCCCCTACCGGCGGCCTATAAGCTTCTCCTTTGTACAAAACCGCCCAGACCATACGCGCCATCTTGTTGGCTAGAGCGACTGCAGCTACTTGAATGAGCTTGCGTGATGTCAATCGATCCAGCCACGCACTGAGACCAGGAGCTTGCTTCGTCCGGCTTTGCAGCACAGCATGCGCTCCTTGCACGAAGAGTTTTCGCAGGTATTTGTTTCCTCGCCTGCTGGTTTCGGTCAGATTCTGCTTGCCTCCCGTGGAGTACTCGCCGGGCACCACTCCCAGCCAGGCAGCAAATCCGCGGCCCTTTTTGAAGGCTGCGCCGTTGCCAATCGCTGCCACCGTGGCAGTAGCAGTGATCGATCCGATTCCCGGGATCGCGATCAGGCGTTTGCACTGCTCGAGTCCGCCAGCGATGCGCACGATCAGCTTGTCGGATTCCTCGATCTGCCTGTGCAAGTACTGCATCTCCAGCCGCAACTCGGTGAGCAGTACCCGTAATGCACCTGACAGCTTGTTATCGGGATCTTCCAGGACCCCGGGAAGGGACTCTTCGATGCGACGCCGTCCTTTCGGTACGGTAATACCGCGCTCAAGAAGTAACCCACGGATCTGGTTGATCACCGCAGTGCGACGAGCGACCCAGCGTTCGCGTACTCGGTGCAGCGACTGCAAATCGAGCTGGATCGTCGGTCTTGATGGGCACAAAGCGCATACTTGGACGTGTAACGGCTTCGGCAATCGCTTCGGCATCGATGTAGTCGTTCTTGTTCGTCTTCACATAGGGCTTCACGTACTGAGCCGGCATCAGCCGCACATCGTGCCCTTGTTCGCGCAGAGCTCTACCCAGGAAGTGTGACCCTCCGCAGGCCTCCATGCCGATCAGGCACTCACGAAGGTTCGATGTGAAACGAAGCAGTTGAAGACGCGAACGAATCAGGATGTGCCGTTTCGCATCTGTGGCCTCTCGGCCGATGGTCCCTGCTCTCGAGCAGAACCAGACATCTATTTGCAGCCTCGGGCTCCGAAGAGCCGTCGCCGAAGATTGAGTTTGTGTTCTCTGCCAGTCCCGAAACAATTCGTGGTGAGCCTCCGGAGTTTGATCTCCTTCGCACAGTGGCCTAATTGCAGGACCTGGCAGTCTGCGCACGGAATAATCCTGATGTTTTTTCATTCTTAGGCAGGTTTTTAGGCTGCCGCCGTGCCTCCGAACTCCTCGGCAGGCACGAAATCCTGTTGTCTGCGTTCGACTGCGAGCAGATAGGCAACGATCTTCCTTGCCACCGCGAGCGTGGCGCGGTTGCGATTTCCTCTCTGCATCTCTTTCTCGTAGACCAGCGCCAGTTCGTGGCACTGCCTTGGCGCCAGTTTCGCGGCTTCGATCAGCACGTGCTGAATGTGCTTGTTGCGCTGCTTGGAAATCGGCATGCGCATCACCTTGTCGGCTGAACTCCTCTCCTCTCCGCACAGTCCGCAGTAACTGATGGCCTGCTTGATCGACCGGAAGCGCGAGAAGTCGCCGATCTCCAGAGCCCAGGTCAGCGCCGTGATCGGACCGACTCCGGGAACCGTCCTCAGCCGCTTCAGTCTCTCCGCCAGCAGCGGGTCACGCTCCAGCGAACTGACCAGGGCATAGTCCAGCTTCTGCGCGCGAACGATGTGTTCGCGGCTCAGCTTCAGCAGCGGCCGGATACTCTGATCGATCTCTTCGTTGCTGGACATCAGATCAGCGAAGTAGCCCACCTTGTGCAGCCGCCGCTTGGTATGTGTCACGCCCTTCTCCAGCAGCAGCCCGGATACGCGGTTCTTCATCTGCACCATCTGCTTGACCAGCAGATTCCGGTAGCGCAGCGTCCGCCGCCGGTCCCGGATCTCGGTCGATGCCATATGGCACTCCGGCAGGAAGTCGCAGCGCAGGCAATCGGCGATCTTGCGCGCATCGATCTTGTCGTTCTTCTTCTTGGCCGCCGCGATCGCTCGCAGCATCAGAGGATGCGCCACCTTCACCTTCTCGGCGTGCGGAAGCAGATGATCGTAGATCCACCCGGTGAAGATCGTCGCTTCCATGGCGATCGTCCGGGGTTGGGGAAGGGTCTTGATCCACGCATCCAGCTCGCGCCGGGTCGATCCGATCTTGCCTTCCTGGTGCACATGACCAGCCGCGTCCTTCACGCAATAGCTGATCGTCCTCTTGTGAACGTCAAGTCCGATGTAATACATAGTCTCTGAGGAGCCTCCGAGGTAGTTCTCTGAATCAGCCTCACCGCTGAGTTCAGCCTTTTGCAACACCTCGTGCTCCTCACTGACTTAGCATTCAAACAATCCGCTCGGAGCCAAACTTGATCAGGTAGGATGAATGAAATTCCGCTTGCATGGGTGCGACGTGTTCGAGTCTGATTTGAGCTTTCCGCATTCTTACGAACTGACCGAACCGCCCGAACTCCCGGGTTCAGGAGAGAGGGATTTGGCGGTCTACTACTACCCGCCGCTTTTAGGAAGGCCCGAACGCGACGGTCTCTGGATCAGGTGCTGCCCACAATCTGGCGATCATTGGATCGGGGTTTTCATTTATGAATATGGCTCTCCTCCGGCTATTCATAAAATCCTCAGCACGCCTGATCTGAATCGCGTGTGCGTGATCTCTGGCGGTCGAGGCTACATCGTAAACATTTCGAAGCCGACCGAGTGGGAAACCGTTCCAGTCTTCCCGATAACCTATGCATCTTCGGTTCCGGATCATCGGTTTCTGGTGTTCGGCAGTTTTGACAGGCTTATCGCCTGGAGTAGTAGCGTTGTCTGGCGAGCTAATGTCGCCGTGGATGGACTAACGGTCACCAGCCTCACTTCAGACCGAATCGAAGGGTATGGCTAACGACCCTGCACTTGGTGCAAACGATCCTTTCGTGATCGAGACAGCGACGGGGTCGGTCCGTGATTCTAAGGTTCGGCACTCTTTTCGGCGCAGTTGATCGGGGCCTGCGAGGTATTGTTCCGCTATCACCGCCGACTCTTCAGTTACCACCTGAGCAACGGTTTAGGTGGCGCGTTAATCAACCGGTCACTGACGAGTCGACGGTGATCCGCCCGGAACTGTTAGTTTCGGCCCCTCGGTTGCTCGATTCGTGCGTCAGCGGACGGTCACAATCGTTCACATGTCATTCGCTCATTGGCAACACTCGCCGGGATTATCATGGAACATTCACGACCGAGGCGTATATGGGACGATCTCGATTAACCTGGCTCGGATTTCTGACGCTTCTCCCACTACTCTCTGCTGCGCAACAGCCTGGCCCGGTGAGTGAGCAAACTTCCGACCATCAGATGATTCAGCACGCGGCTCTGGGAACCGGTTTCACTCAGACCGGAGCAACGCAACCCGCGGCTCTCCAGCAGAGCACCCTTCCAACTGCCGCGCCGACGGCATTTGAAGTGAGCACCGTAAAACTGAACAAGTCCGGCAGCGGCAATTCGGGTTCCAACTTCAATAACGGCCGGTTCACCGCAACCAACATCCAGTTGAAGAACCTCATGGAATATTCGGCCTACGGAATTCCGCAACCTCGCATTTTGGGCGGCCCCAAGTGGCTCGAATCGGAACGATTTGACATTGAGGCAAAGATGGAAAGCGCAGCTGCTGAACGTCTGAAGACGTTGAGCCGCGACCAGCGCAGAGCGGAGACGCAGGCCATGTTTCAACAGCTTCTAGCCGACCGATTCAAACTGGCAGTTCATTGGGAGATGCGCGAACTTCCCGTCTATGCTTTGGTCGCCGCAAAGAACGGACGCATCCTTCAGGAGTCGAAGAACGCTCCAGGGGACGCCGGTACCTCGTCGGGCGACGGCCAATTCTCCGCGAAAGGCATGACTCTTACAGAAATTGCAGAAGCCCTCACACAGGAGCTTTCGAGAGAACTGGGCCGCGTGGTGATCGACAAGACGGGGATTCAGGGAAGATATGACATTGCCCTCAAATGGACGCCTGAAACCGGCGCGGATGTCGCAAGGAGCGGCACTGACAGTTCAACGTCACAGTCCGATGCTGGTCCTTCAATATTTACCGCCCTCAAGGAGCAGGTTGGGCTGAAACTCGAATCAGCAAGAGGACCGGTCAAGGTCCTTGTCATAGATCATGCCGAGATGCCCACTGAGAATTAACCCGCCGTACCGGTCGAGTAGTGGCCCACTCGGAAGTTTCAACTTCGGCAACAACTCGCGCCGGATGTTGACTACTCGCTATTTCGGCGTGGAAGGTGATGCTCTAGTAATCCAGAGGGTGTTCGATTCCGGCGGTCCCAACAGCGTCCCGCTGATAGGCAAGTGAGAGAATTGTTGAACTGGGATAATGCTGGTGCAACCCCGCTGAGTCTGAAGTAGAACCCTCGGATGAGTAGCCGGATCCTTCCATCCTTTCGACGGAATCGTCAACGAATTCACTTTTAAAAAGGAGAGACATCGTGAACCTGCTTCACATCAGGTTGGCTGCTGCCGCCGCCTGCACCATGACACTGTTATTCAGTTCAGTCGCACCGGGGCAGGAACCGGATGGCGACAAGGTCGATTTAGCTGCTTTGACCCAGATCAAGAATGAGGCCTTTCAGCACTCACAGGTCATGGAGAACCTCTTCTACATCTCCGAGGTTTATGGACCGCGCGTCAACAATAGCCGTAACCATCGAGCGGCCGCCGAGTGGGCGATGCAGCGGATGAGAGACTGGGGATTGCAGAATGTGCATTTGGAGAAGTGGGGTCCGTTCGGTGACGGTTGGCAGATAACGAAATACTATGGTGCGCTGGAGATGCCGGCATACGCCTCGCTCATAGGCTTCCCCTTGGCATGGACGCCGGGGACCAACGGACCGGTGACAGCCGAAGCCGTTCTGGCACCGCTGCACTCCCAGGAAGACTTCGCGAAGTACAAAGGCAAGCTGAAGGGCAAGATTGTGCTGATCTTCGACCCGCGCGAATTGTTGTTGCATACGGATCCGGAAGCGCACCGGCTGACCGATGAGGAGGTTGAGGCGCGTACGAAGACACCGGACCCTTCGCACACCGGCTTTGGCACTGGCCGGCCCGGAGCCGCAGCGCCGCGGCCCGGGGAGTACACACCTTCGACGCTTTCCACGGCAGCGCCGAGCGGCCGCATTCTGCGTAACCAGGTCAACGCCTTTCTGAAGGAGGAAGGTGTGGCCGTGGCGCTGACGCCCGGCTACAACGGCGACGGTGGCACGATCTTTGCATCCTACGGGGGATCGCAGGATCCCAAGGACCCGGTCGGACCGCCGATGGCAGCCATCACACCAGAGCAGTACAACCGCATCTGCCGCCTTCTCGAGCACGGCATTACACCGAAGCTGACATTCGACATCGAGACCGAATACCAGAAGGACGACCTGATGGGCTTTAACGTGGTCGGAGAGATTCCCGGCACAAGCAAGGCCGAAGAGGTCGTAATGGTTGGCGGCCATTTCGATAGTTGGCAGGGCGGCACGGGCGCAACCGACAACGGCACGGGCTCCTCGGTGGCCATGGAGGCAGTGAGAATACTTGCCGCGCTGCACAAGCCGATGGCTCGCACTGTCAGGGTGGCGTTGTGGGGCGGAGAAGAAGAAGGGCTCTACGGTTCGCTGGCCTATGTGCAACAGCACTTCGCTCCGCGCGACACCATGAAGAAGACTCCGGAATATGACAAGCTGGATGTGTATTTCAATGACGACTCGGGCTCGGGCAAGTTCCGCGCCGTATCGGCTCTGGGGAATGCGCAGCTTGCGGCGATCTTCCAATCCTGGATCGCGCCCATCAAGGATCTGGGTATCGATGCCGTGACGGGTTTGACTGCTGGACCCACCTTGCAGCCCGGAGGAACGGACTCCACGAGTTTCTCGTGGATCGGCTTGGATGGCATCGGCTTCATGCAAGATCCGCTTGAGTACGGTACGCGTACCCATCATTCCAACATGGATCTGTACGACCGTGTACAAAAGGGCGACGTGATGCAGGGAGCCATGATCGAAGCATGGTTTGCTTACAACGCAGCCACCCGCGCCGAAATGCTGCCTCGCCTTGAAACGCCGGCTCCATCGAAATAGTGGCTGGTAGTCCCAGGTGGTGGGCAATCCGGAATTGGCCCGTTTTTGGCTTACTTCCGGATTGCCGGTGACTCAGGCTGTTTTCCGATTGAGGTGAAACTTTTCCCACGCGAGCCTCACGGATCCGATAACGAGGACCAGCAAGCCCGAGCAAAATACAGCAGCGGCCAACGTGAATGCAGTGGCACCAAACCAGCCGCCGTGAATCATTGGAAAGCAGCAGATCGACAGTCCGGCACCAACGCTGAGTGTCCAAATACCAACTTTGCAGGCAGTCCTACTTCGGAGTGAAATCGCCAATGCCGCGCATCCAACGATTCCGAACTTCGCTGCCAAGAAGAAAATTGACCAAAAGCGCGCATGAAACAATGCACTGGCCTGCTGCGTGCAACATGCATAGCTTGCAGAGTAGTCTTCGTCGAGACGATTCGACCACGCCAAGTCGCGAAGCAAGAAAAAGGCGCTTCCTGAAACCAGCAGGATCGAGAAATACAGCAGGGCGCGGCGAAGCATCGGCAGTTGAGCTCCCCTAGATTGATCGTCGCACACCACAAAGGACGGCGTCGCCTTGCTGCTAGAAAAAGGGCGCCTCAGTTGAATGGGGTCGGGCGGTCGCCCAACCGGAAATAATTCGATTTTGAGCGACCGTCGGAAGCATCAAAGAGTCGCAAGTCATGTTGTCTGCCCCGCAATCCACAAATCCGAAGCGATGACCGCCGCGAGCCAGACTGCTCCTACAAAGTACCCACCCGCCACATCGCTCGGATAATGCGCCCCGAGGTATACCCGGCTGAATCCGATTCCCATCACCATCAGGAACGCTCCCACCATCAACGCCGCCTTGGCCCACTGGCTACGCAGCTTGTCCTGCGTCTTGTAGACAATCACCCCGTACATCACCATCGCCATCACGGAGTGCCCGCTCGGAAATGAGAAGCTGTGCTCATGCACAAACGCCCATGGCACCTCCGGCCGCAGCCGCTTGAAGTGCAGCTTCATCACTTCGTCCAGGGCCTCCCCACCCAACGCCGCGACGGCCACCAGCACGGCGTCGTTCTTTTGCCCACGCCACCAGAGCAATCCCGCAGCCAGCGTAATCGTTGGCACCAGCACATAGGGCGAGCCAATCCAACTGAGCCCACGCATCACCTCCGTCAGCTTCGGACTCGCAAAGCCATGCGCCCAGTTCTGAATCGCCTGGTCGCGCTGCTCAAACGACGCCTTCAAAATCTCGTCATGGAGCATCACCAGGCCAGAGGTTGTCACCAGCGCGACCAGGAACCCGACCAGTAACAGCGCCGCGAATAACTCCCGCTTCCATAAAGAACGCATCAGTCGCAAGGTATCACAGGGATTCCGGGTCGGCTTTTCGGATAGCTGACCCGGCAGGGACGCTCATCACTGAGCGCCCCCGGACAGATCCGTATGTGCGCGTTTACGCATACGGCTCTTATGAAGGATGGATGGCGTAAAAGCGGGCGTCGGGATAAGGATGCAGAACGCGGGGTGGTGGTATCCGCCGGTCGAAGACCGGAGCGAATTTCTTCCACTTCTTCCACGCGCGTTGACTGCGACGTATCAGTACGTTGCGCCACAGTCGATTGATGCGTCTTTGGAAGATGCGCAGTTGATCGATGTTGCCGGGAACGGCATGGTATTGGTAATATCCGGTGACCACACTCCGAAGCCATACACCGACCTGACTGGTGCGATCATGCATCCGGCGTTGAAGCTGAACCTTGATGGCTTTGAGCTTCGCAACCATTCGCTTCTTCGCAGTGATTCGCCAGACGGTGAAGGTCTCGGCCTTGTGGCGTTGTCCACAGAAGTGGGTGAAGCCCAAGAAGTTGAAGGTCTCCGGTTTCCCTTCCCCACGCCGCTTCCGCTCACGGGCTGCATAGCGCCCGAACTCGATCAGCCGTGTCTTGTCCGGATGTAGTTCCAAGCCGAACTTTGCCAGCCGTTCCTTGAACTCTTCGAGGAACCGCACGGCATCAGCCCGCCGCTGAAAACCCAGCACAACATCGTCGGCGTAGCGAACGATGATGACATCGTCCCTGGCCGCTTTCTGCGCCAGACATCAGTCCACAGGTCGAACAGGTAATGAAGATACACGTTAGCGATCAGTAGCGAAGCCACTGCTCCCTGCGGCGTACCTTTATCTGTCTCCGACCACTGGCCGTCTTCCGATACTCGGCACGACACTGGTGGTCCGTCCCAAGACCTTTGGCCGGGGCAGTTTCGACAGGGCCGTTTGAAGTAAGTCGCTGGCGTCTGCGACGGAGACGGGGATCTACCGATGTATTTTCAATGTCGCCGGCTGGCTTATTTGACGCATTTGAGGCGCATAGCATTGCCGCCAGTGCCGCAGCGAGATCGAGCGCGGCGCCAGGAATGACGACTCGAGCCGAGAGAGCGGTCGTGTACTTCACTTTGGCACGTAATCACGTCAGCTGCGCGACGGCCTCGGCGCAATCCATCGCGCCCAACGCTTGTACGCCTGCAAATCCTACTTTCTGTGACACCGTGCCAATCATGGGAATTTTGCGCAGGCCCGCCAGCGTAAACTCCGCGATCGCCTGCGCTACTTCGCGCTCCCCGTATTCCCAAACACCAGATCATGCCCTTCTGATACGCCAAATCCTCAATCGGAGAAATCTGCGCGGAGATCCCACTTCAGGTCGAACTTCCACTCAATTCACACCTTTATTGACCCAACATGCCGCATCGCGAGGCTGGTTCGGTCATACTTGGTGAACTGGATTCACCGCACCTTAGTACCCCAAAAGCGGAATAGACCGGGATTGGAGAAGTGATATAACATTCGTCCAACCGAAATGAAACCAGTGGAACAGGCTGGCACGGAAGTGCTGCGGCAGGAGACGCTTGAAGTGTACCGAGAGCTTTCCGGCGCACTTACCGCCTACGCGTGCCGGTTAACATCCGATATGGGCTTGGCTCAGGACGCGGTTCAGGAGACCTTCCTGCGCTTCTTCCTTGTACGCATGCAGGGCGAGACTATCCGAAACCCTTCAGCATGGTTGCATCGGGTGGCGCACAATTACATCTGTGAGACGGTGCGGTCCTCGGCAGTGCAAGCCTGCGTTTCTCTCGATGAAGAAGCGCTCGAAACGCAAGTTGCGCCGGAGACCGGGAATTTTGAGTGGGAACAGGCCTTCAAAAACCTCTTAGCACCCCGGGAGTTCGAGTGCCTTCGATTGCGATCGGAGGGCTTGGACTATATTGAGATTGCAGATGCGATGTCGATTCGGCCGGGAACCGTGGGAGCTCTCCTGCATCGAGTTGGCCAGAAGATGCGTCTCACGCTGCAGCGAGAAGGGGGTCGGTGATGGAGCGGCAGAGCCCGCTATCGAAAATCGAGGGCGTCACACCATCGCTCATTTCTGGTGCGCAGTCCAGCGAAGATCGGGCAGTTGATGAACTCTCCCGAAAAATGCTTTCCTGGAGCGGCCTTTGGTTCGGTTCCTCCGGCAGCTGCGCAATCACCCAGGAGCATTATCTGGTGCGAGAGCGGCTACTCTCTTGGTTGGAGCGTTGCATCGGTCGCCAGGCTCGTGCCGTTCTGTCGAGTCGCGTTGAGGACGTTTCCCTTGCAACGTCTACACCGTTGCTGACCGCGTTCCTGGGGCGCAGGGCAATGGTTGAGCTCTCACGGCGTGTATTGAGTGACTTGTAGGCTGGCCTGATGCCGCGTTTCGTTCGCTGGATCTGGAGAGTATGCGCGATTCACTTTGCGATCGGTTTGGCTGCCTATCTTCATTTTCTGGTCACTGGCAGCTATCGCTATCTGACCTGGTACTTTTTGATTCTGGGTACGCTGTTCTTCCTGCTGACAACGGCTGCCGAATTCTACTTCGCATTTGAATGCCGGATGGGCTTTGAAGCCGACGAGCCAATGCGAATGGCGTGGACCTTTATCGCATTGTCATCGCTCGCACGATTTCTAGCGGCCGCTTTGATATCTCTGGATCATTGGCGCGGCGCCTCACTCCCATCTTCGGTCCTGACGGTGGTTTTACCGAGAGGCATTGCACAAGCTGGCGAGGTGATTGGCGGACCGCTGTCGATGATTTTTCTGGCGATCGCGTTGAGCCGCGTCTTGCAAGTCCAACGTAGGTTCGGTGTCCTGCGCAGGTTGACGCGTACGGACCTGTTGCTCATCGCTTTGATCGGTGCCTTTACGCTTGGCGAAATTGCAAATATTGTGCGATACCTCGGCCCCTCCTATCCGTCTCCACCTCTCACCAGAGCTATTCTCTGGTCGAGTGATCCGCTGTTGGCTCTCCTGCTGGTTCAAGCAGTTCTGATTCGCCGGTCGGTGATTCGTGTAGGACTGGGCCTGGTCTCGCAATGCTGGGGGATGTATGTAATCGCGATCGTCACTACGCTGGCTGGGGATGCTTCAATCTGGGCAATAGGTGAGGGCCTGCTTTCTGAGCCATTGATTGCATTGACGTGGTACATCTGGTTTTTCGCTGCCGCGGCATTCGCAAGCGCACCGGCCTACCAGTTGGCGGCCATGACGCTGCCGCTGCACGAAGGCGCAATGCGTAAACCTTGACGAAGAACAATGATGCGCGGGCCGCTGGCGGAGGTGATGGAACCAAAGGAGCCAGAGTTGCAGTTCGCCCTGAAGCTCATTTATTGAAATGGCGCAAACATCTAGGGCCGGGCGCATCCAGAGTGCCGCTCATGGCCAATGTGTTGCGTGATGGAGACAAGCAAACTTTAGTTACCTTTCACTGGGCCTCCATCCTTTGCCATCTGTAAAGAAACAGCGGACCTGTTCCCTCACATATAAAACTGCCTGAAGCGGAGGAGCAGAGAACATATTGGTTTTGCGTGACGTTGAAGCACGAAGCTCTGGCTGACGCACGATATTGTGTTCCCGTAACTGGATAGCGTGCACATCGCTTTATAGGTCGAGTTGGTTAAAAATGGATCGTGGTGAAACTGAAGAAACAAAACAGGCGAAGTCTCCGCAATCCCCGGCAAGACAGAGTCGGGAAATGAAGACATTTCGCGTGTACAACCGATCGAGGGACGGTTTTTTCAGCCTAGAAGTCGCGCGATTCGACACCACTGCTGAGCCCTTGAAGAGGCTCTTCGATTACCTTGTGAACGGGTCCGACCTGAGTCTCTGGTTGAAACCTTACAGAGGGATTCCGGCCACGCCAGGGGCAAAGAGATTTGATCTGGTGTATCTCGATGGTGATTGCCGGGTCACCGAGAGATTGGATAAGTACCCCAATCCCCAAATTGGGATTTCAGACGGTAAGCCTTCGAGCGCATTGCTTCTGCCCGCACACAGCGCCTTTGCTTCCCAGATCAGCATTGGAGATCAACTCGTAATTTGTGAAGCTGCGGAACTCGAAGACTTGCTCGCTGCTCTATCCGACTCAACAGATGGCGATTCAAGCACACCAGCAGAGGTCGTCACGGGTCTTCCTCCATCGAACTCGAGTTTCTTGCGAATACCGAAGCCAGCCTCGACTGCAACGATCACGAAGAAGCTCTCGTTCGTTGAACGAGTGATGCATTGGTTATCTTCCGAAACAGGGAGTAACCAGCGACTGAGTCGACATCCCTTGCCTGAATTAATTGCCTACCACTGGAGCGGCGGGACACCACAGCCGTATGCTCTCGGGGACATAAGTGAAACCGGTTTCTATCTCCTTACTGACGAACGGCCATACCCAGGGACGTTGATCAAGATGACGTTGCAAAGAACCAATACCAACAACGAAAGACTTCAGGATTGCATTGCCGTTTATACCAAGGTCATTCGCTGGGGACCGGACGGCGTCGGTTTGGCATTCGTGGCTGTAGATGCCAAAGACACAAAGAAGACTAATCACCGGCCGGGAGATTTGGCAGACCGGGAGACTCTGCACACGTTTTTAAAGCGTGCTTTGGTGCGCGAAGAAAAAGAACTTGTTAGCACCTAATCAATATGAGATCACGTGGAACAGTGCTGGAAATGGTCGGCACGGCCGCGAGCATTCATGCGTTGCGTGATGGGAACCTGCATAGACTTTGGTCACCCCGCTTAGGAATTCATTTGTAAAGAAGCAGTGGACTTGTCTCCTCATATAGAAAACTGCCTGAGGTCGAAGAGCAGAGGACATATTGGTTTTGAGTGAGATAGGAGTACGAAGGCCCTCCCTGACAACTGGGCCCTCCCCCAGGAGACGCTGTTAGATATGCTGCGGCAGTTTCGGGATTGTTACGCGGTTGATTAAGCAGCGAATGGAAAGAACCGGAACCCACCGAGCACCAGTCTCTGACGTCAAGGAGCAGGTTCAATATGAATCAAATATTCGCAATACGGAAAACCTTGTCAACTCAGTCGCGCGTATTTTGCAGGCTTAACGACCTGTTGAATTCTCACAGCGAAGGCGGCGCCCTGGTTGAGATGGCGTTGGTTGTTCCCATAATGTTGACACTCATCACGGGCATGGCGTCGTTTGGAATCGTGCTGAACAACTACCTGATCATGTCGCATGCCGCTGATGTAGGCGCGCGCTATATGGCCATCAATCAAGGGAACTTCACCAACGGTGCGACGACGAACCCCTGCGCAATGGCCGCTGCTCAGATCCAGGCTGCCGCCGTAGGCCTTTCTGCTTCGCAGATTTCGTACTCGATCACTCTTACGCCGACGGCAACGGGTACCGCGACTACCTACACATCCAGCAACGGTGCGTCAAGCTTCGGGTCAGGTTCAAGCTGCGCCACCGGCGGAAGCGCAAATATGGGTACCGGAGGGGGGATCGTCTCAGTATCAATAAGCTACTCGGTCACCCCGTTCGTGGCGTTTTGGAGCAACCGAGCCCTCAACCTGGTGGCCACAACTACGGAAATCATTCAGTGACATTTGCCGGAATTCCGCGAACCTGAGGAGCTTATTCGATGAACTCATACATGAAATTGATCCGCGTCGTGGAGCGCCGGGAAGGACAGATCCTTCCATGGGTCGCACTGCTGATGGTCTTGTTTGCGGGCTTCACATCGTTTGTTATCGACATCGGACGCGGGATTATCGCCTATCACATGCTGCAGGCTTCGTGCGACTCTGCGGCGATGGCTGGGGTTCAGCTGATGTCAGATACCACACAGTCCTCCTCGGCTGTGACTAGCCAGGCAACTCTGTACAGTTCCGTGCCCGGAAACCGCAATGCGAATTCGTCCATGCTTCCGAATGCGGCAATGCTGAGCGGATATCCCAAGGTCTATTGCTCGAACATGGGTTTAGCAAATGGTGTGCCTTGCGTTGCAGCCGGGGGCACGGCCAATGCGATCACGGTGGCACAGACGGTAACTCTTCCCACAATGTTTGGAGGGTTCGTCGGTATTCGTCATTTCACTCTGTCGGCTGCTTCGAGCGCGCTGATGGCAGGCGCGGCAGCTCAGAAGTACAACATCGCGATCGTTCTCGACACGACACAGTCGATGACCAACCCTGATCCTGGCGGCTGCGCGGGCAGCGGAAAATCGTCGCCGACCAAGATTCAATGCGCTTTGTTGGGCGTCCAGACACTGCTCGCCGGCCTTCAGCCGTGCACTTCGACGAGTACCAGCTCGAATTGCACCGCGTTCGACGGAGTGAGCATATTCCAATTTCCGAACATCCCGGCAAATACGGCCAGTCAGGATACGACCTGCAACGGTAGTGCTCCCACTCCGGTACCATACACAGCTCCCGCCGCCGGCGCCGCCTGGACCAATCCAACCTGGACAAGTTCCACAGCGACCTATCAGGTCACCAGCGGTGGCACGAACGGTTATTCGAGCGACTGGAGCTCGAACAACCAGACGGTTGGTTCATCGGGCACATACAATAGCAAATCCGGACTGGCCGTCGCCTCGGGTGACGTGAGCGGCTGTGCGGGCATGCAGGCCAAAGGTGGCGAGGGAACCTACCTCGCCGGTGTTATCTATGCCGCAGGCTCCTCGCTGGCAGCCCAGGCAGCCGCAATCCCGAATACGAAAAACGCCTTGATCATCATGAGCGATGGCGACGCTACTGCAAAATCGTCGCAATTCGCGTCAGGTGTAAAGCTCTCGGGCACCGGCGTGTATCCAGATTCGAATGATGAGTGTCACCAGTCGATTACTGCGGCCAACTGGGTTTCCAATAACGTCCCGAATACAACAGTCTTCACAGTTGCCTACAATGCGGGAACGAGCGGAACCTGTGCGACCGATAGCCCGTCAATTACGGCCTGCTCTGAGCTGCAACAGATGGCCACCGCATCGTCTGATTTCTACGCCGACAGCTCCTCAAGCTGCCCCGGGACGAAACTGAGCATTCCGGCCATCTTCTCATCAATTCAAAGCCGGCTGACAACCGCACGACTGCTGCCCGTCGGCTCATAGGAATCGGCTTCCACGAGAGCCGGCGACCCTTTACGTTCGGAATCATGGACGAAGTGTGACATTGCATCAACCGAGAGGAAATGTCATCTGCTTCGATTCTTCAGGAGCGAGGCAGACCCCTTCCTCGTGGCAGTTAGCCGCTATCCTCCAGAGGGACAATGCGGCTGATTCTACAGGTTGCGATGTTGTAAGACTTTACATCGCAACCTGTAGCAAATCTCCACTCCTCGCATGGTACTGTATCGACTCGAGAGAAAGACTTCTACGACGCGGCCAGCAACCTGGCCACGGCTGCGTTTCCCAACGGCACGCAGACCACCTTCAAGTACGACACACCGAACCGTCTGACGGGATTGGTTGCGCCGCAGGTCAACGCATACCCCATACACTGGGCGACGAGCAACCGCACCAGCGCCCTTGAGCAGAACAATCGCTTTGTCCAGTGGAACTACGATGGCATCTACCGGCTTACGAACGAGTCCATCACAGGAGCGCCTGGCAGCAAGAATGGCGCGGTCGGCTACAACCTTGACCCCGTTGGCAACCGGCTGTCCGATACTTCGTCACTGCCGGGTGCTGTTTCGGGAAGCGCAAGCTTCAATGCCGGATGACGAATCTGCGGCCGAGACCTACGATCTAAACGGCAACGTACTCTCAACGGGCGGCAAATCGTTCACCTACGATTCGGAGAACAGGCTAACCCCGATGAGCGGAGGTGCGGTCACTTTCCTCTACGATGGCGACGGCAATCGTGTTGCCAAGTCCGTCAATGGAGTCGTTCCCGCTACCTCATCGATGACCTGACCCGCGGCTTACCGCAGGTGTGGTTGTTGAGGACTGAGCGGGCAGCGGGGCAGTCGTGCGCTAGTGGCCTTATCCCACCGGTTGGTGGTTTCAGAACGAGTCCTCAATCCTCAATCTGTCAGTAAGAACGGTCCGCCGGAGAACTCACCCTGGCTCGTGCTTTAGTCAGCGAATTGGTACCTGCCTATGGCAAGCCGACTGCATGCGATCATTGACTCGCCTATAACGGCATCGGCGGTGACACTAAGAATCAGAAAGTTCTGAGATTAGTTCAGGATAGATAACGGTAAACGGGCTTCTAGCTGTTGATCACCGCTGCGGTTGACAATCAACCCACGAGGATTATGTCGCCGACATCATATAAGCAAGCTATGATCCCGCGCTGAGCTCGCTCGTAGAAGGGGTTATCATAGGATCCTTGAACGTCTGGAGTAGCGAACTGGTCGATTTGATTCCCATCAGGCAGCTGAATGATGATGTACCTGGAGGATGTATGGTCAAACTTGAAGATGCGCGCAGGGTCATAGCCGGGGCCGAGAAGAAGGCAGCCGAGATCGGGCAGCCCATGAATATTGCAGTGGCGGATGAAGGTGGCAACCTGGTCGCGCACGTCCGAATGGATGGAGCATGGTTGGGGAGTGTCGATATCTCGATCAAAAAGGCATTCACTTCCCGTGCCTTCGACATCGCCACCAAAGACCTCGCTACGCATTCGCAGTCGGGAGGCCAGTTCTTTGGCATCCACGCTTCGAATGATGGCAAGATCATGATTTTCGCCGGAGGGATTCCCCTCAAAAAGAACGGAAGGGTCGTTGGAGCCATCGGCGTGAGCGGCGGTTCTGGAGAACAGGATCATGCAGTGGCCGAAGCTGGCGCTGCTGCGTTTTAGCGAGTTTCAGGACGGAGGTCTGGCATGGCTGAAAACAGTGGTGTTGTTTATTTGGGCCCCAATCACGTTGAAGTGCAGTCCATCAATTACCCCAAGTTGGAAAATCCAGGAGGAAAGAAGATCGAACACGGGGTGATTCTCAAGGTCGTATCGACCAATATTTGCGGCTCCGACCAGCATATGGTGCGCGGCCGCACGACCGCGCCCAAGGGGCTTGTCCTCGGTCACGAAATCACCGGCGAGATTATCGAAAAAGGAACGGATGTTGAGTATCTCGATATCGGCGACCTGGTGACGGTTCCATTCAACGTAGCGTGTGGACGTTGCCGCACCTGTCGAGAACAGCAGACCGGAATTTGCCTCAACGTCAATCCGAGCCGGGCTGGTGGGGCATATGGTTATGTCGATATGGGCGGCTGGGTCGGCGGGCAGGCCCAATATGTCATGGTTCCCTACGCCGACTTCAACCTCCTCAAGTTCCCCGACAAAGCGCAGGCGATGGAAAAGATCCTCGACCTGACCATGTTGTCCGATATCCTTCCCACGGGTTTCCATGGTGCCGTCAGTGCGGGAGTCGGGGTTGGCTCGACAGTTTACGTGGCCGGCGCAGGCCCGGTTGGGCTCGCGGCTGCCGGTTCGGCGCGGATCCTCGGCGCCGCAGTTGTATTGATCGGCGATATGAATAAAGACCGTCTCAAGCATGCGAAGGCGGTGGGTTTCGAACCGATCGATCTCACCCGCAGTGACAAGCTCGAAGAACTGATCGCAGAGATTCTGGGCGTGCCTGAAGTCGATGCCTCCGTCGACGCGGTTGGCTTTGAGGCGAGGGGCCATGGGACAAACCACAACGTTGAAGCTCCTGCTACGGTACTGAACTCGTTGATGTCGATTACTCGCGCCGGCGCCAGCATTGGTATTCCCGGACTCTATGTCACGGAGGATCCCGGCTCTAAAGATCCGGCCGCGCAGATCGGCTCACTGAGCATTCGCTTGGGGCTGGGTTGGGCAAAGTCTCATCGTTTCTCTACTGGCCAAACTCCCGTGCTCAAGTACAACCGCGCTTTGATGCAGGCGATACTGTACGATCGATTGCCCATTGCCAAAATCGTCAACGCGACGGTGATCAAGCTAAACGATGCGCCCCAGGGTTACAGAGATTTCGATTCAGGCGTCGCCAGAAAGTTCGTTCTCGACCCTCACGGATACCTGAAGAAGGCTGCATGACCTGTAGAAACGGGCGAGCAACGCTCTGGTAGGGCAAAGAGTCAGGCCAACCAACTCTGCTGGAGAATCGAGAGATTCGATCGATTTTGCGCCGCTGGAAAAACCCAATGAAATCCCCCAATTCGCTGAACCCTAGCCGACATTTCCTCGGCGATAATGCGCCATTTAATCGGCTCTATGGGCAATGAGTGGTACCGTCAATCCGGCGATCTATGTCTATTGCGTTTCAGGGGTCTGCGCACTACGCAACTATAACCGGCGAACGAGCTTTATTCCCCTCGAAAATGATGTCCATGGGCCAGCAAATCCGTCGTGGCTCAGAAAAAGTTCTTCCTGAATGCAGTGTATTTGTTGCGAGCGAGGGCCATCAGTTCGGAGAACTGCGGTTCATTGCGGAGATTGCTGAGCAGCGGGTCCGTGGTGAAGTAGGGCCATGCAAAGAAGCCATGTTCAATGCTGTAGCGCAACATGCGAAGGGCCGAAGCTCTTGTCGCCCAGGATCGCGTATGCCTCCGCGATTTTATAGGTCCCTTCCGGGTCTCCGACTCCGCGTTGCTGAATCTTGTTTTCCAGGTCGCGGAGAGCCTCAGACCTTCTGAATCTCGATGGGCAATCGAATCGCTCAGAGCCTTACCGGTTTGGGTATACATGGTGTGTTCGAGCCGATAGGCGCGTCGAAATCCCTCGCCGCTTGCGTCCAGTCCCTCTGATGATATTCTCCGAAACCGCGGTAGAAAACGAAAAACGACGAATCCTCTACCTCCGGTAAACTCGCGAGAAACTTGTCGTATTGGCCGAGGTAAAGATAGGCATTCAACACTGAACCATTGCCTCTCACGGACGGGTCGATCTGGCGCGCCTGCTCACATTCCGCGACGGATTCTCTTCAGGGCGCCGCCAAAGCGATACGCATATCCAAGCTCCCAATGCAGCGCCGCATTGTTCGGATTGCTTTTCTCCGCGTCCCGCAGGAGCGGCACGGCCGCTTCCACCTCGCCCGTATCGATGAGCAGGTTGGCTAAGAAAATACTGGCCTCAATCTGGTGCGGCTGCAAAGCAAGCGCACGTTTGAAGGCTCCTTGAGCCCTCCGGTATTGCTCCCGACCGCCAACTTGAAAAGAGGCGGTAGAGTTATAAGACTGTCCAAGATAGGCCCAAGTCAGCGCATAGTTGGGGTTGATATCGGCCGACTTCTCCAGCATCTCGATGGCTAGTGGAAAGTCATGATTGCTCATCAGGTCAACTCCCCGCAAATAGTACTCGAATGCGAGGGGGTTGGCCGGCTCCTCGGCCCTCAACTGTGCCGCCTCTGCCGGGGAAAGTTCCAGCGCCAGCCCCCTGATGATCCGCTGAGTGACGTCATCCTGGACCGCAAACAGGTTTTCGTACTTTAGATCGATGATGTCTCTGCTCAGAATCTTCTCTGTCTTCACGTCGATCAATTGATACGTAATTCGCAAATGGTCGCCGTCGTGGATAAAAGTGCCGGTCAGCAGGGTATCGACACTCAGATCCTCGCCAACTTTCTTTGGATCAATGGTCTGACCCTTGTATCTCTCAACAGCGGAAGAGGGCCGCACGGTGAGCGAACTGACTGGGCCTAGCCTGGTGATGACGGCATCAGCGAGGGAGAAACCCAGGAATTCATCTTGCGGGTTTTGTTTGAGATTGCGGAGGGGGAGGACAGCAAGGCTGCGCTGAGCCGTCGCTAGATGCTCGGATGAAGCAGCTGGCTTGCGATGCACGATGTAAACGAAGGTGGCAACGAGAATGCCTAGTATCGTCACGGCGAGGATCGAAATGTTACGGCTACGCGTTGAGAACTGCGCTGTATCTAAAGCGCTGTGAAGAGAACCGCGGGAATTCTGATCGCCCCGCGCGGCCTCCGGCGGAACGAGGGCGCTGGCCGAATCGGTCCAGATGGGCTGAGACTGCGCGATCGGAGCATAGCTGGAAGGGTCCGTTTCGGGCACGACTACGTCTGGGCAGAGGCCCTCTCTGACTGGAGCAATGAATCGGTAGCCCTTCTTGGGAACCGTCTCGATGTAGCGCACATTTCCGTCTTTTTCTCCCAGAATGCGGCGAAGAAGAGAGATCGAAACTGTGAGGTTGGCCTCCTCGACGAAGCTCCCCGCCCAAAGTGCTTGCATAATCTGTTCTTTTGAAAGCAGGCGGCCGGGGTTCTGGACCAGGAAGAGAAGCAGTTCGAACGCCTTTGGGGCGAGGGGCACGGGAATTCCTTCTCGGGTCAGCCGGTGCTCGGCTGGGTCCAATCGAAATGGCCCGTATTCGTAGAAGTTGCTTCTCTTCAACCGTTTCGCTTCCGTTCAGTGTTGGCGGACGTTCTTTGCAAATTACTTGGAAGTTTTTTGGAATGCCTTAAGGACTCCGTGGGGCAGATTACGGCACCCTGACCCGGTCCTGAGATCGGTTAGACAGGATGCTAAACCGCGACTGTGCGCACCGCAAGCATGACGCGCCGGGTTGCTGTTGGTCGTGGGCATTCTAGCCACGCGCAAAGGACACGAACCAAATCGCTCACAATTTCAATCTCGGAGTCAACATCCATGGGTAGTAATCACGGAGTCATGGAAGGCAAGGGTGCCTACAATCAACATTCCAGGATCCCAGCAGGTGGGTCAGCATTGGCCCTGCCTCACTTGCAGGAAGCGGTTCGGAGCATTGAAATCGATTGTGGTGACCACCCCGTGGTTATTGCCGACCTCGGTTCTTCACAAGGAAAGAACTCGCTGGCTCCCATGAGCATAGCGATTTCGGCCCTGCGACAGCGCGCTGGCGTCAGCCGACCGATCTTTGTGTTTCACGTCGATCAGCCTGCGAACGATTTCAACACGCTCTTCGAAGTTCTGGCAACGGACCCAGACCGATACACGCTGGAAGAGGCAAATGTATTTCCTTGTGCGATTGGAAGATCGTTCTACGAAAGCGTGCTGCCACCGCACTATGTTCATCTGGCGTGGTGTTCGTATGCGGCCATGTGGCTGAGCCGGATTCCGTCACTGATTCCGGGTCACTTCATCGCGCATCGCTGTTTTGGTGCCGAGCGCGCGAAGTTCGATCTCCAGGCTGCTGGGGATTGGAAAGTTTTTCTCTCCTTGCGGGCTCGCGAACTACGAAGCGGTGGCCGTCTCGTGGTAGTGCTTCCCGCACTCGATGACGGCGGAGCTTCAGGACTTGAAAGTCTCTTCGACCACGCCAATGACGCACTCGCGGACATGGTCAACGAAGGAACGATTCGTTCGGAGGAGCACCAGCAAATGGTTGTGGGGGTCCATCCTATGCGCCGGTGCGATCTTCTTGCGCCATTCCAGACTAAGGGGCTGTTCGAAGGGCTGAGAGTGGAAAGCTGCGATCTCGCCTCGGTTGTGGATGGAGCCTGGGCAGAATACGAGCGGGACGGAGATGCGGAGGCGTTGGCGACAAAGAATGCACTTTTCTTCCGCTCAGTTTTCGTTCCATCGCTCGCACTGAGTATCGCGGATACCCAAAATGGCGAAAGGCGTCGGGTCTTCGCGGACCGGTTTACAGATGCGCTCAAGGAACGGTTGGTTTTTCAACTGGCCCCGCTGCACTCCTTTGTCCACACTATGGTGCTCTCCAAAAGCAACTCAGTTTCGATGCGAGACGCGGAAACCAGGAATGGCACCCGATGAGTGATGTATCCGCGCCAGCCATTTCCATGCCTTCGCAAGTGTTACAGCGAACAAACACTCGGCATTGCGCTCCTTTCTATGGATGGCGAGTGGTCTTGGCAGCAGCGGTGGGGCTCTTCTGGGGCGTTCCTGTAACCGTGTACTCGTTCACCGTCTTTTTGAAGCCGCTTGGGTCAGGTTTCCACGCGGGCCGTGCCGCGGTTTCACTTGCCATTACGCTCCACCTCATCGCAGGAGCGCTGAGCGCTCCACTGGCGGGCTGGCTGACCGGTCACTATGGCGCTCGTAAGGTTATCCTACCGGCCACTGCAGTGTTTGGCGCGCTTTTGCTCTCCAATAAAGCTTTCTCGGGCAGCCTCTGGCACCTGTACATCTTTTTCGCTGCCCTTGGTTTCGTGATAAACGGCGTGGGACCAATACCGTATGGCAATGTGGTGTCCCACTGGTTTGATCGTCGAAGAGGTCTCGCTCTCGGTCTGATGATGGTCGGGATTGGCGTTGGAGCGATGGTTATGCCTTTGTTCGCGCAACAGTTGATCGCAAGATTTGGATGGCAAACAGCATATGCGATTCTTGGCGCTGCAGTTCTACTGATTTCACTACCGATAACGGGGACGTTTATCAAGGAAAAGCCGCAGGATTTGGGTCTCTTCCCCGACGGAGGGACGCCGGGAGACCCTTCGTCCGGATCCGATGCCGGTGTGCGCGGGGACAGCCTACGCGATGCCTGGCACACCCGTACGTTTTGGGTTTTGGTGTGCGCGTTCTTCCTGGTAAGCGGAAGTGTGCAGGGATGCTTTGTCCATTTAACTGCAATGCTCACCGACCGAGGAACAAGTGCGCAGACGGCGGTTTTCGGAAGCTCGGTGGCCGGCGCGGCGGTTCTGACAGGTCGAGCGTTCACTGGCTACTTGCTGGACCTGATTTTTGCGCCTCGCGTTGCAGCGGTGTTCTTTTGCGTCGCTGCACTTGGTATCGCGCTGCTCTGGCTTGGAACTACTTCGGCTGCATTTGCGGGAGGCATCTTTGTTGGGTTGGGCCTGGGTGCAGAAGTCGACATCATCGCCTACTTAACGGGTCGCTATTTCGGCTTGCGTGCATTCGGCCAGATCTATGGCTGCGCGTTCGCAGCCTTCGCGCTAGCAGGTGCTCTGGGGCCTCTCATCATGGGCGCCGGCTTCGATCTGACGGGCTCTTATCGCCTACCACTTGTCGCGTTTCTTGCGGCAACTTTGGTGGCTATCGTGCTGATTTCCAGCCTGGGGCCATATCACTATTGCCTCAGCGAGCCAAACGAACACGATGAGGCGGCAAATTAGCGTGAAAGGTCGTCAGGCACCATTCGGCTCTCGCGAGAAGAGAAAGGCTAGCCGCAAGATTTTCGGGCTCGCGCAAGTTGGAATCAGAACGACGTAATTCGGGTGGATTTCACAAGCTCAGTACGAAAGGAGAAACGTACCATGACAGTAGATCCCGAGAGGCTCAATGAATTCTTGGGTAAGGCAATAGTTGATTTCGGTGCGACGTTTCATGCCGCGCTCGTTCGAGTCGGCGACAAGCTTGGACTGTATAAAGCGCTTGCCGCGAATGGACCTCAAACTCCGTCGGAATTGGCGAAACAATCAGGTTGCGCCGAGCGCTACGTTCGCGAATGGCTCTGCAATCAGGCGGCAGGCGGATACGTCACATTTGATGCTCAGAGCGGTAAGTTCTTTCTGAACGAAGAGCAGGCTTTCACCCTGGCAGACGAGAGCAGTCCCGCGTTCCTGCCGGGTGCATTTCAGCTTGCGCTCGCCGCGGTCAAGTCTGAGGAAGAGATTACCGAACGATTCAAAACCGGTAAGGGATTTGGCTGGCACGAGCACGACGCGGACCTCTTTGTCGGCACTGAGCGGTTCTTTCGTCCGGGTTACGCGGCAAACTTGATCAGCTCATGGATCCCGGCTCTTGAAGGTGTGACCCAGAAGCTCGAGCAGGGGGCGACCGTGGCGGACGTGGGATGCGGTCTCGGAGCATCCACGATCCTTATGGCGAAGTCCTTTCCAAAATCCAAGTTTTTTGGATTTGATTATCACGACAAATCGATTGAGACCGCCAAACTGCGCGCACGCGACGCTGGAGTCGCTGATCGCATCGAATTCAAGACTGCAAAGGCAAAGGAGTATCCGGGAAAGGATTACGATTTTGTAACGTTCTTTGATTGTCTCCACGACATGGGAGATCCAGTTGGCGCCGCCGCACACGTCCGGAACTCGATGAAGAATGACGGAACATGGATGGTTGTGGAACCGGCAGCCGGAGACAAGCTCGAAGATAATCTGCATCCGATCGGGCGAGCATTCTATGGAGCATCAACGTTGCTGTGCACGCCGGCTTCGCTTGCACAGGAAGTGGGGCTGGCTTTGGGCGCGCAGGCCGGAGAGGCCCGGCTTCGAGAGGTGGTCTCAGCCGGCGGATTCAAGCGCTTTCGAAGGGCGACTGAGACGCCGTTCAATCTGATATTCGAGGTAAGACAATAGAAGTCCGGTCAGCCCGCCCGGTCTGGTGCTACGTCCGGAGTTTAGTACCGGAACCAGCCAAGTTCTGTCGCAGCGGTCGCGAATCTCGTCAACGATCCGGCGGCACTTCAGGGGACCTATGCACAGTTTTTGGCTGACTGCAGGAGCGGGACGGGTCATGGAGACCTTTCTCGAGAGCTACCGGCGAAAGACCGCTCCAACCGAAACTGCTCTGCCATCGGACGAGAATGGAACCCAAAAACGTCGAACCTCCCAGACTGTGCGCAGTCTGCATGCGGATAACTGGCAAGAATTCTTCCAACAGCTTGACCGTATAACGCCAGATGTTTTCGGATCAAGGGAATGCGATGAGTTTATCAAATGGGGTCCGCGTGTGGCGCGCTACTCTTTCCAAACGGCCCGGGTGCTACGGCCCGGCATATCCTGAAAGACCTTCGGAATCGGACCGCTCTCGGTCAGGATGTACTGCTTGAACGACTCCCGTTCCAGGAACAACTGTCGGTTACAGATAAATAACGGCAAACGCAACGGCAATCATCGTTCCCAGCTCGCCATTGAAATCCGCTGACACGGCCGACTTGGGTATAAATCCAGCAGCGGCTCTTTAATCGGGAACTTCTTTGCGCGCGCGCTCCTCGTAGTAGACGAGAGACATGCCGATCGTCGCGACCGGGGAGGTCAGAGCCACGGCGATGAAACCAGCTACTGCACCCGAAATCCGGAATGCGACCCCATAGCTGGGCAGCAACAGTGTGGGCACGCCGCAAATGAAGTCCGCAGCCAGGACGAGTATGAGAAAGGCAAAGTGCACAATGGTTACTCGGCCGCGGTCTCCCGCAGTGAGGAATGCACTTCGCTTAAGAGCGAGTCCGCTGCCGATGTCTTCCACCACGCAAGCTTGCACGGCCACCGCATAACGCGCGCAGATCCATATCGCAGCGAAGATCGCCGAGATCAGCGAGATGCCTCCACAGACGTAACCAATTGTGCCCGCTTCCACCCGGGAGTTATAGCCAAGAGCGGCGGCCATGGCGAGAGCCATCACGCCGGCGCCTATGAAAAGCACGCCCGCTGGAATTGCACGGATAAACACTGACAATACGATCCCGATGATCTGCCAGAGCCGCTCCCCGAGCGCGCGATAGCCCTCTGCGACTCGCACTTTGCTGCCGCAACTGACGGCCGCAGCCGCCTCCACCGTGGCCGCTGAGGAAATCGACGCGCCCGCCAATGCGATCACGATTCCTACCAGAACCCCAAGCACTGCCGGCGCAGCCGTCGACGAATGCAGGCGCATGAGGGCAACCGTGCCTCCGCCGTAGCGTAGCCGGTACGCGAATGTGGCCACGGGACCAACAATCGACAGCCCAGCGAACTTCACGAAATTCCGGCCGTAGAGGTTGAGAGTTCTGTCGAGCAGTTCCAGCGTAGATATCGGACGGAGAGGATCGTCCATTGATCTGGAATCTCCTTTTTCAGACGAGCGGATCATCTCAAAGGCAGACTGATGAATCTGGGTGCCCCATGTCTAGATCTTGCGACATGGGAAAGCACAAAGCTTCAGCCAACACATATTACCCTCGATGAGTCCCGTTGCGACGCGACCCGAATCCCAGGACGGATCCTACGATTTCAGTCGGCATGCCGACTTCTCAGGTGTGATTCCGCTACTGACATCCAAGAATCAACTATTCTCGCACGTCAAACCGGTGATCTTACCGGAACCGAGTAATCAGTCAAGTCTTCAAGGTATGGAGCGTTCAATGAGTGATTTGGCGGAGATAGGGGCTCATCGAGACAGTCGTAGGCAGTGACCACTTGTCCGAGTGGGCAACTATTCAGCCAAGTGCCTTGAAGCCATTCGTCGATGAGGGAGCCGGCGAGAATGCGCTCGTTGACGATCCGCGGAAAATGCGATGGACGGAAGCGCATCATAGGTACCGATCCTTACTTCCACCTATCAAACTGGCGAATTCCGTGCCAGGAAGCATTGGATGCAGCATTCCACCAGACCTCCGTGCGGCGTCTCTGACAAGAGGAGCAATCAGAGACGCCGCATCGATATGGATTGCATTCAACGGCCTGCGAGGGCGATGTCTCGTTCTTCAAGTTCGGACTGAGTTCGTCTGCCTATCGTTGACTTGTCGTCGAGCGAATGCCCGGTCAAGAGGCCGAGCACGAACCACGCGAACAGAGCGGCTCCAATAGCGAACAAGATGTCCCCCGGAACTCTCATCCAACGCAGGGTCTGCATGGAACCTGACTGCATGAACTCCGAGGAACGCGCGTACCAGGTACCGTGTTCGATCGAAGCCCATGCCTGTAACAATCCAACCGGCAGCATGCTGAGGAGGACCATGAAGATCAAACCAAAGTTCAGAGACCAGAAGGAGAGTTTCAGTGGAGTTTCCTTCCACTTGCGCCCAGGATCCAGTGCGCGGAGGCAGAACAGCGTGAGGCCCAGACCGAGCATTCCGTACACACCGAACAGAGCGGTGTGACCGTGGACGGGAGTGAGGTTGAGTCCCTGCACGTAATAGAGGGAGATGGGCGGATTGATGAGGAAGCCGAATAAACCCGCTCCCACCAGGTTCCAGAATGCGACTGCAACGAAGAAATAGATGGGCCATTTGTAGTTGGCGATCCATTGCGACTTCTTTGTCGGTTGCGCAAGGCGAATGTTCTCCCATGCTTCATAACCAATCAACGTCAGTGGCACAACTTCAAAGGCGCTGAAAATCGCACCCAGGCCAATCACCGCTGGTGTCGCACCCGCGAAGTAGAGATGATGAAACGTGCCGATGATGCCGCCCGACAAAAAGATCGTCGTCGAGAAGAGCGCGGCCTTGGTAGCGGTGCGAATCTCGATCAGCTTGAGTCGCGTGAACAAAAATCCGATCACAACCGTAGCGAATACTTCGAAGAAGCCTTCAACCCAGAGGTGAACTACCCACCAGCGCCAGTATTCGGCGGTAACGAGATGGCTGCGCTGACCGTACATCAGTCCGGCAGAATAGAAGAGCGGAATCGCAATGCTGGAGATGAGGAAGAGTGTCAGGAGCGCGCGGTCTTCGCTCTTGCGAACCAATGCCGGCTTGAGCGCTGCGATCATCAGGACGAGCCAAAGAACCAATCCGATGAACAGCAGAATCTGCCAGAAGCGGCCAAGATCGACATATTCATAACCCTGGCTGCCGAACCAGAACCACATGTTGCCAAGACGCTGTTGAATACCCAGCCACTCGCCCGCGAGCGACCCGCCAACCACAAGAATCAGTGCCCCGAAGAGTGCGTTCACACCGAGCCGCTGATACTTCGGTTCATGACCGCTAACAGCCGGCCCCACGTAAAGGCCTGTCGCCAACCATGAGGTTGCAATCCAGAAAATCGCGATTTGCAGATGCCATGTGCGCGTAACCGCATAGGGCAGATACTTGGCGAGCGGAAACCCAAAGAAGGCCTGTCCCTCGACTCCGTAGTGAGCAGTCAGGACGCCCATCAAGATCTGCACGCCCCAGAGGATCACGACCACATAGAAATACTTCAACGTCGCACGCTGCGAGGGGGTTGGTTTGAACACAAGGAATGGGTCGCTTTCCGGATAAGGCCCATGAACGAGTTCCTTTTCCTGCGACGCATACCACCAGACAAGGCCACCGATTCCCGCCAGCAATCCAACGAAGCTCAATACACTCCAGAGGACGGCACCGGATGTTGGAACATTGGCGATCAGCGGCTCATGCGGCCAATTGTTCGTGTAGGTCGTTTCAGAACCCGGGCGATCCGTGCTGCAAGCCCACGAAGTCCACCAGAAGAACGCGGCAAGTTGATGCTGCTTTGAGGCATTGGTCAATGCACCGCTGGGGATGGCATATGCAGACCTGCCGGTGACAAAAACGTCGGTATAGTAGGCGCGAAGCTGTTCGAATGCAGCAGCGCGATCGGCGCTTAGCGTTACGCGATTGCGCGCAGCGTCAAATGTGTTGGTCCGCATCTCGCGAATCAGACGCGCTTTGAGGATGGCCTGCTGGTCCGTCCCGAGAGCCTCGAAATTTGCCGCGCCAGCTCTGACAGCCCAGGTGTTCAGCAGAATCTCCGATTCCCGGTGCAGCCAATCCGCGCTCCAGTCGGGCGCGACATAAGCTCCGTGGCCCCATACAGTGCCGATTTCCTGCCCGCCGATCGACTGCCATACTCCCTGGCCATCGGTAATGGAACTGCCAGTGAAGAGAAGCTGTCCGTCATTGTTGTACACATCGGGGATGGGCGGAGCTTCGCTGATCATCTTCCTGCCGACTCCTCCGAGAACGGCGAAAGATCCAATGATGACGATGGCCAATGCCACCCAATAACGCTTATAGGACATAATTTCTCCTCGATAAATCGCGTGCGCTGTGCCGCGCTAAAACCACCCTAGCGTTCGTTGAACTGAGTTGCAGGGACTTTAGTCACACCGAGATCAAGAATCGCCTCGGAAAGGCGAGTAATGTATTCACTGCTCTGCACCTGCTTGTTGATGCCGGTTTGTTGGCGAGCCTGTTAGAGTTTCTCCACTGTCCTGCTTTTGGGTGGAACGAATGCGCCCGAGCAGACAGCGTTCCCCAGGGGGTTCACAGCATGTCATTTCGTTCCGTTTTCCTGGCCGTCGTCATCGCGTTTGCTCTTATTCTGGGCGCTTTCCTGGTGAATCGGGCGCGTCCGGCCGTCGAGACGGCTCAACCGACTGCAGACTTCGTCCGGGCCTCTGGAAAATGTGCCGAATGTCACGCACGACTTCAATACTCCGTCGTACATGAATACGAGATGTCCGCCCACGCCAAGAAGGGCGTCAATTGCCTTGACTGCCATCAGGCGACTTCCGGCCAGCAGAAAGTCGATCATCATGGCTTCACGATCAGCACTCATCTAACTGCCGGCAATTGCCGCTCGTGCCATGAAGGCATCTATCAGGAATTTCTTCGCAGTCGACACGCGGCTCCCAGTTGGGCCGCCGTCCACGGCGAGAAGGGTCTAAGTCCGGAACAAGTTGCGTTCAGTGAACAATTCCAACCCGGCGGCACAAAGCGGCCGCCAAACCCGCTGGTGCTTCCGGAAGGGCACCCCGCCGCAACGTCTGGATGCGAGCAGTGCCACGCCGTGGGCAAGCCCAATGACGACGGAACAATCGGGACTTGCACGCAATGCCATTCCCGCCACACGAGCTCGGTTGCGCTGGCGCGTCTTCCCACCACCTGTGGCCAATGCCATATGGGTCCGGATCACTCGCAAATCGAGATCTACAACGAGTCAAAACACGGTGTGATGTTCGCTGCGCAACGAAATCTGCTCAACCTTAATGCCGATCCCCGCACCCTGACAACGCGAGACATGTTCGTGCCAACGTGTGCAACTTGCCATATGAGCGGCATCAATGGCCTCAAAGTTACGCACAATCCATCGGATCGGCTCGGCTGGTATCTTGCCGATGCAATTACGACTCATCGCCCTAACTACCTCCAGGCTCAAATCAACATGAAGCAGGTCTGTACGCAATGCCATACTCAAACGCTGGTTGACCGGGTCTACAGCCAGGGCGAACAAGTGGTTGAGAGCACGAACGCAAAGATTGTTACTGCGAAGGCGATCATGGACGGTCTTCACAAGGACGGCTCTCTCTCTGGACCGCCATTCACGCACACCATCGACTTCACCTACTTCAACCTCTGGCATTACGACGGACGCACGTCAAAGCATGGCGCGTTCATGGGCGGCGCGGACTTTGTGCAGTGGCATGGGAATTACGAACTACTCTCAAAGACTGTCGAACTTCAGCATGATGCTGACGAACTCCGGAGAGAGCATGCCCACAAATAAACTGCTCGTACGGTTACAAGAGATCATCGCTCACCCGCGCCTTCGATGGGCGCATGACCCTCAACTTTGGGTCGAGCTTTTTGTGACCGCGAACCTGGCGATCCTCGCCGCAGACATCTACATTGCGCACTCGGTGAACCATTTTCAGAAAACAGCAGAGTATATTCCCCTCTACTTTTCCATCGGAGCTCCGGTTGTTCTCGCCGTCATGATTGTTCTTCGCTGGATTGGGCACTTCGAAGCCCCGTGGCGCGATGTCGGCTATATGATCGGCTGGCTTTCTGTCCTTGTTGGATTGGCCGGCGTTCTTTACCACCTCGAGAGCCGGTTCTTTCTCGATCGAACCCTCAAGAGCCTTACCTACGCAGCACCGTTCGCGGCGCCTCTGGCGTATACCGGACTTGGCTTTCTGCTTCTGATGAATCGGATGGTCGGGGCGCGCAGCGCAGAGTGGGCGCGGTGGGTAATCTTTCTGGCACTGGGTGGATTCTTTGGGAACTTTGTTTTGTCATTGACCGATCATGCGTCGAATGGATTCTTCGCAAAGACAGAATGGATCCCGGTTATTTCCTCCGCGCTTGCAACCGGCTTCCTGATTATTCCTCTCGTGCTCACCGTGACGAGGCGATTCATGGACGTGTGTCTCATCGTGATGCTGATGCAGGCATTGGTTGGCGTTTTGGGGTTCTGGTTTCATATTCAGGCAAATCTCTTCGAACCAGGCCACAACCTCTTCGACAGGCTGATCAACGGCGCTCCTCCGATGGCCCCTTTGCTGTTTCCCAATCTTGTCGGCCTGGCGTTGATTGGAATGTGGGCACTCCTGCCCCATCTTGAGGAAGCCACTCGCGGACGATCATGGTTGGGAGCAACCTACGATTGGGCTCATCCAGGCGAAGAATCAGCTACCGGCAACTAGCGCACTTCATGCACCGCGTGTTGGGCAGTATGCATCTACACGACAGTTAGCTGGCTCGGATGGTTCACAGCGAATGCCGAGCGTCCGATCAACAATGTGAGCACCAGATTCGCAGCGAAGCTCAAAACTCCAGACAGTTCCAGGATGCCTGAAACAGGCAAGACCTTCCATGCGAACGAGGCCAGACCTTCATATGCAAGAGGCTCTGAAAAAACACGTAGAACGCATCCCGCTTGAAGACATACCAGGCTGAGAAACATCAGTTGCGTGCTGAAGATACGCTGGATACCTGCAAAATGAGGCAAGATGCGCGGCCCAATGGCGAAAACCATCGTTGCCGCGAATCCAACCGTGAGCGCATGACGCGATGCACCCCAGATGCCGCCATGGACATCCATAAATGCGGCCCAGACGCTCATCGATCCAGCCACAATAAGCCAGGTATAAGCCAAGCGAATGAAGGCCGGAAAGCTCGGATGAATGCCCTGAGTTTTGGGTTGGCCATGGGCGCGGTCGGTGAAACGCAGAGCAACGCCAATTGTGACGGAGCCAAGCGTAAGAAGAATCGTCGCAGGCTTGGGCAAGCCGGAAACCCCGAACAGAACACCCGTGATGTCGAGCAACAAAGCCGCGCGAAACCCGCGAGCACTGGGCTTCGAGATTGCGAGAAAGGACGGCAACCAGCGTGCGGAGAACCCCCACACCACCGGCACGACAAATCCCCAGCCGAGCAATACGAGATATTTCTGATCGAGCGAGTGAGGAAACGACCGGAGGCAACCCTGCATGGCCAATCGAACGCACTCGACAAAATTGAAGATGACCGCAGATGCGAGCCCTGCAGTGCCGATCAGAACGGAGATCATCCAGAGCTCCATCGGCGCCTTCGCCCTGTTTACGTCACTCGATTGCGGCAGCTTGTGGTGCGAGGCCGCGTACAGAAACAGCATCACGGCGAGCAGCTCGAATCCCGCGGAAATCGGCAGGAGAGAGTGCCAGTGCCACCCATAAATATTTCCAAACCAGCGCATCGCAACGCCGGATGTCCAAAGAACGTAACAGGAAAGAGGCACACGAAGGACCGAGCGCCCATGCGCAGGCTGCGAGTAGAAACCTATGCCGAGAATAAAACTGCCGATCCATCCGAACATCTGTGCGTGCCCGTGGCCTTCCATCCATGCGGCCGGCAATGTGCCCAGCCCGTGGTGCGCACTGATCGCCATCAGGTTTGAAAACCCCAGTAACGTCCCCGGCAAAGCCATAAAGAAGAGCCCGCTTCCGATCCATGCGCGGAGCATCAGGCTCTTTCGTCGTTCGCGTGCGATGGTTGCTGCGTTCTCACCGACTGCGAAGGAAACGGCTTGATTAAAAAGCGGCATCGTGGCCATGGCTAGCTCCTCGCCTTGATTTCTGCTTCCAATTGAATGGCACGTGGAAACAGAACATCATTCTCAAGATGGACATGTTGTCTGAGATCTGCCTGAAACTCGCTGAGACCGGAAAAGAGAGCGATATGCGTAGCACACGCCCAGGACGGCGTCTCAAAGTGATTGGTGAGACGAACAAGCTCGCTCATGATGTTGCCAGCTGATTCGTGCTCCTGCTCCATCATGAAGATCGGGTGAGCCACCGAACGGAAACACGCATGCGCGGGAGGATAGGCTACGATCGACTCCTGATCCATCTGCGAGATGAAGGGAAAAAGCACTTGCTCTTCCTTCTCGATATGCGCGTACATCTCGCTGCGAAGTCCTTCAACTAATTCGGCAACCTTTACGAGCTCGGGATCTTGATCACTCCGCTTCGCCGCGACTTTCGATGCCATTTCGGCCAGAGCAGGAAGCTCTTGACGAACGCAGTGGTGATGAACGCGGACGATGTGTTGGATCAGTCGACCGAGAGATGCATTCAGAGGATCGCATGCCAAGCCACCACGTTCTTCAACCTCCGCATCAGCAAGTTTTTCGAGAACTTGATCGACGGAGAGTTGCAGCTCCTGGCACGCGGCTTCGAGCGACAAGTGTGCCTGAACGCACAGATCGATATCGAATCGATGAAAGATGCTTGGCTGCGGATGGCCTGCTGGTTACGATCTCGCGGATAGACTGCGTTGCGGTGGACATAAGCACTCTCCACCAGCAACCCTAGCGTTCAAAAAAGTGCGGAGCAGTAACTTATGTCACTCGGAGCTGAAAATGATCTAGGACGAGGTCTCCAGGAGAGCCTTCAAACCGCCAATATCTTTTACGACGATTTGTCGCGCGTCTACGTCGAGCAGACCTTCAGCCTGAAGGCGCATCAGGTTGCGGGAAACGAGTTCGCGCACGGTGCCGAGTTGATTCGCAAGCTCCTGATGGGTTGCAGGAAGCTGAAATTCAATTCCGCGAGCGGTCTTCCTGCCCTCGCTCTCAGCGAGCTTGAATAGTACCGAAATCAAGCGCTGGCGGATCGTCGTAAACGATAGCTCTTCAATAATTCCCACCAGGCGTCGCAGCCGCGTCCCCACCACCTGCAGCACTTTGAGAGCAACTTCAGGATGCTCCATGCAGTACGCCTGAAAATCGCGCCGCGAGATAAACGCAATCTCTGCATCCTCGATCACCACGGCCGAAGCCGGAAATGGACCACCATCGAAGACCGGCAATTCGGCAACCGATTCGCCCGGAACGTTTACTGCAAGAACCTGTTCACGGCCGCTTATCGATGTCTTGAAAATGCGAACTTTGCCCTGTGCGATAATGTGCAGGCCATTGCACGGCTCGCCTTCAGAAAAGAGCAACTCCCCGGCACTGAACAGCTTGCGAACTGTTCGTGCGGCTAACGTCTTCAACTCTGTCGGCGTAAGGCTCGATAGAAGCGCAGTCTTCCCAAGGGCGGTGGCGAGATCGGTGCGTTCAGCAGTCACTCGAGAATCTTACGGCATGATCGCGAAGCCCGTGTCATCTTTGGTTCGTCATGGTCTCCCTTCTGTTGACCGCGTAGACTTCGAACTAAAGTTCACCGAAGAATTCCCAAGAATGCGACGCAGGCTGGGACTTAGGTCACTGCGTCCCACGTATCTTCGCGGTCTGATAGGTTGCATGAACCCGCAAATCAACACCACCGACTTTAACGAACGGCCATTCATCGCCATCTGGGAAGTGACCCAGGCATGCGACCTTGCCTGTGTCCACTGCCGCGCATCTGCCCAGCCACATCGCAGTCCCATGGAACTGAGCACGAATGAGGGCAAACATCTGATCGATGAGATCGCGGCGTTGAAGGTTCCGGTCTTTGTGTTGACGGGTGGCGACCCCATTAAGCGGCCCGACCTTTTCGAACTGATCGCGCATGCGCGCTCGGTGGGAGTCAGAGTTTCGCTGACGCCGAGCGCCACCCCTTTGCTGACGAAGGACATCATCGTACGGCTCAAAGAGGCCGGCCTTGCGCGGCTCGCAGTGAGCATGGACGGTGCAAGCGCCGAAACTCACGACGCATTCCGCGGAATGAGCGGATCATTCGCGCGGACGCTCAATGCCGTGCGCTGGGCAAATGAGATTGGACTGCCGGTGCAGATCAACACTACGTTCAGCCGAAGGAACATCAACGAGATCGACAACGTCGTTGCCTTGATGGAGAAGCTAAAGATAACGCTGTGGAGTGTCTTCTTCCTCGTTCCTACTGGACGTGGAAAGCTGAACGATCTACTGAGTGCGGACGAGTTCGAATCAGTCTTTGCAAAGGTTTATAGTCTGTCCAAAACCGCGAGCTTCGACATCAAAACCACCGAGGCGCAGCATTACAGACGCTATCTCTTGCAGCAACGTGTTGCCGAACGCAAGTCAGGAATCAACTTCGCGTCACAGCAGGATAGAGCAGCTGACTCGATTGGGCGGGCGCCGCGCGGTCTCAACGATGGCAAGGGATTCGTCTTTATCTCGCACAAAGGCGAGGTCTTCCCGAGCGGCTTTCTTCCTCTCTCTGCCGGTAGTATCCGGGAGCAAAAACTGGCCGAAATATATCGCGAGTCGCTGCTGTTCCGCGATCTGCGCGACACATCCAAGCTTGAAGGAAAGTGCGGCGCCTGCGAATTTAAAGAAATCTGTGGCGGGTCGCGAGCCCGGGCTTATGCTTTGACTGGAAACCCTAACGCCGAAGAGCCGTGCTGCTCCTATATTCCAAAAGGCTACGTGCAGCCGGCACCGCAGATGAAGACGTCGACGACTCTTCATGTTCTTCAGGGCGCCTGAGAGCCAATCGTCGGCGAATGGACGACAATTGCAAGGAACGGAAATAAAGAGGAGATGTCATGGCGATTCAGATTGGCGCAAAGCCGGACAGCGGTTTCGATGACCCGATTGGCATGCTCAAGGATTGCCACAGAAGAATCGAGAGCTTTTTGCACATTCTCTGCGTTGTAGTGGATCGCGCGCAGGGCAGAAGTCTTACCGGTGAAGAGCGCGCCGCGGTTCAAGCTGCACTGCAGTACTTCCGTACAGGCGGGCAGCGCCACGCTGCGGATGAAGAGCAATCCCTCTTTCCACGCCTACGCAAATCCGATGCACAAGCCTTCGAAGAGATCGACCGGCTTGAGAATGATCACCGCGAGGCGAACGATCTGCACACGTCGGTCGAACGATCCTACTCAGCCTGGATTGAGTCTGGCGACCTGGCTCCTGACCAAACGCTACAGCTGCTTACAGCGACGTCGCGCCTCAAACAGCTCTATTCTGACCACATCCAGGTCGAGGAAACGACAGTCTTCGCTCGCGCCGCCCAAGTGCTGGACAGCAATGCAATTGCTGCCATTGGGACTGAGTTCCGATTCCGGCGGAAATAGCCTGCCTTTGCAAATTCCATTCAAAACCAAGTCTTAAATCTGTTTCGAGTGACCTAAGTCGCTGTGACGATTTACCGATTTCCCTAAGCTATGTTCAAGGAGATCGAAATGACCACAGCCACGCAGACCGTTCGCGCAATCGCATTGGAACAGCCGACTGCAATACGGGTATTTGAACAATTTGGAATCGACTATTGCTGCGGGGGCCGCAAACCCCTTGCAGAGGCATGCGCGGCCGGAAACCTGGAAATTGCAGCGGTTATCGCTGCGTTGGAGGCAGCGGGGAAAAAGCCTGGGACTGAGCTCGATAACTGGAGCGAGAAATCCTTGGAGAGTTTAAGCTCACACATCGTAGCCAAACACCACGGATACATAAAAGGTGAACTGCCCAGACTGGCCCAGCTTGCACAGAAAGTCGTCAAACGTCACGGCTCAACGAAGCCCGAATTGCCCCTGATTGCAGCCGCTCTCATGCATTTGGACGAAGAACTCATGCAGCATCTGGCCAAGGAAGAAGCAGTATTGTTTCCCCATATCGCTCGTCTCGAGCAATCCATATCCAACGGAACTCCCAAGCCGCATAGCTGCTTTGGCACGGTTTCAAATCCGATCGCAATGATGACGCAGGAACACGACGCTGCCGGAACTCTTCTTGCCGAAATCCGCCGCCTGAGCGGGAACTTCACCACTCCGCCGGATGCCTGTCCTACTTTCCACGCCTTCTATGACGGCTTGAGAGAATTCGAGCAGGACCTGCATCAACATATCCATCTCGAGAACAACATCTACTTTCCACGCGCGATCGAATTAGAGAAGTCTGTCAGTTAACTCAAGGGTGCGCATATGCCAGAACGAACCTACCTCGGAGCCCTTACAGAATCTGGAGGGATGGAGCACGAGAATTTCGGCCGGTGTCGGCCAGATCCAGTCACCTGGACGTAAAATCAGCTACCGGAACAACTGGCTTTTCATCATTCCCGGATGGGATCTGCAGGAAGACAGGTGTACGAGACGGCGACTATACGCTCAAGTGGATTGTCGCAGCGGATTGCGCGCAATGGCATTCCTAGACCCTGGGACGTTTTTCAATACCGATCCTGATTTTCGGGCGCAAATAGAGCTCAATGAGTGTGGTCTGAAAGTCGTGAGTTGAGACGGGCCGGACGCCTTCGCCGTGGCCTCACTCCCAGTTCTTCACCTTTGGCCACAGCGCCTGGAGATTTCCATGGAGGCCTCTGCAGATGAAAACCGGCCCGCGCTCATACGGCTCCAAATACGGATTTGCATCCTGTGTAAATTCCACTACCGAGTCGAAGTTGGTTTCGAGCGTCCTGCGGCTTTCGCCAAACACGATCATCACGCTACCCGTATACGTGCGCGGTCCCCAGAAGAAGTAGTTCTGGTGACCGCTGATGGCCTCCGGCACATCCGGCCGGTACACGTTCACCGCGCTCGCGTCGCCATAGTTTTCCGTATAGATCACGGCCTGTGCGCGCTCCGCCTGCGGCAGCGAGTACCAGGCAGCGGCCAGCAAGTCCGCCTTCTGACGCCAATCCAGCATGTCGGCGAAGTACTGCGGCAGCGGCGCGGTGGCGCCATTCTCCATTTTCGGAGGCTGCAGATGCAGCCGTTGCTGATATGCAAGAATTTTTGCCGGTGGCAGCACCGGGAGAACGATTGGCAACAGAATCGCGATGACAAGCACGTTCATCGCCACGTAAACGGGCGTGAGCCCGCGCCGCAACCAGGCCTTGCGGAAGAGAAGATCCCAGGCGGCCGCCCCCGCGGCAAAATAGAGCGGATAAATGGCCGCAAGGTAATAGTCCTTGGCGTGCAGAATCATCATCAGGGGCAGATACAGCAGATAGGTCACGCCCAGGAAGCGGAACGCCTGAGCCGCCCGGCTGAAGAGCAGCCACAGAATGCCTCCCACCCACAACGGCGCCATCAGAGGACCGAAGGCGAGCATCTGATCCAGCACAAACGCGACGGGGCCCACACGAACGTTCTTGCCATTAATCTGATCGTTGTGCAGCAGCTCGAGCGTTGCCCAGTGGTGGTGCATCTCCCACAGCAGATTGGGCAGAATCAGCACGACCAGGAGCGCAAGGCCGATCGGGAACCATTTCGAAGCCAGTAACTTTCTCTGACTGGTCATCAACAGCGCCGCCAGCAGACAGGTGAGGAAGAAAACCTCGTTCCACTTGTTTTCGAGGCCCAGGCCAGCCGTCACACCCAGCAGCACCCACCACAACGCCACTGTACGGCCACTGCGAATGCCGCGACCGGCCAGCCGTGCCAGCTCGATTGTCGCCAGCGCCACCGTCATCCAGAAGACCGGCTCAAGGGTGCTCGTCGAAAAGGTCGCATCGGCGCCCATCACCATGGGTGCCAGCAGAATCCCTGTCATTGCCAGCGCTTGCGCCCAGCGCGAAGCGCCCATCCGCCATGCCAGCAGCCCCGTCATCGCAACTTCCGCGGCGCCCGCCAGCGAGGCAAAGGTCCGGAACAGGGCGAGCGATTGCAAGCCAAACAGCAACTCCGAAATGCGCGCGACCAAAGGAATGACGGGCGGCTGATCCACATACCCCCAGGCCAGATGCCGGCCGCACACGATGAAATACAACTCATCACGAAAAATGCCGTACCCTGCATGTTGGATCGTTATCTGGCCCAGCGTTGACAGAACATACTTCAGCAGGCCAAACCCTACCGCCAGCCACAATGCGCCCTTCACCGATACCGCGGTAAATTCCTGCGGCTCGGCAATTCTCGTCTCAGTCGTCACCCCGGTCGTGCCTCCATCGCCGCGTACAAATGCTTTACCAGCATTGATCCCTACGCATAGCTTATCCCCGGTGTTCCGCGATCATGTATCCCTGTTATCGTCAATCCACCACTTTGACCGGAACAATCGCGCATTCAAACAACGTCACCACAGACATCTACGATGGCAAGGTAGACGGAAGTGACTTTTTTTTCACGTTGACGCAATGGTTGTTGCGGTCATTTTCGTGGGCACGCTCTCCGGCGATACCGTCAAACTAAATATCGACTATCAAGGATACAAAATGGAGTCGACGTTGAAGCGCTCCGCAAATACGCCCTTGGCGGCACTCCCTGCCTTGGGCGAACCATAAGGAGGTTTTATGGACGACGCGTCGGCACAATCGGAGGCACTGTGGCCGCTTCCGAAGTTCTTCTTCGAGGTGAAATGGGACAAAGCAATCATCCACTTCCAGGAAGCGTCAGGGCTTCATCCCGAGGTCCAGCCCCCCGAGTCCCGTCATGGAGATGAAACGACTTTCAGCTGGCTCAGGATGCCAAGCGCTCAGAAGTTCGGGAACGTCACGATGAAAAGAGGCGTCTTCACGTCAGACGATCAAGGCCGGGCGTGGTTCAACGATATGACAATGAATGCGGTCAAACCGGTTCCAGTGACGATCAGCCTCATCGACGAGCACGGCTCGGCCATTACGGTGTGGACGCTGGCCAATGCCTGGGCCGCCGAGATTACATGCGCCGATCTGAAGCCTGAAGACCACGAGGTCGCCCTAGATACCCTTGAGATCGCCCATCAAGGGCTGACGATCGCATTTTCGAAATAGCAGAATCGGATCACGGCGCGCTCTGCAAGGAGTGGCAGCTTAGCATCTGCTTTCATCAGCCCTAACCCAGCGTCGCTCAAACCCCAGCAACTCCTGCCGCAGATGCCATCGCTTACACTCAAATTACATGCTCAACCGGGGCTATGCCTACACCACAATCATCAGCCGCAAATACCATGGACAAACCCTGCTCTTCCACCTGGCAAGCCGTTACCCTCACTCAACCCCACAAGCATGGCAACAAAAACTGAACAACGGCGAAGTCACCCTCGACGGCGTCACCGCCAGCGGAACCGAATCGGTCACTTTTGGCAAAGCACTTGTCTGGAACCGTCCACCCTGGATCGAACCAGACGCCCCTCGGCACTTCGAAGTTCTGTTTGATGACCCCCATCTGTTGGCCGTCAGCAAACCCAGCGGGCTGCCCACCCTCCCCGGCGGCGGCTTCATGGAAAACACCCTCCTACGCCTGGTGCAAAAGCAAACCCCCAACGCAAACCCTGTCCACCGGTTGGGCCGAGCCACCACCGGCATTGTCCTCTTCGCCAAAACACCGCAGGCGGCCTCTAATCTATTCGCAAACTGGAACACACCCAGAATTCAAAAAATCTATCAGGCGCTGGCTCAAAACATTGCACAGCACGACGCCTACGAAATCCTGACACCCATCGGCCTCGTACCGCACCCGCTCATCGGTTCCGTATGGGCCGCCAACCCAAGGGGCAAACCCTCAAAGTCATTGGCAAAGGTGTTCTCACGCACCACAAGCACCACAACATTTGAGGTAAGCATAAATTCGGGCCGCCCTCATCAAATCAGAATCCATCTGGCATCCATCGGCCATCCCCTGGTAGGCGATCCTCTGTACGGCTTAACCGGCCAGCCGCTTGAGAATCTCCCCGGTCTCCCGGGCGATGGAGGATATTTCCTGCACGCCCAATTTCTGAAATTCCACCACCCCATCACCGGGGAACAAATCAATCTCGAGGCAGCTTTGCCGTCTGGATTCTCATTGCATCAGTAGGCCGTCCAACCCCAACTTCTTCAGAACGGGCTTCAGCGCCCTCTTGACGAATTTATCCGGTTCGAGACGAACACCCCCGCCGACTCGTTTCCCCTTCTTGGTCACCCAGCCGGTTGTTTGCTCGGCGACTCTGCAGGACAGTCTTAACGGGACTCTGGCAAGGATCGTTTAGGTCGCGAAGCAGCTTGCTCGATGAGTTGTGCCCAACCGGGCGCGCGATCGCCAGGGGGCCAGGACCAGGCACGTCCGCAGCCTGATCTGGCACCAAGTTCTGCGATGCGATAGCTCCTTAGGTCGGCCCTCGTGGATCTTCACTGGCCGGTACTTAAGTGAGGTAGAATTCTCTGCCTGAATTGAATGCAGTTAAGGAGGAGTCATGAAGCGTTTCTCGCTTGGAGGATTCTGGGCGGTTCTGGTGGTGGCGTCCATCCTCGCTTCCGTCTCCCACGCCCAAGGGAATAACACGCCGCCGACCCCATTCCGCCTGCCGGCCGATGTGGCTGCACCTGTTCGCTACCAGGTGGATCTGACGGTTGTGCCGGACCAGGACACTTTCACCGGCTCGAGCGATATCGTCGTCACCTTCAAAAAAGCAACTCCGATTCTTTGGCTCAATGCGGAGAAGCTTCACGTCAAGCAAGCCAGCCTTTCCATTGGTCAGCAAAACGCTGTCGTCAAGGTGGTTTCGACGCCCAAGGATTACGTCCTGTTTGAATTCGATCGCCCGGTTGGCCCCGGAGAAGCTACGTTGCATGTTTCTTACGAGGGCGAGATCAGCCGCAAGGACATGCAGGGCATCTTCCAGGTGAAGGATGGCGACCAGTGGTACATCTATTCGCAGTTCGAGAATATCGGTGCCCGGCAGGCATACCCCTGCTTCGATGAGCCCGGCTTCAAGGTTCCCTGGCAGTTGACCCTGCATGTGAAGAAGGATCAGGCTGCGCTCTCGAATACGCCGTCTGTCTCTGAAACTGAAGGCGGCGACGGGATGAAAACGGTGAAGTTTGCCGAGACCAAGCCGTTGCCGAGTTACCTGGTGGCCATCGCAGTCGGAAACTTCGATTTTGTCGATGCCGGGACAACCGGGAAGAAAAACACGAAGGTTCGCATCGTGACCCCTCACGGGCGCGGCGCAGAGGCCAAATTTGCAGCCGAGACGACTCCAACGGTCGTGAATCTCCTGGAGAAATATTTCGCTATTCCTTATCCCTACGAAAAACTCGACGAGGTCGCCATTCCGATGGCTGGATATGCAATGGAGCACCCCGGCCTGGTTACGTACGGGGCGTCAATTATCATCGCCAAGCCCGAAAGCGACACGATTGAACGCAAGCGCGAGTGGGTTAGCGTGTCATCGCACGAACTCGCGCATCAGTGGTTCGGAGACCTGGTAACTACAGCGTGGTGGGATGACATCTGGCTGAATGAAGGATTTGCCTCCTGGATGGCCAACAAGAACACAAACGAATACCACCCGGAATGGCACATGAATATCGGCGAATTAAATGCTTATCAAGGCGCGATGAACAATGATGCTTTGGTGAGCGCGCGCAAAGTGCGCCAGCCGATTGAATCCGACGACGACATTGCCAACGCTTTCGACGAAATTACCTACAGCAAGGGCTCGGCTCTCCTAAACATGTTTGAGTCATATATGGGACAGGAGCGATTCCGAGACGGCGTGCAGAGATACCTCAAGATGTATTCCTGGAAGAACGCCACATCGGATGAGTTCATGGCGGCGCTGGCCGGCGAGGACCATGGCATCGCCACCGCATTTTCAAGCTTTCTTGATCAGGCTGGCGTTCCGCTGATCACCGCCCGGCTTAGCTGTGACAGCGGGGCTTCGAAGCTTGAGCTTTCGCAGCAGCGGTTTCTTCCCCTGGGTTCCTCCGGGGCGGATCCTGAGCTTTGGAAGGTGCCGGTGTGCGTTCGATACCAGGCAGGGTCCAGCCAGGAAAGCCAGTGCACGCTCCTGGAGCGCAAATCCGGCGAGATGCTATTGGACAAGGCAAAGACCTGTCCCACCTGGGTAGAAGCCAACGCGGGCGCCAATGGCTACTACCGCGTGGTGTACCAGGGAGACCTGCTGAACGACCTTCTGAAAAACAATGCGGACGCGCTGACGATTCCCGAGAAGGTCTCCTTGATTGGAGACATCGCTGCATTGACGGGGAATGGCATGATGCCGCTCGGTACCGCCCTGGCCGTGGCGCCAGCCCTGGCACGCGACCCGGATCGCCAGGTGGTGCGCAAGACGATGAGGATCACCACGGGTCTCCAGGACAATCTGACGGAGCCCAGCCTCTTGCCGAAATACCGTCAGTATCTTTCAGATGTCTATGGGAAGCGCGGCCGCCAGCTCGGTTGGACGGCCCAGCCCAACGACAGCGACGACGATCGCCTCCTTCGCCCATCGCTCGCCGATGTTCTGGCCAACCATGCGGAGGATCCCGAGTCCATTGCGGAAGCCAAGCGCCTGGCGCTGGCGTGGTTTGAGGACCGAAAAGCAGTCGGACCCGATATGGTGGCCACGGTGCTCGAGGCCGCGGCGCGCCACGGCGATCGCAACCTTTTCGATCGCATGCGCGCCGCGGCCAAGCTCGAGAACGACGAACAGATCCAGGGCTCCTTGCTGTATGCCATGGGCTTGTTCCCCGATCCAGACGTCGACAGGATCGCGATGCCTATCGTGCTGACCGGCGAGTTCGATAGCCGGCAGTCGGTGAACATTCTTTTTGGAGTGGCACAGTCTCCGAAGACTCGCGATCTTGCCTACGATTTTCTTAAGCAGAACTGGGATGCCCTGATTGCGAAGCTCCCAACCGACTGGGGCGCGTCCCTGCCGTATATCGCGGGTGGGTATTGCGACGAGCAACATCGCCAGGATGTGAAGAGCTATTTCGAAGGGCGCTCCACCAAATACACCGGGGGGCCTCGAAACCTGGCACAGGTGCTGGAAGGGATAGACTTGTGCGTGGCCTACAAGAAGGCCCAGCAGCCCAGCGTCACCGAGTTCCTGCAAAAATACAACACCGCGCAAGCTGTTGGGGCCGAAGACAAAGGTCGCGATTGAGACAGGGCGGGACGAGGCCGGGCCAGAGCAAAATGTCCTAATGAGTCCTCGAGACAGGCTCCAGCAGCGTCCCGCACGCCGCAAATGGTTCATTAACGCCGCGTGACCCGCAGGCCCTGGAACGCATCCGCCGCGAAGCTCGCGCGGCCTCCGCTTGACCGGGTTTGAACCTGTCTCTACCGCGTGGCAGATGAGAGGAAAGAACCGGTTGAGGTTGTTGCGTCAGGATGACGGTGCTTCGGATGGTCCCTGGTCAATTTGGATCGACCCGGTCTGCAAATCGTAATATTCTTAGATAATTACCCGGGTCGAACCATTTACGTCGAAGTTTGACCGTCTGAATACGATCTGATCGCACCGGTATGGAAAAAAACCCGAAACTCCCCGCGAGTGACAAGCCCAGGCAGCCAGGTTCTGCAACTGCCGTGAGTAGCTCTGCGGAGAACGCGCGCCCGGGAGACACGCTGGTGCCGGAAACGCCTTCTGATCCGCCGGTGATACCGCCGACCTATTCCGACCAGACCATGGTTCCACCCAGTCTCGATCCGACGAGACGGTGATGATCGCTCCTAGGGAAGCGGGTCGCCAGACCCGGGCAATGCCCCGGACGCAGGTGACCGGTGCGGGCGACCAACCTGAGTTGCAGCCGGGAACCACACTTGCCAATCGCTACGAGATCCTGAGCGTGCTGGGTACAGGCGGGATGGGGTCGGTTTACAAGGCGAAAGACCTGGAACTGGACCGGCTGGTGGCGCTCAAGGTGATCCGGCCGGAACTGGCCCGGAATTCGGCGATCGTGGATCGATTCAAACAGGAGCTGCGTCTTTCGCACAAGGTGACGCACCGGAACGTGGTGCGCCTTTATGACCTGTCGGAAGACGCGGGAATGCGCTTCGTCACCATGGAACTGGTGGAAGGGCGCGATCTGAGGAGCATCCTGGAGGAGCGCGGCAAGCTACCTGCAGATGAAGCGGTGGACATGTTCCAGCAGATTTGCCTGGCGCTGGAGGCCGCGCACGGTGTGGGCATCCTGCACCGGGATCTGAAACCGCAAAATGTGATGCGGGACGATACAGGGCGCGTGGTCGTGATGGACTTCGGACTGGCGCGGATGATCGATAGCGACGATGGCATGACCCAGACCGGCGCGCTGGTGGGGACTCTCGACTATATGTCGCCGGAACAGGCGCTCGGCAAGGAGCTTGACCAGCGATCGGACATCTTTGCGCTGGGATTGATCGGTTATGAAATGTTCACCGGTTCGATGCCCTTCCGGGCGGAGAGCATGGTTGCGAGTTTACTGAAGCGGACGCAGCAGCGCGCTGTGCCCTTGTCGGAAGTTGACAAGAATATCCCCGGCACACTGAGCAATATCATCGCCAAGTGCCTCGAAAAGGATCCGACCAACCGGTATCAAAATGCAGAAGAGCTCGAAGCGGATATTCGCTCGTGGAAGAGCACAGGAAAAGTTTCGGCTTCTTCACTGCGATTGAAGATGAACCGGCTGCGAGAGCTTCCATGGCCGCGACTCGCGATTGCGGGGGTTCTGATTGTGGCACTCGCCGCGGGGGCTTCCTGGTTCGTCATCAGCAGACAAAGGGCAGCGAAATCGGTCAACCATGGTCCCGTTTCGGTGCTGGTTGGCGATTTTGCCAATCACACCGGAGATCCGGTGCTGGATGATTCGCTGGAGCCGATGCTTGGTGTGGCGCTGGAAGGTGCAAGCTTCGTGAACCTTTACAGTCGGGGCGACGCGCGCAAGCTGGCTGGGAAACTCCCGAATCCCACGAACAAGCTCGACGAGCAGTCGGCGCGCCTGGTGGCCGTGAATGAGAACGTCAACACTGTGATCACGGGCGAAATCGATCTGCGGGGCGACGAGTACGATGTTTCGGCCATTGCCCTCGACGCGGTGAGCGGCAAGGAGATCGCAAGGTCGGAAGTGAAGGTCGCCAGCAAGCAGGACATTCTGACGAGTCTTCCCCAACTGGCAGCGCCGATTCGCAAGGCGCTGGGCGACGCGACGCCCAAATCCGTGCAATTTGCCGAGGTCAGCGGAGGCTTCAAAGCTGCATCGCTGGAAGCGGTTCACCAGGCCTCGATCGCATCGGAGGAGCAGTTTGCGGGTAAATTCCAGGATGCCTTCAATTCGTTTCAGAAGGCCGCGGAACTGGATCCGAAACTCACGTGGGCCTACACCGGCATGGCGGCCATGGCCCAGAACCTGGGCAAGCCCGAAGATGCTCTGAAATACATGCAGCAGGCGATGCAATACGTCGACAACATGACGGAGCGCGAACAGCTTCGCGACCGCGGGCTGTACTATCGAATCGCCGACGACTGGCAAAACTGCGTTCAGGAATACAACCAGCTTGTCACGCGCTACCCGGCTGATCGCGTGGGGCAGAACAATCTTTCCATCTGCTACACCCAGCTGCGTAACGCGCCAAAGGCGCTGGAAGCGGCCAGGCGAGCGGTGGAGATCGTTCCCAAAGGCGTTGGTCCGCGGCTGAACCTGGCATTCATCAGCGCTTTTGCCGGGGATTTCGCCGCAAGCGAGAAAGAGGCTCGCACCGCGCTCTCGATCAATCCCAAGGCTTGGCCGGGGTACCTGGTGCTGGCCGAAGCGCAGTTGGGGCAGGGCCAGGTCGACAATGCGAGCCAGTCGTACCACCAGCTTGAGAGCTTCGGCCCAAACGCGACATCGACCGCGACGGACGGGCTGGCTGATCTTGCTGCTTACCAGGACAGGAATGCGGACGCCGAGAAAATTCTGAAGGAAGGCGCCGCCGCCGATCTTGCTGCCAAGAACAGCGATGGCGCGGCCAGAAAGTACGTGGCGCTTGCGAACATCGAGGAATTGCAAGGGAGCCATGCCGCGGCGCTGGCTGACACCGACAGGGCGCTCGCGCAGAGCCAGAACGTTCCGATTGAATTTCTGGCGGCGCTGACGTATATCGATGCCGGCGAGATCGGCCAAAGCGCAAAAGCTCGCAGACAGCCTCTCTTCAGCGCTGTCGAGCGAGACGCAGGCTTACGGCAAGATTGTTGCGGGCCTGATCGCATTGAAGAAGAAGGACACCAACGAAGCGATCCGGCAGATATTTTCCGCAAACAATCTGCTCGACACCTGGATCGGCCGCTTCGAACTGGGACGGGTATACCTTGAAGCGGGAGCGTTCACCGAGGCCGACGCCGAATTCAGTCGATGCCTGAATCGGAGAGGCGAGGCGATCGAGTTGTTCGACGATAACGTGCCGACTTACGAATATTTTCCGCCGGTGTACTACTACGAGGGCCGCGCCCGGGAGGGCATGAAGAGCGCCGGGTTCGCGGATTTCTACAAGAGCTATCTCGCCATTCGCGGGCAGTCATCGGATGATCCGCTGGTCCAGGATATACGGCGTCGTTCCGGTAACTGAGCGCCTACAAGTTCGATGAAAAAGTCGGAATATTGAACGAAGTGTCACACAGGGGCTAAAGCGCGTGCGTGAGAACCGATTTCGAGGGGATTTCGGAGGAACTGTCAGAGATCTTTCGTTCGAAGAAATAGCAGGTTAGCGCCGCTTCGCGGCATGGCAAGTTAGCAAGTTAGCTATGAGATGCCGGTTCTCACGCGGACACTAAAGCCCGACACTCATTCTGTTTTATTTGCGGCCTGGCTGAAGCCAGGCCCTTGTTACAAAGCCGCGGTTGCATCAGGTTTTTCAGCAAGCTGTAAATCCGTGCCCTTTCAAAACACGTCGCCCGAGAGAGACTTTAACCAAGCTGTTTTCGGCCGGCAGGCTACTCGCCTTCATCATCATCTTTCTTCTTCTTCATCTTCATCTTCATCTTCTTCTTCTTCTTCTTCTTCTTCGCCTTCCTCTTCTTCTTCATTGTCTTGTTCTTGTTCGTCGTCCTCGCTGCCGGGATGGCCACGGTGAGGGCAGCGTTCGGAGTATGGACATTCGTCGCAGTCCTCGTCATCGTTGCAGACATAGTTGTCGGGAGCGAGTTCATCGCCGGCCACGGTCTGGTCGGCGGACTGTACGGTTTTGGCCTCATCGAAGGACACTCTGCTATCGATGAATCGGGCGGCGAGTCTGAGTCCGTTGAAGAGAGTGAGGGCCTTTCTGAGATCGAGACGGCTGTTGAGGACGGCGTCGTTGATGCGTGCGACGGAGAGCTGGATCGCCGCAGGATCCTCGGGCGCGGGGAGTAGCAGCGGCCCAAACTTCACGTCGACGCCGACGGTGTGGATTTTGGAATGGTAGTAACAGAATTGGCCACCCTTGAGAGCGGGGGACTTGCAAGGGAGTCCGTTGGACTTGATGTGCCGACAGGTCTTGTACATGAAGTGTGTCTCCTCTGCGCGTTTTGGAGGCAAGTTCCTGATTTTGCGCAACTTAGCTTCGGAGGGGGCCACCGTAAGTGACTGAAAACAAGGAACTTATGCCGCAAAGTCGTCAAATATAAGGACTTGGCGCTTCGAGTGGTGGCTCAGAAATTGTGTTTTGCCCCAAAAAGGCGGGCGGCCCGCAGTGATTCCTCACCGGGCCGCCCAAGTCTGAACCGATACCACCTTTTCTCTACCTGAGATAAGTGTAGGGATTTCGCGGAAATAACCTGCAAAAGTCGGGAAGAATATATCTTGAACGGAATGAAGCAGATGGGTCTGGTTTTGGGAGGAAGGGGTATTGACATCGGATTGAGGCGCATCGCGTTACAGCGATTCGTGCTCTAATCCTGTAGTTGCGATTGCGCCCGGCATTTGGTGGCGGCGGCTGAACGGGGCCTGTAGCGGGGGCCAAGGAGAGGCGATGAAGATTCTTCGTTCCGTGAGTCGCAGGGGCTTCAGTGTGGGGACGGCCGGATGGTTTACGGTTCTGAAGCCCAACACATGGTTTGCGGCCTCGCAGCTGCGAAATGATTCTCACTATCTCAGCGGCCGAACCAGGCTGTCGGCGCAGCCCGACCGGGGGAGCCCGACAACTCCTTCGCTCAGCGTGAAGCTCAATGCAAATGATCCTGGTTTGATGCGGCTTGGCTTGACCATCCTCGGATCGATGGCGATCACATCGATTCTGTTGTGGTGGATCATGCACCCGTAGGCAATCTGGGTTCGCGTGCCTTTCGTATTGCAATCAAGTATCCAGCGGGCTACGAACGCCTACTCCGCGGCGAGCCGTGGACAGTGAACAGCGGACAGTGCGGGTGTTAGAACTTCGCGCACTGTCCTGATTTCGAAGCTGCGGTGTTTCCGCCGCCGGTGATCGAGCTGTTGGACTGACATTGCAGGGCATTCGTGATGATGTTGTTGAAGACCTGCGTGGCTCCGGTGTTGCTCTGGTCCTGCAGGCTGACGCCCACAGTGTTGCCATCGATGGTTGTGGCTCCGGGGTTGCTCTGAACCTGGATGCTGCCGGTGACCTTGTTTCCATCCATAGTGACGGCCGCAGAGTTGCTGGCAACCTGGAGGCTGCCTTTGATGATGTTGCCAGCACACGATGGAGTGCCAGAGCCGATGAGGACAGAAGCGGCATTGCTCTGGTAGGCCACACTGCCGGTGATGGTGCTGCTGCAAAGCTGGTTCGCAGTCGTGCTCGCGGGCAGGCTCTGGACTGTGAAGTTGCCGTTGATGGTGGTGGATGGGCCGATGGTGAATGCGCCGCCGCTGTTGATGGTCAGACTGCTTCCGACGGTCGCGCCTTGAAGAATGATGTTGCCGCCGGTTCCGGTGATGCTTCCCGTGGCGCCTCCGCCGATGAAGATGCAGGTCTGGCCTTTGCTGACGGTCAGGTTTCCTTTGAAGGTGCCGGTGTAGGCTCCGTTGCAAGTGGTGCCGGATGCGGGAACCGATCCCGTGGACGTGATTGTCAGGGTTCCATTCACAAAGGTGAAGGTGTAGTTTGCGGCTGCCAGAGTTCCCTGGGTCACGGTGATCGGGTACGAACCGGGCAGGCTTGTGGTGGTTGCGTTGGTGGAGAAGGACGGGCTGCCGCTGACGACTGTGGAGTGATCACCATTTACAAATCCGGTGATGTTCGCGGTGAAGGTTGGATTTGCCGCGCCGTAAGCCCGGGTGGCATTGTTGGCGGTCACGGTGAGGAGTGCCCGGTTTACGACGATCGTCCTTTGCACCTGCGTGGCGGGCTGGTAGTCAGAGTTGCCTGGCTGGTTGGCATCGATCACGAGGGTTCCCACTCCCTTGATCGTGACCGTTGAGCCCGAGATGGTCGCTGAGGCTGTGCTGGCGCCATCGATGGTGAACGCGACGCCCAGAGTTGAGGTTGATGTCGCTATGAGCGTGACGGGAGACGCGCCGTAGATAACGGGCGAGGTGGGCTGGCTGAAGGTGATGGTTTGCGTTGCCTTGCCAACACTGAAGCTCTGCGGATTGCCGGTTGCCGCCAAATTGTCTGCGGTTGCGGTGGCGTGCGCGGTGAGCGTGCAGGTTCCGACACCAACGAAGCTGACGAGACCGTTGGCAGCGACCGTGCACACGGATGTCGTGCTCGAGGTTGTTGACTTTGTCGGCGTGCCGGTGCCCGAGTAGAGATACGTGGGCGTGAAACTGCCGCCGTACACAGCGTTCGCGGGAATGTTGTTGATGCTGATGGTTGCCGTTGCCCCAGCTACGCTGAAGCTCTGCGGGCTGCCGGTCACCGCGCAGATTGTCTGCGGTTGCGGTGGCGTGCGCGGTGAGCGTGCAGGTTCCCACACCAACGAAGCTCACGAGACCGCTGGCAGCGACCGTGCACACCGATGTCGTGCTCGAGGTCGTCGACTCCGTCGGCGTGCCGGTGCCCGAGTAGAGATACGTGGGCGTGAAGCTGCCTCCGTACACGGCATTCGCGGGAATGTTGCTGATGCTGATGGTTGCTGTTGCCCCAGCCACACTGAAACTCTGCGGGCTGCCGGTCGCCTGCGCGTAGTCTGCGGTTGCGGTGGCGTGCGCGGTGAGTGTGCATGTCCCCGCACCAACGAAGCTGACGAGACCGTTGGCAGCGACGGTGCACACCGATGTCGTGGTCGAGGTTGTCGACTCCGTCGGCGTGCCGGTGCCTGAGTAGAGATACGTGGGCGTGAAGCTGCCGCCGTAGGCGGCATTCGCGGGAATGTTGCTGATGCTGATGGTTGCTGTTGCCTGCTGGATTGTGAGCGCGCCGGGAATGAAGGCGAAGGTGTAGTTTGCCGCCGCAAGTGAGCCGGCTGAGACTGTGATCGGGTAGATTGCGGGAGCGCTTGTTGTGCTAGCGGTGGTGGAAAGCGACGGTGAGCCGGTGACTACACTCGACGAATTTCCATTGACGAAGCCGGTGATGGTGTAGTCGGTCGTCAAAGACGGAATCTGGCCGTAGGGAGTGGGCAGATTGCCGGCGGTGACGGTGAGGACGGCAGGGTAAATTCTGAACGACTGCGTCATGGTGGCCGGGCCGTAGGTGATGTTGTTCGGCCCCGTGCCCGATGGCGCATTTGCTGTGATCGTGCACGTACCAACGCCGGTGGTTGTGCCGTTGGAATTGCAGGGTCCCATCGTTGTGAAGGTGATCGGAATCCCGGAATTGTCGCTCGCGTTCGGTGTGAAACTGGTTCCGTATTGGATGCTGGGCAACTGCGGGAAATTTATGACTTGCGGGATTGTGCCGGAGTTCTCGAGGACAATCGCGAATGTGGCTGAGACCGGAGTGGCCGCGTTGTAGTTGTTGTTGGAGTTGCTGCCTGCCGGCGCCGTCGCGGTCACGGTGCAGCTTCCCGTACCGGTCAGGTTCACGGAGGCTGAGTAACCGCCATTCGCTGGCGACGAGCTTCCGACCGAGCAGGATCCCGAAGCACTGAAGCTGACCGTCAGGCCAGAGCTGGCAGTCGCGGTGACAGAGACGGGCGAGTTGGAAACCATGTAGGAGCTCTGCAACGGGCTAAGGATGATTGTCTGGTTGAGCGTAAGCACCGCCGGCGACGATGGAGCGCTTTGACGTTGGGAGCCGCTGGGTCCGGAACCAGCGTGGTCGCAATCGTGTAGATCAAGGTTCCGAGTGGGAGGGTTCGTGTCGGTAAATGTTGTCGCCGGTGGATTTCCGTTCACGCCGCTGACGCTGCCAATCACGACCGGCGTGCCGCCATCACACTGCGGGAGATCGTGTAGGTCTGGACGACGCCGAAGGCAGGCGCGCGTCCAGTTGACCTGGACCGTTGCGGTGAATTGCCCGTTGCCGGCGTGACCGTATAGGTGGGCGAAGTCGGTGGGCGAACGACCGAGTTGGCGGTGTTGTAATCCAGTTCGTTGGTGGTGGCTCCGCCGCCGCCCAGCGTGACGTTGCCGCCACCGCCGAGGGTGACGTTGCCGCCGCCGCCCAGGGTGATGTTGCCACCGCCGCCCAGCGTGACGTTGCCGCCGCCGCCCAGGGTGACATTGCCGCCGCCGCCCAGCGTCACGGTTCCGCCGCCGCCCAGGGTGATGGTGCCGCCGCCGCCCAGGGTGACGTTGCCGCCGCCGCCCAGCGTCACAGTGCCGCCGCCGCCCAGTGTGACCGTGCCACCGGCGGCGGATGCTGCAGCTACCGCTGCACGTCGATTGCCGGCGCCGCCGAGTGTAACGGTGCCGACGCCGCCGCTGCCCAGGGTGACGTTGCCGCCGCCGCCCAGCGTGATGGTGCCGCCCGCGCCAAGCGTGACGGTACCGCCGCTGCCGAGCGAGATGACCGGTGGTGGTGCCGCCGCCGCCCAGCGTGACATTGCCGCCGCGCCGAGCGTGACCGTTCCGCCGCCGCCCAGCGTGACGTTGCCGCCGCTGCCGAGGGTGACGTTGCCGCCGCCGCCCAGCGTGACGTTGCCGCCACCGCCCAGGGTGACGTTGCCACCGCCGCCGAGCGTGACGTTGCCGCCGCCGCCGAGCGTGACGGTTCCACCGCCGCCCAGGGTGATGTTGCCGCCGCCGCCGAGGGTGACATTGCCGCCACCGCCCAGCGTGACGGTGCCGCCGCTGCCGAGCGTGACGTTGCCGCCGCGCCCAGGGTGACGTTGCCGCCGCCGCCCAGCGCGATGGTGCCGCCGCCGCCGAGGGTGACGTTGCCGCCGCCGCCCAGCGTGACGTTGCCGCCGCTGCCCAGCGCGATGGTGCCGTCCGCTGCCAGCGGGAACTGTCGTATGAGTACCTCCCGCCGAGGGAATCGTCGACCGTGCTGCCGCGGGGTCCGGGTAGAGTAATGGTGCCGCCGCTGCCCAGCGTGACGTTGCCGCCGCCGCCCAGCGTGACGGTGCCGCCGCTGCCCAGGGTGATGGTGCCGCCGCTGCCGCAGCGTGACGTTGCCGCCGCTGGCCAAGCGTGACCGTGCCGCTGCTGCCCGGCGTGATGGTGTTGGCCGCGCGCTGCTCAGCGTGACGCTGCCTCCGCTGCCGAGCGTGACGATGCCGCCGCTGCCGATCGATCGTGCCGCCACTGCCGACGGTCACGTTTCCGCCGCTGCCCAGGGTCACGGTGCCGCCGCTGCCCAGCGCCACGGTGCCGCCGGCGCCCACAGTCACGCTTCCGCCCGCGGCGATGTTCAGCGGCGCTGCGAGGAATCCGAAAGGAAAGCACGCTCGCCAGCGATGCGAACTCGCCACCGGTGGCGCCTACCTGGCGCAGATCGATGTTGGCCACGTCGTTGTATCCGAGCAGGCCTGCAAACTGTGATCCAGGGCACGCCATCGAAGGTGATGTTCTGGCCAGCTCGACCACGCCGGAGTGATGGGTGCGACTGGACCCATCGCACACGATATCCCGTATCGCCGGTGAGCGGAGTGCCGTCGCAATGCAGCGTGGCCGGGCTGGCCGTCGAACTGGGCGGCAGCGTCGGGGTGTACCAGGCCGAGGTCGAGAACGTCGCGGGATTGCCGTTGACGTCCGCAAGGTTGGTCACCGAGCCTAACGAAGCTTCGGACAGGGTCTCGAGCGTCTGGTTGGAGTAAGCAACGGCTGCATTCGGTCCCACGCCATCGAGCTGGAACAGATAGTTCATCGAGCTCTGATAGTTCGGCTTGCAATTGACGTCGAAGGTCGGGACGTAACTGCCCGGCCCTGCCTCGTAGTAGAGGCCGCCGTGGCTCAGGCCGAGCGTGTGGCCGATCTCATGGAACAGCGTGCCGGCGATGACGTTGGCGCGCTTGCTCATGTCCTGGTTCGGCGCCGTCTCCCAAAGAGCCAGGGTGACGGCTGAATCGGCGCCGCCCAGATCGGAGTAACCGGAGATGCTTGTCACCGTGCCGGAGGTGAGGCCGATGACCGGTTCAGGCAATGTGTTGTTGGGATAGGTCCAGTTGGGGACGCCGGGAGTCGCCACGATGATTGTCTGCGAGTCGGGACACGACGCGGTGTTGTACACGCCGTTGAGGCTTGGATTTCCCAGCACGCCGGAGATCGTGATGCGGCTTGGGCAATCGTTGATACTGCTCGGCGCCGCGGTCGGTGGTGGCGATGGTGGTTGTGCCGCTGCTGACGACGCTGAAATCGCCGTCAGCGTTCCGTAACGCGTGTTCCAGGCCGGGATCGCCAGAGAGTGGCCGAAGAGAACGTAGTGATAGCTGTCCTTCTGCCCGTAGGGGAAACGAGCTGTGCAATCGCCGCCCGCCGCGCAGGAAGCGAAATTGCGCGGCCACAGCTTGGAGAATTCCAGGCTGTTCTTCCAGCCGATCACTCCCGGCTCGCCGGGGAACTGGCAGAGCTGCGCCGGCACTGTCGGTGCAGGTGCTTTCGGGCACTGCGTTGCCAATTTCGAGATGGAGCGCGACTCCAGTCGGCGGCGAATGCCTGCTGGACCATCGCCAGCGGATCGTTGCCATTGGCGTCAGGCGAGGGGAAGAGATTCTCCTGGCTGGGATCGCACGCGCCGTTTGCCAGCACGGCGCCGCACATGTAATCGAGTTGAACGAACAGATCCTTTTCGCCGTGTTTTGCGCCCGGCAACGCCACCCACGATTGGGTCTTCACGTCGTAATAACCTGGCTGCCCGGCAAAGAAATCGCCCGCCGGCGGGCCGGCTCTTCCAGGCGTCCAGAATTCCGTCGTTATCGCTGTTGGTCACGGGCGTGGAGAGAATCACCGCGGCATAGGCGCTGCCGGAATTCAGCGGCGCAGTGTACTGGCTCGCGTGTGCTGCGAGCGTGACGGAACTGGAGCTGTTGTTCCAGCTTGCCGCCGGCCGCGTAAAGGGTCGTAACTTTCTCCCGGAGGCTCCGCCAACCGCGTCATAGAATCCCTGCACGTTCTGCGTCGTCGAGGAGGCCGGTATCGCCGAACCGTCGTAAATGACGACCGACTTGAGGAGGGAAGTTCGGTGAGACAAGACGCGATAGATGACCACCAGGCTCGCGCCTTCGGTGAGCGGGAACTGTCCGGTTCGTGCCGCTGTCCGGCAGAGAGACCGTGAACGCGCCCGAGCCGAGGCGCACTCCGTTCCAGCTCGCCGGCACCTGGAAATAGGTGTTGACGTCGGCGCGATACACGCGCAGCGTCCCGCTCAAAGCGCCGTCCGTGTAGGGCAGGTCGCTTCCGATCTGCTGCCCGGTGATGGGATAACCGAGGAAGGTTCCCGTGTTGCCCGAAGGCGTCGCCGTATTCTCGAGCGTCTCCCAGTAGAGGAAACCATCCACGATGTCGGCCCCGTCGGGAACACCCTGGCTGCCGCCGCGGTGGTGCTATCGGGGATGTTGATGGTTCCGGTGGCCATGCCGTCCGACGCCGGTCCGTCGCAGAGTCACTCCCGCGGCGGCATAGTCGCCGGTGACGAAGTAGTTATTCTCGAAGGTAAGCGGGTTTGGCGCCGGCGGCGGCGCCTCGCCGGTGGAAATGAGAAGCGCGACCGCGGATCCGAGATTGACCTGCGCTCCGGCGGCCGGGTTTTCGCCGATCACACTGCCCTGCAGGCTCGCTGCTGCTGTACTCACTGCTCACCGATCCCAGCGTCAAGCCCGCATCGGTGAGGGTCGTTGCCGCCGCCGCTTCCGTCATTCCAACCACGTTGGGGACGAGCGGCGCCGGTCTGGCCGTTCACGCTGCCGATGCCGCTGAGGTTGACCGTCTGCAGGACAACAGAAGAAGCAAGGTTCAGAGTGTTGTCGCTGAAACTCGCCGCATCAGTGAGAATGCCGGTGCTCTGCGGCGTGAAGCTGAAGCTCTCAGAGCAGACTCGCACCTGGCGCGAGCACGATGGCGTAAATGTGCCGCAAGTGGAGCAGGGACTTGTTCCCGCAAAGTTCGTGGTCGAGGTCGCGCCAACCGAACCCGACAGCGGCTGGTTGCCGACGTTTTGAACGGAGACCGACTTGCGGGCTGTCCGCGCTGGTGCTGCCGATCGCGGTGAGGGCAAAGCTGAGCGATGGCGGCAGGGACCGAGTGACCTCGGATATCTGGGGCGTCGAGAGGTTGTCGACGAAGAGATCGCCCGTCGGATCCACCTTGACCGCAACCGTGTTGACTCCGCTCACCAGTACGATCTGGCAGGCGCTGGTGGTGCAACCGGCCGGAACTTCCACGATCTCATCGAGCCCTTCATCGGCGACGAAGACGTCACCCGCGGCATCGACGGCGACGCCATCCGGCTGGCTCCATCCAGTTCCGATGGTTTTCACGCAACTCACGACAGTGCATCCGGCTGGAACCTCCGCGACAGTTTTCAGGCCAAAATCAGCGACAAAAAGATCACCCGCGGCATCGACGGTCAGATCAACCGGGTCGGAACAGCCGGGGGCATTGCCACATCCGGTCGGGTTATACACGATGGTCTGCGGGCCTCCATTGGCAGGAACCTCGGCGACTTTACCGTCGAGGAAGTCGCCGATGAAAAGATTGCCGGCACCATCGACAGCCACTCCCAACTGGCTTTTCAAGTTGAGCGGGTTGGGCACGTAATGCTGACAAGCGCTGCTGATGCAGCCGGCCGGGATCTCCACAACCTGATTCAGGTTGTTATCCGCAACGAAGAGATCGCCCGCGCCGTCCTCCGCCATTCCCTGCGGGAATAGGAATCCGGAGCCCACGGTCGTAACACTGCCGTTCGGCGCGATCTTCAATACTTGTTGATTGCCGGTATCGGAGATGAACAGATTGCCGGCTGCATCAACGAGAATTCCGGCTGGGTGGCTCAAGGTAAATGGACCGGTGCTGATTGGTGCTTGCGCGCCGGGGCTGAAGGCAGCCACCGGCCCCTGGCCAACGCCGTAGATCGGCGTGCTCGCGATCGGGTTGCCGGTGTTGTCGAAGAGGCCCACCGCGCCGAGTCGCAACCCGGGCGCGAGCGGAGTGAAGGTGACGTTGACCGTGCAGAAATTGCCGGCCGGGATGATTCCGGTACAGGTGCCACCACTGCCGAGCGAGAAATCGAGACCGGTTGCGCCTTGCGTGACCACTTGGGTGGCGCCGAAATTCGTTTGCTCCACGGCGTAGTAGCTGAGCGTGATGGTATTGTTGCAGGGTGCAGGGGTGGACACTCCGGCTGGGCAGACGTTGACGTTGCCGAAGGGACCATATTCGAGCACGCGATTGTTGGAGTAGTCGGTTACGTAGACATTGCCGCTCTTGTCCAGAGCGACAGCCCACGGTTGCGAAAAGCTGTTGGCGCTGATTCCGCCGTTGTTCGCGGCGGTGGTTGTGAAGCTGCCCAACTGCCCGTAGACGCGGGTGGCCGTGGTGCTGCCGAAGGGATAGAACAACGTGCGGTTGTTCATGCGGTCGACCACGTAGAGATCGCCGCCGGCGTCGAGCGCGAGAGCGCCAGGCCAATTCAGACTGCCGGCGCTTACGCCGCCGTTGTTCGCGGAGTTGCTGGTGAAGCTGCCACCCTGTCCGTAGACCTGTGTGGCTGTTGTGCCGCCGTTGGGATAGAACAAAACGCGATTGTTGAAAATGTCGGCAACGTAGAGATCTCCGCTCGAATCGAGAGCGAGGCCCATGGGCTGACTCAGGCTGTTGGCGCTAATGCCGCCGTTGTTCACAGTGTTGGTGGTAAAGCTACCGTTCTGCCCATAGACTTGCGTGGCAGTGGTGCTGCCGGCGGCATAGAAGAGCACGCGGCAGTCCCCGAAGTCGGAGACATAGACATTGTTGGTGCTGTCGACGACTACCGCGAACGGTTGGAACATGCTGTTGGCAGTAACACCGCCAGTGTACAGATTGTTGGAGGTGAAGCTGCCATTCTGGCCGTAGACGCGAGTGGCCGTGGTGCTGCCGGCGGGATAAAAGAGCACGCGATTATTTCCGCCGTCGGCAACATAAAGGTTGCCCGCGCTATCGAGGGTTACGGCTACAGGATTCGAGAGGCTGGTGGCGCTGATGCCGCCGTTGTCAGGAGTGTTGGAGGTGAGGCTGCCATTCTGGCCATAGACGCGCGCGGCCGTGGTGCTGCCGCGCGGATAGAAGAGGACGCGATTGTTGTTTGAATCGGCGACGTAGAGATTTCCGCTACCGTCGATTGCCAGGCCCTCGGGAAGGATCAAACTGTTGGCGGTGATCCCGCCGTTATTCGCAGTGCCGCTGGTGAAGGTGCCGCCCTGGCCGTAGACGATGCCCGCGGTGATGGGCTGGAGTGGGCCGGGCTGTGTTGCTCCCGGTGCAACAAAGGTTGCGGTGACATTGACAGTTGGACTCATTGTCACGGTGCACGTCGAGCTGGTTCCAAAAGACGCGCAGGCTCCGCCCCAGCCCACGAATGTGGAGTTTCCGGATGGCGTTGCCGTGAGTGTGGCGGTCGGATTCGAATAGGGTGCCGAACATGTTCCAGTGACGGTTCCGTTCAACTCAATGCAGGCGATCAGATCAAGGGTGTCGGTAACCGTACCGGAGCCGGTGCCGGCGTCCGTCACAGTGAGCGTATTGAGGCCGCCGACGGGAGCAAAGTTCGCGACGATCACTGTGGGGCCTGTTATTTCCACGGAGGTGCAAATCTGGTTGGTTCCATAGCTTGAACAGGCGCCGCCCCAGCCCGTGAACGTATATCCCGCAATCGGCGACTCGAAGAAGGAATATGTGTACCCGGTATTGATGGTCCCCGAACATCCGGGCTGTGCAACTCCGGCGACCACGCTGCAGTTAATGAATGAGGGATTGGACGATACAGAACCGCTGCCCGTTCCGGTCACACTGACCGTCACCGGCAGGCCGTAGGACAGGGCGCTGAGACTGATGGTCTGGGTGGTGGGATTGCCATTCAAAGAGTTGTCGGACACAGGGGCCGAGCCGTTGAGCGGACCGACGACATTCTGCGGAAAGGCGTAGAAGTTCTCCACGCATGACGCGCCCGCCGGCAATGTAAATGAAGCGCAGGTGGAATTGCTGTCCTCAAAAAAGCCCGTGCCTGAAACCGGCGCCAACGTGCCTATGAGCGACTGGTTGCCAATGTTTTGGATCGTGATTGGACTATCAGAGGTCTGGTAGCCCTCACCGATCACGCCGAAGTTCACCGATGCCAGCGAGCGGTTGACCTTATACACCTGTTGATTGCCCTGATCACCAATAAAGAGATCGCCCGCCGCATCGACTGTCACGCCGCTGGGGAAACCAAGTCCGGTGACGAGCGTGGTCTGGACGCCGCCCGGCGAAACCTGCACAACCCGGCTGTTCAAGGAATCGTCGATGATGACATCGCCGGCCGCATCCACTGCCAGATGGTACGGTCGGCTCAGCCCGGTAGTGGGTATGGTGGATTGGGCGCCGCTGGGCGTAACCTTAACCACCTGGGGCGTAATTTCCTGCGTCTGATCGCCATCCGCGATGAAGACGTCGCCCGCCGCATCGGTCGCTACGCCCCACGGTTGTTGCAGGCCCGTGGCGGGAACCGTTGTCTGAACCCCAGCAGGTGTGACCTCTACTACTCGGTCGTTGGCCTGGTCCGCGATAAAGACGTCGCCCACCGCATCAAGCGCTATACCGGTTGAGTAGCCGCCGAGTCCGCTGCCCACCTTGGTCTGGACGCCGCCGGGAGTGAGCTTGACCGCGTAGGGGAGGTTGAGATCCGCTATGAAGAGATTGCCCGCTCCATCCACTGCCACGCCGATTGGGGCCGGGGCTTGCCCAGGGGCGAAGGTATATGCGGATAACACTGTCGACTGGACACCGCCGGGCGTGATCTTCGCAACGTACCCAGGATTGCCGCCAGCGACTCCGTAGTTCGCGATATAGAGATTTCCCGCGCCATCAAGCGCTACGCCGACGGGGTAATTTGGATTGTTGAGAGGTTCCGTGGTCTCGCGTGCCCGGACCAAAAGCCATCTCCGGCGCCACGCCAATACCGGAGATTGGAATGGTCGCTACCACGCCACTGACGTTATTGACGACACCACTGATTTGCACCGCACCCAGGCGCAATCCGGGCGCCTGTGGATTGAAGGCGACGTTTACGCTACAAGAATTGCCGGCGAGGATGGTGCCTGTGCACCCGGAGCCAAGTGAGAAGTCGCCCCCGGGAGAGCCCTGCGTAAATACCTGGACCGAAGCATTGGTCACAGTCGACGCGGCGGTGAAGGTTACGGACTGTGCGCCGCTGCATGGTGGCTGACCGATCCCACCTTGTGGGCAAAGGTTGACGTTGCCAAAGCTCTGCTGACCGAAAGTCGCGGTGACATTCATCGACGAGTTGACGGTCAACGGGCACGTCTGGCTCGTTCCATTGCTTGCGCAGGCTCCGCCCCAGCCCAGGAATGATGCGCCTCCGGCCGGCGTCGCCGTGAGTGTGACCGGGGTTCCGGTCAGATAGCCGGCTGAACACGGTCCCGTGTTGCTTCCGTTCGACACGGTGCAAGTGATGGCGGAGAACTGGTCTGCCACCTCGCCGCTGCCCGAGCCCAGGTCCGTCACCGTGAGGATATTGCTGGCGCCGGCAACTGCAAAGCTGGCTGAAGCGCTTGCGGCCGCGAGGAGGGTGACGTGGCAGTACTGGTTTGTGCCCGCGCTTGCGCAGGCTCCGCCCCAGCCATTGAACGTTGACCCATTGGTCGGGGTCTCTTGCAGCGTGACTGTCGATCCGCTCGCATAGCTTGTCGAGCAGGTCCCCGTTGTGTTGCCAGCATTCCAATTGCAGTTAATCCCCGTCGGACTAGTGGCGACCACTGAGCCGCTTCCTGTCCCGGCTCCCGTCACGCTCAACGTGACCGGAGGCCCGAGGCCCGTGCCGTAGAAGGGGAAGGATTGGGTAGCAGACGGGTTGTTCAGAGCGTTGTCGTAAAAGTTGGCAAAGCCAGCCAGCGGACCCACGCTCAACGGATCGAATTGGACGCTCAGATTGCAGGCCGAGCCCGGTGCAAGGGAGAAGGAACTGGTGCAATCGGGTTGAGGAGCGCCACCGGGGACGACCTGTGTGAAGTCGGGGTCGGTGAAAACCAGGCCCGGGCTGGTCTCGGCCAGAGTCTGATTGCCAATATTCTGGAAGAGGACCGATCGTGGACTGTCGCCGCTTATGTTGTCGAGCGTCGAGTCGGCAAAGTCGAAGGCTTCTAATCCCTGGAGTATCGCGTCGACCCGTTGAAGGTCATGGTCTGCAATGTAGATATTGCCCTGGCTATCCGGGACCGCGTCCCACGGATGGAAGCCGGTGCCCAGCGAGAGGAAGGAGGTGTTGGCGATGGGGATCTGGCAGGTATTGCTGGTGCAGCCGGCAGGAAATTCCACGACTTCACGCAGGTTGCCGTCGACCACGTAGAGATCGCCCGCCGCATCCAGAGCCACACTTTGCGGTGCAGACCATCCGGTGCCAATCGTTTTGTAGCAACCGGAGTTGGTGCAGCCTGCGGGGACCTCCACGACCGCCGCGGCGCCGGCATCGGCGACGAACAAATCGCCCCCCGCATCCACCGCCGTGCCAATCGGGGTTGTGCCAGTGTAGACAACCGTCTGGGTGCCTCCGTTGACTGGAACTTCGACGACCTCAGCCTGGTTATAAGCGCTGACGAAAAGATCGCCCTGCGCATCGACCGATACTCCAAACTGGCCTGACAGGCTCAGGGGGTTCGGCACTGTTTGTTGACAAGTCGAAGTGCCTGTAACGATGCAGCCCCACGGAATCTTCATTACCCCGGGAATGCCGGTATCGGCGACGTAAAGATTGCCCGCTCCATCGATCGCCAGTCCCTGGGGCAGCGAAACTTGTGGAGATTGGGCTATGGTCACAAGGCTGTTGCCGGTACTCGGTCCGAGTTCAATGACCTTGTGGCCCTCGTAGTCGGAAACAAAAAGATCACCTGCCGCATCAACCGCAACGCCTTTCGGCCCGCTCAAGCTTCCGAGGGTTTCCACGTAAGTTACAAGAGGACTAAACACGCCAAGCGGCGCCTGGCCAGCGCCGTAGATCGGCGTGGATACGAGCAGATTGCCCGAATTGTCCACGAGGTGTACCGCGCCGGTACGCAGGCCGGGCGCGATTGGAGCGAAGGTGATGTTCATCGTGCAGGAACTGTTTGCCTGCATGGTGCCGCTGCAGTTGCCGCTGGCCTGGGTGAAGTCCAGATTACTTGTGCCTTGTGTGACGACCTGAGGAGTCCCCAAGGTTGTGGTCGCCGAGAAGTTGTATGTCAGCGAGAGGGTAATGTTGCATGGCGCCGGCGAGGTCAGTCCGCCGGGGCAGACGTTGATGCCGCCGAAGTCCTGCGGGGGCCCCCAGGTCCACGTGTCCGAGTAAGTGGTTGTCACGCTAGTGTTGCTGTACCCGCCGAACATGACCACCTGACCGAGCGCGGCATCGTATGTCATCGGACTGTTGGTGCGCGCACCTGGGACGGACGCGGATGTCTGTAGCGTCCAGGTGAGATTACCGGGAGAAGTCCCGCTCAACACCCACGTATCGCCGTAATAGATACCGCCGAGGGCGTTCTCTCCCCCGAACATGACCACCTTTCCCAGCGCAGCATCGTATTCCATGGACTGACTGTCGCGCGCGGGGGTGGGGCTGTCCGCGGGGGTCAGCTGAGTCCAACCGGTTCCGTTCCATGCCCACGTGTCGTTGTCTTCGTTTCCGCCTGAGTCAAAACCGCCAAACAGAATTACCTCGCCCAGCGCGCCATCGTAAGCCATGCTCGCGCCGAAGCGCGCTGAGGGTCCGCCGGAACTTGCCTGGCTCCAGCTCGTCCCGTTCCATACCCAGGTGTCCCCAAGATCGCCATTACTCGCGCCGAGACCGCCGAACAAAACAACCTGGCCGTGGGCCGCATCGTAGGCCATGGCGGCGCTGCTTCGCGTGGGGGGAGTGGTTGACAGCCCGGTAACCTGAGTCCAGTTGGCGCCGTTCCATAACCATGTATCGTTGAGACGGCTACTGCCCTGGGCTGTAACAGCTCCTCCGAACATCACCACCTGGCCCTGCGCCGCATCGTAGACCATGGTCTGGTTAGAACGCGCTGAGGGGCTGTTTGCCGGGTTTGCCTGTGTCCAGTTTGTTCCGTTCCACAACCACGTGTCGCTGACGACGCCACCGTTCGTAAATCCTCCGAACATTACCACCTGGGAGTGTGCGGCATCATAGGCCAGGGTATCGGCGAAGCGCGCGGTGGGAATCGTCACTGGCAACTGCTGATTCCAACTTGGCGCGAGGGTGGGCGCCTGACCAGAGCTGGACAAAACGCAAAACAGCGAGAGTGTCGCTGCTGAGATGAAACTGCCCGCGCCGGGGGCAAAAAGCCGCCGGATCGCTCGAATGGCCATTTTCGAATTCTGTTGGCTTTCTGCTTGAGAGGAAATCAGATCGGATGCCGACAGCGAGCCAGCGGGCAGATGGGTCATAGAGTCCGGGTCTCCAAAGATCGGGACTGCCTGCAGCACCGGGCGCCCAATCGGGGAATCTGAAACGCAAGAGAATTCGCTAAACGCAGACTTCTTCGGGTGAGGGGGCCCGTTTTCACCGTCCCGGCACAATGGTTCTGGATGATCGCCGAGAACAAAAAAAGTTGCCATTGGGGGATGGCTTCAACCTGCGGCTTTTGACCGGCAAGTGGACCACAAAACGGCAGCGGTGCGCGACAGAAGCCTTTTAGAGTGGTGAATTCACAATGAGCAATGGCAACGGGCGTTGTCAAGGCACTTCACACGTAATGAGGCGAAATTCATCTGTTGATTTCAAGGATCATACATTGGAGCGCAGAGTTGCGGCTGGCAAGAAATTGACCACGCTCGACACGTTCCAAAGCTCCGCTCGTCCACTTTCTTGACGGAGGCATCCGGCTCCTGGAAGGCGCTTGTGGATGGCAGGTTCAGAGGTCCGGCACGCGGTGCCGCCCGCGGGAAGCGCAGCGATTCCCGGCTTTGAGGCGTTGGCGTTTTATAACTTAGTCGTCGCGTATTCCGGATTGCACGGAATAGAATCTGCACAATGCCCGTTCAAGTAATAGTGCCGTTGTTGCAGTATGACGATTCCGGGGGGGAACACACCTTCGAGATTCGAGGTGAATGTACGAGTATCGGCCGCTCGCCCGATCAGGATCTTGTACTGAAAGAGGCCTATGTCTCCCGCCGTCACGCGATCATTACCAGACGGATCGAGGACTTCGAAGTCATCGATCAGAACAGTTCCCATGGTACCTACCTGAACGGGAAACGCACTGATCGAGCCAAACTGCGGTCGGGCGACACGCTCCAGTTCGGCTCGATCGACGCTGCCTGTTTTCGTTTCATGCTTCCCGACACGGGAAGCATGTCAGGAATCCGGGCGAATGAGCTGCTGAGTGCGCTCTCCGGGTTCGATCCCACAACCGGGGACCTCCCGCGCCCTACGCGCGAAATCGAGAAGCTCAGTTTCCTGCTCAATGCTGCCCGGCAGCTCAACTCGGGCGGAGCCATCAAAGACGTCTTTCATGCGCTGCTCAAGCTCTCGATGCAACTCACCGGAACTGAGCGCGGCTTCGTCTTCCTCTTGCGAGACGGAGAATTTCACCTCGCTCTCGGGCTCCGCTCAGATGAGACCTTGATCGAAGAAGATCCTTCGGTATCGCGGCGTGCCATGCAAAAGGCCGTTGAAAGCGATTCGAAGTTCTACCTCAGCGATACGCTTCGCGATGACAGCGCCGCGCACTGGGCGAGCGTCATGGCCAACTCGATTCGCAGCATCTACTGCATTCCTCTTCGCAAGCACATTTCGCCGGCCGAACCAAACCGACTTCTTGGGATTTTGTACCTTGATGCACAGATCGGCGCCAGGAGCCTGAGCGACATCGATCATCAGGTACTCGATAATCTTGCTGCCGAGGCCTCTACCCTCCTCCACAACGCCCTGCTCGCGGATACCGAGTCGAAAGCCCGACAGGCGGAGGAAGAGCTCGCGATTGCTGCATCCATCCACTCCGGACTGATGTCGATCACCCTTCCGCGACTCGACTATGCCGAATTCTGGGCACGCACGATCCCCTGCCACGCGATCGGCGGAGACTTTTACGATGTCATCGCGCTGCCCGACTGTGTTTGCGTCGCAATCGCCGATGTCTCCGACAAAGGTGTTCCAGCCTCCATCGTGGCCGCGACCTTGCAGGGCATCATCCACGCGCTCATGCTCACGGGCCAGTCCCTACCCAAAACTGCAGATCTCATTAACCAGTTCCTCTGCGCTCGCCAGGTTGGGAAATACGCCACGATGATTATGCTGAAGGTTTACCCCAGCGGATTCGTGGAATTTGTAAACTGCGGGCATGTTCCGCCTCTGCTCATCAAGCCCGATGGCAAGGTGACTGAGCTCGAAGAGTCGAACCCCATTGTGGGGATCATCCAACAGGCAACTTACTCAGCTTCGCAAATCGCGCTGCAGCCGGGCGACCGCATTTTACTGGCGACAGACGGCATCACTGAAATCGAGGACAAGAACGGTGAACTGATCAGCGTTGACGGGCTCATCGCACTCGCACACCTGACAACCCTCGATGAGATCCTGCATGAGCTCCATCAAATCGAGGCGACTCCCGAGGCGCGGGACGACTGGACACTTCTCGATATTCGTTATACCGGCAGATAGATTAAGGTGAAGGCGGATGGACTGATTTCTGCGTAATGGTCGGCTTGCCCGACTTCCCGGTCAACTGGGTAAGTTCCGCTTTCCCGACAATCCATGCGATCGTTCCCGGTCTTGAAAGAAGACTCGCCGCTACGCCATCAAAACCAGCCCCCGGACGGCTCGAGGCCATTCAGGCGCAGATACGTGACGAGATTGCCGTAATGCAAGGCGTCATGATTTCCGACTTGCGTCAGGATGAACATCCTATTTGTCCTGTGGCCAAAGAAGTCAGCCGGGTCGTTGAGGTGCGCATCGGTGAACCCTGAGAACGCGCCATCGCAGTACTCGAACGAGCTTTTGAGGGCGGCTATGATCTCGGCTTTCGAACCCCTCGCGGCAGCCGCGGGAGGGGTCGCTTCACCCTTCATGTTTGAACACAAAAAATTGGAAATATCCGTCACATGATTCAGAATCTCGGCAAACGAGCGAACCTCCTTGGTTGGCCGGTAGCTGTACTTGGACTCTGGCATCGCCTCTGCCGACTTCATGATCTTGTCCTGCATATTGCTGCGAAAAAGGGATAGCGTCGCCGTCAGCGGATTCGGCGCCGTGCTCGGATTGGGCAAGTCCGGCGAGATTTGGGCGTTGGCCAAAGACGCCAGGAAGGAAACTGATAGCAGGCCGGCGGGAACCGCGGCGCGAGCAATGGATCGGAACATTAACGCAAGGACAATGCGCTGAGTCCCACGAATCGTGGAGAAAAGACCTTCCGGGAAGTGTTGCATTCGACATCCTCCTGCCTGGGACCATTTGCACGCAAGGCGCCAATTGGCACGCCAGGGCCTACCTCTTTGTGCTCAGCAGATAACAAGATGGCGCGGGCTCTGGACGATATGCCGCACTGTCCATTTTCGATCTACACTGTCCGCTGGCAGCATCCAGGCAGGACCCTGGCGAACACACGGCCGGATTCAACACGAAGGTTCCATCAACCGATAGCTTGTCTCCACGCACCAAACCAACTGCAGTCCGATTGATCAGTGGTTTCTTGACCGACACCTCGTGTGTCTGTGGTCACTTGACTTTAACTGCGCAAGAACTCCTACGATTCAAGCAACGTTGAGGTGAAGGAGTTCACCTTTAACCGCTGTCCCTTCCAATAGGCCGGACAGATGATGACTCCTGACAGGGAATCCTGTTGCGGAGTCATGTCCCGGCCGCGATCCCTGAACGACAATTAAGGAGTTCGGTTCATGACGAATCACATGGGCTCTCTCGTGCGCTCTGGGTGGGATTGGCGTTGGCTGCGACGCTGCTCGCGATCTGGTTCAAGGTCTCGACGGCGCTTTCTGAGATCGTGGTCGGCACGGTGGCCCAACTGGTCATCGGTGTTCCTTATCGGCTCTTCGGTTTTGCGCAGGCTGGTCTGCCGGGCAATACGCAGTGGATCACTTTTCTGGCCGGAACCGGGGCAATCGTCCTCACGTTCCTCGCCGGCGCGGAACTCGATCCGGCCATCTTCAAAACCAAGTGGCGAGAGGCCTTGATCGTTGGCCTGGCCGGGATTTTTCGGGCCATTTCTCGGTTGCACTGCGATCGCGCATTTCGTGCTGCACTGGTCGATCATGTCCAGTTGGCTGGCCGGCGTCGCTCTTTCGACGACTTCGGTGGCAGTTGTTTACGCAGTGATGCTGGAACTTGGCTTCAACGTCACGGAATACGGCAAGGCGATTCTGGCCGCCTGCTTCATCAATGATCTCGGAACCGTGATTGCGCTCGGTCTGATCTTCTCCCCGTTCACGATCAAGACGCTGATCTTTGTGGTGGTTTCGTGCGGCCTCTTCGCGATCCTCCCGTTTCTCACACCCTGGTTCTTCAAGAAGTACGGCGGGCGCGTCTCCGAACTCGAAGCCAAGTACATTCTCTTTATGCTGTTCGCGCTGGGCGGACTGGCCGTCTGGGCCGGAAGCGAAGCGGTGCTGCCGGCTTACATGATCGGCATGGTGCTGGCAGGAACGGTCGGAAAGGATCATTCGCTGATTCGCCGACTGCGCACACTGACCTTTGGACTGCTCACGCCGTTCTACTTCATCCGCGCCGGATCGTTCGTGTCGGTGCCGGCGCTTGATCGCCGCGCCCGTCAGCGCTGCTGGTTCTCTTCGCGGCGAAGTCGCTGACCAAGGCCGTTGCCGTGTATCCGGCGGTTCGAGTGCATCAGTATGACGGCTCGGCGGGAGCCTACTACACGTTGATGATGTCAACGGGCCTGACCTTCGGCACGATCTCGTCGCTCTTTGGCCTCAATCATCACATCATCACGCAGGCGCAGTATTCTTTCCTCGTCGGCACGGTGATCGCAAGCGCCGTCATCCCGACGATGATCGCGAATGCATTCTTCCTTCCCCGGCATCTTCTTCCCCGTACGCATGCTCACCCACGTCAAGCCAGCGGAACAACCAGTGCAGCAGGCTACTGCGGCAGAAGAGGCATAGGAAACACTATGGGAAGTCCGGTCTTTGTCGGAATTCAAACTCGACCGGGCACGGAAGCTCAAAGAAGAGGGAACGCCCGCGGTGCATGCGGCACTTGAAAGGCTCAACGGATTGGAGAGGAAGGTTCTGGCGCTCATGTAACGCCATTCAGCCGAATGAGTATTGAGTCCGCTCTTGCTATCCACTTGACCGTGTACATAGACATCTATATAAAGATATCTATATATGGCCCGGACTGATTCTCTGCAAGGTTCGCTCGATTTGCTTGTACTGAAGATCTTGTCGCGTCGCCCGCGGCTCCACGGATACGCCATCATGGCGGCCATTGCCGGCACGTCCGGCGAGGTGCTGCGCGCAGAGGAAGGATCGCTCTATCCTGCGCTGTACCGGATGGAGGAGGCTGGGTGGATTCGCGCTGAGTGGATCAAGAAAGACACTGGGCGCCGCGCTCGCGTCTACGAACTGACCGCAGCGGGGAAGAAGCAACTTGACGTGGAAGAGTCGCGCTGGCATTCAGTCAGCCTGGCAATCAATCGCGTTCTCAGGGAGGCATGAAATGTCGTTGTGGTCGCGTATCTCGAATGCCGTGCGCGGCGAGCGCTTGAATCGCGAAATCGAGGAAGAGATGCGGTCACATATTGAAGAAGCCATTGCTTCAGGACGTGATCCCACGGAGGCGCGCCGCGCATTCGGCTCCGAACTGCATGCCCGCGAGGCGAGCCACAGCATTCGCGCAACGAGATGGCTTGAGTCGCTTGTCTCAGATGCGAAATTCGGCTGGCGGCAGCTCTGCCGCAACAAGGTCGCATCTTTTGCCGCCGTGCTTTCCCTGGCTCTCGGCATCGGCTCCTGTGTCGCCGCCTTTCGTCTCATTGACGCCCTGCTCTGGCGTCCCCTGCCCATCTCCGGTTCCAGCAGGCTCTATGTCCTGTCCCGCAAGTTGATCGGCTTGTACGGCAAACTTATCGAGGACGGCTACTGGGCCACGCCGGAATTCAAGCTCATGCGCGATGACGTCCAGGACCAGGCCGACCTCATTGCCATCAGCGACTCGGACCGCACCGACATCACCTGGGCAACCAATGGGTCTAGCGACGACGACGTGGAGAAGGCCCACGTCGTTTATGTCTCCGGCAACATGTTCCCGCTCTTCGGCCTTGAGCCCGCGCTCGGCCGCCTGCTCATCCCCGCCGACGATCGCGGCCCCGGTGCCGGTCCTTATGCAGTCCTCTCCTGGGACTACTGGAATCACCGCTTCGGCCGCGATCCCCACGTCCTCGGCCGCTCTCTCCACATCGGCGACCAGACCTTCGAAATCGTCGGCGTGGCCCCGCGCGATTTCACTGGAACCGAAAAGGGGACTGTCACAGACATCTTCCTGCCCCTCAGCATGAACAGCCTTGCCTCCCAGAACAGTGTCGACTGGCACCGCACATTCCTAATGTTGAAACCTGGCGTAAACCCGTCCAACGCCCTCGAGCCGATGCGGCAGCACCTCTCCGTCGTCAACCGCACTTTCGAGACCTGCTGCACCACGTGGTTCCGCGGCGCGAGCAAGGCGGACCTCGACCGCTTCCTCAAGCAGACGCTGGTCTTCAGTCCCGCCGGCGCCGGCATCTCCGACCTCCAGAAGGACTATCGCCGATTCCTCGGCATCCTCGGTCTCCTGGCCGCTCTCGTCCTGCTCATCGCCTGCGTCAACGTCGCCAACATGATGACCGCCCAGGCTGCCGCCCGCGCCCAGGAGATGGCACTAAGAATCTCGATCGGCGCCGGCCGTCGTCGCCTCGTCCAGCTCATCCTGTGCCAGAGCGCGCTGCTCGCCCTCTTTGCTTCCGTCCTCGGTGCAATCTTTGCGGCATGGTCGGCGCCCTTTGTGCTCAGCCTCGTCAACCCGCCCGACAACCCTGCGCGCCTTGCCCTTCCCGCTGACTGGCGTGTGCTTCTCTTCGGATTCGGGCTCATGATCCTCGTCGTTCTATTGCTTGGTTTGCTTCCTGCTCTGCGTGCCTCCGCCGTCAGGCCGGTTGCCGCTCTCAAAGGTGGTGAAGATCCGCACTCGCCACGCCGTCTCATGCGCGGAGCCATCGCTCTTCAGGTCGCTTTCTGTTTCCTCGTCCTCTTTCTGTCGTCGCTCTTCGTCACATCCTTCCAACGCCTGCAGAACCGGCCCCTCGGTTTCTCCACCGACCGTCTGCTCCTGCTTGAAGCCGTTGCCGGCAAAGGCCAGCTCCCCGTCGTCTGGAATCAAACTGCCGAGGCGCTCCGTGCTGCCCCCGGAGTCAACTCGGTCGCCATCTCGGGCTGGCCCCTTCTGGGACGCATCCGAATCAACAGCGTCATCTCCATCAACGGCGCGCCTCCCAGTCCGACACCCGCCTGGTTCATGAACGTTTCCCCGGGCTGGCTCGCGACGATGAAGATCCCCCTGGTTTCGGGCCGCGACTTTCGCCCTGAAGACACCTCGCCGGGAGCCGCCATCGTCAACGAAACTTTCGTCAAGACCTTCTTCCCCGGCCAGGACCCCATCGGCCGGACCTTTACGCGCGGTGCCAATCAACCCCTCAACAAGATCGTCGCCGTCACCCCCGATGTCCCTTACAGCGACCTGCGCGAACCAAACCGCCCCATCTTCTACGTCCCCTTCGACGAAATCGATGACAAATCCGCGCCCAAGCCAGTCAACTTCGCCACATTCGTCATTCACACCGACCCCCAGAACCGGCTCGCCCTCGCCGACTCTCTCCGCCAGCTCATCGCGCAGCGCCACAACGGCCTCCGCGTCTCGAACGTCACCACGCAGCGCGATCTAGTCCGCGACCAGACCATTCGCGAACGCCTGATCGCCACGCTCGCCGCCTTCTTTGCCGCCGTCGCGCTGCTCCTCGCCGGCATCGGACTCTACGCTGTTCTCAACTACTCCGTCCTGCAGCGCCGCCGCGAGATCGGTATCCGCATCGCGATTGGCTCGACTCGCGCCGGCATCGTGCGCCTTGTCACTCTCGATGTCTTCCTGATGATCGCGCTCGGAGGCTGCGCGGGGGTCGCACTCGGATTCGGCGCGGCGCGCTATGTCGAGTCGCTTTTCTACCAGGTCAAAGCAACCGACGCGGATATGATCGCGCTGCCGGCGCTTGCCATTCTGCTCAGCGCGCTTGTTGCCACACTCCCCGCCGTGCTTCGCGCGCTGCGCACCGACCCCACCGAAATCCTGCGCAGTGAATGAGAGCGAAGCCTGCGTCACGAAATATCGATCGGCTCCAGCCAAGCCTCAGGACGATTCCGTTCAGGTCACGAGGTCACCTTGCGCGGGCTCTCCGAGAAGTGCTGCATCGCCAGTGGGCTGCATATTTTCTGAAAAGAACGCTGCGGATTCATTCGCAGACGTTACATTTAAATAGAAAATTCGTTTGAATCCAAGCGGCTGTTGTGCCTGGGGAATCGTGTCGAAAGGAATGTTGATGGCCAATTTCTCCCTCGCGCCTGCGTGGCGCTCCGTTGCACTTCGATTTGCTCTGACGATTTGCTTGATCGTGCTTGCGGCGCCCGCGATTGCGCAATCGACATATGGTTCGATTCTGGGAACGGTGCGCGACGTGAGCGGTTCGGCGGTGGAAGGAGCACAGGTGATGCTGACGAACCTGGGCACGGCCGCGGTGCGGACCGAGGTGACGGACGGGAGCGGCAATTACGCGTTTCGCAATATCGACGTAGGCGTGTACAAGGTGACGATTGCGGCGCGGGGATTCGGGTCGCAGACGCTGCCGGAGATTTCGCTGACGGCGCGGGAGACGCGGCGCGCGGATGCGGTGTTGCGGGTGAGCGGCGAGGTGCAGACGGTGGTGGTCGACGAGAGCTCGGCCGTGCCGGTGATTACGACGGACGAGTCGAGCCTGGCTGAGACCAAGGTGGGCGATGAACTGGTGGAGCTGCCGGTAGCGATCTACTCGCGCTCGGCGGGATCGACGAGCCCGATTTCGACGCTGACGACGGAGGCCGGCGTGCAGACGGACGACACGGGCAACCTGGCGGTGCTGGGGACGACTGCGGCTTTGCTGAGCGTTACCGTGGATGGAATCTCGTCGGTGGGCGTGGAGTACTCGGGCCCGGTGAACGAGATGTTTCCGTCTTTCAACTCGATTGAAGAGATCCAGGTGAGCGAATCGAACAACAACGCGGAGTTTTCAGGTGTTGCGGATATCACAACGGTGTCGAAGGCGGGCACACTGCATTATCACGGCGGGGTTTTCGAGAATAACGAGAACACGGTTTTCAATTCGAACAATACATTTGCACTGACGAAGCCGAAGATCATCATGAACGACTTTGGCGGAACGCTGGGAGGGCCGCTGCGGCTGCCGCAGCTGTTCAGCAAGGCGAGCCCGGGATTCTTTTTCATCAGTTTTGAGGGGCTGCGGCTGCCACGCGAGACGCCGATGCTGCTGAGCGTGCCGTCGACGGACATGCGCAACGGCAACCTGACGGCTTACCTGGCAAACCAGGGCGTGGCTGTAATATGCAACCCGGACGTTGCCAATTCATCGACCGGTTGTACTGCGGGGAGCTCAGACCAGATTGTGGACACGTCGGCGGTGCCGGTGAGCGGTGTTGCGGCCAATGTGCTGAATACGCTGATGCCGATGCCGAATTATGGGCAACCGGGCGATTATGCGAACAACTTCCAGCTCAATTTTCCTTCGCCGATTTCGTCGAACCAGGGCGATGTGAGGATCGACAAAAACATTACGGCGAAGCAGACGATGTTTGCGCGGTTTTCTTACAAGAACCGGCAGGTGATTACGGCGCCGAGTGCGTTGTGCACCTATACGTATTGCGCGGAGGCGGGCAGCCCGCTGCAGGGCGGATACAACACGCCGGAGATCGACGAAGGGTTGACGTTTGCGCATAACTACGTATTTACGCCCACGCTGCTGAACGAATTTCGCGCGGGATTCAACGAGCAGCATACGTCGGAGACGCAGGCCTACTCGACGACGCAACTGCTGGCGCAGACGGGGATCACGGTGCCGCAGGCGGACACGGCGTGGTCCGAGGCGCCGCAGGTGCTCATCAATGGGTTCCTGTCGACGGGGGCGGGAAATCCGGGAACGCAGCGGGGGCAGATTATCCAGGCGCTGGACAACGTGACGTGGACGAAGGGGAAACACGCGTTCAAGTTTGGCGGGGACTTCAAGCGGCTGGCAGATCACGATGACAACGTGTTCGGAAACTACCGCTCGGGGTGGTACGTGTTTGACGGGACGTCGGATGTCGGTGCGAGCATTGGCGATCCGTACACGGCGTTTCTGCTGGGCTATCCGGATTACACCGAGGTGAGCACGACCAACAACGACACGATGGATGGGCTGGGATATTCGTACGCATTCTTCGGGCAGGATGACTGGCACGTGACGCCGAACCTGACTCTGAACCTGGGGCTGCGGTATGAGCTGCATCCGCCGCTAAGGGAGACGCACGCGAACACGGCAGCGTTTATGCCGGATTGGAGCGGGTTGGGAACGGATGGAGCGACCGAGGTGAACGGAGCTGTGGTGGTTTCAAACGCCACCGCGCTGGCCAATGCTTCGCAGCAATTTGCCGGGGCCATTGCGCCAACGCCGATATTGACGGCGACGCAGGCGGGAATTCCGTCGACGTTGCGGTACACGGATCACTCGGATGCGGGGCCGCGGATCGGATTTGCGTGGCGGCCGTTTGGGAAGGATTCGACGGTGCTGCGCGGCGGATGGGGGCGCTTTATCGAGTCGCCGCTGGGGTTCTCGCTGGTGTCGGGATGGGCGGTGGCATCAAGCTTTGTGGGCACGTACAACCAGGACTTTCAGTCGGACGGGCTGACGCCGATTTTGAGCGTCTGCTGATCCTTTTGATTCATCGGCGGGCAGTGCGTACGGCACCGCCGGTTTCTATTACGCGTTTCCCATTCACTATCAGGATCCGAAGGTGCAGCAGTGGAATCTGACGCTGGAGCAGGACTTGGGACACAGCATCGGGGTTCGGCTTCTCGTACAGCGGAAGCCACGGTTCGGACCTGGAGGCGATGGTCGATCTGAACCAGGTGCAGCCGAATACGGCTGGTTATGCGGCGGTTGCTTCGCAGAATCTGCCTTATCCGGCTGGAGCATTATCCAGAGCGTGACGAACCAGGCGGAGAGCAACTACAACAGCGGGACGGCGAGGTGTCGCGGCATAGCGGGAAGTCGCTGACGTTCGACGCAAGCTATACGTAGACGCGGGATCTTTCGAATGCAGGCGGAGCAACGCCGAGTGCGTTTGCTGTCTCCGGCGGCAGCTACCTTACGACTCGCTTCGATCCGGGCTTGGACTACGGCAACGTGATTTACGACCGACGGCACCGGTTCCTCGTCACGTATCTCTACGATCTGCCCTTCGGCAAAGGCGAGCGCGCTGCTCAATGGCGGTTCCGCGCTCAATCGCGTTGTCGGCGACTGGCAACTGGCGGGCGTGACAATTCTTCAGAGCGGGCCGTTCCTCACGCCGTATGAACAGTCGGTGGATCCGGCGAATACCAACATTCTCACCACAGTGGGCCAGGCGAGGCCGGACCAGCTGCACAACGTTTCGTTTTACGCGCCGAAGCGGACCACGGCGCAATGGCTCAATCCGAATGCGTTCCCTTATCTCAATCTGCAAAACGCCGCGGGAAATGGCATTGGGCGCTTCGGGAATGCTCCGGTGGGCGGCGTGGTGGGACCGGGGACGGACAACTTTTCGATGTCGCTGATGAAGAACGTGGCGATGAGGGAGAAGTAGAAATTCCAATTCGGCGCGGAAGCCTCGAATGTGTTCAACCATCGCAACTACGAGCCGCCGAATATGCAGGTGGATTCGTCGGGGTTCGGGTCGATTACGGCGCTGCAGACGGCGGAGGGAGCAGGGCCACGGAGCCTGGAACTGTCGGGGCGAATTGTGTTCTAGCGGTGTTGCCTGAGCCGAAGACTTGTTCTGAAAAACTTGCCTCAGATGCTGAAAAGCCCGCGCGTCTATTGGGGACTTGAGGCACCGGGGGGTTGCGAAAAGGTCATTGCCTGGAAAGACGAACCGGCTCCTTCGCCGCCGGATCAGGCGTCGATAGAGGCTCCGCTTCGTTCTCGAAACCGATGGCGCGCGCAAAGTCACGCGCCGTAACCTCGATATCGAAGTAGCGGAGAAATCCCGCCCGCGCATTGCGCGACATCTGCATGCGCTCCGCTTCCGAAAGCGCGTAGAACCGCTGGATGAGGTTGCGCGTCCCTTCCAGCGTGTCGGGTTCAACAAGTCCCGCTCCCGAGGCTTGCACCTCGCGCCAGATGTTCACCTTGTCGCTGACCAGCACCGGCGCCGAGCAAGCCATCGCCTCGGCCACAACGAAGCCGAAATTCTCCTGGTGCGAACAAAGAATCATCGCGTCGGCTCTGCGAAAGGCGCCCCATTTCACATCGCCCTTCAGCATTCCCGGCCAATGAACACGCTCGCTGACTCCGAGTTTCTGGGCCAGCATTTGAAGTTCCGGTATCCAACCCACCTGGTCAGGCCCCGCGATCACCAGTTGCAGATCCGCCGGCAATTCTGGCTGCAACTCCGCGAAGGCCTGGAGGAGCAAGTCGCAGCCCTTTTTCGGATGAATTCGACTGATAAAGAGCAGGAACCTCCGGTCTTTCAAAACCGGAACTGCTGACTCCAGGGCCGCTTTTTGTGCGTCAGCGTTTCCTTCTGGATCAGCCGTGCCGAACAACACAACCCGCTCTCTATAGGAATGACCCTTGAAAACTCCCCTCGAACGCACGCGCTCTTCCTCGCACGTGAACAGCACCGCCCGCGCATCACGCAATACCCGGCCTTCAGCCAGCGTCCAGAAAACCTGCTTGGCGATATGCTTCAAGGGGTACTTGTCGCGAAACCACGGATCCATCATTCCATGGGAAAAAATATAGTAAGGCGTCGAACCATTCCTCAATCCTCGCCACGAACCGAGCGACGAATAGTTCCACAGGCCGTGCAAAACGATCGCATCGAACCTGCGTGCATTTTCTCTGAGCCACGGCGCGAGTTGCGGATTGTAGCGATACTTTCCGCTTCCGCGGCCAAGCCCGGCAATCGGAAAGGGAAACTTCCGCTGTGCAACTTCGTGTTCATCTTCAAGGCTGACCACCGCAACCTGGTGACCATCGCGGATCAGAATCTCTGAGATGCGCAACAGCGCCTCGACTGGACCGCCCGACTCCGGGTCCGTAATTGAAATCACATGTAGGAGTTTCATCGGCTATCGCTTGATGGGAGAGATCAACGCCTCAACGGCCTCTGCAAATCGTGCGGTGTCGGCCCTTTCAACGAATTGCTGGCTGGCAATACACATCCGTCGCCACAGGCCTTCATCCCCTGAGAGCAACTTCATGAAAAAAGCCAGACCTGCAGGATTATCGGCCTCGATCACGAAACCGTTGACGCCCGATCGCACCAGTACATCCCGGCTTCCGCAGTTATCAGACAAAATCACGGGCAGCCCCATCGCCTGCGCCTCAGGAACCACGTTGCCGAACTGCTCCTCGATACTGGGTAGCAACAGGGCCAGGGTATTCCCATATGCACGGCTGATTTCCTGGGTCTGCAGGAATCCCCGGAAGTGGACCAGGTGGCTGATCCCGGCTTCGCGCGCCTGGTGGCGTAGCTCAGCCTCGAGCGGCCCGGTGCCGAAGATTTCGAGAGGACGCGGATTCGCCACCTCCTCGGCATATATCTTCATCGCCTTCAAGACCATCGAAATGTTCTTCTTTGCGACCATTCTCGCCACAATCGTGAAATGGCGATCGAGGAATGGAACACCCTCCGGAGCCGCGGGCGCACCAGACAGATTCCGAATTCTCTCCAGTGAAACCGTGTTGTAGGGCGATTGAATCCTATCCGGGGAGAACCCCATGAATCGCATATAATCGCGCGATCGAACTCCGGACGAGAGGGCGCCGTTGTAAGGGAGATACATCAGTGACTTCATCAATTCACGCGGGAGTTTGCGCGTATAGTCATCAAACTTCGAACATCCCATCGTGTAGACTTTTCTCCCCAGCAGACGCAACGTGACTGCTACCAGAAAAATCGCCGGGTCCTGGTAATGACAGAGAAAATATCTGGACCCGCTCCCCATCGACAGGCAGGCACTCAAGGTCTTTCCAAATTTCCGCATGAACGGGATTTCTTCTAACGTTTGCCCCGTAACCAGTGTGACTTTTCGAAAATGGGTCCCATCTTCAGGCAGCCAGTCATATACCCTGCTCCGTCCGGCAAGTTCCAGACCGATGACCTGCTCTTTGCCTTCGAATCTCTTGGCAACCGCATTGCATCTGTCGGCGTGAAGCGGTCCGAAATTATCCCACACAAAGACGAGCTTCCCCATGTCTTTATACGTCTTCCCTAAAACGCCAGGTTCTTTCCTTCCTCTAATTTTGTGCGCGGCAGCTTTACCCCGGAACTCCATATCCGATTACGAATACGCATCACCAATCCGCGCGGCTCGGTGAGCAGGGTGACTCCAAGTACGAACTTAGCCAGCACTCGATCCAACGGCGTCCGCTCTCGTCCCATGACGGTTTTGAAATACCGCGCATGCGTCGATCGGCTCTCCTCGGCAAGACGCTGGCTGCCTGTGATGGACTCCGCGTGAACACGAAAGACGGACCAATACCCCGGGACGTGGACCAGTTGCATCGACCTCAGCGACATATCCAGCAGAAGCTCGGCATCCCAGCTTGTCCTGTTTTGAATATTGAATCCCCCAACCTCGCGAAATGCATTAGCCCGATAAAACGTAGACTGCTGCAATACCAGCGCGCCCCCGTAAACAAACCTTTTGGCGCCGAACGTCGTGGAGATGATCCGGCTGACAATCTTGCCATCCGCATCTGCCTTGTATCCGTCGGCGTAGATGGCAGCCGCCGCAGGAAATCTTTTCGCTGCCCGAGCTGCCGCATGCAAGCATCCCGGCAAGTAGAAATCGTCGGCATTCAAGTATCCCAACAGGTCGCCGGTTGCGCGTGCGAAGGCCCTATTGAGCCCATCCGCCGGCCCGCTGTCGCGTTCGGTAATGTAAACGATGCGTCCGGGGAACCGCTGCTGAAACCCACGAATAATCTCCGGAGTATCATCGCTTGAGCCCGGATCGACAACGAGATACTCGACCTCAGGCCAACCCTGCGCGAGCACACTCGACATGGCCGCCGCCAGGTATTTCCCCTGGTTCAACGCGTTCGTGACGATTGAGAACTTGATGCAGCCTCCAACCAGCCTTGCCGCTGGCTACCGCTCCTACAGAACTCGATTGAACTAACCCACCAGGTCGCTCACGTCGAGAATCCTGACTTGGCGCAAACCCGCTTCGCAGGTGTCAACTGCGAGCAGCCGCTCGCTACGGCTCCAACGGGGGTGCAGGTCGCACTTCACGTCGGAGTCACCCGAACGGGGGTTGTGCGCAAAAACATGAACATCAACGCGTCGTGCCTGATCTGGACGGTAAAGGATTACAGGAAGCCTGCCGGTCTTGTCTGGATAAAAGTCAGTGACGATCCACTGGTGCGATCGAGCGATCATTGGATGGCCGTCGGAATCCAGGGAAGGCCAACCAAATCGAACTCGTGACTTGGGATCCTCAATCGAAATTCTATAATACGACTCGGCAAGAAATTGTTTTTTCCACCGGCCGGTAACTCCGCGCGCCATCCGCAACAGGGGTTTGAACCACGGCGATCCGAGCATGCCGCTGGCCCTTGCCGCCGCCAACCCTCCGCCGCTGAATCTGGCCCACACCAGCACCGTGTTCGCATCGATCCAATCAAAGTGGCTCACTTTCTCTTGCGCGAGCAGCACCAGGTCCTTTGCCTGCCGGTCCGTTGCAATCATACGCGTAAACAGGCCACCATCCGAGCTGAAGAATCGGTGGAGGAAGACTACGCGAGTCCCGTCGGGGCTGAAACTTGCGTGGCAAAGAAAGTGGCTGCCCGGATCAGCGCTTGAAGCAGCTTGAAATGTGGCTGCCCGCTTCGTCGAGATGAACAGACGTTCCTTTCCGGTCTCGAGGTCAAGCTGCCACAAGCCGTCGGCGTCGTGGTCACTGATGATTGGAGTGCACTCCAGCGGCGGATAGCCGTAAGCCTTCCAGCGATGCGCGAGGGTGCTGAAATTCGGCGAAATCGACGTCTTCCCGTCGGGACTGATGGCGTAGATTGCACCCGGCAACACGCTTCTTGCCCCGGTGGCGACATTCCTCAGAACCGCTACCGAACGTCCGTCCTCGACCGTATTGAACGCAAGGACATCAACGCTTCCTGGCAGCCACTGCAAACGCGATCCCTGCTGAAAATTCCATCCGGTTGTCGAATCCACCGTCTCGATGGCGCCGGTTTGCGGTCGCCACAGGCAAATCTCGATCGGTTTGCCGCAGTCGTCCATCTTAAACAGACCCGGCGGCGCCCGATGAATGGCAAGGCACGATTCGTCCTGCGACCACGGAATAATGTCGTGAAATCCGACAAAGCAGTTTGCATCGGCTGGCGTCTCGGCAATGATGCGACTCTGCGATTGCAGATCATCCATCGATTCTCTCGTCTCTTTTCTATTCGATCCGCTACGACCATCGCGGGGATTTTCGGTCGACGGCACAGTGTTGCCTTCGCGCTTCGCTCGCACGAAGACTGCTGTGCGTGTAATCGCCAATTCGCGATCAATGGCGCCGGACATGCGGCTCTCGTTGTTGGGTGCCTCACGCCGCAATATGAGCTGGAGGTCCTATCAGCACCTCAGTACCAGTTGGGAGAGAATGATATTCTCTGTCAAGAACAAGCGGTGATGGGATTGACAAAATGAAGGTACTTGTAACCGGAGGAAGTGGCTATATCGGATCCGCCACGGCCCATGAGTTAGCGCGGAACGGACATAGCGTCGTCATTTACGACAATCTTTCCACTGGCCATCCTAAGTTATCGAAAGGTTTTGAACTCGTTCAAGGTGATATAGCGGACCGTTCGAAGATTTTACCTGCGCTAAAGCGAGTTGACGCTGTTATTCATTTTGCAGCCTCGGCTTATGTTGGTGAGTCGGTAGCAAATCCGCGGAAGTATTTTCGCAACAATGTTGAATCGGCTCTCGCCCTGATGGACAGTGTTCTTGAGTCGGGCGTGCGAGTTTTGGTGTTTTCATCGAGCTGCGCAGTCTATGGAGTGCCCCAGTCACTCCCCATCCGGGAGTCTAGTTCCAAGGAGCCGATTAATCCTTACGGGGCTACCAAACTATTCTTCGAGCGGGTGCTTTCTGCCTACTCAGTATCACACCAGCTTAAATTTGCTGCCTTACGATATTTCAACGCCGCTGGGACTCACCCTGTCGGAACGATCGGGGAAATTCACAACCCGGAAACGCATCTCATTCCGCTTGCTATCCGTGCGGCGCTCGGCTTTGCTCCTCCTCTCACCGTTTTCGGACAAAATCTGGACACGCCCGATGGTACGTGTGTGCGGGATTTCATTCATGTCGCCGATCTCGCGTCTGCACATGTGAGAGCGTTGGATTATCTGGTACGGGGAGGTTCATCGGTTCAACTAAACCTTGGCACCGGTACGGGCACATCCATCAAGGCCCTTATCCGGGAAATCGAGGAGGCATCAGGCATGAACGTTCCTCATGTTTTTGCGCCGCCGCGCCCTGGAGATCCGCCGGTTCTCTTTGCGGATGTCCATCGTGCTAAAGAAGTGCTTGACTGGTATCCCCAATATTCTCTAAAGCAGATAGTGGCGGGTGCGTTGCAATGGGAAGAGAATCTCGGCGAATTCCTTCGACAGCCCTAGTTCTATTTCCTGTTTCAAGCTTCTCAAGTTAGCGGGTTGGTTAGTATCGATCCTGTCTGGCATAGAACGCGATTATTATGGCATGTTTGCTGCCATAACTCCTGCCCCCGTGCGAGCGATCAAAGAATCATACAGCTCGATATATCTGCGGGCGTTCCTCAAACCATCAAAGAGTCGTTCTGCTCTGGAGCGACAGGCTCCCCTGATATCTTCACCTGCCAGCTGTGATGAATACAGGAATTCCAATCCATCGACCAGGCTTTTCGTCTCGAACGGGTTGGCAAGATATCCAGTTCTGCGGTGATCGATGATGTCGGGGAATCCGCCGATCTTGAATGCAAGAACCGGAGTCCCGCAGCCCAACGACTCCAATGCAGTGTTGGCAAGGTTTTCCTCGCGCGAAGGAGCGCAGAAGACATCAGCAGCTGCGTACAACTGAGCAAGCCTCCGATCATCATGAATCATCCCAATATTCCGGACTGGTATCAATGTTTGCGGTGAATTCCACCCTCCCGCCCCGAAGACCAGCAGTTCACATTTCCCGTCGCCCGCGCGCTGGTTAAACTCCTGAAGCGCCGACCAAAGCAGATCAAACCCTTTACGGGGATCGGTAAGACATGCCGCACCGAACGCGATCACAAATCTGTCGCTCGAAAGCCCCAGTGCCCTGCGGGATTCAACTCTATCCAACGTGTTGAAGCATTTGAGATCGATACCGTATGGAATCACGAACACATCTTGATCAGCCATCAGGCTGCTGCGTCGAGCCTCAGATGCCAGCCAGTTACTGGGACTTATGACCGTCATCTTCGTGTTAATCCAGGCTGACTTCTTTCGGTTCCAATTTGTTCTCGACAAATCGTCGTCCGAGTGCGACTTCAGGATAGGGACAACTTCCACACTTGGCGAGGAATCTCTCGCAAGCGCCAGTGTAGTGGCAACCACCTGTAAAGGCGAACATGTCATGAAGCGTCCACACAATCGGGCACCGAACATTTTCAAACTCGCGAATTGGAAAGGTTCCAGCTCCGATAAAGTGCAGATGCACAATATCCGGGCTGAGCGCGTTTATCTTCCGAAGAGTAAGGTTCGGGGCCCAATTATTGCTCCAGGGGTTCATTAGACGATGACGTTGCGCCTTATTTGGAAGCTTGTCGATGTTCCTCATGTAGCGAGCCAGGAAGCGATCCAATGGTCCGGGGGAACCTGAAGGCGGTATCGTCGTCGCTCGATCAAAATCAAGAAAGACAGAGTCGATTTCCAGTTCCCTCAGGTTCTGGTGTAATCGCAGAGCGGCTCTTCCAGCACCTCCCTCCGCACTGAAAGACACATGAACGATTCGCATTCTTAGTCTTAGTCTCCGCGTTACTTGAACGAATTGCGATGCCAACCACTCACAGCAGGAGGACGTCGGAAAGGCGATCGAACCGTATCCGTCTCTGACGCTGCGAGCAGGTTCTCGTGCAGGATATGTTTTGCATCTTCACTGAGTCCGGCGCGAGGATCATACCCCTTGAATGGCTTGGTCATTTGGGCTTGGTCGCCTTGAGCTCCACTTGAAATGACGACCTCTGAAGATGGCCATTGATGCGACAAGCGAGATTGAACACCGGCCACCCCATTCTGGCGATGTGCCGGTGATAACGCGGCCACTTATGTATGTATGGCTTCGAATATTCCACCTGATATCCGGCCTCTGTAAATAGATTGCCCAGATTCTGCGGACACCATGTATATAGATGATGATTAATATCTGACGTTCGGTACAGGCAGCTTATCGCTTCGCAAGGAACAACGAAGTGGATGATCCCGCCTGGCTTGAGCAAGGGGCGGAGGTTCTTGATTTCCTGTAATGGATTCAGTGTGTGTTCAAGTGCGTGGTTTGAGATTATGACATCGGCTGCCCCTTCACCTAGCTCCTGAAGCGCATCCACCGCGTTGAAAAAATGGAGCATATTCAAGCTTCTGATTGAGTCAACTGCACTCGGATTCGGCTCGATTCCTATCTTTCTTTTACAATTGAGGTTTTTCAGCAAAAACCCGCCTCCACAGCCAAAGTCAATCACCGTGTCGTCCGGTCTGATGGAGTCCCTGAACTTGTACTGATCGGCCCAACCACCAAACTCCCCGATATCTCGCTGCCAATCATAGTATCCAGCGTCATAGTGTGTACTCGCTTGTGTTGCGCCAGGCATTTGGAAATGTACCTCCGTTTGAATTTTTAGAGATAGACGAAACACCCGCGGGTTACTCGTTTCGCTGCGTCTTCGACCGAAGCATCAGTTTTAGTTTGCGGCGGATTCTCTGAGCAAGGCTGAGCACAAACACAGATCTTTGAGCTTGCATCACATGCGCGGGCCATGCGGTGATGGCCGGCGGATGTCGCAACGGAAGGTCAAGCGGGCTCGCCGGAATCATGAAATCCGGGTCGAAGCCCTTTGTGTGTGTTGCGCCTTCCCCAAAGCCTATATTCTGGATCAGGTTTCTGGCGGGCAGAATATTCAGCCAGTTTCGCGTCCAGCTGGCGTAAGTCCACTGATAGTCCCAGATACTTTGTCCCGTCCCCTGATGCATGCGGTCGAAGGTGCGGGTCCAATAGGCGAGGACTTTCTTATCGGGAAAGAGATTCTCAAGCAGATTTGCCTTTTTCACTTCCGGCCAGCTACGCATCGACTCATCGTACTGCTCCCAGGAGCGACGCCAGGTTGCCCAGCCCCAGGTGAATGTCATCTGCGTGAAGTAATAGCTATATGGGAAAGGAAAACTCTTCTCCAAAGAGTTGAAACCGGAAATGAACCCGATCTGGCAATGATTCCGATAGCGATCGAGCAACTCCGAGCAGTAGGGGAAAAAGCTTGGATCGGGCAGACAGTCATCTTCGAGAATGATGGCTTCTTCGACCAAAGAGAACACCCAATTCAGCCCGGAGATCACTCTCGGTCGGCAGCCAATGTTTTCCGACGCGAAGTTGGTATCGACCTTGCATGGCCAGTCGACTTTGGAAACGATCTGCTTGACCTCGGCGCAGCGCTCGAATTCTCCGGGGCGATCGCTTCGAGGGCCGTCGGCGATAATGAGCAGGCGCGAAGGACGGGCCTTTGCGATTGCTGCAAATACGCGCCGTGTCGTCTCCGGCCGATTAAAGACAATCAGCGCAACAGGAGATTCCAGTCTATCCATTCAGTTGTTTCCTGCGATAAGACGGTTTCGTTCTAGAGCTTAGTAGCTTCACAGTAGATGGACACTCTCTTATACGGCGTTCCGTCAGGATTCGAGTCCAAGCCATCCTCGCAAAAGCCGGCAATGCCCGATTCATCGAAGCGAAGAAACCGGACATCCGCAAATCCTTCGTCCTTCATCAGGAGCGTCAGGCTGTATCGGTCGTACATCCATTGATGCTTTTCTCCCATGGATGTTTCTGTCCAGATCATTGGTCTCAAGGTCTTCGGCACCAGTTGCTTGACCAGCCCAAGATAAACATAGACCAGCTTTGTTTTGATCTTTCCTGGTGTGATTCTTTTCAGTCTGCTCGCGACGCTCGACGACGTTCCAGGTTCATCTGTCCAGTTCTCAATTCTTGAAGAAACGTAGTCTCTGAGTGCCTGGTCGCCGCTGCTCGCGGTTGACTTGATCAGCGGGCCCATATACCCGCCGCTCGACTTGCGGACAAGTTGATCGAGCAATTCGATCTTTATCCAGGTGTAAAAAGGCAATTTCGCCTGGTCTGAATCATCCAAGTCCAGAATCCGCAGATATTCCCGGCAGGAATCCTCAAGGTCCGGAACCACCGTGCGCAGAATACCTCCAGGCTTAAGGACTCGGTGCGACTCCTTCACCAGGAATGAGCCCTGTTCCGGCGAGAAGTGTTCGAGGACATGACTGCTGTAAACCGCGTCGAAACTGCTGTCGGGAAACGGAAAACCGGCCAGCAAATTGGCGCGCGTGACATGCACTCCGTCCCCATGAAAATCAAGATTTGTCCATCCTGCGGCAAATCTTGTCCCACACCCGAAGTTGAGCTTCTTCACACGGATTCTCCTGCCGGTCGCATCCGGGGCAACCAGGCAAGCCGACAAACTGCCCAGAGAAGAACTAGGACCAACCCCGCAGGCAGGGGTTTTCGCAACCACATCAACATCTCAGGGGGTTCCTCCCAGTGGCTAGTGAGCCATTTGTTTCGCGGCGCGTTGTTCGCTCCCCGCCTCTGGAAGCGTGCGGTAGGAACTCCTCAAATCGCAAAAAACGTTGAAACGGAAGATATACCATAACGCTGCGATGCCGTCCTTCAATCCAATCTTTTTGCCCTGCTCGTAAGTCCTCCCTCGATACGAGATCGGCACCTCGTAGATCGCGGCGCCAAGTTTGGCCACCTTCGCCGTAACTTCAATTTCAAAGCCAAACCCGGTGCTCGTGATGATCATGTTGCGAATGATCTCGCCACGAAAGGCCTTGTAGCAGGTTTCAACGTCGGTCATATTTACGTTTGTGAACAGATTCGAAAGAAATGTGAGCCCTTTGTTGGCGAGATAGTGATAGAAGTAGAGGACGCGCGCCGCCTTTCGAACCAGGAACCGTGAACCGTATACAACATCTGCATGGCCTTCAACAATCGGCGCAATCACGTCGCCGATCTCTGCGGGATCGTATTCAAGATCGGCGTCTTGTACGATGACAATTCTGCCCGTGGTCATTGCAAAACCTGTCTTCAGTGCCTCCGTCTTGCCTCGATTAACCGGATGATGGACAACCGTGATTCGGGTGTGTTCGGATGCCAGGCGATCAGCGATCGCTCCAGTTCCGTCCGTCGAACAATCGTCAACAATGACTATCTGGCCGGCTTCCCGAACTTCAAGGAGGCATTTGACAATTTCATCTAGAGTTGCTTTTTCGTTGTAAGCCGGAACGACGACCGAAAGCAGCGGTTCCATTTCCACGGAAGCGTTCATATCAACATTATCCAATCTTTTGAAGCTGGAGAGCGGCGCACTGTCATCCTACTCTCCGTTCCTTTTGCCTCAAGAGAAGGGGCAGCATCCAGAATTGCAAGGCAGCCTTTGTCTTCATTCGAAAGATATGCCGGGTTTGACGATCGAACGCATCGCCGAAGTAGGCGGAGAAAGACTGCGCCGCGAGGGTGGCCATTGCTGAACCGATTCCTCCCCATTTGGGTATCCAAAGCAGATTCAGGCCGACATTGATTGCCGCGCTCACTGCTGATCGATGAAGAATCTTGACAGTAATCCTTTCATGGACGTACTGCTGGGCGCCAATGCACCCGATACCGACAAAAATTCCGGTCCAGATGTGAATCGACAATATCTGCGCCGCTGAGGAATACTGCCGGCCAAACAACAGCCTCACCGCCAGCGGCCCAAACACCAGTGTACCCAGCGTTATGACCACGCTTATTAGAATCATTATCTGGTAAAAGATCTGAAGTCGCGCGTAGTATTGCACGGGGTTTATCTCACGAGTCTTCAATAATCGGGGCATTACGCTTACAGTGACAATGGCTGGAATGGCGTACCAGATTTCAGAAAGGCGAACTGCCACTGTGTAGTTTCCCACCGTGGCCATGGAAGTGAGCTTTCCGAGGAGAATCTGATCCGTGCGCAAGTAGACCATGATCATCACACCCGCTATAAGCAGAGGCCAGCTCTCCGCCATCAGCGCTTTCGCCCGCCTTACGTCCCAGTTCCAGCGAGGGATGCCGCGAAAGTGAATGTACGAAATTCCCAATCCGATCTCGGCAATCAGGACCTCCATCGCTGCTATCGCGGCAAACACCAGCAGACTGGCGTGCATCAGAACCGCCGCTAATCTTGCCAGGCTGGCCGCGATGAATGCTGCCGTCCTCGGAACCACGACGTGCCTTGATCGAATCTGTGCCTGGAAGAAATAGTCGATAACGTCCAGGGCTTGTGAGATGGATGCAAAGGAAAGGAGTGCGACGATGACGACCAGCGTCCTGTTGTGCGGATCGAGAATTTTTGCGGCGATGATTGCCGCAGCCGTAGTGACAACGCTGGCAAGAGCCTTCAGCACAAACGCCGTGCCCATAATCGGCGGCTCTTGAGTCGAATCAAGTGTGATGTCACGAACGATGAGGACATCCAAGCCAAGATTCGAAACGATGTTAAAGAGGCCGTATATTGCGATTCCATAGTTGAGAAGGCCGTACTGCGCGGGGCCAAGGTAGCGAGCCACCAACGTGCCCACGAGCAACGCCCCAACCATTCTTATTACACGATCCCCGCTTAGCCAACCGATGTTGCTCAGCGATTGAATGACGCCTTTGCGCTGCCATGCCTTTGTAAGAATATCCATGTACTTCTAACTTGGTTGCGAACGCGCCGAATCATCATTCGAAAGTGCGAAGGGGCTCCTGCCGCTGCTTCTGGAGGCACTGGAGGTTGACGGTCTCATATCTCCAGCAGCTTGCTGAAAAGGTCGGAAATCTGAACGAAGCGTCATGCAGGGGTTAAAACCCAAGAGTCATTTTGTTGTGTTTGCGGCCTAGCTGAAGCCATGCCCTTGTTACAAAACCACGTTTTGTCGGGTTTTTCAGCAAACTGCTAGACCTGCTGATGACGCCCTTCATGGCGATGGCAGCGCCGCGAGATTGCCCGGATGTGGAATAGGTCTGAGCATTAGCTCCCAAGTCTTGCCAGGCACCACTTTGTCACCCTTGAAACAGTCAAATCTTCCGAGAAGTAGCGCTTGAACGGTGTCTTGCTCCGATACTTCCAGTATAGGTGCCGGTAAGGATGCTTCCGTCGAAAATGCCACGGTTTCGAGGCACCGGAAAAATGAATGATCACCGGGTGTTTGCGAGCATTCTCCAACTGTTCGTCGGGAAACATCCCGGCGTAGCCGCTGATATCGTCCGCGGCATACGGGTGCAAGAGATTGAATTTGGGATCCACCTGCTTCCACCTGCCGTTCACGATGGAGTTGATGCCGCACTGATCTGAGAACATCATAGCCTCAGGTTTCCGCTTGACCAAACTGATCACGCGTTCCTTGAGCCCTTCCCGACGCCATTTATCCAGGTTAATCACCATGACGCCCGCGTTGAAATACTTGGCGTCCTTTGACATTTCAAGTTCGCTGTGCCGATCGAATACCGGCTCTCGCACCCCGGCGAGGAAATTATCGCCAAGGTCCGTGCTATAGAGCTCGGCGATCGAGCCATTCACGACAATATCAACATCGAGGTAAAGAACCCTGTCAAACGGCAGCTTTTCAGGAATGAATAGCCGGTAATATGTGGCCAGGGTGAAATGCCAGGTGGTGACGAGGCCCTGGAGGTCGCGTTCGGCGACTTTCAGATCAATGAGTTTCTGACCGTATCGTTCTGCAATTCTCTGTATTTTCCCCCACGAGGACGGATCGATGTTGGAATTCAGCACGTAGACATTCAGGGCCAGATCCCGGTTGTTTTCAAAAAGGGAGCAAAGCGCAACTGCAAGGTGTGCAATGTAACCTTTGTCTGATCCAAAGACAACGTTCACAATTGGAGGGTCTCCGTGTGGCATCTAGATTCCTGCGGGGAATGTTTTTAGAGCTTGGTTAGTGAATCGCATGCAAGTCGCCGTTCAGCGGCTTCAGATACCCATTAGGATTGCGTTTGATATCGAAGCGGCGGTATCGTGCGGCGGCCTGCGTGGATTGGACTGCGATACGGAGGCCGGAATGCGCTTGAGTTGAGCCCTTAGTTTGATCGAGCGGCTGGAAGCATGGTTTCTACGGAGCGTCCGCTCCGGACCGATCCTCCCAAAGCCGCACATAGTCGCTTTGCTGGGGATGAACGTCTCTGAAACCTTGCCTTGCCGCCTCGCCTGAACAATCATGTAGATTCCAAACTCCGACGTAATATTTATCCGATCTCTTCATGAGATCGGGATCCGGGACTTCGTAGAAGTTCGATCCCGGGATATCCTCCCACAGAATGCAGTATTCAGTGACATACCCGTTCCGGGGCACAGGAACCGATAAAAGAGCTCAGGCGAGAACTGGTAGAAACCGTGACCACAAAAGTTGTTTGCCTGCGTGGCAGATATAAACCTCCCGTTCGGGCGGACCATTCGGGTGGCATTGCGCAGAGCCGTCGGAGATCGAAGATGTGCTCAAGTGTTCCGCCATCGAGTACGAGATCAAATGAGGAAGCCAATGAATCAGGAATCGGCAGGTTCATATCCTGAATGATTCGCGCACCTTCAAAACCACTCGCGTCAACCGCGAGGATTTCTTTTGCTCCCAGAACACGGAAGAGCTCCTCTGAATATTCGTTTGTAGGGTCTAGAAGCCTGAGAACAGATCTCTGGCATTTGGTAGCCAGATCCCCTCAATACTGAGATCAGCGTGTGGCGCTCACATAGCAGCCGCTGGCGCCCCAGAGTAGCGGTGCGCTCAAAGGAGACACCGTTTTTCTGGGCCCGAATGAGGATCTGAGCGTGGTTTAGATCGATGCCCAACTGGCCCTCCAACTTGAGTCTCGACGGATGTGGACTATTTCTTCAGACATATTCTGCCGGTGTAGTCGATACGGTTGAGCAGTATCTGCAGATTCTGTTCGTCGAAGTACTGGTCCACTGCCTTTCGGGCTCCTTTCCAGTGTCCGTAATCGTCAATGATGAGGACGCCTCGCGAGACTTAGTCGCGGGAATAGATGGACGAACTCGTGATATGTCGACTCATACCAATCGGTGTCCAGTCGCAAGAGGGCAATCAGCGATGGGGCATCAAGCGGGATCGTCTCTTCGACTCTTCCCTTGATGAAGTGCAGGCGATCCTGGGGATAGCCAGTCGAAAAAACATTGTGTTTGACTTCTTCGAATGCGCCATAAGCCCGGACCAGGCTTTGCTCATCGGAGTTCGATAATAGTTCAGCGGCCTGTTCTCCAAGAAGACTGACATCATCATCGCCGGGAGTTGGCATTCCTTCGAAGGTATCGAAGAGAAACAGATTTCGTTCGGTGGCTCCGAGTTCCTGTAGCGTCAGAGCCGCGGCCATCATGCTGCCGCCCTTCCAAACTCCACATTCGACAATGTCTCCTTGAATTTGATGCCGCACGATATGCTTGATACCTTCGCGCAACGCGCCAATTCGTTCCGGGCTGGTCATCGTGAAAGGGTGCACTTGCTGACATATATCCTTGGTTGCCTGGTCAAAGTCGGGCGGGAAAGCCTCCTCCGGCTTCGGTTCTCTGATCCTCGAAAGGTCAAAACCCATTCGTCGGAGGGCACCTTTCAGGACTCTCTTAGGTAATTGCATTTGATCTCCGGATTTATCTGGGGTGCAGGCGCCGCGCGACTCAAGCCGAAGCTATGCCAAGTTCGTGTCTTCGAGTTTGCCGGCTTTTATTCTCTGCTCAATGTAGCCGTAGAAGGGAATCAAGGATTTTCCGAGCATCAGCAGTGTCCTGTGCTGCGATTTCATAATTGCCGTGAGCATGATCAGGGGAGCCCAATACGAAATCAGCGTCGCATAGGCCGAGCCCAGGATGCCAAAGCGAGGAATCAGCACAATGTTTAATCCGAGATTCATGATTGCAGCAGTAACCTGCATAAGAAACATCATTCGTGTCCGATTTTCGAGCAACATCCAATTCGACCAGGCACACCCGAAAGCCACCGGAATGCCGCTCCAAATCAGGACTTTCAGGGGCGCTGAAGAACCTGTATACCCATGACCATATAACAATCTGATGACCGGTCCCGAGAGGAAGGTCATCACGACAGCGACGCCAATCCCGAGTCCAACTAGAACGTCATATAGGTGTTGCAACCGGTTGAAGAAGACCTCGTCAGATCGCTTTTTGGATTCGATCAGCGCCGGAAATGTTGAACCCGCGAGGGCTATTGGCACGAAGTACCAGATCTCGCTGATGCGGACAGCGGCCGCGTACAAGCCGACCTCCCTATCATTCAGCATTTGGCCGATCAAGACCTGGTCGATGCGCATCGAGATCATGACAGAAATGCCGGTCAGAACCAAGGGCCAACTATCGATCAAAAGGCAGCGCATTTGTTGCAGGCTGCTCTTCCATTTCCAAATGCTTTGGTTCTTTAGGGCGTAGGCAAAAAGAATGAAAGCTGCTGCGAGAACCATTTCGCACAGCCCCACCGCAGCGAAAGCCACGAGTGGTGCGTGCACAAGGATCAGCACCACTTTGGCCAGCGCCATCAGGAGAAAACCACCGTTTGCGGAGAGGACGATGTATTTCGACTGCACCTTTGACTGAAAATAGAGATCGATTGGAAGGGACTGGAATATGAAATTCGCTGCCGAGAGAATCGTGAGCAGGAGGATCAGTTTGTCGCCGGGACGAAGAAATGAAACAAGAATGCCTGCTATCAACAAAGTGAGAAATGCGCCCGTGAGCTTAATAACGAAGGCGCTTCCGAGCAGCAGGTCTCTCCGCTCCGGGAATTTTACTAACTCTCGTATGACAATGCTGTCGACTCCGAAGTTGGAAACCGCACCAAAAACCGAAGTCAGTGCGAGAGCATAATTTAGCTGGCCGAAACGGTTTGGTCCAAGATAGCGCGCAACCCAGAGACCGACGAGGAGAGCTACTCCCATGCGGATGATTTTGTCGGCTACCTGCCAGGCGCTGTTGCCGAGAATTGCTTGTAGATTGTGGCGCCCCACGAGCCTTGCGCTGACAAAGGCGGGCATGAATCGCAGCCAGCGCGAGTTTTGGGGTGTATTGTCGACCTGCGTCATCGCAGTTGGCTCCTGAATCCTGGTGCTAGAAGACGGGTTGACCTCGATTCAGGCGATCTGTCGGTTTCTCGCAAACCAGCTGAAAGGCTCTCGCAGTGAAATGGGGTCCGGCATTACCAGATTGCCCGGCTTCATGACGATCGCAACGGCAGAGAAGGCCCTAGACGACCAGCGGCGCCCGCCCGGCGCCAGGAGGCCTGAAGAACCGGGACTTTTTCTGATAGCAGATCCGCCACGATGACGATCATCACCGCCTCAGTAAACCGTCGATTGGCCGCAAACGGCGAGAAGAAAATATCCCAGAATATCCCGATCAGGGACACCATATAAAATGGCGCCAGCGGCGGTCTGGCCAATGCGACCTGCGCCAATCCCCGACACACAAACCAAACCATGTAAAGCCAGAAGATCGGTCCCGCGATGCCCGCCCATACCCACGCGGTGATGATGTGAGAGTGCCCCGGGATCAAGCCGTCAGCATCTGCCGCGATATCGCCGCGGGTCGGTCCCAGGGCCCCCGTTTCGACCAACTCGTCGTTCAGCATTTCGAAGTACTTCAGATCTGTCGCCCAGGAACCGTGCCCGATAATCGGGTTGTCGAGAGCCGCTCGCAATCCGATAAGAAACTCAGGCCTGCCCCCAAGCAGCAGGTTACCCACCTTGGCCTGCGCCTCATTCTTGGCCTGCGCATCTTCATTGATGTAGCCGGCCCGGGTTACAAAGTTGACCAGCCCTTCGGCTGTCTCCGCAGCGCCGATCGTGAGCACCGCCAGAGTCAACAACCGGGCCCATTGCGATTGAGGAAGAATCTGGATGCCGCCCAGCCGCCTGGGAATGATCGGGTATACCATCACGATCGTAATCAGGAGGCCCAGGACCGGTGACCGGAAGTTCAGAATCAGGTTGATCGCGCATAGCCCCAGTATGAGTAAGGCCGAAGGGACAAGCTGCCGCCGGCTATAGAAATACGAACTGACCAGCATCACCAATAAGATTGTTCCGTAGGCATAACCGAATTTCCAAGGGTATTCCTCAGTGCCCGGCCATGGCTGTATCTTCACGGCTGCCAGCGAACCGGTCGAGAATCCGACGAAGTACAGGATCTTTCTCTTCTCATTATGTCCGAGGAGCATGGACATGCCGAGAAGGTTTATGGCGAAGAAAACAATCAGCGCCATGCCGCGCATCCTGTCGGTAATCGGCGTGTGGTTGTACGCGTCGGCGACTACCAGGCCCAAGAGCCAAAACCCCATGAGCACATAGATCATCTTCAGTTCGGGCCTCAGGGCCCTCCGTATCCGGAGGATCGCGAGAATTGGAAATGCCAGCGCCAGCAGCACCTCGGCCATGTAGAGATCGCCGACGAGGTGGACGGAAAACGAGGTTGCAATTCCGAGAATCAGGCAGAAAACGTCTGCAACCCGGCTGACAAAAGGCCTTCTCTGCGGTAGCGGCTTTACTACCATTCGCGATTTCGTTGGAACCGCCATCTGCTGTTTCATTCTCTAGAACCCGGTATTACAAACGGTCAACTCTCGACTATCCCTGGTTTCGCTCTCCGTAGTACTCGTAGTACTTCCGTCCGTAGTAATCCGAATACTCCGGCGCCGTAAAGTCCACCGCGTTGACCGCAACGCCAAGCAGATGAGTACCCGAGCGTTCCAGCAAGTCAATACAACGGCGCACAACCTGCTTTTGCGCTGCGTTGTAGCGAACGATCAGAATCGCGGCATCGACAAGACGCCCCAGCACCGAGGCGTCTGTTACCGCGAGGACCGGGGGGGTATCAAGGATCACGAAGTCGTAGTCGGCTCGCGCCGTTGCCAGCAGGTCTTCCATCTGCTTCGAACTGAGCAATTCGGAGGGGAGCGGCGGTACCGGCCCGGAGGTCAGGATATGCACGTTCGGCAAATCCGGCCATTCCGCCACCGATTCCTGCAACGTGGATTTGCCGGAAAGTACGGACGCAAGACCCAGTCCCTTGCCCATCCTGAATCGAAGGTGAATCGCCGGCCGGCGCAAGTCCGCGTCGATCAGCAGTACCTTGGAACCATTCAGCGCAAACGTAATTGCTGTAAGACAGGCAACCGAACTCTTTCCTTCCGCCGGCCGCGTACTGACGATCATGATGACCTTGGGAGGAGCGCCCGGGCTGGAAAGCAGAATCGAGGTCCTCATGCCTCGCAGCGCTTCGGCAATCTTCGACCAGGATGAGGTGCCGGGAGTGACCGCGTGTTCTTTGAATTTGCTGGGAAGCAAATGTTCGGCATCTACCGCGGGTATTGCCGCCAGCAACGGAAGTTGTAGCTCTCGCTCGATCTCCGTCATTGTCTTGAGATTGGTATCCATGGCCTCAAGCAAAAGCGCAATTCCAACGCCGATAGCGAATCCTAGGGCTATTCCGAGAGCCTCGTTGAAATTGCTGCGCGGCCGGCTTGGATAGATCGGGGTGTCAGCGCTGTCGACAGTATGAATGGCCGTGGAATGCAGACCAGACATGATGCTGGCTTCCTGGAGCCGCTGCTCGAGTCCATCGTAGAGAAGACGATTGGTTTCGTAATCGCGGCGAGCCAGTTCGTATTCCACGGCCTTTTCGCCTTTGCCGTACGCGTCTTGCTCCTGCTTGTTCAGCGCGGCTTCTAACTTCGACTCGTCGGTTTGAGCCGCGTCAAATTCCTTTTCCGCTCGCGCGACCTGCGCTTTTTCTTCCCGTTCCAGTTCGCGCTGGAGCTGATCGATTTGCGCCTTCAGAGTCTTGACTCTGGGATATTCGGCTCCATAGGTCTGCACCAGCGAAGTGTATTCGGTATTGAGCTGCGCGAGTCGCTGCTTCGCTGCCACCAGGGATGGATCGGTACTGCTGAGAGCTGCATCGATCACGTCTGGTGAAGAAGTCTTGATCTCCTGAAGTCGGGATTCCTTCAATAGCCGGTCCACTTCGGCATCGGCATACTGCTTGTTGAGCTCTTCAAGATTCGCTACGACGACGCTGTGCGTCTGGTCGATTCCATAGACGCCAATGTCCTTCTGAAGATCGAGGATGTGTGCCTGGCTCTTTTCGAGTTTCGTCTTCAACCCACCCAGCTTGTCGTCGAGCCATGCCGAGATCTTGGCTGTTGCCGCATAGTTCTCGCGAAATGAGTGCTCAATGTAGCGATCGATCAGCGTGTTGGCGATCAAGCTGGCTAATTCAGGATTGCTCGAGGTTGCGAATATTTGAACGATGTCGGTATGACCAAGGCGAACGATTTTGATGGTGCCGCGAAGATTCGCAATCAGCATCGTCGCGGACATTTGGATTCGACAGGTCCCAGCGCTTGCCGTTCCAGCGGGCACAAAATCAGGGTTGGGGTCGAGATGTAACTCGGTGATCGTCTCCAGGGCCAGATTCTTGCTGTGGAGGATTTCAATCTCAGTGTCCAGCTTTTCGCTGGTATCCACTGCCCCGCAGGTCCTGCATTTGTTCGAGGCGAAATTGGGAAGATACGTCCTCCGATTCCACCTCGATGCTGGCTTGTGCCGTGTAAAGTCTTGTCGAAAAGTGATTGACCAGACGACTGACCAGAAGACCGAGGGCGATGGTAACACCCACGATCCACGCTCGCTTCTTCAGAAACTGCACAATCCGAGCGAATGGATCCTCATCGCCAAAGCCGCCGACGGGGTTTGCGGTGTTGACCGCGAGTTCGGGATTTCCTGCAGCAGGATCGAAACCTTGATTGTCTCGTATTGCCAAATCGATGTCCTTGAACTGATTTCGAGGTTAAACGCGCTTCGGGATTTCCACCCTTCGATTGCGCGTCTTGTGTGCGCGTTCGCCGAATCTCATTCCGAATTCAGCAGTTTCATTGCAACTTCACGGCGGTCAGATCGTAGGATTGCAGAAGGGTGTCGGCCCATTGTCTGGGTGAGAATTGATGTGAAAGCAAATAGCTGGCTCGGGACATTTGATCGAGTTGCGCATCAGTCATGGAACTGACGCGAGACATCAAGCTCGCGAGCCCCGCAACGTCGTTGTTATTGAAGATGAAGCCATTGTACCCGGGCTGCACAAGGTGGGTAACTGAGCCCACGTTTTCTGACGCGAGGATCAATCTGCCCGAAGCCGCGGCCTCATGCACCACCAGAGCCCAGGGTTCAAATCTGCTCGGCAGAATCAGACACCCCGCCGAACTGAGTATCTCGGGCATCTTGTCCGGCTGCACAAACCCGTCAACGCGAATGCCCTCCTCGTTCTCCAGGCTGGATCGCAGCGGACCCGAACCGCAACAGATGAGCGGCCAGGGATTGGAGTCCTTTTGCCGGTAAATCCTGAAGGCCTCAAGCAGCTTGTCTACGCACTTGGCCGGTACCATTCTGCCGACAAAAACGAAGCACCGGGGAAGCGGTTTGCCTTGAGCGATGCGCGTTTGGTGCACTGCCGCAAATGCCGGATGGTCGCAAGTGAAGGATCCCCGGAGGATTGCGCTCTGCGAAAAACCCAATCGCCGGGCAAAAGTCGCCTGCCTCTCGCCGGGCAACCAAACCACGTCAGCAATTGGCTTTACGTAGAGCGGCGAAACCATCGTGCCGAGTCGCTGCTTGAGGCTCCCCCGCCATGGGTTATCCATCACCATGACCCGCCAGCAGCGTCCGGCGAATGAGCGCGCCACTCGCCGATATGCCGGCACATGCCATGACGGCACAACCATGATATTCGGTCCGAATGAATTCAGCTTTCGCTCCAAATCGTGGAGATCTCGCTGTGAACGCCACGGGAGCCGGTTGGGAATCCAGGCAAACTGCCCTTCTTCGAAAGGCGCTTCCTCGCGAGGCAGTTCGTGCGATACGAACAGCTCCACCCCGTCGCGAGCGGAGAGTTCCTTCAGGCATGCGTTCATATATCCGGACAGGCCCGTCCAAAGAAACGCTATCCTCATGCACTGTTCTTCCTTGCCTGCGATTGCATTCGCGCGCTTACGCCCTTCAGCAAGCCTTCTGCCCGGTAGAAAAACCTCAATACCTCATCCGTTGCTTTCCACTCGCGGCCTCTTAACTGCCGAAAGATTCTGCGGCAGTCCTGGTGATACTGTTCGTTCAACCTGCCGGAACCTGAGATGGATTCTTCGTGAATGCGAAAGCCCCCGAGATCGGCATGGATGTAGCCGATCTTCGCGCCCTGGTTGGCCATGTTGAGGAACAATTCTCCGTCCCAGCTCGTCCGGTTCTCAATGTTGAACCCGGGCGACCGCTCGAATGCCTTCGCCCGAAAAAATGTCGATTGCTGCAGCCACTGTGTTCCACCGTAAAAGAATCGGCGGACCGAAAAATCCCGAGCCACAAAGTGGCGTGTCTTTCTCCCCTCCCCATCGATCTTGTACCCGTCGCCCATCGCCATGTCGTAGTCGGGATTGGATCGGAAAAACTCTGCAACATGGTTCAACGATCCGGGAAACAAAACATCATCTGCATTCAGAAACCCGTAGACATCTCCGGTGGCAAGACGAAATCCGTTGTTCAATCCGTCGGCGGCGCCGCGATCGGGCTCGAAGAGCACCTTGGCAATCCGACTGCCGTAGCTCTCGATCAGTTCCCGGCTCCCGTCTTTCGAGCCCGGATCAACGACGATGTACTCCAGATCGGAATAGCCCTGCGATAGAACTGAATCCATCGCCTCTTCAAGGTAGGCTCTCTGATTGAACGACAGAGTGACGATACTGATCTTCACGCTGCTCCGTGCGCAAGGTGCTTGAGCTGAAGCTCGATTCTCGAGAACGCGTTCCACTGCCTCGCTCAAGCCTTCTATTGATAGATATAAAGCAAGGATGGAGCGATCGAAAGCGCGAAGCCCGTAGCAGCCTTCAGAATCGCCTTCAGCGGGCTTGGCGAGACATAGATAATGTCATCCTCATGCACGATTGGATCGGAGACCCGCGAGGTCAGCACCTTTTTGACGTCGATCTGCTCCACCACCTTCGTCCCGTCGGGTTGCGCGCGCACCAGGTAAGTCTTGCTGTAGGCCGCATTGGGAGCGATGCCGCCGGCCAGCGCCACTACTTCTGACAAGGTCACGTTGGGCGAACCGCAAAGCGAATATGCACCGGGCTTGGCGATGTTCCCGCCTACATAGGCGATGCCGCACGCACGGACCAGCACCCGGTCGCCCGGATAGACGGGCCGATCAAAATTTTCCGTGTTGTGCATGGTCGGATCCCATGAGACATATTCTTTCTTGCCGGGATTCCGATCATTGGTGATCTCGATGAGGCGGCCTGTATTTGCGGTCAGTCCGCCAGCCGTGGCTATCAAATCAGAGAGTTCGTGCTTGCCGGGCGGCGGATAGATCCCTGGGCTGTGAACCTCGCCCAGAATCGTAATACCCGTGTCTGAGGAATCAACCGTGACCGTGACCTCGGGATCGACCATAAGGTTCCGGTCCTTCAGCTGCTTTGCCAGCGTGCTCGCGGCGGCGCTGCTGTTCAGGCCTCCAATATGGAAGGAGCCGAGGATCGGATAGGGCACCTCACCGCTGTCGGAGACACGCGTGATCAGCGAGAACTCCGGCGCATCGAACACATTGATGTGCACGATCTCGCCCGGCGTGATCGGCCCATCGGAAAGGCCTCCGATCGACCCGGCTGATGCGCCCGACGCAGCGGACGCTCCTGCACCTGAGCCTTGTGAAAGGGGGACCAGAGCAGGACGCTGCTCCTGGGCTGCGATGAAAGCTGGCTGGAGTAGCAACAATCCAGCGATGATCAGCGTAGTGTTTCTTAAAGCCATTGTCCTTCTTTGGGTCAGAAGACCGATGTTAGAGAGACGGGCGGCACGTTTGAATGACAGCAGGACTGCTCGCCGTTGCCCTGGGCCGTCACTTGCGGTCAAAACGAAGCAAATTCCAGTTGCGGTCGTACCGATTCATAGGTCAGCCGAATTCCATCCTCGAGGCTGACCTTCGCCTTCCACCCGAGAGCATGGATTCGGCTTACATCGAGGAGTTTCTGCGGTGTTCCATCCTGCTGGGACGTGTCGAATATGAGCTCGCAGTCAAAATCAAGGACACGCGCCACCAGTTCTGCCAGTTCGCGAATGGTTAAATCTTCGCCTGTGCCAATGTTGATCAAGGGCGCCTGCTCGCCTGAAATCAGGAGCTCGTATTCTGTGTCAGGCAAGCTCATCAGGTGGATGCACGCCTCAGCCAGGTCATCGCTATAGAGGAATTCCCTGCGTGGCTTTCCTGTGCCCCACACCGCCAGCCTGGTTTCTCCGGCGCGTTTGGCCTCGACTACCTTTCGCATCAGCGCGGGCAGCACGTGCGATCCCCGTAAATCGAAATTGTCGCCAGGGCCATAGAGGTTTGTCGGCATGGCGGCGAGATACTGCGTGCCGTACTGCCGGTTGTAGGACCAGCACATCTCGATTCCCGCAATCTTGGCCAGCGCGTATGCCCGGTTCGTAGGCTCCAGAGGCCCCGTGAGCAAATACTCTTCCTTGATGGGCTGGGGAGCGAGCTTGGGATAGATGCAGCTGGAACCGAGAAACAATAACCGTTTCACTCCGCTGCGGTAACTGGCATCAATGACGCTGGTTTCGATTTCCAGGTTTTCGCGAATGAAGTCTGCGGGATAAGTGTCGTTGGCAAGTATTCCGCCAACTTTGGCCGCCGCGAGAAACACATATTCGGGACGTTCGTGCTCAAGGAAATGAAGTACGGCCGTGCGATCCGTCAAATCCAATTCCGCATGGGTACGAAAGACCAGGTTCCCATATCCGTGCTGCTTCAGGACCCGGCAAATCGCAGATCCCGCAAGACCGCGATGTCCCGCGACGAAAATCCGGCTATCCTTCTTCATCATCTCCGGTCCCGTCCTAGTTCTCGTGATGGTTGAAAACGACGTAGCCGTGCTTTCTGACCAGGGCATCCTTCTCCGCGGTCTTCAGGTCCTCGTCGACCATCTCTTTCACAAGTTCGCGGAATGTCACCTTCGGCTTCCATCCCAGTTCGAGGCGCGCCCTGGTCGCATCACCAAGCAGCGTCTCCACCTCGGTTGGGCGATAATAGCGGGGATCGACGGCCACGATCACATCGCCATTTTTATCGACACCCCTCTCTTCTGCACCTGCGCCTTCCCACTTGATTTCCATTCCGAGGAAGTTCGACGCCAGATCGACGAATTCGCGCACGCTGTGCTGCTCGCCCGTCGCGATCACATAGTCCTTCGGCTCGTTTTGCTGCAACATCCGCCACTGCATTTCCACGTAGTCCCGGGCATGTCCCCAATCGCGCAGCGCGTCCAGATTCCCCAGGTACAGCCGGTCCTGCAATCCCATCTTGATCCGCGCCAGTCCGCGCGTGATTTTGCGCGTCACAAATGTCTCGCCGCGACTTGGCGACTCATGATTGAACATGATCCCGTTGCATGCGTAGATCCCGTAGGCTTCGCGATAGTTCACCGTAATCCAGTAGGCGTAGAGCTTTGCGACCGCGTACGGTGACCGCGGATAAAAGGGAGTTGTCTCTTTCTGCGGAATCTCCTGCACCAGGCCGAACATCTCGGACGTGGACGCCTGGTAGAACCGGGTCGCTTTCTCGAGGCCCGAAATCCGAATCGCTTCCAGCAGGCGCAACGCGCCGAGCGCATCCGAGTTTGCCGTATACTCCGGCTCCTCAAACGAAACTTTGACATGGCTCTGCGCGGCAAGATTGTAGATCTCGTCCGGCTTCACCTTCTGCACAATCTGGATCAGGCTGCTCGAATCGGTCAGGTCTCCATAATGAAGCATGAAATGACGACCTTTTGCATGCGGATCCTCGTAGATATGGTCGATCCGGTTGGTGTTGAACAGGGAGGCCCGGCGCTTGATTCCGTGTACTTCGTATCCTTTTTGCAGCAATAGTTGCGCCAGGTAGGAACCGTCCTGCCCCGTCACTCCGGTTATCAGCGCTCTTCTCACAATAGTGTCCCCCGGCCGTCGTAGATCGTCGTATCCATCGTACAGGCCGTGATCGTTCTGTTTGGCTTGGTTTTAGATTAGGCTGCAGCCTCAACACAGGTTCTGAAATAGTCCAGGCTTAATTTCAGCCCGGTTTCCAGATCGATTTTGGGCTCCCAATTCAGCAAACGCCGGGCCTTGCTGATGTCGGGCTGACGCTGCGAAGGATCGTCTTGCGGAAGGGGACGTTACACGATCGTGCTCTTCGACTCCGTCACGCGCAATACTGCTTTCGCGCACTCCAGGATCGTCCATTCCGTCGGGTTCCCAATGTTGACCGGAGCGTGTTCACTGCTGCGCGAGAGTCTCAGGATTCCGTCGATCTCATCCGAAACGTAGCAAAAGCTCCGCGTCTGGCTGCCGTCGCCGTAAATTGTCAGATCATCGCCGCGCAGCGCCTGGGTCAGAAAATTTGAAATTACGCGCCCATCATTCATCTGCAACCGCGGACCGTAGGTGTTGAAAATCCTCACCAGCCGCGTGTCGACTTTCTCGTACCGGTGATACGCCGTCACCAGCGCCTCTGAGAATCTCTTGGCCTCGTCGTAGACCGAGCGCGGCCCGATCGGGTTCACGTGTCCCCAGTATTCCTCCGTCTGCGGATGCTCGTCAGGATCTCCATAGCACTCGGACGTCGATGCATGCAGAAACTTTGCCCCGTACTTCTTCGCAATCTCCAGCACGTTGCGCGTTCCCGCGGAACCAACCATCAGGGTTTCAATTCCCAGCCGCATGTAGTCTTCCGGGCTGGCTGGTGACGCAAAGTTGAACACGTAATCCACGTGTTCCGGATCAAAAGGAGCACAGATATCGTGTTCGACAAATTCGAATTTCGATTCCGACTCAAGATGCCTGAGGTTCTCAAGGGAGCCGGTACACAGATTGTCGACACCCAATACATGGTGTCCTTCTGCCAGCAAAGCGTCGGTAAGGTGAGAGCCAAGAAAGCCGGCAGCACCGGTAATCAGCACGCGCATTGAACGGTCGTCCTTTTGATCGCTTTTCTCATTGAGGTTATCGGCAACATCGTCCCGGCAGGTATTCCACCTTCGTGCAAGACCTACGCTCAATCCTATGAGTGCAATCTTCTGCGCAAAGGTTGTGCTGGCGTCTACACCTTTGCTCCGTCTCTGCGACGGGGCAGGAAAAAGGCGGCAACTGGATCCAGCGGCTGCGCAAGACCCGGCCTACCCACGCTCAGATAAGTAAATCCTGCCTTCGTCATCGTTGCCGGGTCGTACAGGTTTCTACCATCAATCACGATCGGATAGCGCAGGGTGTAGTGCAGCTTGGCCAGGTCGAGTTCGGCAAATTCCTGCCAGTCATTCAGGATCAGCAGCGCATCGGCATCCTGTGCTGCCGCGTAGGGCTCATCGACATAGCGCATGCTCGATGCCTGCGGAATGATCTCTTTACAGCGGCTCGCCGCCGCGGGATCATAGGCGCAGATCAGACAGCCTTCGGCCAGGAGCTTTTGCACGATGTCGAGCGCCGGGGATTCGCGAACGTCGTCGGTGCCGCCCTTGAATGCCAGGCCAAGGACGCCGATTTTCTTGCCACGAAAAGTCCAGAGCGCTGAGCGGATTTTCTGGAAAAATCGCTGCTTCTGTTCCTCGTTGATCTTTTCTACCTCGTGCAGCAACCCGAACTCCACGCCTACCTGTTCCGCAACATGCCGGAATGCCGCCACGTCCTTCGGAAAGCACGAGCCGCCGTAGCCGACGCCGGCGCGCAGGAACTTCGGGCCGATGCGAGTATCCATGCCGATGCCCCGCGCTACTTCTTCCACATCCGCCCCGGCAGCTTCGCAGATGTTGGCAACGACGTTGATGAATGAAATCTTGGTCGCCAGCAGGGCGTTTGAGGCGTGCTTGATAATCTCCGCCGCCTTGGTCGAGGTGTGGAGGATCGGCGGAGCTTCGGTCGCAGTGCGTGGACCCGGCACCGAGCCGGGAACGTTGTAGTACTCGCCACTCGTCAGCGGCAGATAGATCTTCTTCAGCAGATCCGCGGCCATTTCGGTCGCCGCCCCGATCACAATGCGGTCCGCATGCAGAAAATCGACAACTGCGGTGCCTTCGCGCAGAAACTCCGGGTTCGACGTGACATCGAAAAGATCCTTCGGCACCCCGTTTCGCTCGATTACCCGGCGAATCCACTCGTTTGTGTACACCGGAACCGTGCTCTTCTCGACAATCACCTTGTAGGAATCGATAGAGCGCGCAATCTCGCTGGCTACCGCATCCACATACGAAAGATCCGCACTGCCCGTCTGACTCTGCGGAGTGCCGACCGCGATAAAAATGGCCTGTGCGGCTTGTGTCGCCGCTTTCAAATCCGACGTAAACTCCAGCGACTTGCCCCGGTGACGTTCAAGCAATACGGGCAGGTGCTCCTCGTGGATCGGAATCCCGCCCTCTTGCAACATGCGCACCTTCGATTCATCGTTGTCGACGCAGACCACGCGATGCCCGATCTCCGCAAAACATGCGGCAGCTACCAGACCGACATAGCCCGAACCAACAACGGCAATGGATGCCGATTGACTTTTCCCGTTCATCTCGAGAGATTCTCCAGTTCCAGCTGCTGTGTGATCGCACTTCAAACTCTACTCCACCTGCGTCAACGCCTGCCGGCTGTCGTCAGACACGGGAAGCTGATCCCGATACCGCCAGAGGAGCGGAATCAGCTGGGGCGCGGAAAAGTATCGCGGCACGAAACGCCGTGGCGAGGAAAAACAACGGAACAGCCAGCCGAGGTAAAGCCGGTCTGCCCAATTGGGAATTCGCACCTGGTCGCCGCTCAGGAACGCGATCGCCGCGCCGATACAGTGGATAGCCGGAAGATAATCAAGGTTGCGCTTCAGGTAGAGGCCCAGCCGCTCCTGGGTACCGCCGCCGATTGTGATTACGACGTGCCTGGGCCGCAGCGACTGCAGTCTCTCGATCAGACACCGATCCTCGATCTTGCTGCCGTACATGGGAGCCTCATAAACAAACTCCGGCGGAACCGCAATCCCCTGGGAACTCAGCCAGGCCAGGTTCTTGCGGGCGCTCGCGCTGCCCGACATTACCCAGAATGTGTTTCCGGGCGCACGAACATCCTCCTGCCGTAACAACGCCCGCAGGTATTTCAGTCCCGAAAGACGCCTGATTGAGTCACCCTCCAGCAGATTCCAGATCAGCACCATGAATGCCGAATCGGCGATGGCCAAATCCGCGTTGGTAAGCGCCTCCCGGTAGTCTTCGTTCCAGGCGACATCCTTCAGCGCCGGCGCGGCAGGCACAACCAGCAACCCGCCCGACGCAAGCCGGCGAATTGCGCCCTGCACGTCGCCAACATAAAAATTCACTCCCAGGATTTGCCGTTCATCTAATGACTCGCGCATCTGAGATCTCTCCGGTGGTGAGTTCACTTTTGATCGGAGCACCACGCTCAATACGTGCTCAGGCGTGGGCAAGGGTAAGCATTTCTTTCTGGATCCAGTCAAAGGTCTTCTCAAGTCCATTCCTGAGCCGGATGGATGGTTCCCAGCCCAGGCACTCGAGAATCCTGGTGTTGTCGCTGTTGCGGCCGTTCACGCCCTTCGGCGCATCGAGCTTGTAGCGGCGCTTCAGCTTCAGGCCCGCGATATCCTCGACAATGTCGACAAGCTGATTGATCGTCACCAGCTCGCTCGATCCAAGGTTCAGCGGCTCGTGGATTTCGCTTTCGGTGATTGCCATCGTTCCCTTGGTGCAGTCGTCGATATACATGAAGCTGCGAGTCTGATGGCCGTCACCCCAGATCTCTATTTCATGCTTGCCCGAAAGTCTTGGCTTCCAGCACTTTGCGGCAGATCGCGGCCGGCGCCTTCTCGCGTCCGCCCGTCCAGGTGCCATGCGGTCCGTATACGTTGTGGAAGCGCGCCACTCTGCACTGCATCCCGAAGTCTTCCTCGAAGTGCCGGCACATCCGCTCGCTGAAGAGCTTCTCCCATCCGTAGCCGTCTTCCGGCAGCGCCGGGTACGCATCCGACTCCTTCAACGGAATCACGTGCGGATCCTTTTGCTTGTCGCCGTTGTAGACACAGGCCGACGAAGAGTAGAAGAAGCGTTCCACGCCGCAATCGCGCGCCGCCAGCAGCATGTGCGTGTTGGTCAGCACGCTCAGCATGCACAGCGCCTTGTTGTTCTCAATGAATCCCATTCCGCCCATGTCGGCGGCGAGCTGGAAGACCATTTCCGCCCCCTGGGTCACGCGGTAGCAGCTTTCTCTGTCCTTCAGGTCTGCAACCACGTTCTCCACTTCGGGAGATACCTGGTACCACTCATCCATTGGCTTCAGATCGACTGCACGAATGACATTGACCCCGTTGGCAATTAGGCTCTTCACGAGATGGCCGCCTATGAATCCGCCGCCGCCGCATACGACTGCCGCTTTACCCCTGAGATTCATGAACTGTAGTTCTCCTTTTCGCGTGGACTGCGGCAACCATATCTACAATCGAAGCCCGATTGCAGGTTGAAGTCCTCTTGCAATCACCGCTCGCAGATTCAAAGTTGTGGCCGCACTATCAGGCAAGGCAAAATTCCGAATACGTCTCGAACAGGGAATTCAGATTCTCCACATCGCCCAGAAAAACGCGGCGCAGAGGACCGCGGCTTAGAACAATCGCAATCAGCGTAAGCACCAGTGTCTTTGCATTGGTGCAGCGCAATTCGCCGCGCTGAATCCAGGGCTCCAGGTATCGAGCCACCACCTCGACCAACTCTCCAAGATGGCGGCGAAGCAGCGGATCCAGATCGTCGCTCAATTCCAGGGCGCTGTACTGAAGCAGCCGCAGTAATTGCGGTTGCTGCTGGAGTGTTGTTGCGATCAACTCGAAGGTGCAAGCCAGAGCTGTGCGCCCGTTCTGAGCCTCGGCCAGCCGCGTCAGCAATTCACCACGCAGATGGACACGTTGCAACTCAGTCCCAAGCACTGCAAGGTACAGGTCGCGTTTGCGTGGGATAATGCCGATAGATTGTTACTTCATTGACTTCCGCCGCCGAAGCGATTTCTCGTGTGCTCACCCCGTTGTACCCGAATTGGGCAAACAAGGACGCAGCGGTAGTCAGAATGCGCTCTTCCGTACTGCCTCTTGCCGAGCCAGATGGTCCAGTCATATGCCCTCTCGCTGCTTGTCTTAAGCTGGGGTCTCAAGATCGATGCTCGTCGGGTTTCCCATGGAAACCGACCGCTGTTTCTTCGACACTTCTGCAACGCAGGACAGCCATCTGGAATTGAACAAACTGCAAAAAGCCGTAAGATGCAGGTTCTTTGGTTGTGCTGCCCGGTGTGTGCTCTGTCTTGGCGAGGATTTCTTTGCGCCGGCTTTCCGCCGGCCGATCTACTGCTTATGGATTAGGAGAAGATTACGAATCATTCGCCTCGCGCATTCTGCATGAAAATCAACCTGCCCTATCAGACACACAAGTGCAGGAGATGCGCTCTGGCTTTACAACTCAGTCAGGTTCCTGGATTCTGCCAAGGGTTCCAGGTCGTTCTCATCCACTTCGACCGCGATACTCTGCATGATCTGCTCGAGAGTCAACACCACTCGAAAACCACTCTTCCTGCGAACTACCACGCCTTCCATGCCCGCAAAGGCACCCGACCGGATCCGCGCCAACTGGCCCACTTGAAGCAGCGGATGCGGTTCAATCCGGTGCTCCTGCAATGCCAGTCGCAGAGCGTCAATCGCCGTGTCCGGAACCGGCGCAGGTTCTCCCCCGGTTCCTCCAACTACGGCCAGTGCGCCGGGAACACTCAGAACACTTACCCGTTCCGAACGCTTGATCCGGACGAAAATGTAGCTGGGAAAGAGTGGGAGTTCCAGCGTTACTCTCGACCCGTCTCGCCATTTCCGGTCGGAACGATACAACGGGAGGTAATGCTCGATTTCGCGCTTCCGTCAGGTGCTGCGCAATCCGCTTCTCGTGACGGCAGGTCGTGTAAACCGCGAACCACCGCGTTCCCCCGGTTACTTCAGTGACCTGCGGGGGCATGTAGATGCCTGAAATACAGCTCGGATTTACGCTGCCTTGCAAGGCTTCGCCATCCTCACTTGGGTGAAGGTATCTCACAGGTCCATCCGTTGGGTTCTGCCGTCGACAGAGAAAGTTGATTGGGGAAGAATGAAAGCAAGTGCTTCCATCCAGTCTGTGATCTTCCCGGGGCCATCACAGTTACCAGCCTTTTCAATATACCAGCAATCAAGCAAATCTTGAGTGAAAACCTGCGAACCCGGAGGTACTATTCCCAATCTGTAAAACCTGCGTGTGCAAGCAGGTGCAGACATTCTTGGCTCTCTCAGGCAACCTTTTGCCTCTCCTCCGCACCAAACGATGCCCCCAGGTGATTCGTCTCATTCCTTTCACCTTTTGACGCGGTCGATTACTTTCGAGTCCAGGATGGGTGCTTTTTAACCAATTCGACAATAACTTTTTGAAGAAATGGATCACAGTTGTGTATACGAAGTCGATCAATAGTCCAAGAGGCCTCGAACCTTCGGGGATGGCTTCTGACGGTTTGCTTAATCTTATAGATTTTCAGGATTCTCTTTATGAATCGCCTTTTTTCCTTCCTTTTTTTCGCTCTCTTGATGGCATCTTCGGTCAATCTCGACGCCCAATCCGCCGCTCTCTCTGCAAACTTCATTTCCGGCGAAGAGAGGGTGCCGGTTGGCCAGGCCAGCCCGGCGATTCCGGTGGCCATCCGCCCATTCTCGCGGCTCTCGGTGAGCAGCGAGAATTCCCCGCTTGGTTTCGGGGCGGGAGTGACAACCAACCTCAATCCACATTTGAACCTGCGCGCTTCCGGCAGCTTCTTCGACTACGGCATCCCCTTCAACACCAATGGATTTGCCGCAAAGGCGCAACTGAAACTTGCCTCCGCGCGCACCTCGCTTGACGTCTATCCGTTCCATTCAGGTTTTCGGATCAGTCCCGGCGTGCTGTTCTACAGCCAGAATCGGGTCACCGCGACCGATACTGTCGCCTCGGGCACCAGCTTCACTTTGAACGGCGACACGTTCTACTCGGCAAACGCCAGCGCAGCCACTGGTGCCACACCTGTAAGCGGAACCGCGCTGCTCAATCTGCACTCCACGCGGCCGGCTTTCACCATTACCGGGGGATGGGGAAATCCCCTCGCGCGCAACGGACACTGGTCGTTTCCTTTTGAAGTCGGAGCAGCATTTGTGGGTGCGCCGGCCGTCAATGTGAATCTGACCGGATGGGCGTGCTACGACAAGGGGCAGACCGAATGCATGAGTATCTCCGACCCCAACAATCCCATCGCCGTCCAGGTTCAGAACGATCTCCACGAGCAAGTCGGCAGGTGGACTGGGGATCTCGATCCGCTGAAGACCTACCCCATCGTTTCCGCAGGAGTGGCTTACACCTTCCACGCTGGCCCTCGCTAGCTGATTTCGCCGCTGGGCCGGAACCCACGCATTGCGCTATCCTTGCATCAAACCACGGCGAAGGTAAGATCCCGAATCCGGCAGGAGGAGGTACCGTTGGGCGGATCATCAGTTGCTAAGCCCACCAACCAAGAGATTGGCTCAATCCAGCATCGTATCTGCTAGCCACAATTGCCTCCGCGTTGCACTGTTGAGTGCAATGCTGGCCGTACTCCCGACGCCATGTGCGCTTGTCGCCCAATCCCATTTGCCGGCAGCGGATTGCTGCTCGTCGCAGTGGTCTGCGTTTACCCCTGCACTTCCCGCATTCGCAGCCGGCGGTCAAATTGATCCCTCGGCCTATCGCGTCGAGAGGTTCTCCCGATTCACGTCCTACACGTCTCTTTCGTCGCTGGGGTTGGGCGAGCATCTATCCACCAATGTTTCGCCTTATCTCGATGTGCGAATCTTCGGCAACTACCTTCCCGTGAATCACAGCCTCACTCGCACTGGAGTCAGGATCGCTGCAGACGCCGAGTTCGCAAACGTTGGCGCCCTCGCGGACTTCTATCCCCTTCGCATGCCGCTCCGCCTAAGCGCCGGATATCTGCTTTTTAACGACGACCGGCTTCGCGTGGATCTGCAGGGACAGCCGAATGCCGTAATAACGCTGAACAATGTCGACTGGTACTCAGACAACGCCGATCCCCTGCATGGAACGGCGCGTCTCACTCTGGGCGGGAACGGGCTGCTTCTGACGGCTGGCTACGGCCGCATCGTTTCCAGATCGGATAAACACTTGACCTTCCCGTTCGAGGCCGGCGTCGCATTTATTGGCACTCCCCACGCTACTATCGACCTGTCAGGCCAAGTCTGTTCTTCAGCAGGGACCAACTGCCAGCCTGCGGCTACTTTCCCTGGGTTCGCGAATGCGTTGACATCGCAACTCGCGAGCTGGAACAAGGACGCGGCCCCATTTCACATCTATCCGATTGTCGAAGGAGGCGTAGCCTATACCTTCCACATTCGCTCGCGGACAGACTAGAGCAATTCCGATACGATGCCGGGCGCAGCATGGAGCGCGGCGTCGATCTGCGACTGATCCTTGCCGCCGGCTTCGGCGATTTCGGGCTTGCCACCGCCTGAGCCGCCGACGAGCTTTGCCACCGCTCCCACCAGCTTGCCCGCCTGGATGCGCTTCGTCAGCCCCGGCGTGACGCCGGCGATGATGGCGACTTTGCCCTCGGGCTGTGCCGAAGCCAGCACCACCACGCCTTCGCCGAGCTTCTGCTTGAGGTTGTCGACCAGCGTGCGCAACTGGCCGCGCTCCAGCGAATCGGCGCGGTGCGTCAGCACCTTGACCCCTTTCACTTCAGTGGCGCGACTGAACGGCTTCGTCCAGTCCGCCGGCAGCCGACTTCATGCGCGCCTCTTCGAGCTCGCGGCGCAGATGCTTCAGCTCGTCTTCCTGCGCGGCAAACTTGGCGCGGAGACCTTCGGTCAGGTTGTCGACCGACGGCACATACTGCCCGGCCAGCTTGGCCACCTCGAAGTCGCGGCGGAAGGTATCGAGCGAACCGAGTCCGCTGATGGCCTCAATGCGGCGAACGCCCGAGGAAACGGCGCTTTCGCCGGTCAGCTTGAGCAGGCCGATTTCGCCGGTGGCCGCGGTGTGCGTGCCGCCGCAGAGCTCGGTCGAGAAGCCGTCGGACAGCTTGACCACGCGCACCTTGTCGCCGTACTTCTCGCCGAAGAGCGCCATGGCGTGGTACTCGTTGACGGCGACTTCGATGGGCACGTCGACAAGGGTTTCGACTTTGGCGTTGGCGAGCACTTCGCGGTTGACGATGTCTTCGATCTCCTGCAGTTCTTCGTCGGCGACCTGGGCGAAGTGGGAGAAGTCGAAGCGCAGGCGGTCAGGGTGCACCGCGGAGCCGGCCTGCTTGACGTGGGTGCCGAGGACCTGGCGCAGGGCGGCGTGGAGCAGGTGCGTGCCGGTGTGGTTGCGCTTGATGGTGTCGCGGCGAGCGCCGTCGACGACGGTGTTGACGTGATCGCCGACTGCGAGGTCCTGCTTGAGGATGGCCTTGTGGGCGCGGACGCCCTGCACGGGGAGAACGCAGCCGGTGATTTCGGCGATGGTGGTGTTGCCGTCGGTGGAGGTGAACCAGCCGGTGTCGCCGATCTGGCCGCCGGAGTCGCCGTAGAAGCTGGTGTGGTCGAGGACGACTTCGACCTGATCGCCGGGCTTGGCCGCGGGAACGCCGACACCGTCTTTGACGATGGCGAGGACTTCGGCGTCGTTGGCGTTGAGCTGCTTGTAGCCGAGGAAGTCGGTCTTGGCGAGATCGCGGAAGGCGGGGCTGGCGGATTTCTGGCTGCCGCCTTTCCAGCTGGCGCGGGCGCGGGCTTGCTCTTCTGCGCGGGCCTTCTCGAAGCCCTCGTGATCGAACGTGCACGCCGGCATCGCGAGCGGCATCGACCATGAAGTCGAGCGGAAGGCCGAAGGTTTCGTAGAGATGAAAGGCCTTGTCGCCGGTGAAGTTGCCTTTGAGCTCTTCATCGAGGCGCGTGAGGCCGATCTTGAGCACGCGATCGAATTGCTTCTCTTCGGCTTCGACGACTCTGGCGACGCGGGCGGCGGAATCGATCAGTTCGGGATAGGCGCCCTGCATCAGGTCGCGGACGGCAAAGACCATCTGATTGAGGAACGGCTTTTCCTGTCCGAGCAGGCGTCCGTGACGGATGGCGCGACGCATGATCTTGCGCAGCACGTAGCCGCGGCCTTCGTTCGAAGGCAATACGCCGTCGTTGATGAGGAAAGTTGCGGCGCGGGCGTGGTCGGCGATGATGCGAAGGCTGGCGTTGCTGGTGAGAGCGTCGATTCCCTCAGGGGCTAAAGCCCCATCCTTATTTGCGTCCTTTTCGGCCCGACTGAAGTCGTGCCCTTTTACAAGACCTGTCAACTCAGCGGCGCGGGCGATCAGCGGCGTAAACAAATCCGTCTCGAAGTTGCTGATTTTGTTTTGCAGGACGGCGGCAACGCGCTCGAGGCCCATGCCGGTGTCGATGGAGGGCTTGGGTAGTGGCGTCAGCGTATAGGTTACGTTGCCCTCAGTTCCGATCGCCGACCGATCGAACTGCATGAAGACGAGGTTCCAGATTTCGACGTAGCGGGCTTCGTCTTTTCCGAAAGGCAGATCGACGCCGGGCGTTTCGGCGGCTTCGATGCCCATGTCGTAGAAGATCTCCGAACAGGGGCCGCAGGGGCCGGTCTCGCCCATCTGCCAGAAGTTGTCCTTGCGGCCGTAGGTGAAGATGCGCTCTTTGGGAACGCCCGTCTCGATCCAGTACTGCTCGGCTTCGTCGTCGCGCGGAACCTCGGCATCGCCTTCGAAGATGGTGACGTAGAGGCGGTCTTTGGGAATGCCCATCCACTCCGGGCTCGTGACCAGTTCCCAGGCGAAGGCGATGGCGTCGCGCTTGAAGTAGTCGCCGAAGCTGAAGTTGCCCAGCATCTCGAAGAAGGTGTGGTGACGGCGCGTAAAGCCGACATTCTCGAGGTCGTTATGCTTGCCGCCGGCGCGGACGCATTTCTGGGATGTGGTGGCCCGGCGATAGTCGCGCTTCTCAGCACCGAGAAAAACATCCTTGAACTGGTTCATGCCGGCGTTGGTAAACAGCAGCGTCGGATCGTTGGCGGGCACCAGCGACGAGGAGTGCACCCGGCGGTGCCCCTTCGTCTCAAAGAAGCGCAGAAACAGCTCGCGAATTTCGTTTCCCGTGCGGAATTGCATGTCCTTACCAGTGTAACCACCTGCGGTGGGGCTACTCCCCGCTTCGCGGGACCGTTCTGCGTCGAACCATTCCTGGGTAAATCTCCTCGCTGCATTAGCAGTTCAGGACAGAACGAATCGCGGTCGCCGTTGGCGCATCTCATCTACAGCACAGGGGGACATCCGTGGATAAGTTCGCATTGCTCGCGCTGCTCGAAGCCAGACCCGGCAAGGAGAAGGAAGTCGAGGAGTTCTTGAAGTCGGCACAACCGCTCGCCGCCGCTGAACCCGGCACAACCACGTGGTACGCCGTAAAGCTCGGTCCGGCAAAATTCGGCATCTTCGATACGTTCAAGGACGAGGCTGGCCGCAACGCCCACCTCTCCGGCGAAATCGCCAAGGCTCTCATGGCTAAAGCGAACGAGTTGCTCGCCAAGCCTCCGCAGATCGAGAAGCTCGATATCCTTGCCTCCAAGACTCCCTGATATGTGACGAACGGGGACGCATACGGCGTCCGCGCCGGCTTCTTCTTCGTCCAACAATGCATGGACGCTTACCGGCGGGCCCGGATTCTGCTCTTTGCCGCATGCCTCGCCGCCATGGTGGCGATTGCGCTGCCCGCCATGGCTACAGCGCAGCCCGGTCGCGGGCTCACCATCGTTGCGTCCCGCGAACTGAAGATCGGCGGAGCGGCGCTGCAGGTCGACTTCGCCGCCGGCCCGCTCGACCTTACGCAGGACCAGATTCTCGCGCACATCCGGGCGGCAGCATCGGCGGTGACTGCTTACTATGGGCGATTCCCGGTTGATCGCGACCGCATTCTGGTCGTGCCTTGGCCCGATCGCGACGGCATCGGCAACGGAACGACGTGGGGCGACATGGCTGGCTTTACGGCGATGACGAGGATCCACATCGGCCAGCACGCCACCGAAGATGATTTGAAAGATGACTGGATGATGACGCACGAGTTGGTGCACACGGCGTTTCCCAGCCTGCCCGACGATGAGCACTGGATGGAGGAGGGCCTGGCTACCTACGTCGAGCCTCTGGCACGGGTGATGACCGGCGAGCTGACCGCGCGCAAGGTGTGGCACGACATGGTGCGCGACATGCACCAGGGCGAGCCGCAAACCGGCGATCAGGGTCTGGATCACACACACACCTGGGGTCGGACCTATTGGGGCGGCGCGATGTTCTGCCTGGCTGCCGACGTCGAGATTCGTCGCGAGACCCACAATCAGAAGGGGCTGCGCGATGCACTGCGCGCCATCGTCGCTCATGGCGGAACGATTAATCACGACTGGGATCTGCCCAGGGCGCTCGCGATCGGCGACGAAGCCACGGGAACGCACGTGCTCACGGACCAGTATGCGAAGTGGAAAGATGCGCCGGTCAGCGTCGATCTCGACACGCTGTGGACCGAGCTCGGAATTCGGCACAACGGGGATGAGATCGAGTTTGTTGATGCGCCGCTCGCGAAGATTCGGGATGCGATTGCGGGAGAGCGGACCGGATCAAAGTAGACGGGGCCGTTGATTCCGGGCCTGAAGGCCTGGGTTCGCGCTTTCCCACCCTTGAATCACAAAACGATTCAAGGATGGGGCACCCCGCGTTGGTGGCAAGTTAGCGATCACTCCTGCTGCGGTTCTTCTTCTAGGTTGTCGAGCGCCGAGAGCGATTCGTCCGGGACGTCCCACTGGCGGAGGATCTTGTAGATCACACCGGTTGAAAATCCCGCGGCGACCAGGCGGCGCATGATGCGGGCGGTTTCTTTTTCGTTCGTGGGCTTCCGAATGCGTTTTCGTTCGAGATGCAGACGCGCTAGTTTTTCTTCGTCGGTGTTGGCGTAGCTTTCGTCGATGGTCTTGTCGACGAGGCTGGCCGGTACACCTTTCTGCCGCAGATCCTGCCGCACGCGGCGCTGGCCGAATTTCTCGTTTTCCTTCCGCAGGCGGGCATAGGTTTCGGCATAGGACTGATCGTCCAGATAACGTTGCTCTCTGAGTCTCGCCACAACGGCGCTGATGACTTCGTCGCCGCGCGGGCCGGGTTCGACGCGCTGGTGCATCAGGCGGCGCAGCTCGACTTCAGTGCGCATGTGCCGGCCGAGGGCTTTGACGGCGTAGTCGTAAAGGCCGGCTTCGTTGAGATGTGGCTTTGGCTTCACGGATTTGCGATCAGTGTAGTTCCTCGGGCCTCCACCCCGCAGATTTCAGGCATACGTCGCGCAAGGGACCCTATTGCAGGAGATCGCACACAGCCAACGCGGGCACGATTACTCTTTTCCTTCGCCTGTCTTAGGCAACATGCCCTCGCCGCGAATCCCGCCGGGACCAGCCCTTCAATTTGGAATCGCTGACGCTACGGCGCTTCCTTGAGAGGACAATCGATTGCCCTTGACGACGGTAAATTTGCGGTGGTACATACTTTGTCGCCTGCAAATCGCTCGCCGCGGCGTCCGCAAATTCAAACCGACAGGATGCACCCATGAAGTTCTTCCCCCTCCTGGGCTCCTTTCCCTCCTCTTTTCGCTTCAACCTCCTCTCCACCTTCGCCGCATTCGTGGCGATGGCGATTTCGGCAGATGCGCAGACAGTCAGCGTGGTGCAGACGAATGCCGATCAGTCGGCACTGCTGAGCCCGCAGCCGTCGTTGACGTTTGTCCCCGGAACTGGCGGCACGCTCAACATCAACGTGGACGACACGGTGCGGTATCAGACGCTCGATGGAGTGGGCGCGTCGTTTACGGACTCGGCGGCTTACCTGATGTGGGAGAAGCTGACGCCGGCGCAGCGCGAAGCGACGATGCAGGACCTGTTCTGGGCCGAACGGCATCCACCTGAGTTTCCTGCGCCAGCCGATGGGTGCAACTGACCTGGCGTTGAGCAACTACACCTACGACGACGTGGCTCCGGGGGAGACTGACCCGGATATGACGCAGTTTTCCATCGCGCACGACCAGGCCTACATCATTCCCACAATCAAGGCGGCGCTGGCCGTGAATCCACAGATCAAGGTGATGGCGCTGCCGTGGTCGCCGCCCGCGTGGATGAAGACCAGCGGGTCCACCGGCGGGGGCACGCTGAACACGCAGTACTTCCCGGCACTTGCGAAATACTTCACGAAGTTCATCCAGGCGTACGAGGCCAATGGGATTCCCGATTAACTACGTCGCGGTGCAGAATGAGCCGCTGTATGAGACCGGCGGATACCCCACGATGTTCATGACACCGCTGGATGAAGGCAACTTCATCAGCCAGCACCTGGGGCCGGCCCTGGTGGCACAGCGATTCCGCAACCTTGGATGGAACTTTGCGAACCAGAACACGGATCCGAACGATGCGACGCCGGGGATTCTGGGCTACGAGCACAACTGGGACAACCCGCTCTATCCCGAACTGCTGCTGCGCAACCCGGCGGTGCGGCCGTTTCTCGCGGGCGTTTCATTCCACTGCTACGCGGGCAGATGTGACGGCGGCGCAGAATGCGATCCATGATTTGCAACCCGGGACGCCAATCTGGTTCACCGAATGCACGGGCGGCTATTATGCGCCGGATTTTGCCAGCAATTTGCCCTACATGGTTGAGAACGACGTGATCGACGTGCTGCGTAACTGGGGCAAGAGTGTAACCCTGTGGAACATGGATCTGGACGCAACCGGCGGACCGACGGTGCAGAACGGATGCACGGATTGCCGCGGCGTGGTGACGATTGACACCAGCACAACTCCGGCGACCGTCGAGCGCAACGTGGAGTACTACGTGCTCGGGCACCTATCGAAGTACGTGCAGACGGGGGCGTACCGAATCGATTCGAATTCCTTCGGGTCGGGCAACGTGGAGGACGTGGCATTCAAGAATCCTGATGGATCGATTGCCGTAGTGGTGCTGAATGCGGCGAGCAATCCGAACATGTTCAACATCACGTGGCGCGGGCAGAACATCAGCTACACGCTGCCTGCCGGCGCGGTGGCGACGTTTGTCTGGCAGGGGTATCCGGGATCGACATTTGGCGTGACCGCGGGACCGGACAACCAGATCGTGGCTCCGGGAAGCGGGACGGGGTATGTAGTGGACGTCAATCGCTACGGCACGGATCGCGGGCCGGTGAATCTCGATCTCGGCAGCCTGCCGGGTGGCGTGACGGGACAGATCAGGCCGACGTGGCTATCGCCGAATCAATCGTTGCTGACGCTGGAAGCCTCAGGCAACGCCAGTGCGGGAACCTATCCACTGACCGTGACAGGTACGCAGGGCAATGTGCAGCGGTCCTCAACCGTGAACCTGACGGTGGGCGGACAGGATACGCCGTTTGGCGGCACGGCCTGGGCGCTTCCAGGCTTGATCCAGGCGGAGAACTTCGACAACGGCGGCGATGGCGTGGGGTACTTCACCTTGCTCACCAACAACCCGGCGGGGACGAATTATCGGCCGGGCGCGAACGTGGGCATCGAAGGAACTTCGGACACGGGCGGCGGATACGACGTGGGCTACACCGCCGAAGGGCAGTGGCTGCAATACGCGGTGAACGTGTCGCAAAGCGGACTCTACAACCTGCAGGCACGCGTGGCCTCGCTGGGTGCCGGAGGCTACTGGCACGTGGAGTTCGATGGCAGGAATGCGACCGGCAATTTGTTTACCCCGGCCACCGGCTGGTGGCAAAACTGGACGACGCTGACAAGTTCTGCATTTCCGCTGACTGCCGGGCAGCATAAGATGCGCGTGGTCTTCGATGGCAACGGCCCGACGGGCGGCATGGGCAACTTCAACTGGTTCGCGGTGCAGCCATTCACGTCGTCGACGGGATACCCATCGGGACCGGCGGCGATTCCCGGACAGATCGAGATGGAGAACTTCGACGGTGGCGGCAAGGGGCTCGCCTACTTCAACGGCAATACGCAGAACAATGGCGGCGCGAATTACCGGCCGGGCGAAACGGTATATATCGAAGCTTGCTCCGATTCAGGCGGAGGATACGATGTGGGCTCGACGAATCCCGGTGATTGGCTCAACTACGCGGCGAACATTGCGCATCCGGGTGTGTACACGCTGCATGTGCGAGTCGCGACGCAGGTGGCAGGCGGTGTCTTCCACCTGGCCGTGGATGGGCAGGACGTGAGCGGGCCGATCAGTGTGCCGCAGACCAACGGCTGGCAGACATGGCAGACGCTAGATGTGCCGGGGATCAAGCTGCCCGGCGGCGTGCACACGCTGCAGATGGTGATGGACACGGGCGGGTATTACAACACGATCTCGAACTTTAACTGGTTTGCGCTGGATTGAGTGCGGGATTGAGTTTCGTTCTTTCCGACGCGCGACCCCGTGGGACCGGACCATAAATGCGGAGATCCTACGCCTCAAAAACGAGAAGTGGGACACCCATTTCTCCAAATGCGCTCCAAGTTCAATAGGGTGAATTGAAAGAGCTAAGGTAAATTATTTTGTACACAATGTAAATATATCTTTACATAATGTGATTTATTTATTACATTGAATCCACGTTGAATTGAGGAGTCAAGAAATGCCATACAGGGAAAAAATCGCCTGGCTATCGCTGATTGCGATGGCTGTCACCTTTGGCCCCTACTTTGCGATTGTTGCGATGGGTACGCTCCCTCCGCGGCCGTTGCCCGACATACGCCACCTTGTTCTCTTTGGCGTCGCGGCGGTTGTACAGGGGCTCATTGTGGGAGCCGGGTATCTGATTGTGGCGCGCGCGACCGACAAGGCCGACCGAACGCCTCCGGATGAACGGGATCTCGCGATCACGCGCCGCTCGACGAGCTTCGCCTATTACGTTCTGATTCTCGGCATGATCGAAGTTGGCGTCGTCATGCCCTTCAACTCCAGCGGATGGACCATCATCCATGCGGCGCTTTTCATGATCGTTGCCGCGGAATTGGTTCGCCTGGGAGTGGTCGTATTCAGCTATCGCAGGCAGGCGTGATGGAAGGATTGATCACCAATCGAATTCGCATTCTTCGTTTCCACGCAGGCGAAATGTCGCAGTCCGAACTTGGTCAGCGCATCGGCGTCACCCGGCAGACGATTGCAGCGATCGAGGCAGGAAAATACTCGCCGTCCCTGGAGGCCGCGTTTCGCATTGCGCATGTTTTCAATGTGCCGCTGGGAGAGGTGTTTCAGTGGGAGGAGAAGGCCGCATCTTGAAGAACCTGGGCCAGGTTCCCGATTTTGTGGTAACTGACGCTGCAGGAAAAGCAGATCCTTCGCTCGCCTACCCCATCGTCCGCCGGGCGGACGACGGGTCCCCAAAACCGCTACGCTCAGGATGACACTGCTTATTTTGAGGCCGCTGTGAGGGGCCTGAAGGCCCTGCTGCCTCCTACCCAGGTCCCCAGATGCGAGGGACCTGGGGCACCCGGCGTGCGGGTGGTTCGGTTGGGTTCCCAATTTTGTGGTAACTGACGCTGCAGGAAAAGCAGATCCTTCGCTCGCCTACCCCATCGTCCGCCGGGCGGACGACGGGTCCCCAAAACCGCTACGCTCAGGATGACACTGCTTATTTTGAGGCCGCTGTGAGGGGCCTGAAGGCCCCTGCTGCATCCTACCCAGGTCCCCAAATGCGAGGGACCTGGGGCGCCTGGGTTCTTTGGCTGGCAGCTAGAAGCTAGCGGCTGTTGGCTGGTCCTGTCCATTGGTCGACCCAGTCGTTGACAGTCTTGTACCAGAGCTGCGAGTTCTGCGGTTTCAGGACCCAGTGGCCTTCGTCGGGGAAGTAGAGCATTTTGCTGGGGACGTGAAGCATCTGGAGCGTGTCGAAGAGCTGGTAGCCTTCACTGACGTCGAGACGGTAATCGAGTTGCGAGTGGACGACGAGGGTGGGCGTTTTGAAGTTTTTTGCCGAGAGCGAGGGCGACCATTTCCGGAAGGGATTCTCCGAGTCGGGCTTGCCGTAGTAGTCCCAGGGGCGGCCCTTGAACTCCCAGATGTTGAACCAGTCCTCTTCGGTTGAGCCGAATGCGGACTCGGCATCGAACATGCCGTCGTGGGAGACGATGCACTTGAAGCGGTTGGTGTGGCCGAGAACCCAGTTGGCCATGTAGCCGCCGTAGCTGGCGCCGAGGGCGCACTCGCGGGTTTTGTCGATGAAGGGGTAATGCTGCTCGGCGTAGGTAAGGCCGGTCATCAGGTCGGTGAAGGGTTTGCCGCCCCAGTCGCCGTTGACGCCGTCGACGAAGGCCTGTCCATAGCCGGTTGAGCCGCGCGGGTTGATCATGACGACGACGTAGCCGTTGGCGGCGAAGAGTTCGGCGTTCCAGCGGAAGGACCACGAGTCGCCCCATGCTCCTTGCGGCCCGCCGTGGATAAGGAATTTGACGGGGTATTTCTTGTTGGGGTCGAAGTGCGGGGGGCTGGATCAGAAAGCCCTGGACCTTGGTGCCGTCGGCGGCGTTGAACCAGAAGGATTCAATTTGGGGGAGATCGAGCCGGGCTAGGAGGGAGTCGTTGAGGTGAGTGACCTGTATCAATGCGGCGACGTTGAGCGTGCAGGGCTTATCACTTGGCGGGCACGAGTTGCCGGTTATGGTGAACACCTCGCCTGGCTGACGAGCAGACATTACGGAAGCGATCAGTGAACCGCCGGAATGCGGATGAATGTCCGACCATTCGCCTTCTGTGCCAGGATTCCACATCGGAGTGATCGTATTTTGCAGCTTCCCTTCAAGCGAGACTTGTGCGAGTGTCGAAGCCCCTCGCTCACCACTCACCATATAGATCGAATTGGACTCAGGCGCCCACCCAAACTCATCGACCCAGTTCTCAAAGTGTGGCAGCAGTTCTTTGATCGTCTTTGCCGAACGATCGTAGAGCATCAGCCGGAAACGGTCGCTCTCGTAGCCGGCACGGGCCTGGCTACGCCACGCTAAATACTTGCCGTCGGGGGAGTAGGCGGGGTTGAAATCGCCGCCGGGACTGGTGCTGACTTTTACTGGCTTCGCGGCCGGGTTCGCCAGGTCGAGGGTGAAGATGTCGGCGTTGGTGCTGGTGGCTTCGTCGGGGACGTCCTTCTCGGTGAATGCTATCTCCTTTGAGTCAGGCGAAATGGCGAAGCCTCCGCCGCCTTCGAGCGAAAAGGGCGGGACGTCGTGCGGATCGTCAGGTGTGAGGTCGCGGACAGCAAAGGTCTTCAGCGACGGATTCTCGACGTCGACGAGGAAGAGATGGCTGCGCTTGTCGCCGGTGAAGTGGTTCCAATGGCGGTACATCAGACGGGTGAAGATTTGCGCTTTGACCTTGGTGCTGGCCGCACGGGCGTCCTTATCGGCATTGCATTGATCGCCGGTCTTGGTGTCGGCGGTGGTGATGGGCGGGCAATCGGGGTAAACGGATGAGGTGAAGACGATGAACTTGCCATCGGGCGACCAGCGGGCATTGTCGGCTTCGGTAGAAATCTCCGTAATCTTTTCCGGGTTGCTGGAAATGCCGGTTGCGGGGTCGAAGGCCGCAATCCAGATTTGCTGCCCATGGTCTCGACCGGAAAGGAAGAGGATGGAGTGCCCGTCGGCGGAGAACTGGAGCCCGTCGTCGCCGGGCTGTGCCGCCTCGACTCTGTGCGGGGCGCCGCCCGCGATTGGCTGAATCCACAGCTCCGCTGTTTTAGTGTTCTGGACGAGATCTACAGCGGTCACCGTGTAGCCGAGCCATTTGCCGTCGGGCGAGACGGCTGTCGAACCGAGACGCTTCATGTGCATCATGTCTTCGAAGGTCATCGGGCGCTTTCCTGCCCCAGGCACGAGGACCTGTCCCTGGGGACCCCGTGTGGTTTGGGCTGAGGCGAGAGTGGCGGCAAAAAAGAGGGCGAGAAAAATGGATCGGCGCATAGGTTCTTCTCAATTGGAGCTTCGCGATCCCAGGTCTCAGAATCGAGACCCGGGGCACCCAGTTTCGTGGGTTTCTCGGAAGGAGAAGTGTAACTCCGAAGGGGCCTTCAGCTCTTGGGATGTGCTTTCCCCACCCTATGGCTGCGCCATGAACATGGGCACCCGGTGTGAAAAGCAGATTCTTCGCTCACCACCCCCGAACTGAAGAAAACGTTCGGGGCCCCGTTCGCTCAGAATGACACCACTAACTTCTAGCGAGAATCTCATAGACCCTTGTGGTGTGAATCTCATGGACCGTTCTGGTGAGAATCTCAAGGGCAGATTCTTCGCTCACCACCCCCGAACTGAAGAAAACGTTCGGGGCCCCGTTCGCTCAGAATGACACCACTAACTTCTAGCGAGAATCTCATAGACCCTTGTGGTGTGAATCTCATGGACCGTTCTGGTGAGAATCTCAAGGGCAGATTCTTCGCTCACCACCCCCGAACTGAAGAAAACGTTCGGGGCCCCGATTCGCTCAGAATGACACCGCTAACTTCTGGTGGGAGTCTCATAGACCCCTGTGGTGAGGATCTCATGGACACTTCTGGTGAGAATCTCGATGACACTTCTGGCGAGAATCTGAAGGACAGGTTTTTATGCCGCCTGGAGTTCGAGGAGGATGCCGGCGCCGCGGGGTTCGAAGTTCATGGCGGAGGCCTTTGCCGTTGTTTTCGCGGAGGATGGTGGCGCACATGCTCAGGCCGAGGCTGGTGGACTCTTCGCCGGCGGGCTCGGGAACGAAGGGATCGAAGGCGCGGGCGGGCGCGGGAAATCTTGCGGCCGGTGTGAGCCACGAGGATCTGCACCTGGTTCTTCTCGGCGACGGCTTCGAGGCGGACCGATTTTCTCGCTGGTGGTGTCGAGCTTTTCGACGGCATCCATGGCGTACTGGAGGCAGTAGAGGACGGCCTGGCGAACCTGCTGCGCGTTGCCGAGGACGCGGGGCAGGGCGGGCGCGATGTGGACGCGGAAGTCGATGGAGCGCTGGACGAATTCGGAGCGATGAAGTTGCTCGAGGTCGGTGAGGAGCTCGGTGACGGAGATGGCGGCGACCTGGTCGCCCTGGGGGCGCGACATGCGGGCGAGGCTCTCGAGCGTGAGGCGCATGTGGCGCGCCTCGGTGAGGATGGCTTCGATGGCTTTGTGCGCCTGCGGACTGAGGTCCTCGGTTTCATCGAGCAGCGAGGCATAGCCAAGGATCACGGTGAGGGGGTTGTTGAGCTGGCGGGTGACGTTGCCGGCAAGCTGGCCGAGACCGACGAACTTCTCGGCATCGACGAGTTTTTCGAGCATCATGGTCTGGCTGCGGGCTGATTGCAGCCGCGAGGCAAGGACCTCGAGCGGCAGCAGATCGACGGCGCTGATGGGCTCCTGCGGGTTCGTCGACGCCGGTGAGAAAGAGCGCGCCCTCGGTGGATGTGCGACCGCTGCAGCGGAATGGCAAGCACGGTGGTGAGCTTGAGGCGGGCTGAGGTCATCGCCGGGTACCAGGAACGGCTCGAGGTCGAGGCTGAAGGCGTGGCTGTGTTCGACGGCAGCGGGAATGGATCCGGCCTCGAGGAATCCGGCGACGGGGATGCGAGCGGCGAGAGCCTCGAGGGCGTTGACGGTGGCGTCGTCGAAGCCGGCGGCGCCGGCGAGGCGGTAGTGTCCGGAGCGCTGCAGCAGGACGAGCGCAGCCTGTTTGAATCGGCTGTTGGAAACGACGGACTGGCAAATCATGGTAGCCTGGCGGTCGAAGTCGTCGACACGGCGGCGGGCAAGGTTTAGGCGGGTGTAGGCTTCCATCTCTTCGCGGGCATGGCGCTCGCGGAGCTGGCCGGCCTGGTTGATGCCCAGCTGGTCTTCAAGGGTGAGGAGGATCATGCCGATGGCGGCAACGACCTTGCCCATGACGATGATGCGATCGCAGGGTCGCGCGATCTGGGCATGATGGACCGAAGGGCAACGTCTCGCCGATGTTGAGCGACCAGGCAAAGAAGCCGAGGCCGGCAAGCAAGGTTCCGGGCGAGAAACGGCGGAAGACGATAGAAGACCAGGAGAGCGGTGGTGGCGTGGATGGCGCATTCGACAAAGACCAGGGGCGACGCGCCTCCCACACGAACGCAGATCCACAGACCCGGTAGCGCCAAGAATGATGCAGAGGGCGAGTGGAACGGCACGGGGAATGCCTCGAAGCGAAATTGCCCATGCGCATCCGGCGAAGAGAGAGAGTCCGCCGAGGAGCGGGAAAGAGGAGGAATGAATTTCCGCTGGGAGTCTTGCCATGGTAGACGCCGAAGATGAGGAACGCGTAGACGATGAGCGGGATGGTGAACGGGACGGCATAGAGGATGCGCACGCGGCCGATGCGGAAGGCGACGGGTGCAAGCGAGGCAAGAAAGAGGGCGGAGCTGATCGAGGATTGACGGTCAGGCCGACGGACGCGATCCAGGGGTGAGCGAGCTTCGTCGGAGTAGTTCCACCCTCCGAGGTTGTAGTGCTGCAACATGCGGACGACCGCGAAGAGAAACCCGAGGAACCAGAGGAGGGTACGGGTGTCGCGGAAGCGCAGGTAGAGTTGGAAGAAGGCCGGCAGCAGATAGCACCGTAAGCACGAGCGCGGGAAGGTGATAGCTGTCGGGCATGGAAGAGCGAGTATCTCCTTGGACGACCGCACAATCGAAAGCGGAATCAGCGAAGGAACGCGACGCCTTGATTCAAGCGTTCCCCGGGATCTGATCAATGATCGTTAATCAGTGAGCTTAAACCATTGATGCCGCGAGGTAAATGGAAGTTTTGAGGCCGATCGCAACGAAAAGCATCCAAGCGCGGCGAGATGAAGCACTTCATGCTGTCGTCGTCCGGCGACAGCTTCGCCAATCGAAGATTTTGCGGCCACCCGGACCAGTTGTATATACGTCTAATGTGGTAGCCGGAGCGCAATCGAGCTTGCTCAAGTGGTGAAGAGCGGCCGGAGAATTGCCGAGGGCTTGCCAGAGGAGAGTGCAATGGTGCAAAGAGGATGGTGGTTGGCGCTGGCCGCGGCGGGAATGTTGGTGCTGTCGGCTGGTGCGCAGAACAAAGACAGCTTTACGCCGATGCCGCTGGATTCCGGGTTCGGGAAACTGGACATTTCGGATCCGACGACGCCGCCCGATGAGATTATCAAGAAGTTTGCGGCCAAGGAGAGCGAGTTTCGCGAAGCTCTGAACCACTATACCTATCGCCGTATGGCGCGAGTGCAAACGCTGGACGACGATCAACAAGGTGGATGGCGAGTGGTACCAGGTGGATGACGTGATCTTCGATCCGACGGGCAGGCGAATGGAGAAGACGGTCTTTGCGCCGGAAAACACGCTGCAGCGGGTCTTGATGACGCCGTCGGATCTGCAGGATATCCAGAAGGGGTATCCGTTTGTGCTTACTACCGAGGAGATCACGCAGTACAACGTGAAATACGTGGGAAAGCAGAAGGTAGACGAGGTCGACTGCTACGTCTTCGACGTTGGGCCAAAGCAGATCGAGAAGAACAAGCGATACTTCCTGGGTCGCATCTGGGTCGACGCAACGGATCTGCAGATCGTGGTGACCAATGGCCGGATGGTTCCTGACGACACGCGCAAGGGCAGGGAGGATCTGCATCCTCCGTTCATGACCTGGCGGCAGCAGATCGACGGACACTACTGGTTTCCCGTGTATACCAAGGGCGAGGGCGTGTTGCACTTCACCGGTGGAAGCGGGTACATGAGCGAAGACGTGCACATGCGCGACACCATCAAGTACTCGGATTACAAGCGGTTCGGCTCGACCATCAAGATCATCTACGACGGGCAGGACATCACGCAGAACGGGCAGCAACAGCAGGGGCAACCCGGACAGCCATCGAAGCCACCGGAGCCGACCAAGCCGCAGAAGTGAAAAGCAGCTGTCAGCTGTCAGCCGTCAGCTTTCAGCAATGGAACTGCAGGATGCCGCAGCAGTGACTGCACCATGAACTATGGGTGGTGCGCACTCCTAGAAGCGGAGGGAGAGGCAACTGAGGCCGCCGTCCATTTTTTGAAATTCCGACATGTTGAGGGTCAGGGGATTGAAGCCGCGGGCGGCGAGGTCGTCGCGCAGCCGCGGGAAGCCCTTGGCCAGAAGCACGCGGTCGTTGACCCGGACGCAGTTGGCGGCGTAGCTCTCCGGCTTTGATACGCGTAGCAGGTTGAAGTGCGCGAAGCGCCGCCTTGCCGCCATCTCCTCCATGACAACCAGCGTGTTGTCGCCGATGTAGCTGATGCCGCTCTTCAGGTGAAGGATCGTTTTCATGGCGCGGATGTCGATGGTCGAAGCCGTGTAGCCGAGAGTTTTCAGGTGTCCGGTAAGCTGGCGTGCGCCTTCTTCGTTGGTGCGCAGCGAGAGTCCGATGAAGAAGTGGTCTTCGGCTTCGCAGATATCGCCGCCGTCGACGGTGCCGGGGGGATCGATGGTGAGGACTTTGGAGTAGAAGCGCTCGACGACGGGACGGATGGATGCGACTTCGCCTTTGCGGCTCGGCGCGCCGGGGCGGCACAGAATGGCTGCGTGCGGCGTGAGGACTGCGGTGTCTTCAACAAAAGTGGAGTCGGGATGGCGGAGATCGGGCTCGAGGGTGGTGAGTTCGAGGCCGCACTTGCGCAGAGCTTCGCAGTAGTCTGCGTGCTGTTTGAGGACCCGATCAAACTCGGGAGTGCCCAGATCCACCGTAGTGAGGCCGTCGGCAAAATTGCTGCCGGGAATGCGGACGATTGCATGAGTAAACAAGCTTAGCTCTCCCATGGGCCAGATTCTAAGATTCTATCTGTGATCCATCACTTTACCCGTAAGCTGCGCAGACTCTCGACGGAAGGGACGAAATAATAGGAGCCGGTAAGGGGCTGGGTGAAGCGCGTAAGCGCGTCGCGCGTGCCGGTGACCAGCCCCGCCATGCTATCGAGCATTCTGGAAAGGCGTTTCTGGTCGGCGCTGAATCCAACGAACATGGTTCCATGGTCTTCGATGCTTCCGTAAGGCATGTTGCGACGGAAGATGTTTCCGAATTCGTCCTGATCCGTGCGGGCCACATGCGAGTCTGACGGCTTATTCTCGAGTTCAATGCTGTCCGGCTTGGTGCGTCCCATGATTCGTTCCTGCTGGTTGATCGGCAAGGCTTCCCACTCTGCCACGCTGTGTTTCCACTTTTGCAGCAACAAAACCGAGCCCGCAGCGCCTGGAACTCCCACGGGCAAAAGCGCTACTGCCGGAGCATCGAGCAACGTGGGATTCTCCGATCCGTCGATGAAGCCGGTAAGGTCGCGATCGTGCCGATAGGGCCAGCTCGAGGTTTCATCCGCCAGCGAGGCTTGGCCGACGAGGTCATGGATCACTGAACGGGCCATATCGAAGAGAACGTCATATGCACTGCCCGACAGCCATACCAACGCGTCGTGTTGCGTCGACGGCATCACGAATCCTTCTGTCCCCCGGATCTCAGTATTGAAGCCCTCAACTCCCTGAGGAGCATCATTGGGAGCGAGATCGCGCCAGAGTTCCGGCCGGAAGCCGATGACGAAGTTCACTCCACCCGTGGTGGTGCGCGGTTCTCTGATCGCGGAGATCGCAGCAGCGAATTCCTTCTGTTTCTTCGCGTCGAGGATATCGAATTCCAGGTATGCGTGAGAGGACGTTCCGAGAGCAAAAATTCCAGCCTGAGGCGAGTACATGGAAGTGAGTATATCGGCACCATCAGCCGATCTCCCGAACGAGCATCCTGCGTCCTTCTCGCCGGCCTTTTCCCCCGGTTATCTCAATAGAACAGGTATTTGCGCCAGCGGTCGTCGCCGCGGCCAAGCATGCGCATGATCTGGCGGCTGGTGTGGAGCGAGAAGGGGCGCGGCTCGCGCAGCAGGATCATGTCGTCGATCTCGACGAGCATGCGGTTGCCTTTGCGGCGGTTGCAGGCGTGGCAGCAGGCGACGAGATTTTCCCAGGTGGAGTTGCCGCCGCGCGAACGCGGGATGACGTGATCGAGGGTGAGTTCGCCCGAGGGCAGCACGACGCCGCAGTACTGGCACTGGTTGCGGTCGCGGAGCAGGATGTTTTTGCGCGAGAGGGCGCGCGTCTGGTGCGGGATGCGACGGTATTCAAGAAGACGAATGACGGAAGGCATGGCGATGCGGCTGCGCTGGGCGTGCAGGGTCAGGCCGTGTTCTTCTTCGGTGCGCGCGATGCCCTTGAGCACCAGCACCAGGGCGCGGCGCGCGCCGCAGATGTTGATGGGCTCGTAGGAGGCATTGAGCACGAGCACCGGCATCTGCAGAATGTGGTTGGCGTGCAAGACCGCGTGTGTGCCTGACTCAGCAGCATGAGCGGCAGCGCGGGCAGCGGATTTTTGCTTGCGTGCATGAATCATGGCTTTTCCCAGCGACATCCTTGTCCCCTCGTTAAAAGAATGGTTGATGAGTGGATGATGACGAATGCATGCTTGCGAGCGGGAAATGGCCGGCTCGACGCCGGGTTGAGCGCGTCTTCGAATCAACGACTCTGCGCGTTGATAGCGTTGATGCGGCGCGCACGAGCGAGCGTGGCGACGTAGACGGAGGCTGCACCGGCCTTGATGAGCGACTGCGCGGCGGCGCGGGCGGTAGCGCCGGTGGTAAGAATGTCGTCGATGAGCAGGATGTGTTTGCCCGCGACGGCAGCCGGATCGGAGACCTTGAAGGCGCCGCGAACGTTCTGGCGGCGCTGGCGCGGCGTGAGTCCGGCCTGGCTCTCGGTGGAGCGCAGACGCATGAGCGTGCTGGGGGCGAGCGTCAGATGCCAGGCGGGATGCGACTTGCGCAGCGCGTCGATGGCGCACCTGGCGAGGGCACGGGCCTGGTTGAAGCCGCGCTGTTGATGCTTGCTGCGATGCAGCGGCACGGGAACGACGAGCAAGCTCAGCAGGGGCATCCGGGGCGAGCTGAGCGATGGCGTCGGCGAGCATCGCGCCGAGCCGGCGGGCGGCCGGATGAATGCGGTCGTACTTGAGCGCATGGATGGCTTCGCGCATGCGGCCTTCGTAGGTGCCGAAGGAGACGGCGCGGACAAACGGAGGCGGCGCCAGGCGGCAGGCGCGGCAAAGTCTGCGACGACGGAACTCCGCTGAGCGGCGGCTGGTCGAGCGAGTCGCCGCAGCGACTCGCACACAGGGCCGCCGTGGACAGGAATCTCTGTCCAGCAGGCATCACAAATTGGAACGGAAGAGAGCTGCGGCAGCGGGGAGCCGCAGAGAGCACAGGAGGCGGGAAGGAGGGTGGAACCGATTGCATCCAGAGGACTTCGGAGGACGCGCGCTATGGCGCGCCAACGGGATGTCTCCGATAGTGGACCGTCGATCGTCAGTGAACCGTAGTTCCTGCGGAAGACGCACCTCACTTGAGCCGCGTCGGATTGAGGAAGAACCGCCACAGCGGCGTTACCTATATCTATAGCTTCAGCCGGATGTTTTAGCAAGCCGGATGCCAGATTCGATACCCCTGAGAACACGGTATTTCAAAGCTTTATTGAGATTGGTCAGGAATCAGTGGAAGCGGACTACGCCTGGAACTTACAGACAGAGATTTACACGCTGGCCAGAGGCCGTTCAGGCGGCAAGTTTCTTGATACGTCTGCCACCTGACCGTTGAAGTCATGTCATGCAGCATCTCGGTGCTCTACGCAGTCGTGAGGACTTTTCGGCTCAGCCGACGCTCGCGATCACGTTCGCGTTCGCGGTTGCGCTGTCGTTCAGGTCGGTTTCGTGTTCACTCGTGATTGGGCATGTCGACGGCATCGCGAACGTTGCCGACGGCCTTCTCGGCCTTGCCCTTTACCTGCTGGGCAGCGCCTTCCACCTGTGGTCTTGGTATCTCCGGTCCATTCGCCGACCTGGCGCTTGACGCGGCCCGCCGCGTCATCGATTGTGCCTTTAATTTTGTCGCTATTCATGTATCCACCTCCGTGGGGATAACAGACTTGCGCTAGATTTGCTAAAAAGCGCGTCACTGATCGTGACGCGCTCGTTTGACTCGGTTGAACGCATGAATCGCGTGTTAAGTCCAGTCCTGCAGCTATAGTGCGGCTCTTCGTCCGTGATCAACTGGATGACCAGCACCACCAGTGCAAGCACCAGCAGAATGTGAATGAATCCGCCCAGCGTGTAGCTGCTCACGATGACCCAGCAGCCACAGGACCAGGAGGATCACAAAGATTGTCCAAAGCATTTTCGTACCTCCCGACGAGTCTACGTATATCTACGACACAAGACCTTTGACGCCGGGCTGAATGCGGCAGGTTGTTCGTGAATGTGCAGTAAACCACTTCGAAAAAATGCGGTGCAACCGCGCAGATGAGGCGCATTCGCATCGGCAGGCGCAAACTGATGCTTCCAATGCGATTCGTTGATGGCATACGCAAGTACGGCAGCGTGACACACAGCGCACGCATCTCAGAATGTGCAGCGTCACGTGACGAATGTGCGTGGAGAAGGTGCTCGAACACGACTATCGATGACCTGCGCGGCGCTGAACGCTCGCCGAATAGATTAGCGAACGAAGGAGAGACATATGCTGCTGATCATTCTTCTGATTATCCTGATCTTTGGATTTGGTTATGGTGGTTATCGCGTCGGCCCGGGCTGGGGCTACTATGGCGGAGGCGGGACTCAGCCTGATTCTGACGATCGTGCTGATTCTGCTGCTGCTGCGCGTCATCTGAGTCGCTAGCGTTGGAACGTCGCGCCGAGGCTGACCCTGCGCGCTGCGACTGCGACATCCGATCACATTCGATAGACATGCCCTCGATGCGGTACACTTCAACCGTCGAGGGGGTCGTGTCTTTTGCGCGTTCGCTGTCTGGTTGGTTGTGGTTCTGGTTCTGTTGATTGCGAACGGCAGCACGAGTTCCCAGGCACCCTCAAGTCCTCCGCCAACAGAGCCCAGCAGAAGCACCGGGAATGAGCAGCGGCATCGCTTCGGGCGTGCAGTCTGCGCCGCAGTATGACGCGCAGAAGCGGCCGATCACGGCGGGCGGATTTGTCGACACGGGCACCGTGGTGTTTCAGGACATCACGAAGGCTGCCGGCCTGTCGGGCTGGGTCCACAAGATGGGCGTGCCGCAGAAGAACTTCATCGTGGAGACCAACGGCTCGGGCGTTTGCCTGATCGACTACAACAACGATGGCTGGCTCGACATCTACCTGGTGAACGGCTCGACCTTCGACGCGCTGGACGGCAAAGAAGCGCACGCCGCACGCCGCGCTGTTCCGCAACAATCACGACGGGACATTTACCGATGTCTCGAAGGAAGCCGGAGTGCAGAACGACCGCTGGGGCTATGGCTGCTCGGTTGCCGACTACGACAACGACGGCTGGCCGGACCTCTATGTCGGCAACTACGGAAAGAATCGGCTCTACCACAACAACCATGACGGCACGTTTACCGATAAGGCGGAGAAGGCCGGCGTGGCGCTGGGCAACTGGTCGCCCGGTTCGACGTGGGGCGACTATGACGGCGACGGCAAGCTGGATCTCTACGTCACCGGCTACGTGCACTTCGATCGCAACAACCTGCCGATTGCCGGGACCAAGGCGGTGAATTATGCGTCGTGCCTCTATCGCGGCGTCAGCGTGAACTGCGGACCGCGCGGCTTGCCGGGCGAGCCGGATCACCTGTTCCACAACAATGGCGACGGGAACGTTTACCGATGTGACGGTGAAGGCCGGCGTCGAGGACAAGGACAAGTACTACGGTTTCACGACGATCTTTGTGGACATCAACAACGACGGCAAGCCGGACCTGGTGGTGGGCAATGACTCGGAGCCGAACTTCCTCTACATCAATAAAGGCGACGGAACGTTCGACGATCAGAGCTACGTGTCGGGATTCGCGCTGAACAAGGATGGGCGCGAGATTGCGTCGATGGGCATTGCCGCGGGCGACTACGAGAACAACGGGCTGATCGATTTCTTCGTGACCGACTTCGGCGACGACTACAAGGTGCTGTACCACAACGATGGCGATGCCAGCTTCACCGATGTGAGCTACAAGGCGGGAGTCGCGCAGACGACGATTCCGTTTGTGGGCTGGGGCGACGGGTTCCTCGATTTCGACAATGACGGATGGCTCGATCTGTTCGAAGCGAACGGGCATGTCTATCCGGAGGTGGACCAGCACGACTGGGGCACGACGTTTGCGGAGCGGCCGCTGCTGTTTCACAACGTTCCGGATGGGACGGGCAAGGGGCGGAAGTTTGAGTACGTGCCGCCGGTAAAGGGCTCGGGACTGGCGGTGGTGGTTCCGGGGCGCGGCGCGGCGTTTGGCGATCTGTTCAATGACGGCAAGATCGATGTGATCATCAATCCGGTCGACGGGCCGCCGGTGCTGCTGCGGAATGTGAATCCGGATCATCATCACTGGGTGGAGATAGGGCTGGTGGGCGGAGAATCCGGCAACGGCAAGCGAGCCCGCGCGATGCGACCTGCGCGACGGTGTATCTGCAGGCGAACGGCATGCGGCAGCGGCAGGATGTGCTGTCGAGCGGAAGCTACATCTCGGCGAATGACCGGCGGCTGCACTTCGGGCTGGGTGATGCGACCGACGCGGGAACCGCGGAGATTCACTGGCCCTCGGGCGCGAAGGAGACGGTGAAGATTCCGGCGGTGGATCGCATCTACACGATCGAAGAGGGCAAAGGGATCACCGGCGCGCTGTGCGGCGGGAAGCCGTGTGCCGATCCAAAGGCGCCGGATGCAGCGCGCAAACGCTGCCAAGAAGTAGACGAATGCGAAAAGTGCGGAGCGTCTTTGCGTTAGTTTGGTGTCCCCGAAATTACTGGCATAAATCTGGAATTGCGAGAAGCAGATTCTTCGCTCACCACCCCCGAACTGAAATGCGTTCGGGGCCACGTTCGCTCAGAATGGCACCGCCAACTTTTATCGTGAACTTGAGGAATAGGGTACTGGTTGCGGCCGCGCTGATTGCCCTGCTTCCGCAAGCAGCGAGCGTTGCGCAGACAGCGTCGACGAAGCAGGATCAGAAACCAAAGCCGGCGCAGTCGGGACAACAACAGAGCGGGATGGGCGGCATCTCGTCGGCGGGGACGTTTGCGCCGGTCTATGACGCGGAGAAGCGGCCGATCACGGCGGGCGGATTTGTCGACAAGCGGGCCGGTGGTGTTTGAAGACGCGACCAAGGCCGCGGGGCTGAGCGGCTGGCAGCACGTGATGGGCACGAAGCAGAAGAAGTACATCCTGGAGACGGATGGGTCGGGCGTCGGGCTGATCGACTACGACAACGACGGCTGGCTCGATATCTACCTGGTGAACGGATCGACGTACGATGCGCTGACCGGCAAGCGAACGCCGCCGCATGCCGCGCTGTTTCACAACAATCACGACGGCACATTTACCGATGTGGCCGCGAAGGCGGGCGTGACCAACGATCGCTGGGGATTCGGCGTGGCGATCGGCGACTTATGACAACGATGGCTGGCCGGATATTTTTGTCTGCAACTTCGGGAAGAACCGGCTCTACCACAACAATCACGACGGCACGTTTACCGATGTGGCGGAGAAGGCGGGCGTGACGCTGGGCAACTGGTCAGACGGCGCGACCTGGGGCGACTACGACGGCGACGGGCGGCTGGATCTGTTTGTCTCGGGCTACGTGCACTACGACCTGAATCATCAGCCCGATCGCAGACAACGGCGATGTGCCGTTTTCGTGACTGCCAGTTGCATGGCTTTCCGGTGATGTGCGGGCCGCGCGGGCTGCCGGGCGAGCCGGATCATCTCTTTCACAACAATGGCGACGGGACGTTTACGGATGTGAGCGTGAAGGCCGGCGTCTCCGACCCGGGCCACTATTACGGATTCACTGCGATCTTTGTGGATGTGAACAACGACGGCAAGCCGGACCTGCTGGTGGCGAACGATTCGAATCCGAATTATCTCTACATCAACAAGGGCGACGGAACGTTTGAGGATCGGAGCTACGTTTCGGGATTTGCGCTGAACAACGACGGACGCGAGATTGCCTCGATGGGGCTGGCTGTCGGCGACTACATGAACAACGGGCTCGTCGATCTGCTGGTGACGGATTTTTCGGACGACTACAAGACGCTCTATCACAATGACGGCGACGCGAGCTTTACCGAGGTTGGCAGCGAGGCGGGCATCGCGCAGATTCCGGTGCCGTTTGTGGGATGGGGCGATGGGTTCCTCGATTACGACAACGATGGCTGGAAAGACATCATGATGATTAACGGCCACGTGTATCCGCAGGTGGATGAGCACGACTGGGGAACGACGTTTGCCGAGCGGACGCTGCTGTTTCGCAATCTGCACAACGGGAAGTTTGAGTATGTGCCGCCGGTGAAGGGTTCGGGGCTGGCGACGCTGACCTCGGGACGCGGCGCGGCCTTTGGCGATCTGTTCAACAACGGAAAGATCGACGTGGTGATCAATCCCGATCGATGGACCGCCGGTGCTGTTGAAGAATGTGAATCCGGATCATCATCACTGGGTGGAATTGAAACTGGTGGGCGGACGACGAAGAGTCCGCGGGATGCGGTGGGAGCGACGGTGTATCTGACGGCAAACGGAATGCGGCAGCGCGAGGACGTGATGAGCGGGGGAAGCTACATCTCGTCGAACGACCAGCGGCCGCACTTCGGGCTGGGCGATGCGACGGATGCGGGAACGGCGGAGATTCATTGGCCGTCGGGTGCGAAGGAGACGGTGAAGCTGCCGGCAGTGGATCGGATTTTCACGATCACCGAAGGAAAAGGGATTACGGGCGTGCTGTGCGAGAAGCAGCCGTGTGGGACGAAGGCAGCGCGCGCAGCGAAATCTCACAGACCGTAAGCGGCATTTTCACATCGGCTGTTCGAAGGATTCCCAACCCATGCCGCGATGAAGCTGCATCATGGATGGGGCACCCAATTCGTATGGATCGATGCATGTCAAACGAACAGACCGTCACGTGCCACTCACATGACGCGCTAAGACTGCGTCATGAATCGGGTACCCATTTCGTGATCTGGCTCATTGGACGATTTTGAAGAGTGCCCTGAGACGGCATCGCCGGGTGGATTCCGCCGCTTGCTGGATTGAATCCACCCGGCGCGCGTCCGGTTGGGATTGCCGGAGAATCCGGCAGCCGGTGATTTCGGTCTAAAAAACTCCTGCCAGAAAGCTCTCTGCGTGATGCTCCCTGATGTATTTGACGCCGCTCTCGGCCAGCACGGCAGGCGACAGCGTGATGACCGGGCAGTGGGAGTGGGCCAGCACCTTGTACACCACGCCATGACGGGCGATAGCGGCGAAGGCCGATGCGCCATGTGCGCCGAGGACGATGAGGTCGGCCTGCTGGGCGCGGCTCTGGTAGAGCAGTTCCTCGGTCGGGTCGCCGGGAACGACGATGGTCTGGATGGAGATCTGCTCGCGCAGCTTCGCTGGGAATGAGGCAGAGGAGGTCGGCTTCGATCTCTTCGATGCTGCGGCCGGCAAGCACCTCGGCGCGATCCTGCGGGCGGATGACGTGCTGCAGGATCAGGCGCGCATTGTGCTGGGCGGCCAGTTCGGCGGCAAAGGTTGCTACCACGAAGCTGCTCTCGATGAGGCTGACGCGCAGAGAGTATGGTGCGGGTGGCGAAGTTGCGGTAGGCGCCGTCAACGACTTCCGGGCCGACGATGAAGACCGGGACGTTGGCGGTGCGCAGGACCGCCTCGGCGACGGAGCCGACGAGAATCTTGCCGATGGGGCCGGGAGAGTGCGTGCCCATGACGATGCGATCGATCTGCGCGCTCGCGAAGGAAGCCGAGGATCTGGTCGGCAGCGAGACCAGGGCGCACTACGACTTCGCACTGGATGCCCGCACTGGCGAGCGCGCTGGGCCAGCGGCTCGAGATGCTTGATTTCGGCGCGTGCCGCGGCAGCGTAGTCGTAGTAGCGGATGCCGGAGGTTTCGGACGCGGCCACGACCAGCGTGTCATACGCATGAAACAGAATGAGATCGGCGGCGAATTCCTTGGCTTGTGCGAGTGCGAAGTTGAAGGCGCGCTCGTTGGCGGGAATCTCAGAGGCAAAGAGGATGGTGGAGGGTTTGCTCCAACCCGGCTTGATGGCCATGGGGAACCTCCTTCGAGTGCTGTAAAGATATTAGGCTGCTTCCAAAGTGCGCTCAGTGCCGTAGGCCACATGAAAAGTGATTTAAATCACAGCTTGGATCTCGTAGAACTGCCGCGGCACGACTAGCTGGATCCTCAACCCAGCAAGACGAGCAAACAGCGCGGGAGGATCACTCTGTTGAGTTGGATTCTGTACCCATCGCAAGAATTTGTCCAGCTAGGAAAAGGCTTACCAGGATTAAATTCCGAATCTCGATCTATTTGGTGATCTGAATCACTGATTGATACCATGCAAGGGTGCTCTTCTGTATGCGAGATGAGGCGTTCCTCCTGCGACCGAGGAGGTTGGAGGTCGTATGCAACAACAACCGATGCATCACATACCCGCTCGAGGCGGGTTGAATTACGACGAAGCGCCGTTCCTGGCGATCTGGGAGGTCACGCAGTCCTGTGATCTGGCGTGCAAACATTGCCGCGCGGCTGCACAACCGATTGCGCATCCCGATCAGCTGACCACGGCCGAAGGCAAGGCGCTGATCGATCAGATCGCTGACGATGCATGTACCGATTTTTGTGTTTACGGGCGGCGATCCTCTGAAGCGGCCGGATCTGTATGAGTTGATTCGGTATTGCGGCGGAGAAGGGTGTGAAGGTGGCGGTGACGCCGAGCGCCACTCCGCTGCTGACGCGCGAAGCGATCTTCAAGATGAAGGAGGCCGGGGTGGTCCGGCTGGGAATTTCGCTGGACGGCTCGTCGCCGGAGATTCACGACACGTTTCGCGGATTGCCGGGAGCGTGGGCGCGGACGATCCAGGCGGTGGAGTGGGCCGGCGAGGCGGGATTGCCGATCCAGGTGCATACCACGATCAGCCGGCACAACGCGACATGATCTCGACAACTTGTGCGCGCTGTTTGAGAAGCTGACCATCGTGATGTGGAATGTGTTCTTCCTGGTTCCGGTGGGACGCGGGCAGCTGGGCGACCTGCTGAGCGGCGAGGAGTTTGAACAGGTGTTCGGAAAGATTTACGAGTTGTCGAACCGGGTGAGCTTCCAGATCAAGACGACGGAGGCGATGCACTACCGGCGCTACCTGCTGCAGCATAACCTGCAGGAGACGGAAGATGGGGCACGGGCAGGTCATCCGCAGGGCGTGGCGCGCGAATATGAGCCGGGCGCGCCGCAGGCCGATGCGCAAGACGCGCACTTCAAACTGGATGACGCGGCGCGTGAACGACGGCAAGGGGTTTCTGTTCGTTTCACACGTGGGCAATGTGTATCCGAGCGGGTTTTTGCCGATTCATGCAGGGAATATTCGCGAGACACCACTGGCCGAGATTTATCAGAATTCGCCGATCTTCAAGGCACTGCGCGACACGGGCCGGCTGGAAGGCAAGTGCGGCGCGTGCGAGTACAAGGAGATCTGCGGCGGGTCGCGGGCACGGGCGTACGCGGTGACGGGCGATCCGCTGGCGCAGGAGCCGTGCTGCATCTATCAGCCGAAGAACTGGGTGCCGACGGATACCCCGACGAAGTGCCAGCCGGAGTTTGTGGGACCGCTGGTGACGCTATAGATATTTACAATGAATCTGGGTGAGGGTGGGTCAGGCCGGGACTGTCAGAGTTCCGGCCCGAGTCTTTTGTCCGAGCGGCTTCAGCAAGCGTGTGATTTAAATCACTTGCCGGATCGAGTCTTGCCGGGGAAGCTGTTGGTGGGACCGAGGGGCCGCGGTGCAGTGTCGCATTGACCGGTTGGAATGCGCGCCTGGTGTGGTATGAAGGGACTGAGGTCAGGGATGCGGGTAGCGATCATTGGAGGCGGGATTGCGGGGCTGGCAGCCGCCTATGAGCTGGAAAAGGCGCGCGGCGCGGGTGCGGCTGTCGAGTACACGCTGTTTGAGTCGCGGGAACGGCTGGGCGGGTCGCTGGCATCGGAGATCGTGAATGGCGTTGTGCTGGAACGGGGGCCTGACTCGTTCCTGAGCGAGAAGCCGGCGGGCGCGGAGCTTTGCCGCGAACTGGGACTGGCCGACCAACTGACGCCTTCGAATGACGCGAATCGCAAGACCTACATCGTGGTGCAAGAACCGGCTGGTTCCGCTGCCCGATGGACTGATGTTTCTGATTCCGACGAAGCTGGTGCCGACAGCGCTGTCGGGGCTGTTCAGTCCGGCGACGAAGATCCGGATGGCGCTGGAACTGCTGCATCCGCCGCGGCCGAGCGGGCAGGACGAATCGGTGGCGGCGCTTGTGGAGAGGCATTTTGGGCAGAGAGGCGGTGGATCGGCTGGCGGATCCGCTGCTGTCGGGAATTTATGGCGGCGACGCGACGCAGTTGAGTGCGCGAACGGTGCTGCCGAAGCTGGTGGAGATGGAGACGAAGTATGGGTCGCTGACGCGCGGAATGCTGGCGGCGCACAAACAGATGCGCGCGAGGATGGCGGCGGCGCGGGCGGCAAGCGGCAATCGGGCAGGCGCATCGGCCGGGCCAGGTGCGAGAGGCGAACGCAGGTCCGCGATCAATCTTCACAACGCTGAAGGGCGGGCTGCAGCAGCTGATGGATGCGCTGGAAGCGCGGCTTGAATCCGAAGTGGGTGCGGAAATCGACGCCGGTGAGTTGCCTGGAACGCGTCGGCGACGGCTGGCGGTTCTGTGCTGAGGCGGTGGATGAATTTTACGATGCGGTGATTCTGGCTTCGCCGGCGTGGATTGCGGGCGGGCTGCTGGCGGCGACGGATGCGGGGCTGGGCGAGGAATTGGGCGCAATTCCCTACTCTTCGTCGATCACGGTCAACCTGGTATTTGACGAGGCGCAGCTGGGGCCGCTGCCGGATGGATTCGGATTCCTGGTGCCGGCGGTGGAAGGGCGCGCGATGCTGGCATGCACCTTTGTGCATCGCAAGTTTGCGGGGCGCACGCCGACGGGCAAGGCGGTGCTGCGGGCGTTTCTGGGCGGCGCAAAGAATGAGGCGCTGCTCGACCAGAGCGATGAGGTGCTGGTGGCGACGGTGCGGCGCGAGCTGAGCGAGATTCTCGGGCGCACGCGTCGATGGGGCCGCATATTCCGGCGGAGGCGACGCAGGTTTCGCGCTGGCGTCGGGCGATGGCGCAGTACGCGGTTGGGCACCAGGAACGGATGAAGCGGGTGAAGGAACGCGTGGCGCACGCTGCCGGGTTTGCGGCTGGCCGGGAATGCGTACGACGGGATCGGGATTCCCGATTGCATTCGTACGGGGCGGCAGGCGGCGAAGGAGCTGGTGGCGGAGAAGCAGCTTTCAGCTTCAAGCTGCTAAATTCCGGCTTTCGGTCGTCAACATTCAGCCACCAGCTTTCCGATACGCAACGAGATTTGGCCGCTTTCCCACGGAGCCCAAGAGCCGTGCTCCTCCGCGCATTCCGAATCGATCCGAGTGATTGCGGGAGTCTTCTTCTAACAAAGACAGCAAGTTAGCGACCGCTTCGCGGTGAAGCGGGTTAGCGAGTCAGCGACGCAATAAACCTCGCGCACAAGCCCTTTTGGCACCTTTAAGGCTACGAAATAGCGGATTTAGACCTAATTTAGGGTTGTTTTAGGACATTTAGAGCGCCTCCGCGGTTTCATCGCAATCAAGGTCAGGCGGGGAACGCGGGACCGAGGTCAAAGCGAGAGCCGGAAAGATGGCAGGCTGACTCAGCAAAGACCCCCTCCCTTCGGATTTCGCCGGATCCAATCCCAAATCCGGAGGAAAATCATGATCCGCACCCGCTTCGCAAAACCCGCCCTGGTCGTCCTCGGCTTCGCAACCCTCGTCGGCGTATATAACTCGGTCCAGAAGAACCGCACGAACGCCTACGCGGTCACGCCCGCCGCGTTTCGGCAATTCGACTCATCGGCACAGAATGTCGATGCCCCTCGGCCGGATTCGCCCGATGCGGAGTATGCTTCGATGGCGCAATCGGGAGATGAAGCTGCTGCCGGGCAGGCCGGCCAAAGTGCCCATCCCCGCTCCTCCGAGTCCTTTGACTCCTTTGACGACCGGATTTCCGCCGCGACTTCTGCCGCTGGTCCTGACTCGCAGTACGGTGAGGCTCAGCAATACGGTCGAGCCGGGCAGGTTGCGCCTACCTCCTATGGCTCCGAGCGCAGCTCTGGGCCGTCCCGCGCAGGCGGATGGACGCAGCTGGTTTCGCCTGACGGCTCGGCCACGCTGGCGCTGCCGGCCAACTGGCGCATCGCGGGAGGCGGGAAGGGCGCGGTCGCCGTCGAGGGCCCAAGCAGCGAACAGGTTGTGCTCGGCTTGCAGACCTTCGTTACGCCCAACCAGGCTCCCTATATGGGGCCGGAGCAGGCCCTTGCGTGGTTCATGCGCACGCATGGCGTCCAGCTGCTTGGTATCCAGCAGCACGAGGCCCAGCAAGCACGCTCCGGCCAAGTTGAGCTGATCATCGCTGAGTCCGAATTGCAGGGTCGGAAGTACAAAGTTGTGGCGCGGGTGACTACCGCTCCGATCGGCATGGGCAACTGGATGTTGCAGATTTCGTCGATGGGCGCGCCAGTCGAGCAGTTCGACGCCGATTTCCCCACCATGCAGAAGATCTGGAACTCCTGGAACCTCGACCCCAACTACGTGCGGAACGCCCTTCAAACCGCCGCTACGATGAATCAACAAACGGCTACGAGCATGGCGAACGGCGCAATGGCCAGATTCAACGGCTGGAAACCTTTCAACGAGTCCTTCGATGAAACCCTCCGCGGTGTCAGTCCGGTGGAGAACCAGACGCTGGGCACGCGCGGCGAGGTGCAGATCGGCACCGAGCAGCAATACCTGAACAACTGCACCCGCAACGGCCAGGATTGCCGCCAGGTTCGGATGAACGAACTGCCGCAATGAGTTGAATTCCCGAGGAATCGGGAAACGAGTCTCCAATTCGCGCATGGCGAAGACAAATCGCAGGGTGGCTTGTTCTTTCGAACAAGCCACCCTGGTCTATTGCGCTGTATCCACATCAGCCGCGACCGCTCCCGGAGATCAGTTCACGTAGCTCGTTGCCCGTATCTCGTAGCCGGCAACTCGTAGCTGGTTGCTCCCCGTTGGTAGCTCGCAGCCTGTAGCTGGTACCTGACGGCAGGTCTAAATCCACACCTGTATCTATTGTCGTTCAGCGAACATAAGCCGTTTTGACTGGTCCGGCTTTGTGTTATTGTTTAGCCATCCGCTGTGGGGGACGATCGTCCCGCTAAGACCACAGGCAAGACCGACAGTAAGAGAAATGGTGAAACGGCGAACGAAAGCCGGGACACCTCGCTTCCCCAAGTAGTGACTCTGGTCGGGTCAGCCGTTTTCTACGGCTCCAGCACGATTCGAATGGTTTCTCGGGTTGTGGTTTGCGTTTGGGTTGTTCCCGGAAAAGCAAGTTGCCGTGAGTCGCTAAACGACTCCGGCGATTCCGCGCCGTGAAAGCAGTCGCAAGGGCCCGCATTCGAGCGGTTTCCTCAGGACACGTTCAACGCGGGACCGGCGTAGCGGGCAGAAATACAGACTCTTTGGAGGCAAATACCATGTTGATCGCCAGCAAGCAGTTCCGCTTGTTCCGCCTGGTGCAGGCGGGAATTCTATTCAGTTTGATTGCATTGACGGCTGCGGCGCAATCTACCGGCAGCCTGCAAGGGACGGTCACCGATAGCTCGGGCGCCGTTTTGCCTAATGCCACGATAACCATCCGTGAGGTCGGCACAGGAGTGGTGCGAACGGTGCGGACGGATTCGGCGGGAAACTACCAGGTGCCTGCGCTCTCGCCTGGCAACTATGAAATCGAGGTAGCGGCACAGGGCTTCGCGGGCTCAAAGACGACCGGGGTGGTGGTAAACGTCGGCACGACGGTGACGAGCAACGTTCGCCTGAATGTCTCGGGCACGCAGCAAACAGTGAACGTTACGGCCGCGGCGCCGGTTGTCGATGAGACGGGCATCTCGGTGGGTTCAGTGGTGGACCAGGAGACGGTGCAACAGGCTCCTCTGAACGGCCGCCACTTTGTTGACCTTGGTGCGTTGATTCCGGGTTCAGTGGCTGCGCCGGCCAACGGCTTCCTCACGCAGCCGATTCGCGGACAGGGCGCGCTGTCGTTCGATACAGCGGGGCAGCGTGAAGACACGGTCAACTTCATGATCAACGGGGTAAACCTGAACGACATGATCCAGAACCAGATCACGTTCCAGCCGGAACTGAATACTGTGCAGGAGTTCAAGGCAGACAACTCGACGTTCTCAGCGGAGTACGGCCGAAGTTCGGGAGCGATTGTGAACATCGCCACGCGATCGGGAACGAACAAGTTTCACGGAGAGGCCTACAACTATCTTCGCAACCAGTTTTTTGATGCGCGTAACTACTTCAACCGGCAATTCACGACCTCCGGCGCACACGTGGCCCAATCCCAGTTCATCCGCAACCAGTTTGGCGGCGACGCGGGAGGCGCGATCTGGAAGGACCACACCTTTATCTTCGGGAGCTATGAAGGTTTGCGGCAACGCCAGGGAGAGTCGGTGAATACTGGAGTTCCACCCGCGGGATCGGTGGGAATTGACTCGACGATTCAGGGCCTGCTTGCGCTTCTGCCGGCGCCAAATTCGGGGAACAACTTTGTGGGATCGGCGAGCGCGCTGGCAAACATCGACCAGGGCACGGTTGACGTTACTCAAATCATCAGCGGCAACGACCGGTTACATGGGTTTTACGCGATTCAGGAGGATTCGCGCAACGAGCCGCTGGCGCCGACGGTGGCCGATACAATCCCCGGATATGGTGATTCGCGGCCAGCCCGGCGCCAGTTGCTGACGCTGGTCGAGACGCACACGTTTGGCTCGAATGCGGTCAACGAGGCGCGAATCGGAATCAATCGGATTCACATCACGTTTACGCCCGTTTTAGCAGCGAATCCGACCACGTACGGGATCAGCGACGGAATCACCTCGGGAATCGGTTTGCCTTCCATCACAATCACCAGCCTGGGATTGAATTTTGGCGGACCGTCAGGAGAGCCACAGGGGCGCGGCGATACGCTGGGAGTTGTCTCGGACACGTACAGTCTGCTGCATGGGAATCACTCATTCAAATTTGGCGGAGAGTTCCGGCGATTTCAGAATGCGAATTTCACAGGAGACACGGGTTCCTTTGCTTTCAACACGCTGAGCGACTTCTTGAACGATGCGGTACATACGTTCAGTGTGACGCCGGGCTCGCGGCCCAGCCGGGTATCTGTGAATGCTCTGGGCGTGTATGCGGAAGACTCGTGGAAGCTGAGCCCACGGTTGACAGCAGAACTGGGATTCCGTTTTGAGTGGAACGGCACGCCGACGGAAGCAAAGAACCGGTTTGTCGTTTTTGACCCGGCGTCGGCATCGCTGGTGCAAGTGGGCAGCACCGGGTTTGGCAGCGTGTACAACCAGAACTATCTCTATGAGCCCCGCGTGGGGTTTGCATGGGATGTGTTCGGCAAAGGAAACACAGTCCTGCATGCGGGCTACGGCATTCTTTACAACGAGCCGGAGACGAACCTGGTCACGGGGCTGAGCACGAATCCTCCTTTCGCCGTGCCTGTTTCATTGAACGTGACGCCGAGCCCGGCTTTGACGATGCAGAACGCGTTTTCGCAATCACAGTCATCCAAGAGCATCGCTCCGACAACGGTGAACCAGGGATTCAAGAACCCCCAGATCCAGTCGTACAACATGGAACTGGAGCAGAGGTTGTCGAACACGATGGGTTTCAAGACAGGCTATCTGGGTTCGAAAGGCACGCACCTTCAGATGTTTCTGAATGAGAATCAGCCGGTGGGCGGCGTGGAGCCTTTTCTGAAGCTGAGCGCCTCAAGCCCGATTGATCCGGGAATCGCGCTGACGAATATCTATGAGAGCGCGAGCGTGGGTAACAGCAACTACAACGCTCTATGGGCCACGGTGACGAAGAGTTTTACGAGCGGTCTGCAGTTCAGCGGTTCCTATACGTGGAGCAAGGCGCTGGATTACAACTCGTACAACCTGGCTTCAACGTCGCAGGTGCCTCAGGACAGCACGAATCCGCGCGGCGATTATGGGGCGGCGGACTTTGATACGCGGAGCCACTTTTCAATAAGCGGCGTATACGATTTGCCGTTGCACAAGAACCGGCTTGTTGAGGGATGGGAGGTTTCGACGATCACGGTGCTGCAGAGCGGCGATCCTTTCACGGTTGATACGACGCTGCTGAACGACGGAGTGAGCGGTCGCACGCGTCCGAACGTGCTGGGGCGCGTAACAACGCACACGACGCTGGCGTCCAACGGGAACATTCAATACATTCCGCAGGCAATTTGCAGTGCACCGACCGCGGGTTGCCTCTTTTCCAGCCCGGGAAAGGGATTCGGCGATATGGGACGGAATGTGCTGTACTACCCGGGGCTCGAAGATGTGGATGTGGGTTTGCAAAAGCAGACCAAGCTGACCGAACGGCTGGGACTGAACCTCCGAACGGATGCATTCAACGTGATGAACCATCCGAATTTTGGACAGCCGAGCGCTACGTTCACGCCGGGGGGCGCGGCGGGTACGTTCGGCCAGATCTCGTCGACGCGTTTCCCGATTGGCGACTTTGGGTCGTCGCGGCAGTTGCAGGTGTCGGCGAAGTTCGTGTTTTAGGACGGCCTGGTGATGGCTCTCCGTTAGTCGCGGGAAATCCCAGGTCTCATCCGCCGCGGCGGACGAGACCTGGGGCACCGACAATGGGGCTTATTGATAGCGCGCAAGTTACAGACTCTACAATGCGCTAAAAGTCCGCAGAGCACCATAAAGCGCACAGTACTAGCACAAATAAGCACAAGATTGTTTGACCTCTCGTTCGACTGGATTCTCGGTTTGCAGGTCTTTCGGTCCGTCCAATCCGAACTTATCCGATTGAAGAGATGCGCGGTGCTAACCAACCTCTAATGCCCGTATCAGTGGTGGTACAGGCGTCATTGACATTTGCGACGAAGCTAGGTTTTCAGCTGCCCGAAATTGAGTGAAAGATACTCCGACTCAGTCACGAAGTATGCGTTGAACATCCAGTGAAGGCCAGGTGCCCGATCGACCTCACCTGTGCCGAACTTGCCCGCCGCTTCTCTGAAATCAGTTTCTCGCAACAACGCATTGAATCGAAGAAGAACCTCTTCGCAGGAGCGTCGTGCGTAGGCGGACCAAGCCTCGTCCGCCAATTTGTCGGATGAGTTCGCCTCAAGCCAGAACGGTTCGTAGAGCGAAACATCCGAAACAAGGAACCAGAATTGCCCTCCTAAGCAGGCGTATCCCAACGAGGGCGCTCGCTGTAGGGCTTGTGGAAAATCTCCCAACTCCCACGCATATTCTTTGTCGCGGAGAATCGCACCTTGGGTTAGTTCTGTTGGTAACGAATCATTCATCGGAATTGTCGTCGTTATGGTGTAGCACAAAACTAGCACAAAAACTTAAACAAGTTTCTTATGCTGTTCATTTCATGGCACTTGGTGCGCATTCTCAACCTGGGGCACCCATGTCGTGCGGACAGAGTGGATTTTGTTCAGGCGAAGCGGCGGTACGTCATGCGGGACTTGTTCACGAAGAGGCGCGCGGTGATGACGCCGAAGAGGAATCCGCCGATGTGGGCGAGGTAGGCGACGCCGCCGGTGCGGACCTGGGCGACCGCGCCGAAGTTGAAGACCTGCATCAGAAACCAGAAGCCGATGAGGAACGACGGCGGGAATGAAGGTAATGCGGAAGAAGATGAGGAAGAAGAGAACGGTGCGAATGCGGTCGCGCGGAAAGGTGACGATGAATGCGCCCATGACGGCGGCGATGGCGCCGCTGGCGCCGAGGCTGGGAATGCGGGAGATAGGGATCGCCGAGGATCTGGGCGAGACATGGCCACGATTCCGCCGGCGAGATAGAAGACGAGAAAGCGGACGCTGCCCATCGCGTCTTCGATCTCCCGGCCGAAGGCCCACAGGTAAATCATGTTGCCGATGATGTGCATCCAGCCGGCGTGCATGAACATGGAGGTCAGCAAGCGTGATCCAGTGGTGGCCGTGGACGATGCGGATGGGGATGACGGACCAGTCGCAGCACGAATGCGGTCGCCGTAGGTCAGCTCCTGAAAGAACACGAAGACGTTGACGACAATGATGAGAACGGTGACGGCGGCAAAGCGCGCTCGGCGGACGCGACGCGTCGCCGAGCGGGATCAGGCCTCCCACTACATTCCGCCCTTGCCGAGCAGAATGCCGATGCCGTAGGTGACGGCGCCTTCGACTGCGCCGACGACGGTCATTTCAAGGCCGGAGGACCACCAGGAGCGGACGGTGATGAGGCTCTTGGCTGCGCCGACGGCGAAGTGCGCGGCGAGCGAGACGATGGCGGCGGCGATGACGGCGGGAACTCCGCTGCATGAAGAAGAACGGAATGACGGGAATGATGGCGCCGACGGCGGTGGAGAGCGCGCCGGAGGTGGCGGAGACCATGGGGTTCGACAGCGCTTCTTCCGAGGTGCCGAGGCGCTCGCTGGCCAGCGCGCGCAGCAACTGCTCGGGATCGCTGGCGATGTGGTTGACCATGTGGTCGGCGTCGGCTTCGGGCAGGCCTTTGACCTGGTAGTAGAGCGAGAGCAGTTCGCGGGCCTCGGGGCCGTTCATCTGGATGGCTTCGCGCTCGCGGGCGATTTCGGCGTGGTAGATTTCGCGTTCGCTCTTGGCGGCGAGGTAGGCGCCGGAGCCCATGGAGAGCGCGGAGGCGATCATGCCGGAGAGGCCGGCGAGCAGCACGTATTTGCTGTCGCCGGCGGTAGCGCCGGAGACGCCGGAGACGATGCCGAAGATGGCGCCGAGGCCGTCGTTGACGCCGTAGATGGCGTCGCCGATCCAGGCGCCGGGCTGCTTGCGGCCCTGGTTGCGCTTGGCCAGCAGCTCTTCGAGGACGGCCTTGGGGTCGATCTTGGGTGCGCCGGCAGGGGCCTGATAGTGGCCGCGCAGCAGCGAGCCGAGTTCGCGGTAGTGATCTTTCTCGTCTTCGATGACGTGGTCGAGGATGGCGATGGAGCCTTCGTCGCCCAGATCCTTGAGCTGCTTGCCGTAGTTGGCGATGTGGCGGCTCTCTTCGATCTCGAGACGGCGCAGGGCCATGCGGACGCCGCCGGCGCGGTTGGCCAGCGAGTCGGCCTCGCCGCCGGGATTGCCGTTGTAGACGGGCTCAGGTCCGCCGAGTTCGACGATGCGGCCGTGCCAGAGCGCGGCGTGCTCCAACTCGGCGCCGGCCAGGTGGCGCAGCACCTGGGCGCGCACCGGGTCGGTGTCGCGGTCGGCCAGGGTCTGGTAGGTGTGGTAGCCCTCCATCTCGGCCTGCCAGTTGCCTTCGAGGGCGGCCAGAACCTTTTTCAGCTTGGCGCTGCTCAGGGTGGTGGTGGCCACGGTACGTCTCCTTGCGTTCTCTTGAGGATACGGCATTTCGCGGAGAATTCGCAGTGGCGCGAGCCGTGGAAAGAGGGCGGGATAGACGCACCTGGATGCGAAAAGGCGGTCTGGCGAGGATGATTTCGCATCAGTTTGGCGCGTCACTTCCCCAATTTGGGGTTTTCCGTATAGTGTTGTGTGCAGCAAATTGCCGGAGATTCGACGAGCTAGTGGATTACGCCGGCATAAACCAGCTGGTCGAATACGACAGCGCGATCGCAGAGTCCTGAACCCAGGACGCGATGACAGCCCTAACCGGGCGGAACTTTTTGAGGAAGCGGGGGAGCAAACAACCTATGGCAACACGATCCACACCGGCGACGGCTGCAACAACGCCGAGCTACATCGGCCCGTTCATCACGGTGGCCGTGCTGTTTTTCATCTTCGGGTTCATCACCAACCTGAACATGGCGCTGGTGCCGCATCTGAAGTCGATCTTCGACTCTGCCGTATGCGTGGGCCATGCTGGCCGAGTCGGCCTTCTTTCTGGCCTACTTTGTGTTCTCGTCGCCGACTTCGAAGCTGATTGAGACCATCGGCTACAAGCGGACGATGGTGGTTTCGCTGTTCATCCAGGTGGTGGGCTGCCTGCTGTTTGTTCCGGCCGCCAAGATGGTGAGCTTTCCGCTGTTTCTGACGGCGGTGTTCATCGTGGGCGCGGGCGTGACGGCGCTGCAGACGGCGGCGAATCCGTATGTCGCGATTCTGGGACCGGAGCATAGCGCGCCGGTCCGCTTGACGCTGGCGCAGGCATTCAACTCGCTGGGCGGCACCATCGCTCCGCTGGTTGCGGGCGCGTACATTCTGACCGATCCTGCCGAGCACGGCGACCAAGGCGGCTGTCGCCAGACACGGTGCGCGGGCCGTACATCGCGATTGCCGCCGGATTGCTGATTCTGGGCGTGGCCGTTGCGTTCATGCATCTGCCGCATATTTCGCAGACGCAGGAGTTCCGGCCGGCGAAGGAAGGCGATCCGATTCTGAGCCGCAGCATCTGGAGCTACAGGCACACGGTGCTGGGCGCGGTCGGAATCTTCCTCTATGTCGGCGTCGAAGTGGGACTGGCTTCGATCGCGGTGAACTACTTCAAGACGCAGGGCGTGGACAGCGCTCGAAGACGGCATCGTTCCTGGTCTCGCTCTATTGGGGCGGCGCGCTGGTCGGGCCGTCTGCTTGGGCTCGTGGATCCTGACCAAGATCAAGTCCGGACAAGCTGCTCGGCATGTTTCGGATTCTGCGGCGGCCTTCTTCATGCTGATCTCGATGTTCACCAGCGGCCAGGTGGCCATCTGGACGATCGTGCTCTGCGGCTTCTTCAACTCCATCATGTTCCCGAACATCTTTGCGCTGGGCATCGCCGGACTCGGACCGATGACGAGCAAGGGCTCGGGACTGATCATGACGGCGGTTGTGGGCGGCGCGATTGTTCCCTTGCTGTTGGGCGCAGCTGCCGACAAGTTCGGAATCCAGCACGCCTTCGTGATTCCGCTGATCTGCTATCTCTACATCGCCTATTACGGGCTGTGGGGATCCAAGCCTACGCGGACAGTTACGGCGTAGGCGGGTTGGGTAGTAACTTGAAGGCCCTCCGGCTTGCCGGAGGGCCTTCGCATGTCTGGTGAATGCGAAGACCGCGAGGGCTCGAATGTCCGAGTTCATGCTTCCGCTGTGCAGCAAGACGCGCGTCAGTGCGTTCGCGCGATGAGAACCAGCTTTCGCCGACAATTCAAAGTCCTGACTAACCTGTGACTTATCAGAGATTGCCAGGTTAAGAATCCTCGAATCCGATTTTTGTTGACGCGTATTGCAGATTGCGATATTGTTATTGCAATTTGCGATTGACTGATGCGATGATTTGAAACGCCGAATCGCGGACGGATCGATGAAGCTCGGCGAAAAAATCAGGTATTTGCGCGAGGTGGAGGGCAGCCTGCGGGGCATGAATCGCGCGATGAGCCAGCAGGAGCTGGTGCGGGCGATCGAGGCGGAGACGGGCTCGAAGCTGAGCCAGAGCTACCTCTCGCAGATCGAGAGCGGGGCGCGGCCGCACCTGACCAACACGACGCGGCAGATCCTGGCGAAGTTTTTCAAGGTGCATCCGGGCTACCTGGTGGACGATCCCGGAGGGCTATCACCCGGAGTTGCAGAGCGAGCTGCGCAACGTGGAAGACAAGCTCGATCTGTGGCTGGTGTCGGGGGCGGAGCGGTTCCGGCGCGATCCGGAGTTGAAGAGCGCGCTGCTGACGCTGGCGCAGCATGAGCACTCGCGGGAATGTCTGCTGCTGCTGGAAGTCGATTCTGGAGACGCCGGGATTGATGCCGCGGCTGACGGAAGTGTTGAGGAAGCCAGGGAACAGGGACCAGGGAACAGGGACTAAGGGACTAAGGGCAGAGGGACTAGGGACTGCAGGGACTAGGGACGCAGGAGATCTGAGGCAGGGATCGTTGGGGAGCACGGCGATGAACTGGGAAACGTTTTATCTGGTTTGTTTTCTGGCGGGGCTGATGCTGAGTGTGGTTTCGCTGCTGGGCGGAATGGGACATTTCGGCGGGCATGTGCACGTGCCGCACGTTCACGTTCCGCACGCGGCGCATCTTCCGCAATGCGTTCAGGAGCAGTGGCGCATGCGGCGCAGTGCGGCGGCAGCGGACACGGAGCGCGCGGTGGCGGGCAGTGTTCCGTGGTGGAATGCGTTCTCGATCATGATTTTTCTCTGCTGGTTTGGCGCGGCGGGATATCTGCTGACGAAGTATGGAAGCTTTGTTGCGCGGCGTGGTGGTGGTGCTGGCGGCGATTTGCGGCGTTGCGGGCGGCGCGATCATGTTTCTCTTTCTGACCAGGGTGCTGATGCCGCACGAACGCGAACTGACCGCGGATGAGACGGAGGTGGTGGGCGCGGTGGGGCGCGTTTCGTCGGCGATTCGCGCCGGCGGGACGGGAGAGATTGTGTACGAGCAACTGGGCGCGAGGCGGTCGGCGCTTGCGCGCTCCGAGGATGGCGAGGCGATTCGGAAAGCAGGAAGAGGTTTACGTGATTCGCTACGAAAAAGGGATTGCGTACGTGAAGCGGTGGGAGGATTTGCGGAGGCAGTCGCTCAGGGATCAGAGACTAGTAGATGCTAGGGGCCTCGAATAACTACGCCAGCGTTAGTCACTGAGCTGAAGCAAGTAACTGCAACAAGCAGTGCCCGGCCGAAGGACCGGGATTGTCAATGACGAACTACGACCGTGCTGATTACGGATATGGCCATCCTGGTGGGGATTTTTCTGCTGGGATTGCTGGCCAAGCTGTTTCCGAAGAGACGGGCGCAATGCCAGGCCAGCAAGACAGTGATCAGTCGGGGACAGTGGAACAGATCGGTCAGGTTCAGGCATGGCTGATCGCAAACTGACGTCGCAATGCGAACTGATCGAACTGATCACTGCGACTGAGTAAACCATCAACCACTTCAACTCCCTGTTGAAAGGACAGGGATCGCAATGACGAACCAGAACTGGTTCTGATTGTCGGACTCGGAGTATTGGCGCTGATCTTCCTGATGGGCATTCTGGCCAGGATGTATCGCAAGGCGGGGCCCAACGAGGCGCTGATCGTGTACGGATTTCGCGGGCCGCGCGTGATCAAGGGACATGGCACGGTGATCTTCCCGATGGTGGAGAACTGCCGCGAGCTGAGCCTGGAGCTGATGAGCTTCGATGTGGCTCCGCAGCAGGATCTCTACACCAAGCAGGGCGTGGCGGTGACGGTGGAGGCCGTGGCGCAGATCAAGGTGCGCAGCGACCAGGCTTCGATTCTGACCGCGGCCGAGCAGTTCCTGACCAAGACGCCGCCGCAGCGCGAGGGGCTGATCCGGCTGGTGATGGAAGGCCATCTGCGCGGCATCATCGGGCAGTTGACGGTGGAGCAGATTGTGAAGGAGCCGGAGATGGTGGGCGAGCGCATGCGCGCCACCTGCGCGGAAGACATGAGCAAGATGGGGCTCGAGGTGATTTCGTTCACCATCAAGGAAGTGCGCGACAAGAACGAGTACATCTCGAACATGGGCCGGCCGGACGTGGCGCGCATCAAGCGCGACGCGGAGATGGCGACGGCGGATGCCGAGCGCGATACGGCGATCAAGCGGGCGACTGCGCTGCGCGAGTCGGCGGTGGCCAAGGCGCAGGCCGATCAGGAGCGGGTGATTGCGGAGACGGCTTCGCAGACGCGGCAGGCAGAGGCGCAGCGCGATCTTGAAATCAAGAAGGCGGAGTACGCCGAGCAGAGCCGCAGGCAGCAGGCGCAGGCCGACAAGGCTTACGAACTGCAGACCAACATCATGCTGCAGCAGGTGACGGCCGAGCAGGTGAAGGTGCAGCAGGTGGAGAAGGAAGGCCAGATCAAGGTGCAGGAAGCCGAGATTCTGCGCCATGAGAAGGAGCTGATCGCGACGGTGCTGAAGGGCGCGGAGATTGAACGGCAGCGCATTGAGAATCATGGCTGCGGCGGAAAAGACTCGCCTGACGACGGAAGCCGAAGGCCGCGCGGCGGCGATTCGTGCGCAGGGCGAGGCCGAAGCCAGCATCATCTTCCAGAAGGGCGAGGCGGAAGCCAAGGCCATGAACGTGAAGGCCGAGGCCTACCAGGAGTGGAACCAGGCCGCGGTGGTCGACAAGCTGCTGACCAACATGGCCGACGTGGTGCGCGCGATGGCCGAGCCGCTGAGCAAGGTGGACCAGATCACGATCGTGTCCACGGGCAACGACGGACGCCGCCGGGGCGCACAAGATCACCGGCGACATGACGAAGATTGCGGCGCAGGTGCCGGCATTGTTTGAAGCGCTGAGCGGCATGGACATCAAGCAGTTGATGTCCAACGTGCAGGCGATCAAGCAGAAGCCGGACGCCAACGGGGATGCGAGCGAAGTCAGACGGAACGAACGCATCTGAGGACAAACAGCGGGCGGCGAAGGTGAAATCCCTTCGCCACGCCGCACAGAGAGGAATTGTGATGAGCAGTTTTCGGAATATCGCAGTTATTTCAGACAGCGATGATGGCCGGATCGGCGATGTTGGCTGCGCAGAGTCCGCAGCCGGTAGTAAAGGCTGACAATGCGCATGGAACTGCGACACAGGCGACAAATGCTTCGCCAGATCAGGCAGGTGCAGGAATCACTCCGGTCGATCAGCAGCCGACGAAGGAGCAGCTGGCAAAGCTGTTTGATGTGATGCGGATTCGGGCGCAGATGCAGTCGATGCGCCAGATTGTGCCGGGCATGGTTTCGCAGCAGATCCAGGGTGCCGATGAAGCAGACGGAAGCAGACATGCCGGCAGGAACAAAGCTCACTCCGGAACAGCGGGAAGCCATGCAGAAGGTGATGAGCAAATACGTCGGAAAGGCGATGAATCTCTATCCCGCCGACGAGATGATCACGGACATGACCACGATTTATCAGCAGCATCTGAGCAAGGACGATGTGGATGGATTGATTGCGTTCTACAGTTCGCCTGCCGGGCAGCATCTGCTGGATGCGCAACCGGTGATTGCAAAGGAGTACATGCCGATGGTGATGGGCAAGGTTACGGAGCGAAGCCAGGCGATGACGAAGGAAATGATGAAGGAGATGGCGGAGATCGTGCCAGCCAAGCAGGCAGCAGCGAAGCCGGCTGCGAAAGCACCGGCGAAACAAGTGATCGATGTTTGGGAGAAGTGATTTCGAAGGAATGCGAAGTTGCATGAAGTGAGGAGGAGGGATTGTATGTCGTTACTGGATAGAGTAAGCACGTTGTTGCGGGCGAATCTGAATGACCTGGTGGAGAAGGCCGAGGATCCGGAGCGGATGTTGAAGCAGGTTGTTCTGGACATGGAGAACCAGCTGATGCAGGTGAAGACACAGGTGGCGATTGCGATTGCCGATCAGCATCTGCTGGAGAAGAAGAAGGCCGAACACGAGCAGCAGGCGGCGGAGTGGCGGCGGAAGGCGGAGCTGGCGGTGCAGAAGGGCCAGGACGACCTGGCGCGCGCCGCACTGGAACGTGCGTCTGAGCCAGGACCAGCTGGTGACGGGTTTCACGACGCAGGCCGAGGACCAGAAGCACGAAGCGGACAATCTGCGCCAGGCGCTGCACAAGCTGGAGCAGAAGCTGACGCGAGACGCGCGCGCATTGCGAGATGCTGATGGCCGAGCATCGCAGGGCGAAGGTGGTGGGCCGCGCGACCAAGGCGCAGCAGGTGGTGGGCAACGACCAGGAAAACACGATCGGCCGCATGAAGAGCAAGGTGCACGTTACGTCGGCCGAGAATGCCGCGGCGACCGAGGTTCTGTCGCCGGAGTCGCTTGAAGACAGGTTCAAGGCGCTGGAGAGCGAGGACAAGGTCGAACTGATGCTGAACGAGTTGAAGAGCAAGGTGGCGGCCAACGGATAAAGGGGGGCTTCGCGCCCCCTTTTGTTCCCGTGGCGTCGTCTTCGTGGACTGTTTGCTCGTCTAACCTAGAGTGCGCTCCCGCACCCAGGTGTCAATTCGTCTAAACTTGGAGTAGCGGCAAATTCACAGCTAGTCCAGCTTTGAGCGCGCCTTGTCGGGATGGCTGCGACAGGTCGATGTGGACTTCCAGGTTAGGCCGAACGACTGGTGGATGAATGCAATTTGGTCGACGAGTGATTTTATGCGGCGCAATTGCGCTGGCGCCTTTCTCCTTACATTCGCAAGAAAGTTCCTCCAGTTTGGCCTCGCAGCAGACGCCGGCTGATTTTGCAGGTAGTGCAAGTGACCGGCTTCCCGATGCACCGACGCCGGCCGAATCGACCAAGAACCTGACCGAAGCGCAATCGCAGCAGGCCAGCAACGCCGCGCCGGCGCAGGGCAGTTCCAGTTCGCAAACGCCAGCGGCGCAATCCGCCGAACCCGTACCCCAGGATGAAGCGCGTGCTCTTGATCAGACGCCTGGACAGCAGGCTCCGGGTTCAACGTCGGCGCAGAGCGGCTCCGGACAAGCGAACGGATCACAGGCGAACACGGAGAAGAGCCAGCACGATAAGGCCGATGAGCAGTTGAAGGCACAGGAAAAACAGCGGGTCATGGGCGTAATGGCGACCTTCAACACCACCACAAACAAGGATGCGGCCCCTCTGTCACCGGAACAGAAATTCAAGCTCTTTTTCAAAAGCGCGACGGATCCGTGGCCATTTCTTCTATCCGGGGCGGTCGCTGGTATCGGCCAGGCTCAAGACAGCACACCGGAATGGGGACAAGGCGCTCAGGGCTACGCGAAGCGATTCGGCGCGGGGTACGCCGACTATTTTATCGGGAATTTCTTCGGAAACGCCGTATTGCCGTCGCTTCTTCATGAAGATCCGCGCTATTTCCAAAAGGGCACAGGCAGCGCGATGAGCCGTTTTTTGTGGGCGGCGGCAAGCACGGTGTGGTGCAAACGCGACAACGGTAAATGGGGTCCGAACTACGCGAATGTCGCGGGCAACCTGATTGGCACGGCGATCGGCCGCGTCTATTATCCTCCTGCGAACCGCACTGTCAGCAGCACTATCTCGGACGGCTTCACTGTTTCGGCCGAAGGAATCGTGGGTGCGGAGGTCATCGAATTCTGGCCGGATATGGTGCGCAACCATAATCGTAAGAAGGCAGAAAAACTTGCCCGGCAAGCAGCCGAGCGAGACGCGCAAGGCGCCGCGAAACCTGCTCCGCAGGCATACCCGGCGACACCGCAAGCGCCCAAAAACTAAAGCAAAGCACTGCGTACGTGTTCTCAACTTCGTTTGCTCCCGGCGCGGCGCGGGCGCGATACTTGTGTGCGCTGAGCTTCGCAACATTCTGGAAGCGTCAGGAATCGCATCGAGGCTGCTGATGTTCCGAAAGATCCTGGTATTTGCAATGGGAAGTGTCCTGGCCGGTATTGGAGGGGGCGCTCATGGATATGCTGCGCCTCAGGCCGCCGGCAACATAGCGTCTCCAGCAAAAGTGGTTCCCGTGCCGGGGACATCATTGACTATGTCGCTTCCGGCCGGGTGGGAAATCGCGCCTGCAAAGCCCGGGGGACTTGGGCCCACGGCTATCCATTACAAGGGCAGCCCGGGATTTGATTTGACTGTGAAGCAGAACGACAAGCTACCTCATGCCGAAGCCGTGATGAGTCTCCCGTACGAATGTGATTTTATGATCGGGGCGCTTCAGGCAACCAAGAGGTTCCAACTAGCGCAGAGGCCCGATTACATTCCCGGAGAGTACTACTCCCGTGTCCTGCTGGCCGGATCTCCGCAGCAGGGCCAGGCATTATTGACCTGTCTCTATCTGGGCAACGCACAGGTCGCAATCATGGTTCGTCCAGCGCCGGGTTCGGGCGACGAATCGAAATTGAAACCGGTGCTTCAGGCCATTGCGGATTCCGCGAAGGGGATATCGGCGCTTTCGTATGCCCCAGGCTCTTTGAATTTGCCTGTCATGCACGTAACGGCGTCGATGAGTTCCGGCATTTGGGCCGTCGGAACTGTTTCGCCTCCAGGATCGGGCGGACCAAGAGACATGCTTGTTCGCGTTTCGGGAGCGTCCGAACTGAAAATTTTGCCGAGCATAGCGCCAGGGACCTGTTCATTCGGAAGCGATCCAAATCGCAAGGAAGCTCCGCCATATGTCAGCGCCAAATGGGAGCCTGTTGCCCTGGAGGTGGCCCAGCCAAATGACCAACTGTTATTGGTGGTCTGCCGGCAGATCACGCCGGCAAAGATGCTCATGACGACGATGGTGTATGGGGCTCCAGCAGTTCCTGCAGACGACGCCCCACGGATCGCGACGGCACTTGATGAAATTGCCGAGGCAATCATAAAGGCGCAGCACTGAGACGTGACCCTCGCTCGTGACGTTGCAGTTGCATCCAAGTGATGCGAGGGCCTCGTGAGCGGTCGATTGCGTCCTTATCTCTCATTTGTATTGTTTGGGTTCATGGTTCCCGCATTCGCGCCCACTTTCGCACAGCAATCGCCGGTGACTTCAAGCGCGGACGGCAATGCGAGCAAGGTGGCGGCGCCGCTGGACGCTTCCCTGCCTGACGCGCCGGAAGCGCAACAGACGCAGCAGACTATCACGGGCAGAATACAGTCAACGCCTCTGAATTGATGGTGGCGCGCTATCGCGCAGGGGATTTCGACTACGTATTATCCCAGTTCGGATACTTCAGCTAGAGCACTGGCGGAGAAATGGGGCTACGCGATCATGCGGGGGATTAGGGAGTAACAAGCGGGAACGCAGAATTGCCTGGGCGGAATTCCGGGCGTTTTTGCATTTGCGTTCTGAATTCGTGCGGAGGAACAGTATACTTCTGGTCGCGCGTGAGTTGGTTTATTGATCTGGCGGAGGCGAGGTTTGGGAATTCGAGCGCGATTGCTGGAGGCGTTGGGATTGGGGGTGCTGGCGGTTGGGTGTTGCTCGCTGGCTGCAGCAAAGACGGCGCCGGAGGATGGAAGCGGCGCGTTTGCGACGGGACACTATCGCAATCTGTTTGCGGAGGATGGACATTCAAAGAAAGAGATCAGGGCCAAGATCGATGCGGCGTACAGCAGCTGTTTCATGGCGACACGCAGACACAGGCGATTGCGTTTGCGGCGGGCAGCAATGACGAACGGGCCGCTGATGTACGTGACGGACTGGGCCAATCACGACGTGCGCACCGAGGGCATGTCGTACGGGATGATGATCACGGTCGAGTTGAACAAGAAGGCCGAGTTCGACGCGATCTGGAACTGGGCCAAGACGTACATGTACATCTCGGACCCGAAGGCGCCGAGCTACGAAGTTCTTTGCGTGGTCGTGCAAGACGGATGGACGCATAACTCAGAGGGAGCAGCGCCCGATGGGGAATCGTATTTCGCGATGGCACTTTTGTTCGCGTCGAACCGCTGGGGCGATGGGAAAGGAATCTACGACTATCATGCAGAGGCGGAGAAGCTGCTGACGGCGATGGTGCATCGGCCGCTGATCACTGCGCCGGGCAAGTATGGGACTGCACTACGGTGGGGCCGATGGTGAATCCTGATCCACCGATGATCTTGTTTGTGCCGGATATCATGCCGCAGCCGTTCACCGATCCTTCGTATCACTTGCCGGCGTTTTACGAATTGTGGGCGCGATGGGGGCCGGAGGAGGATCGCGAGTTCTGGGCGAAGGCAGCGGAGACGAGCCGCGACTTTTTCGCAAGACGGCGAATCCGGAGACGGGGCTGGCGCCGAGTTATGCGAACTTCGATGGCACTCCGCATGCGAATCGCGGTTTCCGCAGTCGGGCGAGTTTGGGTACGACGCGTGGCGGACGGCGAGCAACTGGTCAGTCGACTGGTCGTGGTGGCACAAGGCTCCGGTGGAGCAGGAACTGAGCGATCGGATACAGAAGTTCTTTGAGTCGCAAGGAATCGACAAGTATGGGCCGGTGTACACGCTGGACGGGAAAGCCATGGGTGCGACGCCGGGCCTGACGCATGAGGATCATCCGGCGGGACTGGTGGGGACGAATGCGGTGGCGGGATTGGCAGCAACGGACCGCGCACCGGGCGAAGGAGTTCACCGAGGCGCTGTGGAACACGCCGATTCCGTCGGGGCAGAATCGGTATTACGACGGAATGCTCTACCTGATGAGCCTGATGCATGTGGCGGGGAATTTCGGGTGTGGGGACCGAGGCAGGGGCAAAACAGGGAGTAGGGAGTAAAGAACCAGACAGAGAAATTGGAATCGCTCAGGGTTTGCCCCAGGCGCCGCCGCCGGGGGACTCGATGCGAATGCGGGTTCCTGCGGGAAGTTCCTGGGTGCATTTGCCGGCGAGTTGATTTTCTACGCCGTTGCGGATGATGGTGGTCTTTCCTGATGCGCCGGGGCTGCCGCCAGCCAGGCCCCAGGGCTGCATTTTGCGCCGATCGGCTAACAATGTGACTTGCGCGTCGGCGAGCAATTCGATTTCACGAATCAGGCCGTCACCGCCGCGATGCTTCCCTTCGCCGCCCGAGTTGCGGCGGATGGCGTAACGAAACATGCGAAATGGATAAGCGTACTCAAGTGCCTCGACGGGGGTGTTGAGGGAGTTAGTCATGTGGGCATGATGGCCGCTCGCGCCGGGGGATTGCAGCGAGGCGCCTAGGCCACCGGCGATGGTTTCGTAGTAGGTGTAGGGCTGGCGAGTACGCGGATCGAGGCCGCCGATGGTGAGGTTGTTCATGGTGCCGGAACTGGCGGCGGGGATGCGATCGGGCAGGGCCGGCGCGAGAGCGCGCATGAGTGTGTCGACGATGCGCTGCGATGTTTCGACATTGCCGCCGGCGACAGCTGCGGGAGGGACGGCGTTGACGATCGATCCCCCAGGCGCGAGGACGTGGATAGGACGCATCAGGCCGGCTGTGGCGATGGCGGTCTCAGGCAAGAGGCAACGGAAGACATAGAATACTGCCGACCAGGTGATGGCGTAGACGGCATTGAGGCTGCCGGGAACTTGCGGGTCGGAGCCGGCGAAGTCGACGATGGCACGGCGGCGAGCGGGATCGTTGCGAACGGCGACACGAATGGCAATAGGGCCGGGCAGGACTCCGTCGTCGTCGAGGAAGTCTTCGGCGTGCCAATCTCCGGCGGGCAGAGCGGCGAGGAGTTCGCGCATCAGACGCTCGGAGCCGGAGAGCATTTCGCGTACTCCGCGCATGAGACGGACGTGGCCGAAGCGAGCCGACGAGTTCGATCATGCGCTGGGCACCGATGCGGCAGGCGCCGAGCTGCGCGGTGAGGTCGCCTTCGCGCTCCGTGGGGGTGCGGACGTTGGTGAGGATGAGTCGCGAGAATCTGCGCGTCCATTTTGCCGGCATGCATGAGTTTGACGGGGGGGATGCGGATGCCTTCCTGGGCGATTTCGCGACACGGGCCCATGGAGCCGGGATACATGCCGCCGACGTCGGCGTGATGGGCACGATTGGCAACGTAGAATGCGGGATGTGCGCGACCGGGAAGGAAAGACAGGCGCGACCATGGTTATGTCGGGCAGATGGGTCCCGCCGCGATAGGGATCGTTAAGAACGGCTACGTCACCGGGCGCGAGACGGATCGCCGCGAGTACGGCACGACCGACATGGGCATAGAACCGAGATGGACGGGCATGTCGTCGCCCATGGCGATGAGGTCGCCTTCGGCGGAGAAAACGGCGGACGAGTAGTCACGGCGCTCCTTGATGTTGGGCGAGAACGCGGTGCGGCGCAGGGCAGCGCCCATCTCGACTGCGACGGAGTGGAGCGCATGGCCGATGACGGCGATTTCGGCGGGATCGGGACGGCTCCGCTTCATTGGCGGCTCCCTGAGTTTGACGTGAGAACGAGATTGCCAAGGGAGTCGACGGCGGCCGTCCAGCGGCTAGGCAACCATGTGGTTGCGCTTAGCTCGACGATAACCGCAGGGCCGGCGAAACGATCTCCCGGATGGAGGAGAGATCGATCATGGAGAGCGGCGCGACGCCAGCGGCCCGCTGCGAAGGCGCGATGACTTGCGATACGCGCCAGCAGGCCGGTTCCCTCCCCGACTGGATGCCGCAGCTCGGGAGATTTGCGTGTTCTTGCGATTGCCTGGACGCGGAGAGTGACGACTTCGACGCGGCGAGCGGGATCGGAGTAGCCGTAGGACTGGGCGTGGAGGCGGTGGAAACCGGCGACGGCATCGGCGGTCCAAACGACGCGGAGTTCGAAGCCCTGGCCGTGGTAGCGGAGGTCGGCTGATCGGGATAGGGTCGGATGCACACCTTCGTCGCGGAAGGCGGCTCGTGCTTCGGATTCGAGTTCACGATAGACGCGAGCGATTTGGGGGCTACCGGGCGCGAGCATGACGGTGCGGGAAAACTGGCGACGCAGGTCGGCATTGAGGATGCCGAGAGCGGACAGTGCGCCGGGGGCAGATGGGATGAAGACGCGTCGGATATCGAGGGCAGTCAGCCAGTGCACAGGCGTGGAGCGGACCAGCGCCGCCGAATGCAAGCAGGGTGAAGGTGCGCGGGTCGTGACCTCGTTCGACGGAGACGCGACGGAGGGCGGACTCCATGCGGGCGTTGGCTACGCGGAGGATGCCTTCGGCAAATGTTCCGGAGTCGCGAAGGATCGGTTGGGATCGCATGCGAGGGCAATACGCGAGCGGGATTCGTCGAGGCGCATGGCTCCGCCGAGAAAGTGATCGGGATGGAGGCGACCGAGGGCGAGGTTGGCGTCGGTGACGGTGGCGTGGTCGCCGCGACCGTAGCAGGCGGGTCCGGGATCGGCGCCGGCGGATTGCGGGCCGACCTGGAGCGCACCGGCGGTGTCCATCCAGGCGAGCGAGCCGCCGCCAGCGCCGGCGGTATGGATGTCGAGCATGGGGACGCCGACGGGAAGACCGGCGATTTGGCCCTCGATGGTGGTGGGTGGCTCGCGCGTGGCGTCTCCACCCCGGCGACCACCCAGAGGGTCCCCGCCTGTCGCCAGGGACCCAGCGTCTAGAAGCGCTACGTCGGTTGAAGTGCCGCCCATGTCGAAGGTGAGGATGCGATGGATGCCGGCGCTGCGTGCTACGCTGAGCGCGCCGATGACGCCGCCGGCGGGGCCGGAAAGGATGGTGCGGACGGGTTCGCCCGCAGCGGATGCGGCGGAGAGGATTCCGCCGGAGGACTGCATGATACTGAGGCGCGCTGTGCGTTTGGCGAGACGGGCAAGACCACGGTCCAGGGACTGGATGTAGCCCTGCATGCGCGGAGCGAGATAGGCATTGAGCGCGACGGTGGAGCCGCGTTCGAATTCGCGGAACTCGGGGAGGATCTGATGCGAAAGCGAGATGGGCAGGCGGAGTGATTCGAGCGCGGCCGCGACGGCCTGCTCGTGCGCGGGGTTGGCGAATGAAAAGAGCAGCGAGACGGCGATGGATTCGGCTTTGGACTCTTTGATTGCGCGGCGAAGTTCGTCGAGTGCGGAGCGGGTTGGCGCGAGCAGAACGGAGCCGTCGGGGGCGATGCGTTCGGGAACGCCGAAGCTGAGGTCGGTGATAGGCGCGGGGCGGTGGTGATTCCAGTCGTAGAGGTCGGGGCGGGCCTGGCGCGCGATGGCGAGGGTGTCTTCGAATCCAGCGGTGGTGACGAAAGCGACACGGGCGCCTTTGCGCTCTAACAGCGCGTTCGTCGCAACGGTGGTGCCGTGACGGACTTCGACCAATGCAGCGGGTGCGAGCCTCGAGATGCGGCGGACGGCTTCAAGGATGGCGCGGCTGGGATCGTCGGGCGTAGACGGGACCTTGAGCACGCAAATGCGGCCGCCGATGCGGTAAACGCAGTCGGTGAAGGTGCCGCCCGTGTCGATGGCGATGGTGAGGTGCGGGACCACTGGAGAAAACATATCAGGCGGGGCAAATCGGTTGTAGACGAGAGTGTTTGGAGGTGAGAGGCTGAGGTTCAATTGCGGTGATGATGGGGTGGTACCGCGCACATCGCGCATGAAGGGGTCGTGCTTTCCCACCCATTCGACGGAAAGCTGTCGAATGGATGGGGCACCCCAGGTTCGCACTGCTGATACTTCGTGGCAACAACGACGAATGAGGCTTCTCCGATTTCGATGAGACCGAGGGATTCGAGCCCAACCACTTTCAGTTGGAGCGGTGCCACTTCTGCGCAGCGACGCGTCGTCGTCGCGGCCGGGTTGGGGTGGATGCTGGACGCGTTTGACGTGATGCTCTACTCCATTGTGCTGGCCACGCTGATGCGCGCTTTCAACATGAGCCGGACGACGGCGGGGCTGCTGAATGCGTTGACGCTTATTGCATCGGCGCTGGGTGGGTTGCTGTTTGGCGTGCTGGCGGACCGGTATGGGCGGCGACGGATGCTGAGCGCGAGCATCCTGGTCTACTCCGTATTCACGTTTGCGTGTGGGCTTACGACGACGATCGCGATGCTGGCCACGTGCCGGTTTTTGCTCGGGCTCGGCATGGGCGGCGAGTGGAATACGGGCGCGGCACTGGTAGCCGAGACGTGGCCATCGGCTCTGCGGGGGCGCGCGCTGGGAATTGTGCAGAGCAGCTGGGCGGTGGGGTATGCGATCTCGGCGGTGGTGGCGGGGCTGATCCTGACGCACGCGAGCTGGCGGTGGGTGTTCTTTGCAGGGATTTTGCCGGCGGGGCTGGTGTTCTGGATGCAGAGTCATGTGCCAGAGCCGGCGGTGTGGGAGCGGGTGCACGCGGCGCTCGGGACGGATCGGGCAGGAAGCGCAGTGCGGGGATCGGTGAAGGCGCTCGTGGTGCTGACGGCGACGAATACGTTTGGGATGTTTGGATGGTGGGGGCTGTTTACATGGATCCCGGCGTACCTGGTGTTGCCGGTACAGCAGGGTGGACGCGGATTTGCGGCGCTGGGGCTGACGGGGTTCCTGGTTACGGTGAACCTGGCGGGAATGCTGCCGGGATATCTGCTGTTTGGCGTGTTTGCGGATCGGATTGGGCGGAAGCGGACGTTTGTGATGTACCTGGCAGCGGCAGCGGCGGCCGTTCCGCTGCTGGCGGCAGCACGAGAGGCGGGATGGATCCTGGCGTTTGCCTGCGTGGCTGCGTTTTTTGGGACGGGGTTCTTTACGGGGTCGGGAATTATCGGGAGCGAGATTTTTCCGACAGAGAGCCGGGCAACGGCTCTTGGAATCTCATACAACGTGGCGCGCGGGTTGAGTGCACTGGCTCCGGTGACGATTGGGGCGCTGAGCGAACGACACGGGTTGGCATGGGCGTTTGGCGCGAGCGCGGTGGCGTTTGCGGCGGCTACGGTGCTGGCGCTGTTGCTGCCGGAGACGCGCGGGGTGGAGTTGGCGTAGTCGCATCTATTGTGACGAGTCCATTGGCCAGATGATCGTCCGTCCCATGTCTCAAAAGCGAGACATGGGGCACCCGGCTCACTTTTTGCATGTGCTCGCCCTGTTCTCTCGCACCGGCGAGACATGGGAACCGGGTTCGAGAACCGGAAGCAAAAAACCACTGCGGGTTCCTCCGCTCCCTTCACTTCGTTCCGGTCGGTCGGAATGACAGGCGGAGTGTGCGGGTGCCGTTAGGAATAGCGGAGCAATGGTGCGTGTCAGCTATGACACGGTCGTGTTTCTGCAGACACGAGAATCTTCGTTCTTTCATCCATTAAAGCCTCTGTTTTCAGTGGCCCACCAATTGGCGATCTGCCTGCAATCTCTCTGGGCGTTGGCGAAATTACAGAGGGACTTGGGGGACGCGATGAAAGCGAACGGACTGAGCGGATGGGCGGTGGCGGCGAGCGTGGCGATGGTTCTCGGGGTTCAGGCTATGGGGCAAACGACGGCGGTACCGGCGCAGACGACAACGGGCTTCACTGCGAAGCGCGTGATCGTGGTGAGCCTCGAGGACCACAAGCTGGCGCTGGTGGAAGACGGGCAGGTGAAGAAGGTTTACACCGTCGCGGTTGGCAAGCCGTCGACACCGAGCCCGACGGGGACGTTCACGATCGCGCGGCGCGTGAAGAATCCGACTTATTCGCACGACGGCAAGACTGTTCCTGCCGGGGCCGGGCAATCCGGTGGGGACGCGGTGGATGGGGCTGAGCATCAAGGGCTACGGAATTCACGGGACCAACGAACCGAAGTCGATTGGCAAGGCTGCTTCGCATGGATGCATCCGGATGGCGAAGACGGATCTGGAAGAGCTGTACGCGATGGTGAGCGTGGGCGACACGGTGGAACTGGTTGGACAGCGCAATGAGGAGACGGCGCAGTTGTTCGGCGAGCCAGAAGCCAGCGGCGATAGATGCAGCCGGCGGTGACAGCGAGCGCAGCACCGACGACGGTTGCTCCCGCGCAGTCAGCAGTTGCCGCGACAGCGGATGCGGCCATGGAAGGCGTTGCTGTAGACGGGCAACTGGTAACGACCACCTACGGGAGGCGGAAGGAAGTGCGGCGATGAGTCTGCTGGCGGATGCGATGAGCGGGTTGGGAGCGGCGCTGTTGCCGGTGGCGGCGGCGCTGCTGTTTGAGGAGTTGACGTTTGGAGGACTGGTCCGGCTGTTGCTTGCTCCACGGCCGGGAACCGGGAAAGACGGGGCACGCGGCGGAAGTTCGTCGCCGATGCGCGGACGGGCAGAGCACAAGAACGGGATGGAGGCGGGAAATGATCGCATTGAAGATGTTGTTGACGGTTGCGGGAGTGCTGTTGCTGGCTGTCGCGGTGGCAATTCCGCTGTATGGACTGTGGCTGCGGATTCGGTATGCGCTGAAGAAGAAGGCCGGCGGAGACGGACTGCTTCTGGAATCCGGAGCTGCGGAACCGGAACCGGAGCCGATTGCATGGCGCGGGCCGGTGGCGCTGGCGCTGGTGGCGTGCCTGCCGCTGCTGATCGCGACGCAGCATCGTGGTGGTGCCGAGCGGGATGGGCGGCGTGCGCATCAGCCAGATCGGCGGCACGCTGCCGGGGACGCTCTATCCGGGGTGCACTTTGTTACGCCGCTGGTGGACAGCGTGCAGATGTTTGACCTGCGCGATCACCTCTTCACGGCGGGCATTGTGGATGCAGGGCAAAGCCGGGCGCAGAAGAATGCGACTGAGCGTGCAGTCGCGCGAGGGGCTGAACATCGGCCTGGCGGTGACGGTGCGCTACCGGCTCGACCCGAACAAGCTGGCGAGCGTGCAGGCGCACCTGCCGCAGCCGGCGGACAAGGAACTGGTGCCTCCGGTGGTGGCCAGCGCGTGGCGGGAACTGGCGCCGCAGTACACGGTGCGCGAGATCTTCTCGACCAAGCGCGAAGAGGTGCGGAGCGCAGGCGGCGGGCATCATCACGCAGCAAGCTGGCGAGCGGACGGCATTGTGGTGGAAGAGGTGATGCTCTCCGACATTCAGTTGCCGGAGGAGTATGCGAAGGGGCTGGAAGGCCTGCTGCTGAAGGAGCAGGAGGACGACCAGATGGGCGTGGACACCGATATCCAGCAGAAGCAGGTGAGGATTGCCGAGCTGCAGGCCGAGGCCGAGGCGGCGCAGAAGGTGAAGGAGGCCGAGGGCGATGCGCAGTCGAAGGTGGTCGAGGCCAAGGGCGAGGCGGACGCGATGCAGTACACGCTGCCGCTGAAGCAGAAGCAGATTGAGCAGAGCAAGCTGGAGGCGGAAGCGCGCAAGGAAGCGACGATCCAGAATGCGCGAGGCCGATGCGCAGGCCAAGGTGATCGACAGCAAGGCCGAGCTGGAGCGGCGCAACCTGCTGGCCGACGCCGAGGCCAGCCGCATCAAGCTGATGGCCGCGGCCAATGCGGAGCGCATGACCAGCGAGGCGGAGCTGCTGAACAAGTCGCCGCTGCTGATCAACAAGATCGTGGCCGAGCGGCTGTCGGACAAGATCCAGGTGGTGATGGTGCCGTCGGACGGGAAGTTCTTCTTCGCCAACGATGTGTTCAAGAGCATGGCGAACAGTCCGGTGGTGAAGCAGGAGATGGATTCGGAGACGGAGCCGCGATCCGAAGAGCCGGGCATTGAGTGCCGGCCGGGGTGGCGCATGCCGAGGAGGTGCGAGGCGGGCCGCGCCTCCTCGATTCCTTCGTGAATGCGGTGAACGTCGGATTCACCGACCGCGATGCACGCTGCGAACGATATAATCCGCGCAACGAAACAAGCACAGACGAACATGCGCAGAGATGATGAGGGCGATGAGGCTGATCTGGGCAGTGCTGGGGTTGTGTGGGTTGGCTGGGCTGGCGTCGATTGCGGCGCAGCGCTCGCAGACGCCGAGCCGATGGGAGCAGCCGGCGGCGGAGCTGGCGGACCAGATCGCGGACATTCTGGGGCCGGGACAGGCGCAGCTGACGATTCGCAATCTCTCCACGATTCCAGACGAGCGAGATTCCCGCGATTCGAAAGTTGCTGGAGCAGGACCTGAAGGCGCACGGAGTGTCTGGCGTCGGGCGCGGAGAGCGCGAATGCGATTCGCGTGACGCTGAGCGAGAATGCGCGCGAGCGGCTGTGGGTGGCCGAGGTGGTGGAAGGCAACGAGACGCAGGTGGCGATGGTGCACGTGGATGCTGCTTCACATGCGCCCGCGGACTGCCAACGCGCGGATGGTGCTGCGGCGAGAGCGCATTGCCGGAGCTCGGCGGATCAATTGGCGGCAGTTGACAATCCGATTCTGGCGGCAGCTCGAAGTCAACGGACAGTCTGGTGGTGATGTATCCGGAGCAGGATCTCGATCTTCTCGTCTGGGTGCCGGGTGGCTGGATCGAAGCGAACACATTCGCTGACAGAAGCGAAGCCGCTGGCGCGCGATCCGCGCGGAGTTCTGCTCGCAGACTGCGGACGGCAGCGGCATTCAGCGCGTGGGTTCCGGGAGCGGAATGCACGGGCAGCTATTCGCTGCCCCTGAGCGGCGCGAATGCGGACAGCGGCTGGGCGGTGCATTGCCACGCGAGCGATGACCCGTGGCCGATCGTATCAAAGCAGCGACGCGAGCGGCGCGCCGGCGCTGAAGGCTTTCTACAACTCGGCGCGCGATTTATTTCACCGGCGTGGTGACGCCGAGCGTCGGTGTGGATCTGCCGCCGTTCTATTCGGCAGGGATGATTCCGCGGCGCGCGGGCGGCGCTGCACTGCTGGTGACAGGCGTCGATGGCAAGGTGCAGATGGTGGAGAACGGCGCGCTGAGAACAGTTGCGGGAACGCGCGACTGGGGCAGCGATTTTGCGGTGCTGCGCTCGGGCTGCGGCGCGGGAACGCAGGTGATTGCATCGAGCTCGGGCGAGGCGGCGAACGACAGCCTGCGCGCGTATGAGATTCCCGCGCTGGAGGCGATGCCGGCGAGCGCGCCGCTGGCGATGGATGGAACCGTGACGGCGTTGTGGACGGCGCCGGATGGCAAGAGCGTGTTGGCGGTGGTGCGCAATGCAGCCAACCAATACGAGGTGGACCGTGTTACGGCGCTTTGCAATTAGCTGTTTGCTGGTCGCTGTTGGCACTGGCGGCGCTGGCGCGCACGCGTCCGCATTATGGCGGCACACTGCGCGTGGAGATTGAGGGCGATCCCTGGCAGCGGCCGGACGGACTGGCGCGACGGCTGGTATACGACGGGCTGACGCAGCTGGATGCGAATGGAACGGTGCGGCCCGCACTGGCGTTGAGCTGGGAGTCCGACAACAACGATCATCGCTGGCAGTTCCGGCTGCGGCCGGGCGTGCATTTTCACGATGGATCGCCGCTGACGTCGGCGGCGGTGGTTGCTTCGCTGAGCGCTTCGTGCACTGCGGACTGCCCATGGACAGCGGTGCAGGCGGTTGGGCCGCTGGTGGTGTTTACGAGCGATTCGCCGATGCCGAATCTGCCGGCGCTGCTGGCGGGCGATCAGTTTCTGATTGCGCTCACAGCGACGGCGGATGGCAAGACGCCGGCGGGCGCGATCGGCACCGGGCCATTCCAGGTGACGGGATTCAACAATGGCGTGCTGACGCTGACTGCGAATGAGAACTGCTGGCAGGGACGGCCGTTTGTCGATGCGATTGAGATTCGCGTGCATCGGCCGATTCGCGACCAGTGGCTCGATCTGAGCGTGGGCCGCGCCGATGTGGTGGAGGTTCCGGCGGAGCAGTTGCGGCAGGCGCAGCAGCAGCGGCTGACGGTGCTGGCTTCTCCGCCGGTGACGCTGCTTGCGCTGCAGGTGACGCGACACGGGTGCGCTGGCGAACGTGAAGCTGCGCGGCGCGATTGCGGAGGCGGTCGATCGCAGCGCGCTCTACAACGTGATCTTTCAAAAGCAGGGCGAGGTGACGGCGAGCCTGCTGCCGCAGCAGACTCACGGCTATTCATTTCTCTTTCCGACCGATCGGGATCTGAACAAGGCGCATGAATTGCGCGGCGGGCTGACGACGCCGCACGCTCGACACTGAGCGCTGACGGGGACGGCGCAATGCAACTGGCGGCGCAGCGAATTGCGCTGAATCTGCACGAGGCGGGATTCAACGTGCAGGTGGCGAATGCGGGACGCGCAGCATGCGGATCTGGTGCTGCGGAAGCTGCCGATTGCGGCGCCGATCCTGCCGCGGCGCTGGAGAGGTGTTGCGTGGCACCGGGGAAGATGCGCCGGTCGATCGCGGACAGACGCCCGCGGCGCTCTTACGACGCGGAGCGGACTGTTCTGGACGAGAAGAAGTTGATTCCGCTGCTCGATTTGCCGCGGGCTTATGCGAACGGACCGCGGGTGCGCGATCTGCATCTGCGCGCGGATGGAACGCCGGATCTGGCCGCTGCTTCGCTGGAGGACACGCGGTGAGCCTGCGCCAGAAGCTGCTGCTGCTGTTCTCGCTGACCGTGGCGGCTGCGGTGGCGGCGGTGGCGTGGACGGTGCTGGTGCGCATCCGGCAGGTGTTTGAGAAGCGCGACCAGGAAGAGACGGCGCTGTTTGTCAGCCAGTTTCAGCGCGAGTTTCAGCATCGCTCGGCGGAGGTGGCGGCGGCGGTCGATCGCATTGCCGGCGCAGGAGCGCGTGCGCAGCATGGCGTTTGAGCTGGTGCAGTCGGGCGATGCCGCGCCTTATCTGACCGAGGCGCAGACGCATGGCGCAGGATGCGCAGCTGGATTTTCTTGAGATCGTGGGACCGGACGGAAACATCGTGAGCTCGGCGCAGTGGCCGGCGCGGTTTGGATATCCCGAGCCTGCCGCGAGCGAAGCTGCGCAGACTCCATTTCTGAAACGCGAGGAGTTGCCGGATGGCAGCTCGGTGCTCGGGCTGTTTGCGGTGCGCGCGATTCGCGGCGCAGAGCCGGCGGTGAAGCTGGTGGGCGGCAAGCGGCTCGACCAGAGCTTTCTTGCCGATCTGCCGGTTGCGCCGGGGATGCAGATCGGGCTCTACAGCGATCGCGAGCGCGACGATGATGCGAGCGATGCGAATGCGAATGCAAGCGGCAGGCTGCGCGTTCGATCCCAAGCGGCTGGTGAGCGCAGGCGGAGATGTGCCCGGCGCGGCGCGCTATGCAGTCGCTGATTGATCCGGCGCGCAAGAGCGGGCAGCAGGCGAGCGGCATTCTCTATCTGACGGCACGGCGCGAAGACAGCGTGAATGCGACGGCGATTCCGCTGAAGAACTCGGCCGGCGAGGTGCTGGCGGTGCTGATCGGTGGCGATTTCGCGCGGCGGCATGGTGGAGGCGCAGCAGCACATTCGCGCGATTGCCTATGGCGTGGCGAGCGGCGGAATTCTGCTGGCGATCGTCTTCAGCTTGTGGATTGCGGCGCGGGTGTCGCGGCCGATTGAGCAACTGGCGCGCGCGGCGGAAGAAGTGGCGAGCGGAAACTGGGATGCGCGCGTGCCGGTGCGCGGTCGCGACGAGGTCGAGCGTGCTGGCGCGCAGCTTCAATCACATGACGGAGCAGCTGGCGAGCCAGCGCGAGCGGCTGGTGCAGAGCGAGCGCGTGGCGGCGTGGCGCGAACTGGCGCGGCAGGCTGGCGCACGAGCTGAAGAATCCGCTGTTTCCGCTGCAACTGACGGTGGAGAACCTGGTGCGGGCGCGCGCAGTTGCCGCCGGAGGAGTTCGACGAGGTGTTTCGCGAGAGCACGCAGACGCTGAGCATGGAGATTGCGAATCTGAAGACGATCATCGGGCGATTCAGCGACTTCAGCAAGATGCCGAAGCCGGAGTTGGAGCGGATCGATGCGAAGGATGTCGTGGCGCGCGTGCGGGCGCTCTATGCAGCGCGCGGCGAACCGATGGGCCGAAGATCAGCGTGTGAGCCGACGTTGACGATGCGCCGATGCCGATCGATGGCCGATCCGGAGCTGCTGCATCGCGCGCTTTCGAATCTGGTGCTGAACGCGAATGGATGCGATGCCGGATGGCGGGACGCTGACGATCTCCGCTCATCCAAAAGGTGAAGCAGTGGAAATTCGCGTGGCGGATACAGGCCAGGGACTGACGCCGGAGGAGTGCGAGCGGCTGTTCACGCCGTACTACACGACCAAGCAGCACGGAACCGGGCTTGGGACTGGCGATTGTGCAAAGTCGGTGGTGGCGGACCATGCGGGTACCATAGCCGTGGAGAGCCGCGAGGGGCGGGCGCGACGTTTATCATTACGCTGCCGAGGGCTGAGGCATGAGCGCAAAGATTCTGATCGTCGACGACGAGGCCAACACGCTGGCTTCGCTTTCGCGCGCCTTCCGGCTGGCGGGACACGAGGCAGTGGTGTGCGACAACGCGGCGCGCGCGCTGGAGCTGGCGCAGGCGCAGCCGTTCGACCTGATCCTGAGCGACGTGGTGATGCCGAAGCGCGACGGGCTGGCGCTGCTCGAAGATCTGAAGACTGCCGGCGTTGCCGCGCCGGTGGTGATGATGAGCGGGCAGGCGCACATCGAGATGGCGGTGCGCGCGACGCGGCTGGGCGCGCTGGATTTTCTGGAGAAGCCGCTGTCGACCGAGAAGCTGCTGGTGACGGTCGAGAACGCGCTCAAGCTGACGCGGCTCGAAACTGAGAATCGCGATCTGCGCACGCGCGTGGGCAAGCACACGATGGTGTGGACCGGCGAGACGATGCGGCGCGTGATGGCGCAGATTGAGCGCGTGGCGGCCAGCGAGACGCGCGTCTGCATCTACGGCGAAACCGGCACCGGCAAGGAACTGGTGGCGCGGACGCTGCACGAAAAGAGCCATCGCGCGGACGGGCCGTTTGTGACGCTGAACTGCGCGGCGGTTCCGGCGGAGCTGATCGAGAGCGAACTCTTCGGGCACGAGAAGGGCTCGTTTACCGGCGCGGCGCAGCGGCACACGGGCAAGTTCGAGCAGGCGCATCGGGGCACGCTGTTTCTGGACGAGATTGGCGACATGCCGCTGGCGATGCAGGCCAAGCTGCTGCGCGTGCTGGAAGAGGGCGAGGTGGAACGCATCGGCGCGGACAAGCCGACCAGCGGTGGATGTGCGCGTGGTGGTGGCCACGCATCGCAATCTCGAGCAGCTGGTGGAGAGCGGGCGGATTTCGGCGCGATCTTTATCATCGCGTGGTGGTGTTTCCGGTGACGCTGCCGCCGCTGCGCGAGCGCTGCGAGGATCTGCCGGCGCTGGTGGAGCATTTTGCGCGGCAGGTGAGCGCGCAGAATGGATGGAAGCCGGTGCCGTTCAGCCGCGGCGGCGATTGACGCGCTGAAGGAATACGCGTGGCCCGGAAATATTCGCGAGCTGCGCAACGTGGTGGAGCGGCTGCTGCTGCTGGCCGGGGGCGGAGGTCGACGCGGAAGATGTGCGCATGGCGCTGCCTGCGGCGCAGGAACGCCAGTCGCGGATCACAAACATGCGCAGGCAGTGATGCAACGGGGCCGCTCGCGCAACGCGTGCTGGCCTTTGAGCGCGCGGCGGTGCTGGCGGAACTCGAACGGCACGGCCGGCACATTACGCAGACCGCGAAGGCGCTGGGGCTGGAGCGCAGCCATCTTTACAAGAAGTGCCAGCAACTGGGCATCGATCTGCAGAATCTTCCGGCCGGGCATGGCGCATAGAGCGGCTTGGGCGCACGAACGAATGTCTCACCTTGCGCATCTAAGCAGAGGTGTTCGTGTCGATGATCGCCGTTTCGATTCCTACGGGCGTAGCAGTGCTGGGCATTCTCGCGCTGTTACTGGTTGCATCTTCGGTTCTTGGCGGCCTCATCGGGCCGGTCCCAAGATACAAGCTGACGAATAAAGGTGAACTACCCGCCAACGATTCGGATCGCTTTCTTGAGATCGTGGAAGCACTGACCGATGCGCAGTTGAATCGCACGGGGATCGTTGACGTCCTGACGAATGGAGACTCCTTCTATCCGGCGGAACTCGAAGCCATTCGCGGCGCGACACAAAGTGTGAATCTCGAAGCCTACATATTCCAGAAAGGCGAAATTGCGCGTCAGTATCTGGAAGCGTTGACGGCGCGCGCGCGAGCAGGAACAAAGGTGAACCTGGTTCTGGATGCGTTTGGAAGTGCAGGAACCGGGAAATGGTTTTTTGAGCCCCTGTTGGATGCGGGCGGCAAGGTAGGCTGGTATAACGGGCCGCGCTGGTACCGACTGATGCACATGGACAATCGCACGCATCGCGAGCTGATGATCGTCGACGGGAAGATCGGCTTTATCGGTGGCGCAGGAATTGCAGACCAGTGGTACTCCGGGACGAAGGGGAATCCGCGATGGCGCGACTCAGCGGTGCGCGTGGAGGGCGAAGCGGTCTACAACCTGCAAGCGACTTTTGCCGAAAATTGGCTATCCACATCCGGCGAACTGCTAACAGGAAATGAGTATTTCCCGCAGATCCAATGCAGTCATCCGATGGTCGCCATGGTAGTGAACAGCACACCCACGGTGGGCGGATCAACGCGCGCACGGATTCTGTTTCAGTTGCTGCTGGCGTCGGCCAGGCGCGGCATATCGATCACAACTCCCTACTTTCTTCCGGACAAGAGCATGATGCGGGAGCTGTGCAGGGCTGTGGAGCGCGGACTGCGGGTAAGGATTCTCGTACCCGGCCGGAAGAGCGATCATATGGTTACACGCAGTACGAGCCGTGCGGGATATGGCGAACTGCTGAAGGCGGGCGCAGAGGTGTACGAGTATCAGCCGTCGATGATTCACGCCAAAGTCTTGTGCATTGACGACCTGTGGGTTGTGATCGGATCGACGAATTTTGACAACAGGTCTTTCGGGATCAATGACGAGGTAAATCTGGCCATCAGAGATGCTGTTGTGACGACGCGATTCGAGAACGACATGGCGCTTGACCTGGATCAGAGCCGGCGCATTTCACTTGAGGAATGGAAGCACCGCCCGGTCACGGAGCGGGCAACTGAGTTGATGGGCGTGGTGTTTGAGCGTCAGCAATGAGCAAAGCAGCGCTTCACTTCCGAATTGCCTCATACAATACGCATAAGTGCCGGGGCATTCACGGCACCATCTCGCCGGATCGCGTGATTCGCGTGATCGAAGAACTCGAAACAGACATCCTCTGCCTGCAGGAGATCGTGGATGCAGAGGGCGGCACCGGGAAGTTCGACCAGGCCTGGCGCATTTCGAAGGCGTTTCCGAAGTTGAATGTGGCCTTCGGCGAAACCCGGCCTCTCCACGGCGGCCGTTATGGCAACATGCTTCTGACTCGCTTCCCTATTATGGAGGCGCACCAGCACGACATTACGAAATCAACGCGCGAAGAGCGCGGGGTGTTGCATTGCGTGATCGATGTGGGCAAAGGTCTGAAAGTCAACATCTTCAACGTGCATCTGGGGACAGGCTATATGGAGCGGCGGCGGCAGATTGAGGTGCTGATCGGGCCGGAGATTCTTGAGCAGCCGGAGTTGAGCGGCCCTCGCATCGTGATCGGCGACTTCAACGAGTGGACTCGCGGGCTGACGACGAAGCTGCTGCAACAGAATTTCCTGAGTCACCGACCGCGCCGAAACCTGCGCTCTGCCCGCACTTATCCCGGCGTTCTGCCCATCCTGAGCCTGGATCATTGCTACTATGAGCCACCGCTGGATATGGAAAGCACAAAGATATGGCGGAGCCGCAGGGCGCTGATCGCATCGGACCATTTACCGCTGATTGCGGATTTCCGGCTTCCGGTGCATGAGAACCTCTGACGGCTATAATGACCCGTAAAGCACCCGTCGCACGCACAGGCATCCAGGGAGCATCTTTCACCGGCCTTCGAGTGGTTCGGGAACTGAGGTCGGTATGAACAGTGACGAACTCATCCTGGTTACAGGCGCTACCGGCTTCCTCGGAGTACAGTTGGTGCACGAACTGCTGGAGCGGCAGCCGATAGCCAACCTGGCGCTGCTGATCCGCGACAGGGCCGGGCAATCGGGACAGCAACGCGCCGATTCATTTATTTCCGCGCAGGACCGATCGCGCGTTCAGGTCTTCTCGGGAGATGTCAGCCAGCCTGAGTGCGGACTCGATGCAGCCGCCTACCGGCGTCTCTCGGATGAAACCACGCGGGTGATTCATTCGGCTGCCACGGTGCGATTCGATCACTCGCTGGATGAGGCGCGTCGCATCAACGTCGAGGGCACGCGGCGTATTCTTGACTTTGCAGGCGGCGCGCGCCGGCTTCGAAGCTTCGCCTATGTGGGAACAGCCTACGTGGCCGGCGAACGCTCGGACCTGGTGCGTGAAAACGAGCTTGCCGTGGGCCAGAGCTATCGCAACACCTACGAACAAACCAAGGCAGAGGCCGAGGCCCTGGTTCGATCGCGGCTTGATTCCCTGCCGGGCGTGATTCTGCGTCCCAGCATCATCGTGGGAGATTCCCGCACCGGCGTTACATCGAGCTTCAAGATGATGTATTGGCCGCTGAAAATCTACGCGCGACGCCTTTGGCGCACCGTGCCCGGCTACCCTGACGCGGTATTGGACATCGTGCCGGTGGATTTTGTTGCCAGCTCAGTCGCGCGGCTCCTCTTTGACGAAGCCGCAATGGGTTCAGACCGTTCACCTTTGCGCAGGACCGCGCGGCAGCGCAACCATCCAGCAGGTTGCGCACCGCGCAATGGAGTACTTCAACGGGCCCGAGCCGCGTTATGTCGATCCAAAATTCTTTTTCGCGGTGCTGCGGCCGCTTCTGTTTCTCTCTTTGTGGGGACGCAAGCGCCGGGTGTTGCGCGACGGCCGCGCCTATCGCGACTACTTCACGATGCGCATGCAATTCGACACCACGCAACGCCGAACGTCTCTTGCATCCGGCCGGGATGAGCCCGCCGCCGGTGCTCGAGTATCTCGACCGCCTCTTTCACTACTGCGTGGCCAGCGACTGGGGCCGCAAGCCGGTTTCTGTGCAATGAGCATTATCCAACGCTATCGACTTGCGCGTGATCGCAGCGTGACAGTCGCCAATCTTGTGGATGAACTGGTTCGGCGAAAAGGGGATTGCGAAGTCTCCGTCGACGACGACGGTCCGTTTTCTCTTGCCGATCTGCACGCTGAAGTCTGCGCGATCGACGCTTTTCTTCGTCAATCAATCGCGCTTCGTCCGGGCCAGCCGGTTGCCATCTATCGCACCAACGATCGGCAGTGCTTTCATTGGTTTCTGGCGATTATCCGCGCCGGCGGCATTGCAGTTCCGCTCAATCCGATGCTCTCGCTTGCCGAGGTACGTCGCATTCTCGCCGACAGCGGCACGGAGATCCTGGTCACCGACAAAGCGATATTTGAACGCAATATCGGCGATCGGCAGGCTCTTGAGGTACGGACCTGGATCCAGGCGGACGATGAGAAGGCGACGCTGGATGGATTTCTGCGCGTCGCCGGGAATGCGGCGTCCCTACCCCCAGTCAGTATCGATCCGGCCGGAACCGTCGCTGTCTTTCATACGTCCGGCACCAGCGGATTTCCCAAGGGTGCAGCATTGTCGAGCAATGCATTGCTGGGCGGACGCGCGTCCACGGTACTTTCCGGGCTCTTTCTGGGACCACGGGATTTAGCCCTGATCGCCTTGCCATGGTCGCACATTATGGCTGTGAGCATTGCTCTCTACGGCCTGATGGCGGGCGTCCGCGGTTGCTTTCTCGATCACTTCAATGTCGACGCCGCTCTGGATCTTGTGGATCGCTTCGGTATCACCGCCATTGTCGGAGTGCCCGCCATGTTTGCCCGGCTGGTTAACAGCGACCCAGAGCCTGCGCGCCTCAAGAGCGTGCGTGTCTGGCTCTCGGCCAGCGACCATCTTCCCTCCGAGGTTCGAGCCCGGCTCCGCCAGTTCGGAGCCCTGTTCCGGCTGCCGGGCGGGAGTCGCGTGCCGCCGGTTCTGCTGAACGGCTATGGCATGGTGGAGTTGGGCGGTCTCGCCATGATGGGCATTGACTTCCCTTTGTTGCCCGGGGGCGGCGACCTGTGCTTTCCTGTGCCTCCGTATCATATCCGCCTGGTCGACGAGGATGGCCGGACCGTGCCGCCGGGTGTGGCCGGCGAGTGCCAGATTCGACGCCGCGGCCTCGATCCGCATTATTGGAAGGACAAGGGCGATAGTCAGGGCCTTCTTACCGGCGACGGCTGGTTGCGCACCGGTGACCTGGCCACGCGCAATCGCCTCGGAATGATCCGGCTTGTGGGGCGCACCAAGGATGTGATCAAGTCGGGCGGCTACTCGGTATACCTGCGCGAACTGGATGAAGCTATGCTGGCCCATCCCGCCGTTGCCCGTGCCGCCGCATTCAGTCTGCCCCACAAAGAGAAGGGCGAGGTTCCGGTGGCCGCGGTCGAATTACGTCCGGGCTCTTCTTCCAATGAGGATGACCTGCTGGATTGGTGCCGCAGGAACCTTGCGGCGTACAAAGCGCCGCGACGCATCTGGATTCTCGATCCCGGAGGCCTGCCTCAGAATCACAACGGCAAGTTTCTTCGCCGGGCGCTGCAGAAGCGCTTTTCAGGGCCGCTGGAATGATGCGCCGTTACCGGTGCATCTGTCGCTGGCTTGCTCATTCAAAAAGGCGCCGGGTCAGACGGTTACCGGGATAGCCGCAGGGGTTGTGGCCATCACCATCTCGCGAATCGAATCGACGACGAGGTCGGGCTCATCAAGATGGATCCAGTGCGCGCTGTCGGCAGCGATCACCTGCCGCACATTGTTTCCGATCTTGTCGAGACACTGGCCGGAGAGCGGCGTCGACTTGCCGGGCGTCAGCACCGTGACAGGGATCTCCAGAATCGGATCGGTGTCCAGCATCTCACGAACTGATTCGGGGACTGCTTCGACATGTTGCCGCATCCCTGCATAGTAGCCGGGGCGCGACCAGTGTGCTGCAACGATAGGCCACACTTCCCTGGGCATTTTGCCCACTTCTTCCGTAACCCGCTTCAGCACATGGCGTCCGCCGGTTCCGGCCGCGCCTGCCAGGTGCCCCGAGAGACGCCCAGAACGGCATAGCAGAGAGGTCACGGCGAGGCGGGCCAGTCCGAAGTGCGCGATCGGAATCGCGTAAAGAGAGAGTCTCTTGCCTCGGTCGATCACGTATTGGTTGGCCGGATTGAGTGGCGGCCACTCCTCGCAGCGCATGGGGTCAATCAGCACGACGCCTGCGACGTCTTCAGGGTAGGTGGCTGCATAGCGGCGCACCACCAGCCCACCGAAGGAATGTCCCACAAGAATGTAAGGCGGCTTGATGCCGGCGGATTGGAGCATGGCGTGCAGTTCGGCTGAGATGTTGGCCGGGGTGCGCACCGTGCGGCATGGGCTGCTCCACCCCAGTCCGCTGCGATCGTACGACGCCGTGAAAGTGAAGTTAGAAACGGTCTCCTGTATGTGATGCCAGTTCAAGTTGGTGGCTGCGATTCCGGCCTCGAAGAGCACCGCAGGCCCGCCCTCTCCCTTTTCGACCACGTAAAGCCTTCGCCCGGGCCCAATGTCCACCCAGCGGCCGGGACCGGTATAGCGTATCCGGTCGCGACGGGAACCGATGCTTTGATAGAGGAAGCCTGCGACCAGCAACGCGGCAACGACAAACAGGATCACGAGTGAAAGGTTCATAGATGGCCCTCGAAATGGCTAATCTGCCCGGGACTAAAGTCCTTGGCGCTGAGGTTTGCTTTTTCGCTTCCGCGTTTGACAATCAGGAGGGTCGAGCCGGCGCGGCCGCGGATCTTCGCTTCTACCTGGGTGGCTGACCAGACTCCGCCGTATTGGCGCAGGCCGAAGTAGGTGAATTCCTTCACCGTTCCCCCATCCCGCAGCGTCTTCTCCGCATAAACAGGGTAGACGATGGTGTGATCGAGCCATGTTTGAACCTCGGTATAGTGCGTATGATCCGATGGTCCCGGTGTGCTTTTCAGGACATCGCACTCGCGCGCACCAAATTTGGCACTCTTGAGAATAGTCTGGCCCGGCCAGAAATACTCCGGCTCCAGAAGATCCTCATAACTGAATACGCCGCCGAACAGACCCTCACCCCATTTGTCGAAGGGCAATGAGGTCATGGCAGAGTCATGAGGATGGACAATCCGGATGGTGTCTTCGCCGCTGGGACGCATCTCGAGCAGTATGCGAACAGGCTGGTGAGCATTGGCAGCTTCCCGGGGCGGCACGATCTCCACCAGCGTGTGCAGGCTTCCTGATATCCAGCGCGCCTTGATGGTTATGGCATAGCTGGTTCGGTGCCCGTTTGCGTCCACGGTTACGAACTGCCCTGTGGCACGATAATCCGCGGTCTCGATGCGCTGCCGCGCGGGCGCAAGCACCGCACGCACGTCGGCCGCGTGCGCTGTGAGGGCAACAAGCAGCGCTACCGCAGGCACAACGGAGGTGAGCCTCATGACACAATCCTTCCGTCACGGATACGGATGTGACGCGGCGCGGAGTTCGCAATCTCGTTCTCATGGGTAACGATAACCAGCGTCATGCCGTGGCTCTTCTGAATATTGGTGAGTATCTCCATGATGCGCGCAGAATTTGTGCTGTCAAGATTCCCGGTGGGCTCATCAGCCAACAGGATTGAAGGTTTATTGGCGAGGGCCCGCGCAATTGCAACGCGCTGCCGCTCTCCTGCGGAGAGTTCATTCGGATGCTGGTGCATTCGATGTTCCAGGCCCATTTCGCGGAGAAGCGCCTCGGCGCGTTCCGCACGGTTGCCATTGGAGTTTTTCGCCGCGAGCATGGGAGTCTGCACATTCTCGACCGCACACAAGGTCGGCAGCAGGTAAAAAGCCTGGAAAATGAATCCAACGTGATCGCAGCGGTAGGTGTCGAGATCAATGGAAGAACCCAGTGGAGCGCCCCGGAAGAGGACACTGCCGCTGGTGGGTGTATCGAGACCGCCAAGAAGGTGGAGCAGCGTCGATTTGCCGCTTCCGCTATGCCCGCTGATGGCCACAAACTCGCCGGCCTCGATGGAGAGATCGACACCGCGGAGGGCTTCGATTCGCCCTTCGTCGTAGCTCTTATGCAGGCTGCGAACCTCCAGAATGGGGCTAGTCATGGCGCAGCGCCTCCACCGGGGAAAGGCGCGCACCGCGCCAGGCTGGGTACGCTCCGGCGACAAGTCCCGCAAGCAGGGCTATACCCATGGCCTCCGCCAGGAGCGAGAAGGGAAAGTACGCCGAGACAATACTGGCAGTTTCGGGCAGCGCCGCGAGGACGCGCAGAGCTCCCCACCCGACGAAGATGCCGAGAATCCCTCCGCAGATGCCGAGCACAGCTGCCTCAATCTGGATCAGGAAGAGCACCTGCCAGCGCTTCCAGCCCAGTGCACGCAGTATGCCGATCTCCCGTGTACGCTCGAAGACCGACATCGCCATGGTGTTGGCGATCCCCAGGATGCCGATCAGCAGGGCGATCGAAGATGTACCCCATGCGCTGGCATGCGCGAGCCTGACGAGCTGGTTGTTGCTTGCCCGCTCGGCTGCCGGGACGGCGCGCAACCCCGGAAGAACGGCTTCGATTTGCGCTTCGGAATGTTTGAGATAGGTATCCGGCGATTCGCCGGCGGGCGCCGGACGCAGCCGGACGTGAATCGTTGACACCTTGCCCTGCATGCCGCTCAGTTGTTGCAGCTGGTCGAGGGGCATGATCAGCGCACCGGCCTCAAGGGCAGAGGCGCCGTGGTAGATACCCACGGTCGTGAAGGGAGAGCCTTGCAGTTCCAGCGCGTCGCCGGGCTTTTTGTTCAGATCGGTGGCCAACAGGTCGCCGAGCATCACTTCCGGTTGGCCATCCTGGAAACGGCGTCCGGAAAGCAATTGAAGTGATTGGAATTCGAAGGAGTTGGCCTTCCAGCCATAGACGAGCGCGTTTACGTCAGGGGTCAAATCCATCACGTTGTAGATCACAGGCGCGGCATCCGCAACGCCTGGCTGAGCCTTCACCGTGTCTGCCGCCGACTCAGACAGCGAAGTATTCAGAAAGGTCTGCTGAATGACGGCAATATCAATGCCACTACTTGAGTAAATTCGCATCCATTCGTGTTCAAAGGCCCGGGAAAACCCAACCAGGCCCACTAACGCGCCGATCGCCATCCCAACCCCGCACAGCGTCATGAGAGTCCGGAGACGCCTGCGCCCGAGATTTCTCCAGGCAAATCCTGTGAACGAAAATTGAGAGGCCATGGGCTCGGGCTACATCCTGACATGTTCGGGAAGGTCGACTGCCAGTTTATCCGGCAGTATAGACCGTGTCTATCCGTGAATTCGCATTCCAGAGTACCTTACACCTTGAATGCGCGATTGAGCGCTCTTTGCATAAACCCAGGTGCTGGCGCCAAGTCTCGGCGCGACCGCGGCACGTTTCAGACGCAGGCTGGATTATTACGGGTTTTTCACACTGGAGCCTTTCACGACTGTGTTGATCAAAGACTCTTCGCCTTTGGCGCCGGGGGGTGGCGAAATCCCTCATAGCTGCGAGGGTCGGCGGGCAGATTATGACTATATTTTAGTCTCCTGGGACGGGACCGCGCCAGACCGTGATGGCGCATATCGCGCTCAATTACATCGAATTATGTTGCAAACGGCACTGCGCATCAAGTTGATGCACAACTCCCGGAATGAACAGGCACCATCCCACCAACGCATGAGAGGCGGTTAAGGCAGAATGCGGGCTGCGAATCGAATGGAGGAATTAGCCGCACCATTGTCGTGGCCGGCAGGTGGGTTCTGGGCATACTCGCGTTGGCGGACTCGCGCACTGCCGACAGGCCCACCAAAAACGAGTGAACTGAAGTTCGACAACCCGCTGTGCGCGCAGATCGCCTAGACATCAGTGCGTTTTCGCGCTTGGCGTGAATCTGCGGAGGACAAACTCCTGCAAAACGCCGTTCGCCATGTCGGCGGCGATGTTCACGGCGAAGGTATGCGCCACGAGGCCTGCTCCACGGTTGGACTGCGGGTAGTAGGTGTTAGCGATTGCTCCTGACGCAAGGTAGCCGCCCAAGCTCGAGAAATTCGGCTGAGCGTGACCGTTGTCTCCCCTGCAAATGATTGGCGTCGAGAGGGCGTGAAACAGCCGTGACCGTTTACTCCCCGTTCCCTGATAAAAGTAACGCGGGTCCTGATGAAGAAGGGAAGGCAGGATAGCTCCGCCAATCATGATATCGGTAAAGTCGCTTGCATAGATGGAACCAAAGCGCTGTCCAAAGCCTGTAACTCCTTCCCCATAGTTTGGGTAATGGGCGGCCTGATCGAGGCCAGCCAGGAAGGCGGTTCCCGCGAACGTAATCGGGTCGATCGAAACCTTGTAGGCAAGCCTGAACTTCAATCGAGCGGTGAGCGGGGCAGGATTGGAAGTGTAGACGGCATAGTAGTTGGGAAGAAAGCCAAAGACGCGCTGCTGCTCTTCAAGCTTGACTTGTTCGACGGCTAATTCCGCGGGCGACGCCGACACCGTCACGGATTCTACCCCACCTGCAAACAGCAATTGAATATTTGTGAGGAAGTCGAACTGACCTGGAGAAAGCACAATGCTGGCCGGAGATTTCCACTCGGCAAATCCCTCCGCGCGGACCGACAAACTGAACGGTTTGCCAGGAGGAACGCCGCGGATCTGGAACTGGCCGTTGTCGCTGGAAACCGCGTGGAGCCCCGTCATCGCGCCGCCGCTCAACGTGATCGTCGCTCCCGGGATAACTTCCCCATCTTCAGTTGTTACTGTACCCGCGATAACTCCCGGGCTCGGTTCGGGAGCCAGGAATTGCTGGCAGTAAGTTTGGGTCGCAAATGCAATCAACACTACTGTTATAAAAGAAAACGGTTGCGAGATGCGCATGATCACACTGCTCCAAACGCGTGCCTCGAGTTCATGAGGCACATCGCCGCTTACTTTCTGTGAAGGATCGGCGAGGCGAGCCCGCTGGACGAATATGCGATGCACCGCGCCGGTTGCAACTCAGATGCGCAAGCGCTTCGTCCGGTTCCTGAAACTTTTCCGCGAGAGAGCCGGTAGCCATATTCTCGACTCCTTCGCCGCAGACGCGAAGAAATCGGAACGAAAAAATCCCTCAAAAAAAATGCACCCTGAATTACCGAAGCGCATCTGATGCTTCAAAGCTCGCACGCGGAGCGGGTTCCCCCTGGTTCAATTGACCTTCGTCATCGCCAGCAAGTGCGGCAGGCGCGATGTGGATTTGTTGTTAACGCAGGACGCAGACCTGAGGTCATAACTCCCAAGGTTTCTGGATATCTCTGAATGAACGGGATATACGCCGAAACCTTGAATTCGCAGTTTCTGTAACTTCCAGTCGCGGAGAACTTCCCCATGTATCAGCCGCAAGAAGAACAGAAGTCAAACTTTCGTCTTGATGTTCCCCTCCACCAGCTGCTGACCACGCCAGTCAGTGAACGAGTTGAGTTTCATCCGATCGGCGTGCCGCAGAAGATTTCCTGACCCGGTGTTTCCCGAGCGTCCAGAACTGCTTGGTCCCATTGATGAAGATGACGACTGGAGACCTCCGGAGAAGCGCCATTGGAACGCCGGCCAGATCTACCACGCGATGCAGGGCTGGCTCTTTCCGTACATCCGTTCGCGCGTAACCGCGGGTGACTTCCATCCGTTGATTGCGTATTTGTTTACGGAATTCAAGTGCAATCTTGATTGCCACTATTGTTGGGCCTTTGACAACAAAGTCAAAGGAATGACAGAGGATACGGCAAACGCTCCATCGACTGGCTGCACGGCACCGGATGCCGCGTACTGGCCTTCATGGGCGGCGAACCGCTGCTCCGTCCGGATCTTATCCATCGCATCACGCACTACGCAGCCAAGAAGGGCTTCTGGATTTATCTGCCCACAAATGCGCGCCTGCTGCGCACGGATGTCATTGACAAGCTCGCCGATGCGGGCATGTCGACATTCAATATCGCGGTGGATGCCGTCGACATCAAAGAGGGCCTGCCCAAAGCTCTCGTCCCGATCCGCAAGCAATTCGATTACCTGATTCGCAAGCAGTACGGCTACGGCTACTCGGTCTTTCTGAACATCAATATCTGCCGTAACAACCTGGACGACGTCCGTCAGCTAACCGAGATTGCGCACGATTGCGGCATCGCCACCGACTACCACATCAACGAATCGCCGTTGATCGAGCAGGACGAGCATTTTCATCACGCGGCCAACAACGTCACCTACATCACGAAGGACGATTGGCCGGCGGTCGAGGAAACCATCCAGTGGCTCACGGAGAAGCAGGACTCCGGCTACAAGATGGTGAACTCCAACACGCGACTCTGGCAGATGGTCGAGTTCATGAAAGGCAAGCACTTCCCGTGGAACTGCCGCGCCGGTCAGAACTCGATGATTATTCGCGTGGACGGCACGCTGGCGCCTTGCTTCCCGATGTACACGGCGAGCTATGACTGGGGCGTTGTGGGGAGCCACAAGTTCGATACCAAGCAACTGGACCATCAGAAGGAAAGCTGCCAGACGCATTGCTTTTCGACGCTGAACCACATCCTTGGCTGGTGTTACAACGACCAGCGCGTGATCAAGTACTTCTTCAAACAACTCGCTCACGGATTCCAGGGAATGAAGGGACAGATGTAAGCCGGAGTTCCTCAGTCAAGCGCGCACAACAAAACCCAAATTCCCGAGGAGAACTGTATGCCGACCGCAAATCGTGAAGTAGTTCAGACGGATTTCGAGATGGAAATTCAGGCGCGGATCGATGCGGAACGTGCTCGACTGCGTGCAGAAGCCGGCCTGGCCCGCATGCGCGAATTCAACAAGCCGGTGGAGCGCGGTTTCACGGCGCCAGAACGAGATCGCGTGACGATCCTGTTCGGCGGGCTGACGTGGAAACACGAAGAGATGATCAAGGCCGTGTTTCGCGGCAGCGGATATCACTGCCAGAACATCCCGACGCCGATCGTCGCGGACTTCCAGGCCGGCAAGGAATTCGGAAACAACGGGCAGTGCAACCCCACGTATTTCACGGTTGGAAACCTGGTGCGCTATCTGCAGGGCCTCGAGCAACAGGGGCTTTCGCGTCAGCAGATCATCGACAACTATGTGTTCTTTACAGCGGGCTCGTGCGGCCCGTGCCGCTTCGGCATGTACGAAGCGGAGTATCGATTTGCCTTGCAGAATGCGGGCTTCGATGGGTTCCGGGTTTTGCTTTTTCAGCAGACCGACGGTATCAAGGCAGCAAGCGGCGAGCCGGGATTGAAGTTCTCCGTCGACTTCGGCATGGGCATGCTGAACGCGCTGAACCTGGGAGACGTGATTAACGAACTGGTGTATCAGGTTCGCCCATTCGAGGTAACCAAGGGCGAAACCGACCGCGTCATTCAGGAAGCGGTTACGACGCTCACGGATACACTCCGCGACCGGAAGCGCTGGCACATCATGGAGGCCGCACCGGGCTGGGCCAAGCCATTCCTCGAGAAGCACAAGAAGATTGAAGGTATCGGTTGCACGCTCGGAAAAGTGGCCCACAACCTATACGGCAAGGAATACGTCGATGCGCTGCACGCATGTCGCGACAGCATCGATGCGATCGAGGTTGATCGCTTGCGGGTCAAGCCAGTTATCAAGATTACAGGCGAGTTCTGGGCGCAGACGACCGAAGGCGACGGCAACTTCAACATGTTTGCCTTCCTTGAAAAAGAAGGCGCCCAGGTCCTGGTAGAACCGATCGCGACGTGGATCGATTACATGATGTACGTGGCAAAAGAGGGCTCAAAGGCGCGCGCCCAGGCGCAGGCTCCATACCGGGATCCCAAGTGGTACGAGCTGAAGAAGCGGACGGTCAACGAGCTCACGCTTCTCAAGAAGACCGTCGGTCTCAGCGCGGGAAGCGCCATCTGGACTTACTTCTATCACCGCACCATTCGCCACATGGGAGATACGGGACATCACCTGGTGCCTCAGTCGGAACTGGCTCGGCTTGCGCATCCTTTCTATCACCAGCTTGCCCGGGGCGGAGAAGGTCACATGGAAGTAGGTAAAAACATCTTCTACACGGTTAATCATCTCTGCCACATGGTGCTGGCGCTAAAGCCGTTCGGCTGCATGCCATCGACGCAGTCCGATGGAGTGCAATCGAGGGTTGTGAGCAAGTTCAAGGATATGATCTTCCTTCCCATCGAAACATCGGGAGAAGGCGAAGTCAACGCGCATAGCCGCGTGCAGATGGCCCTGGCCGAGGCCAAGGCCAAGGCGCGCGCGGAATTCGATGGAGTGCTGCAAAAGACCGGCAGATCACTCGACGAGCTTCGCGAGTATGTTGCGGGACATCCGCAGCTGAGGCGCGGCCTGTATAAGGTTCCGCACCGTGAAGGACTGGCGGGAACGGCAGCGCAGTTTGCGTGGCACGTAAGCGATCTGATGGACAGAGACCGCGCGTATCGCCGTCGCACGCGGGTGGCCATCGCTTCTCAGCAGGTGGCGTGATGCGCGTGCCGGTAAGAAATACGATCGATCTGTGCCTGGCCGTGTTGACGATCTTGCCGGGGCTTGTGATGGATATGTGGCTGGTCAACATCTTCAAGTCTCACCTTCAGCAGTCCCCGGCTTTCGGTCGTTATCGGCCCAATTATTTGCGTTCTGGTCGTCGCAACAGAGCCCGGTACTAAGCCGGGCTTCAGGAGAAGAGTTGATGCAGCAGCTTTCGGTAGGGCTCGATGTTGGCTCGACGACGGTGAAGGCCATTGTTGTGGATGCGGCCACGGATACCACGCTCTGGCAGGATTATCAGCGGCACGAAACGCGGCAGCCGGAAAAGGTACTGGAATTTCTGCGCCGCATGGAGGCCGAGACCGGCATTTCACCCGAAAACACGCGAATCTTCATCACCGGCTCGGGCGCTGGACCGCTGGCAGATATGATCGGCGCGAAGTTCGTACAGGAAGTCCACGCCGTAGCCCTGGCCGTCGAGAAGATGCATCCCGAAGTTTATTCCGTGATTGAGCTTGGCGGTCAGGACGCGAAGATCATCGTGTTCAAGGATGACGAGGAAACAGGGCGCAAGAAGAAGATCCCGTCAATGAACGACAAATGCGCCGGCGGTACCGGGGCGGTGATCGACAAGATCAACGCGAAGCTCAAAATCCCGGCTGTCGAACTTGCCAACCAGGGATATCACGGCATCAAGCTGCATAAAGTCGCGGGCAAGTGCGGTGTGTTCGCGGAGACCGATATCAATGGCCTGCAGAAGACAGGCACCCCATCGCACGAACTGATGGCATCGCTTTTTGAAGCGATCGTCTTGCAGAACCTGAGCGTGCTGACGCGCGGCAACACGCTGCGACCGCACGTGCTGCTGCTGGGCGGACCTAACTCTTTCATCAAGGGGCTGCGCGAAGCATGGCAGGCCAATATTCCTCGCATGTGGAAGGAACGCAAGGTTCAGATTCCTGAAGGCGCGACGCCAGAGGATCTGATCAAGGTTCCAAACAACGCGCAGTACTTTGCAGCGCTCGGTTCGGTGGAGTTCGGCAAGGACGAGGAGCCGGAGGTCGGCCGCTATCTCGGCGTGGACAAACTTGCCTGGTATATCGATTACGGCCGCGCCGAGGAGAAGGCTGCATCCGGCGGGAAGGGCCTGGTCACAAGCACGACAGAACTTGAAGAGTTCCGCTCAGAGTACAAACGAAAGAAGTTTGTTCCGGTGGATTTTGCGGTTGGCGAAACTGTTTCCGGGTTTGTCGGCGTCGATGGCGGATCGACGTCTACGAAGGCTGTGCTACTCGGGAAGAATGGCGAGATCCTGTGCAAAGCCTACCAACTGTCGAACGGCAACCCCATCCAGGACACGATCGAGATGTTCGAGAAACTCCGCGAACAGGTGGAGGCACGCCATGCAAGTCTCGAGGTGCTGGGGGTGGGAACTACGGGGTACGCCAAAGACATTCTGAGAGACGTGCTCAAGGCCGACGTTGCCCTGGTCGAAACCGTAGCGCACACTGAATCGGCGCTTAAGTTCTACCAGGATCCTCACGTCATCGTCGACGTCGGCGGCCAGGACATCAAGCTGATCGTGCTCAAAGACGGTCGCGTAAAGGATTTCAAGCTCAACACGCAATGCTCGGCCGGAAACGGTTATTTTCTGCAATCGACGGTGGAAGGCTTTGGCATGAAGGTGGAGGATTTCGCGGATCTTGCCTTTTCTGCGAAGTCGATGCCGTCGTTTGGCTATGGATGCGCGGTCTTCATGCAGTCGGACATCGTGAACTTCCAGCGACAGGGCTGGCGGTCGGAGGAGATCCTGGCTGGCCTGGCCGACGTGCTTCCCAAGAATGTCTTCCTCTATGTTGCGAGCATCCCGAATCTGGCATCGCTCGGCACGCGCTTCGTCCTCCAGGGAGGAACGCAAAACAATCTCGCAGTGGTCAAGGCCGAGGTCGATTTCATCCGCTCGAGTTTTCGCGCGAACGGCAGGGAACCCGAGATCATCGTGCACGAGCATTGCGGAGAATCCGGAGCGATCGGCGCCGCACAAGAAGCCTTGCGTTTGTGGCGCAAGGGCAAGACGACGACCTTCATCGGTCTTGACGCGGTAAGCAATATCCGGTATCGCACAACGCGCAATGAGGACACCCGCTGCTATTTCTGCAAGAACAATTGCCTGCGTACGTTTATTGATGTAGATGTAACCGGCGGAGCGTCGACGGCGGCGTTGCAGGAAGGCAAACTCGTCAAGGAGGATCGTGCCGCCAGCGCAGAGGAAGTTGCGGAAGTGGCTCACAATCTCCCCGCTCTCGAGCAGATCCAGGCGAATCTGCCGGCTGTCGAGCATGGATCGTCGTGTGGCACAGATCATGGGCATGATGACGGCGGCGGCTGCGGATGCAGTTCATCGAAGCCCACGTCGCTCCGCGCCAGGATTGAGCCTCTGATCCAGATTCAGGCGGCTCCGGGCGCAAAGAAGCCGGTAGAGCCGCCCAAGCCTACGATGGAGTTTCAGCCACGCAAAACCAAGGTTCCGTTGCGCATTGGGGAACAGCGTTTGATCATCGCGACGTGCGAAAAGGGTGCTGTCGAAGATCTCAGCGATATGAAGGGGATCAAGGCGGACATCGACAAGATCAAGGCCGCTAATCCGAACTTCGTTGATATCGCGTCGCGGGATGTCTTCCGGCAGCGCGAGGTACCGAACGTTGCCGACCCGCTTCCCAGCACCAAAGGACTCTTCGTCTCGAAAGCGGCAAAGGAACGCGCGGCATTGATGGAGAAGCGCAAGGAACTTCGCATCGGAATACCGCGCCTGCTGAATACGTACACCTACGCGCCGCTGTTTAACGGTTACTTTGCCAGCCTCGGCGTTGAGTCGGAGAATATCGTCTACTCGGACTACACCACGCCGGATCTCTATCGTGCCGGAGCAAGCCGCGGTGCCATCGATCCGTGTTATCCCTCAAAGATCGGCATTGCGCACGTCTACAACCTGCTGGCCGTGAAGCATAGCAAGAAGCCGCTTCACGCCATCTGGTTTCCGATGTACGACGTGCTGCATACGCCGCTCGTGAACCTGACGGGCTCGAACGCCTGTCCGACAGTGACGGCGACCCCGAACGCGGTGAAGGCTGCCTTCACGAAGGAGAGCGATCTGTTCAGTGAGAATGGAATCACGTATCTCGATCCCATTCTCAACCTGCAGGATCGCAAGATATGCGCCGATCAGATGTTCAAGGCATGGGCACCACTTCTCGGCCTCTCGCGTGAAGAGAATGATCGAGCCGTCACGGTGGGATTTGAAGCGCTTGACCAGTATGAAGCCGACATCCGCCGCCAGGCACGCGAGACCCTGGACGAACTGGAGCGCGAAGACCGCATCGGAATCGTCATGCTAGGCCGTGTTTACCACCATGATCCGGGACTAAACCATGAGATCATGGAAGAGTTTCAGAAGCTGGGCTATCCGGTGTTTTCGCAGAGTACGCTTCCAATGGACGAAGATATGCTGGAAAGGCTGTTTGGCGATGAAGTGCGCGCGGGCGTGATCACGCATCCGCTGGATATCAGCGATGTGTGGAAGAACCGGTACTCAACCAGCACCAATCACAAAGTCTGGGCAGCCAAGTTTACGGCTCGCCATCCCAACCTGGTCGCACTCGAGGTCTCGAGCTTCAAATGCGGTCATGACGCACCAATCTACGGAGTGATCGAGGGAATCATCGAGGAATCCGGCACGCCCTATTTCTCGTTCAAGGACCTTGATGAAAACAAGCCCACTGGATCGATTCGCATCCGCGTCGAAACCATCGACTACTTCCTGCGCCGCTACCGCGAAGACATCATCGAGCGGAAGAGGAAGGAAGGGGAGATCGAGACGCGGTTGGCGGAGTTCGAGCGCAGCATCAGAGACTCCAGTACACAAACAGAACCGGTGTATGCGACGCTTTGAGCGTGCAGCGGAGATCTCTTCGCATCGTCGACGGAAGCCGCTGGCTTCAGGTCGATGTGTCAAGGGTGCGATGCGCTTCGCCGTCATCCTCGTGGCCAGTGCCCTTGTTTCATCCGTCGGCGCCGTGGCCCAATCTGGGGCACCATCGAGCGATCCAGCTCCATCAGAGATCATTCACAGGATGGTTGAGCAGAATCAGATTCGGGCCGATCATTTGCAGCAATACAGCTCTCGCCGGCATTACCACGTGGAGTTCCATGGGCTCGGCCGCTCGATGACGGCGGACATGCATGTTCAGGCCTCGTATAGTGCAGCAGCGGGTAAGAACTTTCAAGTGATCGATGAATCCGGGTCGCATCTTCTCCTCAATCACGTTTTGAAGAAGTTGCTCGAAACCGAACAGGCGGATTCAAAGCGCCATGAGGCAGCGCTGATACCGGCGAATTTCGATTTCACGTTCCAGGCGGGCACCTCTGAGAATGGGAGGCGACTCTACATCTTCGCGGTCGAGCCGAAAGTGCGGAGCAAACTGGTCTATCGCGGTCGGATCTGGATTGACGCTCAAGATTACGCGGTAGCCCGGGTGGAGGCTCAGCCTGCGGAGAGCCCCTCGTTCTGGGTCAAGAGCACCGAGATACGACACTCCTATGCCAAGAATGGAGAGTTCTGGCTACCCGAACAGAACAGAAGTGAATCGAAGGTGCGTTTCGGGGGCACTGCGGTGCTCACGATTGATTACGGGACTTACCAGTTTGATCAGCCGCGCGAATTGAGTCCGACGGTAGCTGACAAGGTTGCAACTCAATAGTTCTCAATCCACATTGATCCCTGCGCTACGCATCGAGTGTGCTGGCGCACCCGTGAAAATTCTCGCGATTGCGCGTAAGCTGTTGATTCGAATGAATCGTTTGAATCGCTGCGACCGACGCCCTTCAGGCCCAATCTTGATCGAGACAAGCTTCGGATAGGTCTGTGAAGACTGCCAGATTGGCCCGTCTGAACCGATAAAGGGCGAGCCTCTGCGGCGAAAAAGCGCAGTGTCGGCGGCGCTCGTCTCAGCGTGCGGGCCAATTATTTTCCTAATTATCCACTTTAGTTTCAGCATGCTAACGGCGATTCTGCGGGTGAACGACGCACTGCAAGCAAAAAAATCCTTGCATGCGATATAGCGTTATGGTTAACTACAACACCATAGTTGCTCGACGCTCTCAACCGCAAAGGAAAGTTTGAGGAGGTTCAGAAATGAAATCACTTCGAGTTATGCTGTCGCTTGTTCTCCTTTCGATGTCCACCGTGATTCTTGCGCAGTCGTCCCCGCAAAAAGCATTCGATCAAATGAAATCTCTCGCGGGCACATGGGAAGGCACGCTGGACGGCAAGGCCATGCATGTCTCGATTCGCGTCACCTCAATGGGTAACGCTCTGATGCACGAGATGACGGGCGCCGGAAGACCGGATGACCCCATCACGATGTTCAACCTCGATGGCGATCGCCTGCTTCTGACCCATTATTGTGACGCAGGAAATCAACCGCGCATGGTCGCGACGGTGTCTCCCGATGGCAAGACCATCACCTTCAATTTTCTCGAAGCTACCAATCTTCTTAATTCACAAATGGGACACATGCAGCGGGTCATCTTTAGCTTCATCGATCCGGATCATCACACCGAGGAGTGGGAGTTCGCAATGGCCGATGGCAAGCAGATGGGCGGACTACTCGACCTGAAGCGCACCAAGTGAAATCACCTTTGGTCTCCCGCAAGGGGCGATTGAGAACAGAAGGAATATCTGGAACACAGGATGGATCTCGAGTGGAACGACAGTCAGCCTATTTACCGCCAGCTACGCGACCGGGTTGTCGCCATGATACTCGACGGCGTGCTCAAGGAAGGCGATCCACTGCCTTCGGTGCGCAACGTTGCGGCCGAATATCGGGTCAATCCGCTGACGGTCTTGAAGGGCTATCAACAGCTGGTGGACGAGGGGCTCGTCGAAACCAGGCGGGGGCGCGGCATGTTCATCAATGCCGGCGCACGGAACTTGTTGCTGCGTGGCGAACGGGAGAAGTTTCTCGGCGAAGAATGGCCCAGGGTTTACGCGACAATTCAGCGGCTCGGCCTGACGGCGGAGGAACTGCTCGATGCCGCACCATCGAAAAGCGGGAAGCCGGATTCCCGCAAAGAGGAGCGCTGAACCCATGGCATGCATAGAGGCGCGTGGTCTGCGAAAGGCGTTCGGAGCCACCGTTGCACTCGATGGCGTCGATTTGCGTGTTGAAGAGGGCCGCATTCTGGGACTCATTGGTCCCAACGGAGCAGGAAAGACGACGGCGCTGAACGCGATTCTTGGCCTCCTGCCTTATCAGGGGCAACTGAATGTACTCGGACGCGATCCATGGAGCCAGCGGGATCAGCTCATGCGCGATGTCTCATTCATCGCCGATGTGGCCGTTCTGCCGCGCTGGATCAAGGTTTGGCAGGTACTCGATTACGTCGCCGGGGTACATCCTCGATTTGATCGCGCAAAGGCCGAAGGTTTTCTTTTCAAAACCACGATCGGACGCACTCGCAAGGTCCGCGATTTATCGAAGGGCATGGTGGCCCAGCTGCACCTTGCGCTGGTTATGGCGATCGACGCAAGGCTGCTGGTATTGGACGAACCTACGCTGGGGCTCGACATTCTTTATCGAAAGCAGTTTTACGATTCCCTTTTGAATGACTACTTCGATCGCAGTCGCACCATCGTGGTGACGACGCACCAGGTGGAAGAGATCCAGAACGTGATCACAGACCTCATGTTCATCGACAGGGGCCGCATCGTGCTCAGTTGCAGCATGGAAGAAATCGAGGCCCGCTATCTGGAGGTGATGGTTCATCCGGACCAGCTAGCTGCGGCGCGCGAGCTGAAGCCCCTTCACGAGCGTCAGCTTCTCGGTCGCAGCATCCTGATGTTCGACGGGGTTGATCGTCAGAAGATCGCTGCACTCGGCGACGTACGCACACCCAGCATCGCTGACTTGTTTGTCGCAGTCATCGGCAATCAGGGGAACCAGGCACAAGGAGTGGGCCGGTGAGTACTCAATCGAATGTCATGCCTGAATCTTCTGCCCGGTCGCAGGGCCTTGCAGCCGCGATGATCCCGGCGGCCAGGCTTATGTACTGGTCGGTGCGGCGCGAATTGTGGGAGAACCGGTCCATCTATGTCGCGCCGGTTGCTGTTGCAGCCGTGTTTTTGTTTGGCTTCGCCATCAGCATCATTCATTTGCTGGTCGAAACGCATGCCGCGCCGTGGCTCGATGCGACCCAGCAACGCGAATTGTTCCGCCAGCCATATGAGTTCGCCGAAGATCTGATCATGGGTACCGCCATTATCGTCGGCTTCTTCTACTCTCTTGACGCCCTCTACGGCGAACGCCGTGAGCGCAGCATCCTGTTCTGGAAGTCGCTGCCGGTTTCCGATTTCATCACGGTATTGTCAAAGGCGGCTATCCCGATCGTGGTTCTGCCGCTGCTGACGTTCGTGGTCACGGTTCTCACGCAGTCGATGATGCTTCTCATCAGCAGCGTTGTGCTGCTGGGTAGCGGCCACGGTGTGTGGATGCTCTGGTCGCGGTTGTCGATCTTTCAAATGTGGCCTATGCTGCTCTTCCACTATCTGGCCATTCATGGGCTCTGGCAAGCGCCGATTTACGGTTGGCTGCTGCTGGTGTCGGGCTGGGCGCGGCGCGTGCCAATTCTCTGGGCAGTGTTACCGCCGCTCGTGATCGGGATCGTGGAAAAGGTTGCGTTCAACACAACGTATTTCAGTGGTTGGATCGGGAACCGCTTCACCGGCGGCCCCGAAGGCATCGCCATCATGGAGCAAGGCAGGATGATGGCCCTGATGTCTCTCGCCCCGCTCCATTTCCTCATCAATCCCGGGTTATGGATAGGCCTGGGACTCACCGCTGCTTTCCTCGTCGCAGCGGTCAGGCTGCGACGGTATCGCGGGCCGATCTAACCGGTATCCGGTCTTCAAACAATTCGAGGAACAAGCCCGAGTCCCCATCGTATTGACGCCTTACTTCAATCTCAAGGAGGACATATGGAATCCCTTATCGCTTTGACCTGTGCAGCTCCAGCTGCATGTACTTTTCCCTCATCAACCGCCTCGATCTGGCAGGATGTCCTGGCACAGGCGCTGACTGGCGAACTGATGGCCGCCATGAACTACACGGCTCTATCAACCATCTGCGACGATCCCGAAGAAGTCGCCGACGCTCTGGAGCATGCCGAGGGTGAACATGGGCATGCCGCGGCGTTCGCCGAAGAGGGCTGCAAGATCGGCGTGGACGTCCCCAGTAATGTCAACGCCAAATACTGGAGGAGGATTCGCCAAGCGTTCATGCACCGCATCGCGGAGCGCGACTTCATTGGCTGCCTGATCGTGCAGGAAATCATGCTCGAATCCTTCGCCGTCGCAAGCTATACCCGCGTCGGCAAGGCGGCTCCAGGCAGTCTCGGCAGGACCTTTGCGGCGATTGCGGCGGAAGAAGAAGGACACATCGAGCACGCCATGGAGATCCTCAGGGCAGAACGAGCCAAGGCCCCACAGTTCTTCGACGACAAGGTGTATCGCCTTCATCTTGAAGTGATGACCACGCTGACGGAGATGGTGGCAAAGGAATGCAGGCATGGACAATGCGACTTGTGCCACGGCAGTTGCGTAAAGCCATCGCTTTCCGAGGTCGGCCTGACTACTGCCGAGTTGCGCGGTGCGTCGCTGCAACAGTATCTGAAGACGCTCGACATGCTGGGGCTACCTGGGGACGTAACTCTGCAATGGGTGGCCCAATTGCCCGTGTAGAGCAGTTCCGCAGTTGGTGTAGCCGTTTTTGGACTCAGTTCAAGGTGGCTTTCTCTTGTTGAAAAAGTCACTTGACAGAAATGCGTTCGGGTCACAGGAACTGCGAAACTGCTGTAGTCAGGCGAGGACCGGATGAGCGAAGTCGATTTTGCGCTGATCGGACATCAGGAGTGTTGGCGTGCCGCTGCGGACGTACTGGCGGTCCTGCGCGGCCCCGAGCGCGCGCCAATCCCCGACGAGGAGATCAAGGAAATCCTCCCATGGATTCCTCCACGAGCTGTATGTCACGTTGAGATCGCATCGGCAACTGGCGCGAAGGCGCGCGGCCTCTACATTGACTCGTTCATTCCGCCCGACCGTCTCGATCCGGCCTGTTTCCACGACAATCTCGCCCGGGTTCGCGCGGCGGCAGCCTATGCGATCAACGCAGGCGCGAAGATCGTGAGTCTCGGAGGATTCAGTTCCATTCTGATCGAGGGCAACTTCGATCAGCTGCCCGAACGGCGCGACACGGTCTTCACGACAGGCAATACGTTGACCGTCGGCTTCATCGTTCAGGGTGTCAGGAAGATGTGCGCGCTGGAGGGTCGCGACATGCGAAGATCGACCCTTCTGATCGTAGGAGCTACGGGAGACGTGGGGTCCGGCTGTGCCCGCTGCCTGGCGCATTCCGTCAAGCGCGTTCTGCTCAACGCACGTAACGCCCGGCGCCTGCGCGATCTTGCCGCCGAGTTGGAAGCCGATGGTGTTGAGGTGGAAGTCGCAACAGGTAACCAGCAATTCTCCAGAGAAGCTGACATCGTGATCTGCGCGGCAAGTCTGGCGTCCCCATCGCTCCTGTTGGGCCATATCGCGCCCGACGCGATCGTTTGCGATGCGGGTTACCCGAAGAATCTCCACCCCGGCGCGTACCTACCCGGCGCCAAAGTGTTCTTCGGCGGTCTGGGACAGACCTCTCGGCGATTGGGTTTCACGCCTGATTTTCGCGGAGTTCTGAATCGACATCCATTCCCGGACGTCGCCCACGGATGTCTGCTTGAAGGCATGGCTCTTGCGTTGGAGCGCCGATTCGAACCGTTCTCTCAGGGAAGAGGCTTCATCACCCCAGAGCGTGTTGAAGAAATCGAGACCATCGCCAACCGGCATGGGGTCTATCTCGCACCCCTCCACAACGCTAATGGCTCAGTGGAAACCGCATTCGTCGAACCAGTCGGATGCTGCGATCCCAAGTGAGGTTGAGCCCTGGAAGTGTTGTGGGTTACCGCGCTGTGGAGCTGGAAACAAAGGCTTAGGTGACTCCGTACAACATCTAAGCACGTTCAAGGATGTCGTGTTTGTCGGGGTTTCAGTCCAGACGTTCCGGACCGGAGCACCGACTCTTCGACACAATCCCGTTTCAAACGGGTGGCAGCACGGTTTTAACGATTAAGCGACTTCTCCCACCGAATTCTTCACCCATAAAGCAATCCAACAGTCGACGGCCGTCGTTCCTTGAACAATGAACGGGAGGCCTCGAGCCTCCGCCTCTCTGTCCGCTTGATCCAGGCAGCCCGTTCCCCAACAGATCCAAATTGAATCGGGAGAACCATATGTCAAAGTTGAAGCCCATACTTGGCATCGCCTTGAGTGTACTCATTGCGATGCCACCCGAGGTGTTCGCTTCCAGCCACAGGGAAGCACCGATCACCGCACTTGACCACGCGGCTGACATCACCGATTTCTATGCTTTTGTCAGCTACGACCACCCAGATCGGGTCACGTTCATTCTCAACGTGGATCCATTTCTTCAGCCCAGTAACGGACCGAACTATTTCCCGTTCGATCCCGATGTTCTGTACCAGATCAAGATCGACAACGATCATGACGCGCGCGAGGACGTGACATTTCAATTTCGTTTCAAAACGCAAGTGCGGGCGCCGGGAGTCTTCACAGGATTCGTTGGCGCGGGCAGCGGGATAAATGCCCCGGCCAACTCTCCAAGTCCAGTCGCTCCCGGTACTCCGATTGTGCCTCCCGCGATCACTTCTCTTGACGGACCAGGCGCCGCAGGACTCAGCTTGCGGCAAACCTATTCCGTCCAGATGGTTCGGGGCGGCAGATCTGTGAGCCTGACCAACGCCAATGGCGACGACTTGATTGCCGTGCCAAGCAACGTTGGGCCGCGGACCATGCCTGAATACGATGCCCTGGCCGCACAGGGAATCTACGACCTCCGGGGTGGCGACGGAGCTTCCGATATCAGAGTATTCGCCGGTACGGTTGCCGACCCGTTCTTCATCGACCTGGGCGCCGCGTTTGATAGCTTCAACTTCCGTCCCAGCGCGGGCGGCGGCGTTCTCAGTCCATCACAGGATGCCGATGATCACCTGAACCTGGCACCGAATGCAGTGGCCGGATTCAACGTAAATACCATCGTGCTTGAAGTTCCCATCAGGCTTCTCACGAGTGACGGGGCGGTGCATCCTGCCACTGATCCGAAAGCCACCATTGGCGCGTGGGGGACGACTTCCCGGCGGCAGGTTACCATTCGCCGTTCTGCGTTCCCAGCTTTGAACGAGGGCGGGTTTTATCAGGTTCAGCGCGAAGGCAATCCGCTGGTTAATGAACTTGTGATCGGTACCGGTAGCAAGGATCGCTGGAGCATGGAACAACCGGTGAACGACAGTCAGTTCGCGAATTACGATCTGGATCCGCTGATCGCACGCGTCTTCAATGCGGTGTACGGCATCAACATTCCTCCGCCGCCGCGACTCGATCTGTTGCCGCTCGTGACCTACGCAGCGCCTATCGCAGCGGCGGGCACGCCGGCCGGACCGATCGCAGATCTTTTGCGGCTTAACACTGGAGTGGCTCCAACGCCATATGCAAAGCGAAGCCGCCTCGGGCTTATCGGGGGCGATCCAGCCGGATTCCCGAACGGCCGTAGAGTAACCGATGACGTTGTGGACATCGCAGCGCGGGTAGTTGGCGGCGGCGTCCTGGTCGCAAAATTCAACGTCGCACCGAACAACCTGATCGGCGACGGCGTGAATGCGGCAGACGTGCCTGCACAAGAGACGTTCCCGTATGTGCACTACGCATATAGCGGACGCGACAGCAGGCACATTGATCCGAGTGAGACGGGATGTGGCGATCAACCAAATCCCACCAGTTCTCAGAACACGGATGCGCCACCGGCAAACCAGGGCGGCAGCGCAACCTGCCCTGTGAACTAGGACCATACGAAATGAATACGGGGCTCCGCGGTGGATTTCTTATCCGGCACGGAGCCCCAACAACAACGTATCCGGCAGAGGTTTGCTCATGAAGACGATATTTGGGACGTTATTGTTTGTCGGCGCTTTGTGTTTGCAGTCGGCGAATGCCCAGCAATCCACCGCAGCTCAGAGCGAACAGTCGCAATCACCGGCTGAAGCCGCTGTTCAAGGCGACACGCCAGCCGAGCAAGCGATCGAGGCCGCGAAACGGCAACTGGCGGCCCATCCGAAGAAGGTGCAGATCTTCAACAATCTGGCTCTCGCCTACGTCAAAAGAGCGCGCGAGACTGCCGATTCTCGATATTTACGCGAGGCTGACGAAGCGCTTTCTCAAGGAATCAGTCTCGATCCGAAAGACTTTCAACTTCAAAAAACACAAGTGGCCATCCTGCTCGCGAAGCACGAATATGGCAAAGCCAAAGAGCAGGCTGAGGCGCTGAATCGCCGTACTCCCGATGACGTGATGATCTACGGATTCCTCGCAGAGGCGGACATCGCGCTAGGAAATTATGAGGATGCGGAAAAATCGGCGCAGTGGATGATGAACATGCTGCGGAACAATGTGCCGGTGCTTCTGATCGGCGCGAGACTTCGCGTGCTCTATGGCGATTCGGAGGGGGCAGTTGATTTTCTCAAGCTTGCCTATTCAGAAACATCTCCGTCTCAATTTGAGGAACTGGCGTGGATTGCGAATCAGATTGCAGAGGTGCAGATCGATTTGGGCAAAACGGCTGAAGCCGACGAAACCCTGGCGCAAGCGTCGAACCTCTTTCCGAATTATGCCTCTACGTTCGAAAACCTGGCGCGCGTGCGTTTGGCCCAGCAAAGAGCCCAAGATGCAATCGACTTGCTGTTGCGGGCTCGCCGAATCGACTCGAATCCGGACGTCGTCTACCGGTTGGCCGAAGCCCGCAAAGCAAATGGACAGCAGTTTGAGGCTCGCGCCACATTCGCAGAATTTGAAAAACTCGCAACGGATAAAGCGAGTGCGACCGAAGAAGGGACTCGCGACCTCATCGTGATGTATGCCGGCGACAATGCCACTGCACCTGCTGCTTTGAACCTGGCACAAAGGGAGATGGAGCAGCGCCATGATGTGTGGACCCTGGACGCATATGGCTGGGCCCTCTACGCGAATGGAAGATTCGAGGAGGCAAATGTCGCGATTCAGAAGGCTGTGGCTGTGGGTATTCAGAGCGCTCAGATCTTCGACCATGCGGGTCATATTGCTCTGAAGCTTGGGCATCCAGCGGACGCGGCAAAGTATTTTCACCTGGCTATCCAGACAAATCCGACGTCGGTGTATGCGAAAGATGCCCGCTCGTCCATCGGACCTTCTGAAGGTGTGGGAGAACCAGCGGTTGCGATTGCATTGCCGCAAGGCGGCGAGAAGAATCAGGAGTCGGAGACACGACCATCGGTGAGCGTCGTTGAAAGGAACGATGGAAATGAACTGCTGGCATCAGATAGCTCGACCCCTTCTGTCCGGAATGCTCCTCTAGTCTTCTCGCCTGTACCTGGAAATCTGCTTATCCCCACACCCACTGAAACGGAACAGAGGATCGAGAGCGCGCAGGCCAGAGTCGCGCAAAACCCGAATGATGGCCGCGGATATGCGGGGCTCGGAGCGGCCTACTATCAGCGCGCACGAGAGACTGGCAACGTCGACGACTTCGAACTGGCGGAGCAATCGCTGAGCAAGTCATTGGATCTTGTGTCCAGCGACTTTGCTGCGGATGAACCGCTCGGGTCCATGGCCGAAGTCTGCATGGGCGAGCATCGATTTGCAGATGCCGTGACGTATTCGCAGAAGGCCTTGTCGCTGGGTTCCGGAGACGTTTCTCCTTTTGCGATTATCGGCGACGCCTTTGCGGACATGGGAGAGTATGAAAAGGCCGGTCGTGCCTATGAACGCCTGACCCCTCGGGACATGGTGCTTTCTCCGCACGCTGCCTACGCGCGAGACAGCCGAATTGCATATTTGAAATTCATTGGAGGTGACACACCGCAAGCGATCAGCATGATGAAGATTGCAGTGGCTGAAGGAATCGAGGCGCGGCTTCCAAGCGAGAACCTGGCATGGCTGTATTTTGAGCTCGGCGAATTCCATGCGCAGAACGGTGACGTTGCTGCTGCCGACTCGGCATATCTTTCGGCTCTCACGATGCACCCCGGCGACTACAGGGCCCTGGCGGGGCTGGGTAAGCTCCGCGGCAATCAAGGCCGATACGCCGAAGCAATCCTGCTGTATCAGAAAGCCATCGCGATTGTTCCGATGCCCATCTTTGTCGCGGAACTCGGCGACCTATACGCCAAGTCAGGAAACCAGTCTGAGGCAAGCAAACAATATCGACTGGTGGAATACATTGGGTTGCTGGGGCACATCGACCAGGTTCTGCACAATCGTGACCTTGCGCTTTTCTATGCAGACCATGACATCAAACTGGCGGAGGCGCTCGACCCTGGCGCGGAAGGAATTTGAAGTACGACACGACATCTATACCTGGGATGCCCTTGCCTGGACTCTCTACAAGAACGGCAAGTATGCGGATGCTGCAAAGGCGAGCGAGAAGGCTCTGCAATTTGGAACTCGGGATTCGTTGCTTCTCTATCACGCCGGAGTAATCGCCGAGGCCGCCGGCAGGAAGGAGCAGGCGCGGGATGCGCTGAAGGCCGCGCTTGAGGTCGATCCGCATTTCCATCTCCTCTATGCCGATTCGGCCAGACAGAAGCTCGACCTTCTTGATGCGCGATGCCGCATCTGCAAAGGGGAAAGCGATGCTCGTTAAGCGCCTTGCAGTGTCTCTTTTGCTGCTGATTGCAACCCGGATGGTCCTGGCTCACCCAATGGGCAATTTCAGCGTGAATCACTTGTCGAAGATCGAACTGCAAAACGAAAAAGTATCGATTCGATACTTCATCGATCTGGCGGAGATACCGACATTTCAGGAGTTGCAGCAAGGGAACCTTCAAGCGAATGGCAACGATCCTGCGGTGGCGCGTTTTATTGCCGCGCGCGGGGCAGACTTCGGTCGAGGCTTGCAGTTGGTTGTCGACGGCAATGTGCTGAGCCTGAAACTAATCTCAAGCGAAGTCATTTTCCCTCCCGGGGCAGGCGGACTGCCTACGATGAAGATAGGATTTGTCTACGAAGCTAGTTACCCGCCGGGGCTGGATCGGTCGCACATCAATCTGCGATTTGTTGATCGTAACTATCCTGGGCACTCCGGCTGGAAGGAAGTCACCGCCGAGGCTTCGGTCGGGACTATGCTGGAAAGCTCTGTTCCACGGACGGATCGTAGTTCCGGATTGACTAACTATCCAACCGACTTGTTGAATAGCCCTCCAAAGGATCTTGAAGCATCATTGGTTGCTGCTTTGCCCGCACTCACGTTGGCGGCCGCACTCACGCCAGCGAATGCCGCGATCAATGCCCTCCCCTTACCAACAAAAAAGAATTTGACGCATCCTTCACCGAGGCCGGCCAATTCTGCCGTGAGCGTTGCAACCGGCACAGGAGCCCAGCCGCAGGTCCATCCTCCGACAGCACAACCTGTCGCTACAGAGATGAGCTCAACGGTCCATACAGGCGCAGTTGTTCTGAAGCCAAATCAACAGCTGACGCCCCGCAATCGATTCACCGAATTGATCACGGCGCAAGAACTGAATCCGTGGTTCCTGTTTACAGCGGCGTTCATCGCCATCGGGCTTGGAGCGTTGCACGCGCTGGAGCCGGGCCACGGCAAGACCATCGTTGCGGCGTACCTTGTCGGTTCTCGCGGCACTGCGCGTCATGCAACTCTGCTGGGCATCATCGTCACCGTATCGCACACGGCAGGTGTATTCGCGCTTGGCGCAGTCACGCTCTATGCCTCACGCTACATCGTGCCTGAACAGCTATACCCATGGCTCGGCGTGTTTTCTGGAATCACGATTGCAGGACTTGGAGGTTATCTATTCCTGCGCCGACTGACTGGCACGGCCACAGACCATTCGCACGCGAATGGAGAATCGCATTTTGACTGGCTCTTCTCGAAACTGAAGAATAGAAGGCCCCGCGAAGCAGGCGTTCAAGCACCAATTGCACAGGGGCCGGTGAGTCTAGTTCAACTTTTCACGCTGGGGATCACTGGTGGAATCATCCCATGCCCGGCGGCTCTCATTGTTCTCTTGAGCGCGTTTGCACTGCATAGGATTGGTCTGGGATTCTTCCTGATTGTGTCCTTCAGCGCGGGACTGGCCGCGGTCCTCATCGGCTTCGGACTACTCATGGTCTATGCGTGTCGCTTCATGGCGCGGTTGCAAATGGATGGGCCCCTCACCACCCGCTGGCTTCCGCTCGCTTCGTCGGCATTCATCCTGGTGCTCGGCCTGGTGCTTACCCTGCAAGCGTATTCAGCCACGCATCTCAGCCTGTTTACGCTTTCCAAAGAACGGATTGCACCACTCCTGCTGGTTACGGGATTGGGACTGATTCTAGGGGTCCGGCACTCGACGGATGCAGACCATGTCGTTGCGATTTCGACGATCGTGAGCAAGCAGCGGAGCATCCGCAATGCCGCGCTTATCGGTTCGGTATGGGGATTGGGCCACACGATTACGATCTTTATGGTCGGGTCGCTCATCATCCTGTGTGGTGTCGAGATTCCGCCGCGCCTCGGGTTATCCATGGAATTCAGCGTCGCACTGATGTTGATTCTGCTTGGAATCCTGAACCTCACTGGAGTGATGAAGAAGGTGACCACCTTTTTCACACCTGGTTTCGTCGTCGGTCTCGATTCCCCAGACGAAGGGCAACCAGGTTGCAGGTGGGACTGCGACCCGGCTCGGAAGCGCGGTCAAGAAGTTGGGAGTCTATCAGCTGCTTGAGGCCGCTCGTCATCGGACTCGTGCACGGTCTTGCGGGATCTGCAGCAGTCGCCCTGCTTGTGCTGTCCACCATCCGCAATCCCGTTTGGGCTACGATCTACTTGCTGATATTCGGCGCTGGTACGATGGTTGGCATGATGATCATGACCGCTGCAATCGCGGTGCCGCTGGCATTTGCCGGGGATCGCTTCGCCAAACTTGGTCACTATTTCGGCGTCGCCTCTGGAATGGTCAGTTTGTGCTTTGGATCGTTCCTCGTCTATCAACTTGGATTTCTCGGCGGGCTCTTCACCAGCCATCCGCAATGGATACCAAGATAACGGGATATTGGCTGTCGGCGGTCACATACGCAGTCGCAGAAATTTGCGAAAAGCGAAAGAGAAGGAACTTCAGGTATGCACTGGGCCAAGACCGGATGCGGACTGCTTGCGCTCGCCATGTTGAGTGGCGCGTCACTCATGTCGATGGCGCAGGAGAGAGGTGGTCGGATGGCCGGCACTGTAGTCGATCCAACTGACAAGCCCATTGCAGGCGCACGAGTTAAAGCAGTGAACGGATCAGGGTCGACAGAAGAAGTAACGACCGGTGATGACGGCGGATTCGTGATCGATCAGCTCAAGTGGGGCTCTTACACGGTGCGCGTCAAGGCCGCAGGGTTTGCCGCCGTTGCGTATAAGGAAGAGGTGAGCCTGCAATCGACAAATGTCACTCTGCGGCTCGAGCGATTGGCCGGCGTAACCGAAGAAGTGATTGTGGCTGCTGATGAAACCGACGTCTCAATTGCCGCTCCAGACCCTTCAGAAAGGGTGATGGTACGTGAGGAGTTGCTTGACGCCAATCCGGGGCGTCCCGGCGCGCCCGTCTCAATTCCTGGCATGCCCATTGAAACCGCAGCCGGAGGCATCAAGGCTCCGCAATACTTTGTGCCCGGCGTTGCCGGTGACCATGGTGAGCCCATCGCCCAGTACATCGCCGTGGGCGGATACCTGGTTCCGAACAACCTGTCCGCAAACGCACACGGCAACGGCTATGCCGACCCGAACATCTACGTTTCCGGGGCTCTGGGTAGTGTGGGAACCGACGGCGGCGCCTTCAACGTACTGGAAGGCGATCACGCGCTGAATATGGCGGCAACCTACGCGCTTCGCCCACAGTTGCGAAGGTTTCTCACTCTCACCGGCGACTATCGTGATGCGGATTTCACGGCGGGGTTTGCTCCATCAGACACAGCGAAGCAGGAGTGGGCTGCCGTTGAAGCGAACTACGGCAACGGCCTGATGCGGACGCTGGAGCATCGGAAACAATTCAAGGGGAACGCGCTTCGCGTGATCGACGCAGGCAATCACGAGATTACGCTGTTCGGAATTGCTTATTGGGGAGTGTCCCACGAGGGAAACCTGGTTCCGACGGGGTTCGGCGTGCAAGTGAACGACACGCTCGACCCGAGGCAGATGGATCAGACGCATACAGGAATGTTGGCTGCCGACGATCAATGGAAAGTCGGACCGCGCGATGTTGCCGGCTTCTCTGCCTTCTTTCGCACCTATAACCTGGCGCTGTTTTCCAACTTCGGCGAGGGGCTGATTCGCCAGAGCGAGTTCCGCACCGTGGAGGGCGCGGAGGCTCGCGAGACTCACACCTTCAAACCCTGGCTTGAGTCTATGGCCGGCCTCATCTACAACGAGGACGACATCCACAACGACGATCTAGACCACTATCTCTCGCCCAATCCGTCAGCCTACGGCTCGTTTGTCCCGGTGTTGGGCAACAACGTTACGATCCGTGAGTTAGCGCCGTACCTGGCCCTGCACGGGGATCTCGGCAAACATGTTCGCCTCTACGCCGGACTCCGCGATGAGCAAGTCGAGATTAGAAATGCTGACAAGTTCAGGCCCGCCTATTCCTTCGATGAGTGGAAGGGATTTCTGGAGCCGAAAGCTACAATCACATGGTCTTCGGGCGCGGGGCCTGCACACTGGATGCCCTCCGCTTCGTTCAGCATCGGGCAGGCGTTCTTCACACAGGACCCTCGAATCAACCTGGCCCCTTCTGCATCCGGAACGGGTGCCACGGCGCCAGCTAGTCCCTTCGAACGTTCGCACGCTGAGCAACTGGTGTTGGAGAAGGAGTTTTCAGGATCCGATCTGCGAGTGACGTTGGGCCAAACAACGACGACCGCGACCTCCGGCAAGATTGATCCCGACAACGGCACGGAGTTCGATCTGGGACCGAGCACGCTGAAGTTTCTAACTGCGAGCGCGCGTCATCAGTTCAGCTTTGGAACCGTCCAGGCAGTTTTCTCCAAGGCTGACGCACGCCTGCAGCCACTTCGGCTCCGCAGCCAACTATTCGCCGGCCATGGTTGTGCCAGAAGCGCCGCGCACGATCTTCGACGCTCTTTCAACTCTCGATCGGATGCCGCTGGGCCTGCACGCGCGTGGCGAGTATGAGTACGTCGGCCACAGGCTCCTGGACGTGGGTAACCCACTCCATCCGAGCCAATACGAAGCCATCCCTGTGGGCGAAACGCGGCTGGCGGTGGTTCGGTCGTTCCTGAGCGGTCGATTGGAACTGGCAGGAAACAGTGAACTGGCTCGCGGCTACACAGGACAGACCACCGAGAATTTCGCTCCGAGCCTGGACGCTGGGGCAGGCGCCGTACTGCGCGCCGGGGTCGGGCCCAAGCGGCCTGCGAAACGACTTCGACTGCGCGAATCCAAGCCTGGGTGGAGTTGAGGCCGGCGTAGGTATCCGCATGGTGTCGTGGGTCGGCGGTTCAATCTCCTGGCGATTCACCTCTGGCAAGTGAGGCACGCGCGTCGTATCGTTGGAGCATGGTCAAGGTTTCCATCTTCTATCCAAGCAAACCGGGCGCCCACTTCGATGTGGACTATTACCTCAACACGCACATGCCGCTGGCTCTCGGCCTACTGGGCTCTGCGATCAAGGCTGTCTCTGTTGAAATCGGAGTGCTCGGTGGAAAGCCCGACCAACTGCCGCCCTTCACGGCCATCTGCGGCTTTACCTGCGAGACCGTTCAGGCGTTCACTGACGCTTTTCTGCCCAACGCGGATGTTCTCCAGAGCGACATCCCCAACTACACCGACATCGCCCCGGTGATCCAGGTCAGCGAAATCCGGCTCGAGCAGTAGCCCTGCACTAACTGGACAGCTACCCAAATTCGCTAACTTCCTGTTGGTGACTTGCCCGCAACACGCGAAAGGTCTTTCAAAGGATTTGGTTGGCGACTTCATTTGGAAATTTGAGTGGGGCCGTCTTCGAATATGATTGCGAAATCGATCTTGTGCATCGCTGAAGCACGGTTCCTATTTGAAGTGACGACTTGTTGACCATGAACCGCTGGTGGGAACAGGCTCAGACGGGGAGCAGCTATGCGGTTATTCCTTCGGATCACAGCTGGAGTTTGCCTTGTGGCGCTCCTCGTTGTTTTCGTCTGCCTTCTCTACCTTGAAACGAGGGGCGGATTCTACCCCAGCTACGCCGCTGCAACCTTTTCCAACTTATCGGCGCCCGGCTCGGGTGAACATCCGGCAGGCGATCCCGTGGCGCAGACAGAAACGGGAGCAGTGCGGGGAACCTATGTGGGATCGGCCACTGTATTCAAGGGAATACCCTATGCGCGCCCACCCGTTGGCGAACTGCGTTGGGAGGCTCCTCAGCCTGCGACGACATGGAGCGGAGTAAGAGATGCGACGCAGTCGGGAAGCTCATGCGTGCAATCTCCGGCCGGACTCGGTCCGTTTTTTGCACCAATGGCCCGAGCCTATGGTTCGAGCTATGAAGAGGCACCCGTGCAGTCGTCAGAGGATTGCCTCTACCTGAACGTGTGGGCACCGGAGTGGCCTGCAAAACATCCTCTTCCGGTGATGGTCTGGGTGCATGGAGGCAGCAACACTGCGGGCAGTGGATCGCAGTCCACCTATGATGGGGTTTCCCTGACGGCTCGCGGGGTAGTGCTGGTGACCATCAATTACCGGCTGGGGGTGTTCGGCTTCTTCTCCCATCCAGAGCTTTCCGCGAAATCGCCACACCACAGTTCGGGCAACTATGGGCTACTGGACCAGCTCGCTGCTCTTGGCTGGGTTCAGAGGAACATTACGCAGTTCGGGGGCGATCCGCAGAATGTGACGCTGTTTGGGGAGTCTGCGGGAGCAATCGATTCGACGATGCTGATGACTTCTCGGCTATCGAGTGGACTGTTTCGCCGCGTCATCTCCGAGAGTGGCCCGGACTTTGGCTCCGCCTTGACACTGTCGCAGGGTGAAGCCTTCGGCAAGACACTCGGAGAACTCGCGCCTGGAGACCCGCACGTTTCCCCTCTCGAAAGATTGCGCGGTTTGTCCGCTGAGGAGGTCGCCAAACTGGTCGTCAAAGCCAAGGTAAATTTCACTTCCTCTTTCACAGCGGATGGTTGGGTGTTGACTCAGTCGCCGCGAAAAGCTTTTCTTACTGGCGCGATTCAGAAGGTGGATCTAATGATTGGCCTCAACGGACGGGAGCTGAGTGCCTTCCGGTTGATGGATGAGGTCGCAGAAGCAATCCTCGGGAAATCGGAAGGGCGCACCAGCCCCCGACGTTCTGAAACAGTCTTCCGATGCCGCCCGCCCCTTTTTCGGGCGCTGGACGAAACCGGCCATCACGCTTTACGTCGGAACATCCTGCTCCATCATGACGCGGGCGTGGACCGTGCGGCCAATGACCTCATGGTCGCTTGTCCGGTGGGAGCAACAGCCGCGATGACTAGCGCTGCCGGCTCGCAGGTTTTCGTGTATCGCTTCGATCGTTCGGTTCCCGGCAAAGGAGAAGCTGAACTGGGCGCGTTCCACAGCCTTGAAGTTCCTTATGTTTTTGGAGCCCTTCATGACCCAACGTGGCGGTGGCTGCCGTTTACTCCGGATGATGCGGCGCTTTCGAACCTGATTCAGACGTTTTGGACGAACTTCGCGAAAACCGGCAATCCGAACGCATCAGGTCTGCCCAACTGGCCAGCATGGAGCGATGGCAAAGAAGAATTCCTGGAAATCAAGAAGGACGGCAGAATTTCAGCGCAACGCAACTTCCCACCGCCCTTCAGCAGTCTTTCCGCGCAGGATCTCAGAAACGGCTTCCGGAACGAATCGGAGTAGCGCCGGTCGATTAACATTCTCCAGAGGAAACTGCCAGCCATGAACCAAGCCGAGATGATCGCAAAATGGGATGAGCACATCAGCTATGAGTTTTCGTCACGCGACGTCTCATCGACCATTGCAACCATGGTCGAGGACGCCTACGTCAACCACGTTCCCGTAATGACCGGCGGCTATGGCCATGATGCCCTGCGCAGGTTTTATGCGGAAGACTTCATTTCCCTGATGCCGGCCGACACTTCCATCAAACTTGTGTCCCGAACCCTCGGCCAGGATCAACTGGTTGACGAGATGATTTTTTCATTCACCCACACTGAAGAGATGCCGTGGATGCTCCCTGGAGTTCCACCAACTCATCGCCATGTCGACATTCCTCTTGTTGTGGTTGTGGGCTTTCGCGAAGGCAAACTGGCGCATGAACGCATCTACTGGGACCAGGCGTCGGTGCTCAAGCAAATCGGCCTGCTCACCGACGCATCGTTGCCGGTCTTCGGAGCTGAAACCGCGCAGAAGCTCCTGAATCCGTCGATGCCCTGATGTGAGCAATTCGATTTGGGGATGAGTCCTATCTTTAATTTGTATACTTGCGACACGCGTTGAGCGCGAAGGGCGCGTCAAATTGTCGACGCCTGCCGGCCTGGCGTCGCGGGATCACCGAGAGACAGGAGCCACGTGGTCAAACAAGATCTGGTAACCGCTCAAGCCGTCCATTTCGAGAGGGATCGAATCCGCTCGCTTTTTCCTGCGCTCCACGAGGAACCACGGCTCATCTTCTTCGATAATGGCGCCGGCGCGCAGGTTCCCGAGGGCGTTTTCGACGCGATCCATGACCATCTGTTGCACCGCAACGTGCAGCGCGGCGGACGCTACAACCGGAGCGTCGAAGTCGACGCAGGCATCGCTCGCGCCCGAGAGAGCATCGCCGTCCTGATCAATGCAAGTTCGCCGGAAGAGATCGCTTTCGGCATGAATGCCACAACGTTTCTCCGCCTCCTCAGCCTGGCGATCGGCCGCACCCTCAAGACCCGCAACGAAATCATCGTCACGGACCTCGATCATGAGGCCAATATCGCCACCTGGCTGCAGCTTGAGCAGGCAGGAGCGAGGATTGTCTGGTGGAAGATGCGTGAAGATCACAACCTTTACGTGGAGGACCTCCAGCCACTCCTCACTGCGAAGACTCGCCTGGTGGCTTGCACCGTGGCCTCCCATGCACTTGGTTCCATTGTCGACGTTACCTCTGTCGCCAGGTTGGCGCACGCAGCCGGCGCCGAGGTCGTTCTCGATTGCGTCCACTATGCCCCCCATGCACTCATCGATGTGCAGGCATTCGACTGCGATTACCTAGTCTGCTCCGGCTACAAGATATTCGGACCTCACATGGGATTTCTATGGGGCCGGTTTGAGCTTTTGAAGGCTCTGCCCACCTTCCGCGAAGACTTTATACCTGACGCTCCTCCCGGCAAGATTGAAGCAGGCACGTTTATCTTCGAAAACGTTGCGGGCATGGCAGCCGCCATCACGTATCTGGAATCTCTAGGCGCGAACCAAAGCATCGAAGACGAAAATGCAGCACCTCGGTCGCGGCGAGCCTCTCTTGTGCGTGCCATGAATTCTATTCGCGAATATGAAACCGCTCTTTCTTTCGAGATGCTCACGACCCTCAAGTCTGCAGGCGCTATCATCTACGGCGTCGTCGACCCGGCGCGCCTGACCGAACGGGTTCCCACGTTTTGCTTCCGCCTTCCCCATGTTGAACCGGCCTTCGTTACCGAAACCATGGCCAAACACGGTATCGGAATTCGTGACGGGCATATGTACGCCCCGCGATTGATGAAACGCCTGGGAATCAGCCTGGAAACCGGTGTCAATCGTGCGTCGCTTGTCCACTACAACACCGTCGAGGAGATTCAGGAATTCGGGAAGGTACTGCGTGACATGGTTCGGGATGGATAAACAAACGGCTGCCGCCCGAGCGCTGATGGCCTCCAGAGCCGCTCACTCGCCCGGAAGTTCTTCCGAACTCAGGCGCGCGCTCACGCAGCGCCAGCTCACCATGATGACCATTGGGGGTGCGATCGGAGTCGGGCTTTTTCTTGGCAGCTCAGTCACCATCAGGCTTGCCGGGCCGGGCGTGATCCTCTCTTATCTTTTCGGCGCTGTGGTCGCCCTGATCGTCGCTTATTCCATTGCGGAGATGGCTGTTACTCATCCTGTTGCCGGCTCATTCGGCGTCTACGCGCAGACCTACCTGAATGAGTGGTCAGGCTTCGCAGTTCGGGTTACGTATGCCTTCGTTCAGATTCTGGCTATAGGCGCGGAGGTAACGGCTGTTGCCATCTACTTTTCTGTCTGGTTTCCGGCGGTTCCCCAATGGGTTTGGGTGGTTGCAGTCTCGGTCGTCTTGGTAGCCGTCAATGCCATGAGGGTGGGCAGCTTTGGTGAATTTGAATATTGGTTCGCCATCATCAAGGTAGTCACCATTGTGACGTTCATAATGGTCGGCCTCGGGCTGATCTTCGGCATTGGCCCTGCACGAGCGATCGGATTCGCAAATCTCACCGCCCATGGAGGGCTGCTTCCCAACGGCTTGAAAGGCGTGTGGCTCGCCATGAGCCTCACGCTCACGAGCTACATGGGAGTGGAAATCATCGGCATTACCGCGGGCGAAGCGCTCGAACCCGATAGGACCATCCCTCGGGCCATACGTAACGTCACTCTCCGGCTCATTCTCTTCTACGTACTCTCTATCACGGTGATGCTCACGATGACCCCGTGGGACACGATGGGCAGCGGCATCACGGGCAGCCCTTTTGTGTTGGCCTTTGCGAAAGCTGGCATTCCCTACGCCGCGAAGATCATGAACATGGTCGTCATCACCGCGGCTCTCTCGAGCGCGAACACCAATCTCTACCTCACCAGCCGGATCTTGTTTTCGCTGTCGCAGGATGGTTACGTGACGAGGAGGATCGGAAGCCTGGGGAGGGACGGTGTCCCCCACGTTGCCCTGGCCGTGTCTGCCAGCGGTATGGGAGCGGCCATTTTGCTGGCTATTTTCGCTCCGGGCAGGGCATTCCTGTTGCTTTACGGCGTCGCGGTGGCCGGAATGTTCTTCGTCTGGAGCATTATCCTGATTGCCCACCTGTCATTTCGCAGCTCAATCGGAGAAGAGCGCATTCGACAGCTACCAATCCGCCTGCGGTTCGCGCCGTTCTCGCAGATTACAGCCCTGATCGCCCTCGCAGTTATTGTGAGCGGCACGTTTTACGTAGACGGACTGAAATACTCGGTTCCGAGTTTCATTCTCTTCCTATTTGGGATTACTGTCTTTTACTGGACCCTGAGGGGACGCAACCTCAAAGGGAGGGGCGGCTCTGAGCCAGTTCCCGCGCTACCAGATGGAGATAGGTGAAAAGGTGAAGGGTCACGCTCGGAAGCTCTTCAAGCTGTGCTCCGATGACACATTGAATCCCGGTTTTGAGAACATCTGAGGTATTGATTCAACATTCGACAGAATCGCCACAACCGACATGTTCGGGCACAAATTGGGCGCAAAGGCTTGGGGTCCGGCAGGTTTATTCCTCGTCCGACGCGCTGAGTCGATACAGTCGAAGCAATGTCTGCTGTTGCCTGGCGCCAGCGTCGATTGTTCATTTGAGACTGTATTGCTGGGCAATGTAGAAGTAGCGCGGATTGATTCCAGGGGTTGTGCTCTGCACGAATTGTCCCTTGAAGAAATGACCGAATCCCGCAAAGAAAGTGTGGGAGCCAGCTTTCAGTGTTAGAAAGCTGTCGAGTTCCTGGCCCACGCGAGTCCCCGCGGTTGCCTTTCCCGAGATGGAAATCCTGGATCCTGCACCGTTGTAGAGCGCATCGGATGCGCTGAACAGGAACTCATCGGTATACATCACATTGAACCCGACAGATTTGGTGAAGCTCACGGTTTCCAGGGATTTGAATGTTTTCAGGTTGCGCCAACCGAACAGATCCATATGCCCAAATTTATCGTGATTGGCCGGAGCTAGTTGATCGAAGGTAGCGCTATGGTTAGATCCGGAATGCGAGCCGGACGCCTCTTTGTACTCCGCCGAGACGACGAGCGGAACACCGCCGATGGACGCGGTGCGGGACACACTGGAAAACCACGCGTAAGCTCGCTGGTCGAGGCTGCCCAGATGCCCATTCTGGCCTATGCCTTCGAGGATGTAGTTGAAGCTCGATGGCAGGCGACCGTATAAACGCGCTCCGTAGCTATTGGTTCCGAGAGAGCCGGCGCCGGTCCAGCCGCCAATTTTGTTCTGTGAGTGCCGGAGGGCGTAGGCATCAACAGACATCCCTCGCCATAGCTGGGGAAACACATCATAGGTCCCCCAGAACCGGTTTCCCAATTCAGGAGTATTGAAGGAATCAGGCAAAACAATCACTGGGGAGACGAGGATCAGATCCAGCATCATTTTGCTGGCAGGGTATTCGAAGCGCGCGTAGTCAAAGGACCGCGAGGAATTTGTCCATTGCGGAATTCCGAACACGCGAGTTTCCCCATAGTCGATCATGCGCCGGCCGGCGGAAAAGTTGACCGGAGCAGCCGGCGCACCGAGAGAGACGTACGACTCCTGCAAATCCATCGAGTCCCGAATGGTCGCCGGCGCGGTCCCCGCATAGAACGGCGCGCGCGCATCCTGTCCCATCCCGGAGATTGTCAACCAGGCATTCGGTCGATACACCATGCCCACGCGGATCCGGCTCAGCAGATACTGCTGATTGACGTCCTTGCCGAAGTTCACTCCGTACTTCTCTTCCCAGCGTGTACGTTCTTCAAGGGCGATCGTCACCTTTCCATTCGTATCTTCCTTCACGGTGTTTGAACCCTTACGAATAGGATCACGCTGACCCCATGCGCTTATAGAGAGGCACACGATCATTGAGGTGGACGCAATCAGAAATGCGTTGAAACAGGATGACGCTTTTCGCATGGTTCTTCTCCGCCAGTCTGGTATTCATTAGGTTGAATATCGGCGAAGATGAGGACTACTGGAGTCGACAGTTGGAACAATCATCGCCTGGCGGCAGCAAGGAGCGCAGGCGCAATTGCGGACAGGGGTAACACCTGGTCGACAGCCCCTTGCCGGATCGCTTCCTTTGGCATCCCGAAGACCACGCAACTGGCTTCGTCCTGGGCAATCGTCCGGGCGCCGGCCTTTTTCATCGCCAGCATTCCTAAGGCTCCATCTGAACCCATGCCGGTAAGAATGGCACCCGTCGCATTCGGTCCGGCAGTTTGTGCCACGGAATGGAAGAGAACGTCCACGGCGGGGCGCTGAAAACTGACCATGGGGCCGGCCTTGATCTCGACGCGATAGCCCTTTTGCCATTGCCTTAGAAGCATGTGAAAGTTCCCGGGTGCAACCAGGGCTAATCCGGGTTCGATTGCATCTCCATCTTCTGCCTCCCGAACTCGAAGGGTACAGAGTTCGTTCAAGCGATTCGCGAAAGAGCGGGAAAAGACGGCCGGGATGTGTTGCGTGATCACGATTCCCGGGCAGTTCTCCGGCAATTCGATGAGAACTTTTTCGATCGCTTCGATTCCACCCGTCGATGCCCCAATTGCAATCACGGCGGAAGGCGGAAATGGCTGCCCGAACCTCAAGCGGGTGGTCGGAGCGGCGGGCACTGGCGGAACGACACCTGACATTCTCAATCTCGCTACTTTTGCGGCGCGTATTTTGGAGGCGAGGCCGCGACGTAAATCGCCTACCGATTGCGGTCCGCCGGGCTTGGCAAGAACGTCAATAGCGCCCGCCTCCAGCGAGTCAAGAGCCACGCGGCTTGATGCGACACCGAGAGAACTGATCACAATCACGGGCATCGGATGGTGGTGCATCAACCGCTTGAGAAAGGTCACACCGTCCATGCGCGGCATTTCAATGTCGAGAGTGAGAACATCCGGCTGCAACGCCAGGATCTTGTCGCGAGCGATATAGGGGTCGGGAGCAGTCCCCACGACTTCGATGTCGGATTCCTCCGACAGGGCTTCAGTGAGCAGCTTGCGAACGATGGCCGAATCGTCGACGATCAGAACCCTGATCTTGTTTTCGGAGGTCATTCCTCGGCCTCCAGGTAGAGAGTCACCATTAGAAATCCGGGATCGAGTGCGTAGCTGCAGCGGGCCGTGATTGAGCCATCGGCCTCTTCGGATGGGGTGAAGGCGCCAACCGGGCTCAGTTCCGGAGGGTCGAGTGCGAAGCTGTCCTCGCTTTCGAGCTTGCTGACCAGTGATCCGCAGAGCATGTTTGCAAACTCACAGACCACTTCGCCTGGTTGTGAGTCCTGCAGCATTTCTTCGTCTTCGCCCAGGAACCCCGCGGCCAATGGCCGTGCGGCAGTTTGTGGAACGCACACGACAAGCTTTCCGGAGGGATGTCCATGAAAGGCCACGCATGATTCAATGACTGCCTCGTCTTTCTTCGGCTGCGCGGGCCCCATCGGCTCGACAAAGAACATCGTCTCCAAAACCGACTGCACCACTTCCGAAAGCACGTGCTCAAACTCTGGATTCGTCATTTGGCTGGCCCAAAACTTTCTCAACTTCGTCTCGCAGTTGTTCTGGAAGAAATGGTTTCGAGACGTATCCCCTGGCTCCAAGCGCCAGCATCTGCTGAACCCGCCTGTGGCTGGAATCGGTCGACACCACGATTACGGGAATAGTCCGCAAGAGCTCGTTGGCTTCCACCCGACGAAGAAACTCTTCCCCGTTCATGCCCGGCATGTTGATATCGGTCAGGATCAAGTCGATCCATTTCTCGCCGAGAGAGTGCAGCGCGTCTTCCCCGTTTCCTGCTTCGTAACACCCACCCACATCGAGGCCCGTGAGAGCGACGACTTTTCGGATGAACGTTCGCATCACCGGAGAGTCATCGACGATCATGATGTTCAACGCCATTGTTTTTCTCCCTGAGCGATTCTCGCTGCAACGGAGCCTAACCGGGGTTTCATTTCCCGCTCTTCTCCCCCGGGTGCCTGCAACCAAACCCGCCCGCTGCCAACTTCCATGCGAACTGTTCTGGCCATCGTGCCGCCCGTCTCCTCGGCATGAAGCATCAGCCCGCACTTCCACAATGCCTTTCGTAACGCCAGGCAATTACGCTTGCCGATGTTGAACATGGTGTTATCGCTCATGACCTGAGCACCACCTGCCGCGAAGATGGTAAGGCGGCGTCTGGCCGCTCCTTGCTCCAATGCGGCTTGCAACAGATACGCGATGCCGGTGTCCGCAAACATCCAGGGACGCGCGTTCGATTTCTCGGTCGACATTGTTGAATCGGGAAGCATGAAATGAACCATCCCCGCCACTTTCGCCACCGGATCGTGAAGCATCACTGCCACACAGGATCCGAGAGCGTAGGTCACAAAAATGGTCTCGGGGTCGCAACTAATTCCGCCCTCGCCTACCCCGACCACAAGCTGCCTCATATTTTCCCGCCTCGCTTCCGATAGATCGCCGGCTGGATCTGTTGCAGGCCATGCTGCATTCCGGCCAGGCTCTCGGAGTGCCCGACAAATAGGTAGCCGCCTGGGTCGAGGCACGCCGCGAGCCGGTTCACGACTGCTTCCTGCGTCGTGCGGCTGAAGTAGATCATGACGTTGCGGCAGAAGATCACCACGAAGCGACCCAGATCGGGCAGCGGCTCAATCAGGTTGAGGCGCTGAAATTCCACCATTGCCATGATCTCGGGGCGCATCCGGTACCAGCCTTCCCACTGGTTCTCGCCGCGCAAGAGGTGCCGCTTCATCCAGGGCGCGAGTCCGCCATGGAAGCGCTCGGCTTTATACATCCCGCTGCGGGCGACATCGAGCACACGCGTGGAGATATCCGTCGCAAGAATGCGCGGCAACGCGCGGTCCTGTCTGCCCATGTACTCTCTCGCCATCAGCGCGATCGTGTATGGCTCCTCTCCGCTGGAGCAGGCTGCGCTCCAGATCCGCATCGGTTCGCGCCCGCGCGGCTCAGAAAAGACATGGTCGACAAGGAAGTCAAAGTGCGCCCCTTCGCGAAAGAAGCTGGTGTGATTGGTTGTCAGGGCGTCGATCAGCTGCAGCGCGCTTGCCGGGTTGCTTTGCACATGGCGAAAGAAATCGCGAAACGACGTGAGGCCAAGCTTCCGCATCAGTTTCCCGACCCGGGCGGCCGCCAGCTGTTGCTTGCCCGATCCAAGCTCCAGCCCGAATTCCTGGCGTGCGAAATCAGCGATAGCCGCGTACTCTCTGGCCGTCAGCGAGAACAACGAAGAAGCGCATGACAATTGCGATTCTGAGCAGGCGCATTCTGTGCCGGGGTCATTCATTTACACCCCGCTCGAAAGATTCCCTCAATATCTAGAATCAAGCCCACCCGTCCGTCCCCGAGAATCGCTCCTCCGGCGACCCCGGGAATATCCTTGAGACTCTCCCCCAGACTCTTGATGACGACCTCTTGTTTGCCAATCAGCTCGTCGACCATGAGGCAAAAGGATTTGCCGGCAGCTTCAGCCACGATCAAGAGACTCTCTGTCGCCTGTTCCGTGCGTGGCGCGACTCCAAAGCGTTCGTACAGACGCACAACCGGCATGAGGTTATTGCGCACGAGCGCCATTTCGCGTCGATCTTCCACGGTGAAAAGCATCTCCGCCGACGGTCGCAGCATTTCGCGCACCGAAAAGATCGGCACGACGTATCGTTCCCTGCCCACGCCGATAACCAGTCCGTCAATCATGGCCAAGGTCAAAGGGAGCCGCAGGAAGAAGGACGTCCCCTTGCCGGGCACCGATTCGATATCAATACGCCCGCGCAACTTCTGGATTTGCTTCCTCACCACGTCCATTCCAACTCCGCGGCCTGAAACATCGGTGACCTCGGTCGCGGTGGAGAATCCAGGATGGAAGATGAGACTGAATACCTCCGTGTCAGAAAGAGCGGCGCCATCCTCTACCAGACCGGTGCGCCGCGCTTTGTCCAAAATCTTTTCTCGGCTCAATCCGCGCCCGTCGTCTATGACCTCGATAACGATGTATCCCGCCTGATGACTCGCGCGAAGACATACCCGTCCGGTTGGATCCTTGCCAGCCGCAAGCCTCTCTTCGGAGGGCTCCAATCCGTGATCGACGGCATTGCGAACCATGTGCATCAACGGATCGGTAAGTTCTTCCACAACGTTGCGATCCAGCTCGGTGTCACCTCCGGCGGCTTCCATTTCGGCCTGCTTGCCGGTCTTGCGTGCAAGATCGCGTACCAGGCGATTCATCTTTTGGAACAAGCCGCTGACCGGCACCATGCGCATCGACATCGCGGTCTTCTGCAGATCCCCCGTGATACGCGCAAGCTGCGCCAGGCTGCGCAGCAACCCCGGGCTCCGCAACGCCGCAAGTTCCGGATGGTGGTGGACCATGGACTGTGCAATGACCATCTCGCCGGCCATGTCCACAAGAAAGTCCAGTTTCGCTGTGTCGACTTTGACAGAGTGCGCTTCGTTCCCATGCGCTCTCCGGTCGCCTTCGGCGCTTCGTCTTTCGGGGCCGGTCCAATTGGACGACTGGGCTTTCCGCCTGTCACCACCGTCTGTTTCGGATGGGGCAGCCTGCACGTCAGCCGTCGCCTGTGGAACGCCGACTTCGGGCTTGTTCGAAACTGCGCGACGAATGCGCTTCAATACGGACGTCCTGTCGGGCGCCGGCCCCGCGTCGCCGCCAGCGAGAGAAGTTTCCAGGCGCGTGAACCAGACCTTCAAAAAGTCGGCTGCGCCGAGGACGACATCAGCGAGGTCCGGTGTAACTTGCAGTTTTCGATCGCGTACCAGATCCAGCAACGACTCGGTTTCGTGTGCCACTTCCCGAATGTCGCCAAGATCCAGAAATCCCGCCACGCCTTTAATAGTGTGAAATGCGCGAAAGACTGTGTTGATTGCCTCGCTCTCGTCCGGCGTTTTTTCGAGCGTCATCATTTGCATCTCGACTTGCGCGAGATGCTCCCGGGACTCGAGGATGAAATCCCGGATCAACTCCGGATCTTCTCCCAAAGGGGGCGGCGCAGGGGCCGGCGCAGCCATGTTGGCTGAGGTCATCTCAACTTCGCTGTCGAGAGCCCTCTGCATGCGAACAATGTTGTTTGAAAGACACTCACTCGCGCCGGTTACGCTTGCCGCATCGGACAGGAGCACGAGCGATTCGGCGGCGATCCTCGCGACATCGTTCCGCCCATCCCTTTCGGCATGCTGTCGCACACCCTCGAGGAGCGCGGCGAGCTGCTGTTGGTCGGCTGACCCCAGCAACGATTTCACGGCCAGCTCATCCACGCGTTCTTCCAGGCTCGGCACGTCCTTGTTCGGTGTTTCTACCCTGGTTGGCATAAAGCGGCGTCTTCCTTTTCAAAATCAATGAGGCCTGCATCCCGTGCCGTCGGCAGACGACACGGGATCGCGTGAGGAAAGGAAAGAGTTGCGATTGCGAGGCCGCGCCTTACACCATGGCCTTGAAGTCAGGCTCCAGAGGAAACGGATCGCCCGCCTTTGGGGTTGCCGGCTTGACGATATGAACTTTGGGAGCGCTCGCTGCCGCGCCAGGCGACGAGGCTGGAGCGGATGATGCGTGCCAGGAAGGTCTGGCCGCCTGGCTTCTTTGAACATCCTCTGCTCCTCCTACCAATGCATTCAGCTGGCAAACCACTGCGGTGAGCGTGGACGCCTGTGCGTTGAGTTCCTGGGCAGCCGCTGCGCTTTCTTCAGCGTTGGCTGCAGCTTGCTGTGTAACCTGCTCCATCTGGGTTAACGCCTTGGCTACCTGCTCGATGCCACGCGTCTGTTCCTGACTTCCCAGGCTGACTTCGTCTACCAGCGTCTTCACCTTCGCGGAATCCTCGGTAATGGAACGGATCGCCACCGCCACCTGATCTACCTTTGTCTTGCCGTCATTGGATTTGGCAATCGATTCCTCGATCAGGGCAGCAGTGTCTTTCGCCGCCTGCGCGCAGCGTTGCGCCAGGTTGCGCACTTCGTCTGCAACCACCGCGAAGCCCATGCCGGCTTCTCCGGCACGCGCCGCTTCCACGGCGGCGTTGAGTGCCAGGATGTTGGTTTGGAATGCGATTTCATCGATGACCTTGATGATTTTTGAGACTTTGTCGCTGGAGGTTTTGATGTCGCTCATCGCCACGACCATCGCTTCGAGAGAATGATTTGTCTCAGCGAACTTCTGTTGCGATTGTGCAACCAGAGCATCCGCTGATTGCGAATTCTCGGTGTTCTTGCGAGCCATGGAGTTGATTTCCTCACTCGAGGCAGATGTCTCCTCCAATGCCGCTGCCTGTTCCGAGGTTCCCTGTGCCAACGACTGGCTGGACGAAGATATCTGGCCCGCGGCGCTTGCTACCTGCCCAGCCCCTTCGCTCAAATCGCTGATCGCCTTTCGAAGGCTGGAATTGATCATGCGCAGGACGAACACCACTAGTATGCCGGTGGCCAAGGAGATGCAAATCGCGACGATGAGCGACCAGCGACTGCTCGAGGAAGTCGCTGCAGCGTCCTTTTGCGATTGTGCCAGAAGGTCGCGCTCAACCTTGATCAGCTTGTCTGAATTTGCGTCGATCCTGGCTCGCGCCGGTGCCAGACCATCGGTCAAGAGTGCCTGTGCCTCAGCGAAATTCCCTTTCTCGCCGAGTTCCTGATATTGCCTGAGCAACGGGTCGTACATGCCCCAACTCTGTTCCAGCTCTTCTGTGGCAGCTTTGCCTTCCGCGGTTAATAGCAAAGGCCGTATCTGCTGGATTTCGTTGTCAATGGTGCGACGCTTGTCTGCCATGTCCGCCATGTTGCTCTGTACGAATTTGGCATCCTTATTCATGTAGCCGAGCATCATTCCGCGATTGTCTGCGGAGATCTGATCGGTAAGCTGCGAGATGTGGTCGGCGAGAAGGATCTTTGCCGTAGTCCTGTTGATCGCGGTATCGAGTTGGTCGCCCAGGCTGCTGACGGCACGCCATGCGACGAATCCCACTGCCAAGGTCAATATCACCAGGAAACCAAGGCTCAACCCCAACTTCTTTCCAATAGTCCATTGCGCGAACATGTTGTTCTCTCCTCTTTCCCTACGCGTTGCAGTTGGCAAGGGTGTCAAGCCCGTGCAGTTCCTGGCCGCTCAACACCCGATCGATATCCAGCAGGATTTTTACTTTGCCTTTCACCTTGGCCATGCCGAGGAGATAGGACGATGCAGCTCCGGCGCCTTCGCCAAAATCCGGCGTGTCCTCGATGTCCGCAGCTGCCAGATTCAAGACCTCAGAGACCTCGTCAACGACGATCCCGGTAGGCAGCGAAACACTTCCCATCTGCACTTGTACGACGATGATGCAAGTCCGCTGCGAGTATTCCTTCTCGGGCAGACTGAATTTCAGGCGCAAATCCACAACCGGAATCACCTTGCCACGGAGATTGATCACGCCCTTCACATAGATCGGCGTCTGCGGGACCGCGGTGATGTCTTGAATGCCCATGATTTCCCTGACCTTCAAAACCCGGATCGCAAACTCCTCGCGTCCCAGCAGAAACGTCAGATATTTCCCCACTCGCTCATCTGCTGTCGCCGTGCCGATTTCGGGTCTGGACATCGCACCCTTCGGCGCAAACACCCGTTCGCCACCCTGTCGAATCTGAGAGCTGCTTTCAGTTTCAGAGGCGCTCGCTTCCGGCCTTTCCATGACCACACTCGCCATAAGCCCCTTCCGTTTCGTTCCTGCTGTGTTCTGAATCGGCTGCTACACGGTGGGGCATTAGCTTCAAAGCCGCTTCTTGCAATTTCCTGTTCCGGAAGGAAACCGCCTCGATTGCCGGAAGGCGAAGAATGAGGCTGCACTCACATTCCATTACCCAAGTCATTCAATCTCCCCAATGTCTTGTCGGATTTTCATGAAGGGAATCACATGTCCGGGTTGCACAAAGAGGGCAAGTTCCATTCCCGCCCGCAACGAGCAAGAGATGGTTACGTGCAAGTTGAGTCGAGCCTTTTTCATGATTGTGTTGGTGAACGCTATTGTCGCGGTTGCGGAGAATCCAGCGGAAAGAGACTCGCCGGGTGCGGTGACCGGAGGGACCGCTTCGATGATCACAGCGAGAGAGAGTGGCAGCGCGGTGATGCAGGCTGGCGGTTGTGCCGGGGAGATTGAGCCGAATTCAGCTGTGCCATTGTGGGACACTCCTGCGGAAACCACGCCGTGTGGCACCGTGGAAATCGACAATCTTCTGATCCAGCAATCGATCGGCGGTGGGATTCACCAGGAATTGATGCTCAACTTCGCACGTCGAGATTCGCTGGGAGCTTCCGGGGCGAATGATGCAGAGCGGCCGCGGAACTTCGCCTCTCGGCGGCAGCACGGATCAGATGGCAGGCGTCTGCTGGCGTTTTCACGACCAGGGTGGCTGGGCCCACCGTGGCTTGCGCTGAAGGTCGCATATTCACGGGCCTACACGTCTGGATCTCCGCATGAGCAATTATTGATTGGATTCATTTATACGATGCGGCCAGGATTCGCGCGCCATACGCACCTGTGAGTCGATCCAAAATCTCAACGTTCGATTCTGATGGGCAAGGTCGGCACGTCAACCCGTGAGACGATCAATGCGAACGGATTCGAGTGGAGATCTGCCACAATGAATGATTCCGTCTTATGACAGCTTCAGTTGTCTTTTCAACCAGTGAATCAAAGGGAGCCGGAAATCAGGGGGGGAAGTGAATGCTAGCGAAAGATCATCCGGACTCCGAAATTCGGGAAGATGGGCGTCTGGTAGATCTCTTTCATGGGAATCTGGCCGGGGGTAGCGCTTTTGCTGCGGGTGCCACCCGGTGATGTTCAAAAACCGCAGTCGATCATTTGAACCAACTTCGCGCCGATAGCTCGTGAGAGCGTCAGTGTAGGAGGGAACTCCGTTCATTCCCGCATCTGAGGTGACGACGTTGAGAAGCCCATGGTGTACGGACGACAGCAGGTCGCCTCTAAGCATCGGTAGTTCGAACAGACCGCCGATGCCCTGGATTCCAAAATCAGCCTCAAGATGGCGATCATGCGCACGATTTTCAAGCAGGGAGATCTCGGTGACGGAAGAGAGTCTTTCCGGAAAGGTAGCATCATATCCACCCGTATAGAGCTTGACCCGCTGGACGGCGGCGGTATCGATCATTGGACCGAATCCGCCTGTCGTACCGAGCGTTGCCAGATGATTGATGTTTGGAATCTCGAACCCTTCGACGAGATACAGGTTTTCAATCGGCTGGCCGCCGCGCACGAGCATCTGGTTGGTCGTATCGCTGGTGGAAACGACGCCCGGCTGCGTCTGCATGAATCGCATCAGGTCGCCGTAGCTTCCCGCCGTCAGCTGGATCTCCTGGGCAGTGACCGAAGCGGGTTGGGACGCCGCACTGGTCTGGTCGGTAACGCTGGCCTTGACCTCAACAGAACTTGCAACCGGAGTTATGCGGTGTGCGGCAGCATCGAATAGAGAACCGGATTCAAGTTGAGGTTGAGACGCGACCATCGGACCAGGAGATTGTGCTGCGAGAAACAGGCAGCACGGAGCAAACAGCGGGACTAGAATGCCTAACTGTCTTGATCTACGAATGGAGAATCAATCGTAGATCGGAACCAGCAAGGCTCACAGACCACAAAGGTAATTCGTTCTAAAGTCTTGAGTTATGCCCTAAAAAGAGACACGCTGCGCGAAGGATACTTACTTAAGAGTTTGAGGTGTTCAATGATGAACGTCGAATGTGCTCATCGTTACGGTCGTAGCAGTCGAATTTTGCTTCACGTAATTCCGTGGTTTCTCTTCCGTTCCGATCGTTATAGTTGTAGTGCAACCTATGAGACAGATACTCAGTCGGCTTTGTTGCCTTGTCCTCCTCTCGCAATTTGGCGTTGCGCAAGAGGTAAGCTTCCATATCACTCCGTTGCGTCCGGTGCCGGAGTTGCGCGCAGAGGCGCTCAAGGCGCAGCCGCCACACGAGCAGGGAAGTTTCCGCAAGCCTGATCTGGTGGAGTTGATCAAACTCGATCCCACGATCAAGCTCGACATCCGTTACGCGACCACGAACAATTTTCTCGGTACGCCGTTCTACACCCAGGCGCGTGCCTTTCTTCAGCGGCCGGCGGCGGAAGCATTGCTTCGCGCCCATCGCGAGCTCAAGGCCCACGGATACGGTCTGATCATCCACGATGGCTATCGCCCGTGGTATGTCACGAAAATCTTCTGGGAAGCCACGCCCAACGACAAAAAGATCTTTGTCGCCAATCCGGCAACGGGCTCCAACCATAACCGCGGATGCGCCGTGGACCTGTCCCTGTACGATTTGAAAACAGGCAAGGAAGTGACGATGCCCAGCGGCTACGATGAAATGACCGATCGCGCCTATGCCGACTATCCGTGGCGGCACGGCCGACGAGCGCGCTCGCCGCGCCCTGCTGCGCGAGGTCATGGAGAAACAGGGTTTCAAGGTCAATCCCACCGAGTGGTGGCATTTCGACTATAAGGATTGGAAACAGTATCCGATCCTGAATGTAAAATTCGAAGATCTTGGGCAGTAGAGATCTATACCGATACTTATCGCTTAATACCGTCGGCCAAAGTCGGCAATCCCCAGCTATTTATCAACCGTCCGTACGCTAACGCCGGCACTTGTACCAGCAGTGGCTTTCGCTTAGGATCGAGCCACAACAGCAGGGCTTGCAACTGGTTTTGCGCCATAGCCGTGCATCCTGCGGTACCCTGGCTCGAGCTCCCCCAAATGTGAAGAAAGACGCACGAACCGCCTCGCGGTATTGACGGCTTTGCGTTGATTTGTGCGGCCCCGTCATTGTGATCCACGACGATGCCCCAGCGGTATGCCTCGCCTACGCTGCGCATGTGCTCTGAGCTGTTCCAGTCAGGGACAACGGCGTTGCGGTCAAGCACGCGGTTATAGTACTTCGAGTTGACGTCGTCCACGCATTCGATTGACGGGGTCAGGTTCAGGTAGGGCATCTTTACTCCCTGCATAGGCTGGGACGCATATCCGAACGCGGTGCCCAGGTCGAATACGCCGGCAGGCGACCGACCGTCTCCTTCCTTCTTTACAGGATCGGAAGCGCGGCGAACTTTCTCGTCATCAGTCGCAAGAACGCCGATGCCCCATCCCATGCCGCTCTTGCCAACCACAATGGGAATGGGCTCACCTACCGGCCGCCAGGTCCCGTGCGGAGTGCCGCGATCGTATCGTTGCAGGTGTCCTTCGACTGCGTTCCAGTCTGACGTCGTGACCACGATCATCTGCGTCGAGTGCGCGAACGCATCGGGCTCGACGGCAACGGCCTGGGCCGCAATAGCTGGACTTCCAGCTGCACCCAGGAGAAGACCCATCAGAAAACTCATCGGTTTCATCGACCGCATTGTAAGCCCCGAGAGGTCTGAAGCATCTCACGTTAGACAGATTTTCCGCAAGCGAAGACTTTGGGTCTCCCCGCAACCAGGGGTCTACGCACAGCCACAACCTTCTCCTGAAGAGCGGCAATTGGCGGCCAGGGAGCGGGGTGATTCGATCGGTGACGCGCGGGAAAAGTCGATTCCGAACCCGTGGGAATCGGGTCTATACTCGATTGCACGCTGTCCTTCTATCGTCCGGGCATGATGCGGTGACAATGACTGAAATAGAGAAGCAATATCAGCTCGCTCGTGCCCTTGGCGACAAATACGAGGTCATTCAGCCTATTCGCCGGGGCGGAATGGCTGAAGTCTATCTGGCCCGGAATAAGGTCATTGGAAGTTTGTTTGCCGTAAAGGTGCTGTCAGATACTCTCGCCAATGAACCCAATCTTGTTGCCCGATTCGAACATGAAGGCCGAATGGCAGCCTCACTTTCGCATCACCCGAATATAGTTACAGTCTTCGACATCGGGAACGCCAACGGGCTTCACTTCCTCGTGATGCAGTTTGTGGCCGGTGAAGATCTTGCGACGTATCTCAAACGGGCGGGCAAACTCACATTGTGGTCTGCCGCGAACATTGTGTCGCAGATTCTCGAAGCGCTTTCATCTGCCGAAGCCAAGGGCATCGTGCATCGAGATATCAAGCCCGCGAATATCCTTTTGGATGAGTCCGGGCGAGTCAAGCTCGTGGATTTTGGGATTTCCAAAGTCAGGGATTCTCTTGATGGATTGACGAAACCCGGAGAAAGCTTTGGGACCCCGCAATACATGAGCCCCGAGCAAATCAATGGCCAGACTTGCGATATTCGAAGCGATTTGTATTCTCTCGGCGCAGTATTCTTCGAGCTTCTCACCGGTCGGCCTCCGTTCGTAGAGGACTCGGCGACGGCAGTTCTGGTGGCGCATCTGACGAAAGCTCCGCCGTCGCTAACCGAGATCGATCCAGCGATACCCGAAATCTGCGATCGCATGGTGCAGAAGCTTCTGGCCAAGGACCCGAAAGATCGCTATCAATCTACCCTCGAACTACGTGAGGAACTCGAGAGGTACGGTGCGACGGCCGGCCCAAGTGACCTGCGGCCATCCTTGAACCCCGAGTTACAAAGAGCGATCGCGGCGGCAAGCAGTCTGCCGCTCCAAGATAGCGGACGAGTTACCCGGCAAGATGATCAAACGCCAGCGCAGCGGACCGATCCTCCGGGGACACTCTCATTGGACCAGCGTGCGACCGTCCCTGAACCAGAAAAGCCGAGAGTGGCGCCCGCACCGAAGGAGAAATCCAAGGATGGCCGACGAAAGATCTGGATTATCGCCTCCGCATCGCTCTTGATCGTGGTGCTGATTGTCGGGATTGTAAGCGTCGTTTCCTTGCGCCGGCCATCCCCCCAAAAGCAGGAAGTTACGGTGCGTCAGTTAGCGCCTGTCTTGGAGGATGCGCACGGTCGCATGTTGCTCGTCCCCACGGGGAAGTTCCTGTTCAATTCGGTCGACGATCACACTCCCAGAGAAGTTGATCTTCCCGCCTTCTACATCGATGAAACTGAAGTTTCAAATGCGGAGTATCGCCGCTTCTGTGAGGCCACCGGACACACTCCGCCGACGCCGACTGAATATACTGCCCAGCCAAACTACCCTGTCAGCAATGTGTCATACAGCGATGCAGCTGCATACGCTGCATGGGCGGGGAAGCGTCTGCCTACGGAAGAGGAATGGGAGAAAGCGGCTCGTGGCACAGATGGTCGAATTTATCCCTGGGGAAATGAACCCTGGACTAGCGGTATTCCGGATAAGCTGCAACCCGTCGATTCGCTAGCATCGCGCAAAAGCCCATTCGGTGCATACAACATGGCAGGGAATGTCTCGGAATGGACTTCTTCTCAATACAACCCGAGCGCGACGGATAGAAATGCCATGAACCGTCTTCTGCACAACACGAGTTATTCCAATGATTGGCGGATCGTGAAAGGGGGTAGCTTTGAACCGGGATCAAGAGAGGGTTTCGATGCCTCAAAGCAATCACCGCTGCCAATCGATGCGCGTTCGCCCTGGATCGGTTTCCGGTGCGTCCGGGCAGCAAGCACAAATTGAGTAAGGTCAGGTCCCAGAGAAGTCAAATCTACTTCGGCTTCAGAAGGAGTGAGTATGATTGCGAGTTATAAGGTGCTTTTGACGTCCGCGCTGGTGGCGGTGATGATCAGACCCGTGTTGTCTCAGGAGGGAATGACTGCGCGTGATGTGTTCTGGTCCTCAACTGACTTAGTTACGATTGCGCCAAACCCGGCGGCGCACAAGCACGCTCCAGCGCATCCCGCTCCACCTCCTTCAGCGAAACAAAACGTTACCGCAGCTTCGGGTGGATCCGCGCCGACTCAGCCGACGCAATCATCGGCCAATCCGCTCATACAACGTGTTTCCGATAGCGGGTATGGCACGCCCCCCCACTTTGTTGCGCAGGCTCAGGGCCGTCTTGGCCTGCGGTGCTCGGTTATGCTTCGTGATCCTGACGGGTCGTGGCAGGAAGTTCCCCCTGACCATGTCTTCCATAGTGGCGATAAGATGCGCTTCGGACTGCTTGGGAATCAATCGGGCTTTTTCTATGTCATCCAGCAGGGGTCATCGGGAGAATGGAAGCCAATCTATCCGCGTCCCTCGAATCAGAACGATGTAAATCGCATTGAAGCGGGCAATTTGCAGAGTACGCGGACTCTCGAATTCGATCAAACGCCTGGCGACGAGCGTGTCTTCATCATTTTCAGTCGCACGGAAATCGCAGACATCGACAAAGCAATCGAGGCTCTAAAGGTGGGGGATCCCGGTACCCCACCGCCATCAGGCGCGAACTCTCCTGTGATGGAAGCCAAGAACACAATCCCAGACGCCTTTGTGCAGAGACTATCGAGTCGCGATCTCAAACTGGTGGACGAGCAGGCAGTGAATGAATCAGGTTCCGAAAAGCAGGGTGGTGAAAGAGCGGTCTACGTGGTTGCAAAAACAACAGCGACCAACCAATCCAACCAGGAGGTTGTATTGAAACTGACTCTGCACCACGAGTAAGTCGGGCCGAAGGTGCTCAGGGGTGAGCGGCAAGTGCGGCATCGATCTGGGCAACGTATTGCTTAGCCCGTCCCGCCTCGTCCGTGTCGGGGTTGATCGAGACGACGGCACCGAACCGCAGCTTGGCTTGTTTGAGAAGATCAAGCACGGTTTGTGACGTGGCGGGATCCGTGCTTTCATGCGAGTGAGCATTGGCTTCTTCGACATAGATGAGACCTAATCGATAATTAGCCCACAAATCGGACGGCGTCAGTTCCAATGCCTTCTTGCAATAAGGAATTGCGGCATCATCGCGCTTCTGCAGCCATTCGCAGTCGCAGATTCCGAGATTCGCCTGTCCCTGCTGTTCTCGCCAGATATCCTGCTCCGCCGCATGGTGTTTCCTGCCGATTCCCAGCAGAGAGCCTAATATGTAGTAATTCGCATTCCCCAAAGCTCCCGAATTGTAATTGGTCAGGGAAAGATATTCTCTATATTCACCTTCCGCATCAGACGCTTCGTTCAGGTGCCTTTCGCATTCCGCCAGCCAGAAATGTGCTTCGCCGTTGCCGGGAGCCGCCTTGACGGCCTTCATAGCCGCAGTCTTTCCGTCTGCAAAATCACCTTTGCGAGCATAGGCCTGCGATAGCAAGTAGAAAGCTGTGCTATCGTTCGGTTGCTGCACCAGAGGCGGAATTCAATTGTCGAACCGCCTCGTCCAGACCGCCCTGGTCAAGTAAGGCGCCAGCGTAGCTCACCTTGGCGTCTTCGAAGTCCGGATCAATTGCGAGGGCCTTTCGGAAGGCTGCAACCGAATCTTCGTCCTTCCACAGCGCATTCTCTACTCGCCCAAGATAGACATACGCTTCGCTGTAGGTCGGGTCTAAGGCGACAGCTTGATTAAGCTTTGCCTCGGCCTTTTCGTAGTTTTCTTGGCCGCCTCCCCTGTAAGAGGAGACTCCCTGGTTCAGGAGATCAATTGCAGCCTGAGCCCTGTGCCGGGGAATCAGAATTCGCAAATTGACCGTAGTCTCCTGTCCTGGGTACACCAGTTGCTCACGGGGTCCGTCCGGCTCGTATCCCAGGTGGACGGCCTTGATCGTGTGAGATCCCGGCTTTACTCCGGGAAGGCGAAGCGCCGTAGCCTTATTCACAACGCCTATGAGCTGGTCGTCGAGCCAGAATTCGGTGTTATCCATGTTGGTCTGGACAACAAGAGTTCCGAAAGCCAGGCTGGTCGAAGCAGCACTCTTCGTGTGATCGGGATTGTAGGCCAGCACCATGCCCGGATCGAAACTGCCGCGGTCTGAGGTTGGGTTCTGTCGCGCATTCGTTGCCGCACGGACGTTCGTGCGCACATATTCTGCCAGCTCGTCGGCGGTGACAACGCCATCTCCATTTGCATCCGCGGCCCCAGACAAGCCCTGGACAACATAATAGGTGAAAATCCCGTGTCCGCCGCCCCAGTCTGGGCTCTCGAAACTCTGCTCACGATCTCGACTCGCGGTAAGCGAGAATATTGACTGATTCAGGTCCAGCAGCAGAGCATTCAACCGGCTGGGATCAGTTTCGGGAGTTATCGCTCCACTATGGCAGGCATCGCTTAGCAGCACCTTCCATTTTCCTTTAATGTCGGACCCAATCAACCTTCCAAGTAACTCCATGGGAATGGCCGTATTTTCGATGTTATGCAGATCGATGTCGTACGGGGCGAGGTAGCCCCTTCCTCCAGCGATGAACCCGTGGCCCGCAAAGTAGATAAGCACCCGATCATCAGCTTTGGTAGTTACCTCAAGCCATTGCTCCAACTCCCTAAGCACATTGGCCCGCGTTGCCTGGTTCCCGACCAGCAGATGGACATGCTCAGCCGGAAACTGTCCTCCCTGGGCGCTGATGAGCGTCGCATAAACAGCGTTCGCATCAAGCTCCGGATACCGCAGTTGTGCAGCAGGCGGGAGGTTCTGGTATTGCGAAATACCAATTACGAGGGCGTAACTCTGCGGGACGGTTAGAGTGGCCGTCTTGGCCGGCGGAGGCACATGTTTCAAATCACGAGAGTTACCGTCGGGAACCGGCGTGTCCTGACTCGGCGCGGTTTGAGCGTGGGCCCACGAGGAAGCGCAGAAGAGGAACACCGCCGCCAGGCAGAGGATAAAGATCGATGTCGAGGCGGAGTTCTGCGCCGTGGATGCTTTCTTGAATCTCATTGTATGTGCGCCAGGCGGACGGTATAAATGATCGGCAGCTTCGCTTCGTTTGAAGCTTTTACCGTCGATCCGTCTTCATCCTCGCTGACGATGATATCCCTGGAAGCCATCCCTGAAAAGGGTACGAATTGTCTCGGTATCTGTGCGTTCGATCCAAGAGGCGTTACACCCGCAGATTTGTCTATGCAGTCGCCTCTCGCTTTGAAGATTTCATCGTCACAGCGGGGCAACAGGCCTTTTGGAGCCGCCGGAGCGGGCTGCGGCGGGGGAAGCCCTCCCTTGCGGTCCGCGGGTGTTTCAGGAGCCAGGGCTAGTGGGTTGGCGCTGACAAGAAAGTAGAGTACGTCATATCCTGCGGGCCCTGTCACCTCGAACCAGCCGTCTCCATCGACAGGAACAGAACTGACCTGGCCGGGTCGGATCTGATTGCCGCTTTCGGGGCCGCTCGACCCCGGGAAAAGCATGTTCGTCTCGCCACTTGTTCCGACGTCAAGAACGTAAAGGTATCCAGACGTCTTGCTGGTAATCCGAAATCTGAGAATGTCGCCATTATGGAATATCTTGTTTTGCGGAACCATAGCGGTCGAGTTTTCTGTTTTCTGTTCCAGACGGATAGAGATCGCGCCCACCGAGCTTTGCTGCTGAGACCGAATGGAATGAATGCTCCCGAAGAAAGCGAGTATCAGGAGCAGCAGAACTTGTCTGGGCTTGACTGCCGGAACCTTAAAGCGATGACCGACCATTGAACTCAATTCTTGGAACCCTTCGTCCTAACGGCTTCGGAAATGAAGCGGAATTTGAATGCCGGCGTGCGCAGCAGGGGTGGGTGGACCGACGGTTGGAGGCCCCGCCGTTATAACCGTTGAACTTCCACCTCTGGTGACAAGGACGGCGATAATTGTTCCTGCCGCCACGACTGATCCCGCTGTAATCACGATGACCTTTACCGGTAGAGCGTGAACGGGCCGCGGTGTCGGGGCGGAATGATTGTTCTGCGTTTGATCGGACCCATTCGAGACATTCTGTTGGTGGATCGTTGCCGTAGCAACCTGCGCCGCGACAGTTACGATTACCTGGATCTGATAGGACCCGGAAGCTTTATTGGGTTGCAGCCCCTTGCCTACGGCTCGACCATTGCTGTCGGTTACTGTTGAGAATTTCAGTGACCCGTCCGCAAACGTCCCGCCTGGACCCGACTGCGGGAGCAGAAAGACAACCGCGGCACCCGCAATCGGACGATGATTTTCATCGTCTACCTGGACGATCGGCTCCCTTGCCGTTCGCTGTCGAATGTCATTCAACGCCCCCTCTCCCTCAAGAATCGTGATCACAATTCCTCCGGATCCTTCTGGAGGAGCGGCGCGTAATACGTCGCAATTCATCAGGCATAGACAAGACGATATAAGTGCCAGACTGCTTCTCAGGCGATCCGAAAAACGCATAGCATCCTTTCCACAGGGAGTTATTGAGCCGAAACCGGCTGGGAAGCTCCCTGTGAATTCGACAGAGTTACAGTCACGGTTCCGACGGAAGTGGAGTCGGTGTTGAGCGTGAAAGGCTGGGTGTACAAGAATGATGTTCCTGCAGCATCCGATTGTGCCGATTGATAGTACGTAACGAATGGCGAGGTCAAGGACACGGTCAGATCTGTTGTTGTAAGGCTCTTCCCCGCAGCCGGGGTGAAGTGGAATGTGGCTTGAGACATGTCCCGCGTGGAAGAGAAGCCCAGAATCGCGACCGACATTGCAGTGCCGCTGCGGGTCACGACAACCGACGTGATACCCGGAGGCGTCGCGGGGACGGCGATGTTGAAGGGACCGAAACTGGCTGGAGTAATGTTGACTCCGTCCGCGGTCAACTGAATCGTGAGCGTTATGTTACCCGCCGTCGATCCGGATGAAAAGTCGATTGCCGGAATTGGGCTGCTGTTATTTGCCGGAATCGTGAACGAATATGTCGTCGAGTTGTTCGCGAACAGCACAGTGGGGTCAGCGACAGTGTTTGGAGGAGCCGGAGTAAAGCTCAGTGTCAGAGTCGCAGTAACCTCCACCGGATAGGGACTGAGCGTCAGCGAAACGGACGAGTTCTGGCCGGCATCGAGGGTCGCCGGAACGTTCGCTTGTGCCACGGCTTGAGAAGCGTTGATGGTGAACACTTCGGATCCACCAACACTCACACTGTTGGGATCGGCGACCGTGATCGTTGCGGTTCCGACCCCGCTCAGCAACGAAGCGGGAACCACCGCCGTTAACTGGTTCAGACTGACCCAGGTTGTTGCCAACGGAGTTGTATTCCATCTGACCACCGCTCCAGTGAGGAAGCCTTGACCATTTACGGTGATCGTCGTGTTCGCGCCACCGAGATTCGCACTCGTAGGGGCAATGCCCGTCAGACTCGGAGCGCTGACCGTTATTGTTTGGGTTGCGGTTGACACCATGTAGTCGAAGCTATCGGTCGGCGCCAACGTGGCCGTCACAACCGTCGGGCCCGGTGGCAGCACCGTTCCAGTACCTCGGGAATATGAAATGCTTCCTGGAACACTGCCCACAGCATCCAGTTGGCCGGAGCCAAGCGGTGTCCCGTATTCAATCGCCGCGGGTGGACTCCAGCTGATTGTCGTCGGCGACTGTGTGACCGATACGGCGAGGCCGGATGATGCAGCTGTTGCAAAGTTCGAATTTGCAGCAACCGTCGCCGTGAGAGTGTGATTCCCCGCAGGCAAGCTCTGCTGCGGAGTTACAAAGGTAGCCTGCGAAGAGGCTGAATTGAGAAACTCATTTGGATCGCCATTTCCGAGATCCAACTCGAGTATGTCCGGTAGGCCATCAGCGTTGAAGTCCCCCACCTCGGAAGCAGGGAGAAAGAATCCCGGAGTGCTAATTATCGTCTTTGCATTAGGGAAGTTACCCGTACCATCATTGAGGTAAAGAAATATGCTGCCATCTCTTCCCGTGACAAGGATATCGGGATATCCGTCGCCGTCGAAATCCGCAACGGACACCTGACTCGGAGCTTCGGCTGGAGTGATCGGGGTATTTACGGAAAGATTTCCTTTGCCATCTGTGAATAACACCTCGACGGTTCCGGTGTATTGCGCAAGCGTCGTGTCGTAATAGTTATCGGCCACAACAACGTCCATAGAGCCGGATTTTCTGAGATCCCCTTTGGCAACGGACATTGTGACGTAATTACTATAGGGCGAGTTAGGCAGTGATTTGATGTTAATTGTGGATGGACTTGAGAACGTACCTTTCCCGCTTCCCAGGTAGAGAGCAATTGCTTCTTCGACTGCCTGGCCGGCGTTGTCAATCTGTCCGAAAACGATTAGGTCCGCGTTTCCACTGGAAGTCGTATGACCGGACGTGAGAGCCTGCGGCACATATGAGTCTCCCGTCGGAACAGTAACAGTTGAAAGACTTGTAAACGTCTGGAATGTGGGGGAGGCAGTTGCACCCTGGTTCAGACTTACACCGATAATTCCGCTCGTTGTCGCGTAAGCGACGTCAGAGTAGCCATCGCCGTTGAAGTCATCCACCGTGAATACCATGGTTGCGCCGGAAGGCAAATAGCCTGAAGTATCAGAAGACGTAATGGTATTCGCGATGTTGAAACTGCCATCGGCCTTTCCCGGCAGCACGAGATAACTACTCGAATTCGTGCTGAAGTTGGAGGTGTGTAGAAGCAGATCGGGAATTCCGTCGTGGTTAAAGTCTCCTACCGCCATCCCATCGGTGGTGCCACCCGGAGTGTTTGTTGCAGAAGAAAGCTGATATGAGGTACTCGCCGAAAGTAAACTACCGCCTGGACCGGTAAAAACCGTGATATCGGGGTAGTTGTTCCCGGTAGTAGGATCGTAAACATCGGCGTCGGTCGCCAGGACCGAATGCCCGAACGCACTGCTGTCGTAAGCCAAAGCCACGGTCGGGAATGTCGAAATCGTCGGAGAACTCGCCAGGAAACTCTGGGTCGAGGGGATTGGACTAAGAGTTGAACTACCAAGCGCAGTGGAAGTATCCGATGCAAAAGCGATGCTTCCACTCGGCATGGCGCCTGATCCCGCAGGCGGATCTACCCTCGCTGTCAGCGTCAAAGTGCCCGGCAATTGCAGCGTGGTGCTGTTACTCGTAAGCGTGACTGTGGGAGTGGGTACCTGCTGGCCGCTGGCCGTCAACGGCAGCAAAAGGAGCGCAGCAAACCGATTGATTTCTCGCCAGTTCATCAACGCGCACCTCGCGTCGCCGTCGCGACTTGTTCTGACGGCACAAACACGGTGCGCGGAACGGAAGCATCCCCATCAAACGCCCAGACAGTTCCACCACCCGGTTCGTTAAGGCGGAAGCTCAGATTGCCGGCTTGCGGCACCAATTCCGTTGGTGTGCATCGACACACGGCTTGCGTGCTCGCCGTCTGCCCCGAGAGATCGACCCGCAGGATCGCCGAACCTGTGCCGTTTGCTACAACCGCGATGCGCCCATTCGCTGAGACACCCAGCGCGACAGGATTGTTGACTCCATCGCTCGGCCCGGCAACCTGAGTCAGGCTTAAACTCCCGTTCGCCTGTCCTGCCTCCATCACGGCGTTCGTCCCTGAATCTGCGAGCAAGACCGAATCGCTGCCTGGAAGAAACGCCGCACCCCCAAGCTTCGTCAGCACAGTTACAGGCTTCGTCGCGCTGCTCCCGGTCGTCAGCAACCCTACTGCGACCGCGCCATCAGAGTGATTCGCACCGAGTAGAACGGATCCGGTATCGGAGACAGCTAACACCGAGTTGCCTTCAGGAATGCTTAGACTCACGGAGTTCGAAGCAGACGGAAGTCCCTGTAGAAGTACCGCCGCTGATCCCGAAGAGGAATACTCGAGTGCGGAAGAACAGGAGGGGCTGAACAAAACAACGGGCTTGGAAATACTTGGAAGATCTAATTGGATAGGAGAGCCCTGGGGAAGCTGGACTTTCGCAACAACGCCGCCCGAATTTGCGAGAAGCGCGAATCCCCCTCGCATGCAAACGGTGGCGCCGGAATAGGTGCCGTCGTTGTATCCCACCGATGCCTGATGTGCGGCCCCCGGAACTCCGTACACGACCTGCAGTCCGCCCGAACCCTTCGTCCACCATGCATCCAGCAACGGACCCGTCGCCACTCTGGACGCGGTTCCGACCGGGCCCGAGGTCGGCATGTTGTTCGAGGAAAAATGGGTCGTGCCACAACCTGCACAGAGCAGGATTGCTACAGTAGTAAGGCCTGAAACTCTGGCACTGCGAGCCCTTGAAATCATAGGATTGCCTTGCTCTTCAAAAGGGGGAATGGAAATCGCTTATTCTGGGACGCGAATTGAGACCCGATGTTGAACGATACATGCCGGAAAGTCAACAAGAAATTTCAGTTCACTGGCAACTGAGATGCACGAGATAATTGCCTTTCTTTAGAAGGTATCTATTCCTACAATCGAGACGATGATGACTGCGCTCGCCAGGAAAGCTGCGTCGAGACCCCGTTCGACGCGAAAGTCGACTTCGATGTCAGAGCCCCGCCTGGCGCATCAGCCGCAACTGACAACGAGTTGGCGCCAGGCCATCCTGGCAACTTTAACTCTCGTAGTGATAATCGTTTGCGTCTGGAGCCCTGTTCTTCATTTCGGCTTCATCTATGACGATCATCTGCAGATTGTTTCCAATCCTGACATTCAGTCGATCAGTCACATTGGCTCTCTACTGACAGAACCGCTCTGGTCACAACTCGGTCCGCGTAAGGCGTCTTCTTATTTCCGCCCGCTTTTCTCGCTGTCCTTAATGGGCCAGTATCTGCTTTTCGGTCCGAACCCGGCACTGTGGCACCTGGCAAGCCTAGCATTGCATGTTCTCGTCGTCCTGAGCCTATTCGGATTTCTTCTACTACTCTTCCATCGCGTAATCCCCGCGGTCATCGGCGCTGCCTTGTTCGGCTTGTCACCCGGGACCGCAGAGGTCGTTGGCTGGGTTTCTGCATCCAACGAGTCGCTTTATACTCTCCTCATTCTCCTCGCGCTCTGTGCAATTTCGCTGTGGTTTCGAGCTACAAATGCTTCTTATCGCCAGCTATTGAGGGTAACTGTCCTCCTCTTGCTGTCCCTTGCGCTGTTCGCCAAGGAAACTGCCATCGTGGGAATTCCGATTGCAATTGCATACGAGAGGTTCTTGGGTGGGCGCAAGCATAGCAAGCCCATGTTTTCCTATCTCGTCCTCGTTATTCCGCTCTTCGCTCTGGCCATCGGGCATTTTCGGAGCCGCATGGCCGACGCTGTGCCGGCTGCTCAAGTGCTCACCACGATGCCCTTCATCACCACATTCGCCATAAAGAAGCTCGTCTGGCCGATGCCGGTGGCCGCTTTCTACGACGTGTGGTTCGATCAGAAGCATTCGTTGTTTCTGATTGTGACTGCCGGCCTTGCCGCGGCCTTGCTGACGCTTGCAATGGTGCGCAGTTTCCTGCGTCCCTACCGTTTTGCGGCTTGGGCCTCGCTCGTCATTTCCCTTCCGGTGTTTGTGTGGATGCTGAGCATAAGACTGCTCGGAGACTATGCGATGCTTCACGACAGGTACCTCTACCTCGCATATGCCGGAGTCGCTTTGTTGGTCGCCTACGTGATGACACTGGGCAATCGCACGTTCACGCTTGCCATAGGTGCTGCGTCGCTCCTCATAGTCATTGTTGAGTCAACTCAGGTGCGGCCGGTCATTCAGCAATACCGGGACGACATCTCTTTCTTCTCCCATGCCGTTATAGTTGCTCCGAAGAATCTCATGGCCATCCAGCTACTGGGGGAAGCTGAACTGCATCAGGGCAATTGCGCCGCGGCACAACAGACTTACGTCTACGCCGAGCAAGTCCGCCCAGACCTTTGGAGATCCCCTTTCTATCTTGGAATTGCCTATATGCATTGCGGAATGGCTGCTCCTGCTTCGGATGCGTTCAGCCGGGCCACGGCAATCAACGGAGCTACCACGGAGGAGTACGCGCTGGCATGGTACGAATTGGCGCGGGCGCGGTTAATTCAAAGAGATGTGAAGGGAGCGCAGGATGCCCTCACCCAGGCGGCATTACGCGATCCTGGGTCAAAGAGAATTCAATCTCTTATGAACCAGGCTCAAACGATGGAGAGAGTCCAGGCCGCAGACTAGGATCCGGCGTGCTTGTCGACTACTTATCAGGGGGTTCTCAAAGAAAAGAGAACGAAAGGGCGGTTCGCCGTACAACGACCGGGACGAATCGCGAGATTCTTCGCTGAGCGCCGGCGCGCAGACGTAGTATGATTCCCTCTCAGTATTTTCCTTCGATTTTTGAGCGCGTTCTCGCACTCCGCGGGATGCCTTCGTGCCATTTCAAGCCAAACGATCCCTTGCAAGTGGAGACAGCAAATGCAAAGACAATTTTCCGGCAGGAATTTCAATGCGATTCTGGCAGTCATCGTCAGCATGTTCGTGGTGCAGGCCACGCCTGCACATGCCGCCGATGCGGGCACCATCCATCGCGGCTACTACACCTGGCCGGCCGTCCGCGGCGAGAACCTGATCTTCACCTCCGAAGGCGATCTCTGGGTGGTCGGAGTGAATGGGGGCGTCGCGCGGCGGCTGACTTCAAATCCCGGCGATGAGGCACACGCGGTGATTTCCGCCGATGGGAAGACGGTTGCATTCAGCGCCAACTTTGAAGGGCCGAACGAGGTCTACACCATGCCGGTTGAGGGTGGCCTGCCGCAGCGTCGAACCTGGGATGGTGATTCGATGCCCGCCGGCTTTGCTCCCGACGGCCGCCTGATGATCTCCACGGCGCGCTATGCCACTCTGCCTGGCACGCAATTAGTTCTCGTCGACGAGGTCGGCGCGAGGGAGATTCTGCCGCTCGCCGAGGCTGCCGAGGGCGCGTATTCATCTGAGGACCACAATCTTTTCTTCACCCGGTGGTTCAAGCAGCCTAGCGAAACCAAGCGCTACAAGGGAGGCACCGCCGAAAGTATCTGGAAATTCGATGGCCGCAGTGAAGCCGTTCCCCTGACGGCGGACTGGACCGGCGCATCGACTCAACCCATGTTCTGGAACAAGCGCGTCTATTTCCTCTCCGATCGGGACGGCATCATGAATGTCTTCTCCATCGATGAACAGGGACACGATCTGAAGCAGGAGAGCCATCAGCACATCTTCGACATTTCCTCGGCCTCGATCGATGACGGCCGAATCGTATACGCGTGCGGGGCCGATCTTTGGCTGCTCGACCTGAAGTCGGGGCACGAGCAGGTCATTCCCATCACGCTCACCTCCGATTTCGATCAGTTGCGCGAGCATTGGGTCAAGAAGCCCAGCGATTACCTCACAGCCGTTCATGTCTCTCCCGATGGAACAAGCGCCGTCTTCACGGCTCGCGGCGAAGTCTTCACTCTGCCTCTGCGGAATGGCCGGATCGTCAAGGTTGCCGCAAATTCCTCGGTTCGCTATCGCGAAGCGCGCTTCCTGCCCGACGGCAAAAGTATCCTTGCGCTCTCGACCGAAACCGGAGAGACCGAATTCTGGAAATTCCCGGCCAACGGCGAGGGCAAGCCAGAGCAATGGACCAACGACGCGCATGTACTCCGCTGGGATGGCGTTGTTTCACCCGACGGCAACTGGCTCGCCCACCATGACAAGGACGAGAACCTCTGGCTGTTCAACATCAAGACGAAGCAGGAAAAGAAGATTGCTCAGTCGATGATGGGCGACTTTGCCGATCTCCGCTGGTCTCCTGACAGCCGCTGGCTCGCTTATGCCGAAACGGCTGATAACCAGTTCCAGCAGATCAAGGTCCTCAACGTTGCTTCAGGCGAGATTAAGGTCATTACTTCCGATCGCTATAACAGCGGCAGTCCCACCTGGAGTTCCGACGGAAAGTGGATGTATTTCCTTTCGGATCGGATGCTCAATACAACGATCCGGTCGCCGTGGGGGCCGCGACAGCCTGACCCATTCTTCGATCACCAGCTCAAGATTTATCAGCTTGCGCTTGTGCCCGACCTTCGCTCTCCGTTCCTACCCCCGGATGAGCTGCATCCGGATACTGACGCCGCGAAGGAGGAGAAAACGGACGACGACAAGTCAAAGGACGTGAAAAAAGACAGCGCGGACAAGGCCTCCGATGCTGCGAAGAAGCAGGACGACAAAAAGCCGGAAGAAAGCAAGGGTGAGAAGAAGCCACCCGAGGTGAAGATCGATTTCACCGATATGTCATTGCGCTTGAGCGAAGTGCCCGTGCCGCCTGGTAACTACGGTGCTCTGCAGGTAACCGACAAGCGCATCTGCTGGCTCAACGATCCCGATAACACGCAAAAGCACCTGAGTGTGCAGTGCTTCGATATCGCCAATAAGGGCGATGACGTCGACACGGTCATGTCCGATGTAAAGGGCTTCGAAATCTCTCAGAATCGCAAAAAGCTGCTGTTGCAAAAGGGCGATGACTTCTTCATCTTCGATTCCGATGTGAAGCCCGCCGCCCTGGCAGACCCAAAAGCACTGGCGAAGTCCTCCATCAATCTCTCCCGCTGGACGATCTCTACAAAACCGGTCGACGAATATCGCGGCATCTTCATCGATGCGTGGCGGCTGGAGAGGGATTATTTCTACGATCGCAAGATGCTCGGGGTCGATTGGATTGGGATGCGTGATCGCTATCTCCCCCTGGTCGACCGCGTGTCAAATCGCGGCGAGTTGAATCTGGTGATCGCCCAAATGGTCGGCGAACTCTCCACGCTGCATACATTCGTTGTCGGGGGTGACGCGCGCAAGCCGGCCGATCAAGTTGATCTCGCCTCGCTCGGCGCACGCCTTCGCCGCGATGAGAAAGCCGGTGGGTTTGTTGTCGAGCATATCTACCTGCACGATCCCGACCTCCCGGATAAGGCTCCGCCTCTTGCGCGTCCCGAATCGCTTGTTCATGAAGGCGAAGTGATCGTCTCCATCGACGGCGAAAGCCTGCTGGGTGTAACCGATGAACGCGTGCTGTTGCGCGGGAAAGCGGGAACCCAGGTCTTGCTCCACGTCAAATCCGCCTCGGGAGCAGCGCGCGATGTCCTCGTCACTCCCATCAAAGGCGAGGATGAAGCAAGGCTTCGCTACACGGAGTGGGAGTACTCGCGCCGTCTGAAAGTTGATGCAGCTTCCAACAACACCATCGGCTACGTGCACCTGCAGGCCATGGGTCCCGATGACATCGATCAGTGGGCGCGCGAGTTCTATCCCGTTTATGACCGCCAGGGGCTCATCATCGACGTGCGCCACAACGAAGGCGGCAATATCGATTCATGGCTGTTGGCCAAGCTGATGCGGAAAGCATGGTTCTACTTTCAGCCGCGCGTCGGCAATCCAACCTGGAACATGCAGTACGCATTCCGCGGCCACATCGTCGTGCTCTGCGATGAAATGACGGCCTCGGATGGCGAGGCCTTCACCGAGGGATTCAAGCGCCTGGGCCTCGGCAAAGTCATCGGAACCCGCACCTGGGGAGGCGAAGTCTGGTTGAGCTTCAGCAACAGCGAAGCTGACAACGGCATCGCATCCGCAGCGGAACTTGGTGTGTACGGACCGGAAGGCAAGTGGCTCATTGAGGGGCACGGCACAGACCCCGACATCACCGTTGATAATCTGCCGCACTCCACCTTCAACGGAGATGACAGCCAGCTTGATGCCGCTCTCAAGCTGCTGAAGGAAGAGATTCAGACCGATCCTCGTCCCGTTCCGCCGCACCCGCCCTATTCCGACAAGTCATTCCGACTTAAAGAAGCAGGGAATTGATTCAGACGGCCGGGTCTTCCCCTTCCGGCCGTTGCAATTCGAAGACGCCGTCCTCAGTGACCACAGTTACGATGCGTGTCGCTTTCTCAGCACCCACGTTGTCATGCAGCGATAGTCCTGCACAATTGTCGTTTTCAGCGGGTCGACCAGGACCGCGTCCATCTCATCCGTCAACTCGAGCAGCATCTCTTCATCCACGAGAAACCACTCAGAACCATCTCCCACCAGAAAAATGCCGTCGCGCACTCGCTCAAAATCCATTCCAATCCTCGAACCCAACCGGCAAAACAACATCCCGCCCGGTCGCACCGCGCGCCAAAGACTCGTCAGCATTGCCCGAAAATGGTCTTCGTCGCGCGCAAAGTGAAGCACCGCAGTGCAGATCACGACGTCTGCAAACTCCATTCGGAAAGGCATCTCCTCAATGGAGCTCACTTGAAAATTCTCCGCCGGCAATCCTGTCGAAAGCGAAGCGGACAACCGGCGGACATGACTGATGGCCGCGGCATCCGCGTCCACCGCGAACACTTCGCACCCTTCGCGTAGCAGGTGCACCAGGTTTCTTCCATACCCGCAACCGGCGTCCAGCACACGCATTTCCGCGCGAGATATTCCCGCGTAGAATCTGATCGAATACATAAATATCGATCTGCCCGAACTGCTCTTGAATGCTAAGACTCACATCATGTTTGTAACAGAGCTGTGGGGCGGATGTAGGGTTATTCCCAGGCTATTCCCTTTCAACAAAAGAGCCGCCGCACTTCGAGGAGATGCGGCGGCCGTTGGAGTCGTGCTTACTACACTTGTCTTGCCTTATTCACCGTTCTGGTTGCCCTGCGCCGGATGCACCACGCGATAGCTTGCGCCGCCATGCGACCACACCAGCAGCAGGATGTCCTTGCCTGCCGGCGCAGCGTGTACGTCGTCTGCAAACTGCTGCGCGTTATCCACCGGCTTGCGATCCACTTCCTGGATCACATCGCCCGGCTGCAGGCCCGCATCGTCTGCGGGGCTCGCCGGCCGCACGCTCTGCACCGCCGCTCCCTTCACCTGCGACGGAATATTCATCTGCTGCCGCACGTCCGGCGTTAGATCGCCTACACCCAACCCGAGCTTTCCACGCTGGTTCGATCCCTCGCCGCCATTCTCGGCAATCTGTTTCTCGCCCTTGTATTCGCCAACCTTCACCGTCAGCGTTTCCGAGCTTGCCGTTGCGCAGAATGCCCAGCTTGATGTCCGTTCCCGGAGCGGTCTGGCTCACCGCAACCTGCAGCTGGCTGCCGTTCCTGATCTTGCTGCCGTTCAGTTCGCGCAGCACGTCGCCGCTCTTCAGTCCGGCGCGGCTCGCAGGCGAGTCAGGCGTAACCTGGCTCACAATCGCGCCCGTCGCATCCGGCAGGTTGAAGAAGCTCGCGTTGTCCGGCGTCACGTCGTTCATGCTGATGCCGAGATAGCCGTGATGCACCGTTCCGTCCTTGATGATCGGCTCCGCCGAAGCTCGCACAATCTGCGACGGAATCGCAAACCCTGCGCCCGCAAACGAGCCGTTGTTGGAGATGATGAACGTGTTGATGCCCACCAGTTCGCCATGCGCATCCACCAGCGGTCCGCCCGAGTTGCCCGGATTGATCGCCGCGTCGGTCTGGATGAAATCGCCCGGCTTGCGCGCATCGTCCGAGTATGGATTCGGCCGATCCAGCGCGCTGACGATGCCGCGCGTCACCGAAAACTGGAAGTAGCCGAACGGGCTGCCGAAAGCCAGCACCGTCTGCCCCGGATGCAGCTTCGTCGAGTCGCCCCACGCAACGCGTGGTCAGGTTGTTCGCATCGATCTTGATCACCGCGAGGTCGTTCAGCTTGTCCACGCCGACCAGTTTCGCAGGTGAACACGCGCCGGTCGTTCAGCGTCACGCGAATCTGCGTTGCACCATCCACCACGTGATCGTTGGTCACGATGTAGCCGTCCGGCGAAATGATGATGCCGCTGCCGATTCCATGCTCGATCTGCGGCTGCTGCGGCTGTCCGCCCGCGCCCCATCGGCCCGAAGAACCGCCGAAACTCCGGCGGAATCGCACTCTGGCGGAATCTCGCCGCCCGATTGGCTGCCCGAATCCTCGTCGTCGTCGCTATCTGCATCTTGCGCAGACACGCGCGACGTCACCGCCACGTTGACCACGGCCGGCGTTACTCGCGCCGCCACGGCTTCCACCGCGTTGTCCAAGCGCCACCAGCGACGACACGCTGCTGTCGTCCATCGGCGCGGCGCCGTTCAGCGCGGCACCATCTGCTCGCTGCGTGCGCTAGTGTGTCCAATGAGAGAACCGAAGGCCAAGCAGAACCGCCGCAGCTGCGCGCAGCCGGCGCTCCGAACTTCTTTGCCTTTGCCACTAATGAATTAGTTGTTGCTGACATGTCTATCCTCTCCGTTGCAGTTTGAAGTTGAACTTACAGTTGAATCACGAACCAGCCGCCGCGAACCGATCCGTCGCCGGCTGAGTGGAATCGGACGTCGAATTTGCAGGCACCACTCTCAGAATCAGCCGCGTAACCGTGTATCGGTTGCTCGCCTGATTCGGAGCCTTGCCTTCTGCCTCTCCCGCGTTCTTGCTGTTCTCTCCCGAGGCGCTGCCGCTCTTCTGCGCCTCCGTGGGCGTCACAGCATCGCCAGTCGTCGCGCCCGCGTCATAATCCGCTACCGGCGTGCTCACACGGCTTACCGTCTGCACTTCCTCCCACGCGGCCAGCACAACCCACTGCTGCACGCCTCGATTCACGCGGTCGCCGTCGGCGCCAGCCTTGGCGATCTGCTCCTGGCTTGCCGGTGCCGGCTTCATCCTTGCCGCTGTCGTCTTAACGCGGACACCGCGCTCCGCCGCAACGCGCGCTCTCGGGCATCATTGCCTTCGCCTGGACCGCGTGATAACCAGGCGGCAAGGTCATCTTCGATTCCGCATCTCTCCCGCGCCAGCATCGCGGCCAGTTCCTGCTGCCGAGCAGGCGTCATGGCCAGGCTCTTCTGCTCAGGGACAAACGCTACCAGTTGCGGGCACCGCGCCATTTCCACCGAGTCGCGCCAATCAGCGCGCATCCCACCACACCCAGCAGCGCGCCCGCCGCAGGCCGGCTCATCGTGCGCTTCCGCAATAGAATCCCGTGCACGCGATGAACCAGTTCCGACCGCCTGTGCCACGCACCAAGCGACAGCGCCTCCGCCCGCCGTTTCAAGTCCGCGCTCGGCCAGGCTCGCGAGGCAGGCCGCATACGCTCGCGGCGCGTTCGTAATCCGCACCACGCCTTCGTCGCACGCCATCTCGCGTTCGCGGCACAGCCTGTGTTCCATCCACGCCAGCGCCGGATTCAGCGGAAACACCACCAGCGCCAGTTTCTGCACCAGGTTCGTCCAGTCGTCGCGGCGCCGCAGATGCTCCGCCTCGTGCAGCACAATCTGCTCCAGTTCGCCCGGCGTCAGCCGTGCCATCAGCCACGCAGGAATCAGAATCCGCGGCGCCAGGAAGCCAATCACGCTCGGCCGGTCCAGCATCTCCGTCGTGCAAATCGTCACGTCGTCCGCCGCGCACATCTCTCGAGCGCAGCCGCCAGCGTTGCATTGACCTCAACCGGCCGCGCGGCCTTCCACAACCGCCGCAGCCGTATCGAGTGCACCGCCAGATCCGCTCCACGAATCGCCGAAGCCGCCACCCAGAGTCCCGCAATCGCCAACCCCCACCGCGCATCGAGCTGAAGCAACGCTCGCGCCGCACTCCCCGCTGAACCTGCACCTCCAGCCACCCGCGCTGCTCGCGCCGCAATGGACTACAGGGCAACAACGGCAGTCCCGCCGCCACGGCAAATCCCGCTGCCCACACCGCAAAACGATGCGCCGCCGAAATCCGCGGCATCAGGCGCAACGCGATCTCAAGTCCGCAGACAATCACCGCGCCCTGCCAGATCGAGGACGCCAGCGTACTCGCGGCACTCTGCGCGAAGGCATCCCACTCCGAGCACACCTGCATCCACCAAGCCGGAGCCATCAAATCCCGAGATCGCCGATGCAAGTCGCCAGATGCATCGCTAAACCTCTTTCACCTCATCCGGTGCAGCCTCGCGAATCGCCGCCTTCAGCCGTTCCAGCTCCTCGCGCGAAATCTCTCCATCGCCCAGCAGCGACAGCAGCAGCTGCTCGCGCGAGTTGCCAAAAAAGCGGCTCAGCACATGCTTCACCTCGCTGCGGCTCGCCTCCTGCTCGGCTACCAAGGGCCAGTAAATAAACGCGCGCCCCTCCTGCCGATGCTCCACGTATCCCTTCTGCTCCAGGATCCGGATCGTGGTCAGCACCGAGTTATAGGCCAGCGGCTCGCCCTCGGGCATCGCCGCCACCAGGTCGTTCACCGCCGACTCGCCGCGCCGCCACAGAATCTTCATCAGCCTCAGCTCGGCTTCGGTTAACGTGTTTGATTTCTTCGGGGGCATCTTCCTAAATCATTGATCCCATTTGGCGATGCTAGATTCCGTGCTTCGCCTTACATTCCTATAGACTCGCAACTAAAGGATTAGTTTCCATATTTCTGCCAGAAATTTCAACCCCCAACCGCCGCCTCACCGCATCCGCTATATTGGTTTCTGCCGCGACCCCGGTTGGGCAGCGCATCAGAAATTACGTCCTGCTTCTATAGGAGGTGCTCATGTCCCCTCTCTCCGACCCGGAAATCCAGTCCCGCCTCGTGACCATTCCCGACTGGCAAGTCGAATCCGGCGAACTCGTGCGCACCTATCTTTTCAAGGATTTCCGCGCCTCGCTTGCGTTCGTCAATAGGGTAGGCGAGGTAGCTGAAAACGCCGGCCACCATCCCGACATCGATATCCGCTACAACAAGGTCCGCCTCGCGCTCGTCACCCACGACGCCGGCGGCATCACGCGAAAGGACTTCGATCTCGCCGCCGCCGCCGACAAGTTCTGTTAAGTGACTTGCAAATCAGTGTTGCAATTTCAAAGTGTCATCCTGAACGGAGCGGTCTTCTTCAGCGAAGTGAAGGACCTGCTGTTATACATGCTCAACAAAACTACGAACCTGCGTGCACGCGCCAGATTTCCTGCGGTTCTGGCCGTTCTGCTTTTCTCAAATTTCGCAGATCCACTGCTCGCCCAATCCGCACCAGCCCCGCTCTCACCCATGCCCGCCGATGCGAACCCCACATTCGAAGTCGCCACCATCAAGGCCAGCGACACCTCCGCCCCGCATGGCACCTTCATCCGGCATAACGGCCGCCAGATCATTGTCTACAACATGTCGCTGGGGCAACTCATCACCTACGCCTACAGCCTCCACACCAGCCAAATCGCGGACGGCCCTCCGTCCCTTCTTGCCAGGCATTTCGATATCGATGGGGTCCCCGACATCGATGGCCATCCCGACGTCGGCCAGACGCGCCTGATGTTCCAGAAGCTGCTCCTCTCCCGTTTCAGCCTCGCGTTCCACTACGATTCCCGTGAACTCTCCGTCTACGCAATCCAGGTCGCCAAAAACGGCCCCAAGCTTGCGCCCACAACCAGCAAACCCGGCGACAGCACACATTTCACCTTTAGCTGCCCGCCCGTTCTCACCGTCCGAAACTATTCCATCTCCGACTTCGCCAAAGGCATGCAAGAGGTCTTCCTCGACAAACCTGTCGTCGATCAGACTGGCTTGAACGGTCGCTACGATTTCGACCTGAAATGGGCGCTCGACGATGCGCAAACCTATTGCCCCACCAGTCCGTCTGGCTCGCACAACGATCCCAACGCGCCGCCGGACCTCTACACAGCAATCCAGGAGCAGCTCGGACTCAAGGTCGTTTCCACCAGGTCCCCGGTCCAGGTCATGGTGATCGACCACATCGCGAAGCCCTCCGAAAACTGAAGCCATCGCACCGCGGCTTCCTGTCCATTGCCGAACACGCCGTCTCAACGCCGAACACCGTCCAGGCCGCCCGCACAGAAATACCATTGAAAGCAAGCCTCTTCCGTTCTCCGTCAATGGCCGCTCGCATGCTCGCTTGTGATGAATCGGGAGGTCGCGTCGTGCCCACATTTCTGCAGGACCTGAAGTTCGCATGCCGTCATTTGCTGAAAAGTCCGGGATTCACCTCCGTCGCCATTCTCATCATGGCTCTCGGCATCGGCGCAAACACCGCCATCTTCAGCGTCGTCCACGCCGTCCTGCTTGAACCGCTCCCCTTCAGCGACCCCGATCGCCTCGTTCAGCTCTGGCACGTTCCCCCGCAGTCCAGCTTCCCCGGCATGACCCAATTCTCCATCTCCGCAGCCAACTTTCTCGATTGGCAAAAACAGAACGACGTCTTCAGCGGGATGGCGCTCTATAGCGGACACTCATTCGAAATCTCGGGCCAGGGAAAGCCCGAGACTGTCCTGGCGAGCACCGTTACATCCAACTTCTTTTCCGTGCTCGGCATTCAGCCCATCTACGGCCGGGTCTTCCTTGCGGAAGAGGACCATCCGGGCAAAAACAAGGAAATCATCCTTACCTATAAGCTCTGGCAGTCCCACTTCGGTTCCGATCCCCACGTCGTCGGCCGCACCGTCACTCTCGATGGCACCCCCTACGCGATCGTCGGCGTCATGGGTCCAAAGATGACCAAGCCAGATTTTGCGCAGGCATGGACGCCGCTCGGCCTTACCGCTGAAGAAGCCGCAGTGCGCGGTGAGCACCACTTCCTTTCCGTCGCCCGCCTGAAGCCCGGCGTCACCCTCGCCCAGGCCCAGGCCGAGATGAACACCATTTCCCAGCGTCTTGAGCAGGCCTATCCCGCGGATGACAAGGGCTGGGGCGCAGCCGTCGTCTCTCTTCGCGAAGACCTCGTAGGCGATGTACGCCCGGCTTTGCTGATGATGCTGGGGGCCGTCGCTTTCGTCCTGCTCATTGCGTGCGCCAACGTCGCCAACCTCATCTTCGCCCGCGTCTTCAGCCGCCGCAAGGAAGTTGCCATCCGTTCCGCTCTCGGCGCCAGCCGCAGCCGAATCGTGCAGCCCCTGCTTACCGAATCTGTGCTCATCACGGTCTGCGGAGGCGCGTTTGGCCTCCTCCTCGCGCGCTTTGGCATCGAACTCCTGCTCAAGTTCTTCGCAGACAAGCTGCCGCGCATGGGCGAGATCGGCCTCAGCACATCGGTTCTCATCTTCACTCTCGCCCTCTCCGTCATTACTGGGCTTCTTTCCGGTCTGCTGCCCGCGTTGAGCATGATCAAGGGCGACGTCAACGAATCTCTCAAGCAGGGCCTCGGCCGCCTCGATGCTGACTCAGGCAGCAGCTTCACCCGTTCCGCACTGGTCTCTGTTGAAGTCGCGCTTTCTATCGTCCTGCTCATCGGCGCAGGTCTCATGCTGCGCAGCCTCTGGAATCTGCAGGCTGTCAATCCCGGGTTCGATTCGCACAATGTGCTGACGCTCGCACTGGAAATCTCGCGACACCAGTTCACAACGCCCACACAGGAATCCCAATCCGTCGACCAGATGCTTCAGCGAGTAAGTGCGCTGCCCGGAGTCGAATCGGCTGGTGCAATCGATAACCTTCCACTCACCGGCGGTTCCAATCAGCCCGTCGCGGTTGAAGGCCGGCCCGTCGTTCCCATGTCTGAACAGCCTGAGGTTTCAGTCCGCGTCGTGACCCCGGGCTATCTCCACGCGATGCACATCCCCATGCTCGAAGGCCGCGATATTCAGCCGAGCGACACCGCCGACTCCACCGCCGTTGTCGTCATCAGCAAGGCCATGGCCAGGCAGTTCTGGCCCAACGAGAGCCCCATCGGCCATCATCTGAAGCTCACGTTCTATCCAGATAAGGAGCGCACCGTCGTCGGCGTCGTCGGCGACGTGAAGCAACTGGGACTCGACAGCAACGCCGGAATCGCGACTCTCTACTGGCCGCTTGCGCAGCTCGGCGACTCGGCAAACGGCAAATGGGAGCCCTACGGGTTGTCGATGGTCGTGCGCACCACCACCGCGCCGCTGACTCTGGCAACTGCCATCACAAACGCACTGGCCCAGGTCAACGGCGACATCCCCGTCGACAACGTTCTCACCCTTGACGACTTCATCGGCAACACGCTCACCCAGCAAAGCTTCAATATGCAGCTGCTTGCCATCTTCGGCCTGCTTGCGCTGATCCTCTGCACCATCGGCATCTACAGCGTGCTTGCATACTCCGTAAAACGCCGCATGCGCGAAATCGGCCTGCGCCTCGCCTTTGGAGCATCCATGCGGGACGTTGTCGCTCTCGTGATCGCCCAGGGAATGAAGCCGATACTCATAGGCATTGGCATCGGGCTCACAGCTGCGTTCGCACTCGGCCGGATCGCGGCAAGTGTCATCTACGGAGTGAGCGCCCGCGACCTCGCGACCTTCGCCTCAGCGACGCTCCTCATTGTGCTCATTTCCTTCGCGGCGAGTCTCATTCCCGCGCTCAGAGCCACGCGCGTCGACCCGCTAACCGTACTGCATGAAGAATGAGGTTCGCCCCCTCTTCGCCTCATGTGATTGACCTCACATCCCGAGCACCCGTATAGTAGACGCAATGAGTCTTCTGTTCCATGCCGGTCACTTGTTGCGCATGTTGTTGTGCGCCGCGCCGGACTATGGGATAAGCCACCACTAGACTCACCGGAATCTCCCCATACGCCCGCGCCGCAGCCATCTCTGCCGCCGCGGGTTTTTTATTGCCCCAAAACAATCCGGACACAACATGACACCACTGCGCCATCAGAGCAAAACACAATCGCACCACTCGACCGCAGGAAACGCCGAGCGCTACCGCGCGATCGCCTCAACCACATCCAGCTACTCGAGGCCGAGAGCATCCACATCTTCCGCGAGGTCGCCTCCGAGTTCCAGAACCCGGTGATGCTCTACTCCATCGGCAAAGACTCCTCCGTCATGCTGCGCCTGGCGCAGAAGGCCTTCTATCCCGCGCCCATTCCGTTCCCGCTGCTCCACGTCGACACCGGCTACAAATTCCGCGAGATGCTCGAATTTCGCGACCGCTATACCGCCGAACTCGGCCTCAAGCTCATCGTCTGGCGCAACGAAGAAGCCCTCGCCGACGGCGCCAACCCCATCAAGCTCGGCACCCAGCGCTGCTGCGGCCTGCTCAAGACCCAGGCCCTGCTCGACGGTCTCCGCGCTCACGGCTTCGACGCAGCCTTCGGCGGCGCGCGCCGCGACGAGGAAAAATCCCGCGCCAAGGAGCGCATCTTCTCCTTCCGCGATACCGCCGGCCAGTGGGACCCCAAGAATCAGCGCCCCGAGCTCTGGATCCTCTTCAACGGCCGCATCGGCCCCGGCGAAAGCATCCGCGTCTTCCCGCTCTCCAACTGGACCGAGCTCGACATCTGGCACTACATCCATCTCGAAAAGATTCCCATCGTGCCGCTCTATTTCGCCAAACAGCGCCGCATGCTCGTCCGCGGCGACTCGCTCATCCCCGTCGAACAGCCCTTCATCCAGGGCCTGCCCGGCGAAGAGCAGTGGGTCACCTGCCGCCTGCGCTCGCTCGGCTGCAGCCCCTGCACCGGCGCCATCCGCTCCGACGCCGACACCGTGCCCAAGATCATCGAGGAACTGATGGCGGTCCGCAATTCCGAGCGCGCCAATCGCATCATCGACCACGATCAGGACGGCTCCATGGAAATCAAAAAGCGCGAGGGCTACTTCTGATGGTCTCTGATCGAACAGCATCTCGTCGAAGTCGACTCCGATCGCTGAGCCGGTCCCGAGTCCGATCTCCCATCGAAGCAGCGCCTTGAAGCCGAGCTTTCCAAGGACCTGCTCCGCTTCTCCACCGCCGGCAGCGTCGACGACGGCAAATCCACGCTCATCGGCCGCCTGCTCTACGACTCCCACAACGTCTACGACGACCACATCCGCTCCGTCACCCACAACGCCGCCATCGACTTCGCCCAGCTCACCGACGGCCTCCGCGCCGAACGCGAGCAGGGAATCACCATCGACGTCGCCTACCGCTACTTCTCCACGCCCAAGCGCAAATTCATCATCGCCGACACGCCCGGCCACGAGCAGTACACCCGCAACATGGCCACCGGCGCCTCCACCGCCGACGTCGCCATCGTCCTCGTCGACGCGCGCAAAGGCATCCTCGCCCAGACCCGCCGCCACGCCTGCATCGCCGCGCTGCTTGGCATCCCCATCGTCATCGCCGCCGTCAACAAGATGGATCTGGTCGACTTCTCGCAGGAAGTCTTCGACCGCCACCGTCGCGAGTCTGCAATCGCCTCGCTCGCTCAACTCGAAATCCCGCAGCTCATCCCCGTTCCTGTCAGCGCACTCGACGGCGACAACGTCGTTCACCGCAGCTCAGCGCATGCCGTGGTACACCGGCCCCAGCCTTCTCGAGCTTCTCGAAACCGTCCCGCTCGCCATCGAGCGCGCACAGCGCAACCTTTCGCTTCCCCATCCAGCGCGTCCTCCGCCCCCACCAGGACTTCCGCGGCTTCGCCGGCCAGATCACCGCCGGCACCATTCATCCCGGCGACGAAGTCCTCGCGCTACCCTCCGGCCGCCGCACCCGCGTCCGCGTCCATCACCACCTTCGACGGCGACCTCGCCCGCGCCCACGCCCCGCAATCCGTCGTCCTCACCCTCGAAGACGAAATCGACCTCAGCCGCGGTGACATGATCGCCTCCGTCACCGCGCCGCCCCGCAAAACGATCAGCATTCGAAGCCACCGTCGTCTGGATGCATTCCAAGCCCCTGCGTCCCGGTGCCAGCTACCTGCTCAAGCACACCAGCCAGACCGTCCGCGCCACCATCACCGAAATCCGCTCGCGCATCGACGTCGAACACCTCGCCGAGAACTCCCGCAGCGCAACTCGCGCTCAACGACATCGGCCAGGTCGTACTCGAAACCAGCCGCCCGCTGCTTGCCGACCTCTACCGCGACAGCCGCGCCACCGGCAGCCTCATCCTCATCGACCCGCCGACAACACCACCGCAGGCGCCGGCATGATTCGCGGCATCTCTGACGCCACGATTCTTCACCCGCCATCAAACGCGCAACCCGCGGGTTGCTTAATCTCGGAAACCGCTCGCACCTCGCATCCCAACTCGAGCAGTCCCTGTTTCAGCCGGAGCGCTCGTCCTCCGCACGCGCGTCCCGGCCACATCGCACTATCGACCTTCGCTCATCTCGGCGCAATCGTGATCCTCGAGACCGATCGACCCGGCCCCATCACCTTCACTCGCGCCGACGCCGCAGATGCGAAACCCCGCGAACTGCTCCGGAATTCGACGCCCAATCCGTACCCGACCAGCTTCTTGACGAACTCCAACGCCTCGCATCCACTCCCACAGGAGAAGACGAAAATGACAACGGCCTCGGCATCTGAACGCACTCGCCCTCACCGCCTCAAACTTCCTCCGCGAGCACCTCGAGCACGCGCAGACACATCTGCGTCACCAGCAGCTTCCAGGCCGAGGACATGGTCGTGCTCCACATGGTGCTCGAACTTCAGCCGCGCATCCCCGTCCTCTTTCTCGAGACCGGCTACCACTTCCCCGAGACCCTCGACTATCGCGATCGCATCGCCGCCGAGTGGAATCTGAATCTCGTCATCGTCGAACCCGAGCAGACCGTCGCCGAGCAGGAGTCTCAATTCGGCATCCTCAACCAGACCGCACCCGACCGCTGCTGCGGCCTGCGCAAAGTCGAGCCGCTCTTCCGCGCCCTCGGCTCCTACAGCACCTGGGTCACCGGCCTGCGCCGCCAGCAATCGAAGTCGCGCGCCAATCTCCAAGCCGCACGAGTTCTTCACGCTGCCCACCAGGCCACATCCTCGCCAAGCTCAGCCCGCTCGCCGAGTGGACCACGCGCGACGTCTGGCAATACGCCGAGCAGCACAACATTCCGCTCCTGCCGCTCTACGAACAGGGCTACACCACCATCGGTTGTGCTCCTTGTACCAGCCTGCCCTTCGATCCCAACGATCCCCGCTCGGGCCGCTGGTCCGGCCGCAAACTCGAGTGCGGCATCCACCTGCAGGCCTACCTGAAGCGTCGCTGCCGGAGATCGCCATGGAACTCCTCCTCGGATTTGCAATTGCCGCGCTCATCGCGATGACCGGCGTCGGGGCCGGCACGCTCATCGCGCCATTGCTCATCCTCTTTCTCCACGTCCCCGTCGCCGAAGCCGTCGGCACCGCCCTCGCCTATTCAGCGGCAGTCAAACTCGTCGTCGTTCCCGTGCAGATCTGGCGTCGCCAGGTTGCGTGGCGTACCCTCGCCGTCATCCTCGCCACCGGAATCCCCGGCGTCATGCTCGGCTCCTTCTCTTTCAGCGCGTCGCCCACAACGCAGGCCAACAACCTTTGGCTCTATCTCGCGCTCGGCGTCATGATCGCCGTCTCTTCCGGCGTGGCACATCTACCGCCATTTCCGCCCCGCCGCCGAGCCTGCGCGAGGCGTACCAACTCGCCCTGGTTGGCTGGCCTTCGCCATGCTCCCCATCGGCGCTGAAGTCGGCTTCTCTTCGTCCGGCGCAGGAGCCCTCGGCACGCTCGCGCTGCTCGGCCTCACCCCTCTCGACGCACGCCGCATCGTCGGCACCGACCTCGCCTTCGGCCTCTGCCTTGTCTCTCGTCGGTGGAACGCTCCACCTGAGCAGTGCCGTCTTCGACTCCGTCTCTGCTCATCAACCTCGATTGCTGGCGGCATTCTTGGGGCGCTCGTCGGCACCGGCCTCGCCTCGCGAATTCCCGTCCGCACCATGCGCCTTGCGCTTTCGCTCTGGCTCTTCGTCATGGGATCTGCAACTCTGCTGGCAGGCTCTCTAGCCGCCTCCAAAAGCTCGGTGCAGAAAACTCGGCGTCTAGAAAGTCCACGACTTTACAGGGTGCAGAAAAACTGAACACGGAGGGAGGCGGGGGTTTCAACCCCCGCGCAAACCCAGCAAAATCGGTGCCCGGCTCAGCCGCGGAGGGATGTTCTCGCGGAAGGTCGCCACAAACCATGGCTCTTTCCGCAGCTCTCTCGCCATCGCAACTCGCGTTGAGCTTGCCATCTACGCGCCTCGATAGCGATACTGGCAATGGCGCCTCTTCGGGCCTCATCCTTTCTGCAAGCGAGAATCCACCTTGGCGCGTGAGCTATACATGGCACGTCTGGCAAGAAAAACGTGCATTTCCGAATCGGCGCAGTGTTACCACTTTGACTTTGTACTCGACGATCTCGAGTCTTTTCCCTTCATCTCCGGCCAATTCATCTCCGCGGTCGCCACTGACCTAACGGAAAGCAGCAGACCCGCGCCTACTCCATTGCCTCCGCGGCCAACGCGAACCATTTCGATCTTTGCGTGAATCGCGTCGAGGGATTCTTCTCCAATCACCTCGCCGACCTGCCCGATCTGCCCCCGGCGGCACCATCCGGTCCACGGCCCCCACGGCCACTTCATTCTCAAGCAGCCAGTCACCGATTCCATCTTCATCTCCACCGGAACCGGCATTGCTCCCATGCGCGCCTTCGCCCAGTGGCTCTTCCCTGAAACCGGCGCCGACGCCGGCATCGATCGCAGCGAAGGCAAGGATATCTGGATGGTCTACGGCACCCGCCACGAGAGCGAGCTCTACTATCGCGAAGAGTTCGAAGCCCTCGCCGCGCGCAAGCCCAACTTCCACTACCTGCCCACGCTCAGCCGCGCCGATGAGAGTTGGAAAGGCCTTCGCGGTTACGTGCAGGACCACGTGGCCCGCATCGTCGAGGAACGGGCGGCCCGCCTCGGCCAGCCGCTTCCCGCGCCGCCGCCCGATCCCAGCATCCCGCCCAACGAACTCAATTTCGATATTTACGCCTACATCTGCGGCCTCAACAACATGGTCGCCAGCGTCCGCGAGAAACTGCTCAAGCTACGGCTGGCACCGCAAGCAAATCGTCTTCGAGCGCTACGATTAACGAAGAATTTCCAGCCCCAGATCAGGTGTCATCCTGTGTGGAGCGGCTTTCTTCAGCGGAACGAGGGATTTGCTGTTTTTGACTCTCATGATGCCCATGGTTATGGGCGTCGGCCGTTAAATTCGAACCACTGAAAGAAAGCCCCGCCGAGGTCATCCATGCCGACAGCCGCGGCAAATCGGTCATCCAGCGCAATGCGCCCCGCTGGCGCGCTCATCGCAATCCTCACCCTCTACGCCTTCGCCCGCATTCTCGAAGTCCTCCCCATCAGCACTCCCTCCACCCCCATCGTCGCTCTCGAAATCCTCTCCGCCCTCGCCTTCGCGCTCATTCACGGCGCGCAGCACTACCGGCTCCGCGGGATCCTCGTCTTCGCCGCCGTCTGCCTGGTCATCGGCAACGCGCTTGAGAATCTCAGCGTCGTCACCGGCTTCCCCTTCGGCCACTACGAATTCCTCCCGCTCATGGGCCCGCAACTCCTGCACGTCCCCTTCCTTCTCGGCCTCGCCTACATTGGCATGGCCTACGTTTCCTGGACTCTCGCCCGCATCATCCTCGCCGCCACCCGCCCCGTCCCCATCGGCCTGCAACTCATCGCACTGCCCCTCCTCGCCAGCGTCATCATGACCGCCTGGGACTTTGCGCAGGACCCTGTGTGGAGCACACTCCTCCACGCCTGGCGCTGGCGCGACGGCGGCCACTGGTTTGGTGTGCCGTTCACCAATTACGCCGGCTGGCCCCTCACCGTCTTCCTCATCTATGTCGCATTCGCACTCTACCTGCGCCGGAGTTCTCCCGCGCCGCCTGCGCCAGGATTGCCACACTCGCGCGCCGCTGTTGTGCTCTACGCTTTCTGCGCGCTGGGCAATGTTCTCCAACTTCTCCGTCCGCAACCCGCCGACGCGGTCATCGACGCCAGCGGCACAATCTGGCGCACCGCTGCCATCCTGCGCGCCTCCGCGCTCGTCTCGATTTTCATCATGGGATCATTTGCGCTTGTCGCGTGGCTCCGGATACCTCGGACCACAAACAGCGCTACAGATTAAACAGTTCCCGCAGTCTTTTGGTCTGCGCCCGGCTCACCGGAATCTCCGTCTGCTTCTTGTCGTTCATCCGCAGCTGATACGTCGACTTGAACCACGGCACCACTTCGCGAATCTGGTTGATGTTCACCACGAAGCTGCGATGCGCCCGCCAGAAGATCGCCGGATCAAGCTGATCCAGCAACTCCTCAATGGTCCTACACTTCGACTGACCCTCGAACTGCTGCGTCACCACCCGGATCACGCCTTCTTCAATCTCCGCAAAGCAGATCTCCGCCTGGTCAACCAGCAGAAGCCTGCTGCCCGCCTGCACAATCAGTTTCGCCGGCTGCGCCGCACGACCCGCGCCTTGCGGCTTTTTCAGCAGATGCAGCAGCGCATCCAGTTGCGATTCGATCGGCGACTCGCCACCGTTGGTTCCCGCTCCAACCGTCGTCATGCGCCCCCGCACTCGCTCCAGCGCCTTCTCCACGCGGCCGCGATCGAAGGGCTTCAGCAGATAATCAACGGCATTCACATCGAACGCGCGCACCGCGTACTGGTCATAGGCCGTCGCAAATACAAACTGCGGCAGGCTCCAGTTGTTATTGTCCTTGTGCTTGCGATGACGTTCCATCACCCGCTGGATCACCGCGAACCCATCCAGCCCCGGCATCTGCACATCCAGGAACACCAGGTCAGGATGATATTCCTCGATCAGATCCACGGCCTCGATGCCGTTCGCGCCCTGCGCTACTACATCCACATCCTGGCCGGACTCAAGCAGGTATGCAAGCTCATCGCGAGCCAGTTGTTCGTCGTCGATGATCAGCGCGGAGATCGTCATGCAAGCGTACCCTGATTCGCAGGCCGAAGCTTGATTGTAGGGAGCCGCGCGACCGCGGTCAATTCACGACGAAAGGATGCGCCGGATGTAAAAGGAAACGCTGATAAGGTGGCAAAAAAGCTCTGGGCAGGTTCGAGAATCGTCTTTAGCCTTGTACTCCCTACTCCCTGCTTCCTACTCCCGTAAGTCTCAGCCGTGCCGGCATGTGATCGCCTTCCAGTTCATGGCCGCACCGGGTGCAGTATTGATCGGTTGCCCGCACCGTGCGGAAGCAGTTTCCGCAGCTCGCAGTGAGCTGGTAGTTGCATTGCGGACAGAAGTGAAAGTCACTCTGCACATGCGTTCCGCACGCCGGACACTTCGTAACCAACGGCGAGCGCAGCAGGAAGTAGAGCACAGCTCCGATTCCGCCCGGCATCACGAAGCACAGCAGCATCCAGAAGCGCGAACTCATTGCCCGCCGCGGCGCGTCCTTGCTTACGTACCCCACCATGAGAAAGTAGAGCGACGCCAGCAGCCCCCACGACAGGTTCAGGTAAATACGCAGTCCCAGCGGGGGAATGTGGTGCTGCGTTTGTGGAAACACCAGCCAGAAGTAGTACTCCACCAGCACAAAAGCCGCGGCCGCGATCACAATGGACCACGCCGGCACCAGCCGTGTGTCTTCGTTGGGGTTGATCAGTTCGGGTTCACGCATAATTAATAGCCCTCATGCAGAGGGGCCAAAGAGCAATCAGGCACAGCCGGATGCTATTCAATGGACGAAGGTCCAGACGCCGAAGTTGCGCACATCTGCGCTGCTTTCGCGCCTCGCCGGAACCGTGCATCCAATGGTGCGCCCAGTATAGACCGGAATTTCTCAGGATTTGCGGCGGAGCCAGCCCGCAAGTAATGCCGAACCAAGCAGGGCGGTGATCGAAAAGAATCCCCACACAGCCAGTTCGCTCACCATGCTCGTCAGATGCTCTTCTTCAATCAGGGTTTCGGCGATCCACCAGACCGGCGGAGCAACCACAAAGAAAATAACGAGGGTAGCCGCCAGCGCCATGGCGCGGATCCTTTTCCGTCCCGCACGCTGCTCCTGAAGAAGACCCGCTGAAGCCATCACCACGCGCCGTGTCCGGTCTGCCGTGGCGCGGTCACGTTCCCCGCTCAACCCTGCCATCGCTTCAGCCAGTTCGCTGCGCGTGGCCCGGCCGTTGTCCTGGGCCGTTCCCACTACCGGCCCGGGCGTCGTCACACGCCCTCCCGGCGCAGCGTCTGGCTCCGCTCCAGCCGCGGCTTGATCGAAGCCATGCCCCGATACAGCCGCGATTTCACCGTAGACAGCGGCGCCCGCGTCACCTTGGCAATCTCTTCCAGCGACAGATCTTCATGAAAACGAAGGACCAACACCTCGCGATAGAGGGTGTCGAGCTGCAGTAGCGCCGCCGCGATCTGCTCGCGGTCCTCAACGTTCGACATGCGGTCAAACGGTCCCGGCTCGTGGTCGGCAACTTCAAATGTCAGCGGCCGGTCATCGTCCCCGCCCGCCTCAAACAACTCATCCAGGCTCGACATGGTCCGCTTGCGTCGCAGGTCGATCACCAGGTTGCGGGCGATTGTAAACAGCCAGGTCTCAAACCGCGCCTTGCCGTTGAATTGCCCGCCGCGTGTCAGCACCCGCATCCAGACTTCCTGGAAAAGGTCCTCCGCCATCTCGCGGTTGCCGATCAAAAACAGCAGATAGCGGAGAAGGCGGTGCTGGTAGCGTACGATCAGCTGGTCCAGAAGTCCGGGATCCTGCCGCTTAAGTCCTTCCGCAACAGCAAGATTCTCCTGACGAACCTGCTCGTCAGCGGTGGAGACAGCTCCCGGGGTAAACAGCGAACGTATGACCGCAACTGTACTCATCTCTCTCAATTAGACGATAAATTACGGCCCAAAGCCGCATAGAATAGTCGTCCGGAGCCGCAAAAAAACCAATTTTCACCAAAAATACAGCGATTTAGTGGCTCCAATCCGCTGCCATCGGGGGTTGCCAATCAATCAGAGCCATGGGCGCACCCACAAACCAACCAATGGGGAGCCTTTCGGGCGATCCTACCCGTCATAATTCAATCGTAGCGCCCAGATTGAAGCCATAGAGTTCCTCTTTCACGATCGCCTCGATCGCCTCAACACTCCATGCCGGATGAGTCTCTATGGCGTCAAAATAGACGCCCTCCGGTGATTTCCCTCCCGCAACAAATGTGCTCGATGGCGCACCAAACAGTGATCGGATCAGTTTCTCCCGGCTCGGGTCTATGAACTGAAATCTTCCTTCTCCCTCTTTGACATCGATGATGCAGTGCAGGCGTCCCTTATCCAAAACAAACCCCTCAGGCCCGGGCTCGAGTTCATAGACTTTGACGCGCATTTCTCAGACCTCGCGGATCACAGAATAACGAAACTGAGAAACTCGAGACGTCGTCCAATCGTCGGTCATTGGCGGCCAGCGCGCCTCGCATCGCTAACTCCGCGAACGTCTGCGAAGCGGACTCTAACACCGCCAGCACCGCTATCTCCACTAATACCCTGCAAAACTGCCGAAAGAATCCTGCGCCTTGTATCAATAGGTTAGACAGGCTGCGGAGCGAGTGGGGGTTGACAGCCGATCAAACCTGACGATGACGCTGCTGTTTTCAATTCAGCATTCGGGGCAGCAGACCGGTTCGACGGGGGTGGGGAGGGGGGCGCCTTCCAGGGCGGGGGCGGTTCGCGGCGAACAGCAGGCGCTGCCGAAGCGGGCCAGATCGGCCTGCATGGAGTTTTCCACCCTGAGGGCCGTCAAGGTTTCGCGCAGAATCCTCGCTGCGCCCAGGTGCGAAGGCACAACGATTTTGTAGTGCATCCACTTACCTTCGCGCCGCGCGGCTACCACGCCTGCTTTTCGGAGATACGCCAGGTGGCGCGAAATTTTGGGCTGGCTCTGGCCGAGGATCTCGACGAAGTAGCAGACGCAGACCTCCCGGCCATCCATAAGATTCAAGAGGCGCAGGCGGGTGCGGTCAGAGAGCGCCGCAAACAGCAACGCCAGGTCGTAAGTCTCCGGAGATTCCACCGCTTTAATATACATATGCCTTGACAGATATGTCGAGCTACGAATATATTCGTTTTAACGTATACGAGGAGATGCTCTTATGGATTCGACCACCAACGTTCAGGAACAGGTGAAGGAAAAGTATGCAAGCGCGGCTCGCGCCGTGGCGCAATCGGGCAACGTGCAGGCATGTTGCGATCCCGGCCTTCGCTGCTGCGATCCGATCACGACGGATCTCTACAGTTCGGATGAGAAGGGACAGATCCCCGAGAAGGCGGTACGTGCCTCTCTGGGCTGCGGAAATCCGACTGCGCTGATTGACCTGCGTGCCGGGGAGACGGTGCTTGATCTCGGTTCCGGGGGCGGCATCGACGTACTGCTCTCCGCACAGCGCGTGGGGCCGACCGGCAAGGCCTACGGGCTTGATATGACCGACGAGATGCTGGCCCTGGCGCACGAGAACCAACGCAATGCCGGGGTGGACAACGTCGAGTTCCTCAAGGGCGAAATCGAAGATATTCCCCTGCCTGAATGCGCGGTGGACGTCATCATCTCCAACTGCGTTATCAATCTCTCCGCGGACAAGGACCGCGTTCTGGCCGAGGCATTTCGCGTGCTCAAGCCGGGCGGACGTTTCGCTGTTTCCGACGTGGTGGTGCGCGGAAGCGTTCCCGACGAGGTGCGCAAGAGCATGCTGCTGTGGGTCGGGTGCCTCGCCGGAGCGCTGGAGGAGAACGACTACGTTGCGAAACTGGCGAAGGCCGGATTCGCTGACATTTCCATCGAGCCGACACGCGTCTACAAGATCGAGGATGCCCGCCATTTCCTGACCGAAGCGGGAGTGGATGTGGATGCCATTGCTCCGCAGGTAGACGGGAAGTTCATAAGCGCCTTCATCAGGGCTACCAAGCGGAAGCAGAACTGCTGCGCGCCGGGCTGCTGCTCCCCGGACGCCGATGGCCGAGAGGAATAGGCGGATGGCAGACCACTACAACGTTCTGTTTCTCTGCACCGGCAACTCGGCGCGATCGATCATGGCGGAGGCGATTCTCAACCACAAGGGCAAGGACCGGTTCATTGCCTATAGCGCGGGAAGCCATCCTTCGGGCCAGCCGCGACCGGAGGCGCTGAGGCAGATCGAGTCAGCCGGAATGGCGACGGCCGGCCTGCGCAGCAAGTCGTGGGATGAGTTTGCCGCGCCGGGCGCGCCGAAGCTGGATTTCGTCTTCACGGTCTGCGATAACGCTGCAAACGAGCAGTGTCCTTTCTGGCCGGGCCAGCCGATGACCGCGCACTGGGGCATTCCCGATCCCGCAGCCGTGAAGGGCACGCCGGAGGAGATCGCGCGGGCGTACCGCGATGCGTACGTCGTACTCGATCGGCGCATTGGATTGTTCCTGTCGCTGCCTCTGACCACGCTGGACAAGCTTGCTATCAAGCGGGAGATTCAAAACATCGGCCATTCCTAAACCTGCACCGCTGAGGCTGACGTACCGGTTGGGCCGGCGCGAGGACTTGCTGATGGGGATTCCGGTCCGAGTAGCTACAAAAAGGTTTTAGCAGCGGGTAAGAGGCTATAATGCTCGGAGGTTCTGCGGGTGAAAAGCGGGAACCGTGACGCCCTGCAGCGCGTACTGTTTTCATAAGGTTGCAGTCCATTGAAAAACGAAAAGGGTCACTCCGAAGCCCTTATGTCGTGGGGCGCGGCGCTGAAGTTCATTGGTTATTTTGCTCTCGTCTTTGTCATCAGCTCTATTGGTGCACTGGGCCAGACAACAACGCAGGCGATGTGGCGCGGCGCGCTGCGCAATGCGGGCGGAGCTCCGATTGCGGACGCCAAAGTCACGCTCAGTTCCAGTGGGGCCAAAGCTGAGGCGCGCACCGATTCCAACGGGCGATTTCAACTGCAGTTGCTGCCGGCGGGCAGTTATCACCTGACGGTTGCCACCCAGGGCAGCACAGTGCAGTATGCGCAGCCGATCGATCTCAGGGCAGACAGCCCGCTAGCGCTGTTGACGCTTTCAGGCCGAGGCGAACTGACGGTGGCAACGCTCGAGGAGAAAAACCAGACCGGGACCGGCGGGGAAGAATTGTCGAGCCAGGCGGTGAGCGAACTGCCGCTGAACAAGCGCGACTTCAGCACGCTGCTGCTGCTGGCGGCGGGCACCATGACCGACACCAATGGCGCCACCAATTTCACGGCGCAGTTTGCCATCAACGGGCAGCGCGGCGTGGAGGCGACGTTTGCGATGGACGGCGCCGACATCAGCGATCCGGAGATGGGCGGGGCCACGTTTTCAAATTTCAACGTGGACGCGGTCGAGAGCATCGACTCGAGTTCGGGATGGATGCCGGCCGAGATCGGGCGCGGCGCCTCGGGATTCACGAATATTCACACGCGGTCGGGAGCCAGCGGTTTCATGGATCGTTTTTCGAGTTTGTGCGCAACTCGACGTTCGACGCGCGCAACTACTTTGACCATCGCGACGCCTGCGTATCCGGGCCGGATTCCGCCGTTCCGGCGCAATGAGTTCGGATTTACGAATGGCGGGCCGGTTCTGCATTCCGCACGTGTATGACGGACGGCGGAGCGGACCTTCTACTTCACGCAGTACCAGGGCTTCCGGCAGGTGCTGGGGACGACGCAGGTGATGCCGGTGCCAACGGCGCGCAGCGGCCGTCAGCGGGCAGCAATGTTGTTTACGACACCATCACGTTTCCGGATCAGACCGTGGACACGCTGACAGTTCCGGTGAATCCCGGCGATTGCCGCGATTCTGGCGCGCTATCCGATGCCGAACCTGCCGACGGGATCGTTTGGCGTGAACACGTACGCGACGGCATCGAAGGTGGTGACGAATGCGAACCAGTTTTCGGTGCGTATCGATCACAAGTTTTCGGCGAAGGATCAATTCTTTGCGCGCTTCAATCTGGATAACCTGACCGGGCCGACGACGAATCCGGATCAGACGGCGATCGATCCCGCATTTCGGCGTGGAGTACATCGATCAGCAGCGCAACGTGGTGGGGACGTACACACGGACGATCTCGCCGCGCATGGTTCTGGAGTCGTTGATCAGCATTACGCGCTCGACGCCGGGTTTTCCCACGACGAACTACACGGATCCGGCGGTGAAGTTCGACGACGGACTGTTTGAGGCATTCGATTCGGCGGCCGGCACGGTGATGCAGGCGTACGGCAACCTGTTCCAGGGGCGCCAGACGGTCTTGTACACGACGGGCAGGCATGCGATTCGGGCCGGCTTTGAAGCGCGCATCAACCGCGATACGACGTACTTCGGCATCAGTCCCGACGGTGAATACGATTTTGGCGGAGGCACGGCGTACGCAACGGAGGCGATCAACTCGGCGAGCGGCTTGCATAACATCAACGTCGGCGATCCGCTGCCGGATACGCTTTCCGGCTTTCTCTCGGGCAGCCCGTTTGCATACACGGTGGCGCTGGCGCCGAGCTTTGTATCGAGCGGCGACCACATGGGGCCAGCGGCCATCAACCGCGAAGGCTACGGTTGGTGGGTGCAGGATACGTGGAAGATGACGCCGCGGCTGACGCTGGATTACGGCATTCGCTGGGATCTCTACACGCCGATTACGGAGCGTGCGCACCGCACGTCGAGCTTCAGTTCGGCGACAGGCAACCAGGAATACGTGATCAATCCTCAGCCGGGTTATCGCACGCCGAAGAACGGCTGGCAGCCTCGCGTCCAGGCAAGCTGGCAGGTTACGGACAAGCTGACGGCGCATGCGGGCGCGGGAATCATGATTGTTCAGCCCAATATCTGGCAGGACAATTTCCTGACGGGTGCGACGCCGTTTGCCATTTATCCGCGGCGCGTGTCTTCGGCGGCCGCTCCGCTGGCGTATGGATTCACCATCTCGCCGTCGCAGGTTCCGACGACTTACACTCCTTCGGGCGTGAATGTGTTTGCTTCGGGAAAGACCAAGGATGTTCCGGCCAATACCGTGATGGATGTAGACCGCTACGAAAAGGATATGGCGGCACTGACGGATACCAGCACGATCACGCCGCTGCAGCTTCAGGGCATCAATCCGAATTTCGGAAACGCGTGGCTCTTCACGTGGACGGCGGGACTGGAGCGGAAGTTCGGCAACTTGACGGCGGACGCCGCATACGTGGGCACAGCTGCGCAGGAACTGCCTCGCTTTGCGTATCCGAATGCGTATCCAGGGGCGACGGAACAATTCGCAACGCATACGCAGTTCGACAGCGCGGGGAATGTTATCGGCGGGTTCGGCACGGAGACGATGATCACCGGCGACGCGCACTCGACCTATCATTCACTGCAGACATCACTCTCGGGCACGGTGGGACACGGTGGACCGGGGGTTCAGGCGAGTTACACGTGGAGCAAATCCATCGACACGACGAGCGTGGTGATGGGCGGGACGGGTTCTACAGGCGCAGTAACGTCAGGGTTATCTCAGGATCCGTTCGACACGCACCCTGAGAAAGCGCCGTCGAACTTCGATGTGACGCATGGCTTCGGGTTGAGCCTTGCGCAGGACCTGCATCTGGAAAGCGTGAACTTCCTGCGACCGGTAAGCAGGAAGTTCACCGACGGATGGGAGATGCTGAGCATTTCGAGCATCAGCTCGGGCTTGCCGTTCACGGTGTATTCGGGCATTCAGCAGACGGGCGCGGGTTCGATCGGCGTGGATCGGCCGGACCAGATCGCAACGCCGCATCTCTCCACGGCGCGGGCGAATCGGATTGACTACTTCGGCGCGGGTCCGAACAACGGGCCCAGCTACTTCAGTATTCCGGTGTTATGTGCCGGGCGGAACGGGGCCGAACCAGGGACGTTTCGGGGCGCTGGGGCGCAATACGTTTCGCGGGCCGGCCTATTACAATTTCGACTTTGCGTTCATCAAGGACACGCCATTCGGACGGCGCAAGAGCGGGGCCGAGCGCATGGATCTGCAGTTCCGGACGGAGCTCTTCAACCTGTTCAACATCGTGACCATGGGGTTGCCGGCAAACATCCTTGGGGTGAGTACGACCACCAACAACGGCGTGCAGTCGGCGACCATCAGCACCACGAACGGATTTGGCGAGATCAGCCACACGGCGGGAAATTCGCGGCAGATTCAGTTTTCGCTGAAGGTGATTTATTAGTCGCACTTCGGTTGGTTTGAAGTAAAGCCGGCTCTGCTATAAAGGGTGCGCTGTTGAATCTCCTTCAGGAGAGGTCGATGCGCGTCGCCGGTATTTTTCCTTTTATCGTGATGGCGGTGGGTGGGATGCTGCTTCCATCGCTTTCTCTCGCGCAGCAGCATGCGCAACCTGTGTCACACAATCTGGACATGACGGCGGTGAAGCCGGAGTCGGTCGGCTTTTCGTCGGAGCGGCTGGAGCGGCTGCATGCGCTGATCCAGGAGACGGTCGACAAGAAGCAGCTTGCCGGCGCGGTGACGATCCTGGCGCGACATGGCAAGGTGGTGGACTATCGCACCTACGGGCAGCGCGATCATGGCAAGCGGCGCGGCAATGACCAAGGATACGATTTTCCGCGACTACTCGATGACCAAGCCGGTAACCGGCGTGGCGATGATGATTCTGTACGAGGAAGGCAAGTGGCTGCCATCGGATCCGATCTCGAAGTACATTCCGGAGTTCGCGCATCTGAAGGTCTTCAAAGGAGTGGATGCGGATGGAAAGATGATTGTCGTCGATCCGGATCATCGCGCCGACGATGCGCGAGCTGATGACGCACACGGCGGGGTTCAGCTATGGCACGGGCAAACGGTCCAGTCGATGCGATGTATCACGACTTGAAGGTGATGCAGTCCACGAACCTGCAGGAGATGATCGAGAAGCTGGCGAAGATTCCGCTGTCTACCAGCCGGGCAACGGCTGGCTCTACAGCTCGTCGATGGACATCCAGGGATACATCGTGGAGAAGCTATCGGGGCAGTCGCTGCCGGACTTTATGCGCGAACATATCTACGAGCCGCTGGGAATGCATGATGCTGGGTTCTATGTACCGGAAGAGAAACGCGGACGATTTGCCACGCTCTATAACGTGAATCCGCAGGGCGAGCTGGTGGCGGGAGAGCCGGGCGACTATACGAAGCAGCCGACGGCGGCATCGGGAGGCGGCGGGATGGTGTCGACAGCGGAGGATTACTTCCGCTTTGCCTCGATGCTGGCCAATGGCGGAGAGCTGGATGGCAAGCGTGTCCTTGCGCCTTCGACAGTGAAGCTGATGACATCGAATCACACACCGGACAGCTTGTTGACCGGGGAGTTCGGTATTGGGATGTCGATGATCCGGCCGGGGTTTGCGTGGGCATACGATTGCGCGGTCATCTTCGATCCAACCGAGGCGAATCTGCTCCGATGGCAAGGGGACTTTCTTCTGGGATGGGGCGGCGGGAACATGGTTCTTTGTCGATCCGACCAACGACATTGTTTTTGTGGCGATGATCCAGCGCAGGGGCGGCTCGGATAACCATGCGTTGGAGTATCGGGCGCACGCAGTGGTGGACGAGGCGCTGGTGGATCCAGCGAGATAGGCACTACTCGCGGAGACTTATCAGAGGTTGCGTCCGAGTTGACGGTTTTCCGGGCACAACTAGAGTAAGGTAGACGCTAAGGCGGCACACTTGGAGCTTCCTTCCTTCTTCAGTCTTCCTTTTGTGGAACGCGCGTCCAAACACGCGTTAGAAAGATACCGCCTGGGATGATCGCGGACGGGGTCCTCTGAGCATCTTGAATGCTGGTTGCGATAAGCTCCCCATCCTTCTCGATCGCGCCTGTGATGACAAAGTCATCCTGTTGGGTCGTTTGAATGGTGCCAGCAGTGAGAATACGTGTGAACACGCCCGTACCATCGCAATTCACGGTGTAGGTTCCCAATTGCGTTCCGGTCACTAACGTTCTCGCACCAGTAGTGGATCCGGCAGTGGGCTCGTTAAGCACGAAGGTTCCCGTCAGATTGCCCTTTCCATCTAAAAACCTCTTTCCGAGTGCGATGGCTACGTTCGCACCGTAGGTGCCGACGACTGCATAGTTGCCTTCCAGGCTCGAAACCGTAAAGCATTTCTGGTGGTCTTGGGCAGGCGCGGCGGACGCGCCGAGAATCAAGGCCAGAGTCAACGATGCTGTGATGAGCCAGCTCTTTCTGCTAAGCATGGTTACGATCTCCTTAGGTGGGATTCTCGTTGTAGCCCTTTCGTTCACTCAGAAGACGCGAACAGTCGGCTAAGATCCTCAAGGGCTGTTTTTCTTGTTGCGGAAACGGATTTCCACGCAGGGAAGCTTTTTGGGGGGGAGACCTTCGTGTTCGCTTCAAGAACACTTGGTATTCCTACCCCCGCTCAACGCAACTGTCAATCGGAATAACCCTCCTTCGGGGTCCGATTCGCATTTTTTGAATGCTCTGGGCGTACTGGCGCAATTGCAGTCGAGAAGCGAAGCTAATCCGCCCGATACGGGCGAGACATCGAGGCTATCTGGAGTTGGGAGATTCGGTCGATAACAAACGGGATATCCCGCTCATAAAGGAGTCCCATCTTTCCGGGTTCCGGGTGTGTTGTCGCCGATTGTGGAAGTAACGACAATTTGTCCGGACGGAGGGCCGAAAGGCAACTGCAGGTTCCTCCACTTCGCCTGGCTCCGGTCGGAATGACAAATCGTTGATGGCGAAGTATTTCGAATAGACCGGCACCGGCCTGTGATCGAAGCGCTTGCGCGCGAACGGCACCCCTCTGAGAAGAGACTCACTTCAGCAGATCGAGCGCCATGGCGGTCATGGCAATGATGCCGGTCTTGATCGTAGGTTCATACACTGGAGCGAACAGTGCGGAGTGCAGTCCGGGCAGCGGCACTCCAGTTTCCCGGGCTTGCGCAAGCTTCGCTGGATCGGACGCGCCCAGGCGAAACATCATTGCGGGGATCTTTCCATCGAGCGAGAAGAGACCGACATCCTCCGAGCCCATGATGGAGTTCGCGCTCACCACGTGGTCGGGACCCAGTGTGTCCACCGCGACTTTGCGCATGCGATCGGTCAATGCGGGATCATTCGCGGTTACGGGCGCGATCTCCGTCTGGCTGACGGTGACGACAGGCATTCGGTCCTGCGGGACGCCGTAGCCGACGGCGATGCCTTCGGCGGTACGCCGCACGTCGGCAATGATCTGGTCCCGCACCTTGTCGGAGTAGGTGCGTAAGGTAAGGCCCATCGTCACTTCATCGGGAATGATGTTGCTCTTGGTGCCGCCGTGAATGGTGCCGACGGTTAAGACAGCGGGCTGCTGCGGATCGACCTGGCGGCTCACAATGCTCTGCGCCAGCACGACAAACTCGGCAGCCATCAGCATCGGATCCTTGCCGATCTGCGGTGCGGAGCCATGCGACGCCGATTCCGCGCATGGTTACGTCGATGCTGGTCGAGCTGGCCAGCAGCGGGCCGCCCTTGAGCCCGACATCGCCCGCTGCGTAGGTTGAGTCATCGTGCTCCGAGAGAACGAAGTCGGGACGGCCGAAGCGCTCGTAGAGACCGTCGGCCAGCATGGCGCGTGCCCCGTCAATTGTCTCTTCTGAAGGCTGCCCGATCAGCATCAGCGTTCCGTGCCACTGGTTTTTGCGTGCCGCCATCTCGCGCGCGACGCCGAGCAGCACGGTCATGTGCAGGTCGTGGCCGCAGGCATGCATCACGCCCACGTCCTGGCCCTGCGCATTGGTCGAGCGCACCGTCGAAGCATAATCCAGCCCCGTCTTTTCCTCCACCGGCAGCGCGTCCATATCGGTGCGAATCAGCAGGCGCGGGCCAGCGCCGTTCTCGAGCACCGCAACCACGCCGTAGGCCTGCGAGCCGTCCTGCGTATTTGCCCACGTGCTCGGTGACGGTGTATCCGAGCTTGCGCAATTCGCTGCCAGAAAGGCGGAGGTCTTCTCCTCGTGGTGCGAGAGCTCGGGATTGCGATGCAGGTGCTTGTAGGTCTCGGTGAGCGCCGGCAACTGGCGATCGGCAGACGAGGCCAGATCGGATGTGGATCCGCTGTTTTGCGCAAGAACCGGCACTTGTGCTCGCAATCATGCCGAAAAGCGCCAGGAAGCGCAGGTTCATGAGGGACAATCCTCCGATTGGATTTACAGGCCAGCCTAACACGCGGAACAGATACGGCGGATCAGCGTGTTCCGCCATAGGGAGCAATCGCCGGAAAAAATCTCCTATTGCATTCCCATAGAAGTTGGCGTAGAGTGCTCCTATTGGTTGGCCAGAGGAGCACGAGATGGGCGATAAAACCGATGTATGGCAGGGCACGCTGGCGCTGATGGTGCTGAAAACGCTGGAGAGCATGGGCGCGCAGCACGGCTACGGGCTGGCGCGGCGGATTGAGCAGACCAGCGGCGACCTGCTGCAGCTGAATTACGGCACGCTCTATCCCGCGCTGCTCAAGCTTGAGCAGGAGGGTTACATCCGTTCGCGCTGGGGCACCTCTGAGAACAATCGGCGCGCCAAGTTCTACGAGCTGACCAAGGCCGGCCAGAGGCAGGTGCGCAAGGCCGCGGCCGAGTGGGAGCAGACGACTGAAATTCTCTCCCGCTTTCTGACCCCGGCCGAGGAGGCCTGATGCGCGCGATTCGTGCGGTGTGGATGAGGATACGCGGAATCTTCGGGTCTCGCGACGAATTCGATGCCGAGTTGCAGAACCATATCGTGATGGACACTGAGAACGGGAAACGCAACGGCCTGAGCGAACAGGAGGCGCGGCGCCAGGCGCTGATTCACCTGGGCGGAGCCGAGCAGGTGCGACAGGCCTATCGCGACCGCGCGACGCTGCCCTGGGTGCACGATATGCTGCGCGATCTCCGCTATGGGTTTCGAACCATGTCGCGCAACCGGGGAGTTGCCGCCGTTGCCGTTCTCACGCTGGCGATCGGCATCGGCGCCACTGCAACGGTATTCACCTGGATCGACGCGGTTATATTGCAGCCCTTGAGCGGCGTGGCCGACCCCTCTCGTTTGACAACCTTTGAATCGGTAACGGCTGCCGGGGGTTGGGTTCCCAGTTCCTACCCCGACTACATAGATTTTCGCGATCACCTCAAGTTGTTCGACGGGATTGCGGTTGCACGCCCGGCAGCCTTCAGCGTGGGCAGCGAGGAGCATAGCGACCGCGTGTGGGGTGAGCTTGTAAGCGGTAACTTCTTTGCGGTCCTGGGTGTGAGGCCTGAAGCCGGACGCCTCTTTCTTCCCTCGGAATACGGTGACGCACCGGGGCAGTATCCAGTCGCTGTGATCAGCGATCGCTTCTGGCGCAACCATTACGGCGCGGATCCACGCGTGATTGGCACGACCATCCGCATCAACCAGCACGAGCTCACGGTCGTTGGCGTGGCCGACCCCGCGTTTCACGGGTCGATGGCTGCGACTGCGTTCGACCTGTGGGTGCCCTACATGGAGCAGCCGACTCTGTTTGGGGTACAGACATGGATGCTGCGCGATCGCCACGATCGCAACATGCTCGGAATTGCGCGGGTGAAGCATGGCGTGACCATGGAGCAGGCGCGGCAGGAGTTGAAAGCACTGGCCGATCGCATGGCCGTGGCGAATGCCGATGTGAGCGAGGGTATGAGCGCGACCTTGCTTCCGCTCGCGCAATCCCCGTTCGGGCCACAGGGATTGCTTGCCGGCCCGCTGCGCATTTTGATGGGTGTGTCCGTTCTGGTGCTTCTGATCGTTTGCGCGAATGTGGCCAACCTGCTGATGGCGCGGGCAACGATGCGCGAAAAGGAGTTCAGCGCGCGCATGGCTCTCGGTGCACGCCGCGGACGCCTCGCGCGCCAGGTGCTGACGGAGTGCCTGGTGCTCACGATCTCCGGCGCGGCCCTGGGAATTGCAGCCACGCCGCTTTTGAGCCATTCACTCAAACTCCTGATGCCGCCAGGACCCATGCAGATGGTGATTTCGTTGCAGGCAGGTCCGAATCTGACCGTGTTGTGCTTCACAACCGGAGTGTGTGTGCTAGCCGCGCTGGCTGCAGGCCTTCTGCCTGCTTTGCAGGTGGCTCGGCTGAATCTGAGTGCGCGGCTCAATGATGGCGGGCGCAGCGGTGCAATGGGGCGCCGGCATAATCGCCTGCGCTCAGGGCTGGTGGGCGGTGAGGTCGCCCTGGCGCTGGTCGCCCTGGTTGGCGCGGGCTTGTTCGCTCGCAGCTTCAGGCAGACGATGCAAATCGATCCCGGCTTCGATCCCGATCACGTGCTGCTGAGCCAGCTCTATCTCTCCACCAACGGCTACAACCTGGCGCAGAGGAAGGAGTTTTGCCGGCGTCTCGACGAGCAGATGCGCAATGCGCCTGGAGTTGAGGAAGTTGCTTACTCTGACGGCGTCCCGCTGGGCTTTGAGCCCAGCTGGTGGGAGGAACTCAAGATCGAAGGCTACGCACCACAGCCCGACGAGAACATGAATATCTTCCGCAACGTCATTTCGCCGGGATATCTTCCGCTGATGCGGATTCCCATCGTGGATGGCCGCAATTTTACCGAACAGGATAACGAGAACGCTCCCGCGGTGATGATTGTCAACGAGACATTTGCGAGGCACTTCTTTGCCGGCCGCAATCCGATCGGCCACAAGGTACACGGGTGGGGCTCGTGGTTCCGAATCGTCGGAATCGCGCGAGACTCGAAATATCACTACCTGACTGAGAAGGCAGTGCCCTATTTCTACGTCCCGTTCCGGCAACTCTATCGCGAGGATATGAACCTGGCGGTTTACGTGCGCACACCAGGCGATCCGAACAGCATTCTTTCCACGTTGCGCAGGCAGACGCGCGCGATCGATCCCAACGTCACGGTCTTCGATGCCGCTCCGCTCAATGAGTTCATCGGTGCATCGCTCTATCCGCAAAAAATCGCAGCGAGCCTGATGGCGGTGATGAGCGGGATTGCAATTCTGCTGGCCGCTGTGGGCCTGTACAGCGTAATGGCGTATTGGGTTGCGCAGCGCACCCAGGAGATCGGAGTGCGCATGGCGCTGGGGGCAAGGCCGGCACACGTATTGCGCATGGTCGTTGGCCAGGGGCTGGCCGTCACACTGGGAGGCATTGTTTGCGGGGCGGTCCTGGCGGCGGCATTGGCACGCAGTGTGTCCAGTATGTCGTTCACGAACTCCTCGACGGGAGTTCGACCGAACCTGCTGAGCGGGAGCACGGTCGATCCGCTGATCTACTGTGCAGCCGCGGTGTTCTTGTGCGTAATTGCCCTGCTGGCGTGCTGGTTCCCAGCGCGTCGTGCAGCGACCATCAATCCCACTGAAGCTTTGAGAATGGAGTAGCGGCGCCGATGCGTAAACTGCGCGCAACCTGGATGCGGTTTCGGAGCATGCTACGGCGCAACCGAGCCGATGCTGATTTTGCGGCCGAACTCGACACGCATGTCACGATGCACACTGCTGCTGGAATTGATGCAGGACTCGAACCGGCGGAAGCACGGCGGCAGGCGCTGTTGCGGCTGGGCGGAAAAGAACAAGTGGTGCAGGCGCGCCGCGACGGCCGGGGCCTGCTGTGGCTTGAGAATTTTGCGCAGGACGTCCGCTATGGCTTGCGTACACTGCTTCGCGCACCGGGATTTGCGATTACGGCAGTTCTTACCGTCGGGCTGGGGATCGGAGCGTGCACAGCAATCTTCAGCCTGGTAAACGCAGTGCTGATTCGCTCGCTGCCGTATGGAGATCCCGAGCGCCTTGTTTATCTTTTTTCGCCGAATCCCGCGCTGAAGATTCCTGCGGAGGTGGTTTGCCCCAGCTACGGAGACTTTTACGATCTCAAGCGCGAGGCCAAGTCGTATGCAGATATGAGCAGCTTCGAACAGGCTCAATTCAGCATGACGCAGATGGGCACGACGCAGCGTATCGGGGGCGCGCGGGTTGACGAAGACTTTTTCTCAACGCTGGAATCGACGCCCGAACTGGGCCGCACCTTTGCGGGGGAAGACAATCAGCCCGCACATGCGCAGGTTGCCGTGATCAGTCACTCGCTCTGGGTCTCAATGTTCGGAGCGAGACCGGACGTCCTGAACCGCTCCATTCAACTGGACGATGCGCGTTATCAGATCGTCGGAGTGATGCAGCCGGAATTTGAATATCCTTTCAAGTCCGATCTTCCCTATGGAGATTCTCATATCGAATCGACGCAGATCTGGGTGCCACTTGCCCTTGATGCAAAAGCCAGATCATCCCGAGCGCTTGGGAACAATGTTTCGGTGGCACGGCTCCGTGCCGGGGTGTCGATTCATCAGGCGCAGGCGGAGATGAAGGGCATCATGGCACGGCTTGACAAGGAATACGCGGCCGATCCGAGAGATGCCGGCCTTCCACGCGATTGGGGCGCACTGTTGGAGAGTTTTACCGCGGTTTCCATCGGGCCGGTCCGTCCACTGATGCGGTTGCTGCTGGCTGCGGTTGGCCTGGTGCTGCTGATTGCCTGCGGGAACGTGGCCAACCTCCTGCTGGCGCGCGCCGCGGAACGGGCCCGCGAACTGGGCGTACGCGCCGCCCTCGGCGCCGGCCGGGGCCGCATGGTGCGGCAGTTGCTGACCGAATCGATGCTGGTTGGCGTGGGCGGATGTGCGGTGGGCATCGTGCTGGCGGTTCTGTTTCTTCGGCTTCTGCCGAAGCTTGATCCCGGAAATATTCCGCGGCTGAATGAAGCGTCGCTTGATGCGCGCGTGTTTCTGGTTGCCATCGGTGGGTCGCTTTTGACGAGTTTGCTGGCGGGATTGCTTCCTGCGATCGGCGCTTCGCGGATGGAGCTGACGGAGTTTCTGAAATCGTACGCCATGCGCGGAAGTTCCGCCGGGCACAGCCGGTTGCAGAGCGCGTTGATTGTTGCGCAGACAGCGATGGTGGTGGTGCTGCTGGCGGGTGCGGGGCTGCTGATCCGCAGCTATATCAATGTTGAGTCGGTGGACACAGGGTTTACTCGGTCTGCGGTGACGTTCCATGTGGGCCTGGACCAGCGCTACAGCAAACCTGAGCAGCATGCGGCGTTTTTCAAGGAGCTGATTTCGAAGCTTGAGGCATTGCCTGGCGTGCAGGCTGCAGGTTCAGTGAATTACCTGCCGCTCACCAATTCTGAGAGTCTCGATTTCATCTGGGTAGACGGGTTCGGCAACAAGGACTATCAGCAGACGGAGGGGCGCGATATTACGCCGCATTACTTTGCGGCGATGAACATTCCGCTGGTCGCAGGGCGCTACCTTACGGATGCCGACGCCTCGGTCACGACCAACCGGCCAGTGATCATCAATCAGAAATTTGCGGAGACATTTTTCCCGAACCGCAATCCCATCGGAGGGCGTATAACCGGCGATCCAAAGCGGGCCAGCTGGTGGACCGTCGTGGGTGTGGTTGCCGATGTTCGACACACCGGCCTTGAGGACGAACCGCAGCCGCAGATGTACCACGCGAGCTACGATGCGGGCGATGCGAGCGTCGCGGTGCGGTCGTCTCTTCCGCTGTCGACGATTGAGAACGAGATTCGAGCCACTCTGATGTCCATCGACCCAAATCTTGCGGCGACCGATATGCACACGATGGGTGAAATTGTCTCCCTGGCGACCGCGCGGCGGCGTTTTCAGACCTCGCTGCTGACGGTGTTCGCGGGGATTGCGCTGATTCTTGCGCTGGTGGGTCTTTACGGGCTGATGGCTTTTTCCGTGAATCGCCGCACTCGCGAAGTCGGCATTCGCATGGCGTTGGGAGCGGAACGGCGTGATGTGCTGACGCTGATTGTTCGGAATGCGTCGGTGTTGATTGGTTCCGGACTGATTGCGGGCCTGGCATGTACGTGGGCCGTTACGCGGCTGCTGAAGTCTTTTCTATTCGGCGTGAGCGAGCATGACCCGCTGACCGTGATCCTGGTTTCTTCTTTGCTGGTTGTTTGTGGCCTCATCGCGGCCTTTGTGCCGGCGCGGCGGGCGGCTTCCATCGATCCCGTGCAGGCGCTGCGCACCGAATAGGAGGAGAATTGCGAAAACTTCGCGCACTATGGATTCGCCTGGTTGGACTGTTGCGCTCGTCGCGCGCCGATGAGGATTTTTCGGCTGAACTCGAGGCTCACATCGCCATTCACGCGGAGGACGGTGTTCGCGCGGGTCTGAGCACAGAAGAAGCGCGGCGTCGCGCATTAATCGCGCTGGGCTGCGCAGAGCAGGTTCGCCAGGCGCGTCGCGAACGCAACGGTCTGCCAGGGCTCGACAATCTGACGCGCGATCTGCGCTATGCGCTGCGAACACTGGCGCGGCATCCCGCTGTCACGTGGGTCGCGGTGGTCTCGATCGGGCTGGGCATTGGAGCGAATGCGACCATCTTCTCGATGGTGAGCCGGTTTGTGCTGCGGCCTGCGCCGGTGGGCGATCCTTCGACACTTCTGTCGCTGCACATCGCGCAGCAGGGCCAGCAGTGCTGCAACCAGTTTCCATTTCCGCTCTATAACGACATACGCGACCAGGCGAATTCGTTCTCCGACGTTGCAGCTTTTTACGAGCTTATTCCCGCATCCATCGCGGGCGGCAGCGAGCCGGAGCGTGTGTGGGGGCAGGCGGTTACATCGAACTTCTTTGATGTACTCGAGCTGCCGATGGTGCGGGGCCGCGGATTTTCATCTGGCGAGAGCCGGGTGCCTGTAATCGTCCTGAGTGAGCGGCTCTGGCGGCAGCGCTTTGCCGGCGATCCAAAGATCGTTGGCAAAACCATTACGCTCTCGGGCAGGCTCTTTACAGTCGTCGGGGTCGCACCAGCATCGTTTCACAGTGTCGACCAGATTCTTGACACGCAATTCTGGGTACCGCTGGACTTCGCGCCACAGCTCGTGGCCAATCTTCCGCCGATGGATTCACGCGAGTTTCACTGGCTTGCGGTCGTTGGACGCCTCCGCCCCGGCGTCACACGCAAACAGGCTGCAACCGAACTTGGCGCGCTTGCGGGCCGATTTGCGCTCACTTATCCAAAAACTGACAAAGATAACGCCTTTGTCTTTGAGCAGGCGGGTTCACTGCCGCCCCGCGAACGAACCGCGGTCCTGACTTTTCTTGCGGCACTTTCGGTCATCGTCATTCTTGTCCTGGCGATCGCGGGGGCAAACGTGGCGAACCTGCTTTTCGCTGAGGCCGCGGGCCGGCAGCGCGAGATGGCGGTTCGCCTGGCGCTGGGAGCCACACGCGCCCGGCTGCGTCGCCAGATGCTGATTGAAAGCACTCTGCTGGGCCTGGGTGGGGGAGCGTTGGGCGTCTTTCTCGCGCTCTGGGCGACTCAATCGCTTTCCGCTTTTCATATTCCCGCGCCGGTGCCTCTCGATGTGCGCGTCGCATTCGATTGGCGCACCCTGTTGTACGTGCTCGCAGCAAGCGTGCTCTGCGGCGTGGTGCTGGGCCTGCGGACCGGCATGTGCTGCTTCTCGTCCGATGCTCTCGAACGCGCTGAAAGGCGAGGACGCGCTGGCGCGTCGGAGGCCGACGCATCAGCTTGCGCAGCATTCTTGTCGTCGCTCAGATCGCGATGTCGCTGGTGCTGCTTTCGGCGACCGGATTGTTTCTCCGGAGCCTGCAAAGCGCTGCGAACATTGACATCGGCTTCCGGCCGAAGGGGCTGCTGCTGTTGTCCCTTGATCCGCGGCAGAACGGATACACCCCGATGCAGATCAGCCAATTCCTCGCTTGAGCTTCGGCGCCGGGTCGCCGCGTTGCCGGGAGTTGACTACGTTGTTTCGACGGATGTCGCTTTGCTTTCCGGCGGGAATCGCAGTGACGGGTTCACGGTGACGGGCCACGCCGGCAAGGATGCCGTAACCACGTTCGCCGACCTGTACATGACCACCCCAGGTTATTTCGACGCCGTGGGGACGCCACGCCTCGCGGGCCGGGACTTTGGAAATGAGCCGCCAGATGGTCCGCGCGTCGCCATTATCAACAAGGCATTTGCCGACCGGCTGTTTCCGGGCGTTAACCCGATCGGTCAGCACGTGGACGGCGGCCACTGGACCTACGAGATCATCGGCGTCGTCGGGAACGCGAAATCGCGCACGCTTGGCGAAGACACACGCGCGATTCTGTACCGCTCGCTGGACCAGAGCATCACGGACGATCCCTCGCTGATGGGCTACACGCTCATCGTGCACACGCCGGGCAATCCAGCGGCGCTGGCCGAACCCGTGCGCCGCCAGGTCTTCGCGCTCGATCCCGCGATTGCCATTTACAACGAAGAGACGATGGAAGACGCACGTGCGCGACGCGTTACTTTCTGCCGCGGCTGGCGGCCACGCTGTTCGGGACATTTGGCTTGATCGGCCTGGTGATGGCGACAGTGGGTCTCTATGGCGTAATGAGCTATGCGGTCAGCCGGCGCACGCGCGAGATAGGAATTCGCATGGCGCTGGGCGCGCGCCGGGAAACCGTCGAACGGCTCATTGTCCGCCAGGGCATGATGCTTACCGCGATCGCGGTGCTGCTGGGATGGCCGCTGGCATGGCTGCTGTCGAAGTTCGCGACAAGTTTTCTGTACGGCATTCTGCCGCATGACGCGCTCACGTTCAGCGTGGTACCGGTCATTCTCGCTGTAGTTGCACTTTTCGCCTGCTGGCTGCCGGCGCGGCGCGCTGCTTCGGTCGAGCCCATGCAGGCGTTGCGAACCGAATAGGAGTATGTTCTATGAAAAAAATTCGAGCATTGTGGTTGCGGCTGCGAGGCGTCTTTATTCGCAGCAAGGCCATCGAGTTTGACGCCGAACTGGAAAGCCACATCGCCATGGACGCCGACGCCGCCGTGCGCGCGGGCCTGAGCCGCGAAGAGGCCCACCGCCAGGCTGTGCTGCGACTTGGCGGCGCAGAACAGACGCGCCAGGCCTATCGCGATCGCGCGACATTGCCGCCGGTCGAGAGCATTCTGCAGGATGTGCGCTTCGCCATGCGCCAGATGCGGCGCGCGCCGGGATTCACCATCACCGCGGTGCTGACACTGGCGCTTGGAATCGGCGCCAACACCGTGATCTACACGCTTGTGGATTCGATCCTGCTGCAGCCGCTGCCCTACGCCCACCAGGATCGCCTGGTGCAGATCATTGGCTCGAACACCAATGGAAACACAACGCCGTTTCCGAAGGGCTGGATTCGCGAACTCAACCGGCATTCGCACGCCCTCAGCTCCATTGCTGCTTATGGCCCGGACGCGGAGTCAAATTTAACCGACTCGGATGTTCCCGACCGCGTTTTCGGTGCGGCTGTCAGCGTCAACGCATTTGACACGCTGGGCATGCATCCTGCGCTCGGATATTTCTTCAGTGCCGACGACGCAATCGCCGGACAGGACCACGACGTTGTATTGAGCGACGGTTACTGGCGGGAGCACTTTGGTGGAGCGCCGTCGGCGCTGGGGCGCACCTTGCGGATTGATGGCGTTTCCCGCCGCATTATCGGCGTGATGCCGGCGGGTGTGCATTTTCCCTACACCGACACGCAATTCGTGATTCCCATCTCCTATCGCGGCGACGATCCGCTGGAGCCATGGAAGGAGTTCGACCTTCAGGCCTTCGGGAGGCTGGCCGATCGGGTTGCTCCTGCCCAGGCCCAGGCTGAACTGCGCCGGTTGAATCCGATGTTGCTCACGCTTTTTCCGTGGCGCATGCCGGATAGCTGGGCGACGAACACGAGCGTAGAACCGCTTTTGCAGGCCCAGACGGGCGACATCCGGCCTCGTCTTTTACTGCTCTTCGGCGCGGTCGGTCTCATTCTGCTTATCGCATGTGCCAATGTCGCGAACCTGATGCTGGCACGCGCGACCGGACGTGAACGGGAGATTGCGATTCGGGGTGCGGTGGGGGCATCGGGGCGCAGGCTCATTCAGCAACTGATATCGGAAAGCATCGTACTCGGCGTGACGGCAGGAGTTGTGGGCCTGGTAGCGGCGTTTGCGAGCATGCGCATATTCCTGAGCTTGCTGCCGGCAGATACGCCGCGCATCCACGACATCTCGCTTCATGGTCGAGACGTGCTGTTTACCCTGGGCGCATCGGTGTTAGCCGGCATGTTGTTTGGTCTTGTTCCCGCCATCAAGATGGCGTCGGTGAACCTGCTGGCGACGTTGCGGTCAGGCGGCCGCGGGCTTACGACGAGAGGAGCGAGCTTCGGAGTGTCGATGGCTCTTGTGGTTGCGCAGATCGGATTGTCGGTCATGGTGATCACGACAGCAGGGCTGATGCTGCATAGCCTGTACAAGCTCTCACAGGTCGATCCGGGATTTCAGACCGAGCACATCGTGACCGCGGAGGTTTCGCTTGACGCGGCAACTTGCAATCAGCAGGGGCGATGCCGTTCATTCTTTGAGGCGCTGCTCGATCACGCTCAAGGCATTGCCGGCGTCAACGGCGTGGCTTTGGCCAACTCGCTACCTTTGATCGGGAGTGAGGATCTCTTTGTATTTGACGCCGAGAATCACCCACGCAGCGCGCGGGAGGAAGGACAGTTGGCTGCGGGCCGCATTGTTTCTCCCGGGTACTTCGATGTATTAGGGTTGCGAGTGCTTCGTGGGCGCTTGCTTGAGCAACAGGATGCGGCCGGCGCGACGCGGGCCGTTGTGGTCAATGAGCATCTGGCGCAAACACTCTGGCCGAATCAGGATCCGATTGGAAAGCACATCCTCCATGTAAACGATGAGCCGGCGCCGGGAGTCTGGGCCGCCGATAAGGCGTTGATGGTGGTGGGCGTGGTGCGCAACGCGCGAGAGGGAAATCTCGCGGCCGATATCGAAGACCAGGTTTATTTGCCGATCGCGCCGGAGCGCGAGGTTCCGGTGATGTATGTGCTGCTGCGTACGCACACCACGTCCGCGGAGGCGGCAGCGGGCCTGCGGCGGGCCGTCTCCAGCGTCGATTCACTGGTTCCTGTAACGCACGTGCGCTCGCTGGATGATGTGGTGGCTACATCGGTAGCAGCCCCGCGAGCCCTGGCGGTGCTGCTGCTCGGCTTCGGCGTGCTGGCGGTGGTGATCGGAGCGGTTGGAGTCTACAGCCTGATCGCATATATCGTGAGTTGGCGAACGCGCGAGATCGGGCTGAGGCTGGCGCTGGGTGCGCAGCGCTGGCAGATTGTGCTGAGCGTCGTCAGGCAGAGCCTGTTGCTCGCGACTGCCGGTTGCCTTGCCGGGCTGGCCGGTGCGGTGGCACTGAGCCGGGTGCTGCATAGTTTCCTTTTTGAGGTAGGCGCGATCGATCCGCTGACCTTTACGCTGGTGCCGCTGCTGATGGCGATGGTCGCATTGCTGGCAGCGTGGGTTCCCGCACGCCGCGCCGCCGGGGTCGATCCCATGGTGGCCTTGCGCGCGGACTGAGGAGGCGATATGCACAGACTGCGCGCGTTCTGGGCGAGGCTCCGCGGCTTGTTTGATTCGAAGCGGATTGCCGGAGAGTTTGAAGCCGAACTCGAGAGCCACATCGCGGCGGATGTGGAGGAGGGCACGCGCGCAGGACTGGCTGCGGCGGATGCGCGACGGCAGGCATTGTTGCGCCTTGGCGGGCAGGAGCAGGTGCGGCAGGGCTACCAGGAGCGGGCGACATTGCCGTGGCTCGAGAATCTTGGGCGTGATGTGCGCTATGCGCTGCGCGGATTTCGACGCAACCCGGTCTTCGCCATTACTGCGATCCTGACCTTGGCGCTTGGAATCGGCGCTACCACGGCGGTCTTCAGCGTGGTCGATCGCGTGCTCTTCCGCAGCCTGCCTTATGCGCATCCAGGCCAACTGGTATCCGTGGGCTTAACCGCGCCGATCATTCCGCAGGAATTCATGCTGGGTGGCTCTTATTACGAATGGCGCGACAATCAAAAACCATTCACAGCGCTGACCTCAGAGACGGGCGTGAATCCGTGCGATCTGACGGAACACAATCCCGCACATCTGAACTGCGCGAATGTGGAGGCAAATTTTCTGCCCACGCTGGGAGTTTCACCGATCCTGGGCCGCAACTTTCTGCCTGAGGAAGACCGGCCGAAGGGACCGAAGGTCGCGCTGATCTCCTATGGGTTGTGGACAAGCCACTACAGTCGAGATCCGGGCATTGTGAATCGGCTGATTGATATCGACGGAACGCAGGTTCGTGTGATCGGCGTACTGCCCGGCGACTTTGAGATGCCGGCGCTGGAACAGGCGGACATCGTGATTCCCGAGGCTCTGGATGAGACGGAACAGCGCAAGGCTGATCCCGGGCGCGTGATGTACGCATTTGCGCGACTCAAACCAGGAGTGACGACCCGGCAGGCAATCGACGAACTGCAGCCGGTATTCAACTATTCGTTGAGCCTGGCTCCTGCGCGGTTTCGCAGCGAAGTGCATCTGAGGGTGCGCTCGGTGCGCGACCGCCAGATGCAGGATGTACGAGTCGTTGCCTGGCTTTTGTTGGGCGCCGTGATGGCTGTGTTGCTGATTGCATGTGCCAATGTTGCGAGTTTACTGATCACGCGCGTGGCGACGCGGGAGCGCGAGCTTGCGGTTCGTTCGGCGCTCGGTGCAAGCCGCGGGCGGCTCATCCGGGAGGCGCTGACGGAGGCTATTCTCCTCTCGTTCTGCGGAGCCGTCGCAGGTTGTCTGCTCGCTGAAGGGTTGCTACGCGCCTTCGTGTCCATTGCGCCATCGAGCCTGCCGTTTCTCGCCAAGGCGCATATCGATCTGCGAATCGTTGCGTTTACCGCGGTTCTTGTGCTGTGTACCGGAGTGGCAGTTGGACTGATCCCGGTCACGTTCCATCCCCGCGCGATCGCGCTTGCGGCTCGTTCAGCAGGAGCGCAAACCCGTGCGTGGCTGCGGAAAGGGATGGTCGTCTGCCAGATCGCGGTAAGCGTCATCCTGCTTGCCGGGGCGGCATTGCTGGTGCGGAGCTTCGCACGCCTCGAGTCGGAGCCGCTAGGCTTGCAGACGCACGGAGTGGTCACGGCGAGTATTTCGCTCAATCGATACCGATACACAACTCCACAGAAACAGATGCAGTTCTTTCTCGAGGCGGAAGAAGCCCTGCGAAGGTTGCCGGGAGTTTCCGCGGTGGGCCTGAGCGATACTGTGCCTCCGGGCGGATATCATCGCGATCACATCTTCGGCGTCATTACCGTGGAAGGTCGCGCGCCAATGACCGGAGGAACGGGCGGCATGGTCACGTGGCGTTATGTTACGCCTGGCTACTTCAAAGCGCTCGATATTCCCATCGTGCGAGGACAGGCGTTCACGGAGGAGCAGCGGAGCTCGAATGAGCACCTCATGATCGTCAGCGAGTTGCTGGCTTCGCGGCTGTTTCCCGGACAGGATCCTGTCGGAAAGCGCATCAAGCCTGGCCCCGACTGGCCGTGGTACACGATTCAGGGTGTAGCAGCGAATGTGAAGAACGCGGGCTTGAACGGCGATGACGAGCCGGAGTATTACCGGCTGCGGCGGAATGTCGTGGAAGACTGGCAACAGGCGCCCACGGCGGTGCTGGAGATAAAAACGACGGTCGCACCGCAGGCTCTGGCCGGCTGGATTCCCGCGCAGATCGAGGCGATCGATCCAACGGTGCCGGTGGAGGTGGAGACGCTGGATACGTGGGTCGGCAGGCTAGCGGATCGCCCGCGGTTTGAGACGGCGCTGCTGAGCTTCTTCGCGGGTACGGGATTGTTGATGGCGATTATCGGGCTCTATGGCGTGGTCGCATTCATGGCGCAGCAGCGCACGCAGGAGATCGGGATTCGCATGGCACTGGGCGCGACTCGCGCCGCGGTTCTGCGGCTTATCCTGCGCGAAGGACTGCGCATGGTGGTGATTGGCGGGGCGATCGGTCTTATTGCGGCGCTGGCGCTGGCGCGGATTTTGCAGACAGTGCTTTTCAGGATTGGGCCGCACGATCCTGCGAGCTTCGCCGCGGTTGCGGGGATTCTTGCGCTGGTTGCGCTGATCGCGATTCTGATTCCTGCTCGCGCGGCGATGAAGACCGATCCGGCGACTGCTCTGCGCTGGGAGTAGCACTCGAAGCCCTGAGCCGCGCTGGGTGATACACTCCGGCGAGATGAGAGCAAGTGCATTGGAGTTTCGCCTGCGGATGGCGATCAACGCAGTCATCATCATCCTGGGCTTCTGGGCTCCATGGATCGAACAATGGGGCATCGGCCATCGCATCTCGCTGATTGAGTGGCTTGCGCTCGAGTTGAGCCGCGCGGGCGCGATGTCGTTCGCGATAGCTACGACCGTGTTGATCATCGCTGCCGCAGCGATTGCCGCAAAAGGCGCGCTATTTCGCGTGTGGGGGACGGCGTATCTTGGCCCCGGCACCGTGAACAATAGCAACATGGTGGCCGGCAGGGTGATGGCGGACGGGCCCTATCGCTTCCTTCGCAATCCGCTTTACATCGGGCTGTGGTGCATGGTGGCGGCGATGGCATTTCTGATGCCGGTGACGGGCGCGGTGTTCGCGCTGGTCCTCATCACCATCTTTGCGATTCGACTGACACTGGGCGAAGAGGCGTTTCTGCGGGCGCAACTCGGCGAACCTTACGATGCATATTTACGCGCGGTGCCCCGGTTCATTCCTCGCCTGCGCAGAGCGCCGCCGCCGGCGGGCGCAAAGCCGCACTGGCTGCGCGCGGTATTGGCGGAACTGACCCCGATCGGGATTCTTGTCGCGATCCTCGTGTATTCGCGAAACTACGATCTGGCGTTGGCGTCGCGCGTTATTCTCGTCTTCTTCGGAGTTTCACTGGTGGTGCGGGCATTCCTGCCGGGGGTGGGATTCAAGTCCGAGCCGGCGAAATAGCGCTGCGCTTGCCGAGTCTACCCAGATGGGTAACTCCGAATCCGTCGGAATATTTGAGGCCGTAGCCCAGCAGCCGGTCGACGCCGATGTGGTTGATCCAGATGAGCGCGAGCGGCAGCAGTGCGTTTACTTGCAGCAGCAACGCGCTCAGAGCCAAAGCGCCGGGCAGTACATAGGTGTGGAAGGCGTTGTAGATGCGGGCGCCGCGGCACGATCCGGCGAGGTAGCCCAGCATGGAGAGATCGGGTACGAGCCACAGGGCCGCAAACAGCCCCCAGCTTGCGCCGGTCCGCGCATAGAGCACAGCAGCGATTGCGGCAACGGCCAGCCCCTCGAGCCGAAGCAGGATCAACACCGAACCATTCACGGTGGGAGCGGAGCGAGAGATTTCATTCACCTGAGTCGCCATGCCTGTTCGATGTAACAGGCGCGCCGATGAATTCAGCGTTTTTTCCGCTTTTGGGGTTTGCCGGATTGCGGGCAGTAAAAAGGGGGAAGAGCGGGCGCTCTCCCCCAGTTTTTACAGCACCCCTCAGGAAACGAAACTACTTCTTTGGCGGAGCGATGGTGTCCTTGGCCGCCTTTGCGACGCGGAACTTCACCACGGTCTTCGCCTTGATCTTGATTGCCTCGCCGGTCTGCGGGTTGCGGCCCATGCGAGCCTTGCGCTCTGCCTTTACCAGGCGGCCGATGCCGGGGATGATGAAGACGCCGTTTTTCTTGGTTTCCTTGATGGCGGTCTCGGCCAGAAGATCAAGGAAAGCCGCGGCTTGCTTGTTGGTCAGTTCGAGCTTCTCGGCCATATGCCGGGTAAGTCCAGTCTTGGTCATTCCAGTTGCCATGTGATGTTCTCCTTCGCTAGTTGTTGCCTGGTGTCCCGCCGCTCGGCCCCGTCAGCAAATCTTCAAGAAGCCATGAAGCGTACCGCATGGGAGAAGTGCGACCTCAAGCGTTTCCTCTTGTCTGAAGCGCCTGGAGGCAACGTGTGCACAAAACCCCTTTATTCATGCGGGTTCTCGAGAACCCTGTCGTTGGTAACAATGCGGCTTCGGGCGGCCTGAAGTCAATGGAAAAACGTCGGTTTTCCACAATTTTCTTGGGTTTTTGTGCCTGTTTAGGCTAAAAACACCTGTTTTTACTGGTTTTTACCCACTTTGGTACCGTGCGAGCCCACAAAACAGGCCCGTTCGACGCGGGATGTGCCCACCTCAACGCAGGCCGAAAAGCACCTTTCGCTTGGGCTGCGCAGCGGCGGCAATGGGCGTGTTTAGCGCGTCCACCATGGGCGCCAGCAGCTTGAAGTGCTTGACGAGGACCTTCGCGAAGTCCTTCCGCAACGCGGCGCCTGCGGGCAGGACGGTGCTGAGGCCCCACTGCTTGCAACGAACCAGATCCATCGCCGGATGATCGCAGGGAAAGCCCTTCGGCGGCCGCGTCAGCGCCTCGCCTTCGAATTCGCTGAAGGTCTTGCGGACAGCCGGCTTCTTGAGGATCTTGCGGAAGTCCTCGTGATTGTCGAGCAGCCAGTGGCGGATTGCCGCGAGCTGCTCCTTCTCGGGCATGTAGGCACCTGCTGCAATGACCACACCTTTGGGGCTGACCTGGAAGTAGTAGCCGGCGCCGGAGGTTTTATCGAGGCCGGTATGGGTCCACCACGCTGCGACGTGGGTTTTGTAAGGACGCTTGTCGTGCGTGAAGCGCGTGTCGCGATAGATGCGGAAGATGGATTTTTCAGCGGGGCGAACGTGGTCGGGCGCGAAGTCTGTCATGGCGTCGGTCACCTTGCGCACGATGGCCAGCATGGGCTCTTTCAGAAGCGCTTCAAATTCAGGCTTGCGCGGAGTGAACCAGTCGCGATCGTTGTGCTTGGCGAGGTTGCGAAGAAAACTGATGGCCTCAGGCCGGAGATACGGCGCCGGCGCTGCAGCAGTGGCCTTGGGAGTGCGTGGCATACGTTTGCCAGTGTAGGTGAGTGGGAGAGGCGATGCATGCACAGGGGGCGTATTTCCTGAGGAAAACAATCAGCGTGAAAAAGCCCGCAGCCAGTAGCCTGGAGCTAAAGACTGCTAGCGAATCACCTTGAGGGCGGCGCGGAAGAGACCATCGAAATCAGCGGCGAGAGATTTTTCTTTCGCGACGGATTGCTCGATGGCTTTCTCTGCGGCGGGTCGCTGATAGCCGAGATTGGTTAATGCAGAGAGCACGTCGTCGACCGCGGGACCTGCGACTGCACCGGGCGCTGGTGCGACGGCGAAATCGTCGAGCTTGTCTTTCAACTCAACGACAAGGCGTTCGGCAAGCTTCTTTCCCACGCCGGGAATGCGCGTCAGCTGCGCGTGATCCTGTGCGCGGATGGCCTGCACGGTGCGCTCGGGTGAGAGGCCGCTGAGGATCTTGACGGCCAGCTTCGGGCCCACTCCGCTGACGGTGATGAGACGTTCGAAGAGGCGTTTCTCTTCGCGATCGAGGAAGCCGAAGAGGGCGATCTGGTCTTCGCTGACCTGGGTGTGGATGTGCAGCGAAGCCTCGGCGCCCACGCTGGGCAGCGATGTAAACGTCGGTACGGAGATGACCACGTCGTATCCAACGCCGGCGGCCTCGACGATGGCCTGGCCCGGCTCCTTGTGAATCAGCTTGCCGCGAAGGTGAGCGATCATCTGAGGTTATTGTACGAGTGCAGGGTACTTCGATGGAGATCGCAAGCGCAAAAGCAGGTCCTTCGCTTCGCTGAAGAAAGCCGCTCCGCTCAGGATGACACCCAGGGTTAGCTGAGGGTTACAGAAGACCCGACCGCCTGGCGACGCGCTCCAGTGTTTCCAAAGCGCGATCAAGTTGCGCCTTCGTGTGCTCGCTGGTGAGGATGAGGCGGATACGGGCTTTGCCCTCGGGTACTGTCGGGAACGCGATGCCTGTGCCCATCACGCCTTCGTCAAAGAGCGCGCGAGAATATTCCATCGCGGCGCGGCCCTCGCCGATGATCACCGGGGTGATTGGCGTTTCGGTTGCCGGGGTGTTCACGCCGCCAATGTTAAAGCCGGCGCGCCGCAGTTCGCCCTGGAAATACTTCGTGTTCTTCCACAGGCGCTCGATGCGCTCCGGTTCCTGCTCCAGGATGTCGAACGCTGCGATGCAGGTGGCTGCAACTGACGGCGGATGCGAGGTGGAGAAGAGGAACGGGCGGGCGCGATGGTAGAGATAGTCGATCAGGTCCTTCGATCCGCAGACATAACCGCCGAGGGCGCCGATGGCTTTTGATAGCGTACCGACCTGCACATCGACGCGTCCGTGCATGCCGAAGTGATCGACGCTGCCGCGGCCGTTGCGGCCGAGCACTCCCGATGCATGCGCGTCGTCGACCATCATGATGGCGCCGTACTTCTCGGCGAGGGCGGCAAGCTTGTCGACGGGGCCGATGTCGCCGTCCATCGAGAAGACGCCGTCGGTGATAACCAGTTTGTGTCCGGGTTCGTTCGCGACTTCCTTGAGCAGTTCCTCGCAGTGAGCTGCATCCTTGTGGCGGAAAACCTTGATCTTGGCCCGCGACAGGCGCGCGCCATCGATGATGCTGGCATGGTTGAGTTCGTCGGAGAGGATGAAGTCTTCCTTGCCGAGGATCGCACTGACCGTGCCGGCATTGGCCGCGAAGCCACTCTGAAAGACGACGCACGCTTCGACATTTTTGAAGCGTGCAATCTTTTCCTCGAGTTCCATGTGGATGCGCATGGTGCCGGCGATGGTGCGGACTGCGCCGGATCCGACGCCGAGCTCGCGCGTGGCCTTCGAGCGATGCTTCGATGAGTTTCGGATGATTGGCGAGGCCGAGATAGTTGTTGCTGGCGAGGTTGATAACCTCGCGGCCGTCGTAGTGGCACACCGGCGCCTGCTGATCGTCAAGGACGCGCAGCCTGAAATGAGTTCCCTTGGCGCGAAGCTCATTGAGTACATCGGTCAAATATCCAAGTTGCGGACGCGCAGTGGTCTCCGTCATGGCAATTCACCTCAACTCAAAAGGATAGCGCGCCTGGCGTGCACCGGAACGAGGCGGCGCGGGAGAGGTCGTTTAATACCGCTTGGTCAGGGTTGGGGGAGGATCAGTTTTTTTGCCGTTAAGAAGCCAGTCGACCGCTTTGCGGACGTCGTCTTCGCGAGCCTCGCCCATGATGCGGGCAATGGCTTCGCCGTTTTCATCGAGAACCATGGTGCCGGGAACGATATCGCCGAGGCCGAAACGGCCCAGCATGTCCGTGTCAGCGCCAACCCAGCTATCGAAGTCCACGTGCAGCCTGGCGAGCGCAGCGGGTATCTTGCCGCGATCCTTCGGGTTGTCAATGGAGATGAAGACGAAACTCACGGGCTTTCCCTCATAGGATGTGGCCATTCGCGACAGGCGTGGAAGTTCCTCCTGGCATGGGCCGCACCAGGTCGCCCAGAAGTTGACCACTACAACCTGGCCGTGCAGCGAGGAGAGTTTGCGCGTCTGGCCGGCGAGTGTCTTGAAGGCAGGATCGGGCGCATGACGGGCAAAAACCGGGACAGGCAGCGCGATTGCCAGCAGGAGAAATCCGAGGCTTGCCGCGTTTTGCGAATTGCGCACTGCCACCAAGAGTAGCGAGCAAAGCAGCATTTGGATTCCACCGAAAGGTGGGGTCCCGCCTCGATTGAATGACGGACGCAATTGCCGGAGTTGTGCTGTACCGTCGTGGTGACTCTTCACGCAGGTTCCTCCCAAGCCTGTGGTTCGTCACACTGGGAACTTTTGAGGTCAGTTCTTCCCTCCCGAATTGGAGAAAAACAAAATGAAAAAGCTCCTTCTGCGGGGCGCGGCTTTGCCCGCTGCTCTGCTGACCCTCTTCTGCTTGCAACCTCGCGCACACGCCCAGGGCTGCGTCGCTGCCCACTCTCCACAGCCCATCATCGCGGGGCTTGATCCAACCAACGAAGCAACCGTCGCCCATTCTGCAGGAACAAATTTTCTGCATGGCTTGACGATTTCAACCGGCTATCGCGTTTACAACTCTTACAAGCACTACATCGGGACGGTGTATCAGGTTCAGCGCCAGCTCAATCACAACGCGGTCGTGAATCACGTAGACCTTTTTGAGATGGACTTGAATTACCAGGTGACGCCGCGGTTGAGCGTCATTGCCACCATACCCGCACTGGAAGCGACGCGACACGGCCAGAGCAGTCCGTTGAATGTGTATCGTTCCGGCGGCATCGGCGATGTGACGGTCGGCGTGCAGTCGTGGGTGTGGCGTCCGCCGACAGAGAGCCATGGTAACGTTGCGATCTCCGCACAGCTGAAGTTGCCGACAGGCATCAACGACGCCAAGGGAACAACCATTACCAAGACCGGAGTTGCGCAGACAGAGCCGTTCGATGAGTCGATCCAGCCGGGAGACGGGACCTGGGGATTCAGCCTGGCAACCGAGGCCTATCGGGAATTCTATTGGCATGTTTCGGGGTACTTTACCGGATCGTGGCTGTTCAGCCCGCAGGATACGACGGGAGTGCAGACTTTCCGCCCGGCGCCCGGCGAGAACGTGGTTTCGGCCACCGATCAGTATCTTTGGCGCGGAGGATTCTCGCGTCCGATTACGAGCGTGAAGCCGCTGCGCGGCCTGGCATTCAGCATCGGTGGGCGGATGGAAGGCGTGCCGGTGCGCGATGCGTTCGGCAAGAGCGACGGGTTTCGCCGGCCGGGCTACGTGATCTCGATCGAACCGGGGATGATGTACGAACACGGGCGCTGGGGGCTTTATGCAAGCGGCCCATGGGCAATGGAACGCAACCGAAAGATCAGCGTGACAGACCTTGAGAACGGCACGCACGGCGATGCGGCGTTTGCAGACTACACGGTGATCGCGGGGATTTCGCGGACGTTCTAAAGGCACGGATCGGGGGTCAGGGATCCTTCGATCGAGCTGAAATCGATGGCGACACGGCGAAGGCCGCGGATGGCGTTGGAGAGATAAACGCCGTCCGCGGCCTTCAGGTCGTTGAGAGAAAGTATTTTCTCTTCCATGCTGGAGCGCGTTGCGAGCAGGTAGCGGCGGTAGACGCCGGGAAGGACGCCGGAGTCAAGCGGCGGTGTGTACCAGCGGCCGTCCTTTTCCACAAAGATGTTGCTGATGGCGCCTTCGGTGATTTCGTTGCGCGTGTTGAGGAAGATAACGTCGGCGAAGCCTGCGGCAGACGCGGCTGCGAACGCGGCGTTATAGAGCGGGCGATGCGTGGTCTTGTGGAAGAGGAAGCAATCGGCGGGGTCCGTGCGTTGCGGGGAGATGCAGACTTGGGCGCGGCCGGAACCTTCGTCGGGCGGATGGGGCAGGAGTTGAGAATCGATATGTGGCGAGCCGTCGGAGTCGAGCAGGAGACGAACCCTGCGGGGCTTGTCAGTAAGAGCAGAGCCGGCGGCGAGCAGCGCGGCCCGGACGGCAGCTCGATCGCAGGGGAAGCCGAAATAGCCGGCGGAGTCATCCAGGCGGTCGAGGTGCAGATCCAACAGCGGATAATATCCGTCCCAGAGCATCGTTTCGATCAGTGAGAACGGCTCTGCGGAGCGGGTAAGGAATTCGGCTTTCAGCTGGCACTCGCGAAATTCCGACGCGGGATCGGAGTCGATGACAATGCCGCTTCCGACGCCCATGGTGGCTTTAGCGTCCTGGAGCGAAAGTGTGCGAATGGCAACGTTGAACACCGATTCCTGGCGGGAGAAGAACCCGATGGCGCCGGTGTAGATGCCGCGAGGCTCGTCCTCAATTTGCGCCAGAAGCTGCATGGCGCGAATCTTCGGCGCGCCGGTGACCGAACCGCATGGGAAGAGCGCGCGAAAGATGTGTTCGTAGTTCTTGTCGGCGCGTAGATCTCCGCTGATCGTCGACGTCATTTGCCACAGTGTGGGGTAGCGCTCCACCTCGAAGAGCCTTTCGACGCGAACGCTGCCGAATGAGCAGACGCGGCCGAGATCGTTGCGGATGAGGTCGACAATCATGACGTTTTCCGCGCGATTCTTCGGGTCGTTTGCCAACCAGGCGGCGATTTCGCGGTCTTCGATGGTGGTTCGGCCGCGGCGCGCGGTGCCTTTCATCGGCCGGGTGGTAATAAGGCGGGCGGCACCATCCTGCTGAATCCGAAAGAAGAGCTCAGGCGAGAGTGACAGGATGTAGCGGCCGGGCTGGCAGTGCAGGAACGCTCCGTAATCCACCGGCTGCGCCGCACGAAGCCGGGCATACAGCGCTGCCGGCTGCTCGGCAATCTCTGTGCCAAGCGGGAAGGTGAAATTCAGCTGATAGACGTCTCCCGCGCGAATCCAGTCGTGGATCTGCGCGATGCGGGCGGCGAATTGCTGCTCGTCGAGCGCGAATCGAATCGGCGGGAAATGGGCCGCCTCAGGGGCTGAAGGCCTTTCAGGTTCTGCGGCGTTTACGGTGCGACGGAAGTCGTGCCCTGACAAGTTTTGCTCCCGCTGCTCGAGTTCTTCCAGAATGTCGATCGCGGTGGGGCCAATGAATTCGCCGCTGCGGTGATCGAAGCAGTAACAATGCTCGTAGATTCCGAACCATGCCAGGAGATCGTTGTCGCGTCCGGGCCGTTGTCTTGAGGCGGGCTCGAAATGTCGCCCGCATTCGTAGGCGAAGAATCCGGCGGCGAAACGGTCGTGGCGGACGGCGTCTTCGATCTCGGGGAACAGGGTGTCGAGATCCGCCGGGGTGCGAACCTCAATGACGCGTTTCGGGTTGGTGAAGATGCGGCTGAGAGCGGAAGCGCCGGGACGGGAGGTCTCAAGCAGGAGCGTACCCGGCGTTCCCTGAACGAGCGCATAGAGCGCGGCGGGAAGTGGATGCCAGGGATTCATGCATCCGCCGGTTGCGCGCTACTGCGTCACTGTCAGCGCAAGAGTTGTGGGGTTGGTAATGGCCGTAACGCCGTTGCTGGACTGCGCAGCGATGGTGATGGTGAAGTTCCCTGCCGGCGTGGGCAGGTTATGCGCCGGTCCGTGGTTGTAGTAGTTGTAGAGCGGCGAGCAGGCCGTCGCGCCAAGCACTGTGACCAGCCCAACCAGGGCAAGCAGCACGAGGCGGCTGAGGAAGCGACGGCGACGTGCGCTGAAAGCCAATCCAATCAAGGTGAATGCGCCAGGCAGCATCGCCCATGCCATGGGACGGGCGTCGCGGCGCGGTACAACGGCCTTGCCGTAGGTGAGCGTGCCGCTTTGGGTCGCAATGACCATGGTGCTGTTGATGGCAGCCGTCGCGCCTACCGGGATCTCAATGTTTTCTGGAGTGAACGTGCACGCGCTCTGATCGGGAAGGCCCGAGCAGGAGATGGTTACGAACATCGGTGCGGTAAGGTAGCTCGCGTTGATGGGCGTGATGGAAACCACGGCCGATCCAGACTGTCCCTGCACGAGGGAAAGCGTAGCGGGCGCAACCGAGACTGAGAAATTCGGGGTCAAGCTGGCGACTGCATTGACCGGAGTCGCCGCAGACCGCGAGACGAGGTGGGCGGAGTCGCCCGTGTAGACCGCGGAAAAACTATGATTGCCGGGAGCAAGGTTGAGGGTTTCCGTGGCCTGTCCCTGAGCGTTGAGGGTAAAACCTGCAAGAGGCTTGCCGGAATCCATGATCGCGATTGACCCGGTGGCCGGCAGCCCGTCAGCGCCCGAAACCGCGATGAAGAAGCTTGCCTGGGTGCGGCCGTTCAGGTCGCGGGTATCCACAAGGAGCGAAGTCTGCGTGGCTTGTTGCGTGCTGGCAGTGGCTGCCAGCGCGGGGATCGCCAATGCGACGCCGAGGCTAGCAACCAGGGTAAGCCGCAGACCGCGGCAGAACATACGTATCACGTGCACCTGCTCCAAATTCGAAGAAAAAGTGATCAATGGCCCGGTTTTCGACCGGTATCCCCGCGGACAGCTGTTCGTCTGTGGGGAGGTTCAGCGTATTCCCATTGTATCCGGCTGGGGCAGGGGCAGGCGAACTCGCCCGGCCTGTTCCAGTGGACGTGAGTTGGACGTTTGCGAAGGAAATAGGGAATAGGGAGCAAGGAGTAACAGGCCCTAATCCTCGCGGAGCAACTGGGCCGGATTGATGGAGAGCGCCCGCCGCGCCGGGATCCACGTGGCAATGAGGCCGATGAGGACCATGGAGGCGACCGCTCCCAGCAGAACGAGCGGATCGCGCGAGGTGGCTTCGTAGACCAGCGCCGCAAGCAGCCGGCTTGCAAGCACACCCAGCAGCAGCCCGGCAGCGGACCCGGAAAGCAGCACAATCAACGGCCGGCTCAAGGCCGCGCGTACCAGTTGCCCGCGATGAGCCCCGAGCGCTATCCGGATGCCAAGCTCGCGCAGGCGTTTGGAGACCGAGTACGCGGCCATGCCGAAGACGCCGGTGACGGCAAGCATGGCGGCCAGCAGGCCCATGACACCCAGCGCGACGGTGGCCACGCGCATGGGGAAGAGCACCAGACCCAGGTTGTCGGACCAGGTGCGAAGGTCGATGGGGAGACTCGAGTCGATGCCGCTCAGGGTTCGGTTGAGTGCCGATGCGGTTTCGGAGGGTAAGAGCTGAGAGCGGACGGCGAGGACCGTGCCGGTGTCACGCCGCTGAGCGAGCGGAAAGAACATCGCTGCAGTGGGGTCTTCAGTCAACGACTGGTATTTGCCATCTTCCACGATTCCGACGATCTGGTAGAGGGTTTTATCTCCCTCGAGGAAGTCGCGGCCGACGGCGGGCGCGTTACCGAACATCCGGTGAGCGAAGTTCTGGTTGATGATGGCCACTTTGGGAGCGTTGGGGCCGTCGTCCCAGGTGAAGTCGCGGCCGGCGAGCAGGCGGGTACGGGCCGCATCCAGATAGCCAGGCGACATGGAGAAGTATTCAGCGTCCATAACGCTGTTGGAGGGGCGAAGGTCGGCGGTGCCTTCGCGATAGACATCGGTATCGTTGTCGCCGCCGCTGAGTGGCACGTAGTTGATTATGCCGACGGCAGTGACGCCGGGGATGCGTGCGGCTTCGTCGATGATGCGACGCTGCACCGGAAAAGCGGAGGCGTCGGAGTAGCCGGCCATGTGCAGTTCTTCGAAGGCCAGCATCACATTTTGGGGGTCGAAACCGATGGGTGCGTGCAGGGAGCGCTCCATGCCGCGAAGAGAGACCAGCGAAGCTGTGACGAGCAGGGCGCAGAGGGTGATCTGAACGCCAAGAAGCAGGTCGCGGAGCGTGAGCCGGCGCAGAAAGGTTGATGTTACGGCGCCGCTCTTCATGGCCTGCATGGCATCGGTTTTCCAGATCTGCCGCGCGGGCAGCAGGCCAGGGAGGATTCCGCTTACAAGGGAAAGGAGCAACGCAAGAGCGAAGACGCTTATGTCTGGGGTGACGGCGACGTGGATGGGATATTCGGAGATCGGCTGCCAGCGAGAGAGCGCATTGAGCAGCACGACGGCGAAAGCCGTTCCAGCCAGGCCGCCGATAACGGAGATGAGCAGGGCCTCGGTGAGAACCTGACGAAGCAGTCGCCATCGCGAAGACCCGATGGAGACGCGGATGGCCAGTTCGCGGGCGCGGTCGGCTGAGCGAGCGGCAAAGATTCCTGCGAGATTGACGCAGGCGGCAACCAGCACCAGCAAGGCAAGCAGCATGATGGCGGTAAGGAAAGGACGGGCGGGACCGCCAAGAAGATCGCCGAGAAGACCGGGCTTGCAGAGGCGTGCGCCGAGGCCGTCGTCCATAACTGGATTTTCACGCGTAAGCTGACGCGCTACGGCGATCAGATTGTCGGTGGCCTGGCGTGGAGTCACGCCGGGTTTGAGCATACCGAGGGCGTAGATGCCGTGATTCGAGCGCTTGGTGAGATAGCTGTATCCCTCGATCTGTTCCTCGTTGACCATCGGGACAAAGAAATCGGGCCAGAGGAATAGTTCGGTGCCGTTGAAGGTTCGTGGAGTGACTCCGATGATGGTGAAGGGATGCTTGTCGAGTTCAACAGTGGCGCCGATGACACGGGGATCGGCGTTGAACCGTGTGCGCCAGAAGCCGTCAGTGAGCACGACGTAGGGCGCGGAGTTGGGGCCATGCTCATCGCTTTGGTGCAGCAGCCGACCCAGCGCCGGCTGAACACCAAGCATGTCGAAGTAATTCCCGGAAACCTCGTAAACCCAGCAGCGCTGCGCCGCGTTCTCGAAGGTCATGCCGGAGCTGTTCATGCGATAGGCGGCCAGATCGCTGAATGTGGAATTGCGGGCGCGGAAGTCAATGTAGTCGGGATAGGACTGGGTGATGAAGCCGGATTGCCGCTGCTCGATTTGAACGAGGCGATCGACGTGCGGCAAATTGAGCGGACGAAGAATGATGGCATTGAGGACCCCGAAGACGACGACGTTGGCGCCAATACCGAGAGCGAGGGTAAGGATTGCGGTGAGGGCGAAGCCGGGGGAATGGCGGAGCTTGCGCAGCGCATAGCGAATATCCCGGCCGAATTCAGCCAAGCCCAGGGTGGTGTCGGAAGCGGCAACATGCTCTCTTGTTGAGGTGGGATTGCCGAAGCGCAGGAGAGCTTCGCGGCGAGCTTCTTCTGGCGACATACCGGCAGCGAGGTTCGACTCGATGCGAAGATCGATGTGAGACTGAAGCTCGTCGGCGATCTCGCGATCGACATGGGAGCGGCGAAAGAGATTGAGCGAATCGGCGGAAGAGAGCCATTTCATTCTCCTCTTCAGGTGGTCCTATTCAGCGCGCAGTGCTTCCATGGGATCGACATTTGCAGCACGCCAAGCCGGCAAGAGGCAGGCAATCGCCGAAACGAACAGCAGCAGCGCGAAAACCGAAACGTACGTGAGCGGATCAAGACTCGAGGTTCCGAACAGAAGTGCAGCCAGCGCGCGGCTGCAGAGCATGGAGCCCGCAATGCCGAAAAGCAACCCGAACGCAGTGAGTTTCAATCCCTGATGGAGCACGAGGGCGACCAGGTCGGAACGCGATGCTCCCAGCGCGGCGCGCACGCCGATTTCGCGGGTGCGCTCGGCCACGCTATTCGACAGGATGCCGTAGATTCCGGTAGCCGCGAGCACCAGGGCGACAAGACTGAATGCCTCGAAGAGCACCATCACAAATCGCTGTTCTGACACGGAGCGGTCGAGCAGCTTTTGGACCGTGGCTACTCGCACAATGGCCTGAGCCTTATCGGCGCGCCAGATGGCTTCCTTGACGGCCGGGGCCAGTGCTGCCGCATCGCCGCGGGTGTGCACGACAAATGACAGCGTGTCGTCAGCAAACCATGACTGCGCTGTGGGAATGTACACGGCATCCGTTTCGTTGAGAGCAAGCGAAGCCTGTCGGACGTCTCCTACGATGCCGACCACGGTGAACCAGGGCCAGTCGTTGGGGCCGACATGCAGCCGTTTCCCCAGGGCGTTGCCTTGCGGGAACTCCTTCCTGGCAAGCGACTGGCTGATGAGCGCAGTATGCGGGGCCTGGGCCGTGTCATGTTCGTCGAGAAAACGGCCGCGCAGCAGGGGAATGTGCATGGTCTGCACGTAGTTGGGGCTGACGGCGTATCGATATACGTTGTAGCCCTGCTGCGGAGGGTCGCCCTCAAAGTGCGACCCGTACACGGCAACCCAGTATGGGTCGTCGCTGAGGGGAAGCAGGCTCGTAAATCCCGCGGCCGTGACACCTGGAACCTTGCGCACTTCATCGAGCGCCAGGTCGAAAAACCTGCGTCGCGCCGCCGCCCCTTCTCCTTGCACAGGGCCTTGATCGTCAAACTTGTGCCCCGTGGTCTGCACCTGCATGGTGAGCAGATTTGCGGTGTTGAACCCAGGATCGACCGAGAGCAGCCGCCGCATGCTGCGCACCAGCAAGCCGGCGCCAACCAGCAGCATCAATGCCAGCGCCATTTCCGAGACCACCAGGGTCCGGCGTGCAAGCTGCCGTTGAACGCTCACCGTTCGTGCGTCGCGCAGGCCTGTCTGCAACCGGGTGCGCGGCGTTTGCAGGGCGGGAACGAGTCCTGAAGCGACTCCCATCAGCGCTGTAAGCACGAAGGCGAAAGCAAAGACGGTGCCGCTGAGACTGACGGCGTGAAGGCGCGGCAAATCCGCCGGGCTGAGAGCCACGAGCGCCCTCACGCCCGCCAGAGCAACGCCCAGGCCGAGCGATCCGCCCAGCAGCGCGAGCAACAGGCTCTCGGTGATCGACTGCCGGATCAGCCTGGCCTTCCCGGCGCCGAGCGCGGCACGCATCGCGAACTCGGTTTGCCGTGTAACGCCCCGCGCCAGCAGCAGGCTGGTTACGTTGACGCACGCGATCGCCAGCAATAGAAGTACGGCTCCCATGATGGCCAGGAGTGCGGGTTTTACGCTGCGCACCATGTCCTGTTGCAGCGAGTCGAGCAGCAGCCCATCGCGCAGCGATGCCCAGCGCGGCCGGGGGAATTCCGTCTCGGGATTCTGGGCGATCCGGTTCAGTTCGCGCCGCGCTGCGCTCACATCCACACCGGCACGCAGCCGCGCCGCCATTCGCAGGTGATGCCCCCATGCGTAGCTCTGAAGGTTGACCAGGCTCGCCGGGTCGTACTGCAGCGGAGTCCAGATGTCGGCGGCGGGATCCAGCACGTTTTCAAATGTGCGGGGCATGACGCCGATCACGGTGTAGTCATCATCATCAAGCTTGATTGCCCGTCCCACGACGTGCGGGTCAGCGGCGAATTTCCGGCGCCAGTAGCGGTCGGTGAGAATTACGACCCTGGGCCCGTGGAAGAGATCGTCGGAAGCGGCAAAATCGCGCCCGATTGCGGGCACCACGCCCAGCATCTGAAAGTAATTTGCGCTTGCACTCTGACCTTCAAGGCGCTCCGGTGTGTCCTCGCCGGTGAGAACCGGCTGCCAGGGCTCAAAGGTGGCCAACTGCTCGAAGGAGCGGCTGCGTGCTGCGAGTTCCCGATAGGTCCCAAAGGTGGTTTCAATCCGCTGTCCCTGGTAGTTGTCCCAAATCGTCACGATTCGGTTTCCATGAGGGTAGGGCAAGGGCTCGAAGAGGATCGGATTGACGACGCTGAAAATTGCGGTGCTGGCTCCAATGCCGAGCGCAAGAACTACGATGGCCGTTGCTGCGAATCCCGGTGAGCGACGGAGCTGGCGCGCGGCATAACGGATGTCGCGGCTGAAGCCGGCGAGGCCAAGGGACATATCGGACGCCGCGACACGTTCTTTTGTTGAGGTGGGATTGCCGAAGCGGAGGAGGGCTTCGCGGCGGGCTTCTTCGGCGGACATGCCGGCGGCGAGGTTCGACTCGATGCGCAGGTCGATATGGGACTGGAGTTCGTCGGCGATCTCGCGATCGACGTTGGAACGGCGAAACAGGTTCGCAAATCGGCGGATGAGGGCCATCAAGAAACTCCCGTCTAGTGAGTTATTCGGCGCGTAGTGCCTGCATGGGATCGATGCGGGATGCACGGCGCGCGGGCAGCCAACTGGAGCCGAGCGCAACCACGACGATCGTGGCAGTCACCGCGGCAAAAACCAAAGGATCGTCAGAGCGCACGCCGCGCAGCAGGTTCGCAACAAGGTGCGCAAGCACGAAGGCAGCCGCCAGGCCGATGACTGTGCCGGTTGCAGTGAGCCAGAAAGCACGACGCATGATCATGCCCATCACGTCGTTGCGCTGTGCTCCCATAGCCAGTCGCACGCCGATTTCGCGGGCGCGCTCTCCAACCAGGTTCGCCATGACGCCGAAGATCCCGATGGCCGAAAGCAGCAGAGCGACGAGGCCGTCGAGGGCAAGCGTCCCGGCGGAGTACTTGAGCCCGGTGAGGCTGTCGTCCTGGAGCCGCGCATAAGTTTCCAGGTTGTCGAGCGGCAACGCCGGGTCGAGGGCGGCCAAAGTTTTGCGCGCTGCCGGCGCGATGGCGAGCGGGTCGCCCTGGGTGGTGATTGCGTAGAGTGTGTCGGCGGAAGGCATCTGCAGGGAGTCCATATAGACCACCGCGTTGGGCTGATCCCACAGTGAATAGCTTGTTTCTTTTGCAACGCCGACTACCGTAAGCCACGGCTCATGGCTGTCGTGCCTGCCCATCCGGATGCGGCGGCCCAGCGGATTCTCACCGGGAAAATACTGCGCGACGAAACGCTCGCTGACCACCGCGACAGGCTTCGATTCGAGCGAATCGCCTTGCGTGAAATTGCGGCCGGCGACGACCGGGATGCGCAGGGCGTCGAAGTAGCCAGGGGTGACGGGGAGACTCAGCGCGCTCTGGAATTTGCCCGGGACAGTGGGACGGTTTTCGATTTCAACATCGCGGCTCCAGCCATCGTCGGTCTCGGGAAGGGCGGTGGTCAGCTCGGCATGGGTAACGCCAGGCAGGGCGCGCAGGCGGGCAAGGCTGTTGGCATACCAGTCAGCTTGCTTTTGCGGCGTGTCGTAACGCGCGGCGGGCAGGCTGACGCCGAAAGTGAGCACTTTGTCGGGCTGATAAAAATCCGCCGCGTGCAGATAGTTGTTCATGCCCTTCGACATGAGGGCGGCGCCGACGACAAGCACTACTGCAAGGGCGATTTGCGCGACTGCAAAAATGCTGCGCAGCCGGTGGTTGCGGCCGGAACCGACGGCGGAACGCGAGCCGGCCTTGAGTTGATCGACCAGGTTCACGCGCAAGGCTCCGATCGCGGGAGCCATTCCGGCGGCGAGCCCGGCGAGGGTTGCCAGCGCAAAGGAGAACAGAAGCACGCGGCCGTTCAGGCTGGTGTTCGACCAGCCGGCCATGTAGCGCGCCACGCGCGGCGGCATGCTGACGAGGAGGTAATGCTGATAGAGCGCAGCCACAGCCAGGCCCGCAGCGCCCCCGATGAGGCCGAGGAGAATGTTTTCCGTAAGGAGCTGGCGGAGGATGCGGCCCCGCCGCGCACCGAGCGCCGTGCGCATGGCGATTTCGGATCCACGAGTAATGCCTCGCGCAATCTGGAGATTGGCGATGTTGGCACAGACAACCAGCAGGACGAAGAGCGTGGCGCCAAGAATGAGCCTGTAATAGAGGTTCGTAAATGGACCGTTGATACCGTCAAGCAGCGACTCAACGTGGATCGACCAGCCCGTATTGGTCGCGGGATATGCCTGGGCAATGTGCTGGGCGATGGTGCGCATCTCGGCCTGCGCCTGCTTCACGCTAACGCCATCGCGCAGGCGTGCGGCCACGAGGTAATTGTGGTCGGAGCGGTTGGCGAGCTGCTGCGGAGTGGGTGCAAACGGCAGGTAGACGTCGGCCGTCGAGGGGTACTGCATGGTCTTCGGCATGACGCCGATGACGGTGTAGAGGCGTTGGTCGAGCTCAAGCTTGCGTCCCACAACGGCCGGATTGCCGGCAAAGGCCCGCTTCCAGAATCCATAGTTCAGCACAACGACCGAGTCCTGGCCGGGGCGGCATTCCCAGTCGTTATAGACTCGGCCGAGGAACGGAGCGGCACGGAGTACGGAGAAGAAGTTGGCGGATGTAAGGGCGGCTTCGATACGCGTGGCGTCGCCGGCTCCGGTCAGTGTCTTGTCGTCTTCGTCGCGAATGGAGATGCTCTCGAAAGAGCGGCCCTGGCGCACCCAGTCTTCGTAATTGGCCAGCGTGACCTGCTCATAGCCGAACACGTAGCTCTTGCGGTCCTGCTGCTCCGACATCGTGACCACCCGATCGAGCTGGGGCACGGCCAGCGGATGAAGGACGACGGCATCCATATTGCTGAAGAGCGCGGTGTTGATGCCGATGCCGATGGCCAGGGTGGCAATCACCGTGATGGTGAAGCCCGGGGCTCGGCGAAGCTGGCGCAAAGCGTAGCGGACGTCGCGCCAGAAGCCGCTGAGGCCGAGCGCGGCATCGCTGGAGACAACGCGCTCGCGCGTGGAGGTGGGGTTTCCGAATCGCAGCAGCGCGTCGCGGCGAGCTTCTTCAGGAGACATGCCGGCGGCGAGGTTCGACTCCATGCGCAGGTCGATGTGGGACTGGAGCTCATCGGCGATCTCGCGGTCGACGCGGGAACGGCGGAAAAGATTGGCGAAACGGCGAAGGACGGCCATCCGAGACAACCTCCGTGGTGCTGGGTGCAGGTCAGGCGTAGCGCAACACGGCGCGTACACCCTTGACGAGCTGATCGAAGCTTTCTTCGGCCTGTTGGAGCTGGCGGCGACCCTGGGTGGTGAGCTTGTAGTACTTGGCGCGGCGGTTGGTTTCAGTCAGCGCCCACTCCGCGGAGATCCAGCCGCTCTGCTCCATGCGATGGAGCGCCGGATAAAGCGAGCCCTCTTCCACGCGCAGCATCTCGTTGGAGGCGCTCTGAATGTGCAGGACGATGCCGTAGCCGTGAAGCGTGCCGTTCTGATCGAGGGTTTTGAGAACGAGCAGATCGAGTGTTCCCTGAAGATCGGTTTTGGCCATTTCTACCCCTAGAACTCTTGGTATGGAGAAGTCTAGGCATAGGGAACTAGGTGTGTCAAGAGCTACCTGATTCACAGAACGTGCGCAGGTCGACGAATTGAGGCAAGGGGCGGGACCGGACGAGCTTATTCGGGCTTCAAAACGACCTTGATGGCTTCGCCGGATTCCAGAAGCTTCATGGCATCGGCAAACTGGTCCAGCCGCAGCCGATGCGTGATCACCGGATCCAGGTGCAGTTTGTTCGCGGCCAGCAGCGCTTCCATCTGGAACCACGTTTCGAACATCTTGCGCCCGTTGATGCCGAGCACCGTGGCGCCCTTGAAGATGATGTCGCGCGCAAAGTCGAGTTCCACCGGTTGTGAGGGAATGCCCAGCAGCGATGCGCGGCCACCGGTGCGCAGCACGTCAAACCCCAGGGCCATCGCCGACTGCACGCCAGACATCTCCAGCAGCACGTCGACGCCGGTGTTGCCCGTGGCCTCGCAGATACGCTCCGCCACGTTGTCCTTCACCGGGATCGAGCGCAAGGTCCGCGCCCATCTTCGTCGCCACGCTGCGCCGGTGCGCGTTCACCTCGATGGCAAACACCTTGGCCGCGCCGCAGGCCTTCGCCACGGCGATCGAGAACAACCCGATGGCTCCGCAGCCGGTGATGGCCACGGTCTTGGCGGCGATCGGGCCGGAGAGTACCGTATGCACTGCGTTGCCCAGGGGATCGAGCAGCGCTGGCATACTCGTGAGGAATCGCCGGGCGAGAGCTTCCAGATGTTGGACTCGGGAATGACGGCGTAGCTGGCAAAGGCTCCGTTCGCGTCCACGCCGAGGATGCGCACGAACTGGCAGACATGCGCGAGGCCGGTGCGGCACTGCAGGCATTTGCCGCAGGCCACGTGCATCTCAGCGCTCACCAGGTCGCCCTCTTTTACGGTGGTTACGCCACGTCCGACCGCGGCCACGGCTCCGGCAAACTCGTGCCCGGGAATCAGCGGCGGATGAATGCGTCCCTGCGCCCATTGATCCCAGTTGTAGATGTGCAGGTCGGTACCGCACACGCTGGCGGCCGACACCTTTACCAGCACCTCGCCCGCTCCCGGCTGCGGTACCGGCACTTCGCGGATCTCAACGCCCGGTGCAGCCTGGGCCTTTACAACCGCCTGCATGGTGCCAGGCAACATGGGAGGTCCTCCTGAAAAACGCAAACAACTCAGTGTAAACCGGCCAGCATGGCCTGCTTCGGGATGATAGAACGGTTGGATGCGGAGCATCGCGCCCGTACCGTCAACTGGCTCCAATAAAGCTGCCTTATGGACCTGGGTGCCCCAGGTTTCGATGTTGAAACCTGGGATATGGCGAACCCTGATCGGGATCTTCGCCCTGCCTGTGGCTTGCTCTCTTCCTGTCTCCGCGCAAACCGCCGCGCAGGCGTGGCTCAAGTACCAGCCGACCGGCAAGCCCCTCGGCGTTCCAACCCAGGTCAACACCCTCGGGCAGAGCCCGCTTCAGCAAACAGCCGCCATCGAACTGCGCCGCGGGCTGCTCTCGCTCTCCGGCAAGCCGCTGGAGATGGGCCCCAACATGATTCTGCTCGGCACCGCGCAGCAGATGTCGATGCACAATCCGAAGAGCGCCAACCTCTCCCTCGAACCTGATGAGTTTGTCATTTCCGCAATGCCGCGGCGACCTCGTCCGCGAGATCGATGTCGTCGGCGGCAGCGACCGCGGTGTGCTCTACGGCGCCTTTGCGCTGCTGCGCAACCTCGCGCAGGGCACTGACCTGAGTCGGTCCAACTTGCGCGAGCACCCCGCCATGCCGATCCGCTGGGTCGATGAGTGGGACAACCCCGACGGCTCCATCGAGCGCGGCTATGCAGGCCGCAGCATCTTCTTCGAGGGCGGCAACGTCCGCGACGACCTCGCGCCCGTCGCCGAATACGCGCGCCTGCTGGCCTCGGTCGGCATCAACGGCTGCAACGTCAACAACGTGAACGCTGCCCCGCCGCTTCTCGATTCCGACCACCTCAAGGGCATCGCCCGAATCGCCGACGCGATGCGCCCATGGGGCGTGCGTCTCGCCATGAGCGTGGACATCGCCAGCCCGCAGAAAATCGGCGGTCTCGCCACCTACGATCCGCTCGACCCGGCGGTGAAAGCCTGGTGGGCCGCCAAGGTCAACGAAATCTACTACGCTCATCCCCGACTTCGCCGGCTTCACCGTCAAGGCCGACTCCGAGGGCCAGCCCGGCCCCGCCAGCTTTGGCCGCACCCCTGCCGACGCCGCCAACACGCTCGCCGCCGCGCTCGCGCCCCACGGCGGCGTCGTGCTCTATCGCGCCTTCGTCTACAACCACCATCTCGACTGGCGCGATCCCAAGGCCGACCGCGCCCGCGCCGCCTACGACATCTTTCATCCGCTCGACGGCAAGTTCGCGCCCAACGTGCATCGTCCAGACCAAGGAAGGCCCCATCGACTTCCAGGCGCAGGAGCCGGTCTCGCCGCTCTTCGGCGGGCCTCGCGCAAACCAGCCAGGCCATGGAAGTGCAGATCACGCAGGAGTACACCGGCCAGCAGCGCCATCTCGTCTACCTCGCGCCCATGTGGAAGTGGGTTCTCGACTTCGACCTGCGCGCCAACGGCGGCTCAACGCCGGTCGAAGAAGATCATTGCCGGCAAGAGCTTCCAGCGCCTCTGGGCGGCATGGTCGGCGTCGCCGGCGTCGGCCGCGACGCGTGGCTCGGCTCGCCGCTGGCTCTCGCCAATCTCTACGCCTTCGGCCGCCTCGCGTGGAATCCCGAATCTGACTGCCGAGCAGATCGCCGACGAGTGGACACGGCAGACCATCGGCACCGATCCCGACGTCGTCCGCACCGTCGACAACATGCTGATGCAGATCTGGCCGGCGTACGAGGACTACACCGGCCCGCTCGGCCTGCAGACGCTCACCGACATCACCGGCAGCCACTACGGCCCCAACATCGAGTCCAGCGAGCGCAACGGCTGGGGCCAGTGGCACAAGGCCGACCACGACGGCGTCGGCATAGATCGCACCGTCGCCACCGGCACAGGCTTCGCCGGCCAATACCCGCCCGAAGTCGCGAAGATCTACGAGTCCGCCGCCACCACGCCCGACGATCTGCTGCTCTTCTTCCATCACGTGCCGTACACGTACAAGCTGCACGACGGCAAGACCGTAATCCAGTACATCTACGACTCGCCACTACGAGGGCGCCGCGCAGGCCGCGCAGTTCGTCGATGACTGGGAGACGCTCAAGGGCCGCATCGACCCCGCGCTGTACAACGACATGCTCGCCCGCCTCGAATACCAGGCCGGGCCACGCCATCGTGTGGCGCGACGCCGATCGTGCAGTACTTCCTCAAGCTAAGCGGAATCCCCGATGAGAAGGGCCGCGCCGGTCACTATCCCAACCGCCTGGAAGCCGAAGACGCCCGCCTCACCGGCTACAAAGTCATCGACGTGACATCCGTGGGAAGACGCGTCCCAGGGAAAAGCAGTCTTGTGTCAGGGCACGACTTCAGTCGTGCCGAATGCGACCCCAGAAGAAAGAAGGGCTTCAGCCCCTGAGGCTCCTCGCACTTGCTCTGCCGAATGGACCTGGAACGGCGGGGCCGGCCGTTTCAACATCGCCGTACAGTATTTTGACCTGCAGGGCGGCGATGCGCGTTTCACATTTCTGCTCAATGGCCATCCACTAATCGGATGGACTGCGAATGCAAAGCTGCCTTCGCAGCGCCCCAATGGTGACAACTCCACGCGCTTCAACGTACTCACCGTGAATCTGAAGCCGGGGGATGTTTTAAGCATCCAGGGAGCGCCCGATGGGACCGACCCTGCTGCGCTCGACTACATCGAAATTCTGCCGGCTACATCTGCGCGGTAACTCACGCTTTCTCTCCTGGATCGTCTATTCCGGTGGGCTCTTCGACAACCAGTTCGGACCTGGAATCTTTGGAGTTCACTCATGCACGTCCGGTTCTGCATCGCCCTTCTTCCGCTTCTCGCGTTCGGCGCAGGCGCACATACTCAGACTGCCTCGCCGCCGGCCGTCTACCGCATCCACAAGCTCACGCTTGCGTCCGGCGATCTTCACCGAAATCAGCGGCAGGACATCATCCGCGCCTTCCAGGGCGGAACCTACAACCTCGAAGCTCTGGCCGAGCGAATTCGCTTCAAATTCCGCGATGCCGGCTACGAATTTGCGAAAGTCGACAAACCTCAGATCAGTCATGTCCATCCTGCCCAGTCTGCGTGCGAAGCGGATGTCACCATCCATGTTCATGCCGGCGCTCAATACCGGCTCGCCGGAATCACGTTCACCGTTGATCCAGGTCAGAGTGTCTTCACTGCAGCTCAGCTTCGAAGGCAGTTCCCGCTTGACGACGGCGCCATCTTCAGCGCCGGCAAGATCGGCAAAGGCCTCGATAACTTGAAGGCTCTGTACGGCTCTGCGGGCTATGCCAACTTCGGCGCGATTCCCAAGCCCGTTTACGACAACGCCCGCCATACCATCGGCCTCGCGATCGATCTCGATCAGGGGCGCCCGGTTACGTTTGGCGGGCTGCTGATGGAGGGCATCGAACCGCGCGCCGGCGTTGCCAAAGAACTGACCGCTTCGTGGACGGAACTTGAAGGCAGACTCTACAACCCGAAGCTTCTGAAAGACTGGCTCAAGAAGAACTCCGCCGATTGGCCACCCGAGACCGCATCGCAGGCTCACATCGAGTATCTTGGGCAAGATCCATCGGCCTTCAATGTCCTGCTCCATTTCCAATAAGAAGGCAATAAACCGCACCACCCGTGTGCCGATCCTTGTCGTCGCCTTCCGTGACAAGAGTGGGACCAAGGATCTGAAAGCAATTCCTGAGTAGCCGTATCCGGAGGCACTGCATTCCAGTCGACGCGACCATCAGGGAGCGGCGACCTTGCACCGACCGACAACAGGACACCCCAACTCAGGAATTGCCGCAGATCCGTTGACATTGGCTTCGCAGCGCTGTATTCCCAATCCATGGTCCGACTCAGCGTGATGTATCCCGCCGCACCCGCATCCACCTTCGACTGGAACTATTACCTCGGGCCTCACCTCGTCCTGGCGCGCCAGCTGCTGGTGCCGCGTGGACTGGTCCGCATTGAAGTCGACCGCGGCATCGGAGCCTTCCCGCCCGGCACGCCTTCGCACTACCATGCCATCGGCCATCTCTACTTCGAAACCATGCTGGACCTCGATACTGCGCTCGCCGCAACTGCGCCCGACCTGATCGCCGACCAGCGCAAATACTACAGCGGCAATAGTGTCGTTCAGGTCAGCGAAGTCGTACCGGTGTGAGCGATAATGCGTGCATAACTGAGATGGCCACATACTCCAGCAGCGCAAATACGGGCTACTATCCGGAGATTCAATCGGAGTTGCTCTCCGGCGAATCGCTGCTGTGGTGTGGACAGCCCCTGAAGCGCATCATTTTCCATCAGCGAGATCTGTTTGCCATCCCGTTCAGCCTCTTGTGGGGCGGTTTCGCCATCTTTTGGGAATGGGGCGTGACGGGCCACGTTGGAAACGCTACGCAAGCCCACTGGGCGCCTGATTTCTTCATGCTCTGGGGAATCCCTTTCGTAGTGATGGGCCAGTACCTGATCTGGGGGCGGTTCGTTTACACCGCATGGAGAAAGGGCAGGACTTTCTATGCGGTGACCAACAAGCGCGCTCTTGTCGTAACCACCGGCATGAGCCGGAAGATCATTGACGGCTACTTCCGCAATCTCGATTCAGCAGCCCTGTCGGTGCGGTCCGACGGGGTTGGGACTATCGAGTTCCCATCCGCCACTTATTTCGCTCCCAACTGGGGCCTTGGCCGAAATCGTCGCGGCAACCAGATCGACATCGACCTTGCCACTCTCACATTTTTCGACATACCGGACGCGCGCAATGTTTACCAGATCATCCAGACTCAGCGAGAGCAGGCAGCGAAGCTCAACGCATGAAGTAAAGCCGATTTGAGCACTGCGTTATCATTCCCCCGTGCCAATCCATCGCAAGAAAGCTCGCGGTAATTTCCTGGCAGCTGTTGCTCTGCTGATTCCGTTTGCACTGTCTTCGGCCCAAACGCCCTCCGAGCAACCGGATCCCGTCGCTCTCCTCCGCGATCTCACCGCCGACTTCGATCGCCTCGCGCCACAGACCATCCGCCCCGCCGACGGATACATCAAGCATCCCTATCTCATCCCCGCCGGCTACTACAACCAGATGTGGGACTGGGACGGCTTTTTTATCGGCCTGCACTGGGCCAACCAGGATCCCGACGAACGCGAAGTATCTGCGCGACTGGGTTCTTGGCTTCGCCGGCTCGGCAGACGCCGATGGCTATGTGGCCGGCTGCATCACGCCCAAGGGACCCCGACCACTCTTCGGCAAATTCGCAATGAAGCCGTTCCTCGCGCAGGGCGCGCGTCGTCGCCGCCGAAGACCTGCATGACTACGAATGGATCCGCCCCGTCTGGCCCGCGATGCAGCGGGTTCTCGAGTACAGGAAACGCACGCAATACGACTCGAAGTGGAAGCTGTGGTTCTGGGACAACGCCATGCAATCGGGCGCCGACAACAACTCCGCCCTCAGCAACGATCCCAAAGACCGCAGCGCCATTCTCGCTGTCGACGCTTCGGTCTACGCTATGCGCGAATACCTGGCCATGGCCACAATCGCCGACAAACTCGGCGATCACGCCACAGCCCGCGCCTACGAGGCCGAAGCCGTCGCCACGCGCCACGCCATCCTGCGCCAGTTGTGGGTTCCGCGCGATGCCATGTTCTGGAATCGCCGCCGCGACACGGGCGCGATCGTCCGCGTCATTGCCTGGACCAACTTCCTGCCCCTCGTCGACGGCATTCTTCCTCGCGACGAAGGCCGGCGCATGATCCAGCTCTACCTGCTCAATCCCGAGCAGATGCGCTCGAATCACGGCTTCCGCAGCCTCTCGCACTTCGATCCGGCGTACAACAACCAGGCCATCATCGATCCCTACTCCAACTGGCGCGGCCCCATCTGGATCAATGCCAACTTCCTCGACTGGATCGCGCTGCGCCGCTACGGCTTCAACGACGAAGCCCACCGGCTGGCCATCGCGCTCGCCGCTGATCTGCACCGCGACATTGCAAAGTGGGGATCGATGCACGAAGACTATGACGCTGAAACCGGCGATGGCCTCGCGCCGACCCTGGAGCAATCGCCAGGCGGCAAGTTCGCAGGCTTCGTCGGCTGGAATCTGCTGGCCGAAGACATGCTTCAGTGCGAAGTCACCCAGCAGCATTGCATGACGCTGGCGATCGGCGATGAACGCTGATTCCGGTTGTCGTGTTCACTCCACTGCGGGCAACCCCGCCAGCGCCATCGCAATCTCTTCCTCGGGGTAGTCGTAATTCTCCAGTTTTCCGGCATGGTAGTCGATGTATGACTGCATGTCGAAGTGCCCATGCCCGCAGAGATTGAAGAGGATGGTCCGTTCCCTGCCTTCTTCTTTCGCAATCAGCGCCTCGCGAATCGCACCCGCGACCGCGTGATTGGCCTCCGGCGCCGGAATAATCCCCTCTGCCCGCGCAAACTGGATACCTGCCGCAAACGCGTCCAGCTGCTGCACGCTTGTGGCTTCAATCAGGCCCAGTTCCAGCACGTGCGATACCAGCGGGGCCATGCCATGGTAGCGAAGCCCACCAGCGTGAATTCCAGGCGGAATGAATGTCGATCCCAGCGTGTGCATCTTGACCAGTGGCGTCAGGTGACCGGTGTCGCCAAAGTCATATCTGAACGGCCCCTTGGTCAGGCTCGGGCATGCCGCCGGTTCCACCGCGACAACGCGCGCATGGCACTGTCCCTTGATCTTGCGGCCAAGGTACGGCATCACCAATCCCGCAAAATTCGATCCGCCGCCGGTGCATCCCACAATTACGTCAGGCTCATCTCCGGCCATCGCCATCTGCTCCATGGCTTCGAGTCCAATCACTGTCTGGTGCAGCAGCACATGATTCAGTACGCTCCCCAGTGCGTACCTGGTGTTGGGATCCTTCGCCGCTACTTCCACGGCCTCTGAAATCGCAATACCCAGCGAGCCGTTAGTGTCGGGATGTTCAGCCAGGATCGCGCGGCCTGACTCCGTTTCGTTGCTCGGGCTGGCGGTTACGCTGGCCCCGAATGCCTCCATCAACGCGCGCCGATAGGGTTTCTGGTTGTAGCTCACGCGGACCATGTAGACCTTGCACTCAAGGCCGAAAAACGCGCACGCCATGGCCAGCGATGAACCCCACTGCCCGGCACCGGTCTCTGTCGAAAGCCGCTTCGTTCCTTCCACCTTGTTGTAGTAGGCCTGCGCCACCGCCGTATTCGGCTTGTGACTGCCCGCCGGGCTCACGCCCTCGTACTTGTAGTAAATCTTCGCCGGCGTATCCAGCGCCTTCTCCAGTCGCCGCGCCCGGAACAGCGGCGATGGCCGCCATTGCGCGTACACCTGGCGCACCGGATCGGGAATCTCGATCTCCCTCTCCTGGCTTACCTCCTGCATGATCAGGCTCATCGGAAACAGCGGCGTCAGATCGTCAGGTCCGATGGGCTTCAGCGTTCCCGGGTGCAGCGGCGGCGCCAACGGCGTCGGCAAATCGGCTGCAATGTTGTACCAGGCCCGTGGAATGCGATCCTGCGGCAGATTGAATTGGACGGGATTCATGGCCGCAATTTTATCAAGCAATCATTAATCGGTTCCGTGACGATAATCTAAAGGCAAGCTCAAGCCTTTTCCCCGGAGGATCATGCCTTCCTTTCCAGCTCTCACCCGTCGCAACTTTCTCGCCGCATCCGCGGCTACTGCGCTCAGCGCACGGCATCTTGCCGCCCAGGCTCCATCCTCCGCAAAGCAAGTGCCGCCGGCCATCGCAGCGCTGCCCAACCTCTCCGACCAGGCCCGTCCCTTCACCAATGTCGAGCGCGAAGCACGCATTGAGCGCGCCCGTCAGCTCATGTCGTCGGCAAAGATCGACGCCATCGTCCTCGCCAACTCCACCAGCTCTTCGGTGTACTTCGCAGACCTGCATCTCTATGGAGGTGAACGCCTGTGGGCGCTCGTGCTTCCTGCGCGGTCGAAGCCGTTCCTCGTCTGCCCCGCATTTGAAGAGGGCCGCGCACGGGAGCTTCTCAGCGCAGGTCCGCTGGCTGCAAACTGCGACATCCTCACCTGGCAGGAAGACGAAAGCCCTTACGCCCTGCTGGGCCGCGGACTCGCCGATCGCGGTCTCAGCGCGGCGACCATCGGGCTCGACGAGGAAATGGCGTTCGTCTTCTCTGAAGGCATTCGCGCTGCCAGCCCGCATGTCACGGTCGTCTCGGCCACCCCCATCACTGCCGGATGCCGCATGATCAAGAGCGCACATGAGGTCGAGTGCATGCGCCTCGCCTGTCGCGCCACGCTGCTGGTCTATCGCGCCGTCGCGCAATCGCTCGAACCCGGCATGACCACCGGCGACGTTCAGTCGCTGATCGCCGCCGCCTATCACCGCGTGGGATTCAAGGGCGAGGCCAGCCTCAACGTCGACGAGTTCACCGCGCTGCCCCACGGCTCGCGCCAGCCGCAGACGCTGCGCGAGGGATCGATCCTCATGCTCGATGACGGCTGCGATGTAGAGGGCTACACCTCCGACATCACCCGCACCTTCGTCCTGGGAAAGCCGTCAGACAAGATGCTTTCCGTCTTCGATCTCGTCCGCCGTGCACAGTCCGCCGCGCTTCACACCGCGCGTCCCGGTGTGCCCACTGCAGACGTCGATGCCGCCGCGCGCAAGGTCATCGTCGACGGCGGCTACGGTCCCGGCTTCAAATACTTCACGCACCGCGTCGGTCACGGCATCGGCATGGACATGCACGAGTGGTGCTACCTTGTGCACAACAACATGTTCGGTTGGGATCTGAATCCGAAGATTCAGTCGGGCATGACCTTCAGCGATGAGCCCGGCATCTACATTCCGGGTGAGTTCGGCATCCGCCTCGAAGACGATATGCACATCACACCCGACGGCGCCGAACTCCTCACCCCTCAGTGTCCTTCGCTCGACAATCCATTCGGGAACGTCAGTTGAGTTCGGAATAACACGCTAGCTCATTCCCGACATCACCAGCATGCGCGGCTCGGTCATCTCTTCGATCGCCGAGCGGATGCCTTCGCGGCCCAGGCCGGAGTCCTTCACGCCGCCGTACGGCATCGGATCGAGCCGCCAGGCCGGCGTGTCGCCGACGATCAGCGCACCAACCTCAAGCTCGCGATAGGCAGTCAGGATGCGTCCTGCATCACGCGTCAGCAGTCCGGCCTGCAAGCCGAAGCGCGAGTGATTCACCTCGGCGAGCGCTTCTTCGAAATCGACATACGGTTCCACAACCGCCACGGGACCGAAGGCCTCCTCGTCCCGAATCTTCATGCCCGCCTTGGTGCCGGTGAGAATCGCGGGAGCAATCATGGAGCCCTGTGCGCTCGCCTCCTGCGATCAGGCGCGCGCCGCCCGCAACCGCTTCCTTGATCCACGCTTCGATGCGCTCCGCTTCCCCGGGCCGGATCATCGGGCCGATCTCCGTGGTCTCGCTCGCCGGATCGCCGGAAACCAACTTGGCCGCGACTTCGACGAATTTCCAGAGGAATGTCTGAAAGATGCTCTTGTCGACAAACACGCGCTGCACGCTGATGCACGATTGCCCCGCGTATCCGAACGCCGCGTGCGCCGTGCGCTCGGCCGCCCCGTCCAGGTCGCGGTAGTCGCTGTGGATGATCAGCGCCGCATTGCCGCCGAGTTCGAGCAGGACCCGCTTGCGGCCGGAGCGCGCTTTCAGTTCCCAGCCGACCTTTGCCGAGCCGGTAAAGCTGACGAGCTTGATGCGATCTTCCTTCTCGGCGAGCCATGCGGTGTCGACATTCGCCAGCGGCAGAACGGCCAGAGCCTCTTCGGGCCATCCGGCCTTTAAAATCACCTCTCCGAGGGCCAGCGCGGTAAACGGCGTTTGCGGCGATGGCTTGATCAGGACCGGGCATCCGGAAGCAATCGCCGGGGCAGCCTTGTGCGCAACCAGGTTCAGAGGAAAGTTGAACGGCGTGATTGCCAGCACCGGTCCCACCGGAAAACGCTGCACCAATCCCCAGCGATTCTCGTTTCCCTCGGTCAGGTCCAACGGAATGGTTTCTCCTCCGAGCCGTGCCGCCTCTTCTGCCGCCGTCTTGAAGGTGAGCACGGAGCGGTCGACCTCGGCCCGCGCCAGGCGCAGGGGCTTGCCGGCTTCGGCGACAATGAGCTTGGCGAACCGGTCTTTCTGCTCGATCAGCGAGGCCGCGATGTCTTCAAGAATCTCGCGCCGTTTCCATCGCGGCAGGGCGCGCGTGCGGCGCATGCTGGCCGTAGCATGATTCACGGCTTCGCGTGCATCCGCGCGGGTGGCCAGCGTAACTTTGCCAACCAGCCCCTGGTCCCACGGCGAGTGCACTTCAAGCGCCTCTCCGTCCGTCCATTCCTTGCCGCAGAGAAGAAAGCCGGTTTGCGTACCCGGACGCATTTTCATATCGGGACCGCTCCTTGAACGAAGCTTATTCATTGATGGTAATCAGGCTGGGCGACCTGCGCGGCGAAAGTGCGGGAATTTCCGGCTTACTTTGCCGAAGATTGTCGATGACGATCCCAGAGTTGCACCAGAAAGAAGCCGGCGGGAAGAAGCGTAAGCCACAAAACCGGCAGGCGATACCTGACATCGCTCACCACGATGTAATACATGAGCGGGTAAATCAACAGGACAGAAAGAACGAACGCCGTTATCTCGAGTCGCTTTCGCGACATCAGCAGAAGTCCGGGGAGCGACAGCAACGTGGCCAGCCAGATTACGCCAGCCTTGAATGGGTGTTCGCCAGGAATCGGGAACCAGAAATCTCGTACTCGCGCGACCGTCAAGCGAAGGAACGGTCCCGGATGGGTTCGAATCCACGCTTTCGCGGCGTTCACGCGGAGCCGATCATAGCCAATCTCACCAAGTGTGCTGAGCAGTTGAGCTTCCTGAACACTGGTGTTCGGATGATACGACTGGTAGCAATTGCTCGCTTCCGACGCCAGCATACTCGAACGTGCACAGTCGTTATCTGACGCGTAGAGAGTCATTCCCAGGTTGGTACGGATTACAAATTTGCCGAGCTGTTGCTGATTGCGAAATCCCCAGGCCGCGCCCGCGCCAAACAGAACAATGAACATCAGGCAGCAATAGGCCGCGGTCTGCTTTGGAGCACGGCGATGCCGGTATGCCAGGAAAGCGATCCAGGGGACAAAGATCAGCACCGTCGAGGGATTGAAGAGGAAAAGAGCCGCCGCGAGTAAACCAGATACGAGGGCATAGATTTGAAACCGCGGCTTCTGGATTGTCGCTGCCGTGATCAGGCAAAAGATGATGAGCGTCGGACCCACAAAGCCGACGTCCCAGCTCGGCATCAGCTGGCTCGCAAGAATCCAGAGTACCGCCGCTGCCACACCGGGACGCATATCGCGATAGAAAAAGGCCGAAATGCGCGGTAAGAGCAGGGCGACAAGAGCATTCGCGAGGATGTTGGCGAGCGTCGCGACGAAGACCACGAGACCATCCGATCTGAGGATCCTGAAGACGGGAGCCAGCAGGAACGGATACAGCGGAGGGTTCGCCGCGGTGGGGCCGGTGGCGAGAACTGGAAACGGATTCGCATACGCGCCGTGGAAGGCCAGGTTTTTTGCCAGCGCGACCATCTCGAATCCCTTGCCGAAGGGAATAACATTCGTGGTCATGCTGTAGAGTCCGGCGATGCCGGCGCCGGCAAGCAGCAGGAGCGAAATATTCGCTTTGCGGGCTGCGACCATTTTGTCGTGCGCCGCGGTCGCCACTGGCACGGGATCCACCTTTTGAGACAAGTGACAAGCTCCGGACGCATTCGCGCTCACCGGTCACGTGCCCAGGCCGGCATCGGCGCGAAACGAGAGAAGTGGGGCGGTCAGACATCATTATGCCTGAGCCCGCTCCTTCAGAATCGCTTCAAGGGCGAATTCTCGTCTTTCCGGGGATTGCTGTCATCCGCCTGACCGGAAGGATGGGCTCACCATGCTGGGAAGTTGGTGGCCCGGCTATGTATCTTCTGATTCTCACTGGGCCGTTGTTTCCTGTTGCGCTCACGCTTATCATCAGCGCATACGCCTTGAGGGATGCGACATCGAGTGGATGATGAGTGCTGCCGGGGTGAATACGCCGGTTGCGGAACTTTCGCAGGTCGCAGCAGCCGAGCCAGCTCCGTCCAAGGAGACGCAGGGGTGACGTCCGCGCGACAAACAGTTCCTGGATTGGCCGTTCTCATCCTGGCGCTTGCGGCAATCGCGGCGTCTGCGCAGACATCTTCGCCCGCGCAGACGCAAGCCACCGTGCGCTGGCACGACGTCTCGATGGACGACTACCGGCAGCACCTCGTCGCTCTTTCAACGCTCGTGGATGGCTGCGCGAAGGCGCGCAATGTGAACGGTTGCGACCCGGCGCTGGTCGGCCCCGATGATCGGGTTCCGGTCGTGATCGGATCTCAGCCGCAGCTTCGGCTGGTCCGCTATGGATGGCTGCGCGTGCTGTTTTCCAAGGCCGAGGATCCAGATCCACAGCCCGGAAAAACGAACGCCAGGCAAACCACAACGAAGAAGCCCGCAGGCATCGACGAAGATCAGCCTGCCACATCGCAGCTCTTGAAGGATGCGAAGGCTCGGCTGGAGAACGACCTCGCCCAATCGCACGCGCCGGAAGCCGCGGTGCCGGATCATGCGCAGGAACGCGCGACCATGGAACAGGTGCTCGCCGGTCCGGACTTTCGCAACCTGAAGCAGCCCAACGTGCGCGACTCGGTTCTTGAGAAACTCGGCAAATGGCTGAATCGGTTATTTGAAAGCGCAGCAAACCTCAAAGCGCATTCGGCATGGGTAGGGCGCGCGCTGGTATGGGGATTCATCCTGTTAGTCTGCATCGCGCTGGTGTATTCCCTGCTGCGGCTGGAAAGGCGCTGGCGCGTGAGACTCACGCTCGACGACGACCGGCCCACTCCCGGTGCGGCCTCGGCCCGCGACTGGCAGTTGTGGCTTGAGGATGCGCGGCGTGCTGCAGCATCCGGCTTGTGGCGCGAGGCCATTCATTTCGTGTACTGGGCAGCAATCTCCCGGCTGGAGTCGCGGCGGCTGTGGCCAGCCGACCGCGCCCGGACACCGCGTGAGTACCTGGCGCTGATCGCTCCGGAGGACCCTCGCAAGCCGGGACTGTCGCAGTTGACCAACACATTTGAGCGTTTCTGGTATGGCGGTCGCCCCGCCGCCGAAAGCGACTACCGCAACGCTGAAAACCTGGCCTCGTCGCTCATGTCTGGCGGAGCATCGGCGAGCACCGGCAGTCTGTCAGCCGCTCCCGAAGGCGGTGCGCGATGAGGTTTATGTCGTCGCTCGATCCCAGGGATCGTCGCCTGCTCCTGTGGAGTGTGTCAATCGCCATCGGCCTGGCGGTGCTGATTGGATTCGTGATTCCCAACGACAACAACGACGACAACCCGCTCCCGTCCACCTATCTCTCGGGCCAGCATGGCGCGCGAGCCGCTTACGAATCGCTCTTGCGGGCGGGTTATAACATCGAGCGGTGGGAGCGGCCGCTGGGCGAGCTGGCGGCAACCGCCGACCCCGACACTGTCGTCATCTTTGCACAGCCCTTCACGCGCGAGACCGAAGACTTCAAGGCGGTCCAGCGAATCCTGGCGCACGGGGGACGAGTGCTGGCTACCGGCTTCTGGGGCGGATACCTGGTGCCGGGGGGCGAGGCCGGGACGCCAAAAGAATTCACCTTCTCCGCCTGCCAGCTCGAGCCCGAGGGCTTGGATTCCCTGGCAAACAGCGGTGAAGTGTGGATGATTCCGGAAGCCACGTGGGAGGTCGGCAACCCGACGCAGCGTATCGAGTACAGTTGCTCCGGGCAGCCGGCAATCGTCGAGTACAACTACGGCGGCGGCCACGTGGTGTGGTGGGCGAGCTCCACACCGCTGGAAAACGGTTCGCTGGCGCGCGCCGCCAACTTCGATCTGCTGCTGAATTCCATCGGACCTCGCGATGGTCACCACTTCTATTGGGACGAGTCGCTTCACGGCGATGTGCGCGGTAATTGGAGCTATGTTTCCGGCCCCACGGTGGCGCTTTTGTGGACCGGGCTGCTCCTCACTTCGATTCTTATCGTCTTCAGTTTCAGCCGGCGCAGCGGACCGGTGCGCGAACTTCCTCCGCCGGCGCGCGCCACGCCCATCGAATTTCTTGACGCGCTGGGTTCGCTCTATCGCAGCGCCGGCGCTTCGTCGACTGCGGTCAGCATTGCGTGGGAGCGCTTCCGGCGCTACGCCCTGCGTCTTTGCGGATTGCGCCAGGCTCCAATGAGCGCGGCGGACCTGGCTGCTGCCATTCGCCGCCGCTTCCCGCAAGCCGACTCGAGCCTTGAATCCGACCTCGCCGCATGCGAAGAAGCAAGATTGAATGAGAAGATTGAACCGCGCGCGGCATTGAAGGCGATCCAGACGCTCCACCGTCACCGCCAGATGCTCGACGAGGCGGCGATGCCCGGCAACCGGTCTAGTCACACCGTCGTTATCGAATCCACGAGCAATGAAAGGCCCTCATGAGCGAGGAAATACGCGAGAACACAAATGTTGAACAGCAGGCCCCGCTGGCCGCCACCGGAGAACTGATCGCTCACGCGCGCACTGAGCTTGGCCGCGTCATCGCCGGCCAATCGCAGGCGATTGAAGAAGTGCTGATCGCGGTTCTGTGCCAGGGGCATGCGCTGCTCGAGGGAGTGCCCGGCATAGCCAAGACGCTGATGGTGAAAGCGCTGGGCCGCCTGCTTGGACTCGGCTTTCAGCGCGTTCAGGCCACGCCCGACCTGATGCCGGCGGACATTCTCGGCACCACGATCCTTCGCCCCGGTACCGACTCGTTCACCTTCCACGCAGGGCCCGTATTCACTGATCTGCTGCTGGTGGACGAGATCAACCGCATGCCGCCGCGCACCCAGGCTGCATTGCTCGAGTGCATGGAAGAACGCCAGGTGACGAGTGACGGCACGCGGCGCCCGCTGCCCAGCTGGTTTACCGTGTTTGCCACGCAGAATCCCGTCGATTTCGAAGGCACGTATCCACTGCCCGAAGCGCAGCTCGATCGCTTTCTGATGAAAATCCGGGTCGCGTATCCCAGCGAGGCCGAGGAGTTGCAGATCCTGGAACGGCATCATGCCGGAACCGGCGCCGGCCTGCTGGACGATGCGACGATTACGCCGATCACGGCGGGATTGCTCGACGAGGCGCGCAGAGAGGTTCACGCCATCCGCATTGAGCCGGAGCTCTACGGATACATCCTCACCCTGGCAAGGCGCACGCGCGAGTGGCCCACCCTGCTGCTGGGCGCGAGTCCGCGTGCCGCGCTGAGCCTGATGCGCGTGGCGCAGGCCGCGGCGGCATTCGACGGACGCAATTATCTTGTGCCCGACGACGTGAAGCGCGCCATTCCTCCCGTGCTGCGACATCGCGTGATGCTGAAGCCGGAAGCGGAATTGGAGGGATTCGATGCCGACCGTGTCCTTGCCGATGTGATTGCAGCTGTTCCGGTACCGCGCCAATGATCTCTCCGTCATTCCATCCGCATCGATTCGCGCCACCTGCGAACCGAGAGGCCGCTGGGGGTTTGGACTCACCACCCGTTCCGTCGCGCTGCTCATAGCGGGATTCGCGTTTCTCATTCTGGGCGTTTGGGATGAGCGGCTCAGTTACGCCATGCTGGCGTGGGACGGGCTGGTGCTGCTGGCGGCGCTGCTGGATGGATTGCGCTTGCCGCGTGCCGCAATGCTGATAGCGGCGCGCAACTGGTCGAACGCGCCCTCACTCGATAGCCAGACGGAGATCGAGCTGACCGTCGAAAACCAGGGCGCGGTGATCATCGAATGTTTCCTGACCGATGATTTGCCGCCGGCGCTGAGAGACGCTTCGGACCAGCTGGCTCCGCTGCGGATTACAGTATTTCCGCGCGTTCCCGCTCCCATCCGTTATCGCGTGGAGCCGCAGGAGCGCGGAGACTGCACGACCGGCCCGCTCTACATCCGCTATCGTTCTCCGCTCGGCCTGGCGGAGCGATGGGCCAGTGCGCCGCTGGCGCAGACAGTGCGTGTTTATCCCGCTCTGCGCACCAGTGAAGAGCAACAGATTTTTCTCGCGCGCAGCCGGCAAATCGATCTGCAGTTGCGCCAGACGCGCCAGCGCGGGCTTGGCCGTGACTTTGAAAGCCTGCGCGATTATCGCGAAGGCGACGACCTGCGCGACATCTGCTGGACTGCGAGCGCGCGGCGTGGCAGCCTGATCACGCGTCAGTATCAGACCGAGCGCAGCCAGCCGGTGTGGATCGTGCTCGATTGCGGTCGGCTGATGCGCTCGCGCGTGGTGGCAGCCCCGCATGGCGACGCTACGATGCCCCTGCCCGCGGGCAGCCTGCGCGCGCATTCCAAGCTGGATCACGCGTGTACGGCGGCGGTGGCGCTGGCACAGCTTGCGCTGTTTTCCGGGGATCGCGTCGGACTGCTGGCGTACGGCCAGACAATCCAGCAGCGGCTGCTGCCCGGGCGCGGCGCGGCACACCTGCGGCAGATGATTGAATTGCTGGCCCAGCTGCGCGCCGAATCGAGCGAAGCAGACCATCTGCGCGCAACTGCGCTTCTTGGCCGTTTGCAGCCGCGGCGTTCGTTGATCCTGTGGGTCACGGATCTTGCCGAAACCGCAATGCGCCCCGAGGTGATCGATGGCGCGATGAACCTGTTGCGCCGGCATGTGCTGCTTTTTGTCGCGATGGCGCAGCCGGAGGTGGACTCGATTGCGCAGCAGCGGCCGAAGAATGTTGAGGAGATGTTCCGCGCCGCCGCCGCACAGGAGATGGCCGGCCGCCGCGAACTGTTGCTTGCCCGCCTGCACGAGCAGGGAGCGCTCACCCTCGATCTGAACCCCGAGGCGGTTGCATCATCGGTGCTGAATCAATACCTGATGGTGAAAGAGCGGGCGATGGTCTAAGCCATTGATAAAAGGGCACCCTGACCGTACCCGCCGACACATTTTGTGCGTGCCCTTTGTGCTAGCGTCAGGAATCGTAGCGGAATCAGATGCTTCCCCGGACGTCAGGAGCAGTCGTAATGAGATTGCGTTCGTGGATTCTCATTCTGTGCAGTGCATCCCCTCTTTTCGTCTTCGCGCAGACTCCCCAACCCCGTGGCCTCGTGACCAGGCAGATCGATGAGTCGCGGCTGGTAACTCTGTCGCGCGGTGTGCCCCCAACGCGACAAGGCTGGGTCGACCGCGGGGTTGTACGCGACGATTTTGCCGCTGGCCGCATGCTTCTCCAATTGAACCGGCCGCCAGATCGTGAAGCAGCACTGCAGAAATTCCTCCGCGAAGCGCATACGGTTGGCTCGGACGGTTATCACAAGTGGCTTACGCCCCAGCAGTTTGGCAAACAGTTTGGCCCGGTGGATTCAGACATTCAGACCGCGACCGCGTGGCTTAGCTCTCATGGCCTGCGCGTGTCGAGAGTGACGCTGGGCAAGCAGTTTATCGAGTTTTCAGGCAATGCCGGCCAGGTGCGCGAAGCCTTTCATACCCAGATTCATCAATACGAAGCCCGGGGCAGCACGGCGTACGCGAATGCAGGAGAAATTCGAATTCCCGAAGCGCTGGCTCCGCTGGTACGCGGCCTCTCGCCACTCGGCGGTTCTCATGCCACGCCTGATGTGAGGGTTGCGGGCCATGGTGTCTACTCACGCAGCACCAGGAAGGCCAAGGCAGAGTGGACGATTCCAAACCCGTTCGGCACCGCAAACCCCAACGCATATCTTGTCACCCCGGAAGATTTTGCGACGCAGTACGATCTGGCGCCTCTCTACAAAGCGGGTGTGAACGGCGCGGGGCAGACCATCGGCATCGTCAATGAGTCGAACATTGACCTGAGTCTTGTCGCTGCTTATCAGAGCCTCTTCGGAGTCGCTGGCACCACTCCACAGGTCGTGATTGACGGCGACGATCCTGGAACCTTGAACCAGGTCGACGTTGAAGCCTATCTTGACGTGGAGGTCAGTGGCGCCGTTGCGCCCAAGGCCACAGTCGATCTCTATATCGCCAGCGCCGGTGATCTCGTGGATCCGCTGGAACTCGCAGCCCTGCGGGCCGTTGAAGACAATCAAGCCTCGGTCTTGAGCGTGAGCTTTGGCCAGTGCGAGTTCGTCCTCCAGAACGCCGGAAACCAATTCTGGGCTTCTCTCTGGGAACAGGCCGCAGCGCAGGGACAAACCGCCCTCGTCGCTTCCGGCGATAGTGGTTCGGAGTGCCTGCTCGAAGAGATCAACACCGTCAGCGGACTTGCCTCCACCCCATGGAATGTAGCCGTGGGTGGCACAGACTTTTATTACTCCGACTACGCCAGTGGAGGAGCCAGCGCAGCCAGTCTCTGGAACAGCACCAACGACAACAGCCTCGGATCGTTGCTGGCCCCGCTGCCTGAGCAGCCGTGGGATGATCCGTACGGCCTGAACATCATCGCCGATGGATATCAGCGCGGCGAGCGCGATGCTGCCGGCGGCGGCGTGAGTAACTGCTCGGTTGAGAATTCCACTACAGGCGCATGCACCAGCGGTTATGCCAAGCCCGCATGGCAGACAGGCCCCGGCGTTCCTGCCGATGGCGCCCGCGACCTCCCGGATGTTTCGCTCTTCGCATCGAACGGCGCGAACCTGAGCACATACGCGATCTGCGCGGGTGAAGGCGAATGCGTCGCGTCCGGCGGCGAAGCTGATGTCCTGCTGGTGGGAGGCACATCTGCCTCATCACCGGCCATGGCGGGAATCATGGCGCTTGTCGACCAGAAGTATGGCCGGCAGGGTCAGGCCAACTTCACGCTCTATCCGCTGGCACAGCAACAGCCCACTGCTTTTCACGACATCACTGTGGGCAACAACAGCGAGGTCTGCGGAGGCAGCTCCAACCCGCCAATCTGCGTCCTGCAATGGAATGGAATTTATGGCACGCCGCAGTATCCCGCTGGTCCCGGCTACGACCAGGCCAGTGGATTGGGCTCCGTCGATGCCAATGTGCTGGTGAACAGTTGGAACACCATCTCGTTCCAACCCACCACCACCAACCTGCAGTTATCGAGCGCCAGCATTACCCACGGGGCGCCGATCACCGTATCGGCATCGGTATCTCCCGCATCCGGGTCAGGCACACCCACCGGCGCCGTTGCCGTCCTAACCAACTCCCCGGTTCCCTCCAGCGCAGCCCAGTTCTCCATCCCCTTGAGCAACGGTTCGGGCACGACCAGCGATGTGAACTACCTCCCGGGCGGTGAGTACCAGGTCACCGGCCACTACGGCGGCGACGGGACATTCGCCGCCAGCACGTCATCCCCGGTATCTCTGACTGTGAAGCCCGAGAAATCGAATATCAACTTCTCCATGATCAGCGGATCGTCTGCCATCTCATCTGGAGGATCCGTCCAGTACAACGCACCGTTCCAGTTGAACATCCAGCCGACAGGGATAAACGCTGCCGCCGGTACGACCGACGGCAATGCCACCGGTACCGCCGCATTCACCATTGATTCCAACTCCGCAACCGTCGCGCTCAACGGCGCGGGCATCGCCAGTTGGATTCCGCCCGCGCTGTCGGTCGGCACACACACGGCCACAGCAACCTACCCAGGGGATGCGAGCTTTCAGCCATCATCGGCAACTGGGGTCACGTTTAACGTCACGCCAGGGTTGGCGTTCCTCAATGAAACTTTGTTTTCGCCACTGGTCGCTTTGCCGAATACCGGGGGGCCCTCATTGGCTCCGGGCAGCGCCCTGAATATCGGGATAACGGCGGAGGGCGGTTGGTATACCCTGGGCGCTAGTCCGTCCCAGGTGCCTCGCGGAACTGCTACGCCAACCGGAACCGTAACGGTCTGCCTCGTACCGATCATCAATCCCCTTTACGTGTGCCTCAATCCCATCTACTCGCAGACCGCGACACTCACAGCCACAAGCGGTGTGAATTCGCGCACGTCGTCAGCGGTCGCAACGTTCCCCAATCTTGCGGTTGGCGACTACTTTGTCTCCATTTCTTACAGCGGCGATACCTACTGGGAGGCGTCAGGGCTCAACGTGCTCCAAGAGATCAACGTCCAGCCTCTTCCGGCGATTGCCGCTTCCACTACCGCCCTGGCCATTTCTCCGACGTCCATCTCGGGTACCGACCTCTCGAAGGTGAGCGTCACGGTCTCCGGCTCGGGAGACGGCAGCACCGCGCCTACTGGATATGTCGATCTTTACGACAACGGCATACTCTTCACCTACGCCTACTTACCAACCAATGTCGTGGGATCAAGCACCTCTGTCTCATTGGAACTGAACCCGCTTTCATTCTGGACGAGTGGCGCGAACCAAATCACCGCCATTTATGAAGGGGATACCGGAAACGGTCCCTCAATGAGCAATTCGATCAGTGTGACTGCCAATCAAACGGCAGGTCTGGGCGACTTCACGCTGGCCTCCCAAATTCCGCAAATCACCGTCAAAGCCGGCAGTAGCGGAACCTTCTCGTTAAATCTGGCTTCCCTCAGCAATTTCAGCGGTTCAGTGGCGCTGACCTGTAAACCCTCATCCGCACAATTCAGTTGCTCCATCAACCCCGCCAGCGTGACGCTGAACGGAACCGTGTCGGCAACTGTAACCGTGAACGCCACTCTGCCCAACACAGCGATGGCCGCGCCAAATGGCTTATGGCCGGTCGCCGGCATGGTGGCCCTGTGCATCATCTGGATCGGTGGCCGCGCGCGGCGAGCATTCCAGCGGAGTTTGTTGTTCGGTCTGGCACTATTGACTGTGCTCGCAGCCTCAGGCTGCGGCGGCAATGGAGGCGGCAGTGGCGGCTCAGGAAGCAATCCGCCTCCAAATTCCACGCCGGCCGGCAACTACAGTGTTCTTGTTACCGGGACCGCCAATGGGACCATCCACAACGCCGTGGTCTATGTCGTGGTTCAGTGAGCTACAGCGGTTTTCTTCGAGCCGCTGGTCTCTTCTGTCGGCTGCACGCGCTTTGCCAGCGCCCACTTCAGCTCATCGATTCCCTGGCCGGTGACGGCCGAGATGGCGTGGAACTCCAGCTTGCGGCGCTTGGCGTAGGTGGTCAGCTTCTTCAGCTTTTCGGGATTGGCGACGTCGATCTTGGTCGCGACCACGATCATCGGCTTCTCGTCGAGTCCGTTGCCGAAGCTGGCCAGCTCGTTGTTGATCACCTTGAAGTCTTCCACCGGATCGGGCCGGCCCGAGGCGTCAGAAACATCCACCAGGTGCACCAGCACCCGCGTGCGCTCAATGTGGCGCAGGAACTGCGTGCCGAGACCGGAGCCCAGGTGCGCGCCCTCAATCAGTCCAGGCACGTCGGCCACCACGAACGCCTGCTGATCCGGCTCCTCGCCCACCGTGACCACGCCCAGGTTTGGCTCCAGCGTAGTGAAGGGATAGTCGGCAATCTTCGGCCTCGCGGCTGAAATGCGCGAAATGAGCGTCGACTTGCCGGCATTCGGGATAGCCGACCAGGCCGACGTCGGCCAGCAGCTTCAGCTCCAGCCGATAGGCGCGCTCCTCGCCCGACCGGCCCAGCTCGTGCTCGCGCGGAGCCTGGTGGGTGCTGGTGGCGAAGTGCTGGTTGCCGCGGCCGCCGCGGCCGCCTTTGGCAACCACGAGGCGCTCGTCGGGCTCCTGGAAATCGTGCACCAGCTCGCCCGTCTCCTGGTCATAAAGCGCTGTTCCTACAGGAACTTGCAGGATGATTGATCTGTCCGTCGAGCCCGGTGCAGTTGGAACCCATGCCGTGCTCGCCGCGCTGCGCCTTGTGCTCCGGGTTGTAGCGGAAGTGGATGAGCGTATTGTGCCGCTGGCTCGACTCCATGATGACGTCGCCGCCGCGGCCGCCATCGCCGCCCGACGGACCGCCCGCGGGGCACGAATTTCTCGCGCCGGAAGGCCATGCAGCCGTTGCCGCCGTCGCCGGCCTTGACCCGGATTTTGGCTTCATCAATGAACATAACTCAATGTTTTTCAGCAACTTGGAACCTTGCCCGCTTCCCGTCACCAGGAATGGCCCAGATCTTGATTGCTGTCATTACAAGTCTATCGAATCCCGCCGCTTTGTCCTACGAGCCGTAATCCGGATGTCCCATTTCAGACCACATCCTGTGCGTGGAATCACCTCGGCTTTTCCCATCGGTTCCTTACAATCACTGGCGAATTCACTGCAAGGAAAAATGGCTCGCCCAGAGTCGGAGGATTCCCGATCCGGGATTGGCCAGTTGCAAATCTGTTTTCGGGAAAACCGAAGCAATCCGTGCAGCACAACAAGGTTTCTTCAACCGCAAGCTGGTTGTCGGATAGTGGCGCGATATTGGGTGAAGCCGCTGGCGAGGGCCGCGCTGCTGATCATGGCCGGCGCGTGTGTGCTGTTCTGTGCCCACGCGCAACAGCCGGCGGCAACCGGTTCGCTCGACGGAAGACTCACCGACATTCGTTCGGCCCCGCTGGCGGACGTCACGGTCACACTTCACAACACGCGAACCGGCGCCCAACAGCAGTCGAAGACCTCGCATTCTGGAAGGTATCACTTCGACCGCCTGGTCGAAGGCGAATACACACTGACAGCGGAAGGGCCGCTCGGCTACGGCAGCGTTTCGGGTATCTACGTCGCCGCGGGACACCAGGCGCAGGTCCAGACAGCCATCGAGTTCGCCGCGCCACATCCCAGTTTCGCTGCGCACCCCCAGGAAATCCATCAGCCTTCGCAAATCGCGTCAACCAGCGCCGTGCAGCTGCGCGAATGGCGAGCAACACTTCCGCCATCCCCCGCGATCCACGAAACTGCGATCTCCATGCCGGCCGTCTCTCTCGCCAGCCAAGCCCTGTTTACCGTGCCGCTCCCCGGGACACTGACGACGCAGTTCGAAAGCCTGACGTCGCCGACGTCGAACTCCATTGCAGCAAAGCCACTCGCCGCAGCCCAAATTGAATCCGCATCACCATCATCGCAATCGCTCGATGCGGCGCAGGTCCAGGCTCTTCCTCTCGCCCGCCGCGATTGGCGGAACTTCGTCCTCGACGCTCCCGCCCAAAACGCCCCGAGCAACGGACGACCAGCGCACGCGCGTGTTCGCGGGAGTTGCACCCGATACCACCGTCGATGGAGCGCGCATTCAACTGGCATTCGGCAGCACAGGAGCCGGGCAGGCACGGATTCGCACGTCGACGCTGATGAGCCCGGGATCGGCTGAGTCCTCTGTGCGCGAATTGCAATTGACGGATGCCGGCGAGGCGCGCGCCAATCGCACCAATGTGGAGACCCAGCGAGGCACCGGGCATCTGCACGGGCAGGCATTCGTCTTCGATCGCCAGAACATGTTGGGGGCGCAGAATCCATTCACGCAATGGGTGCAGGAGACGGCAGCCGCGACGCACTCTACGATTCCTGTATTCACACCGCTGCCGTTCACTCCCGGCGATCGTGAGGCGCTATGGGGCGTCGGCGTTGGCGGTGTTTTGCATAAGCAGCGCCTGTTCTGGTTCGCGGCTCTCGATGGAGACGAACGCAACGACCCCGCGGTTTCGACCGTAAAGCATCCCGACGACTTCTTCGCGAGCCCTCAAACGACCAGATGCAGCTGTTGAGCGCACAGCTTGGAATTGCCGGCGCCGATCCCGTATCGGCGGGGCTTGGCGCGTATTCGAAGCTGCTGGAATCCCTGGCCGGCCTTCTCGGACCTGCGCAACGCTCCTCGTCGCAGTGGATGGGCTTCGGCCGCGTCGATTGGAGCGTCGCCGAACGCCATCGTTTTACCCTCGAGTCGTCCGGCGCGCAACTCAACTCCCCCGGCGGCGGGTTTTCGCGCGCGTCAGAGACCTACGGCACGCACAGCTTCGGATCGACGCAAGCCACCGAGCAATGGGTGCTGGGCAGGTGGGAAGCCTTTATCACGCCCAATCTGCTCGCTGTCACGCAGGGGTCCTATGGACACCAGGTGCAAAGCGCATTGCCAGAGACGCCCTCGCCGTTTGAGCAGTCGCTGAACATCAATGCCTGGGGTCAGCTTCCGCAGATCGTCGTGGATTCGCGCTACGGTTTCACCATCGGAAATCCGTCACGCTTCGGACGGGGAAGCTACCCCGATGAGCGTCTCTACCTTGCACAGGAGCAGTTGAACTGGGTGCGCGGGCAACTGCTGGTGAAGTCCGGCGTCGAGGTCAGCCACAATCGAGATGCAACCAGCAGGTTGCGCAATCAGACCGGTACCTATTACTACTCCAGTGTTGAGGATTTCGCCTCCGATGCTCTGGCTTTCGGCGCGTTCGGCATGAACGGCCAGCTCAACCCGATGGATCAGCACAACTGCGATCAGACCGGCAAAGCGTGGCGCGACACCTCCGGCGTGCTGCACGGCCTGGGCTATCTGCCCTGCTACACCTACTATTCGCAGACCATGGGACCGGCGGACTGGTGGCTGAGCACCAACGACTGGGCCGGCTATGTCACGTCGCAATGGCAGCCGGCCAAACGCACCGCATTCACGCTTGCCATGCGCTGGGAACTGGAGCAGCTTCCCCCACCGCTTGCCATGCTCGAAAATGCTGACTTGCCGCTCACCGGGCACTTGCCCGCTCTGGGCAGTCAATGGGGTCCGCGCGCCGCATTTGCGTGGGGCACGGGCGAGAGCCACGGGCCGGTGCTGCGACTCGGCTACGGCATGTACTTCGGCCGCACACGCAACGCCGTGGTCGAGACGGCGCTCACGCAAACCGGTTCGCTCAAGGGCGATCTCAACTTCTTCATGCGGCCCACTGACAATCTGAATGCCGGCGGCGCTCCACCGTTCCCATACGTGTTCCAGGGTGAGCCAGCCAGCGCGGTGAAACCTGGCGCTGTCGAGTTTGCGCCGGACTTTCGCAATGGCGAAATCCACCAGGCCGAAGCCGCCGTCGAAGAGACGCTGCCGGGCCGCATTCACGTCGAAGCGAGTGCCGAAGCGAGCCTGGGCCGCCGGCTGCCCGTTTCGTTCGATGCCAACATCGACCCCGCTTCGAATCCCCGGACCATTACCTATGCCGTGATCGATGGCAACGGTTCGGGGCCGATCAAGACGCCGCAAATCACTGTTCCGTTCTTTGCATCGTGGCCCTCTGCCACCGGTTTTGAGGGACGGCTCAATCCGAATTACCAGCAGGTCAGCGAACTCTTCAGCCGCGCCAACTCCACCTATGAAGCGGCGATGCTGCGGGTCTCGCGCAGTGCACGCGGACTAACGCTTCACGGCCGCTATACCTACGCGCATGCGATGGATTGGAATCCCGATGAGACGTCGCAGGTTGCCGGACCCAGCGTTTTCGATCCGATGGACTTTCACCAGGAATACGGCACCAGCAGCCTCGATGTGCGCCACTCCGCATCGGTGGCCGCCATCCTGGAGCCTAAGTGGAAGCTGAAGGAACTCGCCGGGCACATCGCCAATGGTTGGATACTGAGCGGCATTGGGACCTTCCACAGCGGCCTGCCCTACACGATGCGGACCGCCGGCTCGCTGGCCAAGGAATTCGATTCAACCGGCGCCGCCATCGTCGGGTTGAGCACGGGCATGAACGGATACGGCGGAGATAATCGCGTCTACGGCATCGGCCGCAACACCTATCGCTATCCCGCAACCTGGAAGGCCGATCTGCGCATTGCCAGGCGCTTCAACCTCGGCCAGATGCGCCAGCTTGAGCTGATGGCGGAGAGCTTCAATCTCTTCAATCACCAGAATGTGACGGAACTTGGAGACGACGGGCTACACCATCGAATCGGGCACAGTGAACGGCGGCATGCCGCGCCTGAATTTCCTTACAGGGCTGAAGACCGGCCAGACCGAATTCGGCAAGCCGCTGAACATCAATGCCACGGACTTCTACCGCGAGCGCCAGATTCAGTTTGGAGCGAGGTTCCGGTTCTGAGTTCGCCGAGGCTCGAATGCATGTCGATCGTTTTCAACGGTCCGGCATTCCGCAAAATGCGCTTGCTTTCACATTCTTCCCATCAAGATCAAAGCAGACCGCCCCATTGATATCCGTCGAAAAAGTGCGCACGTGCGCCGCCTGCAACTCGCCCAGGACCTCCTCGCGCGGATGGCCGTAGCGGTTGTGCAGTCCACACGAAATCACCGCCCACGCCGGAGCGACGCGCGCCAGAAATTCCGGTTTTGTTGAAGTCGTGCTGCCATGATGCCCAACCTTGAGCAACGTACTCTCAAGGCCCTGCTCCGCAAGCATGCCGCGCTCAATCGGCTCTTCCGCGTCGCCTTCGAGCAGTACGGCCGTTCCATTCCAACCCACGTGCAGCACCAGCGAATCGTTGTTGCCGGGCTCCGCGGCCGGTTGATAGTCCGCAAATGGCGCGAGGACATGGATCTCCGCGCTGCCAAAAGCCGCAACATCGCCGGCTCGCATGGTGCGCACATGCGTGCCGAGTCCGCGCGCTTCATCAAGGAGTGATTCATATGCCGCGACCGGCGGGTTATTGCCGACCCACAATTCATCCGGCCTGAAGTTTCGCAGCACCGCGGGCAAACCGCCCATGTGATCGGAGTGCGCGTGGCTGAGCGCGACCACATCGAGGTGCCGGATGCCGCGCGACCATAGCACCGGCGACACCACCTCCTCGCCGATGTCGAAGTCCTGCGCAGCCTGCCGCGGACCCCCGCCGAATCCGCCTCCATCCACCAGCATTGTCTTGCCGTCGGGCGAAATCAGCAGCAGCGAATCTCCCTGTCCCACGTCAATCGCCTCCACCAGCAGCGCATCGTGCGGATGATCGATCGCTCGCGGCAACACGACAACAACGGCTGCCGCGATCATCGCAACGCATGCGAGTCGCCGCGGCCAACGTGCATCCGTAACCGCTGCGTATCGGGCACACATAATGGCTGCACCAAGCAAAACGCAGAAGGTCGCTGTCTGCCAGAGAACCGGCGCAGGAATACGAAAATCGCCAAAGGCCATCGACCCGAAGAGGTGCACAAGTCCCACGCCGGCGTGCAGCAGCACCGCCGTCGCCGCCGCCGGGATCACGGCGGCCTTGGTCGATAACAAGCAGCACGATGAGCGTGACGAGAGCGGCGGGCAACGAGGATCAACAGCAGCGGCAGAATGAGGATGTTTACCGGCAGTGCAAAGACGGTGATGCGGTGGAAGTAGACCGCCATCGGCAGCGCCATCGCCAGTTCGACAACGCAGGATACGACCAATGCCTCAACACATCGCAGTAGAGTCCGCACCACCCACGGAAAGACGCGCCATCCGATTCGTTTGCCCATTGCTCCGGCCAGCGCCGACGCAAACATTCGCAGCATTACGCGAAACTGCGCCAGCTGCGGAGGCAGCTTGACATCGAGTGCGACGAGCCTGAGATCGCGCGATGCAGCAAGATAGGGATGGATCGTCCCTTCGAGCAGCGGCGCCGCCACGCCGCCAATCGAAACCACGGCGAGCAGCGTCATCTGCAGGCTCGACTCGAAAAGGCTTCGCGGGCTTGCCGCCAGCAGGCACAGCGACGCAAACCCGATGGTGTTCAGCGTGTTCCGCTCGCGATAAACCAGCCGCCCCAGCAGGTAGAGCGTCACCATCCACAGCGAGCGCTGCACCGGCATTGCGAATCCTGTAAAGAGTGCATAAGCAAATGAGCGCAGCGATTGTGATCAGCGTGCGCCGGCATCTGCGGCAAGCGCAGCCTGCGCGTAATCCAGAAGATGAAACCAGCGACGATCGCCAGGTGCAGGCCGGATACCACGAGCATGTGAAACGAGCCGGTGCGCTCGAATCCCACGCGCAGCGAATGCGTGAGGTAGGTGCGATCGCCGGTGACCATCGCGGCCAGCATCACCGCATCGTCTTCGCTCATGCGCAGGAACGGCGGCAGGTTGCGCATAGCGGCAGGGAGCGACAGGATCTTCGCGCTGGCGGCATGCTGCCAGCCGGAGATGCGGCAGGCAAAAGTGCCTTCGCCCGTTGTGTCTACCAGCGTCACGCGATCGGCGGCCACGGTTGCAGTGGACGTGATCCCCTGATCGAGCAGGTAGTCACCCCGGTTCCAGGCGCCCGGATCGCGATAGATCTCCGGACGCGTGAGCCGTGCGTCAGCGCGAATCCGCTCGCCGCAATGGAACCCGGCAGGCAGACTCTCTCCCTCCGGCCAGCGCACCGTGAGCCTCACGCCGCCCTGCGCCGGAGCCTGCAGATCTTCAGTGTCGGTGACGACTTCAATGGCCGAGACGCGAAGGTCAAGGCGCTGTGTCGTCGACGAACTGTCCGGTTCCTCTGCATTTTCTTCAAGCTCACCGCGCACCGCACCCCCGTCTGTGATGGTGCCCTCGACGGTGCGGACCAAGCCATTGGAGAGTGCGGCGATCGTGGGTTCGGGCGCGGGCTGCGGCTGCATCTCCGCGCACCACGCACCCAGCAGGCACCACAGCACGCCCAGAGGAATCCAGGCGATTCGCCGCGCGCGAAAAGCGGCAATCGCGCACAGCGCGCCAGCCGGAAGCAGCGCAATCATCAGGTAGCCCGGTCGAAGCCACATCCAATGAACGATTGCGATTCCCAGCGCAAATAGCCACGCGGCATGAAAGAGCGGGACTCCGACACCGGCCGAAAATGGGCGGAATGTAGTCGGGCCGGAGTTGCCTGGATCTGTTTGCATGGTGCCTGAATTTTAAGAATATCTATACGCGAAAGGTTATCAGGATCGATGCAACTCCACCACCGTCTCCAGGTGAAACGTTTGCGGAAACAGGTCCGCAAGTGTGACGGAAGACACTGAATAGCCCGCGCCGATGAGAGCGCGAAGATCGCGCGCCAGCGTTGCAGGATCGCACGAAACATATACCAGCGTGCGCGCACCAACGTCCGCAACGAGAGAGGTGATCGCGCTGCCCAGGCCCATGCGCGGAGGATCGACGACAATCAGATCCGGCTCCGATCTGCCGGTCTTGCTCTTCAGGAATGCCGAAACATCGGCTGCAACAGCTTTTCCCGCGGTGCCCTCAAGGTTCCTGTGCAGCGCTTGCGTCGAGGACGTTGCGGATTCAACGGCAATTACCTGCTCGTAGTTCTCAGCAAGCCGTCGCGCAAAAAGCCCAACTCCCGCAAACAAATCCCACGCCACCGCGCCCTGCCGTCCATCTGTAACGCAAGCGACAAATTTATCGAGCAGCCAGCGGTTCACTTGAAAGAATGCGCCATGGCCGACCTGATAATCGATGCCGCCGGCGCGATAGGTGAGTGACGCATTGCCCCATTCCGCAATGGTCGATGACGCCTCTCCAGCCCGATCAAGTGCGACGAGTTGCACGCCGGTGAGTACAGGCACACGCTGCTGCAACGCTTCGGCGAACTGATCGATGCTCTGCTTTCCGTAACTCTGCACAAAGACACTGACCAGCATCTCCGTTTCGTCTGCATTTGAGAAGAGTGAGATTTCCGTGGGTCTGAAGCCCAGGTTCATGCTGCGCAGGATCTCGGCCGCACTCAGCGCCGCGTCCACCAGCAACGGCGCGGCAATGGGACATTCACTGATGGGAACAATCGCGTGCGATCTGCGCTCGCGGTAGCCCGGACGCCCGGCGCTGTCAAGCGCAAGCCGGATGCGGTTTCGATAACGCCACGGATCTGCCGGCTAGAATCTCGATTCTTTGCAGGCGCCTGCACGCCGCCGCGTTCAAATGTTTCGCGCAGGATCGCCTCTTTGAATCGGAGCTGCGATTCGTAGTCCGTGTGTTGATACTGGCAGCCTCCGCACAGGCCAAACTGCTTGCAGCCGGGCTCGATGCGATTCGGCGCGGCAGCGATAATCTCCTCCGGCTCGGCGCTTGCATAGCTGCGCTTCTCTTCGACGATGCGCACGCGCGCCTCTTCGCCCGGCAAAGTCAGCGGCACAAACATCGCCTTGCCTTCCACGCGCGCCAGAAATGCTCCGCCATAGATCGGCTTCTCGATCCGCACCAACGCGTGGTGGTCCGGTCTGGTCTGCTGCGTTTTGGGGCTTTCGCGCTTCATTGCTGGCTCATGTAAAACAGGCTCAGGCGCGGAAGACTGTAGTACACCAGCAGTTGCTTCTGCACAAACTGGTGCTCCACCTGGCGCAGTTGCACCACTCCCATGCGGCTGCGATAAGGCGCAAGCTCACGCGCGGCGTGTTCCTTCAACGCGACCAGCAACTCCTCGGGAGCGGCCGCCGTAAGCGCTGCGAACAGCTTCTCCTCGAGGACGGTGAGAACGCGTTCGAAGGCCTCCATCTCGTGTGCCGCGGTCGTCGATGACTTGGTGCCGCGCGCCTCCGCCGCCAATTCGCGCAGCCGGACCGCGGTGGCAACGCAGGCCTCGTGTGCAATCGTCGAGGACTCAAGCGCATTGGCCGCCGCTTCAAGATGCAACGCCACGCGCTCATGTTCAAAGCCGGTCTCACCGCTCGCAGCCGCTGATGGCGCGGTCCCGGCACTGGCTTCGCGCAGCTCCTCCGCTGCCTGCATCACCGCTTGCGCGCACCACGCAAGACCGTTGACGCGCCGCATGCGACCGCGCTTCTGACGCGACTCATACTTGTCGAAAGCGGTGTCGATTCCGCGCAGCACCGCCTCGAGCGGGATGCCTGCTTCCTGCCACGTCTCAATCAGCGCCCAGTCCAGCGTGGAGAGCAGCAGAATCGCGCCGCGCCGCTGCTGAAAGCGCTCCTCGATCTCCGTAAAGTAATTGAAGTAATTGCGCACAAGAATCGGTGGACAGTGGACAGTGGACAGTGGACAGTGGACAGTGGACAGTGGACAGTGGACAGTGGACAGTGGACAGTGGACAGTGGACAGTGGACAGTGGACAGTGGACAGTGGACAGTGGACAGTGGACAGTGGACAGAAAAACCGTAGCGTAGATCGACAGAGTTGCGTATTCGGCGATCGCCTATAAAAAGATATTATCCCGGTGGAACGGGCGGGAAGGAGATCGCGCACTGATCCACTGATCACTGTCCACTGTTCACTGTTTCAATGCGCGCCCGCGCGGCCGCGCATGCCGGTTGCGCTCGAACAGAATGCGCAGTCCGTCCAGCGTGAGCAGGTCGTCGATCTCGCTGATGTAGCGCGAATCGGCCGCAATCATCCGCGCCAGTCCGCCGGTCGCAATCACGCGCGGTTTCTGCCCAAGCTCCGCAAAGATGCGCTCCAGGATCCCATCGACCAGGCCGATGTACCCGTAGTAAAGGCCGGTCTGCAGGTGGCCGACGGTGTTGGTGCCAATCACTTTGGAGGGCCGTTTGATGTCGACGCGGCTCAGCCGCGCAGCCCGCGAAAACAAGCGCCTCCGCGCTCAGCCCAAGACCCGGTGCGATGGCGCCGCCCAGGTATTCGCCGCGTTCCGAAATTACTTCGAACTTCGTCGCCGTGCCGAAATCCACCACGATGCACGGTCCGCCGTAGCGCTCGATGGCGGAGATGCAGTCTGCGAGCCGATCGGCGCCAAGTTCCGTCGGATTGTCGACCAGCACCGGCATGCCGGTCTTGATGCCCGGCTCGACGAAGAGCGGTTCCAGGTGAAAGTACGTCTCGCAAACCTGCCGCAGCGTTGAATCTAGCGGCGGCACGACCGAGGAGATGATGATGTGTGTCACCTGGTTCGGCGACAGATCGTGCATCTCGAACAGCTTTACGAAAAATACACCGTATTCGTCCACGGTCTGCGTGCGATGCGTGGTGAGCCGCCAGTGCGCGGTCAGGTCGGACCGGTCCTTGGCCGCGACGGCCGATCCCTTCGGCGGAAGGCCCGCCTCCGCATCGAGTCGGTAGAGGCCCAGCACGGTATTCGTATTTCCAACATCAACCGCAAGCAGCATTTTTTCGCTTGACTCCTGGCTTTACTCCGCGGCGCGAATGCCGCCTGTTTGCACAGTCACCACTCCGGCACTCGTTCGCACCAGCAAAAACCCGCGCTCATCCAGTCCGGCCGTAGTTCCGACGCATGCCTGCGGGCCGTGAACCTCGACACGCCGGTTCCAGAGCCACGTAGAATTCAGCGCAACACGCGCAGGAATCGACGCAACCACCGCAGGATCGTGGAGTCCCCAGGTTTCATGCTGCAGCGATTCTAGCAGGGCAATCAGCAGCGCCTGTCGGCTGATGGCGCGACCCGATTCGAGATCGAGCGACGTCGCCGCTGTCGATAAGACGCTATCGAACGAGCGCTGGTGGACGTTGATGCCGATGCCGACGATGACGTACGAAACATCGCTGCCCTCGGCCTTCGACTCGACGAGAATGCCGCCGGCCTTGCGGTCGCCAATCAGGATGTCGTTGGGCCAGCGCAGGTCGACCTTGAGATTTGCCGCCACGCTAATGGCGCTTGCCGCGGCCAGCCCCGCGGCCAGCGGAATAACCGGCAAATGTTCCGTTCTCATGGCCGGACGCAAAAGCGACGCTGGCGTAGAGTCCCTGTCCGGCGGCCGACTCCCAGGAGTGATCGCCGCGTCCGCGCCCGGCCGTCTGCTCATCGGCGAAATATACCGACCCGTGCGGCGCGCCTTCACGAGCCGCCGCAAGTGCATCGGCGTTGGTGGAACCCGTCACCGGCGCAAAGTGCATCTTGCCTGCATAGATTGATCCGGATGGCGAGTTGGAGAGCGCGGCATCGAGCGCGGACAGGTCGTACATGCTCAGGATGGCTCCGCAACGATGCGCATCGAGATGTCCGCAGCCTTGGCGGAATGCGTGAGCGCGCCGACGCTGATGAAGTCCGGACCAGCTTCGGCATAGGCGCGGATGTTGTCGAGCACGATGCCGCCCGAAGCCTCGATGGGAATCCAGCGGTCTTCCTTGCGGATGCGTTCCACCGCGGCCTGAACCTGCGCGGGCGACATGTTGTCCAGCAGGATCGCCTCCGCGCCGCACTCCAGCGCTTCCTCCAGTTCTTTTTGTGTGCGCACTTCCACCTGCACGCGATTGCCGGGCTTGCGCTTTTCGAGGGCGTTCGTCACCGCCGTACGCAATCCGCCGCCCAGCGCGATGTGATTGTTCTTGATCAGGATTCCCGAAGAAAGATCCAGGCGGTGATTCGTTCCTCCGCCGCACAGGACCGCGTACTTCTCGAGAGCACGCAACCCCGGCACCGTCTTGCGGGTATCGAGAATGCGCGCCTTTGTCCCATGAATGGCATCTACGTACTCGCGCGTAAGCGTGGCGATTCCACTCAGATGCTGCATCAGGTTCAGGATCACGCGCTCGCAGCTCAGCAGCACGCGGGCGTTGTGGCGAATCACCGCCAGCACCTGGCCCTTCCGGGCTCTGACGCCATCGAATATCTCAGGATGGCTGACCACCTGATAGCGCGTATGCGCAGCGGGTCGCGGATCGAGCCGCGCGAAGATCTCCAGGAACTGCGGAACGGCTCCCAGGCCAGCCACCACCATCTCCTGCCGCGCGATGATCGAGGCCGAGGCCCGCAGGTTCGGCTCGATCGTGACGTTGGTGGTGGTGTCGCTGACGGCCCGATCCTCAATCAGCGCCTGTTCCAGCAAGGCTTCCACGCGGTGGCTTTTCCAGTCCATTCGTTCTCTTTCGATGTTCAACCCTGCGATTTCGATTTCATTTGTCGAAGAAAGTTATAAACAACTTTCTTGACCCTGTCATCCGGGCGGTCGTTCAGCGTGTAAAACCGTTTACCGTCGTGGCGTTCAATCTGGAGTGCATAGCGCTGTCTCTTCCCGGTCACCTTTGCGGCAATTCTTTGCCATGCCCCCGGCTTCTTTTCGGCTTCGAGGTCGATGAGCCTGACTTCGCCCAGGTCGTCATACCAGATGACGGACAATAGCTCGTTGGCGTCGCGAATGTACATCCGGTGGTTCGTTAGCAGGATATATTGCGAGATGCGCAGTTTTTCGGGCGACATGTTCACAAAGCCGACGGGGGTCTCAGAGTTCTCAGGTCGCGAGGCAACGATGCATGCCTCGACCGCGGGGGGAAAGCGCGGTCCTGTGTAACAGCCGGGAGCATCACCGAAGAAGATCGTGGGCGGGCCTTCGGACCGGAGGGGCGTAACAAACTCGGCCTCCCTCGGCCTGCGCACCGGATTTTCAAAGTGCACCGACAGTGCCTGCGTAGGCCGCGTGGACACGCTTGAAGCGCTCTTCCGCCTCGAGGCGACTGCGTTCGTCTCCCTGCACGCGGTCGGGATGCCAGCGCTTGGCCGCCACGCGATACGCCTTGTGGATCGCGGCCTTGGTGGTCAGCGCCTGCGATACGCCAAGCGTGCGGCAATGCTCGACGCATGATTTGCAGACACAGGCCATGCGCTGCTTTCGCTTACTCCGGCAGGGAGTCGAGATCCCGGCGCAGCTTCTCGAGCAATTGCCGAGCGTCGTCTCGCTGCTTCTTCAGGCCTTCGACGATGTGCGCCGGAGCCTTCGCAATGAAGCCGGGGTTATTCAGTTGCCGATCGGAGCTAGCTTCAATCTTCTCCTGCTTGGAGATGTCCTTTTTGATTTTTTCGCGCTCCGCGGCAACGTCGATCTTGCGTTCGTAGATGACGGCAACATCGAAGTTGGGGGTTGCGTGATTCGCGAGCCCGGCTGAAATGGCTTTGACGAAGCGTACTTCGCTTACACGGGCCAGCTTCTCAACAATGGCGCGATTGTCGCTGATCACAGCCTTTAAATCATCGTTGATGTGCAGCTCGATCGGCACAATCGCCTTCTCCTCGGCGCCAATTTCCTTGCGCAGGCCGCGGACCTCGACGATGACACTCTGCAGCACTCCCATGAAAATCTGCCCAACCGCATCCGCCGGCCCCTCGCTAGCCCGGGGATAACGCGTCAACGCAATCGATTTCGCCGGCGGATTGCCGTCGTAAACCGCGTGCCACACCTCTTCAGTGAGGAAGGGCATGAAGGGCGACAGCAACCGCAGGGAGGCTTCGAAAACGCTCACCAACGTTGTGAGGGCTGCTTTCGTTTTCTCCTGATCGCCGTTTTCGCCGAAATCCAGGCTGAGCTTTACTATTTCCAGATACCAGTCGCAGAAGCTGCCCCAGAAGAACTGGTAGATCGTGTTGGCCGCGTCATCGAAGCGATAGTTTTCAAGCGCCTGGTTTACCTTGTCTGCTGTCGCGTTTAATTCGGCGACGATCCAGCGCGTTTCAAGCGGCGCATCCGTACTTGGCGTCGGCATTGCTCCGAGGGCGGCCATGTCGACGGTGATGCCTGTCTCCGCGGCACGATCGATGTTCATGAACATAAACCGCGCCGCGTTCCAGATCTTGTTCGCAAACGCGCGATAGCCTTCGGTCCTTGCGACATTGAATGCGATGTCCGTTCCCGGCGAGGCCATCGAGGCCAGCGTGAAGCGCACGGCGTCAGTCCCGTACTGCTTCACAATCTCGATCGGATCGACCACGTTGCCCTTGGTCTTCGACATCTTCTCGCGGTTGGCGTCGCGCACCAGCGCGTGAATATACACCTCGCGAAAGGGAACCGAGTCCGCCAGCGAACGTGCCGAGCCGTCAGGCATGGGCGCATCGGTCGAGAACCAGCAGCCCAGCATAATCATCCGGGCTACCCAGAAGAACAGGATGTCGAAGCCGGTGACGAGCAGGCTGGTGGGATAAAAAGCGTCAAAATCGGCCCGATTCTCCGCCGTAATGTTCGGCCAGCCAAACACCGACACCGGCAGCAGACCCGATGAAAACCATGTATCGAGTACGTCGGTCGATTGCGTCAGCTTGTCCGATCCGCAATGCTCGCATTTCGTCGGATCCTGCCGCGCCACCGTAATCTTGTGGCAAACCGAACAATGCCACGCGGGGATGCGGTGTCCCCACCAGAGTTGCCGCGAGATGCACCAGTCGTGGATGTTCTCCATCCAGTTCAGGTAGGTCTTCGCGTACATCTCCGGCGTGAACTTGATATGGCCTTCCTTCACGGCTGCGATGGCCTTGTCGGCCAGCGGCTGAATCTTGATGAACCACTGCAGCGAGAGCCGCGGTTCCACGACTGTCTTGCAGCGGTCGCAGTGGCCAACGTTGTTCACGTGATCCTTGATTCCGGCCAGCAGCGACATTTCTTCGAGATCGGCGACGATCTTCTTGCGCGCCACGAAGCGATCGAGCCCCGCGTACTCCCCGCCCTCGGCGTTGATGTGCGCTGTATCGTCCATCACATTGATGGAGGGCAGATCGTGCCGCTGGCCCAGCGCGAAGTCGTTGGGATCGTGCGCAGGAGTCACCTTGACCGCGCCGGTGCCGAACTCGGGGCTGACCCACTCGTCGGTGATCACTGGGATCTCGCGGCCCATAAGCGGTAGGCGCAGCTTTTTCCCGTGCAGGTGCTTGTAGCGCTCGTCGTCAGGATGCACCGCAACGGCCACGTCACCCAGCATCGTCTCCGGCCGCGTCGTAGCAACGGTCAGAAACTCGCCGGTGTCCTTGCCGTCATCGCCGATGACCGGGTACCGAATCTCCCACAGGTGTCCCTTGTGCTCGTCATACACAACTTCCAGGTCGCTGATAGCGGTCTGGCACCTCGGGCACCAGTTCACGATGTACGCGCCGCGATAGATCAGCCCCTGCTCATAGAGCCGGACAAACGCCTCGCGCACGGCCACCGAGAGACGCTCATCCATGGTGAAGTATTCGCGATCCCAATCCACCGAAGCGCCCAGCCGCTTCATCTGGTTCAGAATGTTCCCGCCGTAGTGCCGCCGCCATTCCCAGACGCGCTCGACGAACTTCTCCCGGCCCATCTGCTGTCGCGTCGTGCCCTCGGTCGCAACCTGGCGCTCAACGAGCATCTGGGTTGCAATTCCGGCATGGTCGGTGCCCGGAATCCATAGCACACGTTCGCCGCACATGCGATGCCAGCGCATCAGGATGTCACTTTCCGTGTGCTCGAACATGTGCCCCATGTGCAGATTGCCCGTCACATTGGGAGGAGGCAACAGAATGTCGAAAGACTCGCCGTCGGACTGGACGTCCAGGCCTTCTTCCTGGTGGGGCGTCGGCGCTGCGAATAGTTTTTCGCGCACCCAGTACTCGGCCCAGTGATCTTCAATGGCAGTCGGGTCGTACGCTTTGGACAGATCGTGAGGCATGGAGTTATTTATCGAGGTCCGCGGGACTACGCCGAAACCCATATCAAATTAAGGATTTCAGAGCAAAATGGGACCACCTTCCACTTTATCAGCTTCCCCATCCTGGCCATCTTGCCGCCGGGCACAAGTTGTATCTGCTCATCTGCCTGCCCCGCGGCGAAAAACGAAGGGCCGCACTTCAGAAGTGCGGCCCTCGCGTCAGTTTCAATTTTGCCCTGGCCTAGAACGGGTTCAGTTTGCCCAGGCCCTTCTTCTTTTTCTTCTTGCTCGAGGATTGCTCATCCAGGTTGGCCTTTGGCTTCTTGTCGTTGGCGCCAGCCTGCTGTGCGGTACCCGGCTTGATGTCATTGACCTGGTCGGGCGCATCAGCCGGCTTGTCCACCGGCGGCAGGACGGTGTTGTTCGGCCCCACCGACTTTACCAGCGGATCGGCCGCCGCATTATTCCCAGCCGGCGCCGCACCACCGGCGGCTGGTGCACTTCCGGCCCCGGCCGCATCATCGCCGCTTGGCGCGGCTGCGGCATCACCATTCGGCGCACTCACAATCGAGACGCCCACGCCGGTTCCCCCCGTCCCAGGAGGTGCAAGCTGCACCGTTGACGGCGCATCGCTGCGTGGCGGCTCGTTTGGCCCGGTCGGCTTCGCCGCGGCTGTTGCCTCTGGCTTGCCTACCGCCTCGTTGAAGAGTGCGATGTTCTGTTTGGTCACGTCGGGCGCCAGGGTGCGAGTCGGATCTTCCAGCGACGGCTCGCCGACGTGCGCCGCTTCCACCACCATGGGACCGTGCTTGATGATGTCCATCGTACGGGTTGTGAACCGGATCGGCTGCTGGCTCTTCACTTCCGCATCGTTTTCGGCAACCGCCGCATCCGTCGGCTCCGGCACTGGCCGATTCATCGCCACCAGCCGGTCGCGCGCATCCTCAACATGCGAAGCCATGGGGTAGCGCGTAATCACCTTCGCGTAGGCTGCGGCAGCCTTGTCTTCATAAAGGCCATGCAGCCGCTCGCGAACCGCGCCATTCAGGTTGGGAGCGATCATCACGGTGTGCGCTTCTCCGGCGTAGGCGTCGCCAATCGCAATCAATGCCTGGTCGCTCTTCGAATACAGCGGATAGGTATCCACCACCGTCTCGAGGCGGGCGATGGACGCCGGATAGTTTTCGCGGCTTCGTAATAGAGACCAATCTGCGTCTCGCGTTCCGCCAGTACCTCCTGCACGTCGCGCAGCTTCTGTTTGGCGCGCGGAATCAGCGGCGAGTCCGGGAACATGTTGATCATGGTCCGGTATTCCTTCTCCGCATCCTGCGCGTTGTTGTAGTCGCGGTCCGGCTTTTCCATCTGCTGGTAATAGATGTCGCCGACCTTCATCTGCGCCTCGGCCGCCTCTGGCGCATCGGGGAAGAAGGTGATGAAGTCCTTGTACTCGGCTCTCGGCCTGCGTCAGCGCCGCGGTGCCGCCCTCCTTGAACCAGCTATCGCCCACCGCCAGCTTGGCGCGCATCCGGTATTCCGAGTCTGGATAGGTGTTCAGCATGGTCTGCAGGTCGAGCCGGCCCACGTCAAAGCGGCCCTTCTTCAAGGCGACCATCGCCTTGTCGAAGAGCTCCTTGTCGGGCTGCTTGGAATTCACGCCGGCCAGCGGATTGGCGCTCAGGTCTTGATTCTTCTTGTGCTTCGGCTGCTTTTCCTTGGCTTGAACCGCAACTCCGGAAAGCACCAGCGGCCAACGCCACCGCGGCAAACTTCTCGACAAACGGTTCATACCACCTCAATTGGCGGCGAGGGCCCGCGACACACATCTGTTTACGCTTTCACGTACTTTCAGAGAACATACTCGCCGGCAGCTTCGCGCGCCGCAGCCAGCAGAGCACGCGCATCCCTCTCCGGCTGGCCTGCGCCGAACACAGCGTTACCGGCCACCAGCAACTCCGCACCTGCTTGGACGACGCGCGGCCACCGTGTCGTGAGCCACTCCGCCGTCAACTTCAATTCTAAATGCCAGTCCCAGTTCCTGACGCAATTGGACCAGGCGCCGGATCTTGTCCAGCGAAAAGGGAATGAAGTTCTGCCCGCCGAATCCCGGATTCACGCTCATGATCAGCACGTGGTGCACCATCGGCAAAATGTCGCGAATCAACTCCACGCGCGTCGCCGGGTTCAGCACCACCCCCGGCTGCATTCCATGGTCCTGATGTGCATCAGAGACCGGTGCAGGTGCCGGCAGGACTCATAGTGCACGCTCACCCAGTTCGCCCCCGCGTCGGCAAAAGCCGGAATGAACTCGTCCGGATTCTCGATCATCAGGTGGCAATCGAGCGGCAGCTTGGTCGCCTTGCGCAGGCTTTCACCACCGGCGGCCCAATCGTGATATTGGGCACAAAATGCCCGTCCATGATATCGACGTGGATGACCGTGCCGCCGCCCCGCTCGGCCGCAGCAACCTCGTCCGCCAGGTGGGCAAAATCAGCCGATAATATCGAAGGCAGAAGCTCAATCATTCTAGGGCCAGAAGCAGTTGAACCATGTGTGTTTAGGGGCGCCCGTCCGTGCCCGGTCAGTTTACCACCAGGCTCAACGATCGCGCTGCGCCCAAAGGGTCTTTGGGCTGTCGGCCGTCGTCTACTTCATTGAGCACGCGGTGGGAGCCTGTCTTCCGCGATTTCTTTCATCGTCTCCGCGACTGTGGTTTCGCCCAGAAAAATGCGAGACATCCTCAAATGAACTTTGGGGCTGAAGATCGATTCGCGCAGCAGTTCGCGCTTCACGGAAGCATAGTCGGCGCGGGTCCGGGGCACGACCACATCAAATGCCTCTTCAAAACCCACCCAGCCACGGGTCATAAAGGCCTGCGATACTTTTGCGTAGTTCTCCGTCCCCAGAGTTTTGGGACCGGGAACATCTTCAAGTCCCTCGACAAGTGCGAGAAGTTCTTTCGTTAAGGAGTCTGTTGGGGGGTATTTGATGCAGTGGAGAAACCAGGGAAGTTGTTTCATCTCTCCTCGCTCATCGAAGAAGCCCCGACGCGTCCCCGTCCCATCAAGTTCTGCGTCAAGAACAGATCGATTATCAGCGCTGCCACTTCACCCCTACCGTGTGTCCGATCACATCGTCTTGTTTGTCAAGGCTCAGTCGAACATGTGGATGCTGCTGCGGGTTTGCTGCTTCTTCCGGCCCGCCTCCAGCGCTTTCAGCAGAATCCGGCTTCGCGCGCGCATGGCAGGCGTGCCCGACCGGCCAGCCATCCGCAACAGGTCAAGCACGTCGGGCATCGACTCCGGATCCTGCCTCGTCAAATCGGCCATTCCGTGCAGCGCCGCGGTCTTCACAATCGAACTTGGGTCGTCCAGGTAGGAATTGAGCACGACCGCAACCCGCCGGCACTCCGGAATAGAAAGCTTCAGCCGCGGAATCAGCAGCGCCAGGTTCCAGCGGACCTTCTTTTCGGTGGTTTCCGCCAACAGCCCCAGCAGCGGTTCCTTCCAGCGCTGGGCGCGCGCAGGCCGCTCCCGGGTCACACGCTCCAGCGCATCGGCAGCGCGGCTGGCAACCGCCGGGTCCTCGTCCCAGAGGCACTCGGCAAGCTGCGCCAGCTTGGCCGGACGACCCTCGACCAGTTCCACCACTTCCCATACACGCCCCACATCGAGGCGTGCGCCCGGCTGCAGCATTTGCCGGATCTTTTCCCCTGTCGCCATGGCCTTGCCACAAATCTTTCTTGTTATGGGCCCGCCGCCATTTTCTCACTGCGGCTTTGCCGGCGCCATGTTCTTTGCCGCGATCCGCCCCGCGCTCCGAAGCAGCCCTTTGATCGGCCACCGGCCCTCGGCATCCGGAAAACAAATTTCGCCCTCGCGCTTCACCTCCGGCCGGTAGTACCAGCGCTTGAGCAGCGCCAGGTGCCCCTGCCGCACAACCGCGCTGGGCGATTCCGTGGACCGCATCAACTCAGCGAGAACCGCCTCCATCCGCGCCTCCAGCATCGTTCGCGGAACCTTGATCGTAGCCACAACCGCCCGGAGTTCGGCCGTTTCTGTTCCCTGATCCCTATTCCCTGATCCCTGCTTCTCTAATCCCTGTTCCCTAGTCCCTAGTCCCTGCTCTTCTGTTCCCTGCTTCTCTAATCCCTGTTCCCGTCCCTAGTCCCTGCTCTTCTGTTCCCTGCTTCTCTAATCCCTGTTCCCTAGTCCCGTCCTGCTCTTCTGTTCCCTGCTTCTCTAATCCCTGTTCCCTAGTCCCTAGTCCCTGCTCTTCTGTTCCCTGCTTTTCTAATCCCTGTTCTCTAGTCCCTAGTCCCTGCTTTTCTGTTCCCTGTTCACTGTTCACTGTCCACTGTTCCCTGTTCACTGTCTCCGGCACCGGCTCCAGCGCCATGGGCTGCGCAAACAGCGAACTCGAACCCGACTGCTCGTTCTGAATGCGCATGCCGATCGTCGAAAATGCCGCCGGCCCGCGCAGTCTTCCACCTTCGTACAGGAACACGGCCACCTCACCCGGACTGGCCGAAGCCTGGACAATAACTGCCCGCAGCTTGCTCAGCGGATGCACCAGTTCAGGAGCCAGCGCCCGCACCTCCTCCACCTTCTGCACCTGCGCATGCAGCGCCGCCGCATCTTCAAACGCGAGCCTCTCCGAAGCCGCGTCGCGCCGACCGCGCAGCACCACGAGCCTGCTCTCGGCGCGTGTCGCCAGAAACGCCTGCACCCCGGCCGACTCCTCCGCATAGCGCTCGTCGGTGCAGCCCTTGTAGCAGGGAGCAAGGCACATCTTCATCTCCGAATAAACGCACCCCGGATGGCTCGGATCGGGATTCAGATCGTCGGTGCAGCGCCGCAGCAGAAACAGCTTCAGCATCTCCTCGACAAACCGCTCCGCCGCCGCCCGCGAAGCAAACGGCCCGTAGGCCCAGTCCGCCTCGCGCTGGCTGGGCTTGTGCGTCACCACCACGCGCGGATAGGGATTGCTCCCCAGGAACCGCACAAACGCCGGCGCGCGCAGATGCATCCGTTCCAATGCTTTCGCGCCAAAAACCTCTTCCAAAAGGGAAAACTGCGCGAGCAGCGACTCAAAATCCGAGCCGGTGACGCGATACGCAATCCGCCGCACCCGTCCGGCTAGTTGCAGCCGCCGCGGATGTTTCGCCGAAGGCTGCAGCAGCCGCTCCAGCCGCCCGCGCAGGTTGGGCGTGCGCCCGATGTAAGGCTCGTCCTTCGCCTCCGCGCCGTAAAGTGCAAACACCGCGGGCGCCCGCGGCAGCAACTCCAAAGCCGCCTTCGCCTCCGCCGGTTCGAAAGGAATGTGTTCCATCGCAATCTTGATCACTCGACTCAAACCGCGCACCGGCACAGGACCCGCTGACTCGCTAACCCGCTATCACGCATACAGAGCGGCTGACTTGCTAAAGCGTGTTTCATAAATCCGCTTCGTGTCAGGGCACGACATTACAGCTTGCTGAAAAACCCGAGAAAACGAGGTTTTGTAACAAGGGCATGGCTTCCAGCCAGGCCACAAACACAACAAAACGAGTCTTGGGTTTTAACCCCTGCCTAACGCTTCGAATTTCCGACTTTTTCAGCAAGCTGTCTAGTCGTGCCGAAAGAAACCGAAAAGGTCAGGGGTTTTTTAACCCCTGACGGATCCAGGTCAGCACACCGTGCACATGTGTGAAACAGACTCGAGCACCGCAAACCCCCCGCTAACACGCGCACAGCGCGCCCAACCCCGCTAACTCCGCCTCTACGCCCCCGCGATCGTCATCCCGTCAATCCGCAGTGTCGGCGACGCCACCGATCCGCGAAACACGAGGTCGTTCCCGATCGCCGTCACATTCCGCATCATCTCGCCCAGGTTCCCGGCAACCGTGATCTCCTCAACCGCATGCGTCAGCTGCCCGTTCTCGATCCACAGCCCAGCCGCGCCGCGCGAGTAGTCGCCGGTCACGATATTGGTTCCGAATCCCATCAGGCTGGTGACGTAGAGGCCCGTGGTCACGCCTCCGATGATCTCCTCTGGGGTCAGCGTGCCCGGCTCAAGATACAGATTTCCGCATCCGATTCCCGGCGCTCCCGCGAGCCCGCGCGATGCATTATGCGTCGACTGCATTCCCAGCTTGCGCGCCGCATATGTATTCAGCATGTAAGTACGCAGCACGCCGTTTTCGACCACCACGTTGCGCCGCGAGGGCAATCCTTCGCCATCAAACGGAGAGCTGCCAAATCCGCCCACGCCCGTCGCCAGCAGCATCGTCCCGTCGTCAATGATTGTCAGCGCCGAAGCGCCGATTTGCTCGCCTAGCTTTCCCGCCAGAAACGAGGCGTGACGCCAGATCGCATCGCCGGACGCGGCGTCAAACACTGACCCGATCAGCGACCGCGCCACCTCCGGCGCAAACACAATCGGCACCCGCTGGGTCGGCACTCTCCGCGCTCCCAGCCGCCGCAAGGTGCGCCTGGCTGCTTCGGCTCCAACCGCCTCGGGGGATTCAAGCTGCGCAAAGCACCGCGCGCTCGACCACCAGCCATCGCGTTGCATCTGCCCGTTGGCATCCACGGCCAGCGGAGCCGCCGACACCCCTGCATAGCTCGAACGATAGCTCCCCACAAAGCCCCGCGAATTCGCCAGGATCTTTTTCCCCGTAGCCGCGTCGAAGCTTCCGCCATCGGACTTGGTAATGCGCTTGTCAGCCGCCAGTGCCGCTGCCTCGGCCCGCCGCGCCCACTCGATTCGCTCCGGCCCCGGAAGCGAGTACACATCGTCGTAGTAAAGATGCAGATCGTCCTGAACGGCGCCGAACTCCTCGTCCGGCAGCCCCACAGACGGATCCTCTTCCGTCACCTTTACCAGCGCCAGCGCTCCCTCTATCAGCAGCCGGATTCCATCCCCGGTCAGGTCGCTGGTCGAGGATGAAGCGGAACGCTTCCCCTGGTAGACCCGCAGCCCCATCGCGCGCGAGCCCGACTCTTTCAGCGTCTCCACCTGCCCCATGCGCACATTCACGCTGAACTCGTCACCCTCGCGGATGACAACCTCGGCGTCGCTGGCACCGGCCTTCACAGCCTGCGCCACCGCATCCGCCGCCAGCGTTTCCATGTCAATTACGGTCGATCCGGAGATTACAGCAGCATTTCCCATACCCTCAACCTATCAAATCCAAATCCCTGGGCACGTTGCCGCGCACCGAGGTCGAGGTCCCATCGCATCAAATGCGCGGCGGTTGAAGGCCTGGTTGCAAGGCGAAGCTGTGTCCAGCCTCTTTATTGGATCGCCTTTGGGTGAGGTCGCCTGGTCCCACCGAAACAGTCGCCGAGACTGCATCCGGGATTCTTCGCGAAATGCTTGGCGTGCGCATCGATCTCCTGATCGGTGGATCGATGCAGGCGCACTCTCCCAAGGCACTCGGGGCAGCGGAAAGTGTCTTCCTGGAGCCGCAGACCGTCTCTGACTGAGATCACGTGCCATCCGAACTTCCGGCCTTCGACCGTGTCGTGCCAATTCTTCACTTCCACTACAGCCATTGTTTCCATAGGTTTCTCCAGCATCATCTGCCCGTTCCGCCGACCGTCATCCGGTCCAGCTTGATTGTTGGCATGCCCACCCCTACCGGCACGCTCTGCCCGTCCTTGCCGCAGGTCCCGATGCCCTCGTCGAGTTTCAGGTCGTTGCCCACCATCGAGACGTATTTCAGTGCCTCTGGCCCGTTCCCGATCAGCGTCGCATCCTTCACCGGTGCCGTAATCCTGCCGTCCTCAATCAGGTAAGCCTCTGACGCCGAAAAGACGAACTTGCCGTTGGTGATGTCCACCTGCCCACCGCCGAAATTTACGGCATAGAGCCCGTGCTTCACCGAGCGCAGAATGTCTTCAGGAGCATCTTCGCCCGCCAGCATGTAGGTATTGGTCATGCGCGGCATCGGAATGCAGTGGTAGCTCTCGCGCCGTCCCGAGCCGGTGTTCGCCGTACCCATCAGCCGCGCTGAAAGCTTGTCGGTCAGGTAGCCCTTCAGGATGCCGTTCTCGATCAGCACCGTCTCCTGCGTCGGCGATCCCTCGTCGTCCACGTTCAGCGACCCACGCCTGCCCGCCATGGTTCCGTTATCGACCACCGTCACCTTGGTGCTGGCCACCTGTCGCCCGATCAGTCCCGAAAACGCCGATGTCCCTTTGCGGTTGAAATCCGCCTCAAGTCCATGCCCCACAGCCTCATGCAGCAGAATACCGGGCCATCCGGGTCCCAACACCACCTGCATCTCGCCAGCCGGAGCCGGGACCGCGCCAAGCTGCAGGATCGCCCCGCGCGCCGCCTCCCGCGCCAGGCCCTCCGGCCCTTTACTCCCTGTGAACTGTTCCAAACCGGCGCGTCCACCGCCTCCGGCAGAGCCCCTGGTCGTTGTCGGCCCGTCCTTCGCGATCACAAAGACATTCAGCCTGCACAGCGGCTGGGTGTCGCTGGCAAAAGCGCCGTCGGAGGCCGCCACCATGATCCGGCGCAACTCCTCGCTGTACCCGGCCCTCACTTGCACAATGCGCGAATCGAACGCCCGCGCCGCCCGATCGGCCCGCAAAATCAGCTCCAGCCGCGCTGCCAGGTCCAGGTCAAACCCGCCCACCGGAAGCGGATAAAGATCGGCAGCTGCCGTCTCCGTAAATCCCTGCACCGGCTGCTTCGCCGGCCCGGATGCAATCAGCGCCGCTGTCTTCGCGGCATGTAAAAGCCTCTCAGGGCTCAGGTTATCGGTATACGCATAGCCCGTCCGCTCACCAGAGAGCACGCGGATCCCGCACCCCGCGCTGGTTCCCGTGCTGGCCGACTTCACAATCTGCTCATCGACGCCCAGCGACGTCGAAGTCACCGACTCGAAGTACAAATCGGCAAAGTCGCCGCCGGCTGAAAGCGCCTCACCCAGGCAGCGCTCCAACAGCCGTTCGGTGATTCCAAATTTTTCAAAAAAGTAACGTCTGTGACTCGGCTGTGGGGAAGGCGGCGGTAGACTCATCGGTACCTTTATTTTACGCTTCCCGCCGATTTCCCGCTTTCCGGCACGATTCGTTTCCTCACTTGATACATGCTCCGCTCGAGCGGGTTTCCACAGTTCACCTCGTGTTACATTCACCCCATGAAGAAGATTCTTGCTGCTGTGCTTTTGGTCTTGGTGTTTGCCGCTCCGGCGTTCGCCGCGACGACCCATCACCATCACCATCATCATCACCATCATCACGCGGCCTAGTTCACCAGGCCAAATCGGCCGGGCTCACCTCGGGTCCGGTCGCGTAACCCGATCGATTGGCCCATCTGCGGTGTGGGCCAGTCCCGGTGAACTTGTGCTGTCGCCGGCATGCCTGTGGTGTATCCCGGTGCCTCTCGTGGTTCAGACTGCAGGCAGTGACCTCCGGTACTATCCCTCGTCATCGTCTCGTGCTACATTCCTGCCATGAGGAAAATTGCATTTGCCGCGTTGCTGCTGATGGTGTGTGCCGTCCCAGCCTTCGCCCGGCACAAAAAGCCGCACAAGGATCCTCGCGTCGGTGAGCATCCCAAGGCTCTTCACGCTACGAATCCGAGCCTGAAACATCCCGTGAAACACAAGGTCCCGAAGCACACCCACACTGCGTAGGCGGCCCACAATCGCACCGCGCCAGCCCTCCAGGTTTTTGGCTGTATGACAGAATTGGAAGACCTCCGCTACCCGATCGGCCGTTTCACGCCACCTGCCTCGTCTGAACCCGCTCTTCGCGCCGCCCAGATATCCACGCTCCGCTTGCTCCCGTCCACCCTTCAGAAAGCCGTCAGCGGACTCAGTGATGCTCAGCTCGACACGCCTTATCGCGACGGCGGCTGGACCGTGCGCCAGCTGGTGCACCACATCGCCGACAGCCACGCGAACGCGTACATCCGCTTCAAGCTCGCGCTCACTGAAGATTGGCCCACCATCAAGCCCTACGACGAAGCCGCATGGGCTCGACTCGCCGATAGCCACCTGCCCATCGACGGCTCGCTCGCGATGGTCGCCGCCCTGCACGAGCGCTGGGTAGCCCTGCTCGAGTCGATGACCGAGGCGGACTTCCAGCGCGGCTACAACCACCCTGAAAACGGCCGCCAGGACCTCGCCACGGTTCTCGCGCTCTACGCCTGGCACTCGCGCCATCACACCGCGCACATCACCAACCTCCGCTCGCGGCAGAACTGGCAGTGAATCGTGCCCCCGGCCGTCGAAGCTCCCGCCGCTGCCAAACTCGCCGAAATCCTGGAAGAATACCTCGCCGAGCACCCCGCTGCCGCACTGCTTGAAGACGGTCGCGTGCTCTTCGACATGCGCCGGGCCCGCTACTCCGTCACCGAGTCGCATGGCCGCTGCCTGCTCCAGTTGTGGAGCGAAGAGCGCAACCTCGTCCGCACCGTCGTTGAAATCCGTCCCCGTGCGCAGAGCCTGCGCCTGATGACCCGCCGCATGGGCGCGCCAAAGCCGCAGGCACTCGAAGTCGTTCCCTCCAGCGACCGCCGCACCCCCACCGCTCGCGACTCCTCCCGGCGCAATTACCAGCGACTACTGGAACGCGTGTTGAGCCGCGCACTTCCTTGGCGCAAAGGTCGACGGCCTTCGCTCCGCCATGGACCTCGAGCACAGCTTCGGTCCCGCCTACGTCCGCGGCCGTCTGCTGCGCGGCACTGCGGCCGATGCCGTCATCGGCGTCAGCGAAGCCGAATCGCGCCGCGATCATCGACGGCATTCTCACCCTCGGCATTCTCTGGCTCGACTACTGCCGCGAGCACGCCGAGGCGCGCCGCCACTTCGGCGGACTCAAGGTCATCGTTCCCGCCGGCGCCTGGCGCACCACCGCCGAGCGCATGGCCTGGCTCAACCACGCCGCGGCCGATTTCCAGCTCTTACACGCTCGACGAACGCAGCGAAGAGCTTGAGCCCGTGGATTTTCGCGATATCGGCAACTCGACTCCGCGCCTGGTGCATGCGTTCTCAACCGAAGCCGCACTTGAGCGCTGTCAGGCCGGGATCGACCGACTAATCGCGCTGTCTACCGCCCGGCGCGCAGTCCCGCGTCGAAATTCGGCCGCGCTCGGCAACGGAAGTCGGCCTACTCGCTGCACGGCCTGGAATTCGCCCGCGTGCGCCACGGCGCGGCATGCGCATTCCTTCGCGCGCGCAGCAGGAGATCACCTTCGGCGCGGGCGCGAACGAAACCCCGCTCACCGAAGAAAACGAAGACCTCTGCCGCGATCTCTTCGCGCGCCTCTTCCTCAGCCGCCATCGCGACGGCGCGCATACCGATCCGCTCTTCCGCATGCAGCCCGAGCGCTGGCTCGAATCGCGAATTCCGCACCGGCCTCGCCGAGCCTCCTGCCCGTCTCTGCGCGGCGACGTGCTCTACTCGCAGGTTCCCGCGCTCTCGTCGGGCGATCGCGGCATGCTCGACCTGCTCACCCTCGACCGCAACGGCCGCCTCACGGTCATCGAACTCAAGGCAGATGAGGATCTGCACCTGCCATTGCAGGCTCTCGACTACTGGATTCGCGTCCGCGCGCTCAACGCCGATCGCCAACGTACCGCCATGAGCGACCGCCCGCTCTCCGCTTTCGAGCGCGAAGGCTACTTCGCCGGGAGCGAGGTCTCGCCGCTTCCGCCGCGCCTCCTTCTCGCCGCGCCGGCTCTGCGCATCCATCCGGCCAACCAGCCCGTGCTGCGTTATCTGTCGCCTGAAGTCGAGTGGGAACTCATCGCTCTCAGCGAACACTGGCGCCGCGAACTGAATATCGTCTTCCGCAAACGCCCCGATAAATGAAGTGTCATCCTGAGCAGAGCGAAGGACCTCCCCTGAAAATTGCGCCGATGGATGGGTGGCATTCTGTTCGCAAGTTCCCGTAGGGAACACTGGAAAATAGCCCCGGGGTGGAGTTCGCCGCGGCGAACGGAACCCGGGGAAAGTGAACAACAAGAACCAAAGTCCCGTAGGGACGTCCGAACCGCATTTTCATCGTCTTCGGTTGGCGCAACGCGCCATACATGTCTGCTTTTGTTCTGGCCCTGTTGAGCTGCTCGCATACGGCTACTTCGATGAAGCCGCCGAAACTCCGGGCGCATTAGCAACGCAAGCGCACTCCTCCAGATCCCTCAGCAGCGCATCCACGCGCTTCAGATCCGAATCCCACGCAAACATGACCCGCGCCGCGCCGCCGATGAACGTGTAGAACTTCCATCCCCGCGCGCGCAGGCCATCCAGGATCTCGTTCGAGGCATTCAGAAACACCGAATTCGCATCCACCTCCGAAACCACGGTGATATTCGGAATCCGCCGCACCCGCTCCGCAAAATACTGCGCGCACTTGTTCGCATGCTGTGCGTTCTTGAGCCATGCCCCGCTCTCCAGCATCCCCACCCAGGGAGCAGCGAGAAAGCGCATCTTCGAAGCCAGTTGCCCAGCTTGCTTGCAACGATAATCAAAATCCGTGGCGAGCGCTTTGTCGAAAAAGATCACCGCCTCACCCACGGCCATGCCGTTCTTCGTCCCGCCGAAGCACAGCACATCCACGCCGCTCTTCCAGCTCAGCTCCGCCGGCGAACACCCCAGCGTCGCGCAGGCATTCGAAAACCGCGCCCCATCCATGTGCAGTGAAAGCCCGTGCTCCTTGCACGCCGCCGAAATCGCCTTTAGCTCCTCCAGTGTGTAGACGCGTCCGGTCTCCGTCGGCTGCGAAATCGTCACCACCCGCGGCTTGGGATAGTGAATATCCTGCCGCTTCGTTGCCAGTTCATGAATCGAAGCAGGCGTCAGCTTCCCATCCACACCCTCGGCCACCAGCAGCTTCGATCCGTTGGAGAAGAATTCCGGCGCGCCGCACTCATCGGTCTCTACATGGGACGCATCGCAGCAAATCACCCCGTGATACGACTGGCATAGCGACGCCAGCGCCAATGAGTTGGCCGCCGTTCCGTTGAAGACGAAGAAAACCTCGCACTCCGCCTCAAACAGTTCGCGAAACTCATTCGCCGCCCGCGCCGTCCACACGTCGTCTCCATAGGCCGTTGCATGCCCCTGATTTGCGGCTTGCATCGCCGCCCACGCCTCCGGGCAGATTCCCGCATAGTTGTCACTTGCAAATTGCTGTCCAAGATCGTCCGCTTCCATCCCCATCTCTGATCCCTCTTCCCCGGTTCCAATCCCTATGTCCCTAAGTCCCTGATTTTTGCTTGTTACTCCCTATTCCCTACTCCCTACTCCCTACTCCCTACTCCCTGTCCTGTTCCCTGTTCCCTGTTCCATCAACTTATCCCCGAATTCAGTCCCGAGAAGAGCCCCTCGTACCGCCCGTTCTCCGCCGCATAACGCAGTCCCGTTGCGCGGTCCTCGCAGATTTCTGCCGGTGTCGGCTCAATCTTCAGGATGTCCATGACTTTCCCAATGTACTCATCCAGCGGCATCGCGCGCGGGTCCGATCTGCCGCCCATCAGGTCCGTTGCCACATACGGCGGAATCAACTCCAGCACTTCGACGCTCGATTTCTTCAACTGGAAACGCAGCGACTGCGTGTACGAGTGGATTGCCGCCTTCGTCGCACAATATGTCGGCGTAAGCACAAGAGGAACAAAAGCCAGTCCCGACGAGACATTCATCACGGTCGCGCCCGGTTGCTTTTGCAGATGTGGCAGCAACGTCGCCGTCAGCCGCATCGGACCCAGCAGGTTCGTGGTCACAATTGCCTCGACATCGGCCAGATCGTCCGGCGGCTTCAAAAGATTCTCCGCCCGCATGATTCCCGCGTTGTTGATCAGCACGTTCAGCGAAGGAAATCGCGCAACAACCTCTTTCGCAAACCTGCGGATCCCATCCCGATCCTGAATGTCGAACTGCACCGACTGCATCCCCGGGTTCGCCGATGTCGTCTCATCCAGGACATGCTTGCGGCGACTGGCGATCACCACCTGGTTGCCAAGTTGATGCAGGGCTTCCGCCAGCCCCCGCCCGATTCCCGAGCCGCCACCGGTAATAAGAATGGTGTTTCCGCTCAGTTTCATCGCCACAATCCCCCATTCTGGATGATAAAGGCGCTCCATCTGGCGCGGTTCCACACTAAGGTCCGCCGCCCGGCAGAGAAGCAGAGATCCGATGTTCAAGCTCGCCTGAACAGTCCTCTAAACCGTGTTCAGATTGATTTACAACTTTCGTACCTGCTTTTCCGCAAAGTTCACCGCCCGCGCAATCAATCGAAGTGATATAAATCACATACTTCCTAAAGAGAGAGCGGGAGAATCACCTCATCCGCAAGTGCAATGGTCCTGAGGGGTGTGCGCATCCTCCTTCGCGCACCCTGCCCAGGGGGAGTCTGGTCATGCACAGTCAATCCATCTACGAGTTCCGTCCCGCCGCAGTTCGAACCGCAACTGCTTCTTCTCGCTCCAGTTTCATTCCCGGCAGAGTAGTCTCCATCTGCAATTCACCCGCGTTTATGAGTGCGACCGAAGAAGAAAGACCCACGTCGAATCGCGACGGCCTTGGTTGCCTACGAGGCATCCGCGCGGCCTTCGCCCTCGAAGGCGGAGCGGCGCTGCTTCTTTATGCAGTCTGGCACTTGTGGCACCTGGTCCACTAGGACGAGAGCCCAGCCGGCCGAAACTTCCCGGCTGCAAGTACTCGAAAATCTGAATTGCCTGACCGAGCCGCTGATTACTTCTTCAGCGGCTTTCTCGCGAAGTAATAGAGCGAGTACGCCAGCATGGCGAACGCCAGCACCGACACCCACATGTGATCCAGAATCGTTCCCCTTGGGAAGTTAAGGATGTCGCGGTTATCCATGTAGGTGGCTTCCACTGCTTTCAGCGCCACGCCAATCAGCCCGGCAATACCGCCCGCCGCAATCAGACCAGACGCAAACAGCGAGCCGGACGAGATGTCGCTGTCCTCAGCTTCGCCGGCGCGCGCTGCCGCCTTGTCCACCAGCCAGCGAACCACCCCGCCCACAAAGATCGGCAGCGTAGTGCCGATCGGCAGGTAAGCTCCCACCGCGAACGTCAGCGAGCGAATCCCCAGCAGCTCAACGGCAACCACCAGCGCGACCCCCAGCAGCACCAGTCCCCACGGCAGCTTGCGGCTGAGGATGCCGTTGATCACCGTAGCCATCAGCCGCGCCTGGGGCGCCGGAGCGGCGGCGCTGCCGATGCCCTGGATCCAGTGCACTTCAATGTGTCCCGTCGCCGGCGAGTAGAGATACTTTCCATCCTGCAGTTCCGCCGAGCCGATCGCGTTCAACACCACGTATTCCGAAGCCGAATGGGTCGTGCTCGTCTTGTCGTCTGCAACCACGCGAATCTGCGGTGGCAGGTGCTTGGCCTCCGATTCGACTGAAACCCCTGGGTGCGACGCTTGAATGTCCCAGGGTTGCGATGCGGCGTGGAACTCCTGCAAGCCGGTGTTCATCAGGTTCAGCGTTACGCCAATGATCAGCGTGGATACCACCACCCCAATCATCAGCGCGATCTGCTGATACCGCGGCGTGGAACCCACGATGTATCCGGTCTTCAAATCCTGCGAAGTGTCGCCGGAGTTCGAAGCCGCAATGCAAACCACGCCGCCGATGGTGATAGCCAGCGCGCCGAATGCCGGCGCCGTCCAGCCCTGCACCAGGAATACGGCCGCCGTCGCCATCAGCGTCGCAATCGTCATGCCCGAGACAGGACTGGCCGACGAACCGACAAGCCCCACAATCCTCGAACTGACAGTCACAAACAGGAATCCGAAGACCACCACCAGCAGCGATGCGGCCAGGTTCGCCGCCCAGCCCACAAATGCTCCCGGCACCGGTTTGACCTCGAGAAAAATGAACATGCAGGCCACGATCAAAAGCGAGCCGATGATCACCACGTTCATCGAAAGATCGTTCTCCGTGCGGATCGGTTTGGCCGCCTCCGCGTCCGCACCGGCCTTCATCGATTTCAATCCCGCGGTCAGCGCGCTCCAGATCGTCGGAATCGTCTTCAGCAGCGTGATCAGTCCCGCCGCCGCCACCGCTCCTGCGCCCATCGGCTTGATGTATGAGGACCACAGGTCGCCCGGCCCCATCTGTGCAATCGGAACCTGGCCCGGATATACCGGGTGGGGAAGATCCTTGCCGAAGAAGTAGATCAGCGGCATCACCACCAGCCATGAAAACACCCCGCCGGCAAAGATCACTCCCGCGACGCGCGAGCCGATAATGTAGCCGACGCCAAGATACTCCGACGTCGCATCGGCATTGATCGACGCCCCCTTCAGCACGTGCTGCGGACCAAGGTCGAATCGGTATTCCGGCTCATGCGGCCACGCCCGAAACAGATTCTCGTTCTGGAAGAATGTGTACAGACCGCCGAGCCCCAGGCCCAGAAACACGCGGCTGGCCAGCGATCCGCCCTTTTCGCCGGCAATCAGCACGTCGGCGCAAGCCGTCCCTTCCGGATAGGGCAGTGCGCCATGCTCCTTCACAATCAGTTGCCGCCGCAGCGGGATCATGAACAGCACACCCAGCCATCCGCCGATCAGCGCCAGCATGAAGATCCGCGAGTACTCAAGATCGAATCCGAGAAAGACCAGCGCCGGCAGTGTAAAGATCACACCCGATGCAATCGACTGCCCCGCATTTCCGGTCGTCTGCACGATGTTGTTTTCGAGAATCGACGCCCGGCCCAGCACCCTCAGAATGCTGATCGACAGCACGGCGATAGGAATGGATGCCGCAACGGTAAGGCCGGCGCGCAATCCAACGTAGACCGTGACGGCGCCGAAGATGATACCGAAGATCGATCCCAGCACAAGCGCGCGAACTGTAAACTCGGGCGGATGCTGTTCCGGCGGAACAAACGGCTGAAACTCGGGCACAGGTTGCCTCCCAGACAAAATGCGGACAAAACCGCCTGGTTTGCCTGAAGCGATGAGTTTAAGGCATGCCGGCCGGCTTGTTTGCTTTTCCGGTAATCCTACCGCATGCGAGCTGGCCTGGCAGGGTAGCCGGGCACAACCTCACAGACTTTTCAGCGCACCTCTCCCGCGATTCTCCGTTTCGCCGCAAGCCGGGTCGAAACTACATAAAAAGGACACGTGCTCCAGCCCCTCAGGGACGGTTTTCAATCGCCCGTCACCACCCTGAGGTGACCGTCGTGCGTTCCTTTCCACGGTTCCGGTAATAAATCCCGATGATGCTCATACCGGAATTCTGTAGACACGAAACCTGCCTGTACCGGAGAATTCATCAACCCGGAGTTCGTCGATAAGCCGGATTTCTCAATCCCCCAAGCTCAAGGAGAAAACGTGATTCGCAAACCAGGGAGATACCTGCCCATCTTCGCAGCGCTGCTGGTTTCCGCGGCGACCTGCCTGGCCCAATCTGTCATGACGCATCATGTTCGCGACGTGGTTCGCAACGGCGAAGCGCAGGCCAATGGCCGACTTCCCGGCAACCAGGTCCTGCAACTCGATCTCGTCCTGCCCCTGCGCGATCCTGCCGGCCTCAAGGCATTCCTTGCCGACGTCTACAACCCCTCCAGCCCCAACTACCGCCAGTTCCTCACTCCCGCAGAATTCACCGCCCGCTTCGGACCAACCGTCGATGACTACGAAACCGTTCTCCGCTTCGCCACCACCTACGGATTCCAGGTCGTCGGAGGCTCCCGTGACGGCATGGAGGTCCAGGTCAAGGGAACCGTGGCCAACATCGAAGCCGCATTCCGCGTAAACATGCGGACCTACCAGCACCCCACCGAGGGTCGCACCTTCTACTCGCCCGATCGCGAGCCCACCCTGGACTTGCCCTTCAACCTGTGGCACATCTCCGGCCTCGACAACTACTCGATCCCGAAGCCGATGTATGTCAAGAAGAGTGACTATGCCGCTGCACATGGCATTGACGCCGACAAAGTCGTCTCACATGCCACCACCGGCTCCGGCCCATCAGCTTCGTTCCTCGGCAGTGATATGCGCGCCGCATATTATGGCGGGACGGCTCTCACCGGCTCCGGTCAGAACCTCGGATTGTTCGAGTTTCTCGGCACTGATCTTGCCGATCTGCAAACCTACTACAAGAACGTCAACCAGACCTATCCGGGTTCGATCATCACGATCCTCTCCACCGATGGCACGAGCACCTCCTGCACCTCACCGCGGTGCGACGACACTGAACAGACCCTCGACATGACCCAGGCTCTCGGCATGGCGCCCGGTCTCAGCAGCATGGTCATGTACGTCGGTTCTACCGACACGGCCATCATCAGCGCCATGACCACCCACAGCCCCTTGCCGACCACCATCGGCTGCTCGTGGGGATGGACCCCTGCCGATCCCACCACCCTCGATGTGTATTTCGAGAAGATGGCCTCACAGGGCCAGAACTTCTTCGCGGCTTCCGGCGACAGCTCTACCTGGTCGAGCAGGAACGAGGCTTGGCCGGCCGATGATGCGAACATCGTCTCCGTAGGCGGCACCGATCTCTCTACCTCCAGCGCTGCGGGACCCTGGGCTTCTGAAACCGCGTGGGTCGACAGCGGTGGCGGCATCAGCCCCGATGGAATCGCCATCCCTTCGTGGCAAAAGGCTGCCATCAATTCCAGCAACAAGGGTTCAACCACGCTCCGCAACGGCCCAGATGTGTCCGCCAACGCCAACTTCACCTTCTACGTCTGCGCCGACCAAACCACCTGCACGGCCAATGAATATGGCGGCACCAGTTTTGCCACCCCGATGTGGGCCGGTTTCATCGCCCTGGCCAACCAGCAATACGCTCAGTCCAATCCCGGCAAGACGATTGGCTTCATTAACCCCGGCATCTATTCCCAGAACGCTAACGCCGGCACCTATGCTGCCGACTTCCACGACATCACCAGCGGCACCTCCGGCAGCTACTCGGCCGTGACCGGCTACGACCTCGTCACCGGCTGGGGCAGCCCGCAAGCCGCGCTCATCTCGGCCCTCACCGGACCGCCGCCGGCCGGTTTCACTATCTCCGCCTCACCAAATACTCTTTCGATCGCAAGTACGGGCGGAAATGGCTCGTCGACCATTTCCAGCACAGCAACGGGCGGGTTTAGCGGCTCGATTACGTTAGCCGCATCGGGTCAGCCTACCGGCGTCACCGTCGGGTTCACGACAAATCCAATCTCGGCGGGTAACAGCACCAGCATGTCGGTGACAGTAGCTGCCGGCACTGTCGCGGGCACCTATCCGATTACAGTCACCGGAACCTCCGGCAGCACAGTTGAAACCACAACCGTTACGCTGACGGTAACCGGAACGGCTCCAGGGTTCTCCGTCAGCGCCTCGCCCACCAGCATCAGCGTCGCCAGAAACAGCTCCGGCTCCGTCACAGTGACCATCGGCTCGGTCGGTGGTTTCAACTCCGCCGTCGGCCTCACCGCATCCGGAGAAGGCAACGGAACAACCATCACCTTCAGCCCCGCTTCGGTCACCGGATCTGGAACCTCGACGATGACCATCAAGGAAAGCAACAGGGCAACCACCGGTACGCGCACCATCACCATCAAGGGCACCAGTGGCGGCACGTCTCATACAACCACGATCAGTCTCGACGTGATTCGCTAGGAGCACTTCCGCAGTTGGTGTAGCCGCTTTGGTCCTCAGTTCAAAGTGCCAGGGCCCGGATCCGCAAGGTTCCGGGCCTTGTTCTTTTCGGCAAACTTCACACCCTGCCGTGATCTCGCCGTCAATTGACCGACTCGATTCCCACCTGAACAAAAGGAAAACTTCGTCTCCGCCCGCCGTACACTCAGTGAGCTGGCCATCTCCGAATCCCTCATGAAGCCCTCATCTTTGTCTTTCAATTCCTTGTCGATTGCTCTGTGTTTTGCCTTCGCGTGCGCCGGTCTGCAAGCACAGAAATTCCTCTGGCAGCCATCTCCGGGACATACCCAGGTGCCGATTTGGCCCGGAGCAGCTCCCGATCCTCAGCCAGTCAAAGGACCCGAGACTGCCGAGACGTCAGGGCAGAATGACCTGATTGCCGGCAAACCGGTGGTGGGAATCAACAACGTCACGCAGCCGACGATGACGGTCTATCCGGCCGAAGGAAAGAACACCGGCGCCGCCGTCGTCGTCTTTCCCGGCGGCGGCTATCAGATGCTGGCCATCGATCTTGAAGGCACCGAGGTCTGCGACTGGCTCACGCCCAGGGGCATCACCTGCGTTCTGCTGAAGTACCGCGTGACCGGATGTCGGTCCCTATCCAAAATCCGGACCCTATCCGGAATCGCCGATGGCTCTCGAAGATGCGCAGCGAACGCTCGGCCTGGTGCGCCTTCACGCCGCCGAGTGGCACATCGATCCGCACAAGATCGGAGTCCTCGGCTTCTCCGCCGGCGGCCATCTGGTCGCCGCGATCAGCAATCACTTTGACAAGCGCCTGTATCCTCCCGTCGATGCTGCCGACAGGGAAAGCTGCCGCCCCGATTTCGCCGTGGCCATCTATCCCGGCCATCTCTCGATCTCCGCGCGCGGAGTGGGACGCGCGCAAGGCGCGAAAAAGTTTGACCTTGGCGATCCGAAGCAACTCGAGATCGCCGCCAGACAATACGGCTTGAATCCCGATCTGCATGTCACCACCCAGACGCCGCCCACATTTCTGCTCCAGGCCGAGGACGACCACGTCGACAACGTCGATGACTCGCTCTCCTACTACATCGCGCTCAAGAACGCCGGCGTCCCCGTCGAGATGCATCTCTACGCGCACGGCGGCCACGCTTTCGGCTTGCGCCACACAAAGTTACCCATAACCGGCTGGCCGCAATTGATGGAAACCTGGCTCGCGTCGATTGGAATGATTCCGAAGTAGACGTTGGCCCTCGCATCATCAATAACCCACTTGGCACACCCTGCCCCGGGCGCGTAGCGTAGGGTGCAAGCAGTTTCCTGGGGTCACCATGCAGCCAAGCCTGACTGAGAAGCAAACCACCACGGTCAATCCGGCATCAGCGCCCGCGGCGAGCAATCCCGTCAAACGGCTGCTCTCGCTCGACGTCGTTCGCGGCATCACCATCGCCTTCATGATCATGGTGAACAACAACGGCGGCCCGGGTTCGTGGCGATTCATGAATCACGCCAACTGGAACGGCCTCACCCCCACTGACCTGGTCTTCCCCACCTTCGTTTTCGTGGTCGGCGTCTCTGTCGTTTTCGCCACGCACGCTCGACTGGCAAAAGGCGCCTCGCGCTCCGAACTCGCCAGGCACACCGTCATCCGCGCCATCGTCCTCATCCTCTTCGGCATTATCGTCAACAGCTTCCCGTTCTTCCATCTCGACCACATGCGCTTCTATGGAGTGCTGCAGCGGATCGGCATCTGCTATCTCGTTGTCGGCCTCTTCTACCTGTGGGATCGCCGCGCATCCACCAAGTGGATCGCCCTTGCCGGCTGCCTCATCGGCTATTGGGTCCTTCTTCGCTGGGTACCCATTCCCGGCGTCGGCATGCCCGGCCGCGACGTCCCGTTCATGGACATGACCCAGAACCTCGTCTCCTGGATCGACCGAGGCCTGTTCCCCCATCACCTCTACCTCTATCCACCCGATCACAACGTCCGCGACCCGGAAGGCATGCTCAGCAATCTGCCCGCCATCGGCACCGCGCTGATGGGCGTGCTCGCCGGCCTCTGGCTGCGCTCCACCAAATCCGTCTCAACCAAAACCGCCGGCCTTGCCATCGCATCGCTCGCGAGTCTTGCCGTCGGCTACCTCTGGTCCTTCGAGTTTCCGCTGAATAAAAATATGTGGACCAGTTCCTTCGTCCTCGTCGCCGGCGGATACTCCCTCGCCCTGCTTACCTTTGCCTTCTTCACCATCGAGCAGATGAACTGGCGCAAAGGCTGGACCTGGCCGTGGCTCGTCTTCGGCTCCAATGCAATCGCCGCGTACCTGTTCAGCGAACTCACACCCGGCATCCTCGAGAACATCCATCTCAACTCGGGATCCGGCGGCGAGACGAATCTGATCTACTGGCTCGCCATGCATACCGTCGCCCGCATTCCCAATCCCCACTGGGCTGCGTTCGCTTACTCGGTTTCGTTTACCGCCTTCTGCTTCATCCCCGTGTGGATCCTCTACCGCAAGAAAATCTTCCTCAAGGTGTAGACCGTGTCTGAGGCACTCCTCGCTCGGTTTGTGTCAGCACGCATGCTCGCCGGCGGCATTCTCTTCCGCATCCTCGGGCCAATCGGATTCATCTAGCAAATGGGCAGGGGTGTAACACCCGGCGGTGCAGCCGTGTTGTGACCAGCGTGACTCCACAAAAGTGGTACGCCTACTTCACATCGGATAACGCTGGGGCTATGCTGTCCGTCTATCTGTTTCAACAGGCCCCTGCGGTCTGTTGAGGGCAGTCTTCTCCGACCGGTGGAAGTCCAGTTGTAGCCGGTCAGCCGGAGTCCCTGTATTTTTCTTCGGCCGGGAGGTCGCATGAGTGTACCCGAGGATACCGCAACGAACTGTGTTTGCGCCGCAGCTACGTCACCAAAGCGGCGCATAGGATTTGACCTTTTCGAACTCGCTTTTGGATATGCTCTGATCCTCGCGGTCATCTGGACACCTCGGCCACTTCAGCACTGGCTCTATTACATCGCTCTCGGATGGTTCATCGTTTCCATCTCCCTGTCGTTTGAAGGATGGAAGGCGATGGGCTGCAGGGTCGCAGGCTTCTGGCGATCGTCATGGGTTGTTGGTGTGGCTCTCATCATGGCTGGTATCGCAACGTATTTCGCCAGCAGCTATCACACCCTGCATCACCCCGGGCGCCCCGCGCAATGGGTCATGGCCTTCGGCGGATACACCGTCTGGGCCCTGATGCAGCAGCTTTTACTGCAGGGATATTTCCTCGCGCGCCTGTTGCGGATTTTTCCCAACCCTAACGTAGCTGCGCTCCTCACCGCTTCGGTCTTCGCGCTCGCTCACCTGCCCAACCCGATCCTCACGCCGCTCACGCTTATCTGGGGACTGACCGCCTGCCTCATCTTCATCCGCTCGCGCAACGTCTATCCACTGGCTATCGCCCATGCCATCTTCGGCATCTGCGTGGCGATCACCATTCCCGCGTCGCTTTTGCACAACATGCGCGTCGGTCTCGGCTATATCCGCTACCAGCCTCGGCCCATTCACCTCAGCCACATCGACCACGTCAGATCCACGGACGTGTGGGTGATGGACGACGCGCCCACCCGCCGCTGAGCCCGCCACGCCCGCCCGTAGAACACCCCTGCAATCGCCGCCATCACCACATAGCGCCAATTGAAGTGCACGGCCCGCTTGTTCCAGTGCGCAAGCCCGAACAGGACTGCCGTCACCAGCAACGCGCGCCTGCGTCCCATCCGTCGTTCCAGCAGGTTCTGCAGCCAGCCGCGAAAAAACAGCTCTTCGGGAATCGCTATAAAGAAAAACGTGAAAACGAAGCCGCCAGCCAATCGCGTCACCGAAGGCAGCACCGCATGCACATGCAGAAATCCCAGCCACAGTCCCAGCGGAATCGCAATCAACGCATACAGCAGGTACTCGCCCAGCCCCCTGCGCAAGTCCCTCAACGTGAGGCGCAGGTCGAAGCCAACGCCGTCGAGCCGCCGCACCACCAGGAAACCCCAGATGCCCGCGTCCAGCAGCAACATCTTTCCCAGCGCCGCCAAATCCCTCGGCCACGCCGGCTCCAGCCAGCGCAGATCCACTGCCAGCCCCAGCACCAGCAGCACCGCAAAATCGCGCCAGGTCCCCGGCAGCTCCGCATGTTCACCCCGCGCTTGCTCCAGCAGAAATGCAATCGCCACCGGCAGAAGCGCATACACCGCCAGCCAGCTCCACCGCAAAGTTCCATACGATCGCGCCGTCAGCGCATAAGGAATGCAAAGCAAAACCGGCGCGCCCACTCGCACCACGCGCGGCGTCACGCGCCCCATCTTCTCTACCAGCGCGGGCCAGAACGCCGCCGCCAGCATCGGCGCCAGCAGCAGAATCGCCGCCGCAATCACCCCCGCCCGCAAATAATAAGAAACATCCATTAGCAGAGATAGTTACATAAACCATCTCTGTAATAGCACCCGGCGTCACGGCCAGCCGAAGATCTCATGTTCCACTTCAGTGCGCGACTGCGGTGATCCGGCGGCTTCCGTTCTGCGGCGGATATTGAATTGGCGTAGTCTCAAAGGTTACAGTAGTCACTGACTTTGCCGGTGCGTCACCAGCGCTTCGATGCGTTGACGGATGCCGAAACCCCGCTGAACCGACAAATGCCGACGTTCTCGACGAGCTAGTTGCATTTGGCGCGCTATCCCGGAGGGTACGCTGGCCAGCGCATTGAGCCGCGAACACGACGAGCCTAAGGACGAGATCGCCGGTATGTTTCGGATGGCAAGAAGTGAGAAGAGCATGCAATGCGCGATCTGTGGGGCTTCCCAGGGGACCAGCCACACGTTTCACGAGAAGATGTTCGCCACCAATGAGCCCTTCCCTTATTGGGAATGTGGCGAATGTGGCTGCCTGCAGATCGTCGAAATCCCCGCCAATCTGGGTGATTACTACACCGCCAGCTATTACAGCTTTTCGATGGGCCTGTCTCGCGCAGAGCGCTACGGGTGCAAAGCCTATGCTTTCGCTCCACGCCTGGCCTCGATGCTGCGCCGGCCAAGCGCACCAGTCCGCGCCGTGATGGCTGTGAAGCCCAGGCGTGGCGCCAGAATCCTTGACGTGGGCTGCGGCTCGGGACGGTTCGTGATGGTGCTGCGGGCCATGGGCTATGAAGCCCACGGGATTGATCCGTTCCTTTCAGATGGAACAGCTTATGTCCGCAAAGCTGAGCTTGAAGACGCCGGTACGGGGTGGGATTTGATCATGTTCCATCATTCGCTCGAGCACATCAAAAATCATGCCGGGGTGCTTCGCTTGGTACGGGAACGGCTCGCCCCTGGTGGAACCTGTATTGTGCGTGTCCCGGTCGCGAACTGGGCGTGGAACCACTATGGGGCGAATTGGGCACAGATCGACGCCCCCAGGCACTTGATCTTGCACACACCCCGCAGTTTTCAGCGCACGGCTCAGCTTGCTGGCTTTAACGTGCGTACCACGTTCGATTCTGATGCCTTCCAATACTATGCCAGCGAGATGTGTGAGCAGGGCATTCCCTTTTCGCAGGAAGCCGCCGAGATCAAGCGCCGCGGAAAACGCGCTATGCGAGAACTAAATGCGCGGGCTGCCAACTTGAATCATCAAGGGTTGGGGGATTCGGCCTGCTTCTTTCTGTCGATGTAGGGTGTGTCCGTAACGAATGTGGGCTTGTTGTATGACCATCCCCGGAAGAGCCTGACTAAACGGACCTCTGACTCGTTCCGCAAAAGTCCCAAAAGCGATAGCCCCTGAAACCACTTATCTTTGATCCCGATATTCCTTCGAGAAGTTCCTAGATCTGCGCAGCCGCCGCAGCCGCCTTCACCGGCCGGAAGAGCCAGGTCAGCAGCAGCGTAAACAACAATGCCCCTACCGTAAACTTCAGCCACACCGGCGCGTGCGAAGGCGAAAAGAACCCCTCCAGGCATCCCGCCACCACCAGCATCGGAATCACCCCCGCCACCAGCTGCGTCGCCTCAATTCCGCCCTTCGCCACCGACTCCTTCCAGCGATAACCGCCCGGAAACAGCATCGCCTTTCCGATGCGAAAACCGGCGCCTCCGGCAATGATGATCGCCGGCAGTTCCAGCGACCCATGCGGCGCCACGAAACTCCACAGCGCCAGCGACATGCCGTATTGATGACATGCCGCGCCGATCACCCCCAGCATCATCCCGTTGTTAAACAGGAGCCAGAATGTGCCCACCCCGAAGATGATTCCCCCCGCAAAGGTCACAAAGCTCACCGTGAGATTGTTGGTCATGATGTGGCTGGTCTCCTGCGGCGCCACGCCCACAATCGACTCCGTCCACATCTGGTGCCGCTCCATCGTCGCGATCATCGCCGGCCCCACGTAGTGCCGCATGAACTCCGGCTTCGCATTCGTCAGCGCTGCTCCCAGCAGTCCCCATGCCACCGACACCAGCAGCGAAGCCGCCACATACGGCAGCTGCCGCTGAAAAATCGCCGGGTACTCATCCTTGAGGAATCGAAACAGCGTCAGCCAGGTTGTCTTTTTACGCGAATAGATGATGTGGTGCGCCCGCGCCAGCAGTTGATTCACATGGTCGCTGTAAGTGCGCGCGGTCTCATCCCGCCGCAGAACGGAAAGGTCCGCCGCCACCTGCCGGTACAGCAGAGCCATCTCCTGCAGTTCCGCGCGCGACAGTTGCTTCAGGCCGTTCTGGTCCGACCGGGTCAGCAAAAATGCCAGCCGGTCCCAGTGAGGCCGCCGCTTCGCAATCCACTGGTTCGATAGAATGGGCGCCATGGATGTCAGTACGGATCAGGGTTCAGATCAGCTTAGCATCGATACCCCGGAGCTTGTCGCCATTCAGATGCCGCTTGCCGGCATCGGCAGCCGTTTCATCGCCCTGCTGGTCGACTACCTGATCTGGATTCCCGCCATCCTGCTGGTGGGCAAAATCTTCTCCTACTTCATGCCCAGTATCACCGCCTTCAGTCACCTCTCCCAGCAATGGGCCGTCGCCATCTACGTCTTCCTCATCTTCCTCTTCAACTGGGGCTACTTCACCCTCTTTGAAGCTTTCTGGAACGGCCGCACCCCCGGCAAGCGAGTCGCACGCATCCGCGTCATCCAGCGCTCCGGACGCGCCATTGGCCTCTTTGAATCCATGGCCCGGAATTTCATCCGTTATATCGACATGATTCCGTGGCTGGTGCCCTATGCCGTCGGCACAATCGCCATCTTCGTCACCCGCGATCATCAGCGCCTCGGCGATCTCGCCGCCGGCACCCTGGTCGTCCGCGATCGCATTGAAGAAGCTCCCGTCAGCACCGAATCCACCCGCACCTTCACCGCCAACATCTTCGCACCGGTTGTGCCAACTCCCGAGCCGCACGCCGCATACACCCTTCCCGATCACGGCATCGCCAAGCTCTCCAGCTCCGACCTCCAGGTCCTCGAAAGCTTCTTCGCCCGCCGCCTCGACATGCCCCTTGCTACCCGCGAAGCCCTCGCCCGGCGCATCGCTTCGGCCATTCAAGCCAAGTCCGGCCTCGAGCCGCCACCGGGCGCCAGCGTGGAAACATTTTTGGAAATCACCGCCCGCCAACTCCGCGACGTCGCCCGCATGCAGTCCTGAATCCCCTCACGCCCCAACCTGAATCTGCTTTCGCCCCAACCTTCATCTGCTTTCGCCCAAAAATTGTCGTCATCGTGAGCGAGGTCGCCGCCGCGGCCGGAGTCAAAGGACCTGCACTGAAAAGATCTGCGCCGAAAATTACGTCAAAGGATGGGAAGGATGGTTGGTAATCGGGTCGAAGAGTTCCCGCAGGGAACGTCGGAAAATAGCCCCGCGTGGAGCGAAGCGGAACCCGGCGGTTGGTAAAATTGCGAAACTACAATGGCGCTAAACCAAGACGAACTCATCACGCTCTACCGCGGGATGGCACACAGGTACGATCTGATGAGCAACCTGTACAGGATCTGCGGTTTTCAGATGGGTACTTTTCGGAAAACAGCCGTCGGTGCGCTGGAGCTATGTGCCGGAGACACGGTTGTTGAACTCGGCTGCGGAACAGGATTGAACTTTCCCCTGTTGGAGCGAGCAGTAGGGCCAAGTGGCAAGATTATTGGCGTCGATATGACTGACGCCATGTTGGCGAAAGCCCGCAAGAGAATTCGTAGATACGGCTGGTCGAATATTGAATTAGTCCAATCCGACGTCGCAAAATATGTCTTTGAGCGTCGGGTTGATGGCATCCTGTCTACCTTTGTCATGGAATTTGTATCCGAATATGATGATCTAATTCGCCGATGTTCTGCGGCATTAACCCCGGGAAAAAACTTGGTTGTCGGAGACCTAAAACATCCTGGCGGGCGAATGGCTCGGATGACTCCGTTCCTTTTGGGTTTGGCTCGGCCCTATGGAACGACCATGGACCTGGCTGATCGAAGGCCGTGGGAGTCTCTAAGGACCCATCTCGGCAACACCAAGCTTAAGGAGTTCTATTTCGGTTGTGCTTATCTAGCGTATGGCAGGAGAAGTTAGGCAGGAAAGCCATCTCGATGACTAGGCGGCTGGCTGGGCACGGTCATTCGCATTAGATGTCTACTCTGATTCATGGCCTGATGCAGCTGCCCGTGAGATCTCAATTACGGTCCTGCTTGGAGCAGGGATTCATAGTGCTCGACCTCGGCTGAGGTGCATGCTCATTGTCTTGCAATCACGCGGCGATCACATTAGAAGGACACGGAAGCCGGACAGGTTCGCAGCGCGACACATGTCACTATGGAATCGCACCTTGGCTCCAACGCGAATTGTCGAGCTTCTCACCGCGATCTTCGGAAGATTTCCGCGGCCAGCCTGCGAAACTCAAATTGTTGATACTCGCGAATCACCGCAGGCGAGAAGATGCCCATGATCACTGTGAGCACAATTCCCGGAAGCAAGAGCGGAATCACCACGCTGCGTACTTCGCCTGTAATTCCCGCATAAGCACCGAAAAGCAAGCAGGCTCCGCCTAGGCTCGCCAGCAGCATGTACAGCCCGGTTATCAACCCCTTCGCTTTACCCCTGGGCATCAGTATGCTCGACGCCACCACTAGCGCCCCGCCAAACAATGGCAACCCTATCGCGATCAGGGAACGGTGCTGTCCGATCTCACGAATCCCATCCATGAGGCTTCCGCTCATTGGAGGCCCTCCTGTTCCTTCAATTCATCGATCGCGCTTCGGTATACCGCGCGAATGCTTTTTGCCACTGCAACCTTGATCTCACCCCGTTCGACAAGGTCTGCCAGCAACCCTGTCATTCGATCCGGAGGCGTACCATTCACACTTTGCTGAAGATTTGCAATCAGCCGGTCAAGAGTGATGCGAATCGTCGGATAACTGACTTGGTGGAGTTGTGCCATCTCCTTCAGAGAACCGGATGCCAGCACAAACTGCGTAACAAAATCCAAGTCTTCCTCGCTCAAGAGCAAGAGAGGATGTTCGCGCTTGCTTGTCGCTTTCCGATCCTCCGTTGACAAGCTACTCATGCCGCACAAAGTACCATAGGAGTTAAATAAAATTTATGTTCATTTCACTTTTATTCATCTCGGGGCCATTCTCGTGGATTTCGGCTGGTTGGGGTTTCTCAGCACTTTTCCGATAGCAAACGTGTCAACCCCTTCTCCGCAAACTTTTCCCGTAACAATCTTATTTTCAGTTGCTTACAAATAGTGCCAATTTGCGTGTTATTTCCCTGAAATCCCTATCCTTGAATCATGCACACAAAATCCGGCCTACATCCACGCTCGTCGAGAACGAGCCACCGCTTCGCCGTCAACCGGACTGAAAACTGAGAACTGAAAACTAAGAACTACGAACCACCCGCCCTAACTCCTTTCCTGAGACGACTCTGCGCCTAAGTCTGTTGCTGAGACGGCTTTGGCGCCGGCGCTGCTCATAAACAAATAAAAACAGGGGACTTCTCTACAGAGTATGGGTGGGGGGACCCCAGGAGAATCAACCATGTACAACGAATGCCGACACATCATGCCGAGCGGAAAGAAGTGCCACTCCCCAGCTCTCCGCGACAAGGCCTTTTGCTACTACCACACCAAACTTCACCGCCTGGGCGATCCCAGCAGCCGCGAAGCAAAGGAACTCCCCGTGTCCGCGATTGAAGACGCCAGCGGCATCCAGATCGCCCTCACCCAGGTCCTTGGCGCCCTCAACTCGCCCTTCATGGACACACGCCGCGCCGGACTTCTCCTCTACGGCCTCCAGATCGCCACCCAGCTCACCGCCCGTGTCTCCGCCCCCAAGCCTTCTGAATCCGTTCGCGCCCTCTCGAACGAATCCGGTTCGGAATCCGAGACCGACGCGCTTGCCCCCCAAAAAACCGTCTGCGAACCTCCCCAGGACTGCCTTACATGCAGGCACACTGACTACTGCGCGAACTACGAGCAACCTGACGACGAAACCGAGGAGGAATACGAAGCACTTCCAGCCTCGAAAAAGAGAATTGCGAAGAAGACGGGTTCGAAGACGACAAAAACATCGGAAGCTTCGCGGCCGGCTCAAGCCACGCAGGCTGTCCCATCCACCGCAAGCGAAAATGAGTCCTGAATCTCAACAGTCGCCTGGTCCATGCGCCTATTTGGTCGCGGCAGCGCCTGCGCGCCGGAAGACAAAGTCCCCGGTGTCGAGGCTCGAGGACGAGCCGACAGAAGACCGGATCGTATCGCGCAGCGCAGTGTATTGCGGGCTTTGCCCGGACCGGGCGAGGACCGGCTTGCGAATGGAAACGAAAAGGTCTTCGGCGGTGAAGCTTGGCTCGCTGCGCGATTGCATGGCCTGGATCAGCAGGTTGGCGAAGACCGAGTGCCCCTGGGAGCCGGAGTCGGAAACCGGCTCGTCACTCCCGCTGGCCATCAGCGTCCGCGAGGGCGCGCGCAGCATGCGATGGATATACGCCTGGCTGCCGTCCGAGGGCGAGAAATCACCGGCCCCGCGCGACAAGTCGCCCGAGAAGCAGCTATCCGAGATGATGATCACGTGGCGGGCAGTCAGGCCGCGCACCTCCGTGGTCAGGTCGTCGGCCGAGATGTCGCGCGATGTAACCAGCGGGTCGGGATCCGCATCCACGGGCAGCCAATAACCCTTCTCCGTTTCGCGGTCATAAGAACCGTGCCCCGCATAGTAAATCAGAAAGCTGTCGTTTTCCGCCAGGCTCTTGCGGAAGTGGGTGATGGCCTTCAGGATGTTGTCGCGTGTAGCGTCCTGGTTCAGCAGGGTGGTAACCTGGAAGCCGTATTTGCTGCTCAGCAGGTTGGCGACCGATTGCGCGTCGTTGACTGCGGTCTTCAATGTGGGCAAGGGCGCGGCATAGTCGTCGATGCCGATAACTAATGCGTAGTAATTTCCGGGGGCCGCGTCACTTTGAGAAGCTGGAGCTTCCGGCGCGAACCCGCGCTTCCGCGGCGTCGGAGCCGCTGCGCCTGAATCAGGAACTGGTGCCTCGGGGGAAGGAGCGACAGCGCCTGCCGGTTGCGCCGGTCCGCCGGGAGTTCGCCCCAGGGGCGTCGAGTCCCGCCTCCACGTCACGACCAGCCCCGATATGTTGTTGCAGATCACCGTATCCTTGTCGATGAAATGATAGCCCCCGGTATTCCCGGCGCCGGGAGTAGCCGTCCATATGCCGTTTACCGCCGAAAATGCTCCTGAAGCCGCAAACGTCAAACCCGTCGGAGTAACCACGTAATTCATATAACCGTTCGCGTCGTGCACCGAGATCACTGTCACCGGCTGGCCGTTTATAACGGCTGTCCCCCTCCACTGCCCATAGAATCGCGCCGTATCGTCCGCAGCGCGTGCTGATAGACTCGATCCGCCCAATCCGGCCGCAAGTGCCGCGGCGAGGCAGAGTTTCATCCATGGCTTTTGCGTCATCACTCAGCTCGGTGCTGCCGCTTGTCCGCTCTTTGCAATTGGGGAAATTGTCCTGCGGCAGTGCCGATAGGATACCCGGTTTCCGGTGCTGCGTATCTGGCATTTTCTTCGCTCGTCGCTTGTCGGCGTGCGACGGCTGGCATCAGGAGAGCCAGGAGACTATTTTGAGAGCAAGGTCCTCGGGAAGGTCCATTCATGTTCGCTCCGTGCATCATCTTGCGGGCGTCGTTCTCGATCGCAGAAATCGAAGTCCGGATTTGTCCCCAGGAATGGACCGCTCCCCTGGAGTACGAGGCTCTGGTACGACTCGAATGGGAAAAGATGCTGGCCCATGCGAGACATCCCCTTTGGGATGGCACTTACTATCGAGTTCTCGAATCAGCACTGTTAAAGGACCGGAAGCTTCGACTCGGAACCATCCAATATCGTCACATTGCCACCCTTCGCGCGCTCTGGGAGCATCATGCGATGTGGCGGCTTGAACCGCTTCAGCACCTCTCCACTACAACTCTGCCGCGCACGGCCGATGGATATTACCTGTTTGGAAAACGCCTGCGGGACAACTCGATCGATCTGATCGGCGGCGGTGTTCAGAGCGATGAAGGCATGGTCTCGTCTGGAACTGATATCGAGAAGAATCTCTACAAGGAGATTCGTGAAGAGGTGGGCATCGGAAGCGGCGATATCGCGAAGTTGGAGGGAATAGGCATTGTTTGTTCGGAAACCTCAAACGTTCTCATCGTCGGCCACGCTCAACTTGACCTGTCGAAAGCCGATGTTGAGGAACTATTCACAGACCGCACAGAGGATGAGATGACTCAGCCCGTGTTTATACCCGAGGGCGAGCTCAGCGCCTTCATGCGAACCATGGCCGACTACCGCAGCCTCGTAGCCGATCTGCTCTAGTCCTCGCCGCCCGGATTTGTCTCAATCCCATCCGCGCGCGAGAATGAAGACAGACGTCATCGCGGGCATGGAGTCAAAGAAGAGGAAAAGGAAGCTGGTGAAACCGGTCGTGCAAACCAATCTGGTGTTGGCTTTCTTCCTCTCTGCCAGTCTCTTGGCCCAATCAGCCGCCGCGGGCGACCTCCGCCAATCCGCGCTTGCCCTCGAGCAGCAGGGCAAAATCACGGAATCTGAAGAAGCCTGGCACGCCTTCCTCAAGACGCATCCCAATGACGCCGAACCTTACGCGCATCTCGGCCTGCTCGAAGCCCGCCAGGAACACTACAAAGAAGCAGTCCCCTTTTACCGCAAGGCTCTCGCGCTCAAGCCCTCGATGCCCGGCCTGCGCCTCAACCTCGGCCTCGCCCTCTTCAAAGCCGGCGACCTGAAAGGCGCGATCCCCGAATTCACCGTCCTGCTCAAAGACTCGTCGCCAAACTCGCCAGAGGCCATGCGCTACACCATCCTTCTCGGCATGGCGCATTACGGTCTCGGTCAATTCGTCCAGGCCGCGCCCTATCTCAAGGCCGCCGCCGATGCCGATCCGCAGAATCTCCCCATCCGCCTCACGCTCGCGCACAGCCTGCTCTGGTCAAAGCAGTTCAGCAAGGTCCTCGACGTCTACAAGGAGATCCTCACCCTCGATCCCGACTCTGCCGAAGCCGACATGCTGGCCGGCGAAGCCCTCGACGAGATGAAAGACGGTCCCGGCGCCATCGAGATGTTCCGCAAAGCCGCGAAGGCCAAGCCCACTGAGCCTGAGGTGCACTTCGGCCTCGGCTACCTGTTGTGGTCGGAAAAGCAATATCCCGAAGCGATCACGCAGTTTGAGGCGGAACTCGCCAACAATCCCGATCATGCGCAGTCCATGCTTTACATCGCCGACGCCAACATCCAGATGAACCAGTACACCGACGCCGATGGACTGCTCAAAAAGGCGGTCAAACTCGATCCCTCGCTGGGCCTCGCGCACCTCGACCTCGGCATCCTTGCCGCCAACGACGCCCACAACGACGATGCCCTGCGCGAATTGCTGCTTGCTGAAAAAATGATGCCGGAAGATGTCAATGTCCACTGGCGCCTCGGCCGGCTATACCGCGCCATGGGCAAGAAGGACGAAGCCAAGGCGGAACTCGACAAGGCCAGTTCCATCACCCGGTCAGCGGACCAGGAGCTCTACAAGAAGATCTCAGGCGGCACGGCCAAATCTCCCGCCGCGCAACCGGCTCCGAACCAATGAGCACCGTTCAATTGCGATGCGCGTGCGCCTCGACCGCGTCTCTTCCTGCGACCAGTTCCGCCAGAGCCCGCTCCGGGCACATGTGGTGCAACTCAACCAGTTTCAGGTCAACTTCCGACTCCACCGACGTGGCAACCGTCAGAAGGCAATAGAGACAGCGCGTGTTGAAGGTTCCGTTCTCGTTCTGCGTTCGGCTATACATACAGTCGTCCACCTGCTCAAAATGGAGCAAGGTTTCTCGATCGTACGCATTCATACCATTGCAGAACGTGACTCCTATCACGCACCCGTGTGAGAGGTGAACATCACATCGTTGTGTTCTGATTCCGATTGCGCGCCAGTTTCCAGCATGGACTCTCACCATCCTGCGGGAAAAGCGAGAGAGAGCACGGTACATCGCTCGTACCCAGGTATTCCACCTCTGTCCTGTTGCCCTTAAGCGGCACGGAGATTGTCCGGTTCACGGTGATTTTGCCCTGCGGTGATCCGCTTATCTTGTATACGGCCCAATCGCTCACGTAGAGCAAGACAAATCCTGCCATCAGCACGAGCACGATCCGCCGCACCCACTTCCACATGCCCGGTCATCCTCCGTCAAGGCGGCGAGCAGCAATCTTCAGTTCGATGCCCGTGAGCCGCCGCCTTCGCGCCTCGGTCAAATAGTACGCGATCTGCGTTGCCGCCTGCTCGTAGCTCAGTCCCTCGCCGCGAATGTTCGAGACGCAGTTGCGTTCCGCGTCCGTTCGTCCCAGCCGCGGCCCCCAGGTGATATACGCACCAAGCGAATCCGGCGAACTCAAACCCGGCCGTTCGCCAATCAGCATCACGCAGCACTCCGCACCCACAACCTCTCCAATCTCATCGCCGATTCCAACCCGTCCCAGCTCCACCATGCAAACCGGCGGCATCTTCCAGCCCTCGGCGCACTTCAGCAGCGCCTTGATCAACGGCACAGCATGCCGCTCCACAGCCAGCGCAGACAGCCCATCCGCAACTACCAGCACCAGTTCCCAAGGATCTCGATGATCCTGCGCAATCGCCAGCAGAGCCGTTCGGCTGTCCGAGTCCAGCCTCCGCCCCAGGTCTGGCCGCTGCAAGTAAGTGGTGCGATCCGCGGCCGCCGATTGCAGCCGCAACATTTCGCCGCCCGTCGCCTCGCCGATCGCCGCGGCTATCGCCGCCGCATCCAGCCGCGCATGCACCGCGTCGCGAGCCTGTGCGTGCGCGCTCTGAAACGCCAGCAGGTCTCGCGTCTGCTGGCTCACGCCGGTGCGGCCAAGCCCGACGCGCGCCGGAGTCAACGCGCGCAGACGCGCCGCGATCAGTGCCGGCACAATCGTGCTCACGCCAACATCAGCCTTTCCGGGTGCTCGGCTTCGAGGGCCAGCCGCGCGAAGCCCGTCGCCCGCAAGCCACGCCTCAAACTCTGGCGCAGGCTTGAGCCCCAGCACCCGCCGCACATAGAGCGCATCGTGAAAGCTCGTGCTCTGGTAGTTCAGCATCACGTCGTCGGCGCCCGGCACGCCCATGATGTAGTTCACGCCCGCCGTGCCCAGCAGCGTAAGCAACGCGTCCATGTCGTCCTGGTCGGCCTCGGCGTGATTTGTGTAGCACACATCGCATCCCATCGGCAGCCCCAGCAACTTGCCGCAGAAGTGATCTTCAAGTCCGGCGCGCGTAATTTGCTTGCCATCGTACAAATATTCCGGCCCGATGAATCCCACCACTGTGTTCACCAGCATCGGGTTGAAATGCCGCGCGACGGCATATGCGCGAGCCTCCACGGTCTGCTGATCGACGCCATGATGCGCGTTGGCCGAAAGCGCCGATCCCTGACCGGTTTCGAAGTACATCACGTTCCGCCCGGCCGTCGCATCCGCACAAACCGCACCGCGATTGAGCGCGCGGCCCGCTTCGTTGGCCTCTTTCAGCAGCGCCAGGCTCACGCCAAAACTCCGATTCGCTGCCTCCGTTCCTGCAATCGACTGGAAGATCAGGTCCACTGGCGCGCCTGCCTCGAGAGCCGCCATCTGCGTAGTCACGTGCGCCAGCACGCAGCTCTGCAACGGAATCTCGAAGCGCGTCCGCAGTGCATCGACCATGCGCAGCAGCTTCGTCGTAATCTCGACGCTGTCGCCCGCGGGATTGATCCCGACCACCGCATCTCCCGAAGCGAGCAGCAGCCCATCGAGGATCGACGCTGCAATTCCCAGCGCGTCGTCCGTGGGATGATTCGGCTGCAGCCGCGTACTCAGGCGTCCGCGCAATCCCACCGTGGTTCTGAAGCGCGTAACGACGCGTATCTTCGCCGCTACGGCAATCAGGTCCTGCACCCGCATCAGCTTGCTCACCGCGGCCGCCATCTCCGGAGTCAGTCCCGGTGCCAGTTGTGCCAGCCGTTCTTCGGTTGCCTCGTCTGAGAGCAGCCAGTCCCGCAATTCGCCGACCGTGAACGAGCGCAACGGCGCAAATGCATTCGCATCGTGCGTGTCCGCAATCAGTCGAGTCACTTCGTCGTCTTCATACGGGATCACGCCTTCGGCGAGGAAGTGCGCCAGCGGCAGATCAGCCAGTGCCAGTTGCGCAGCCACTCGTTCCTGCGCGGACTCAGCGGCGATCCCCGCAAGCACATCTCCGCTGCGTGGCGGCGAAGCCCTGGCCAGCAGCACGCGCAGTCCCTCGAAGCTGTACCGCCTGCTTCCGATGGTGTGCGAAAAGACCATACTGATGCACTCAGCCTACCGGAAATCGGCGCCTTCGGAGAATATGCGATGCGACTCCGCCTTGGGCAGCGGAGCGCCGGTTGATAGAATTCCCGATGTTTGTCTGACCCCGAAGATTTGCAGATGAACGTAATTCGTCTCCCACAGGGCAAGTCGCAAGGTCGAAAACGACAGACGACGATTATGATTCGAGCGACGGTTTGATCTGGTTCCAATCCCCATCACTCGACTCCCGGAGGAACACAATGCTTGTTGCCAAGGGAACCTCTCTTGTCTTGTTGCCACTGCTTATTGCGTCTACCGCACCGGGGAACGCGCAGGAAGCCGCAACCGGAAAGCAGGTTGCGCCGTTGCCTGGCTACTCAGCCGCTGTCTCGACCACGGAACGCGAGTGGGAGACGAAGTTCCGCGCGTTGCCCTCGACCGACAATCTCCGCGAGGATATGCGTCACCTGAGCGCGCGTCCGCACAACGTCGGTTCACCCTATGACAAGGAAAATGCGGAGTGGATCCTGGCGCACTTCAAACAATGGGGGCTCGATGCGGAAATTGAGACATTTTATGTTCTGTTTCCCACGCCCAGGGAACGCGCCCTCGAACTGGTTGCGCCTACGACCTACAAAGCGAAGCTGCAGGAACCGCCCGTGGCCGAAGATCCAACCTCGAACCAGCAGGACGAGCAGCTTCCCACCTATAACGCTTACAGCATCGATGGAGAAGTAACCGCACCGCTGGTTTACGTGAACCAGGGTGTTCGCGCCGACTATGAGCGTCTTGACCGCATGGGTGTTTCAGTGAAGGGCGCGATCGTGATTGCGCGTTACGGAGGCGCGTGGCGCGGCATCAAGCCCAAGATCGCCGCCGAACACGGGGCCCTTGGCTGCATCATCTATTCCGATCCAAGAGATGACGGCTACTCGGTCGGCGATACATTTCCCACCGGGGCCTATCGACCGGAGCAGGGTGTGCAGCGCGGCGCGGTGACCGACACCTACTACAACGGCGATCCGCTTACGCCGGGCTGGGGCGCAACCAAAGATGCGAAGCGGCTGCCGATCAAAGGCAATCCGCTGATCACCAAAATACCCGTGATGCCGATTTCCTATGGCGACGCGCAACCGCTGCTGGCGGCCATCGGCGGCCAGGCCGTGCCCCGCGAGTGGCGCGGCAACTTGCCGATTACTTACCATCTCGGTCCGGGACCGGCAAAAGTCCACATGAAGGTGAGCTCCAATTGGGACATCAAGCCGATCTACGATGTGATCGCGCGTATTCCCGGATCTGCGTTCCCTGATCAATGGATCATTCGCGGCAACCATCATGACGCCTGGGTGAACGGCGCGGAAGACCCCATCTCCGGGCAGGTCTCGCTTCTCGAAGAGGCTCGTTCGATGTCGGAACTGGTGAAGCAGGGATGGAAGCCGAAACGCACAATCATCTTCTGCGCGTGGGACGGCGAAGAGCCCGGTCTGCTTGGGTCAACCGAGTGGGTCGAAACTCACCAGGACGAACTGCGCAAGAAGGCCGTGATGTATCTCAACTCGGATTCCAACGGGCGCGGTTTTCTTGGCATGGAGGGCTCGCACACCTTGGAACACTTCATCAACGGAGTCGCTCGCGACGTGGCTGATCCCGAGACCAAACTTACGGTTTGGAAGCGCGCGCAGCTGCGGGCGATTGCCAATCCGGAGGGCGAAGAGGCACGACAGGAGGCGCGGAGCCGGCCGGATTTGCGCATCGCAGCGCTCGGCTCGGGCTCCGATTATTCTCCGTTCCTTGATTTCGCGGGCATCGCCTCGATCAACCTCGGATTCTATGGAGAAAGCGGCGGCGGTATCTATCACTCCATCTACGACGACTTCTACTGGTACACCCACTTTGCGGACACCGACTTTGTTTACGGGCGCGCACTGGCGCAGACCGCCGGCACCGCGCTGATGCGGATGGCCGACGCCGAACTGCTGCCCTTTGACTTCCATAACTTTGCCGATACGGTCCACGTCTATGTCGGCGAACTGCAGAAGATGCTGAAGAGCCAGCAGACGGAGATTGAGGAGACCAACAGGGAACTCGACGAAGGAGTCTTCGCCGCAACAGCCGATCCAAAGAAGACTTCGGTTCCGCCGCCGCGTAAGGCAGTTCCGCCGTATCTGAACTTTGCGCCCCTTGAAAATGCGGACGCGACACTGACGCAAAGCGCGGCGCGTTTCACCAGGGCGCTCTCAGCAGCGCGAGCCATGGGCGATCTCTCCATCGATCCGCAGATCCTGGCGCAGATCAATGCGCTGCTCATCGAGAGCGAACGCAAGCTCACGCTCGATGCCGGTCTGCCGGGCCGGCCCTGGTACAAGCATCAGATCTATGCGCCTGGCGCATACACAGGCTACGGCGTAAAGACCCTGCCCCGAATACGTGAAGCAATGGAGCAGGAGAACTGGAAGGAAGCCGAAGAACAGGTTCCAGTGGTCGCCAAGGTACTGGAAGACGAAGCCGCGCTGATTGATACGGTAGCGGGGTTGCTGGAAGAGGTATCGAAGACCGAACCCGCTAAATGACGAAGTCGGGTTCAGGGTGAATCACCCCCGAACCCGACTATTTACGAGCACCACCCAGCACATCTGATCAGAAAACAATCTTTCCGGATAGCTGGATACTGCGGTTGCCAGGGCCGGCTCCAAAAGCGCCGCCTGCAACCGGGCTCTCGCCGCCGCCTCCGGAATAGTAGTTGCTGAGGAAACCGGCTGGAACTCCGTACAGCGTTGGATACAGCGAGTCCTCAATGTTCGGATCAGGAGTGCCGTAGTAGCCGCGATTCAGAGAATTGAAAGCGCTGATCTGCAGAATCGTCGTCAAGCGCTCCGTCAGCTTGATGTTCTTGGCAACGGTGAGATCCAGATCGTTAAAGCTGTCTCCGCGGAGTGTATTGCGACCAACGCCCGGGAACGGATTGTTCCGCGCAATGGCTTCGTACTGGTTGCTCCAGAGCCAGTGAACCTGTGACGGCGAAGTCGGTGCGCCGGTGACATAGTTGATGTACCCGCCCGCGCCGGTATTGATGCCCACAGAGCCCATGGGTGCCTTGGCGTTCGAGAGAATCGGTCTGCAGGGGTTCCCGAATACCTGGCCGAACCCGAAATCACAGAAAGCGGTTGACGCCATCGGATCAGCCGAATTCACGAATGGTGATTGTGCCGTGATCGACTGCTCCGGTGAGAACGGCTGCCCGTTGTTGTAGGTGTAAAAAGCATTGAAAGAATAGCCGCCGAGAAGTCTTCCCGCTATCCCTCTCTGCCCCGTGAACCACGGCTCCGTGTACGCCATCTGCAAGCCGATGACATCGGGATATGAGTTGCCGCTGACGCCGCGCTCTCCGATATCCGTGTTCAGGGGATTCTGTGCATACGCGTTGGTGTTTCCGCCCGATCCGGTGCTGAATATCTCGCTGGTGTTGTCGATGGTACGGCTGTACGTGTATGACGCCGTTCCCGTCCAGTGATGGAAACTGCGCGCCGTGAACGAAGTCTGCAGGCCGTTGTAGATCGAGAACGCCGTGTTCGCCGTCGTCTGTACCAGCCCAAACATGCAGTTGGGACGCGTATACCCAAATTGCGTTGGGTCTGTGCACACCGACTGTCCGGCACCGTAGCTCGGGAATCCCGACTGGACATCGGCGATGTCCGGATTTCCGTTCAGCGATTGGAACTGCCGGAACACATGGTTGCCCACGTAGCGCGCCTCCGCTACGCCTGCGCTGCCAACCTGGTATTGAACCCCTAGCGTATAGCTCTCCGCCATCGGATTCTTGAAGTTGGTCGGCACTGTTTCATAGGGGTTCACGCGAGGATCGCCCCCAGTGGGAACAAACTGGTCATCCGCCGTTTGCACCGTGCTGAAAGTCAAGCCATTGCTCGGCACGCATTGAACACTAATGCCGTCGCAGGCAAATGCCCCCGCATTGATAGCCGGAGCACCGGTGGCGATGTTGAGAAAGATGTTGTAAAACGCAGGATCGACATTGATGGCAAATCCACCGTGCACCACCATCCTCTTTGTGCCCTCGGGGTTCCATGCAAAGCCGATGCGCGGCTCAATGTTCTTGAAATATGAGTCAACTTTCGGAACCGTGGTCACCGACAGAGGAAGCGCGGTATTCCACAGAGGATGCGGTCCGGTCTGTTGCGCCAGGCTTTGATTGTGCACAATGTTGATGCCTTGGGAGAAGAACTCATAGCGCAGGCCGAGGTTCAGCGTAAGATTCGACCGCACTTTCCAATCATCCTGGAAATAGAGTGCGAAGTCCGGTTCTGTAAAGTGCGTGGTTGGACTTCCCGCAGTCAGGTCAGTAAAGGCAATTCCCTCGAGGAGCCCGGTAATCCCATTGTTCATTGCCGCACTGGTCACATTGCGGAACGCGACATTCGTCGCACCGGGGGCAAAGCTAAACGCTCCCTCTGCGTTAGGCAGAAAAACGTTGGGAGAGTTCTGATAATCAAACTCGCCTCCAAACAGGATCGTATGACGTCCGTAGCTCCAGCTTGCATTGTCCTGAACTTGCGTTACCTTGACCACGCGGCCCTGGGGGAGGTTGGATGCGTAGCCAAATCCTTCTAGACCTGCGCCAAGCGACACCGACGAAGGACAATTCCCAAAACTGGCAATGGTGCAACTCGGTACGCCGCCGCCTTCAAAGCCGATCGTGGCCTGCTGGAACGAATAGCGAAGTTGGTTGACGACGTTGGGGGTGAAAATGTGCGACCAATCTCCGCCCACCGAGTGGGTGATCCCGCTTACGTCATAATATCCGCCGCTTGCGAAATTGCCGCCGGCCGGTACCGTCGGGTTGTTCTGATACATGTAACGGACGTAGAAACGGTCCTTTGGAGTCATCTGGTAATCGATTCGGCCGACTTCTTCCTGGTCGAGCACGTAATTGGGCACATGGCGCAGATATTGTGAGACCTCGATATTCGCCGTGGTATTTCCGTCCGTGACCGGCAGCAATGATGTGGCGCCAAACGGCGTTGGATTGCCCGTGGGATAAGCATAGGGACCATTCAGTACCATCGCTGCGACGCCCGGGTTATTCGGGAATGCCGCCTGCAGTTGCTTCAATCCATTCGGATCAGGAAAGACATTTCCGCCAGAAGTAAACGTGAAGGCGCCTTGGTAGGTGTGATCCCAATAGGTGCTTCCGAAGAAGAACAGCTTGTCCCTCAAGATGGGTCCGCCGAGCGTTCCGCCGTAATTGTTCTGCACGAAGCGAGCGACCGTGGGGACGTTGCACGGATTTGAAGCGCTTGGGCTTACTCCATCGGGGCAATAACCAAATTGTGTGCCCTTCTCGCCCTGCGTCAGGGCAGATCCCCATGACCCCAGGTAATACTCAAATGCGGTCCCGTGAAACTGATTGGTGCCGTCCTTGGTGATGTAATTGACCACGGAGCCCATGTTGCGGCCGTACTGGGCGCTGAAATTGTTCGTGATGACCTGGATTTCCTGAATGGCATCCTGGTTCGAAAAGAAGAATTGCGGTCCTGATACCGAGTTGTCGTTATTTGACTGCCCATCGATCTCGGAATTATTCGAACGTCCACGCTGCCCATTGGCCGAGTAACCCACACCATTCGTATTCGACATGTTGTCGGCGTGTGTCGCGACGACGCCTGGAACCACCAGCGCCACGTCGTCAAACCCGCCATCCACAGGCATGCTCGAGAGCTGCTGTGAATCGAGGACAACCTCTCCCTGCGCCGTCTCGGTGTTCAGCAGTTGCGCAGCGCCGGCCGTGACTTCGACCGTTTGCGAAGCTGATCCCAGATTCAATGCCTGTTTGCCGAGCGACGTCGCGTTTCCCGCCACAACCTGCACATGCTTGACAGAGCTCAAACCGAATCCGCTTGCAGAGATAGTCACTGTGTATGTGCCGACTGGAACGTCAGAGATCAGGAATGCGCCCTCGCCATTCGCCTTTCCGACAAGGTTCACCCCGGTCGCATCGTTCGCCGCGGTAATCGTTGCGCCTGGAATCAGAGCCCCGTTTTGATCGACTATGGTTCCACTGATTCCGCCGGTGATGATTCCTTGCCCGTACATCTGCGCGGAATGACACAGTAACAACGCGAACGCAATTGCGGCGCATCTGAATGCGAGTCTGCGAATCTGCACAAAAATGGCATAGCTCTGTTCCATGGCGACCTCTCCTCAAAGCCTTGGTGTCTGAATCGTGTGGGACGGGGAAATCCGATTCCTCTGCTTGGAGTATGCAATCGCTATGCCAATTAATAAGCTGTTCGATTTCTTGGTTTTGCTAGAGAAGGTCAAAAAAATGGTACAAGGATTGGGAATCCTATTAACTCGACCGAAACTGAAGCAACGTCAGTTTGTCACCGATCTGCGTGCGTTGGACATCGTAGAATGTACGTTCATCCCTCGAATGGATCACGTGGTTCATATTTCCAAAATACATAGATTTCGCAGGGTGCTCCGCGCTGATGGAGACTCCGGCTCAAATCGGCCCCGCAGTCATCGGCGCCGGAACTTCCGCCAACCCATGTGAGTGAAAGTGAATCTTCCTGGAGAGGCATCGCAGAATAGCCTTCAGCGGAATCCATCCGTCCCGATCCACGAGGCAGCGATCCCTTTTAAATTCTGCCGGTAGCTCCGCGTGACCGTGTACTCTTTGCCGCACCGCAAGCGGAGTCCATACTCGCCCGTGGGCAGAGGCTGAATCTCTTCGACGTAGGCAGAGTTGATGAGAACAGAGCGATGAATCCGGATAAATCCGAAGTTCTTCAGTTTATCCGCAATCACCGAAATGGACTCCCGGAGCAGATAGGAACCAGCCTCACGACGCAACAGAACATAGTTGCGATCTGCTTCAACCGAGATTACCCCTTCTGGCTCGATAAACAGAATCCTGCCCTGCGCCTTGATTGCAATCTTCGTCGACGTGCCCTGCGCCTGTTTCTGGAAATGAGGCAACTGTTCGATCAACTTCGCCGCTCTCTCACCGGCATTTCTGCGCAGTGCAGCATCCAGCGCCTCATCGATCCGGTCTCTCGAGAAAGGCTTCAGCACATAATCGACGGCATGTTTGCTGAATGCAGCAAGGGCGTGCTCCTGGTACGCGGTCACAAAGATGATGGATGGGAGAGGCGTTTCACGCCATTTCACGCGATCCAGCAACTCTATTCCGGATGTTTCCGGCATACTGATATCTACAAGAAGGACATCATAGTTCGTCGCCGATATCTTTTCGAGAGCTTCGACGGCATCTCCCGCCGAATCAAACTGATCTATGTCAGCTCTTCCGGCAAGGACACTTGCCAATGCAGTTCGCGACAGGGGCTCGTCATCGATGATCAACGCTCGCATGGCTGACCTCCACGTTACGCCGTGCGCTCAGATTCTCGTGCCTTAACTTTGTGAAGCTCCTCGAACTCGATCCCAGGGCTGGAATTGAGATGCTTGCAGTTGCCCTGTGATCCCCATTCATTTCAAACGAGAACGCCGCCTCATTTGAATACAAATGTTTCAAACGGGATTCAGTATTCTTGAGCCCTACGCCCTTCCCCTGGACCCTGAGATCCCCAACACTGTTGTACACAACGAGTTCCAGCCCGGCATCCGATTGGCGCGAAACAATCTTGATCCAGCCACTTTCCCGCGAACCGGCTATGCCGTGCCGGATGGCATTTTCGACCAGGGGCTGCAAAATCATCTGCGGGACCAGGATTCGAAGGGTATCAGGCGCAATGGTTTGAGTTACTTCAAGCCTCGCGCCGAACCGCATCTTTTCCAGATCAAGATACTCGTTGATGAAAGTCAGTTCCTCCTGCAACGGAATCAGATCAGACCCGCTGCGTTCCAGGGCTCTCCGCAAAAGTCCAGACAGGCTTACGATCATGGCCTTCGCACTCTCGCCGTCGCTGTCAATCAATGTCGAGATTCCATGCAGCGTATTGAAGAGAAAATGGGGTTGAAGTTGCATCCTCAGCGCTTGGAGTTCGCTTGCTGCGAGCGCTTGTTCGTATTGAGACCGTTCCAGCTCATGGGCGCGCATTCTTTCGATATAACCAAATGCATGAGCAGCAAATACAATCGCGAAGTAGTTGGTAATGATATCCGCCGAGCCGCCCCGAAGAAGAGCAAACGGGCTGGCTGCCGAGCGAGCTACGAAATGCCCCACCGTCGGCTCCCACGGAGGGAGAATCAGCCATCGAATCGAAGCGTAGATCACCATGAAGGGCGCCGCTCCAACCAGGTAAGCCAGAAAAACACGTGGCCATCTTGGATTGGCTACCGAATAGTGCCCCGCGATGTAGAAGATGGGAGGCGTGAGAATTGCGAATGCCAGGCCACGCGCTTCCGCCAGCAGAATCATGTCCCCCAGCGTGGAATGAAGTTTTGCTGTCATGTCGAAAATCAGGTAATTCCACCCTGTCAGCAACGAGACAGTCGTCCAGATGCCGATCGACAGCAGATAGGCTCGAACAACCTGGCGGATTGATAACTGCGTCGTCATGGTCCTCCATTCTATGCACAGCCTTACTCGATTAGACAATGATGAAGTTAGATTGGTGAACACGAACCATGTCGAAGATTTGCTTCGATGCCTGAAATGTCTTGTCAACGAACCCGTAAGTTAAACGAACTCTCAGATTATTTGCATAATGGTTCTTTACACGAGATATGTGTCTCATTAAGGTGGATTTGTTCACCAGGGGCAAGGCACTCAAATGACATTGACGGGCAGAATAAGCACAGGGTTTTTCAGATAGGAAGCGGTGAGGAATGGCAAGCCAGCGGAAAGTCATAAAGCGCAGAATTCGCCGGATGATGATTGGCCTTGGGCTGGGCGTGGTTGTAGCCACGAGCTCGGCGATACGCCTGCTGGCTCACGTGCGCAAGTCTGGCACGCCACGAGGAGCACACGACCTGATCATTGCTGCTCATGCCGCTGAGACCGGGCGGACGATCGTCAGCAAAGATGCGAAAGCCCGCTTCAGCGACCTGCCCGGCGTCGCATCGATCAGCGTTTAAGAATCGTCCCGTCCCGCAGCGGGTACAAGAAGGCATCCAGTTGAGCGGTGAACGGCGGCGCGGGACACTGGACGTGGGAGAAGGGCAGGCGGGTGTTCTCACGGCAGGTCGACGCGGTGGTGGTGGCGCTGGACTGGCGGCGCACGGTGGTGGTCGAGCAGGGGCGGTGGCGGTCCCGGCGCACGGCCTGGAAGCCACCGCACTCGGCAGGACGTGCGGAACGTGCGGGCGGTGCAGAAGCTGGAACCCGACATCGAGATCGAGGCGGGCATGCGGCGGGCGGGGGCGAGCATGCCGCCGAGCAGGTCGCATGAGGTGCTGGCCAAGCACACGATCTTCGAGTACGAGGAGTTCGAGTGGCGCAAGTTCCGGACGTTCAGCGCCAAGGGCGACGGCCCGGCCGACCTGCGCTGGCCGGAGCACGCCCTCGAGGCCGACCAGCGGATTAGCGAGCGACGAGAGACCTACCGGCAACGTTCGCGGTCAAGGGCGGCGACGGGGACGAGTACCTGACCGACCTCGACGAGGCGACCTTCCGCAAACTGCGAGTGGGCCGTCGGTGCCGCCTGAAAATCGGCACCCTCGGCGACGACGTGAAGCAGGTAACCCCGCTCTGACGTTCACCGGCGACCCACGGTCCTCCGGTCAGGCGTCGTCGCGGGTGAGGCGCAGGCCGAGCGACGCAAACTGCTCGTACGGGCGATGGTACCCGCGCTCGATGTGGTGCACCCCGTGCAGGGTGGACGAGTTGTCGGCGACCGCGGCAGCGAGGACGGCGGAGAACCCGGCCCGGACGTCCGGCAGCGTGACCTCGGCTCCCGCGCAGCTTGGACACGCCGCGGATGACGGCCGAGTGGGCCGAGTTCCCGTCGTGGAAGCGGCACGCCGGCCCGCCCAGGCAGGCCGAGAACACCTCGATCTCGCAGCCCATCTGCTGCAGCGCCGGCACGTACACGAGGCGGTTCTCGAAGACCGTCTCGTGCAGCACCGACATCCCGTCGGCCTGGGTGAACAGGACCATCAGGGGCTGCTGCCAGTCGGTCATGAAACCCGGGTGGGCGTCGGTGTGCACGGCGGCGGGCCGCAGCCCGCCGGGGGCCGACGCGGTGATCCACTCGTCGGTGATGTCGAACTGAGCGCCCCATCCGCGCCAGCGTGGTGATCGCCGTGACCAGGCGGTCCTGCGGGCAGCCGTGCACCCGCACCTCGCCCCGGGTGATCAGCCCGCGACCAGGTAGGAGAACGCCTCCAGGCGATCTCCGGCGAGCCTGGTGGTCGCGCCCTTCCAGCTTCTCCACGCCTTCGATGACGATCCTGCGGTCGGGACTGAGCTCGATGTTGGCCCCCATCCGCTGCAGGAACAGCGCCAGTTCGACCACCTCGGGCTCGGTCGCCGCATTGCGGAGCACGGTCTTGCCATCGGCGAGCACGGCCGACAGCAGCACGGTCTCGGTCGCCCCGACGCTCGGGTACGGCAGCGGTGATGCGGGGCGCCGCGCAGGCGGGCGGCCTTGGCGGTGATCCCGGTCGGCCCGTGCTCGATCTCGGCCCCGAGCGCCGTGAGCGCCTCGACGTGGAAATCGACCGGCCGCCGCCCGATCGGGTCGCCACCGACCAGCGGAACGAACGCCTCGCCGGCCTTGTGCAGCAGCGGGCCCGAGCATGAGGATCGGGATCCGGTTCAGCCCCGTGAACGCCTCCGGGACTCGGGATTTGACCTCGTCGCCGGGGGTGATCGTCGATCTCGCCGCCGTGGCGGCCGACGTGGAAGCCGACCGATTCCAGCATCGCGGCGGTAATGTCGACGTCCCCGACCTCGGGGGCGTTGCGGATCACGCTCGGCCGGTCGCCGAGCATCGCCGCGACCATGTGCTTGGTGACCGCGTTCTTCGATCCGCGGACGGTGATGTCGCCGCGAAGCGGCCCTGACGGTTCGACCTGCCATGTCTGCGTCACGCCGTACACGATATGCGGCCGGTGCCGCTCGCGGGAAATGTCGGATGAGCACGGCGACTTTTCCGGTTCCTCAGGTGACCAGGCGGCGGACCCGGAGGGCGACCTGGAGGGCGAACCGCGACTCGGGGTCGCTCAGGCCGTCGCCGAATAGCTCTGACCCGGGCAGCGATATTTCGGGCTCCGCGAACGTCGCCGCCTAGCTTCTGCCGGCAGGGCGCAGCGAGACGCTTCTTGCTGCTATCTAGGCGGGCGCGAGCTTGGACCAGGGCGATGGATCGTTGGGTACGTCCGGGTGTCCCCGATCCATGGTCTTCTGTTGCTGCCGCCGCAGGCTTGACGGGTCAGCGGCCTGCCTCGGCCGGCGGGTGGACGGGCGCGGCGGCTCCAGCCGCCGCCCCGGCGGCCGCGCCCGCCGGGAGCAGCGCGCTCTGCCGAGGCCCGCAGCTGCGGTCGGCCTCGCTCGGGCCGCAGACCGCGGTCGCGGGTGACGCCCTTGGCCAGGTAGTCCAGCACCAGGGCGCGGAACTTCTCGACGTCGGCGAGCACGTGCGGGTCGGCGATGCCGACCAGGATGGTGGTCTGCCAGCCGACCGGGGTCGCGCCCTCGAGCTTGGTCGTGTACTGCCCGGCGGACTCGAACGCCGATCCCTCGACGCGGACCGACCGCGGGTCGACGGCGGTGTAGCGGGCGTCCGTCGCGTCGAGGGTGCCGCCGGGCTCCCGCATCGAGGCAACGGATCCCGGTTCTCGTACAGCATGTGCGCGGCCACGGTGAGCGGGGTGCAGGCGGCGGCCGGGTCGAGCGGTTCGACGGTGAAGCCGTCGTGGTCGAAGCTGACGAGCACGCCGGCCCGGCGCGGGTCGGTGGTGCAGAGGCCGCCGCATTCCGCGATCTTGGCGCCGTGCCAGGCGGGGCCGGCCGAGGCCGCGCATCAGCGGAACGGCGGCGATGAGCGCGGTGTCGGTCGCGCGGCCGGCGAGGATCAGGCTCGCGCCCGCGTCGAGGGCGGCCGCGACGGCTCGTGGCCGAGCACTCCGACGATGTGCGAGCAGCCGGCGAGCGTGCCCGCGTCAAGCTCGCCGGCCGGGGGCAGCGGGCGGATGCGGCCGGCTTCGAGCAGCGGGAGCAGCGCTTCGGAGTCCTGCTCGCTGTAGATCCGCGCGATGGTGAGCGCCAGCCGCTCCAGGCCGGCGATCTCCCGGGCGATATCGGCGACCCAGTCCACGCCGGAGTCCGTCCCTGAGGTTCCGCAGGAGCCGACGATGACCGGGATGCCGGCGTCGCGCGCGGCCAGCAGGATCAGGCGGAGGTCACGGACGACCGCCGCCCGCGCGGTCTTGGCGACCGCCGCGCCGAGGTAGTGCGGGCCGGAGTCGGTCGAGCCGGCGTCCACCGCGATCACGTCAGCGCCGAGCTCGCCCGCGCGGCGGACGCTGTCGGCCGGGAAACCGCCGCCGAGCATGCCGACCGGAACCAGCACCCGGACGGTCTCACGGGCGCTCACGGCCGCTCCCCCAGGTCTGACAGGTCCGACAGGTCTGACAGGTCTGACAGGTCTGACAGGTCTGACAGGTCTGACAGCAGCAGCGCCAGCGTCGAGCCGAGGTGGTCGCGCACCACTCGCTCGGCGCGATCCTGATCATGCGCTGCCACCGCCTCGACCAGCGCGCGGTGCGCCCGCAGGTGGCGCTGGCCGAGGTCGCGGCGGGCCGTCTGCATGAGCTCGACCGAGCGGAGGCGGCGGTCGCGGCCGAAGACTTCGGCGGTGCGGTAGAGGGCCGTGATCGCGGCGTTGCCGGCGATGTCGCTGACGGCCTGGTCGAAGCGGGCGGCGACGTCGAGGACGGTGGCCGCATCGCCCTCGGCCGACGCCTCGAGCTCCTCGACGATGCCCGCCAGCCGTGCGATGTCCGCCTGGGTGGCCTTCGCGGCGGCGATCCTGGCCAGCGTGGCCCGCAGCATGATCTCGGCGTACTGCAACTCAAGCAGCCCCTCGGCCGAGTGCTCGACGACCGCCAGCGTCCTCGGGGTCGGGCGTTCGACCAGGCCCTCCTGCGCCAGCCGGCGCAGCGCCTCACGCACCGGAGTGGGGCTGACGCCGAGCAGCATCGCCAGGCCGCGCTCGGTCAGGCGCTCGCCCGGACCGATGCGCCGGGTCGCGATCGCCTCCCTGATCGCCAGGTAGGCCTGCTCGGCCAGCGGGACGGCCCGGCCCAGCGGTTCGAGGGAGTCGGCCGAGGCGGGCAGTTGACCATCGCTCATTGTTCCACCATAGCGTATTTGCTATAGCAAGATGCAATCCGTGATGGCTGACAGGTGTGGTGGCTTCGGTCAGGCTGAGCGGGTGGCGATGAGGGCCGCGAGGCCGTCGAGGATGCGGTCGATGCCGAAGTCGAGCGCGTTGTCGCGTCCGCCGGGCGGCGGCGAGCCGGAGAACGCCGCCAGGACCTGCGGGTAACGATCCGGGTAGGCCGACACGACCGCGCCGATCTGGCGGGCGATCTCGGCTTCGAGGTCGCTCGCCCCCCGACGTCACCTGGACCAGGCTCCGGACGTGGCCGTTCAGCAGCACCACGGCGTCGAGCCGCTCGGGGCCGGTCAGGCCGGTGCCGGCCAGCGCCGCCGAGCGCGGTCTCCATCCAGGCCAGCTCGTGCGGGCCGGTGGGCCGCGCGCCCGCGCTGGCCTCGATGGCCCACGGATGGGCGCGGTACCGGTCGAAGATCGTCGTCGCCCACAGCCGCAGGACGGCTCGCCACGGCTGCTCGCCGGCGCGCGGGCGGCCCGGCCCGGCTCGCGTCGCTGCGCCGGCGGTGCGGCCGGCGGGCTCCGGCGGGTCACCGAGCCCGGCGTCGACCATGAGCGCGACCAGCTCGGCCTTGCCCGGGACGTAGCGGTACAGCGCCATCTTCGCGCAGCCCAGCCGCTCGGCCAGGTGCTGCATCGACAGGTTCGCCAGCCCTTCGGCGTCCGCCAGCGCGATCGCCTCGGTGACGATCCGCTCCAGCGACAGGGACGGCTTCGGCCCGCGCCGGGGCCGCTCGGGGGTGCCCCACAGCAGGTCGAGAGCGGTGGGTGCGGCCATGGGCTCCATCCTGCCGGATAACGGGCTTGACGCGAAACTGCGTCCATCATACGCTAATTAGCGTCCATTAGACGCAGTTAGGAGACAGCTCGTGCGCAACCAGACCGTTCTCATCTCCGGCGCCAGCATCGCCGGCCCCGCCCTGGCCTACTGGCTCGACCGGTACGGCTTCGACGTCACCGTGGTCGAGAAGGCGCCCACGCTGCGGCCCGGCGGCCAGGCCGTCGACTTCAAGGGCCGCACCCACCGGACCGTGCTCGAGCGCATGGGCATCTGGGACGAGATCCGGCGGCGGCAGACCGGCAAGTTCGACACGGTGTACCTGGACGCCGCCGGACGCGAGCTGGCCGTCATGTCGGGCGAATTCACCGGCGGCGACGTCGAGATCCTGCGCGGGGATCTCACCTCGATCCTGTACGAGCGCACCGCGGCCGGCTGCGAGTACCGCTTCGGCGACTCGATCACCGCGCTGACCGAGACCGCCGGCGGGGTGCGGGCCGAGTTCGAGCACGGCGCCGCGCAGACCTTCGACCTCGTGGTCGGCGCCGACGGAATTCACTCCCGGGTCCGGCGGCTGGCCTTCGGCCCGGAGCGCGACTACGTCCGCCACCTGGGCTACTACTACTGCGTCGCCGGTGCTCCCGGCTGGGGGCACGACAGCCGGCGGCGCGAACGGCTGACCGCCCGGGCCTGGAACGCGCCCGGCCGGATGGCGGCCCGGGGCGGGTCGAAGGGGTCGCACCTGTACCTGTTCGCGTCCCGCGAGCTGGCTACGACCGCGGCGACGTCGCCGCCCAGCGGCGGCTGATCGCCGAGAAGTTCGCGGACCTGGGCGGGGAGGTGCCGTCCATGCTGGCCGAACTCGACCGTCTCGACGGTTTCTACCTCGACGCCATCGCCCAGGTGCGGATGGACGGCCGGTACACCTCCGGGCCGGGTCGCCCTGGTCGGTGACGCCGGGTACGGGAACACCCTGGGCGGCTTCGGCACCGGGCTCGCGGTGGTCGGCGCCTACGTGCTGGCGGGCGAGCTGGCCGTGGCCGATGGGGACCACGAGACCGCCTACGCCAAGGTACGACGAGATCATGCGCCGCTACGCCAAGATCGCGGGCAACAGCAACACCGGCCGGTTCATGGCCCCGAAGACCGCCGTGGGCATCCGGGCCCGCAACTGGTTCCTCGGCTCCCGGGCGTTCAGCCTGATGACGAAGTTCGGCGACAAGGCGGCCAACGACATCGACCTGGCCGACTACCCGGCCGTGACGGCAGGCCGGCCCGACCAGGGGTAGCCACCCGCACAGCCGCCCTGCGGGCAGGGTGCGGCCGGGCGCGGCGGCGCGGAGCTAACCGTCCGTTCGAGATGAAGATCTTGATTTTCCCGAACGGACGGTGGGTGCCCCTGGATCGGGGAATTACTCCGCTGTGGTCGATGCCGATGCCGATGCCGCGCTGCCCGCAGTTCCCGTGTCGCCGGGGCGCTGATCTTCGACCGGGCCGGGCGGCTGCTGATCCTCAAGCCGACGTACAAGTCGGGCTGGACGATTCCCGGCGGCGTGATGGAGGCCGACGGGGAGACGCCGTGGGAGGCGTGCCAGCGGGAGGTGCGCGAGGAGTGCGGTATCGAGGTGCGCGGCGGCCGGCTGGCCTGCGTTGACTTCCGCCCCGCCCGGCCGGGGCGGCCCGGTGGCGTCCGGTTCCTGTTTGACTGCGGGGCCGCCGACGACGCGGTCATCGACGCGATCACGGTGCAGCCGGAGGAGATCGGCGAGCACCGGCTCGTTCACCTCGACACCGCGCTCGGGCTGCTCAGGCCGCCGATACGACGCCGCGTCCGGGCCGCCACCCGGCGCCGCCGGTGCGTCTACCTGGAAAACGGCCGTCCGGTGGACGGCATCGCCTAGGCCGAAGCGCGGTGAGCGCCTCGGCCCAGCTGCCTCCGGCCTGCTTCCCGAGTGTCTCGTTCAGTCCCGGCCGCGCGCCGGAAACCTGACAGATCCGGCCATGGACTAATGTCTACAAATTTGATAGGTATGGTCGTAAAGGATGACATGCGTGGCGATGTCGACCTCGGCGACGCGGGACCAGCCGGGGACGGAGAAGGGGTGACCCTGTGTCTGAGTTCCCTAGGCAATCGGGCGGACGCGGAGCTGCGGCGAGACCCGCTCCCAGGCGCCGCCGACGGGGCGCGGCCGCGCTGACCGTCACGCTCGCGACGGCGGCGGTCGTGCTGCTCGCCGCGTGCAGCAGCGGGTCGAGCAGCGGCTC
>CAVZDT010000020.1:0-119876 GCA_963774175.1 uncultured Acidobacteriaceae bacterium
GTTACGGGAAGCCTTCGACGCAAAGTCCTTCCATCATTGGGGTTAGCTGTAGAGTCATCTCAGCATTCGACTTACGGTCCCTTTCGTGATGAGTGTTTTATCCGATTCACACTCTCTTTCCCTGCGCGGAAGGGTTGGGGTGCGGACTGGCAGAAAGAGCAACGCTGGCGTATGAACACCGCAATCCTCTGACGTTTTCATGGATAGCTTCAGCCTAGCGCAGTGCGCGAAATAACCAGCAAAAAGCGATAGATTTTTTTCCATTTGTTTTGAGTGATTTAGGCGGGGGTGACGGGTTGAGAGGCTTGACACGTTGAGTTCGTCCGAGAAACGCAGCCAGATGGGGCAAGGCTTCCATGTCTGCAGCTGTGGTTTTGCCACACATCCGTGGACGAAGATAATCCGCCGAGAAACGAAAACAATATCTGGCTTGCCGCAGAGCCGATTTTGCTGGAATTCAAACTGAAAACCGGGTTATAGTCTGAAGACCAGCCGGTCCCGCCGGCTATGGAGGAGAACAATGTTCAGGTTCGTCGCCGTACGACCTATTCGCTGAACATTGCCTCGGGAATTTCCCTTCGTACGACCCCGAGGTCAGATTCAGACCTGGGGTGATTCTGCAAAGCACATATTGATGGCAGCGTGACCCCGTCGCTATTGGCGTGCTTGTTTTTTTGCGCGCGCCAAGAACGTGGAGCTTTCCAATGTCTGTTCTTGAATGGTTGACGCCGCCCCCTGCTGAAGGGGACCGCGGCTTCTGGTCTTCGGTACGCGAGGCGCTGAAGGGCTCGCACCAGGACTACACAACGGGAAATCTGAATCGTGCCATTCTGCTGCTGGCCATACCGATGGTACTGGAGATGGTGCTGGAGTCGCTGTTTGCCGTGACCGATGTGTTCTGGGTCGGCAGGCTCGGCGCCAATGCCGTGGCAACGGTGGGCATCACGGAGTCGATGCTGGCGCTGGTGTTTGCCATCGGCCTCGGCTTGGCGATGTCGACCACGGCCATGGTGGCGCGGAGAATTGGAGAAAAAAACCCGGAGGATGCGGCGATTGCGGGCGTGCAGTCGATCTGGCTGGGGCTCGGCATTTCGCTGGCGCTCGGGATTCCTGCGGGGATCTATGCGCCGGATCTGCTGCGCGCGATGGGCGCTTCGCCGGAGATCGTGGCCAGCGGGTCAGGGTATGCGCGGATTGCGCTGGGCGGCTGCGGCGCGATCATCATGCTCTTCCTCAACAACGCGATCTTTCGCGGAGCGGGCGATGCCGCGATTGCCATGCGCCTGCTTGTGGGTATCGAACATCATCAACCTGGTACTCGATCCCTGTCTCATCTTCGGCATCGGGCCGTTTCCGCGGATGGGCGTGACGGGCGCGGCGCTGGCGACGTTTACGGGGCGCTCGATCGGCGTGCTGTACCAGTTCTACCGGCTGCTCAAGGGCACGGAACGGATTCACGTTCTGGCGCGCCATCTACGCCTGTATGTTGGCGTAATGCTGCGGCTGGTACGCGTGTCGTTGACCGGCATGTTGCAGTTTGCGATAGCAAACACGAGCTGGATTGTGCTGGTGCGGATCATCTCCATCTTTGGCGCGAGCGCGGTGGCGGGTTACACGATTGCGATCAGGATCGTGGTGTTCTTTATTCTGCCCTCGTGGGGACTGAGCAATGCCGCGGCGACGCTGGTGGGGCAGAACCTGGGCGCGAAGAGGCCGGATCGCGCCGCGCGGGCGGTCTGGCAGACGGGGTTCTACAACATGGTGTTCCTGGGCGTGATCGGGGTGTTTTTCTTCGTGTTTGCCACGCCGGTGGTGCGGCTGTTCGTGAACGATCCAGCGGTGGTGCCGATTGCGGCGGCGGCGCTGCGGACGTTCAGTTGCGGAAACATCGGGTACGCCTACGGCATGGTGATGCTGCAGGCGTTCAACGGGGCGGGCGACACGCTGACGCCGACCATTGTGAATTTCTTCGGCTTCTGGGTGCTGGAGTTGCCGCTGGCGTGGTGGCTGGCGGTGCCGATGCATGTGGGGGCCGAGGGGGTGTTCCTGTCGATTGTGATTGCGGAATGCAGCATTGCGGCGGCGGGAATGGTGCTTTTCAGGCGTGGAAGGTGGGCGCGGCAGCGGATTTAGAAACCAAAAAGCGCAAAAAATGGGTTCAAAATGCGTCAAAAACAGCCGAAATCCGACACGAAAATGCGAGTTTTTGCATCGGATTTCGGTACTTTTCAGATGTGATCAGGAATCCTTACCGCCGCACAAACATCTGAGAAAATAATGGTTGTGAAAGAAGTTGGGCATTTGGCCGGATATTGGGCGCGGGGCGTGGTGTGCCTTGCAGCTGCAGCCCTGATGGGCGCGGCGGCGCAGGCGCAGGTGCAGGCGCCGAATCCGAGTTCGACGGCGAATCCGTTTTACGGCAGCGTGACGGTGCATACCATCAGTGCTGAACCGCTGCCACTATCCCTGGACGACGCAATTCGCCGCGGATTTGAAAACAATTTAGGGCTGAGGGAAGCCGAGAGCGGCCAGAAGCTGTTCCAGGGCGAGAAGAACATTGCGCTGCAGGAATTTTTGCCGACGATCAACTTGAACGGCGGCACCGGCGTTTCTGAGTTCAATTTGGCGGCGCAGGGATTCGGGCCCGGGGTGCTGAAGGAATTTATGGGACTGTTCCCGGGAGGACTTCCGACGGGACTGTCGCTGATTACGAAGGCGGATCTGACGCAGGGGCAGCTTTCGTACAAGCAGACGCTTTTTTCGGGTGTAGTGATTGCGGGATGGAAGGCGGCGGGCGCGGCGGAGCGGTCGGCGTACTTCGCGAAGATGTCGGCGCGCGGCGAGGTGGTGCAGCAGGTGGCTACGGCGTACCTGCATGCCATTGCCGATGCGAGCAATGTGGACAACGCGACGGCGCTGGTGAAGGCCGACGAAGTGCAGTTTGAGCACGAGCACGAACAACATGAGGCGGGCACGGCGGCGAACCTGGATGAGTTGCGCGCAAAGGTGCAGCTGCAGACAGAAGAGCAGGTGTTGATTGCGGCGCAGAATGCGCAGGAAAAAGACCTGATCCTGCTGAAGCGCGAGATCGGAATCGATCCGGGACAGAAGATCGTGCTGACGGATGCCGCGCCCTACAGTGATCTGGCCGAGCAGACGCCGGCCGAGATGCGCGCAATTGCGTACAAGAATCGGCAGGACTGGCAGAATCTGCAGAACCAGGTGATTGAGCTGAAGGCGCTGCACTCGGCCTACAAGGCGCAGCGGCTGCCGAGCCTGAGTTTCAGCGGCTTTTACGGAGTGGACAAGGTGAGCGGCAGCTCGACTCACGATGTGTTTGCGGCCGTCGGAACGTTGAATGTGCCGATCTTCCGCGAGGCGGGTCTTCGCGGATCGACAGACGCGTCGGCTGCGCAACTGGCGGCGGTGAATGCCCAGCTTGAGGACCTGCGGTCGAAGATCGATCAGCAGGTGCGGTCGGCTCTGCTGGACATGGCGGCGGCGAAGAAGCTGGTGGATGTGGCGAAGTCGAATGTCGAACTGGCTACGCAGGCGCTGAGCGATGAAACCGATCGCGTGAATGCGGGAGTGGATGACACGCTGCCGCTGGTGACGGCGCAGGCTTCGCTGGCGTCGGCGCAGACGAACTACGTGCAGAGCCTGTACCAGTACAACGTGTCGAAGCTGGCGCTGGCGCGGTCGACCGGGGTTATCGAGCTGCAGTACCGGGTCTACCTGGGGAAGTAAGAACGACAGTCTACAGTTGTCGGTTTTCAGTTCCCAGAGCGGAGAATCATCGGCCCTACTGGCTGAGCACCGATGGACGGAAACATGACGAATTGTTCATGTAGGCGTTGGTTGCGGCACGTTTCCTAAAGTTTGCGGAAGTTTCGATGCGGGGGACGAACAGTCGCGTCTAAACGATGGACTATATTTCTCCCATGCGGCTTCTGTTAGTTGAAGACGAGCACGACATTCAATCATTTTTGCGACGGTCACTGGAAGAGGCGGGCTACCCGGTGGACGCGGCGGCTGACGGCAGAACGGCCGAAGCCCTGGCGGCCGAGCATGCATACGACATCCTGGTGGTGGACCTGGGTCTGCCGGATTGCGACGGGATCAGCCTGATTCTGCGGCTGCGGGAGATCGGGGTCAAGGCTCCTGTGCTGATCTTATCGGCGCGGCGATCAGTGGACGATCGGGTGCGCGGACTGGAGCAGGGTGGCGACGACTACCTGACCAAGCCTTTTGCGCTGGCGGAGCTGCTGGCGCGGCTGCGCAATCTGCTGAAGCGCAACAGCCCGGCGGGAAGCGAGTCGACGCGTCTGCGGGTGATGGATCTGGAACTGGACCTGTTGCGACGGGAGGCTACGCGGTCCGGCGAAGTGCTGCAACTGACTCCGCAGGAGTTTGTGCTGCTGGAGTATTTGTGCCGGAATGCGGGGCGCGTTGTGACCCGATCGATGATCCTGGACAAGGTCTGGGGGATGCGCATCCAACCGGACACGAACGTAGTGGACGTGCACATCTATCGGCTGCGCGGGAAGGTGGATGGTAAGGGGCAGCCGCCGATGATTCGCACACTGCGGGGAGTAGGGTATGTCCTCAAAGACCGATAGGCCGCTCATGCACAGCGCGGCGTGGCGAATTTCGGTGTGGGCCATGGTGGCGTACGCGTGCGGGACGTTGCTGATTCTGGTGTTTCTGCACCGGTTTGTGGAGCGGGATATTCAGAGGCGCAGCGATGCGTGGCTTTCCGGCGAGGTCGAGGTGCTGGGCGATGTGGCCGAGCACACACCCAAGGATGCGCTCTATGGCCGCGTAATGGGCGAAGTGGCGGAACTGGCGAGCAAGGAAGTTCCGAACCGGGTGCGTGGAGAGAGTGCAGCGAATGACTCAGTGTTCTTTCTGCAGATGGGCACGAACGGCGCGACGCAGCTTTGGGCCGGGCCGGGGAGCAGCGAGCCCTACGAGGACGCTATACGGAAGGCGACGATTCAGCCCGATCGCCCGACAGATGTGAACGTGGCCGGAATGGCGATTCCTTTTCGTGTGGCGACGCTGCGCATCGACGATGGGAGCCGTGTGTACCTGGGGCTCTCGGAGCGCGACCAACTGCGCGTGCTGGGCAGGCTGCGATTGGACTTCATTTCGTGGTGGCTGCTGCTGGTCATGTTGGGGTTTGGGATCGTCTTCTACACGACGTGGAGGATGCTGAGCCATGTGCGGAGAATCTCCGAGGCGGCTTCGCGCATCGGACACTCGGATCTGCATGAGCGCGTGCCGGCGAGCGGACGGAATGATGAGGTAGGGCAACTGGCAGGCACGCTGAATCGGATGCTGGATCGCATCGAGAACTCGATGCACCAGTTGCACACGATTACCGATTCACTGGCGCATGACTTGCGCAGCCCGCTGACGGCGATTCGCGGGAAGCTGGAGATGTCGCTATCGGCGGCGACGCATGGGGAGCAGGCAGAGCCGATTGTTTCCGCCATTGACGAGTTGGACCGGCTGACGGAGTTTCTGAATGCGTCGCTGGATGTGGCCGAGGCGCGGGCGGATGCATTAAGGCTTTCGCGGAGCGAGATCAACCTGGATGAACTGTTGCGGATCATGGTCGATCTCTACGAGCCGTCAATGGCTGAAAAGGGGTTGGAGATCAGGCTGCGCAGCGCGGGACCGGTGACGATTGACGCGGATGCGGCGCTGATTCATCGAATGATCGCCAACCTGTTTGACAACGAACTGAAGCATCTTCCCGCGTCCTGCACCGTGACGGTGCGGCTCGAGACCGGGGATGCCGCGGCGTTGCTTTCAGTGGAGGACGATGGTCCGGGGTTTGCGCCCGAGGTGACCCAGCACCTGTTTGAGAAACGGGTGAAGGGCCGGGAGTCGAACGGGCACGGGCTGGGGCTGGCGTTTGTGGATGCGGTGGTGCGGGCGCATGGCGGCAGCATCACGGCGGCGAACCGCGAAGGCGGCGGAGCGCGGATCGCACTTTCGCTGCCGCTGGTTCCGGTGCATGCGGTGTAGGGGTCGACGCGGGCTGGAATCGCGTGCATTCGACGGCGTTGGCAGCAGGGAGTTTTCTGCATCATGCAATGCCGTCCCGTTATCAAAACGTTGACCGTTTAGACGTTGTTGAGCCTGATATTGCCTCACATGTCTCTCCGTGTAACTTAGGAATCGGAGGTCCAGGAATGGGTTCAAAGCTGAGAATCGAATATATTGTTGAGGCGGATAGCGCAGCACTGGCGCGGCGAACCGCGCAGCACTTTGTCGAGGTGGCGGAGCAGGCGGCAACCACGCGAGGCCGGGCGAGGATTGCGATCAGCGGCGGATCGACGCCCAAGGCGGCCTTCCAATTGCTTGCCGACCCGGGACAGCCATGGCTCAAGCGCATGCCGTGGGACAAGCTCGAACTCTTCTGGGTGGATGAGCGGACCGTTCCGCCGGATCACCCCGACAGCAACTACCGCATGACGCGCGAAGCGATGCTTGATCACGTTCCGCTCAGGCCCGAGCAGGTGCACCGGATGGAAGGAGAATTGGAACCGGAGGTCGCGGCGGCGCGGTATGAGTCGCTGCTGCGCAACACGTTCAAGCTGGAGGGCGCCGAATCACCGCGATTCGACATGATCTCGCTTGGGATGGGGGACGATGGGCATACGGCTTCGATCTTTCCGCACACCGACGCAATTCACACCCTGGGCAGGCTGGTGACGGCAAACCAGGTGCCGCAGAAGGACACGTGGCGCATCACACTGACATGGCCGGTAATCAACCAGGGGGGCTCGGTGTTTTTCCTGATCGGGGGCAAGAACAAGGCGGAACTGGTGAAGGAGGTCTTCACGGGACCGCGCGATCCGGAGCGGCTGCCCAGCCAACTGATATGGCCCGCAAGCGGTATACTCACTCTGATCCTGGATAGGGATGCTGCTGCTCTGTTGCCCGGAACGGACGGGCAAGGCCGTGGAAGTTTCGAGCGTTCCCGGGAATGATGTCGCTATTGAGGAATTGGTGCCAGGTCGGCGCTTGCCGGGGTCGCGCCGACTTTAAGTTATTGGCTCCGAATTGCGGCGTTCCCAATGACGCTATGGGGAGAGAACGATGATTTTGGCAGGGGATGTGGGCGGAACGAAGGTCCACCTGGCGCTGTATGACTTCCAACAAGGAAAGCTAAGCCACACAAGGGACAAGCAATTCCCGGCGAAGGAGTATTCCGGGCTTGAGGATATTGTCAGAGAGTTTCTGGGCACCGACAAGGTCAGCGCGGCCTGCTTTGGTGTACCGGGACCGGTGCGTGATGGCCGACTGCGGCTGACCAATCTGCCATGGACACTCGACAGCCGGGAGCTGTCATTACATCTGAACATTGACCACGTCTTCCTGATCAACGACCTGGAGGCGAATGGGTACGGTGTAGCGGAACTGGCACCCGACCAGATTTACACCCTGGCCGAAGGCGATGCCAGCCAGATCGGCAACCGGGGGCTGATTGCGGCGGGAACGGGGCTGGGCGAAGGGATCCTGGCGTGGAACGGGCGCATTCATATCCCGTATCCGTCGGAAGGCGGCCACACGGATTTCGGGCCGCGCAACGAAGAACAGATTGAGTTGCTGCGATTCCTGCAGCGGAAGTATAGCGGCCGCGTCAGCTACGAGCGCGTGGTGAGCGGAATGGGGCTGACGAACATCTACGAGTTCCTGCGCGACGGCCGCGGTCTGGAAGAACCGGCGTGGCTGGCGGAGAAGATTGCGGCAGCGCACGATCCGAACAGCGTGATCACCGAGATGGCCCTTTCGGCCAAGAGCGAGATCTGCGAGCAGGCGCTGGACATGATGGTGTCTATCTACGGAGCGGAGGCAGGGAACCTTGCACTCAAGGTGTTGTCAGTCGGCGGGCTATACGTGGGCGGCGGTATTGCGCCCAAGATCCTGGAGAAGTTGAAGGATGGCACGTTCATCAAGGCGTTCCAGGACAAAGGCCGGTTGAGTCAGTTGCTGATCCACATGCCGGTGCGCGTGATATTGGAAAGCCGGGCGGCGCTGATGGGTGCGGCAGCCTATGCCGAAGCGAGAGCGGCGGAACTGAGCGGCGTTTCGCCGAGAGCGGCCTCCGTGGCGCACACCGCCTAGGCGCGCTTTTCTGCGGGCACCAAAACAGGGGCTGGCCAGTTGGCCGGCCCATTCTGTTTTGTGCCGATGCCGCCCCATCCCAGCGCAGCCTCGTCCCAGTCTTCGTGCCAAGTGAGACTCACAGAACGCCGGAATCAGGAGAAACAGGTAGTTTCGCTGGCTTTTGAAGTTCGGCTTTCTGTCTCATCAGTGCCTGAAACCGCGGGTCCTGGGCCAGTCTGGAGACAACCCTAATATCTTGGAGATGAAGAGAACCAGAAGTGAACGCCTCCCGGAAGTCCTCAAATTCCTTATCGTTATTTGCGCTTGCTTCTTCGAAAAGTTGTATTGCCTCGGATATCCTGTTTCTGTTCAGACAATCAATGGCTTTGCGTGTTCTGTTGACAAGAAACACTTGATACACGGGCGGGCCGCAACTTTCCTGAACCGCAAACTCAGCCTTCAAGAGACCGCGCTCACCATCTCGGTTGTAAGCGGCCGACAGCTTTGCCGTAACGTCCTCGAGCCACGCATCATTTCGAAGTTGCGCCGCCGCCCCGGATTCCCTTAGATACGTGGGATAGTCTTGCCGATGGTATGCAATCGCTGCCAGATACCAGTGCGCTATTGCGAGCCTGGGTTCGGAATGTTCCGCCGCCTTCAGAAGCGCGATTCCCTCATCCCTCGATCCCATCCAATAGAGCCTGTCTCCCTTAATGGCCAGGATTGAGGCCGAGGCGGGATCAAGCTCCTGTGCCCTGTTGATCTCGGCAAGACATTCGACATACTCGTTGTGACTCGCAAGTATGTTAGAGAGCCACAAGTGTGAGAGCGGATCCTTCGGATCAAGCTGGATGGCCAGATGAAGTTCTTTTTCCGCCTCGCTATCGTTGCCGCCTCTCCAAAGTGCGTATCCCAGCGCACGATGCGCCTCTGACAAAGAACTGTCCAGTTCCACGGCTTTTCTGGCCGCAGCCATTGCTCGGTCGCGAGCGTCGTCATCCTGCCGGTTCCCATAGATGTAGAGCATTTCGTAGGCATCAGCCAAGCCGGCGTAAGCATGTGCATCGGTCGGGTTGTGGACGATGGCCTGCGTAAAGTCATCGAGCGCGTGATTCAGGCTCTCGGGTGTTCTCTGGTTCCATTCAAATCTACCCTTGAGGTATAGATCGTGAGCCAGCCTCCTTTCGGTGTCTGAAACCGGAACAACCACTTGCCGACTCGAGCTTGCCGTCCAGGTCCTGGCAATTGCATCCAGGCGCTGCCGGATCCAGCTAAATGGATGAGCAAAAGTTGCGTAGACTCCGGCGGCAGCGACCGCCGCAGCCATCCCGATCACCGCAAACCTCATCCGGCGCTTTCCGATCGTCTTGCTGCTGTGGCTGATAGTCTCGCTTAGCCGCGGATCAGCCAGGTCCTGGCTTCCGACGCCGCCGACAGTACTGCCATCTGTCTCCTGATCGCTGGGCGCATCGTCGGCTTCCAGTTCGCTCGATTTGCCCTTGAGCCAATCTGCAAGCTCGTCAGAGTACGCGAATACACCGCCGCGCTCTCCGCCAGGCACGCGGTGCACAGGCAGACCCCGTTCCCGCTCCCAACGTTTCACGGTCCGCTCTGCTCGATTGAGGAAGGCGGCGATTTCCTTCCATGAGAAGAGCGTCTTCTCTTGCTCCGGATTATCGGCCCGCAGAAAAGGCATGACGTACATCCATTCAGGAGCCCGGAAAACTTGTTTGTGTGTAGGCCGATAGTACGCCGAGCAGTTTCCGGGTGTCCAGAAGGGATTCTGAGTTCTCTGGCACGAAATGGCCTCTATTGGCACGTCACGACTCTTGCTTGCCAAACCCAACAAATGAGAACGGTATAACGCATTCACCAGCAATTGGTTGCGTGAGGTCAAGTTCTTGCTCATACGCCGCATTTCTGCAATTTTCACTTTTATTGGAACGATCCGCGGCAGAGAGAGTTGATTGCTCGTGAATTTATGTCGGGCAGCATGAATGGCAACTTTTGGTCACCCATTTGATTGCGGATTGCGCAATCAACGTCCGCGAGAGTTGAGTCTCGCGCAATAGGCCTTGTTCCGCGGTGCTCCCTGTACGCCGTTTTGGGACGGTGCCTGGTACGAACTTTGAAACTCAGGAGGCACTCCTCGATGATCCGTTCGATGTTTAGCAAAGGCACGCCGATTATGATCGCGCTTGCTTGCGTTGTTACTTGCCTGGTTGCTCACGCACAAACAAACCCGTCCAACGCCGACTCCGCATCTTCATCGCAGAGCCGGGCTTGGGCCGCCTACGGAAAACTGCCATTGAGCTTTGAGCCCAACCGGGGTCAGACATCGAAGGAGGTTCAGTGGCTCTCGCGCGGTCCGGACTACACCCTGTTTCTTGCGGGGCACGACGCGGTTCTGGAACTGAGCTCCATCTCTCAACCCGACCGCAGGGGAGGCCGTCCGGAGATCAGCTCAGCCGCAGTGCGCATGAACCTGCTTGGGGCCAGGAAACCGAACGGCGGGAACGGCGAGGATGCCCAGTCGGGCAAAGCCAATTACTTTACGGGCAACGATCCTGCAAAATGGCAGCGCAATGTGCCGATGTACGGCAAGGTGCACTTGAAGGGTGTTTATCCGGGGATCGATCTGCTGTACTACGGGCGGCAGGGACATCTCGAATATGACTTTGTGATTGCTCCGGGCTCCGATCCGTCGATGATTCGCTGGGGCTTTGACGGCGCCAAAGCCGCGATCGCAGACAATGGAGACCTTGTGCTCGCTGTCAATGGCGTGGGCAAGGAGATCCGCCTCAACAGGCCCGTTGTTTACCAGATGAAAGACGGAGTTCGCCAACCGGTAGAAGGCGAATTCATTCTTGCGAAGGAAAGCCAGGCGAGTTTCAGGCTGGGGGCTTATGACAAGAACCGTGAGCTGATCATCGATCCGACATTGATTTTTCTTGGAGCGCTCGGCTCTGGACAGGGGAATCAAGAATCATTGCCCTATGGCATGGCGCTCGATTCGGCTCACGAGATCGTTTTGACCGGCCTGACCCAGGACATAACCTTCCCGGTCACCACCGGAGCCTTTCAGACCGCATGCAACACGTTTTCCTCTTTGGCAAATCAGACGATTACTCGCTGCCCAAACAATTACTCTGGCTCGGGATACGTGGCAAAGATCAGCGCTGATGGCACATCGCTGGTGTTCGCGACATATTTGCACGGAGTCAGCGGCTTTGAATATGGAGACGCTGTCGCTATTGACTCTCACAACGACGAGGTCATTCTCGGTTCGACCGGATCGTACGACTTTCCGCATACGACTCCCAACTCGGTGCCGGCTCCATACCAATCGATCTGCATGCCGCTCTTCAACGGCACAACCATTGTCCAGAACTGCGATGGGTATTTCAGCGGCGGAGGCACCGAATATGTCTCCGGCGGCCCAACCCTGTTCATCGCGAAGCTCGATCCGACCGGGGCGAATCTTCTGTATGCCACATTTGTTGGAGGTACGGAGTCCATCACTCCTCAGGCGCTAGCGCTCGACAGCTCCGACAATATGTATTTCGCTGGTTTCCTGTCGAACGCGTTGTCCCAGGCCAATTCTTATCCGAATGCTAATAGCAACGGGAACATTGCGTTTCCAACGACCGCGAACGCATTTCAGCAGTATGGCCAGGACGAGCAGGCGGCAACGCTGTCGGTGCTCAGCGCCGACGGCAGCACAATGATGTACTCCACAATCTTTGGAACGACTAACTCGATGGACTCGAACTACGACTATCCGTTAGCCCTGGCAGTTGGGCCAAACGGTATGGCTTACATGGGAGGAAACACGACTTCCGCCGATCTTCCCACGCTCAATGCGATCAAGCCAGGCTGCGCAGCCACTGCAGGTTCCACGACCTGCGAGACCACTACCGCCTGGCTGGCCGCTTTTGACACGACCAAGTCCGGTAGTGCCTCGCTGGCCTACGCTACGTACATCGGCGGAACAGAGGAGAACTTCGGCACAAACAACCAGCAGAACCAGGTGTCGGGCCTGCTCGCAGACAGCTCCAACAATCTGTTTGTTACGGGCTGGACGGGCAATATCGACTTCCCCATTACACCCGGCGTATATCAAGCAACGTGCATGGCCAAGACCTATAACAACATGACCTACTGCGCCAATCAAATGGGATTCCTCATGAAGTTGAATTCCACCGGCGCGTTGACCTGGTCTACGTACTACGGCGGCACTAATGGCGGATCTCAAACTGTAGGAGATGCGATTGCGCTCGATGCCAGGGGGAAGGTCTATCTCTATGGATATAACAACGGCTACTCCTGGGACCTTCCCCTCGTCAACCCGCTGGAAGCACAGAACGGATCCAACTTTGCATTCGTTGCGACGTTTTCATCTGACGCCACCAAACTGCTCTTTGCGACTCCGCTGTTCGAGAGCTGCTGTTCGGCGTATAGCGCCAACGCCATCGGCAATAATGGCATCGCGCTCGATTCCGAAGGGAACGTCTATGCCGCGGGATATGGCAACGACTGGGGCAAGCTCGTCACCACGCCCGGCACCTATGCAACCCCGGGAACTGGCTCGGGTTGGCGCGCCTACTTCGCCAAATTCTCACCTATACTGCCAGGGACGACGACAACGTTAGGCATTAGCCCGGCCTCAACGACTACAGGGAAGCAGGTCACCTTTACCGCGACAGTAGCGGGAACCACGCAAACCACGCCAACTCCGACCGGAACCGTCACTCTAAACAACGTGAACACGACTCCGCCGACGGAACTGGGCACGATCACACTGGGCGCCAATGGTTCCGGAACATTCATGACCAGTTCGCTGGCGGCCGGAACTTATAGCGTGACGGGGACCTATTCGGGCGATGACAACTACGATGTCAGCACGTCTGCGGCGCAGTCACTCACGGTCGCAACGGGTCCTTCCACGCCGATGGTCACAGTGACGCCGTCCCTCACCAGCATCGCGACAACACAAGCGCTTGCCGTGGCGGTGGCGGTCAGCGGCGGCACGGGTAATCCGGCGCCAACTGGATCCGTTACGCTAACCGGCGGCGGATACACCTCCGCGGCCACGACGTTGAGTGGTGGGGACGCGACCATCAACATTCCTGCCGACTCGCTGGGCACTGGCTCGGACACACTAACGGTCACGTACACTCCGGACGCCAACAGCTCCTCGACCTATACCAGCGCTATGGGCACGAATTCTGTCACAGTCAGCACGTCGCAGCAGACGATCACTTTCACTGCTCCGGCAAGTCCAGTGAGTTATGGGGTTAGTCCAATCGCGCTCTCGGCCACAGCCAGTTCCGGCCTTACCGTTGCCTTGACCGTGGTTTCGGGTCCTGGAACGATCAGCGGCAGTACGCTGACCATCACGGGCGTCGGCACGGTCGTGATCGCCGCGAATCAGGCGGGAAACGGCACCTATGCAGCCGCGCCCCAGGTGGAACAAAGCGTCGTTGTCAACCAGGCGACCCAGACGATCAACTTCACGCCGCCTGCTTCGCCGATTCCCTTTACCACTATGCCGATCGCTCTTGTCGCCACTGGCGGAGCTTCGGGTAATCCAGTCGTATTCACCGTCGCTTCCGGTCCCGCAACAATCAGTGGCAGCAAGCTGACCCTTACGGGCCTGGGCACGGTGGTGGTCTCCGCTAACCAGGCGGGCAACGCCGACTACACGCCGGCGGCCCAGGTGCAGGAGAGCATTGTGGTCACCGTTATCGGCACAGTCGCCTCACCAATCCTGACGCCGGCGGCCGGGACCTATTATGGGACGCAATCCGTTACCATCGCCGATACCACCGCGGGAGCGATGATCTACTACACGACTGACGGCTCAACTCCGCCGAGCAGCTCAACCTCAACCCTCTACGGCGATCCAATCTCGGTCACGGCCTCGGAGACAATCAATGCCATCGCTGTTGCGCCGGATTACAACAACAGCACGGTCGTTTCAGCGCCTTATGTGATCAGTCAGCAGCCTCCGACCTATACGATCGCTTTCTCACCGTCAACGCTCACCATCGCGGATGGACAAAGCGCGTCGACGACCATAACGGTAACTCCGCAGAACGGCTTCACGGCTCCCGTCTCGTTTGCCTGCACCGGGCAGACTCTCGGCGTCTCGTGCGCCTTTAGCTCGACAACCGTAACACCATCAAACAACCAACCCGCTACAGCGACGCTTACAATCTCCACCTTCGGTGCACCTGGAAGTTTGGCCAAGAGTCATGCTCCGAGTCCGCTGCTCCCCGGGACGACGCTGGCGCTCGCTCTCTGCCTGTTCGGCTGGAGAAAGCGGCGTGGCATTCTGCAACTCGTGCTCCTCCTGGCGGTCGGTGTCGCCGGTCTGAGCCTGCTCAACGGATGCGGGGGGAGTACCCCAAGGCCCCACTCAACGGCCGTCGTGGTGCAAACCTCGTCAGGCAGTATCCAGCAAAACGCCACGCTGACCATAATTGTCGATTACTAAAGCTGGACTGCAACTACTCGAGGCCTCTCCTTGCGGAGAGGCCTCGAGTTTTCTGGCGCCTGTATTGCTTAGATGGGAGTGCTCATTTTTGCGGGCTGGGCTGCCAGTTCAGAATCACATTCAGCGATGAGGTGTCGGCGGAATTTTCGCTGATGATCAGGAATCGGTTGCCGTCCGGCGAGATGTCCCAGCTCATCGGGCCGGTACGAATTCCCGTATCCACCTCTTCGGTGTCGAACAGCGGCTGCGGGGTGCCGGATTGGAAGACAGGCGTGGTGCTTACGTTCACCGACATCATTTTCCAGTCCGGCGAGATGTAGAACAGCTCTTTGCCGTTCCGGCGCCAGCGAGGCTGTACACCGCCGCCTCTGGATACCTGCCATCTGCCGCCGTTCGCGGTGGGCGGAAACGGAATCACATAAATCTCGCTCTGGCCCGACTCGTTCGACGTGTAAGCGACCCAATGCCCATCGGGCGAAAACTGCCCTTGATCCTCATTCGCCGTGGTCTGCGCCAATACCAGGGGGCGTCGATCACCTTCGACTGGAAGCGCGAAAAGGTCGGCTCCGGTTCCCGCATTGATTTGCGCATAGATGAGGTACTTTCCATCGGGGGACCAGCTCTTGGGAACGGCCAGGGTCTTCGAACGAAGCAGAATCTCTTCGGCGCCGGCTCCGTCGGCGCGTTTCCGGGCAATGCCGAGCCCGTTGTAGTACGCAACATATTGTCCATCCCACGACCAGACGGGATTCATGCCCCCATGCGGCCTGAAGGCCACTCGCGCGGTGACTCCCCGTGCGAAATCGAGAACCGTTATGTCACCTTGAGGATCACCCACGAGCCGCTTGCCGTCCGGAGAGATCATGACCACACCACCCGCATGGCCGATCGCGCCCAGGTTCTTGCCTTGCCGGTCGCGCCAAATATACTGCCAATCGCCGGGCAGGCCGGAGACATACGCCAGCACTCCGTGACGGGACGACGCGGCCAGCCATCGAGCGTTTATCCCCACCGCGATTCCCTGCGCAACAGGGAAGGGATCGCCAGCCGGTTCGAGCCGTTTCATATCAAACGGCAATGCCATCAGCGTGCCGGCACGGATAAACAATACGGCTCCCACGGGGCCGCCTGGCGGCGGTTCCACGATTTCGGCGTTGGAGATATCGGGAAGGAGTTGCCGTGCTTCGGGGCTGTCCATCGATTGCAGCCACACTCCGGATTGTGTTGGGTTAGTCCAGTCGCGCGTAGCGACATAGTGGTGTCCATCGGGCAGAAAGGCCGGATATTTCATGGAAACGGGATTCACATCGGATACCGCTCCGCCCGCTTCAGGAACTCGCTGCATGCTTGTCAGGCCGGCAATCAGGATGTCGCCGTTGCGATTCCAGGTCCCGCCCAGGACTGCGAGCGCGTCGCAGAGCGTTTGCACCGGCCCTCCCGAGCGATCGATCTTCTTCAGCTTGGCATCGGCGATGAAGCCGATGAAGCGGCTGTCCGGCGACCAGAACGGATCAGCCGCGTTATCGGTCCCGGCCAGGGGAGCCGACTCCAGCGCGTCCAGAGCCCGAACCCAGATCTGCTGCTTTCCATCTTCGAGCAGGACCATGGCGATGAAGCGGCCGTCCGGAGAAACCGCGAGCGACCGGACGCGCGCCTTCTCGGGTAGCGAAACGCTCATCCGCGCGAGCGGCTGCGACGGAGTCGGTTGACGAAGATTTACGAATGCAAGGACTGCCAACAGGAGCGACGCGACTCCCAGTATGCCGGCGAGCAGGGGGTTCGAGGAGCGCGTCGATGCAGGCACAGGAACGCGGACGTTCGACTCCAGCTCCCATTTCAGGTCGCGCGCGCACTGCCAGCGGTCGTCCGGATCAGGTTCCAGGCATCTCCTCACGAGGGGCTCAAGAGCGGCCGGCAAATTCTCGGGGGCCTGGGAACGCTTGCCGGTCAGCATCTCCGACAGGATCAATCCCAACGCATAGAGATCCGAGCGCGCGTCAGCCTCTTTGCCTTCCAATCGCTCGGGGGCCATGTAGGCGGGAGTGCCCATGACGCCGCCGTTGGCCGTGAGGTTCGGATCGAGCGCGGATTTTGCGAGTCCAAAGTCCAGCACTTTTACACCGGACTTGGTGAGCATGATGTTGGAGGGCTTCAGATCCCGGTGGACGATGCCTTTGGCGTGGGCCACCGCCAAAGCCTCGGCAATCTGCGCTCCGAATCGGAGGGTCTCGCTGATCGGCAGCTTGCCGCGCCTCAGGCGCGCCGAGAGCGTTTCGCCTTCAACCAACTCCATCACCAGGTAGTTGGGGCCAACGTCGTGCAGGGTGCAAACGTTGGGGTGGTTGATGGCGGCAATGGCGCGCGACTCCTGTTCAAAGCGGCCGCTGAATTCTTCTTTGCAGACTTTGATTGCGACCGCACGGCCCAGTCGCGTGTCCGTGGCGCGGAAAACCTGGCCCATGCCGCCATGCCCGAGAGGAGCCTCTATTTTGTAGGGACCCAGGCGGGAACCGGGCGCCAGTTGCACTTCGGCGCGACCCGAGATCAAGTCCGCGGCGCGCTGGTCAAGCAGCTTGCCGCCGCTTTGCGAGTCCTGCTCCAGGAGCCGCTCAACTTCTCTCCGAATCTCGGGATCGACGCCTGATAGAACGCCCACGCCGCACTCACGAGCGGAGTGGTACAGATCCTCGATCTGCTGCCAGCGGGACGACGTCAAGGATTACCTCTGAAGTATCTGAATGGTATTATGACGCCGACCGTGTCGCAACCTATAGGCCGTCGCGCGCAAGGCTGAGGCTGGGGAGGGTCGGCGGTGTCGGATCGGTTCCAAACGGGCCCCAGGGACGATGAAACGTCGGAGACGACGCTGCTGCTTCGCGCGTGGGCCGATGGCGACCAGGCCGCGCTGGAGCGGCTGACACCGCACGTCTATCGCACGCTGAAGCGCATCGCCGGGCACCATTTGAAGAACGAGCGGGCCGGACAGACCTTGCAGGCCACAGCCCTGGTCCACGAGGCCTACCTGGAACTGATCGACATCACTAGCGTGGACTGGCAGCATCGGGCCCATTTCTTTGCGGTGTCGGCGCAGATTATGCGGCACATCCTGCTGGATCGCGCACGCCGGCGGGTGGCAGCCAAGCGTGGCGGCGATGCCGAGCGCGTGAATCTTGATGAGCTGCCTGATCTAGGCGGAAGCCGGGCCAAGGAGCTGATCGCGCTTGAAGATGCCCTGAACGCGCTGGCCGCAATCGATGCACGCAAGGCCCGCGTGGTCGAGTTGCGTTTTTTTGGAGGGCTTAGCGTGGAAGAAACCGCCGAGGTGCTGGCAGTCTCCCCGGAAACGGTCATGCGCGATTGGAAGTTCGCGCGATCGTGGCTGCAAGCCGAACTCAAAGGCTGAAGAGCCTGTATCGAAAATAAATCCCAACGCGGCGTATGTCCCGCTTCCTGCGTCTGATCCAACCCGACAAAATTCGACAAATCAGGGCGATGGCGTAACGCCTGCCAATCGTCTAAGAGAACGCAGGTCACTCCAGGTGTGAGGTGTGCTCGCTCGCAACGGGCGGCAACTATGAAGACGGAACTCGTTATGAAAACTGCTCTGTGCATTTCTGCGGTGTTGATTGCCGCTGGAGCATGGGCCCAGGAGGCGCCCACATTCTCAACGAATGTGAATCTTGTTCCGCTACTGGCATCGGTTCACGATCTGGATCAGGACCATCGAATATACCCAGGGATGCTGGATTGCAATTCACCCTGATCTACGTCCGTAACGTGATTTGCGAATCGATTGCTCATCGCTGATCGAAGTTGCTGAGCTTATTTCATAAAAAGCGACCGTGGTTGGCTCGAAAGTGCCGGGGTTAAACTTTTCGCCCTCATCGGCACGACTAAAGTCTTGCCCGGACGCGAAACAGGTTTATGAATCAATCTCGCCAATTGGGTAGGTAGACTTCGACGAGTGGCGGATGTGGAGACACGGCTGTTCCTTGCATTCTGACACCAGCGGCAGATGCCGCGGGGGTGAAGGATGGCGAGTTTCCTGGTGGATTTTTCGAATGAGCTGGCAAATGCGGTGGAACGTGCGGGTGCTTCGGTGGTTGCGGTAGAGGAAGGTGGACGCGAGGGCGTGAGCGGGACCTTGTGGCGCGACGGCATCGCCGTGACGGCGGAGCACACTATACGCGGCAGGGATGAGGTGACGGTGAAGCTGCCGTCGGGCGAAAGAACGACCGCGGCGGTGGCAGGCCGGGATAGCGGGACCGATCTTGCGGTGCTCAAAGTTTCGGGGGCGGAGGGCCATGTCGCGATTGCGAATGAGACAAGCATGCGAGTCGGCGAGATTGTGCTGTCCATCGGCCGGCGCAAGGCCGAAGGACTGGCTGCGACCTACGGAGTGATCAGCGCGATCGGCGGGCCATGGCGCACATGGCACGGGACGCGGATCGATCGGTGGCTGCGGCTGGATCTGAACCCGTTTCCGGGGTTTTCAGGCGGACCGGTCGTGAATGCACACGGCCAAGCGCTGGGCATGGCGACGTCTGGACCGCGGCGATCGGCGGTAACGATTCCCGCGTCGACGGTGAGCCGCGTTGTGGATCAGCTTCTGCTGAAAGGGCGCGTATCGCGGGGCTATCTGGGGGTCGGAGTGCAGCCAGTTGCATTTCCTGAAGGAGCGTCGAAGTGGGAGGGAGTCAGCGCAGAGCACGGATTGTTGGTCGTGATGCTGGAACCGAGAGGGCCGGCGGCGAATGCGGGCGTGCTGCTTGGCGACATCCTGCTGAGCATTGCGGGCGCGGAACTGATCGGCAGGGATAGCCTCCAGCCGGCGCTGGATGGGGAGAATATCGGTAAGCCGGTGAAGGTGGACCTGGCGCGCGCCGGCCAACTCCTGCACCTTGACGTGGTGGTGGGCGAGAGGCCGGAGAGGTAAGCCATGGCAACGAGTTTGAATCCTGAAACTTTGCCCGGCATCCTTATGGGTACTTCTGTGGGCTGTGTAGCCGAATGGTTGCGCAGCATCACGGTGGGGATCAGCGAAGCGAATCGAGGGCGCGGATCCGGTGTAATCTGGCGGCGCGATGGACTGATTTTAACCAATGCGCACGTGGCGCGGGGGAGAACGCAAAGGGTGGAGTTTGCAGACGGGAGACATGCTGAAGCTCGTATGGTGGCGCGCAACCCGGACGTTGATCTTGCCGCATTGCGAGTGGACGTGCCGAATCTGGGCGCATCGACATTGCCCGTCGCCGCAGTGCGGAGCGCACGCCAGATGCGTGCCGGAGAAGTGGTGATCGCGGTGGGCAATCCCTGGGACGGTGAGGGTGCGGTGAGCACGGGAATTGTGCATCGGCAAGCAGGGGCCGGATTATGCGTATTCGCGGACATCCGCCTGGCCCCGGGTAACTCGGGAGGTCCCCTGGCGGACGCGCACGGCAACGTAATCGGCATCAATAGCGCGATTGTTGGCGGGCTGGGGTGCGCAGTAACCAGCGATACGGTGGCGGAATTTCTGCGCAAGACGGGAATAGCGGAGGTGGCTTGATCCGCGTCCTGGTGTGGGCCAAGTCGGCGATCATGCGTGCAGGGCTCGAGTCCCTGGTGCGAGCAGACTCTCGCTTTGAAGTGGCCGTCTCGGAGCGTCACTCGGCGGACCTCCTGACGAGTGTGCGCGAGTTGACGCCGGATGTGGTGCTCTTGGATGGAGCCGACACGGTGAAGGCCGCGCTGTCCTCTGAACTGGCTGGAGCACCGCGGGCGCCCGAGATAGTGGTGTTGCTCGAAAGCGTGCGGCGAGCAGAAGTGCTCCGCATCCTCAGGTCAGGTGTTCGCGGACTGGTATTGCGAGATGCCCATCCGGAGGAGATCGCGGCGGCACTGGAGGCGGTCAACAATGGGATGGCGGTCATGTCGCCGGAGATCCTGGATGTGCTGGTGCCTGCGAGCGCCGAGGCGCAAACGGGCGACGATCTGCCCGTCGGTGAACCGCTAACGCCCCGTGAGAGCGTGGTGCTGGCGCTGCTTGCGGATGGGGCAGGCAACAAAGAGATTGCAAGTCGCCTTCGCATCTCCGAGCACACAGTCAAGTTTCATGTGAGCTCGATCCTGAACAAACTGGGGGCGGCAACGAGAACCGAGGCCGTCGCGCGCGGTTACAAGGAAGGCCTGATCCTGATTTAGGCTGCGGATTCGTTTATCCCCGCGTTCCAATCACTGACTCGATGAAATTGCGCCGTCATGCAAAGAAACAGGAAGCGGATTTGTCCTTCCGTCCGTCTATGCAAGTAGCAGTTCAGTCCAGATCTCTGCAGTTCAAGGTTCTCCGGGTTTTGATGGCGAGCACCCACAGGGCTATAGTGGGTGAAACGCATTGATCCTGAAAACCTTGTGTGTGTTCACGATCAGCTGAAGCAGGCTTGAAGTGCATAGCGGAATTGCACCTCCTCAACCGCAGGTGGAAACGGCCCCGGCCGCTGCGGCGCGACTTTCCCCGTCACGCCGGCTTCGATGGACCCTCCTCGCTGCCGCACTTCTCATTGCATTGATCGCAAGCCTGCTCTTCGAGTGGCGCGCACACACAATCGCCTTGCGCTCTTCTCAACGAGGTCAGCCCATCGCCGCCGCGACCGTGGCGCAGGTTCGACTCTCCGGAAAGACCCAGGCGGTCCGTTCCCGCGCCATTCTTGCGCCCGTTCTGTCGGGACAACAGGTTGGCACGCTGACCATCGTCAAGCTTGTGCCGAGTGGAAGTCATGTGAAGCAGGGCGACCCGCTCGTCGAATTCGATCGCCAGGCGCAGTTACGCGACATTATGGACAAGCAGGCCCAGAGCGAAGACCAGAACGGCAAGGTTCTGGAAGCGCAGGCGGCGGAGGATGCCGCGAAGGCCAAGGATGAAACCGATATCGAGCAGGCGCAGACTGCACTGACCAAGGCCGAACTGGAAATGCAGAAGGTGGAATTGCTGTCGCGAATCGACGCGGAAAAAGCGCGTGAGGATCTTGACGAAGCGCGAGCCACGCTCACGCAACTCAAGGAGACATTCGATCTGAAGCGCAAAGCCGCACAGGCCTCCATTCGGGTTCTCGAAATCCAGCGCGACCGCACTCGCGAAACCATGTTGCATGCCCAGACCAACGCGGCTCTGATGGTGATTCATTGTCCCATCGACGGCATCGTCGTCTACAACACCATCTGGAAACAGGGCAACATGGGCGAGGTCCAGGAAGGTGACCAGATCAGGCCCGGAATGGCCTTCATGCAGGTGGTCGATCCATCGGTGATGGAGGTGCACGTGCTTGTCAACCAGCAGGATCTGGCGGCGCTCAACGTGGGTCAACGTGCGCGGGTGCATCTCGACGCCTATCCCGATCTTGCTTTCCGGGGAAATCTCGAATCCATTGACCCGATGGGCAAGCGGGGAGACTTCTCTTCAAAGCTGCGCAACTTCTCGGCCACGTTTTCCATTGAGGGCAACGATCCGAGACTGATGCCGGATCTTTCTGCGGCTGTTGACATCGAGCGAGCCGATGCGCCGGTTCCGGGGAGTTCATCCCGATGAGTCCAGCCGTGTCCAGTTTCCTCAAAGAGCACCGCAGAATCGCGGTTGCTGCTGTGCTGCTCGCAGGGAGCCTGGGACTCTTCGGCTGGGTGCGTTCCGTCAAGCGGGAGCCGACTCTCCCCGCGTTCCAGGTACAGCGAGCCGAGTTCCTTGACGTGCTGCAATTTCGCGGAGAGTTGAAGGCTCTGAAGTCCGTCTCCATCGCGGCTCCGCCCGATGTTGGCATGGTGCAGATCCTGAAGATCGTCAGCGATGGAAGCCAGGTGAAACAAGGTGACGTCGTCGTGGAGTTCGATCCCTCCAAGACAAAGTCGGATCTGCAACAGGACCAGTCCGCGCTGAAGTCGGCGGACGCGCAGATAGAGCAGGGGCGCGCCGAGGGCAAGCTGACTGAAGAGACCGACACGACGGCCGTGATGAAGGCGAAGTACGACCTCGAAGTAGCCAAACTCGATGCCGGCAAGGGAGAGATTGTTTCGCAGATCGAGGGTGCCGAGGCCAGACTCAAGGTCACCGATGCCGAGCAGGCACTGCGCGAGGCAGAGGAGAAACTGAAGGCAGATCGCGCCAAGGATCAGGCAACGGTCAACGGCTATCGGACTGCCAGCGGCAAGGCCAGGTTTGACGAAGAGCGGGCGGCGCACGAGTTGGACTCGATGGTGCTCAAGGCTCCGTCGGATGGCACCATCCGGCTCGTTCCCACGTGGCACGATGGCAACGTCAGTCCCTTCAAGGCCGGCGACCGGGCCTGGCCCAGCGCGCCTATCGCAGAACTGCCCGACGCCACATCGCTGCGCATCTCCGCTCATGTCGACGAGACCGAGCGGGGGCGTCTCGCCGTGGCGCAGGCGGCCACGCTCCAACTCGACGCGATACCCGACCGCCAGTTCAGTGGCAAGATCGAACGAATTGGCACGATCGCATCCATGGACTTCTCGGCAGGCTGGCCCTTTCCGCGCAACTTCGATCTGGAATTTGCAATCGATCAGAAGGACCCGCGGCTCAGGGCCGGAATGACGGTCCAGATCACCGTGATTGTCGACCGCATTCCCAACGCGATTTCCATTCCCACTCAGGCTTCATTCGTCAAGGAAGGACGCACCGTCGCGTATGTCTGGAATGGCTCAGGATTCGATGAGCGCCCAATTCAGATTGAGCGCCGAAGCCGGGATCGATGCCTGATCTCGAGTGGCCTGAGTCCGGGCGATCGGGTCGCGCTCAAAGATCCGACAGGGAAGGAGTGAGGCAGCGAGCTTGAAACGTTCCCGCATCGTCGTCTTTACTCTGATCGGCCTTACGCTTGCGGCGGGCGTGGGCGGCGTCATCGCCATGAGCCGCACCCGCTCCCTGACGAACACCGACGTAATCCCCCTGGCCGAAGTGAAGCGCGGCGATTTCGACATCCAGGTTCACGCCACCGGCGAGCTCAGCGCCAGCCAGTCCATGATGCTTTCTGCACCGACCGTAGGCGGAGATGCGCTGCAGATCACGCATCTGGCGCAAACCGGCGACTCCGTAAAGAAAGGCGATGTGGTCATTGAGTTCGATCCCAGCGAACAGCACTATAAGCTTGAGCAGAATCATTCCGAGCTGCTGCAGGCCGAACAGGAGATTACCAAGGCCAAGGCCGACGCCCTGGTGCTCGCCGCCGAAGATAAAGTAGCCCTGCTGAAGGCGCGTTACGATGTGCGCCGCGCCGAGCTCGATGTTGGCAAGGACGAATTGCTGAGCAAGATCGACGGCGAAAAGAACGAGCTGGCGCTGCAGCAGGCAAAACGCGTCCTGGACGAATTGGAGAAGGACATCGAATCGCACCACGCCTCGGGCCAGGCATCCATCTTCCTCGCCCAGGAGAAATACAACAAGGCCAGGCTGGCGATGGACCAGGCTCAACAGAACCTCGATCGAATGCACGTAACATCCACCATGGACGGGCTGATCTCGATCCAGAGAAACATGAATGCCTCAGGCGGTTTCTACTTCACCGGCATGTCGGTTCCCGATTACCGTCCCGGCGATCAGGTTCAGCCCGGAAGCGCGATTGTGCAGGTGCTCAGCCCCGGCAACATGGACCTGACGGCAAACGTGCAGGAAGACCAGCGCGACAACGTAAAACAAGGAACGCCGGTCACCGTAAAGTTCGATGCGCTGCCCGAAAAGACATTCCATGGCACGGTGAAGATCGTCGGCGGCATGGCGATGCAATCCATTTTTTCTGACTCAGGTGCCACGCATGGATTCAATGTGACCATTCAGCTCTCTGGAACCGACGCCAGACTCCGTCCCGGCTTGACGGCCGATGTTGTGTTCCAGGGGCCTCGTCAGGCTGGCGTCCTTTCGGTTCCGCGGCAGGCGATCTTCATGAAAGACGGCAAGCAGATCGTGTACGTCAGAAAAGGAACCAGCTACCAGCAGCAGGAAGTCAGGATCAAGGGCGAAAGCGAGAGTCGCGCGATTGTAGAAGGACTGTCCGAAGGAACTCCGCTTGCTTTGCTCGATCCAACTGTGGCGCAGAAGGCGAGCGGTTCCGGCTCTTCATCCGCAGATACAACGGGGGCGCCCTGATGGCCGTAATCGATTCTGAAAAGCGCGACCTGGTGATCTCCGTCTCCCAGAAATGGACGCGGGATGCGGAACTGGGCCTCAATAATCTTCTGCTCCACCGTGGGCGGTCCCTGCTCACCATGCTGGGAATGATCTTTGGCGTTGCCGCGGTTGTCGCCATGCTCTCCATTGGCGCCGGCGCCCGCCAGAAGGTGATGGCCCTCATCGAACAGATGGGCGTGCGCAACCTGATCGTCGAAGCCAAAGAAACACTTGAGTGGCAGGCGCATTCAAAAATACGCAGAGTCTCTCCGGGGCTCACCTTGCAGGACTATCGCGTTATCGGTGACGATGTCGCCGGTGTGGTCGCCTCCACGCCGCGCAAGCGCCTCACCCCGTCAAAGGTCATCCCCAAGCCCCAGCAGGAGATGCCCCTGGTCTACGGAGTCAATCCGGATTATCGCAATATCGCGAACCTTCATGTGATTGAAGGAACCTTCTTCGACCAGAAAGATGAAGACTCCGGTGCGCCCGTCTGCGTCCTCGGCGCATCCGCAAAATGGAGCCTGTTCGGCTCTTCGGGAGCCGTGGGCGAATACATCAAAGTAAACGAGCAGTGGTTTCGCGTAATCGGAGTCGTAAGTCCGCAGCTGAGTTCCGAGACCGCTGTTGGCGGCGCCCAGGCAGTCGATTCCAACAACATCATCTACATTCCGCTGCATTCCGCCTTCCAGCGTCTTGAAGACAGTTACAGCGACGTTCGCGATGAAATCGACGGTGTCTATATCGAACTCGGCGATGCTTCCGGCATTCCCGACGCCGCAAGGGTCACGCGTGCGATCCTCGATTCCTCCCATCACGGCGCGGATGATTTCAGCATCATCGTTCCCGCCGAGCTTCTCGCTGAGCAAAAACGCACCGAGCACCTGTTCACTATCGTGATGGTCGCGATTGCCGCCATCTCCCTGCTGGTCGGCGGTATCGGCATCATGAACATCATGCTCGCCAGCATCCTCGAACGAACGCGGGAGATCGGCCTTCGCCGCGCAGTGGGCGCGCGTCAGTCAGACATTGTCCGTCAGTTTGTAGTGGAAGCCACGATGATCTCTTTTGCCGGCGGCACCATCGGCGTGCTTCTGGGCTTCATCATCTCTCGGGCCATTGCGTGGCTTGCCGGATGGTCCACCGTTGTCACTTTCAGTTCCATCGCACTCGCCTTCCTTGTCTCCATTTCCGTGGGACTCGTCTTTGGAATCTACCCGGCAACAAAAGCCGCCCGCCTCGATCCGGTGGAGGCAATTCGCTACGAATGATGTCAGAAGAAAAGCGCTCGATCGGACCGGGCCAAGTGCATCCGGTGGAATGAACGTGCGCTATTGCGGAGATCGAATGAGGTTCATGCGCTGTGTCTTCTTTTTGCTCTTGGCTACGTGGGCCGCGTCTAACGTGCGAGGTCAGTCGGGAGAAAACTACCGCTCGCTCCTCACTGCAAAGGTCCGCTCGCAAAAGCTCCCCGCCTCCGATCACCTCAAAGCCTATGTTCAAGACGGCAAGATTCGCCTTGGGTTGCGCGATGCAATCCTGCTCACCCTCGAAAACAACAGCAACATCCAGATCGAAGAGACGCAGATCGAATCGCAGAAATTCTCGCTTCTTTCTGCTTATCAGCCCTTTGATCCACTTCTGCAGGGCAGTCTCAACATCAACCGCTTCTCCTCTCCCTCGTACACGCAGCTTCAGGGCGTTGGCACATCCGCCAGCTCAGCGTTGAACACGCTGACTCAAACCGGACTCATCTCCTACACGCAGACCTTCACGACCGGAACCAACATTCTTGCGAGCGTGACCAGCGGTAAATCGTCCACCAACAGCTCCTACTACTTCTTCAATCCCTACGTCAGTTCCTCCCTGAGCCTGCAATTCACGCAGCCCCTGCTGCGCAATTTCGGACGCTTTCCCAACACGGCTCAACTGAAGATTGCACGACGTGCGTTGTCGGAGTCCCGCGCTGCGTTTGAAGCGGAGGTGAACGACGCAATTCTGCAGGTCGTTGGCCTCTACTGGCAGGCAGTCCAGGCGCGGGGTGCGCTCGACGTCCAGAAGCGTGCGCTCGACCTCGCCGAAGTCAGTTACAACCGCGACAAGCGCGCGCTCGAACTTGGAGCCTTGCCGCCGCTCGACATCAGCCGTTCCGAATCCGAAGTCGCCGCCCGCAAGGTCCAGGAAATTCAGGCCGAGTATGCGCTGACCCAGGCAGAGGAGGCTCTGCGCATCACCATCGGCGCGGATCAGGATCCTCAATTCAAATCGCTGGGCTTTGACCTGACCGAGAATCCGCAGCCCACGGGCGAATTGGAGAACGCCGATCTCGATCGCCTGCTGGCCGACGCGCTCAGCAATCGGCCCGAAGTCGAGTCCGCAAAAGACGCAATCGCAATCGATGACACCGGTATTCGTTACGCACGCAATCAACTCAAGCCCGACCTCGAGTTGAGCGGCATCTATCAAAGCAGCGGGCTTGGTGGAAACCAGTACAACCTCGTCACCGGCCAGTTGACTTCGCCCGGCGGCTTCGGCTCTTCATTCAACCAGCTCTTCGGTTTCGGTTTCCCTGAGTATGGCGGTACGCTCACGCTAAATCTTCCCGTTAAGAATCGCGGAGGGCAGGCGCGCCTTGGCAGCGCCCTCGTATCAAAAACCCGCGATCTCTACAGTAGCCGCCAGGTGGAGGAATTGATTACTCGCCAGGTCAGAGACGCGGTCAATCAATTGAACGAAACCAAGCTCGGGCTTTCCGCGGCAACGACCTCGTTCGATCTTGCAGGAAAGTCCCTGGCTGCCGATCAGCGGAAATTCGAGCTCGGCGCCGAAACCAACTTCTTCGTACTCGACTCTCAGGAGAGGCTCGCCCAGGCTGAACTCGCTCTCCTGCAGGCCCGGATCAGTTATCAATTGGCTGTTGCTGCAGTTCACCACGCCTCCGCAGACCTCGTCAGCCCTTATCATCTCCAGATCGAAGCAGCCTCAAAATAGCGCGCTTCCCATCGGAGGGCAGTGAACCGGCATGGGTTGTATGTGTGGAATAATGTCACCTGAAGCTCGTCGCCATTCGTGGTGAATCCCAATTGGAACCGCGTATTTCCCCGCGCCGTTCCGCTCAAGGAAGTGACATGAAGCGCTTTGCGTGTCTGGCGATACCAGTCCTCTGTGCCGTGCTGGTACCGGCGCAGCAATTCAAATCCGTTCCCGGACAGGGCCGCTCGATGGTCGTCACCAAGCTCGGCATCGTCTCAACGCCGCAGTTTCTCGCCTCGCAGGCCGGGGCTCACATCCTGGAGCAAGGTGGCAACGCCGTCGACGCGGCGATTGCGGCCAATGCCGTGATGGGCGTCGTCCAACCCTATGTCAACGGCATCGGCGGCGATCTTTTTGCCATCTATTACGACGCAAAGACGGGCAAGCTGTACGGCCTGAACTCCAGCGGATGGACGCCGAAGGCATTGACGATTGACTACCTCGCGTCAAAAGGCGTGACCAGGATCAATCCCATCGGCGTCGAGACGATCGACGTTCCCGGAGCGGTGGCCGGATGGGACGCCATGCACAAGCGATTCGGCACGTTGCCCTTCAGCGAACTGCTGGCGCCGGCCATCTACTATGCGCAGAATGGATTTCCGCTGGCGGAGCGCAATGCACGCTACTGGCTCTCAAAAAGGTTCATGGATCAGCCGGGATACAAAGAGACCTATGACATCTGGCCCGCGGCCCCGACTCCCGGCGATCTCTTCAAAAATCCTGGCCTGGCGAACTCCCTCCGCCAGATCGCCGCACATGGCCGCGACGCTTTCTACAACGGGCCGATGACGGAGACGATGGTCAAGTTTCTCGACGCTCAAGGCGGCGTGCATACGGTTGAGGACTTCCGCGATTTCCAGCCCGAGTGGGTAGAGCCTGTATCAACGACCTATCGCGGCTGGACGGTTTATGAGCTTCCGCCCAACGGCCAGGGCATTGCTGCGCTTTCGATGCTGAACATCATGGAACAATTTCCCATGACCAAATACGGACATAACTCCGTGGATGCTCTGCACGTGATGATTGAGGCCAAGAAACTTGCCTATGCCGATATGTACAAGTATGTCGGCGATCCGCGCTTTACCCCCGTTCCTGTCAAGGAGCTCATCTCAAAGGATCTGGCCGAGAAGCGCGCCAAGCTGGTCGACATGAACAAGGCTTCCTGCCAGGTGGTTCCTTCCGATATCGCCACGGAACTGAACAAACACGGCAACTCGACCATTTATCTCTCGGTCATCGATAAAGACGGCAACATTGTCTCGCTCATCCAGAGCAATTATGGCGGCTACGGCACGGGAATGGTCGCTCCCGGCCTGGGCTTCTCCTTCCACAACCGGGGCGCTGGTTTCCAACTCACTCCGGGGCTGCCTAACTCGCTGGCCGGACACAAGCGCCCCCTTCACACCATCATTCCCGCCTTCATGGAAAAGGGCGACATCCACATCGGGTTTGGAATTATGGGTGGCTGGAACCAGGCGCAGGCTCACGCGCAGTTTGTGGCCAACGTTGTCGATTACGGGATGAACGTCCAGGCGGCACTGGAACAGCCTCGCTTCACAAAAGAAACCTTTGACGGCTGCGACGTCGAGATGGAGGAGACCATTCCAGCCGACATTCGCGCGGGTCTGGCAGAGCGCGGACATCAGATAAAGCTGCTCGAGCCGTTCAGCTTCACGGTGGGCCAGGGCGCGGCCGTTGTTCGTGACAGCAGCCGCAATGTGAACTTTGCCGCGGGAGATCCTCGTTCCGATGGCGCCGCGATACCCCAGGAACCGAGTACGAAGTAGCCGTGTCCGGAGATGAGCCGGATGCCTGCCTCAACCATCTCCCATGCCAGCTGGAGGGCTGATCTCAATTTGCAGCTGGAGCATCCTGCTCGACCAGCCGGAATCGCTTTCTCTCCGTTTCATGTTTCAGCGAATCCTGGTGCATTTGCGAAAGGCGCTTCACCAGCTCCTTCATCTCGTCGGATCCGCTCTGGCCGGTGTGTCGCAACGCGACGACGAGATGGTATGTTGCCGTCTGGTCTGAGGGCGACTCTTTGATTGCAATCCGGCATTGTTCGATGGCGAGATTGTATTGACCCGACTGGATGTAGATGCTGGCCAGCAAATCACGGGCGCCTACCATCTCCGGCTTCAGCTTTACAGCCTGCAGGTCAGACTGCAGGGCTTGCTTGAAAACCGCGCTTCCTGGTGGAGGGCTCTGGTTCAAAAGCAGCTCGGCCAGGAGAAGATGCAGTTCTGCACTCTCCGGATGAATTTTCAATTGCGATCGGACCTTGCCCAGCGCCTTGTCCGGGTTGTTTCGTTCCACGTCGGCAAGATCTTCTGCAAACGCGCTGAGACCTTGCTTCGAATCAAGTTGATCGACCCTGCCGAAATCGGCCTCCGCCTTGTCGTACTGCGCGAGCTGGGCGTAAAGAAGTCCGCGCGAGAGATAGAGAGAAGGCTCGTTGGGAATGCGATGCAGGCCGGCATCGATCATGTCGATGCCAACCTGAAACGAGTCATGATCCAGACAGATGGTTGCAAACGAAACATAATAGGATGCGGTTGCCGGACTTAGAACAATCGCCTGGCGAAGCAGCGAAACCGCCTTTGGCGTATCACCGACGGCCTCATAAGCCTGGGAAGCGAGGCTAAGGATTTCCGGGTCCTTCTGATCGGGCGTGAGCAACGGATCGAGGACTTTCAGCGCCGCGTCATTCTGTTTTGTTGTAACCAGGATGACCGCGAGATCATACTTCGGATAAGTCGGGTCCGGCATCACGGCAACAAGCCGTTCAAAGACCGGAATCGCCTCCTGATACTCATCCATTTGCGCCAGGCAATAGCCGTAGGCCTCCAATGAAGCGGAATGATTCTCTATCGCATCGCCGCTAAGAAGAAACTGGGCTTTGGCTGCTTTGCAGTTCCGCTGCAGCGTCTGCAGCATGCCCAGCATTTCATGGGCGGTGGGATCTTCTGGATTCGCCTTCAGGATTCGTTCCAGTAGCGGAATCGCGCGTTTGTCGTGCGATTGATAGAGAAGCTGGACTTCGCCCTTGAGAGCCGGTGGATAGTTCGGTGAGAAACCAAGCGCTTTGTCGAAGGCAGAGATCGCGTCGCCGTCGTTGCCTTCGATGGAGAATATGATCCCTTGTAATGACCAGAGACGAAAGTCGCCTGGCGCTTCGTGCAATCCGGCCCTGGTAGCCTGCAAGGCCTGATCGTACTGCCTGGAGCGAATCAACGACTCGATCGATGCAATCGAGGCCTTCTCTTGCTGGCCAAGGGCGCCGCGGAGTCCGATTGCAACGAGAAACACGATGAGCACCGTGCAATGCTTTGTGCGACAACTCATCGGCCCAGCCCGGCCCAGCGTGGCTTTCAAGAGGAACCGACGATGATGATTCTGCGCGGTCGTCGAATGGCTTCGCACTTCAGTTCGTCCTATCGCTTTTCAGCCTTCGTTGTGCCAGGTGGCTTGCGCGAGGGCGCGGCCGGGCAGGCTCGCCCGGCGCATAGTTCGCCCGTGATGCCGATTCCCTCAGTGATGGTGAAGATGCGATCTGCCGCGGGCAGCTTGACCGTCTCTTTGGCTCCCGAAGGCCAGTGAATCTCCGCCGTGCCGGCATCCGCGGAGTCTCCCAGTCCGAAGTGTGGGCGCTGGTCATTCGACGAGATGTAACTTCCGCCGCTCATCACGTCTTCCCGCTGGCGCATGCCGTTGGCAGTCAGATAAACCGTGGCGCCAATCGCGTCGCGCGGGCTCTTCGGTCCGCCCACCAGTTTCAACTCCACCCAATGATGATGGTCTGGATTCACATTTTTCAGCAGCACCGGCGGGCCGTCGACGGGATTGATCACCACATCGATCTTGCCATTGTTGAACAGGTCCCCGAACGCCGCACCGCGACCAGGCGTGAGCACTGCGAGTCCTGAGCCCTTCACCGGTGGCACATAGTCAAATCTGCCGTGACGATTGTTATGAAAGAGGAGCGGTCGTTCGGCATAGGTGGTGCCCCAGTCGTGTTCCTCCACCTGGGGATAGACGTGGCCGTTGATCATCATCAAATCTTTCCAGCCATCGTTGTCGTAATCAATCAGACCATCACCCCAGCCCACAAAAGGCATCGCGGCCCGCGTAATTCCTGCCTCGCGGCCAACTTCGGTAAAACTGGCTTTTCCATCGTTGCGATAGAGCGCCTTGTAGTCGTCGGAGAAGTCGGTTACGAGAACATCGACGAGCCCGTTATTCAGATAATCGCCCACCGCCAGACCCATGGCCGCTATCTCGCGTCCATCGCTGTTCAGGGCAAAACCGGAGACATAGCTCTGATCATCGAAGGTTCCATCGCCCTTGTTGATGTAAAGATAGTTCCGCTCGGAGTCATTGGCTACCAGCAGGTCCACCTTGCCGTCGTTATTCACGTCGACAAAAACCGCGGTGAACCCGTAGAACTTGTCGGGGTCGGAGACACCGGCCTTGAAGCTGACATCGGTAAATGTCCCATCGCCATTATTGTGAAACAAGTGGTCTGGCTGCCCCGGCAAGCCTCGCGGTCCGCACATCACCGGCACCCCACGCATCTGGCAGAAGGCCGTGGACGTCGAACCATCCTCCGAACTGGGCTGGTTGTCCAAATCGTAGTGCACATACCCTGAGACGAACAGATCCAATCGTCCGTCACCGTCATAGTCGCCCCAGGTCGCACCGTCGGACCAGTTATCCAGCGTGACACCAGCCTTTTCAGCCACGTCGGTAAAAGTACCGTCGTGATTGTTGTGGTAGAGCCGGTTCTTGCCGTAGTTACATACAAAGATGTCGGGCCATCCGTCATTGTCGAAGTCCGCGATGGCTACGCCAAAGCCCCACCGGTCGTTGGTCACGCCCGCCTTCGCCGCTACGTCAGTAAATGTTCCGTCGTGATTGTTATGGAAGAGTGCGGCATGAGGCGGTGCGGCCTTACCGGTAAGCGCGTCATATGTGGAGCCGTTGACCATATATATGTCGAGCCAACCATCGTTGTCGTAGTCGATGAGGCCTACGCCGGAGCCATCTGTCTCGAGGATGTATTTCTTTTGCGGAGTGCCCATCACATGACGCCACGATGCCAGGCCAGCCGCTTTGGTCACGTCTTGAAATACCACTGTTCCCTTATCTACGAATCCGCCGGCCGTGATGGGGCGCTTTTCGGAATCATAGACTGGAGCAAAAACTCCTGCCGACGCGATTCCGCCTGTTCCGCTCTGTTGCGCCTGCGGCGGTTTCTGCGCCTGTTGCGCATGGCAATCAACCAGAATGCAAATTTGGATGGCCAGGAAACCGCAAAGCAAGTCGCGAAGTCGCAATGACCATGCTCCTTTCAGTTTCGGACCATTCGGCCTGCGCTGATCACCGTTCTGCGCCGCGGTGTTGGCTCAAAGCAGACCTGACTTCTGGTTAGTGGTCAAAATCATCTGGCTGTTATTACATCTACGATTCTGTCACCAGTCCAGGCAGTTGGCTCGCCTTGTGTAAGTTTCTTCGCCGCATCATCCCAATGTAGTTTCGTGATCTTGCTTTCGCCTTTTTCATACGCATAGGTCAGGCCGTCATCACTATAGAGAGCGAAATCTCCGTCAGCACCCGGATAGACCTTGACATGCGCAATGCTCTGCTTGTCGTGCGTGCTCTCCACTTCGCTTCCCAACGGCACAATGGAACCGGCTCTTACAAACAGGGGAATCGTATCGATCGGCGCGTTCACCTGGATTGTCTGTCCGCCTTCGAAGCGCTCATTGGTCCAGTAGTTGTACCATGCGGTCCCTGCAGGGAGATAGACGCGCTTCGTGGTTTGTCCCTGCGATGTAACCGGCGCAACCAGAAATGCTGGACCGAACATGTACTCATCGCCGATCTCCGCGACTTTTGGATCGTTGGGAAAATCCATGAACAGTGCGCGCATGAAGGGAGCGCCGGTCTCATGCGTGTAGTGGGCAAGCGAGTACGTGTAAGGCATGAGTTCGTAGCGCAGGCGGAGGTACTTTTCCAGGATCGGCTCAGCCTGCTTGCCGTAGGACCACACCTCGTTGTGCGGCCGGGTGCCATGCGTCCTGAAGTTCGGTTGGAACACACCATACTCGTACCACCGCACATACAACTCAGGGTAGTCGTCGTAGCCGCCGACCTCGTCGCGCGCATCCGAAGGATCGAGCAGCGGAGGATGTGCAGGCTTATGGACCTTTGGCAGCGCCTGCCATCCACCAATGTCATTGCCCCAATACGCAATTCCAGAGGCAGTGACATCAAGGCCCGTTGGGATTTGCCGTTTCAATACATCCCAGGTGGGAAAGATATCCGAAGACCAGAAGATGGCTCCGTTATGCTGCGCGCCAAGATAGGCATCGCGCGCCAGAATCAGCGCCCGTCTTTCCGGGAAGTCCATCCGAATGCCGTTGTAAAACGCCGCGGTATGAAACAGCGGATACACATTGAAGTACTGCGTTCCCGGACCAATCTTGAAGTAGCTGCCGTTGGGTGGCAGATCCGGCTCCGTTTCATCGGCCCAGAAGGAATCGAATCCTTTGCTCGCGATGTCGTCTCGCACCACGCTCCAGTACCATTTCGCCGCATCCGGATTGGTGGAGTCGATATCCGATCCCTGGCTGTCGTAAGGAAGCCCGTCTTCGGGCGCGCCGTCGGCATGCTGCAGGAACCAGCCATTCTGCTTCACCAGGTCGTAGTAGCGCGTTCCCGGCTTGAATCGCGGCCACACACTGATCATTGTTTCAATGTTCATTGCGTGAAGCTGCCGATTCATCTCGGCAGGATCGGGCCACTGCTCCTTGATGAAATCCATCTGGCCCATCGCAGTGTAATAAAACCAATCCAGCACGATCATGTCGATGGGCAAATGGCGCTCGCGATATCCCTTGGCGACCGAAAGCATCTCTTCCTGCGTGGTGTATCTCTGCTTGCACTGGATCAACCCGTACGCCCACTTGGGAAGCATCGGCGTGTCGCCTGTCAAACGGCGATAACCAGCGTAAATCTCATCCGTCGTCTCGCCGGCAACCACGAAGAAGGAGACTCTCTGGCCGACTTGCGAAACCCACTTTGTCTGCTCGTTGAATCCCGGCTGAATTGTCGTCTTCGAAGGATTGTCCCAGAGCAGGCCGTAGCCTTTGTTCGTCACCAGGAATGGCACGCAGAAGCTGGGGCCGCCCACTGATTGATAGTCGGCCCAGCACTCAACCTTGTGACCTCTATGGTCGAGGAAGCCTTCCTGATTCTGGCCCAGACCGTAGTAGTGTTCGTCATCCGGCGAAGAGAAGGTCGCGCCTACGCGGTAGAACTTTGGATCGGTCGGCCGCCGGTCGTAGTTGAGCTGACTGTCGCCATCCTTGTCATTCAGCTCCGCCATCTCCCAACCTTCCATATCGAGCAGCGGCTTGCCGCTTGAGTCTGCAATTGTCAGGTAAGGCCCGCGATCAGCCCCGTTGAAGTTCTTCCGCGGACCATGCCAGAATGTGCCGTCAGGCCGGCGAGGAGGAGGCGCCGGAGCCGCGACAACGACCGTCATCCGAGACGATTTATATGTGTCTGCCGCGGTAGCAGATTCATGCGTCCACCCCTCGCCGTCAGGCTTCGCCACGATCCCATATCCCGGGCCGGCTGTCGCTTCATCCTTAAGCGTGCTCATGGTCACGCGGATAATGTTCGGGGCGTACGGCTCAAGAACGATGGTGTTTCCCTCTCGATCGAGGGTTAACGAAGTATCCTGCGCGCCCAGGTTTGCGCTTCCAAGTGCGACTGCCGCTATCAAGATAGAAGCTCCGCCGCGGCTCCTCAATAAACCCATCCCTGCTCCTCCATGAGCATCCTTTTCATTTCTAACGTTTGACTACTTTCACCAAGGCGCTATCAGGGCCGGTCCATGCCTCTGCGCCCTCGCGAGTGAACTTGCCCGCCGCGTCGTCCCAGTGCAGGCGCGTAATTTGCCCGCCGGATTTCTCATACTCATAGGTCTTTCCATCATCGTTGTAGAGTGAGAACTCCCCGTTTGCGCCGGGATAGACGAGGATCTTCGAAAGGTCCTGCTTCTGGCTGGTGCTTTCAATCTGCGTTCCCAGCGGGATGATCGATCCGGCGCGCACAAAGAGAGGAATTGTATCGATGGGCGCGTCGACCCTGATTGTCTGGCCGCCCGTCAGGCGTTCATTGGTCCAGAAGTTGTACCAGTCGGCGCCGGCCGGCAAGTAAACTTCGCGGCTGGTCGCTCCCTGGTCTGTTACTGGAGCAACCAGGAAGGCGGGCCCGAACATATATTCATCGCCCATTTTTGCGACCTTGGGATCATCGGGGAAATCCATAAACAGCGCACGCATGAAGGGTGCTCCTGTTTTATAGCTTTCGTAGCCCAGGGAATAAATGTAGGGCAGGAACTGATACCGCATGCGAAGGTACTTTGCGATGATCGGCTCCGCCTGCTTTCCGTATGACCAGGGTTCGTTGAAGTTGCGCGTGCCGTGGGTTCTGAAGATCGGCTCGAAGACGGCGTATTGGAACCACCGCACATAGAGTTCCGGGTAGTCATCGTAGCCGCCGACATTGTCACGCGCATCCGAGGGGTCGAGCAGCGGCGGATGCAGCGGATGATGTACAGGAGGCAGATTCAGAAATCCTCCAGTATCGCTGCACCAGTAAGGCATGCCGGATGCGGTGAAGTCGAGCCCGGCCGGTATGGAGCGCTTGAACTCATCCCAGGTCGGATAGATATCGGAAGACCAGAAGATGGTGCCGTTACGCTGAGCGCCGAGGTAAGCGGCGCGGGCAAGGATCATTACCCTGCGTTGATCGCCAAAATCACGTCGAAAGCCGTCGTAAACGCTTGCCGTATGGAACAGCGGATACACGTTGAAGTAACGAGTGCCCGGCCCGACTTTGAAATAGCTTCCGTTGGGTGGTAGGTCCGGCTCCGTCTCGTCGAGCCAGATGAAATCGAAACCCTTTTTTACGAAGTTGTCGCGAATGGTGTCCCAGTACCACCGGGCTGCATCTGGATTGGTGGTATCGATGTCGGATCCCACTGGATCATTTGGATTGTCGTTGGTCGGCGTACCATCGGCGTGGTGCTCGAGCCAGCCCTTCTGCCGAAGCATGTCGTAGAATCGTGATCCGTGCGCGAAGCGCGGCCAGATGCTGATCAGAGATTGGAATCCCATCGCATTGAGCTGGCGATTCATTGTTTCTGGATCCGGCCACTTCGCCGGGTCCATATCCATCTGACCCATTTTGGTGTAATACAGAAAATCGATCACGATGGTGTCGGCCGGTAGATTCCTGTCACGGAATCCCTTGGCTACCGAAAGAATTTCGTCCTGCGAATCGTAGCGTTGCTTGCTCTGCGTGAAGCCGTAGGCGGCCTTGGGCAGCATGTGGGTTATGCCCGTGAGCAGGCGATAGCCGGAATAAATTTCGTCAGTGTTGTTGCCGGCAATGACAAAAAATGAGACGCGATCGCCAACTTCAGACGTCCACTTGGTGCGCTCGTTAAAACCCGGCTCGATCACCGTCTTCGAGGGGTTATCCCACACCAATCCATAGTTGCGGCTGGAGACGAGGAAGGGAACGCAGACACTTTCGCCGCCGGGCGCAAAGTAGTCGTGCCAGCAGTTGACGGTATGCCCGCGATGGTCGAGAAAGCCCTCCTGATTCTGAGCGAGGCCGTAGTAATGTTCATCTTCCGGGGATGCGAACACCGCACTGACGCGATAAAACGGATCATCTGTTTGACGGCGATCGTTGAGAATCTGCTCGTTGCCTTCGCCGTCGCTGGGGCGAGACATGGACCAATTGACCATGTCGACCAGGGTTTTGCCTCCCGGCGTCGAGACAACGACGTGGGCGTGCGGCAACGGCGACAGGAAATGGAAAAACTTATCGAGCTCAAGATCATCTTTCGTGGGCTTTGGAGGCGTGCCCGGATCGACGACAACTAGCAGTCTCTGCGACGCGTAGACATCGCCACGCGCGTCCTGCTCGTGTTTCCAACCCGCGTCGGAGGGCTCCGCTGTGAATCCGAAGCCCGGCGCAGCGAGAGCCTTTTCCTTCAAGTGGCTCAGTGTCACGCGAACGATGTTGGGCGCATACGGTTCCAGCGCAATGGTGGTATTGCCGCGTTGAATCACGACCCGATTGTCTTGACCCAAGCCCGGCCTGCTCGACAAAAATCCGAAGGCCAATGCAAGCAGAATCGCATTACGACGAATTCCCGTCATCGTTTTCAGACTCCTGTGCTCGTCAGGGCGCAATCTCGCTGACCTTCGCCTGCCGACGCCTCAGAGCGCCAGGCTTTTCCCATTTTCAGTTCGGTGGGAAAAAGAGTGAGCCGAGCAATGATTGATGCGGACGGCTCACTGGTTTTAGGAGGTCTACTCGGCCATCGGAACCGCATTCACTGACCGCGACCATCAGCATTGGGAAGCCCGATTCCGAATACTCCTGGTCCGGAGTTGTTGACCACCGGACGAGAATTTGTGAGGCACCCTGAGTATCATTCTTCAAATTCGTTCCCGGCCTCGCGAAGAAAGGCCCGCGAAGCTGGCTGTTTAGAAGCTGGCTCGCAAATGCAACTGGAGATAGCGTGCAGGCAATTGATTGGTCATATGCCCAAAGGAGCCGGAGGACAGGTCAGAGGACATATTGGTTAAATTGGCGCGATTCAGGAAATTGAAGACCTCCCCTTTGGCCTCAATCGTCATTTTCTCGCTGAAGAACCAGGGAATTTTGAAGAGCTTCTCGAACGTGAAGTCGAGCCGGTTATATCCCAGCTGATCGAAAGTATTCCGGCCGAGGTTCCCTTCCGTGCCCAGAGCCGGAACAGGGAATTGAGAAGCAGTAAACAGCCCGTTCAGAAAGTCCTTTTTGTGCTTGCCGCTCAGATGTGGACCGAAGGAAGGAACGTTGGGAAGATCGTAGTTGCTTCCATCCGCGTTGTAGTCGCCTCCACTGTCGCCAATGACCTGGCCGCTGGAGTTGTAAACCGGGACAAATGCGGCGCTGGTGTAAACAGTGAACGGCAAGCCTGTCTGCAGAATCCACAACCCGCCGAACTGCCATCCGCCAAGGACATTCCTCTCCAGTGCATTGCCATAGGAGTTTGGAACCATCCATGTGCCGTTTGCGGAAAATTGCTGGTGGATGTCGAAGTCGGCCCTGCCTCGTTGCCCGGCGTAATCGCCATTCTGGATGATTGGGCCGCTTTGACTGCCGCCATTGGCATTCGATGTGATCGCTCCACTATCGAGCGAACCCGAACCGCTGATGATATCGAGCGTCTTGCCATAGGTGTAAATACCTTGCAGCGCCAGCCCATGGGCCATGGTATGCGTCAACACCGCTGAACCATACTCTCCTATCGAGTTGCTGTCGGAGGTGGCGTATTGAATCGAGCCGAAGTTTGGATTCAGTCGTTGCAACGTCCCATTGTTTACGACCAGATCTCCGCTGAACCGGTTCACGTCCTGGTTATAAACGGGCAGATGATGCGCTGCCGATGCGGAATAGTTCAGCTGGGCAACCAGATTGTGCGGCAATTGCTGCTCAATACTCAGAGTCCAATCGAACACCTGAGTCATTTTGTAGTTGGGCGACGAGCCTCCCAGACTCGCTCTTTGAAGAACGCCGTTGGCCACGACTCCGCCGCTCGAGTTCAGCGTGACGTTGCTTGTGTCCAGCACCGGACAGGCGTCGTTAAAGCCCTGCGGAGGACTACAAAGCTGGAGCACGGGTGTTGTTCCCTGTTGCACATTGACAGACGGCGTGTAGAAGTTGGGCAGGTTGCCCGCCGTTATGTCGGTGATATGCAGGTAAGGGGGCTGATCGGAGAACATGCCGATGCCGCCGCGCAACGCTGACTTTCCGTTTCCGAAGATATCCCAGGCGAATCCTACGCGCGGGGTAAGGCCCCAGACATTGTGATTCACCACGTTGTCATTCGGATTAATCGCTGCTACACCACTGGCAACCTGGGCATCCAGTGTTGAACCCTTTCCGAAATTAAAGTTCGAGAATTGTGGACTCAGGACGGAAAACAGGTTTGCCATTGAGTCATACCGGACGCCGGCATTCAACGTAAATGTCGGCCTGAGCTTCCAGTCGTCCTGAACAAAGAACCCGGTATAGAGCTCGCGATATCGGCGGTTGTAGGGCGCTTCCTGGTGTGTCAAAAGGCTGACCGGAGTGCCGCTTTCCGACGTCGCCTCGCCCTGGATGAAGTCCAGCAGGCTATTGAAGTTGTAGGTTGGACGATCGAACGCGCCACCCTGTGAGTCGTTCTCGCGGATATTGAACTGGTCGAAGCCAAACTTGAGCGTGTGCGTCTTTATGGTTGCTGTCATCACATCGCGCCAGCCAACCGTGGTTTGCGTAAAGTTCCCAGGTCCCCAGTTTGAAAAACCCTGCAGTCCGGTCACGTTGATGTAGGGAATTTGAAATGCCGGCGTTCCACCGTTCTGCCCGTAGGGACGAATGATATTCGCGCCCGCTTCGTTCAACAGACGCGATGAGAATGTGTGCGTCCAGTCGACGTTGACAAAGTCGGAACTGCCCAGGTCCGTGTTGGTTAACGCTGGTCGCGCCTGGACCGCCTCGGTGGTGTAGTGGGTGCGCAGCGCATCCACGTAAATGCGATCGTTGCTGCCGAGATAGTCGTCGACGCGGAAACTCCACTGGTATCCGTTCTTGGGGGAGGAATACGTGAAGTTCACGTTGCCCAGCGCGTCCAGGTTGGATGGGATACCGGCTGGCGGAGCAAAGTAGCTTCCGGTGATCTGGCCGACCGTCAACGCACCGGGAGAGGAAGCGGTGGCGTAAGAGATAGGCGGGGCCATCGTCAGGATCTGTTCTGCCACGGTGTTGGGTAAATTGGTTTTCACCCAGTTATAGAGATCCATGGTCTCGACGGTGGATGTGCTGGCGCTGGTGACACTGGAACGCAGCACATCGATAGCGCCAAACCAGAACAGCTTGTTTTTGATGGCCGGCCCTCCCATCGTGAAGCTGAACTCATTCCGCTGCGAGGGGGGAAGTGAGGATTCAAACTCGGTGAGTGCCGACAGGCTGTCGTTGGTGAACCAATAATCAAAGTTTCCATGAAGCTGGTTGGAGCCTGACTTGGTAAACACGTCAACCGTTGCGCCGCCATTTCGTCCCTTCTGGGCATCGAAATCGTTCGTTCTGACTTCTTCTGACTGCACGATTTCAGGATTGGGTGAGATCGAGGTTCCGCCTCCGCGGGAGGGCGTGTTTGTATAAGCGCCATCAATCTCGTATCCGTTCTGTTCCTGGCGCAAACCGGCTGCGTTGATGTTGACGGCGTATTCGTTGGTGTAGTTGTCCATGCCCCCGGCTTCCACGGCGGCGCCGGTCATGCCCGGCGTGAGGGCGGAAAGGCCATAGACGTTCTGTCCCGGGAGAGGGGTCTGCTCCACCGTGGTATTCGAAATCACGGATCCGGTTGTTGGAGTCGCAAGATCAACGGCCGTTGCCTCAGCGGAGACTGTGACATTGGTCGAGACCGCTCCAATCTGGAGCACAGGCGCGATTGTTACCAATTGACCGGCCGCCAGGGTCAGGTCGGACTGTTGCCAGGTGTTATAACCGGTCGCCTGGATCTTCATCGAGTAGGTGGAGGCGGCAATGCTGTCAACACGGAAATAGCCCGCCTGGTTGGTTGTGACTTGCCTCGTTACGCCCAGCCGTGTGTCGGTAACGGAAACCTTTGCTCCCGCCACCACGGCCCCGGATGCATCATGAACAGTTCCTTCGACACCGCTCAAGAACTGGGCATGGGCTGGTACCCCGCAAAGGCTTAACAGAAACGCACCCAGGAGGAGCCTTTTCAGGCCCTTCACAACACTTTTCATTTTGACCTCCGCTTGCAAAGAGTTTCTCGTTCTGTTCGAAGCAGCTTCTTAACGAGCAGCATTCTTAAGCGCGTTGACGTCTTTGTTCGCTTCGCCACCCTGCCAGAATTCGACACACTCGCCCGAAATGGACTCGGGTCCGAATGGAACCTAGCCCCTTTTTCCGGACGGCAACAAGTAAGACACAGAGTCTTACCGTAAGAAAAAGGAGTACCCGTTCTATTTTTCAAGCGCTTACGCGATCGGTTGAAAGCTCGCGCTTACTCCTGTTCGGCACCGGGCACCCTTGCGTTGGTTATGCCAGGGTGCGGAATCCAACCCCTTGACAGGCGCTTCTTGGGACGTTTCTACTCGGGAGGAGTGAAAACGTCACGCCGAATTGGAAACGTTATCGGAGTGTCGGCAACCCACAACAGGCGACTTGGTCCGGAAACCGGGCAATGAAAGATTGAGCCTGGTTTAAACGGACCGCTAACCCCTTAGTCAGTCACCTTGTCGAACGCAAAAGAGCTGCGAGACTACGCAGAGGCATTCCCCGCCCGGAGTCGGTAGGATCTGTGATGGCTTTTGCAATCGAACCTCCGAATCATGCCGATGAGTCCGCTCTCATTGTTGGAAGTGATTCGGCGAAGGCGAAGGCCGTCTCTCAAGAGCTTGACAACATCCTCAACAGCCGATTCTTCCAACACGCCGGCCGAAGCAGGCAGTTCCTCCAGTACATCGTTCAACATGGCCTTACGGGACATCGGGAGCGGCTGAAAGAGCGCACGATCGGCACGGAAGTCTTTGGACGTCCTCCAGGATACGCAACCGGAGATGACCCCGTCGTAAGGGTCCAGGCGGGCGAAGTCCGGCGGCGTCTTGAGCAGTATTACCAGGAGACCGCGAACGGAAAGGCTGTTCGCATTGAGCTTCCAGTCGGTTCCTACGTTCCCCGGTTTCACTGGACGGCGGAGGAAACGCACGCCGTGGCGCCGGTCCTGCTTCTGCAGTCGCCGCGTCCTGATCCCAAAAGCCGCAGGATTCCAACCTGGGCGATCGCGACCTCGCTGGTTGCGATAGCCCTCGTGGCCGTCGTCATTTTGGTCGGCCTGCCACGTTCCTCGCAGCCGCAGTCCACTCTGGATCAGTTTTGGGCGCCTGTCTTCGCAACCCAGCAGCCGGTTTTGATCTGCCTCGCGAAGGGCGTTACTTACCGGCCAAGTCCGGAACTGTACGAGAGATATGCCCAAAGCCACCCAGGAGCCTTTCAGACTGAAGTGGAAAGGTCGAGTCAGCCGCTCCCTCTGGATGGCAATGAGAAGCTGACCTGGAACCAGATGATTTACTACGAAGGCTATGGCGTGGCGATCGGCGACGTCTCAGCCGCGGTGCAGCTTTCAGCGCTCTTCGGCAAACTTGGCAAGCCGGATCAATTGAGAATCGGCTCCAGTTATTCGTTTGAGGATCTTCGCAACTCTCCGGCAGTTGTCGTGGGTGCTTACAACAACAAGTGGACCATCGACATGACGTCGAATCTCCATTTCATCTTTGCTGGAAACAGCGGGAGTTTCATGATTCATGAACAGGTTCCAGGCGGCCGCAGTTGGATGCCGGAATCGAACAAAGCGGGAGCCCGCGACCTGGATTATGGGATCGTCGCGCGATTGATGGACTCGAAGACCGGACAATTCACGGTGATAACCGCGGGGATCGAAGACCGCGGTACTCAAGCCGCCGGCGAGTTTGTTTCGAATCCGGAGGACCTGGAAAAAAGTCTCCGCACCGCTCCCAAAGACTGGCAAAAAAGGAATATGGAACTGGTTCTGAAAACCAGGATTACCGATCAAGTGGCCGGTCCGCCGGAAGTGGTAGCGGCCTATTATTGGTAGTGATCTTCACCGATTGGCGGCCACATCCACATTCGGTGCATGGACCAGGCTGAAGCTTGCGTCGCGCGGCATTCAAGTGGTGAGCCGTTTTTGGGGAGATCTGCGACAACTGCCAGACGGCCAGGCTCTCTGGTTGGCTGCGCGAGCCGGTCCAGTGCATGCGTGGATTCGACACCCCCTGACGTTGCAGACGGGTCAAAATCTGCAGTCGAAAACTTCGGGTTGCGGCCGCTTCGGCATGGGAGGCTCCGATCAAATTATTGGCCTGGAGCGCTGCATGAACAATCCTGAAGCCTGTTTTGGCGGTGGGTCATGTGAATTGCTCGATTGATAGAGCGCAAACGTCTTGGGTTCAAAAGCGAAAAATGTAGCCACCGGCTCGCAGTGCGAATTAGACTTGCCGGGCGAAGGCTAATTTGCGATGATGGTTGCCCAGTTCGCGTGACTTGTTCCACGCCTCTGGGTAACGGACGGGCGCAGGATCAGAAATATCGACAGCCTTTGAAAGCCTCCCGGCAATTCGCAAAGTGAGTCATTCGTCTTCGTTTCCCCGTGCGCGAGTCGAGGTGTGAGACTCGACTCGCAATAGCGGATTCGCTTGGCAGGAAGTGGCCGCATCTCGTTTTGGCCTTCCTGCGCTCTGAAGGGGTATCTGAATGAGGCTTCCTCGTCCCCAGACGGTCTGCATATCGACTCTGTTCTTCCTTTCAATCTGCTACCCGGGTCGCGGTTTCGCACTTGCGAAAGCAAGCTCCCCGGTCGAGAGCGCCCAGGCAGAATCTTCCGAAGGCCAGGCTGCGCAAGCACCCGAAACCGAAACGATCACGATTCCCGGACCTTTGCGATCGTTCCTTCGCATGGCCGGCATCAGCCAGGAAGTGACTCTTGACGATGTCCTGCCCATGCTTACCCGTAACCTTTCGCTTTATGGCTATGACGAGAGAAAGGAAAAAGAGTACCTGGTGCTGCTCAACAGGTATGTCCACCAGGCTCGAGAGGAACAGCATCTCGCCGATGCGAAAGGGACCATTCGTATTGCCGGCTGCGGTGACGTGGGTGATTTGCTCAATATTCTTGGATACAAGTTTCAGCACGCCTGCGGACAGGCGAACAGCTATCTGGTCACCGCAAACGCGGAGCGAGCCTTCCTCACCATCGATTCCGGCTTTCCACTGACGGCGCTTGAACAAGCGCTCGCGAAGAATGAACCGTTCACCTATTCGTTTCCTGCCACCAGCATTCCGATCTTCTTCAAGGAGAAGGATTGGGTATCCGCCCTGTCCAAATCGAATCGCAAATCGTACGACAATCTCCTCGACGTGCTCCTGCACGATCAGGATATGGATCGCCTCTACTCGGCGATTGCCAAATATGACGATGAGACGCGGATCGCTTTGGACCGCTCACCGGGGCTGTCGAGATTGGTAGCTGTCGCGCCGGTTCTCGACCTGTACGGGAGCCAGATCCGCATCAAGTCGGGCAAGGTGATTGTGCCGAGCGATGCCGGGAAGGCCTGGGAAGACCTGGTCGGAGTGAATCCAGAGTCGTCCGGGCCCTTTGTTCTGCACCTTCTGTCAAAAGACAGTGGATGGACGGCGGCGTATTTCGATGTTCTGAGCCGGTTGAATCCGGCGGCGCAGGCCCACTACACCGAAGGCAACCGTCTCAGGCGCTTCTACAACGCATATCGATCGACGGCGATACATTCGGATGCGTCGCGAGGCGTCTACCCGAGAAACGCCGACCTGCTGATCCTATTGGCCTCGGTGAGATGGAAACCAGACGGCGATTTCGAGATCCCCGGAGGACTTGCCGTATGGGAAGATATCCTTTCCCAGCAAGCCAAAACAAGAGAGATGCGGGCATGGCTCGGCCGGGGCCACGGCTGGAGCACCTCCGGACAGTTTCTGGAAACCCTGGTTTCTTCGTCGAATCTGCAATCGGCGAGCGGCCCGGTGCAGATATTTCTTTTGTTGAGTGCCATCGATTCGGGCAGACCGCCGGAGCGGCAGATGTCGGACGAAACCGAAAAGCTGGTTGCTCACAGATTTGCGCGGTTCGATCAGTGGTTTCCAACCTTTGCGGAATTCCCGGCGCTGGACGATGCGGCAATCACGCAATTCGTGAACGCCGCAGACCGAATCGACGGCATATCGAACACGACTCTGCGTGCCAACGCACTCGGCGCGTACCAAGCCGACATTGGAATCTGGCAGATTCTCGCCCGGCAAGGCCAGATTCCCGAAGCCAGGATGAATGCATCGTGGCACGACGTGGTGCAGCCGTTTCTCGGGGTCGGTTCGTCCGTACAACTCTTTGACGCCGCCCGAACCTCGCTACAGGCATCTTTGCAGGCCGCCGCAGGTACCACCAATCTGAACCAGGATCAGATCATCGATCTTCTCGCGGGGCCGGTTCTTGACGATCACGATAGCCAGCGAGTGCACCACGATCTCTCCGAAAGAATTCGCGTGGTACTGGACGATCAGCGGTTGGCATCTCTCGACACGCTCTTTGGACTGTATGACGGGTTGCAGGAAATGGCGCATGGCGCTAAGAACGAGAGTGCTTTGCTCCCGCTCGCGGAGGATCTGCGCGAGTTCGAGATGCCCCGCCCCATCTTCACGGGTGGCGAAAAGACCGCCTGGGCGCCTGCGGTCTACACCAGCAGGCATGCCGAATTGCAGGTGAGAACCGATCTGACGAAGGTGCTGCGCTCTTCACCGTCGCAGGCCCAGATCGAGACCGCCCGTGCACAGCTCACTCCGTTTCTCAGGGACACGCTGGTCGGTTTGAACTACGCGTACTATGAACCACCAGGTGCCGAGGTTCTTCATAACAACCCACTCTTCGTCCGCTCTCACGACTTCACATCAATCTCGGTGCAAGGCATCGACGAGATCTGGGGGGATCCGCAATTGGTCGGCGTAGGCGCAACAGCCGGGGGCGGCGCCTACCTGCTCGGTTCACTTGCCGATCTGCCCTTTGCGCTGGCCTCGATGGAGCAGGACTTTATTGTCCCGAGGAACATTCAGGCTTTGATCTGGCGAGAGGTCGTACCAGATCTTCTCGTAAGCGCTACCGTGCCGCGTTGGTGGAACGTGAGCCAGCATGAGTTGCATTTCGCAGCTTTGTACCAACGGACGGGCGAAGAACTCCTGACGACCGCGATCGACAACCCGGATGTTCACGCGAAGGTCATAGACATCCTTTCGGGCCGGATGGCGCCTGCTGATCTGGACCGCACGAGGCGAGCGCTCGAGAATCGGGAAGACGCCGCGACCATCATTGCTCGAACTCCTCCCGCTGATCTTTTCCATCTCGCCGTTGAATTTCGGAAGAAGTATCCCGATCAGGTATCAGCATGCGGAAAAGCGGGGCGGGAGTTGCAGGAACTCTCCCAGAAATATCCGGCCGATGCCAGTCTCGATCGACTATCGGCGGACTTTGGTGTGCCCCATTCGGTTTTGACGAAGTCGTCGAGTTTCGCCGACGTCAAGCCGATTTCCACTTTCGGAGGACCTGCGGGCAGGGTCTTTGCGGAATCCTGGGATTCGAACAACCTTTATTGGGCGAGACTCGCCGACGAGATGGGCTATCCCCCGGTCGAACTCAATCTCCTGGTTCCCGAACTTACGCGCAATATGATCACCAACATTTTCGCCAGCAACATTGACGATTGGCCCGCGTTACTCCGCGCAATGGAGGAAACCGGAAACCAGTTCAAGCAAGGCAAGATTACGCTTCAGGCAGCAACTTCGGTCTCTCAGCAATGAGCCACGGCGAGGGATCGGGTGGATTGCGGATCGGAAAACCGATGCGAAAAAGACAACTAGCGTACTGGGGTATTTGCTCGTGCCTTCTATTGCAGGCTGCCGAGCCCTGGCCCGCACAAGATGACCCCACACATCTGCGCGTAAACGTCGTGCTCGTTCAACTCAGCGTGGCTGTCACCGACAACAAGGGAAACTATGTCACCGGCCTTCGCCCGGAAGATTTTGTTGTAACCGAGGACAAAATTCCGCAGAAGGTCTCGACCTTTGAAGAGAGCAGTGAATCGTCGACTGGAGCCAACGAGGTCGCCCGGGGGGGCGGGACCCGGCGGTCCGGTGATGGTTCGGATGGCGACCCGTCATCGGCGGCAGATTTAGCTGCCGTGGCGGTCTCGCATGCAACTGAGGGCAGCGTCTTTGTTCTCTTCGACACCAGCAACTATATGTATCGGAGTTTTGTGTTCGCTCAGGATGCGATCACAGACTTTATCCGCTCCATGGATGGCGCCAGCAAGGTCGCCTTCTACTCGTATTGTCGCGATCTTTCGCGCGCAATTCAGCTGACTTCCGATCATTTCCGCATCATCAACGGCGTTCGCAGTACTGTTGCCGGAGATGATGCTGCGCTCTACAACAGCCTCTTGTTGACCGTGAAGGATGCGGCTCCGCTCAAGGGAAGAAAAGCCATCGTCGTGTTTTCAAACGGCCCCGATAATGCCAGTTCCGTTCCGCCGGAAGATGTTGCCGAATTGGCGCAATCGACTGGAACCATCATCTATATCATCAGCACCCGGCAGGCCCAGGAGGATCCCGTTTCTGCGGCGGCTTTTGAGCGGATGAGCAAGGTTTCAGGTGGAAAGGCTTACTTTGCGAAGAACTGGCGCGAAGAGAAGCAGGCGTTCGCTTCAATTCGAGAGGATCTGGTCCACCTCTATACGTTGAGTTATTATCCGCAGGCAAACCCAAATCACGGCTGGCGCTCGATCAAGGTGAAGCTGGTCGGCAAGGATCTGGAGAAATATCACATCCGAACCCGGGACGGTTATCGACTCACCGCGCAGAGATAAAGCGCGCAGCCATTCCTGCCCGGCCTGCGCTACGGGATGGCCAATGTGCAGCGGGCCTCCGACGCGGGGGCCGCGGCATCATCGGACTCTACATCGGCACCAACAACGCGTGGCGCTGTTTTCCGAAGAGCCTTTCAGCGATCGCTCTGCAGCTCGACCATCTCGCAGTGTAGTATCGCGCGACGGACGCGTTCCGCACCCGCCATCTTATCCCCCCCATGAGCGCTGCCCGGAATGAGACTGGCCAACCCCTTCGCCCCCTCTTTCCCCATTTTTCTCGCATAAGATCAAGGCATGCAGGGGATTCTCGCATGAAAGACAAGCCGAGCATTGCGGTCGTCATTCTCACGTTCAATGAATCTATTCATCTGCCGCGCGCGCTCGAGTATATCCGCGTCTTTGCGCGAGAGGTTTTTGTCATCGATTCGTATTCGACAGACGACACCGTGAGCCTGGCAAAGGCCGGAGGCGCGCAAGTGCTGGAGCACCCGTTTCAGAATTACGCGCGGCAGTTCGAGTGGGCTCTTGAGAATGCGCCGATCACGTCGGACTGGGTCATGCGACTGGATGCGGACGAAATCATCGAGGCCGACCTCGCCGAAGAAATCATTAGCAAACTCCCAACGCTGCCTGCCGACGTGACCGGAATCAACCTGAATCGCAAAACCATCTTTCAAGGCAGGTTCATCCGCTGGGGCGGACGCTATCCGCTCACGCTGCTGCGCATCTGGCGGCGCGGCAAGGCTCGGATTGAAGACCGCTGGATGGATGAGCACATGTACCTGACGGAGGGGCGCACCGTCACATTCCGCGGCGGCTTTGCCGATCACAACCTCTATGACCTGACGTTTTTTACGGCCAAGCATAATTCATACGCAAGCAGGGAGGCGCTTGATGCGCTCAACCAGCGGCTGCATCTGTTTGAGCCGCAGCTCGCCCTGGCAAGCGCAACCACGGCAAAACAGGCGAGGATCAAGCGGTTTCTCAAGGAGTCCGTTTACAACCGCCTGCCGGTTGAAATTTCCGCTTCCCTGTTCTTCATTTATCGATATGTTTTTCAGCTAGGTTTCCTGGATGGTCAGGCGGGGCTGACTTACCACCTTCTGCAAGGGTTTTGGTATCGCCTTTTGGTAGGGGTAAAACTTCGAGAGTTGGAGCGAGCGGTGAAGCTGGCGACCTCAGACGAGGAGTTGCGATCTGCGATCGCACGCCTTACGCGTCAGAAGCTGACGGTTCCTGAAACGTCTCAATCCTTCGTGAGGAAGTAGGACTCGATAGCCCGCATCACGCTGCGGTGATTGATCTGCGGCTCTTTCCCCTCGTATTTCGCCGCCCAGCAAATCTGGTTGACGATGTCGCGCGGATAGCACGAGCGCAGTTCCTGCTTCAGGGTGCCGTGAACGAAGTCGATGAGCGTGTGAGCCACGGTGTCATCGCACTCGATTTTGCGCTCGGTCGCGACCCTGCGGAAGATCTCGCAGAACTCCTCGTCACTGACCTCGCCAATGAAAATCTTGGTTTGAATCCTGCGCAGGAAGGCCGCGTCGAGCAGCTGCGCCGGGTCGAGGTTTGAGGCGAAGACGACGAGCATTTCAAAAGGCATCTCGATCTTCCGTCCACCCGCCAGGGTGAGGAAGTCGATTTTGCGATCCAGCGGCACGACCCACCGGTTCAGCAACTCATCAGGCCGAACCCGCTGGCGGCCAAAGTCATCGATAATCAGAACGCCGTTGTTGGCCTTCATCTGCACCGGACCGGTGTAGAAGCGGGACGCCGGGTTGAATTGCAGGTCGAGCATCTCGATCGTCAACTCGCCACCCACCATCACCGACGGCCGCTGGCAAAGCACCCAGCGCTCATCATGATTCGGCGGTTCCATGTGCGGCAACCGCGTATGGAGCGTGGGGTCGTAGACGGTGATGATCTGTCCGTCGACTTCGATTGCATAGGGAAGCCAGACAGCGTCTTCCGAGAGCACCTTCGACAACAATTCCGCGACCGAGGTTTTTCCGACGCCGGAGGGACCGTAGAGGAAGATTGCCGCGCCCGAATTCAGGGCAGTTCCAAGCTGCCACAGAATCCTGTCATCCAGAACCAAGCTCGAAAATGCCTTGTGCACCTCGGTGGGGTGCACCTCGGCGTGCGCAACACTCTGCAGCTTCACCTGGTTCACATAGCTCGCGAGCGTAACCGGCGCGGGGCCGGCATACTGGCTCTGCGAAAGAAGCTCCTGCCCGCGCGTCCTGCCCTGCGAAGTGATGGCCAGGTTGGGGATCTGGCCACTCAACCCGGTTACCTGGCACAACTGCTCGGTGCGAAGTCTCTTCAGCAGTTCGCTGGCGACCTCGAAGCTGACCCGGGTAGCCTTTGCCAGTTCCAGCACCGAGAAGGGACCGGAGAGGTAAAGGTGCTTAAGCGCCAGGTCCTCGAGGACCGCCTGTCGCAGGCCGACTTCCGGGATGGAGAGCGGTTTGTGCGTCGGCCCCCCCGTGACGGGGTCGGTCTTCATGAATTCCTGCAGATTAAGCATGGGTTCCATAGCATTGTCCCAAGGCATGTAGTATATGTCGCATTGTTCACCATCTGTTGAAAACTGGAATCTTATTTTGGGTCTAACACGGCGGTAACTATCCCCGCGCACGCTGGGGTGCGAATTGAGCGGTTCCCTTGGTGCCTCCAGAGCCCAGAACTACGCGATTATGTTGGTTACGGGACGATCTTGCGCGGAAAACACTTGAGAACACAGGGAATCTCTGTATAGGATGCGGTATGCTCCCAGCGCAGAATGTGGCACTTGCGGGATCGAGTGCCGCGGCAGCATTGCCGCGTCAAACGGTCTGCATTGTCACGCTGGACGAAGAATTCATCGAAATCGTCAGAAGCGAGTTGTTGCCGTGGTTCCACGTTGTTGTCCGCGACACCTACGACGACCTGGCCCGCTGGTCCCGTGAGAACCAGGTCTCCGCTGTCGTGCTCGATGTCGACACCTCGGGCGAAGACCCTTACGGGGGGCTTCCCGTCCTCACCGAACTGCGTGGCCTCAACCCCGCGTTCACTCTTATCTCCATCAGCCGGGCCCGCGCTCGTTCTGTCGAAAAGCAGGCGCTGAATGCCGGAGCCGATGCTCACTTCCGCACCCCGGTTGACGTGCCCGAATTGCGTATGACCCTGGTGGATACCATCCGCCGGCGCGCTGAAGAAGCCGAGCGCGAACGCTCGCGCCAGCAGGCGCTCGAGGCCAGCCGCTTCCACGATTTCATCGGTGCAAGCGAGCCGATGCGGCTTGTTTACGATGCCATCAGACAGATCGCTTCGAGTAATATCAACGTTCTCATCCGCGGTGAAAGCGGAACCGGCAAGGAACTGGCCGCGCGCGCCATCGTTGCGCTCAGCCGCCGGGCCAACAAGCCTTTCATCCGCCTCAACTGTGCCGCGCTGCCTGAGAACCTGATTGAATCCGAGCTTTTCGGCAGCGAGCGCGGAGCCTTTACCGGCGCCACGGAATCCCGGCCGGGACACATCGAAATGGCCGACGGCGGCACGCTCTTTCTCGACGAGATTGCCACCCTCACGCTGCCTCTCCAGACCAAGCTTCTTCGCGTGCTTGAAGACCACCAGGTACAGCGCCTCGGCGGACGCACGCTGCGCAAGATCGATTTCCGCCTCATCTGCGCAACCAACGAGAACCTCGAAGAGATGGCTCGAACCGGCAAGTTCCGCGAAGATCTCTACTACCGCATTCACGTCATTCCCATTCACCTTCCGCCGCTCCGGGATCGCATGGCGGATATCCCGCTGCTATGCGACCATTTCCTCCAGACCCATTGCATGGCCAATGGCGTGAGCGTGAAGCATTTCAGTGCCGCCGCGCTGGCGGCGCTGGAAGAGCACAAGTGGCCCGGAAACGTCCGCGAACTCGAGAATCTGATTCAGCGGCTCGTCGTCACCGTGCGACACAATGAAATCGGTCCCCACGATCTGCCTGCCCGCGTAATCGAGAGCAGCGTCATTGCCAGCGAGGCGATTCTTTTGCCGGAATTGGGAACCGACTTTGATGACCAGGTTCGCCAACTCGAAGTCGCCTTGCTCACGACCGCGCTTCGCCGCGGGCAGGGAAGCAAGACCACGGCTGCGCGCCTGCTCAAGGTAGATGTCCAGAAGATGAAGTACCTCTGCCGCAAATACTCCCTCTGAATCTGCAGGGGTTAAAAATTCACCCGTGAAAATTTAAATTTTCAACCCTGCGCAAACTCCGGGTCCTGTGCGTCATCGGCGGTAAGAACCATAAGCCGCAAGATTTCAATGAATTATGGATTTGTAGTTTGGGCCTCTGCTTTGGCAAACAATGTGCACTACACATGGTCAGGAAGTCAGTTCAAAATCCAAAGATTCGGGGGAGATATCACGATGGCAGTTAGCAAGAAATCCATGATCAATTCGACTCCGAAAAAGGTCACCACCAGGAAGTCGAGCCCGAAGACCACCAAGCCGGTTGCCGCGGAGAAACTCGCCACCACGATGGCGAGTCTCGGCCGATAATGGGTCCAGTGTTGCGAGAGAATGTTTGATTTTCCGGAAAGAGAAGGCGGCGGCTGCGCAATCAGCCGCCGTTTTCGCGTCTATCCCCTTCGCTGGCAGGCACACTGCATGGAGCGTCTTTCCCCCAAAAGCGAGAAGGCTTCCCCTTGTTCCTCCTTGCTCTGCCGATTAAAAATTCACCTCCAGGGGGTTGAATTCTTAACCATTCAGGCGATTCGCCACTCTCTGCAAATTCTTACCTTTTCGGAAATATAGGAATTGCAATCAATTAAGAGGCTTTAGAGGGTAATTGTGGTTTGGCACGCGGCTTGCAATATAGGTTTGCGTAAAGCAGTTCAAATCCAATTCCCTGGGAGACTACGATGGCAATCACAAAGAAATCTCTGATCAGCAATACCACCTCGAAGAAGTCAACCAAGAAGACCAGCCCCAAGGCCTCGAATCCGATCGCGGCCGCCAAGATCGCTACCGCTTACGCCAAAACGACCTTCAGGCCGCTCTAGTAAGTGACCGGCATACCTGCCGGGACTGGGACGAGTCGGGACACTTGAAGCGAAGATCAAGGCATCACCTCCCCTGGAAGGCGAAAACGGCGACCGAATGACTCGGTCGCCGTTTTCGCGTTTACCAGACGTGTGCTTTGAAGAGATTGAAGATGCCCATCCCAATGCGGCCGGCGATGCTGCGTCTTTCGCCGAATACCATGGCCCGTCCTGAGAGGCCGTACATGCGGTCCCCCGCGGTCGCAGGCAAGGGTATGAACGAGTTGTAGAACACGGGCAGGGTGATGCCTTTGTACTTCTCTGTGGGCATAAGCCCCGCCGGCAGCGGAACCGGATCGCCTGCGGGCATCGTCAATTTCAAACGCAGCAGCGAGAACTGTCCGGGTAGCGCAAGCGCCACGTCGGAGTCTGGACGAATCCGGTCGAGCGCCGACACGGGGATGAAGATCCGAACCATTCTTGCGCCCTCCGCCACTCGGAGCAGCGGCTGCCCGTAGCCAACGTCCTGATCTACAAGCAGACGCGGGATTCTCAGTCAACGACCGTGCCGTCAGCCGGCGCCGTGACTTCCAGCGACGATTGGGCCTCATCAGCCAGCCCCGTCATCCGCCTGGCGGCCGATTGCTCTGCAGCCGCGTTGCCGATGCTCTGCCCTTGAACTTGGGCGTCAAACGTTTTGAATCGGGCGTTCCGTGTCTCTGCCAGCGCGGAAGAGCGCATGGATGCCGCGCGGTAGCTGGTCATCTGAACCAGGGCTGCCCGGCCCGGACCCTCTGTCCCTGCTGGACAAGGACAGCACTCCACCCGGCCCGGAACCGCGGCGCAAATCGTATGCGACTCCGCGGGCTCTATTACGAAGAATGCGCTCTTCCCGGTCCCGCCATAGCGGTACAAAAAGCAGCGCCAATCAATGACCAGCGCAGCCAGCAGATAAACGGGACGCCATCGGAAGTCCCGACCTGATACTTCGCTCCCAGCACTCCCGCATCACGCGACGCAGTGATCGCAAACGTGAGCGGTACAACACAAAGGCCAGCGCGGCAGAAGGAATGAGGGCAAATTCCGCAGAACCATCGCGAACCGAGCCGGTACGAGAGACGGACAACAAAAAACAGCAGAACATAGCTGTAGGTTGCCGAGACGATGGCATAGATCGCGAACAGCGCTACGCGTCGACGCGGCACAATGGGAACCTCGACGGGAAGCCGGAGCACCTTGGCCTGAAACCACGCGGATAGAAAGGCTGTAGATCGTTCCTTCAGGTCCGGTATCTCTATCGTCTCGGTGAGAAGGTAATAGCCGTCCAGCTTGATCAACGGGTTCAGGTTGATGGCAACCGCCGCGATTCCCGTCAGCAGGATAAATTCATACAGCATGCTGTGGAGTTCTCCGCCGGGGGGCGTTTGCAGCCAGAAGATCATCGCGATTGCGCACACCACCAGCTCGATCCAGATGCCGGCGATGATGGTTGCCAGCCGCTGGATCTTGGTGGCGGAAACCCAGCTCTCGGTCACATCCACAAAGAAGCAGGGAACGAGATACAGGAACATCAGACCCATGCTGTGGACCTGCCCGCCAAAGTGCTTGCAGGTGAGGCCATGGGCTGTCTCATGCATGAAGCCGACAACCAGAATCAAGAGCCAGAATCGCGCAAAGTCGCCAAAGCTCTTCTGCGCGAAGTTGAAGAAGATCGCCGTGTCCGGTCCGAACGAACTCCAGTTATGCACCACAACCACGGTTTCAAACGCAAACAGCAGCAACGCGGTCAGCACGCACCAGCGGCTATAGATGAAGCTGCCTGCCAGGCCGTCGAGCCAGTCGAGATAGCGATCCGGATCCCATGCGGAAAAGCTGATATGCGCGAGGTTGATCTTTGATTTCGCCCGCCTTTCCCGCTGCGCCAGCAGCTTCTCGCGCATGGCCAGGTTCTTTTCCTGGTGGGTCTGGTAGGAGAGGCCGCACTCGTCCATCTGCTCTGCAAACGATCGAACATACTCCGGGTCCGCTGATGCGCCGGTCTGGACTGACAAGAGATCGGCAATCTCTTCGTACGATCGCTCGCCATCGAAAAGCTGCGCGAGTGCCCATTGATACGGTGAGACGCGAAAATAGTTGTTTCTGCCGCGCTGCAGAATGCCGACGATCGGTTCGCCGTCGAGCACGGTTTCGTGCACAATCAGGTCCGGGTCGAGGCTGCGGCGGCCGGCTGCGCGACAGTCGCGCCTTCGGCATCTCCGGAAGTGCCGCGTCGAGAGCTTCGACTAAGATTCATGGCGCCAGCCGCACCTGCATCGACATTCCCGGCTTCAGCAGCGGTGACGGATGGACCACAGCGCCGATCACCTGCACGCTGCCGCTTGCCGGATCGACCACCGGACTGACACGCACGATGCGTCCCTGCTGATGCAGTCCCGGGTAATCGGCGGTTGTCAGATCCAGCGGCTTGCCGGTTGAGAATGCGGCCATCGAGGTTTCGGGCACGGTGAACAGCACCTGCAGCGGCGCTTCGGCGGTGATCCAGAAGAGCACGTCGCCCGGGCTTCACCTCCTGCGCGGGACGCACCGTGCTGCGGCCCACCACTCCCGCAAACGGCGCCACAATGCGCGACTGCTCCAGTTGCACGTTGGCGGTGTTCAGATCGGCCTCCGCGGCTGCGGTTTCCTCGCGATAACGCGCGACCTCGTCGATGGTCTCGTCCACCCTGTACTTTGCGTGCTCCCAATTCTCTTCGCTGATGATCTTGTCGGCGCGCATGGCGTCGGCACGGCGCAGATCCGCTTCCGCCGTCCTCTGCTCCGCCTGCCATTCGCGCAACTGCGCCTGTGCTGACGCCATCCGCGCCTTCTGCGAGTCGCAAATCGTATGCGCGCTCGCGATCATCGAGCTGCGCCAGGAGCTGTCCCTTCTTTACGTGGTCGCCGATGCGCACGTTGATGCTCGACGATGCGGCCGTTGCGTTCCGCCGCCACATCGGCCTGCTGCTCGGCCACCAGCGGGCCGGTGGTGGTGAACGACTTCGGATCGGGCGCCTCGGCGATCGGCGCTGAGCCCGGATCAGGCGCAGCCTTGCGGCCGCGGCGCTTGCCGGCACGGTGGCGGCACTTGCGTCGATCGCCGCCGGGATGAGAATCGCAGCCCGGCCAGCAATGCAGGCGATAACCGCGGTCAAAGTTACGGCCGCAAGTGACGAGCGAATCAGGCATGCGCAAGGGACTTCTCATACCCATCACCACCCGATCCAGTTCCAAAGTGTCTGCCAGGCCCACAGCGCCGGACGGCGCAGCAGCACGTAGCCGGCAGGTTTCCATCCGAGCGAAATCTTCGCCCTGCCAGTCATGCCGGCGCGCAAACTCGCGTCGCGCATTCGACAGCGGCACCTCGACCGTGAAGGTGCGATCGCCGTCTCCCGCCTTTGCCTCCGGGCTCACCACCGAAACGCGCCCGTGCCACGTGCGCTGCGGATAGCTGTCAAGCTTGATCGCCACGTTCTCTCCGGGGTGCATCAACAACGGTGTCGCGCTCGGGAATGGAAACCTGCACAACTGCCGAGGAAAGATCCAGCACCTGCGCAAAGGCCGTGCCCGCGTCCAGGTGCTTTCCCGCTGCATTCTGCAGATCGGGCGTCACCACGATGCCGTCAATCGGCGACCGCAACTGCGCATTCTCCATGTGGGCTCGCGTGCGCGCAACCTCGGCGTGCAGAAACTCCGCCTGCGCGCGGTCGGCGCCCGACTGCGCGGCTCCGTGCGCGAGGTCGTTCTGCATCACCAGCATCGCCTGCTGATACTTTGCCTCGGTCGAGGCCAGGTCGGCACGCCACTGCCAGTCGTTCATCGCACCCAGCACATCTCCCGCCTTCACCCGCTGTCCTTCGTGCGCGTAGACTGCCGTGACGTTGCCATCCACCGGCGCGGCGATCGTCACCATGTGCTGCGGCTGCCACCACGGCGTCGCCGCCAACGCGCATCGGCAGAGGGAAGAACGACAGAAACAGCGCACATTCAAACAGGATGCCGAGCGTCATCCAGCGGCGCCGCCGATTGTTCAGCAACGCCTGCTTTTTTCTTCACCAGCGGCTCGATCAGGCTGATCAGCGGAACCTCGCGATAGAGCAGGGCATTGCGAATGGCCACGGTGGCCTGCCCGGCGAGAATCTTGATCATCTCGATGTGCGGAACATCCAGAAAATCAGGATCGCTGCTCTCATACGTCAGCACACCCACGCGGCCCTGATCGTCGCATCAGCGGCAGGGCATAGAGCGCACGAAAACCTGTCGCGGCAAAATACTCCGCAACCGGACCCGGAATCTCGTTCTGCTTTTCCTCGCCGGCTTTTTCCAGCTGGCGCAGATGCACCAACTCGGTTTGCGATCGAGAGCCAGCGCATCAATTGATTCAGCCGCTCCACGGTGATGTCGCCAAGCGGCAGAGCCGCCATGCCCGAGACAGCCTTCAACTGCAGCTTTCCGCGCTGGTCCAGCGCGATGGCGCAGCGCTCGTAGGGCAGCACGTTCTGCGGGCTGTTGACGATGATCCCCAGCAGCCGATCGAGGCGCAGCGTCGAGGTAATCTCGCCGCTTACTTCCACGAGCGCCTTCAGGATCTCCAGCTTGCGCTCGGCAAGCATCAGGCTCGCGTTCTTGAGCGCGCTGGCGACGTCTCCGCCATCGACATCATCAGGAACTGGTCGTCGTCGTCGAAGGGCCGGTCCTCTCGATTGACCGCCTCGAGAACGCCGACTTCCGCGTCGTCCTGCATGAGCGGAACGATCAGCGCATTCGTGATCGGGCGAGATTCCCGACGCGGGATCGGCAGATCGCATTGCGCCGGAGAAGGCGCTCGTCGTCAGCATCGGCGATGAGCAGCGGTTCGCCCTCCTCGGCCATATCGGCCACGTAGCCCTCGCCGGGCGCCTGCGTCATTCCGACTTCAACGGTGGCGTCGTCGCCATGGCTCGAGATCAGGCGCAGAATTTCGCCATCGAACATCCAGAGGTGAATGGCCTGGCAGGGCAGCATCGCCGCAGCTTTTTCAGGGATCCGCGGCGTCAGCGCCTCCAGCTCGAGGGTGGCATTCAGCGACTTCTCAAGGTCGTAGAGCTGCGACATCCGGTGCAGCGAGTCGAGCAGGTCCTGCCGCTGCGCTTCCGTAGCTCTCGGCCGCAAGAATTGCCGGCGTTGCCAACTGGACAATCGGGCAATGGCCTCGAGATCCTGCAGCCGCGGAGTTCCGGAAAACGAACAGAATCTCCATGGCGCCGACCAGCTGCGTCGTCCTGAAGCAGGGGAATGTAGGCAATCGACGAGACGGATCGCGAGATGTGCAGGTGCGCGTAGTCTTCGCGCAGAATGTCGGCGCTCGAATAGATCAGAGTCTCAGGCGACTCGAGCACCAGCGGGGCCATCAGCCGGTTGCCGGATCCGACGGCCGCGGACTCCGGCGAGATATCTCCGGCCACGCCGATGACGGTCCACGCGTTCTCCACATCCTCTTCAAAGAACCGGTGAATGGCGCACGCACAGTTCGGCAGTTGCGCCACAATCACGGACGGCAATGATCGAAGCGCGGGAGGCCGTGTCGGGTGCGGCAAGCAGCTGCGCGCCGACCTCGACAGCGGCATCGTTCACTGGAGAGATCATCTGGTCCCAGGGAACATCCATGAAAACTTATGCTTGACAAGGGGAGAGCGAGCCATTAATTCTCAGGTAGTTGAGGCTTGGAGATTAACAAGTCTCAACTCTCGGTGTAAAGCGAAATCTCGCTTGGAAAGATGGGGAGCCGTGGATCTGGATATCAAGAGAATCGGCGAATATTTGTATCTTGAAATTGAAGGGACGACTGGTCAGCGGAGAGGCCGTCAACCAGTTTGAGAATGCCTTTCAGAAAGCGCTTGCCAGCGGACACATCTTTCTGGTCGCTCGACCTCGAGGCGCTTCCCTATGTCGATTCGTCCGGCATCGGCTCCGTGGTGAATGCGCTTCGCCAGGCCAATAAAGCTGGGCGGAACGGTGAAACTGGTCAATCCCGCGCCGTTCGTCGCCAAGACGTTCAAGATGGTTGGCATTCTCTCGCTTTTCGGAGTGTACGAGTCAGAGGAAGAGGCGGTCGCTTCCTGCGGAGTATGAACGCCTAGCTTTCGTAGAACTCGCCGAGCGGCAACGGATGGCTGAAGAGGAATCCCTGGAATGAGTGGCATCCCAGCTTGGCGAGAAAGGCGCGCTGTTCTTCGGTTTCCACTCCTTCGGCAATCACCGAGAGGCCCATCGCCTTGCCGAAGGAAATGATGGCCTGGGCAACCGCGCCGCTGATCGGATCCTTCAGAATGTCGCTCACAAACGTGCGATCGATCTTGATCTGGTCCAGCGGCAGGCGCTTCAGATAGGTCATCGACGAGTAGCCGGTGCCGAAGTCCTCCAGTGAGAAATCGCACCCCGTAGGGCTTTCAGCTTGTTCATCCGGGCGATCACGTCTTCGACGTTTTCGCCGAACATGGTTTCGCTCAGCTCGATCTTCAGGTTCTGGGGATTGGCGCCGGTGCGGTCGAGCGCGGCCAGCACGTGGTCCACGAACTTGGGCTGGCGGAACTCTCGCGGACTCACATTCACCGCGATGGAGAGATGTTGCACCCTCTTTGACGGTCCGCCCATGCAGCGATCTGCAGTGCAGGCGGTTTCAAGCACCCAGTTGCCCGAGGGGAAAGATCAGCCCCGTCTCTTCCGCCAGGGGAACAAATTCGTGCGGAGTCACAATGCCGCGCGTGCGGATGCTTCCAGCGGATCAGCGCTTCGGCGCCGGTCAGCAGACCGCGATCCAGCTGCGGCTGATAATAGAGCGAAAACTGATTGTCGCGGATGGCCTCGCGCAGGTCCTTCTCCAGCGCCACGCGCGCATTGACGGATGCCTGCAGGGCAGGCGCGAAGAAGAACATCGCGTTCCGTCCGGCCGCCTTGGCCTGGTACATGGCGATGTCGGCCTGCTGCAGCACCTCGTTGGTGCTCTCGCTCTGATTGCCGAAGACCGTGATGCCCATGCTGGACGTGGTGTGGCACTCACGACCTTCGAGCAAGAACGGCTGGTCGATGGCAGACAGAATCTTGCCGCCCACGGTGCGCGCCTGCGCGGCGGCGATCTCCGGCTATCTGGCTCAGGTCTTCGAGGATGATGACGAATTCGTCGCCGCCGAGCCGGGCTACGGTGTCCACTTCGCGCACGCAGCCAGCGATGCGACGAGCCTGTCTCCTGCAGCAGCAGATCGCCGATGTGATGGCCCAGCGTGTCGTTCAGCGACTTGAATCCATCGAGGTCGACAAACAGCAGGGCATGCTTGGCTGCCGCTGCGAATGCTGGAGATGAGCGCCTGGCGCAACCGCTCCCACAAGCAGCCGGCGATTGGGCAAGCCAGTCAGCGTGTCGTAAAACGCGAGGCTGCGGATCTTCTCCTCGTCCGCCTTGGCCGCGGAGACATCGCGTATGTACGAGATGACGCACGACTCGCCGTCGAAGTCGGCGTACGAGGCCGAAAGCTGACCCCAGAAGACCTCGCCGTTCTTCCGCCGCAGCCGGACTTCCAGGTCGCGGCAGGCGCCTGTTCGTGGAGTGCCTCGGCGACCTTGTGACTGTCGGCGCTGTCGGCCCAGATGTCGAGTTCGAGCGACGTATGGCCGAGCACCTCGTCGCGCGTGAATTGCAGAATCTGGAGGAAGGCCGGATTGACGTCGACAATTTTGCCAGTCCTCGGCGCGAGCGATCAGCACTCCGTCCGGGCTGGTCTCGAACGTGGTTCGATAGCGGTCTTCCCTGGTCGGGGCGACGAGCTCGGCGCCTGCATGCAGCAATCTCCGGACTCTGGCGATCGTGGATGCCTTCAACATGCGCCAGCAGGTGAGACGGCCAGCCTTCGCGATCGCGCAGCAGCGATACCGTCAGCTTTGCCCATGCCGCATTTCCATCCTTGCGGATCAGACGAATTTCGAGACTGAGTGCGTCGCTGGCGCCGGTCCAGAGTTTCTGAAATGACGCGAGGCACTGCGCGCCGTCCTCATCCGGAGTGATTTCCTGGATCATCAGGCCGCGAACTTCCTCGCGCGGATAGCCGATGATCTCGGCAAACTCCGCATTGCAACGGAGAATATGACCCTCGGGAGTGGCGTGAACAATTCCCACGGTAGCCTGCTCAAGGAAAGGTCGGCTCTCTAAAGTAGGCTTATCGGACATTGAAAATTGCCGTTCTGGAGAAGTTTGCGTGCTCGAATTGTATCGCTCGTGAACTTGTTTTCAATGACTTGACCCCAACTCCAGTGGAGGAAAAACCGAGCAAATCGTCACCTTCTGCAAGCACCACCGTAATCACGTGACTACACCTGTAGGCACGCCAGGAAATGCGTGACGGAAGTAGCACAGACCACCCTCGCGTCCTGAAGAAGCCTTCGATATCTCGCGCCTCTACGGCAAGCATCGAACGCCTGACAATGCCAAAAGCAACTCCGCCATCAACTCGGATGTAATCAATGTAAGGGGATTGGATGGAGGAATATATAATACGCACAATTCAAGTTGTCCCACTTTCGTGTTATTACTGCTGCACGATTTTCCAGATTTCTGCGAACGGTATCCGAAAACCCTGCGGGCGTAACCGCGAATACCGAGCGGGCCGGTGGAGAATCTTTCCTCGCGGCCTTGAACTCGAGACAATCGCCGTTGCCGCAGATTTGTGCAGTCGCGACTCACCGGGACCTGTTGATGAATCTTGCGAAAGAGCCGACCTGGTATGGCCAAGTCCGGAACCTAATGAAGCGGGCCAGGTACTTGAGGAGCGCATGGGCGCTCAACATGGGATTACTTGTGTGCGTTCTGGTCACGGGCGGGAGGCATACTCTCGCGCAAAACAGCAAGCCGACCGTAGCGACACCGGAGCCGCCCAAGGCGCAACCTCCAGCCGACTTCAAGGTTCCACTGCTGAAAGAAGGGTTGAAGCTTTCGGAGTTCACCGGCATGGGGCCCGGTCCTGCCTTGAAAGAAAAACTGGTGGAAGTGACCGGGTTCGTCCAGAACACCCCCAACGACGGCGAGCCGGCCACGGAGCGAACGGAGGTCTGGATTGCCCACACCAGGTCCACGATCTACTTCGTATTCATCTGCCATGATCACCTCCGGCGGCCATTCGCGGCCACCTCGCCCGGCGCGAGAATACCAGCGGCGATGACACCGTTTCGGTGCTGCTCGATCCCTTCCAGGACCGGCACAAGGGCGTTCTGTTCACGGTGAATCCGACAGGCGTGCAGGCCGACGCGGCGTGGACGGATGCGCCAACCGTGGATTACACCGGCGATGCCGACTACAGCTACGACCAGGTTTGGGACTCCGAGGGCGAGTGACAACCGACGGCTGGATGGCGATGATTGCCATTCCATTCCGCAGCCTCCGTTTTCGGTCCGTCGGATCCGACTGGGGCGTGGTTTTCATGCGCGAATCTTCCGCGCAACAGCGAGGTCGACTTCTGGCCGCGTGTTTCGACCAGCATCTCCGGCGTGCTGAGCCAGGAAGGCACGATGCACGGCATTGAAGGCGTGACCGGCTCGCACAACCTGCAGATCAACCCCTATGTGCTGGCCCAGAACGAGCGCGAACTCATCAATCTCGATCCGCTCAATCCGTATTTCAGCTCCCGAGGCCTGGAAGGCACAGGCGGCGGCGAAGCCAAGCTGATCATCAAGGACAGCATCATTCTCGACGGAACCATCAATCCCGATTTCAGCGACGTGGAGTCGGACCAGCCGCAGTTCACGGTCAATCAGCGCTACCCGGTGTACTTTCCCGAACTCAGGCCGTTCTTCCTGGAGAATGCCAACTACTTTGCGACGCCGATCCTGCTGGTATACACGCGCAACATCGTGCACCCGGAGTACGGCATCCGCCTGACCGGCAAGATCGGCCGCACCAATCTCGGATTCTTCGCCATCGACGATCGCGAACCGGGCGAGACCTATGCCCCGGGCGATCCGCTCTATCATCATCGCGCCAAGTACGCCGTGGGCCGCGTCTCGGAGGATCTGGGAAAGAATTCGAGTGTGGGCCTGATCTTTACCGACCAGGAATTCGGAGGCGGTTGGAATCGAATTGGCGGACTGGACTTTACGGCGCACATGAACAAGAGCTGGACGATGATCGGGCAGATGGTGGAAAGCTCCACGATGGGACCGACGGATGGCAGCACCGCGCCGACCTACTCCGCCGGCCCTGCCAGTTATCTCGAAGTGCAGCGCACCGGGCACTCCTTCAACCTCGACAGCTTCTTCAAGGACTACAGCACGGGATTTCAGACACAGCTCGGCTTCATCCCCACCACGGATCTCTACAACAACCAGACCCACGCGAGCTACCAGTGGTATCCGAAGAGCAAAACCATACAGGCTACGGTCTGAACGCCTTGAATATCCTCGGTTGGGACCATCAGGGCAATCGGCTGTACCACTACTTCACGTTCGCTCCCTACATCCTGATGCCGCGCAGTTTCAACATCGCTCCCCAGGTCGGCGAGAACTCCGACACCCTCGGCCCGCAGGACGGATATCCGCTCGCCCACAACGTGAACTTCACTGAGAATTTCGGCGGCATGGCGCTGAAGGGCGCGCCATTTTCACAGTTGAATTTCTTTCTCCTCGCGCTGCGTTCTGGAAATGTAAATTACAACCCCGTCGCGGGCGGAGTGCCTTCGCTGCTGAATGCGGATGAGGTTGAGGCGATGGTCACGCTGCAGCCGATCCGCCAGCTTACGGCGGACAACACCTACCTCCTCGACCGCGATCACTCTGTTGCCGACGATGCGTTTGTGTATGAGAGCCAGGTCTTCCGCACCAAGATCAACTACCAGTTCACGCGTTCCATGTCGGCGCGCGTCATCGCGGAATACGACTCGACGCTGGCAAATCCCGCGGAGACGTCGCTGCTGCGCAAGAAGCAGATCGGCACGCAGGCGCTCTTCACCTGGCTGCCGCATCCGGGCACGGTGGTCTATGTCGGCTACAACAATGATCTGCAGAATCTCGACCGCTCGCTTTGCAATCGCGGGCTGACCGGCGCGTGCGATCCCAATAACCCGGTACCGCCGATATCGCCCAATTACCTGAATGACGGCAAGCAGATCTTTGTGAAGTTCTGCGTACCTGTTCCGGTTCTAGGCCCCGGCTGCATTCGGATACGGTTAGCCGGGAACTGCTTTAGCGACGACACAACGCACCAGTGCTAGAATCTCTGCGATCACAAAAACTGAAATGGGAGCCACACCGTCCGATGAGAACCCCTCCTGTCTTTGGTGAGCTTCATACCGAAAGCAACTTGCGCAATGCGAAGAACTCCGCGATCGCAGTCCTGGCTGTCGTCGTGACGGTGCTGGGCGTGGCGATGGCCGGCTGCAAATCGGTTGCACCGGATGCGGGGCACGAGGTGGTCCTGGTCGAAAAGCCGATGTTCTTTGGGCATGGAGGAATTGACCCGGAGCCTGTTCGCGCTGGTCGCACCTTCGTTGCCGCGACGACTGATGGGATCGACGTGAACATGCAACCGCTGGCCTATCAACAGGACCTGCCCGACACGATGACGGCCGACGGCGTGCCCGTCAGCTTCCACGCGATCATGAATATCCGCGTCACCGATTCGGTAAAGCTCATCAGCCAGTTCGGGCCAAACTGGTATGCGAATAACCTCGACGCGCCCTTCATGAGCCTGGTCCGTCAGCAGGTCCGCCAGCACGGTATGAATGAAGTCGCCATCAGTGCCAGCGCGATTGACGCTATCGACGCGGAGATTGCCAAGGGTCTCAATTCATTCATTACTTCCAAGAGGCTTCCCGTTGAGCTCATCACTCTGACCATCGGAAGGGCGATTCCACCGGATGCCGTGAAGAACCAGCGCATCGAGACAGCTACTCAGGAGCAACGCATTCAAACCGAGCAACAGATGAAGCTTGCCGAGGACGCACGCGCCCAGTCAGAACAGAGCCGGGCGAAAGCCGACAATGCCTATCGCGAGGCCATGCAGCTCTCGCCCGAGCAGTTCATTCAGCTTGAGACCGTCAAAATGATGGAGCGAGCATGCGGTAACGGCAACTGCACATTTGTTCCGCCAGGAACGTCAGTGATGGTAGGCAAACACTAATCCCCGCGCGGTAAGGTGGGCGATTGCGAGCCCACCGCCACGCTCTTACACGCCCTCGCCGACAGCTCCAACCACTGCCACCTTCGCGCGCTTACCCAGCCGCACCACGAGTTTGACGGGCAGGCCGGGAAGCGTCAGGGCGCTGTTCAACGCAGTCTCGCCGTCGATCTTCACGGCTTTTTCAGCAAGCTTGCGGCTGGCCTCGGCTCCGCTGGCCGCAAGACCGAGCTGCAGCAGCAGCTTCGAAACGCGAATCTGCAACTCTCCCGGAGGGCACGCCGGATTCACCAGGTCAGCGTAGGCGATGTGAACTTCTTCGAGATCCTCGGCCGCTTCCTTCTGCTGGAACATGCGCGCCCAGTTTTCATCGGCGTGCTGCGCGGCGCCCTCTCCGTGGAATCCCGCGGTGATGGTCCGCGCGAGACGCTTTTTCACTTCCATCGGATGTACCTTGCCCGCGGCAACCTCCGCCTGCAGCGCATCCACTTCCGACTGCCTGAGGTCGGTAAGGAAGACCCAGTACTTCCACATCAACTCATCGGAGATGCTCATCAGCTTGCCGTACATCTCCGCGGGCGGCTCGTTGATGCCGATGGCGTTGTTGAGAGACTTGCTCATCTTCTGCACGCCGTCGAGCCCCTCGAGAATCGGCGTCATCAGCACGATCTGTGGCTTCTGCCCATAGTGCCGCTGCAACTCGCGCCCGCAGCCGAGATTGAATCGCTGATCCGTCCCGCCGAGCTCGACGTCGCATTCCAGGGCCACCGAGTCGTAGCCCTGCATCACCGGATAGAGCAACTCGTGCAGGCTGATGGGCTGCTCAGCTTGGAAACGCTTGTGAAACTCATCGCGCTCGAGCATCTGGCTCACCGTGAAGTGCGAGGTCAACCGAACCACTCCCTCATAGCCTAGTTTTCCGAGCCACTCCGAGTTGTACCGGACTTCGGTCGCGCCGGCGTCGAGAATCCTGAAGACCTGCTCCTTGTAGGTTTCTGCGTTTGCATCAATCTGTTCGCGGGTGAGCGGCTTGCGGGTTACGTTGCGTCCCGTGGGGTCGCCGATGAGCGAGGTGAAGTCGCCGACCAGAAAGATAACGGTGTGGCCGAGCTGCTGAAAGTGGCGCAGCTTGCGCATCAGCACGGTGTGGCCCAGGTGCAGATCGGGAGCGGTGGGGTCGAAGCCGGCTTTTACGCGCAGCGGACGGCCGGTCTTGCGGCTGTCCTCAAGGCGCTCGCGCAGATCGGAGACACGAATGATCTCTGCCGCGCCCTTCTCCAGCAGGTCCATCTGTTCATCAACGGGAGGAAACGTACTCATGCTGACTTCGAGTATATAAAGCCGAGCCCGAAGCGGCCTGCGATGCGGCAAACAGCCAAAATCACGGATTCGCGGCCTGTTGCTTCTCCGCCTCTACAATCAGCTTCCGGAACGCATCCACGGCCGGAACGCCGGGAGAACTGAGCGCATCTCTCGTGCTATAGCGCCAGACCGCCGGAGCATCGAGTGGATTGTCGCGTTTTCCGCGATACACCACAAACACATCGTCTGCCGCGCCTACCTCAACCTGCGGAGAGGGCGTCGGCATTGCCGGCCCTGTTGGATCGCCGGCCATCGGCGGAGTTCCCCGGCTCGCGCCGATACGGCCTCCCGAATCCGTAGTCTCAGCGGTCACAGGGCGGCTGTTCGACGGGAGTCCGCCAATCGTTGGCTGGACATTTTTTCCATTTCCCTTGCGAACCTCAATCACCAGGTCGGCAGTCGATACATCATTGGCCAGCTCAAAGCGTCCCCACTTCATCAGCGCCTTCTCCACGTCTTCCTGCGCGACGCGGTTCGCAGTGGGAGCATCGACCGACATTCCGGCGTCGGGATCGATGACCACGAGTACGGTTCTTGCCTGCAGCACATCGGCCGGAAGCAGGATCTTCTTCTTCTTGTCTTTTCCGTCGGCAGCCGCACAACACATCACCATCACGAGCGAAGCCGCAAGAACCCTTTGCCACCGCATAAGGAGCCTCCCTCGGTGCACGGCAGCCAGTCTAGTCCATTTCGGCGCTTTGTTCGACCTGGCTCAAGCCGGGCTATCGTCGTCATCGCACTTTCATGCATCCAGGGCGCTGCGGTTCCATCTAAGCGCCTAGGAGAAGACTTCCCTATGCCAGTAAAAGGCCGTTCCATGCAGGTACCCGCCGCCGGCGGTGCGTTTCAACTCGTCGAAAAAGAATTCCCCGATCCCGGCCCCGGCCATGTCCGCATCCGCGTCCAGGCCTGCGGCGTGTGCCACTCTGACTCGTTCACCAAGGAAGGCCTGTGGCCCGGCCTCCAGTATCCGCGCGTGCCCGGCCACGAGGTCGCCGGAGTCATCGACGCCGTCGGCCCCGACGTCCCGCTCTTCAAGCCCGGCCAGCGCGTCGGCCTCGGCTGGCACGGAGGCCACTGCAACTACTGCCCGCCCTGCCGCCGCGGCGACTTCATGCTCTGCGAAAACGCGCTCGTCAGCGGCATCAACTTCGACGGCGGCTACGCCGACTACGTCATCGCCCCCGCCAATGCCCTCGCCTTCATGGCTCCGACGAACTTGCCGACGCCGACGCCGCCCCGCTGCTGTGCGCGGGCATCACCACCTTCAACGCGCTGCGCAACTCCGGCGCCCGCACCGGCGACACCGTCGCGATTCTCGGCATTGGCGGCCTCGGCCACCTCGCCATCCAGTACGCCGTGAAAGCCGGCTATCGCACCATCGCCGTCGCGCGCGGCCAAGACAAGGGCCCGCTCGCGAAGCAACTCGGTGCGCAGATCTACATCGACACCACTGCGCAGGACCCCGCCAAGGAACTGCAGAAGATCGGCGGCGCCAACCTCATCCTCTCCACCATCACCAGCGCCAAGGCTCTCGAGTGGGTCGTTGACGGCCTCGCCCCCGGGGGCAAGTTCCTGCTCATCGGCGCGCCCGACGGCCCCGTGGTCATCAGTCCCTTTCCCATGCTCCTCGGCCGCCGCACCGTCGCCGGCTGGCCCTCCGGAACCGGCATGGACTGCGAAGACACACTCAAATTCAGCGCCCTCACCGGCGTCAAATCGATGAACGAGGTCTACCCCCTCGAAAAAGCCGAAGAAGCCTACGCGCGCATGATGTCGGGCAAGGCGCGCTTCCGGGTGGTGCTGAACATCAGTGGTCAGTGAACAGTGGACAGTGAAGAGTGATAGGGACCACTGACCACTGTTCACTGTGCACTGTAAACTGAACTCATCATGGAAGAGTTCAGCCGCATCCAGCGCCTCCCGCCTTACGTGTTCAACATCACCGGCGAGATGAAGGTCAACGCCCGCCGCCGCGGCGAAGACATCATCGACTTCGGCATGGGCAACCCCGACGGCGCCACGCCCAAACACATCGTCGACAAGATGATCGAAGCGGCGCAGAAGCCGGTCACCCACCGCTACTCCGTGTCCAAGGGAATCCCGCGCCTGCGCAAGGCCATCTGCAACTGGTACAAGACGCGCTACGACGTCGACCTCGACCCCAACACCGAGGCCATCGTCACCATCGGATCGAAAGAGGGCATCGCGCACCTCTGCCTCGCCATCCTCGACTCGCGCGACACCGTGCTCGTCCCCAATCCCAGCTACCCCATCCACATCTACGGCCCCGTCATCGCCGGAGCCCACGTGGTCAGCGTCCCCGTCCACGACTGCGACCAGTTTCTAGCCGAGCTCGAAGCCATCATCCCGCGCATGACCCCGCGCCCCAAGGCGCTGATCGTCAACTTCCCGTCGAACCCCACCACGCAGTGCGTCGACCTCCCCTTCCTCGCGCGCCTCGTCGCCCTCGCCCGCGAATACGGATTCCACCTCATCCACGACCTCGCCTACGCCGACCTCGGCTTCGACGGATACAAGCCGCCCTCCGTCCTCCAGGTCCCCGGCGCCAAAGATGTAGCCGTCGAATTCTTCACCCTGTCCAAGAGTTACAACATGCCCGGCTGGCGCGTAGGATTCATGGTCGGCAACCCCGTCCTCGTCAACGCCCTCGCAAGATTGAAAAGCTATTTCGACTACGGCACCTTCACGCCCATCCAGGTCGCCAGCATCCTCGCACTCGAAGGCCCGCAGGACTGCGTCGCCGAGATCCGCGAAAACTACCGCCGCCGCCGCGACGTTTTAATCGAAGGCCTCAACCGCGCCGGCTGGCCCGTGCCGTCACCGAAGGCGACGATGTTCGTCTGGGCCAAAATCCCCGAAGCCTACCGGCACCTTGGCTCGCTCGAGTTCTCCAAGCTCCTGCTCAACGAAGCCAAAGTAGCCGTGTCCCCCGGCATAGGCTTCGGCGACTACGGCGACGGCCACGTAAGATTCAGCCTCATAGAAAACGAAGAGCGCACAAGACAAGCCATCCGCGGCATCAAGCAGATGCTGGCGAAGAGCGCGGTGCCGGTGGGGTGACCCAGTTCGGAATCTCCCGGGTGCCCCAGGTCTCTTTTGAGACCCGGGAAAGGCGGGTGGCCCACCCTAGGCATCTCCATAAATGTGGGTGCCCCATCCTTGCGAAGCAAGGGTGGGAAAGCACAAACCCACCCCAGCCGGTGTCATCCTGAGGGGAGCGGCTTTCTTCAGCGAAGCGAAGGATCCGCTTTTGCTCTTCGGGGCTGGCACCCCTGAGAACCGTGACTGCAAGCACTTCACCATCGGCCGCGCCGCGTTAGCATCGTGTCGATGCGCGAGCATATCTATTTCACCTACATCGTTGCCAGCAAAAGCAGAACCCTATATGTCGGCGTGACCAGCGATCTGAGGCGGCGCGTGTTTCAACACAAGCAGAAGACCTATGGTGGATTCACCGCCCGCTACAACTGCAATCGACTTGTATGGTTCGAGTGCTGTGCCGAGGTGAGTTTCGCAATCCAACGCGAAAAGGAACTCAAGGGATGCACGCGGGCCAGGAAGATTGCTCTGATCGAGGTCGGCAATCCAACCTGGGAAGACCTGAGTGAAGCGTGGTTTCCTTTTTTGACAACTCAGCGCAGATCCCAGGAAGCAGAAGCAGATCCTTCGCTTCGCCGATGACCATCCCAGCGACCGGGTGCCCCAGGTCTCGCTTCTGAGACCTGGGAAAGCACGAACCCCCGCCAGCCCGTGTCATCCTGAGCGGAGCGGCTTTCTTCAGCGAAGCGAAGGATCTGCTTTTGCTCTTCGGGACTGGCATCCCCCCGAACCGACGAACAGCTGTCGCTGGGGACCCCGGCGGCCGCTCCGCTCAGGATGACACCTCTGTTAATAGCGACGGGAGTGTCGTGGACGAGACATGGGGCGCGTGGTGAATCGTCTTCATCACCCCAGCCCGCTCCACACCATGCGGTGAAACATCTCATCAATCGCGCGCGGTGTCTCTTTCTCGCCGCGATCGAGCCACCAGCGCAATAGGGAGAGCAGGCTTCCCGACAACGCGGCGGCGCGTGCGGCGAGTTCCCGCTGAGGCAGATTCTTCAGGCGCCCTGACTCCACTAGCCGCCGCTCAATGCCGCGCGCGAAGTGCCCCTCTGCGAGTTCGAAGAAATCCTTCAGGTGTCCGGAGTCGGATAGAACACGATAGAGCTTGTTCTGCTGTCCGATGTGCGCAAACATCTCCTCGACCGGCACTACGCGATTCGACTTCTCGTTGCGCACGCTGAGCGCCGTGCTCATGGTTTCGAGAAAAACTTCGAGTTGGCTCACGAGCAGGTCGTCCTTGCCGCGGAAGTGCTGGTAAAACGTCGAGCGGCCAACGCCGGCGCGGTCGAGCACGTCCTGCACCGTGACGTCGTTGATCGGCTTCTCCAAAATCAGCTCGAGCAGCGCCATGCCCAGGCGCGTGCACGTACGCCGCACCCGCACATCCGGTTTGCGCGACTGCGCTTTTCTCTTCTGCGGAGTTTGTTTCTTTGCGCCCATGTGTTCCTATTCTGATCGGTTTCCGGCGCAATTCCGAATTGATTCCGGACATCTTCCGGCTCTTTGTTCAGCAACGCAACCCCACCTCTCGACGCGGCCACGATTCGCAGATACAGTGCGAATCATAGGCCGAACCGCGCGGTTCCCCAAAAGACTAAAGGAGAAGGATGATGAACAGATATCGCTTGCTCGCCCTCGTCGCCGTGCTCGCATTGGCTCTCCCCGCAACGGCGCAACAATCTGCCGCGCCTCCTGCGGCCCAAATCGCCAACGCACCTGTCGAACAGCACCTCAGGGCCTTGGCGGAGAAACTCGACCTGACCGCCGATCAGCAGGACAAGGCCCGGCCCATCCTGCAGGAGATGCATGACGGCGCACAGAAGATCATGGACGACAACAGCCTCTCGCAGGATGAAAAGAACGCGCAGGTCAAGCCGGTCTTCATGAAGGCCGACAAGCAACTCCGCGAGTTCCTGACCGATGAGCAGAAGAAAAGGCTCGATGCGTTGGAGCAGCCTCACCCGGAACTACACGGCAACGTCAACGGCTCGGCCCCGTCGCCGCAGCCCTGAGATGGGGCAGGTGGCCCACCCCAGGCGTCTCCATAAATGTGGGTGCCCCATCCTTGCGAAGCAAGGGTGGGAAAGCACGAGCCCACCCCGCTGGTGTCATCCTGAGCGCCGCATGCCGGGTGCCCCAGGTCTTAAAAAACGAGACTTGGGCACCCGGCTTTCACTTTGCGATGACGCCGTAAGCGGACTCCACCACACAAGTCCTGGTCTGAATCATTTTTTGTCGGCCGCCCTGGTCGTTCGCCACAGCCATCGAATCAAAACGAACAATGACCAGATCAGAGCGGGCGCTCCAACCGGGGCGAAACCAAATGCCGGCAAAAACCCGTCGATATTCTGGCCGCCAACCGGTCCGGAACAGCCATGTTCGACGCAGTAAGCCAATGGGTAAAGGATGAGCAATACCCAGATAAGAGCCAGGCTGAACACGACGTAACGCATGGTTGTGTTTGTGATGGTAGAGATACGCGATGCTTACGTCAAAGGCTTCATTCGCCGGGTGCCCAAGGTCCCGCACGCGCGGCGGAGGACGTGGGAGCGGGAGAGCCAACCTCTCGCCGGCCACAGCCCTGCTTTTCCCTCTCGATCCACCGGCGCCGGCATGCCTCTGACAGCATGCGTTCGGTGTCGGGTCGTCCAGCTGTCCGTGGAGCACTCACTGCGAAAAACGGTAATATCGCGAGGTGGACACCATCAATTGGCTGATCGACTCTGACCCGGCAATCAGCTGGCAGGCGATGCGCGATCTGACCGACGCGCCCCCGACAGTGATCGCCGCAGCGCGCGCTCGCATCCCCAGCGAGGGCATCGGCGCCGAAATTCTTTCGCGGCAACGGTCCGACGGCTCGTGGCGACGCGATGACGCCCCGGTCTGGCTGCCTACTCTTTTCACATTGCTGTTTCTGCGCGCGACGGGGGTCGACCGCACCGAACCCGCCGTCGAAGCAGCCGTTGCGCGTCTCGAGGCCAGCTTGCGCTGGAACGATTATCCCGGCTGCTGGGACCTGCGTCCACCGGACTTCGGCGGACCTGCCGACACACCACACGGGTGTAAACCGGGCGGAAACCCGTTCTTCGAGGGAGAAGAAGAGCCGTGCATCAACGGCGGAGTGCTCGCGCTTGGGGCCTACTTCGGCCGCCCGACTGAGAGCCTCGCGCGCCGTCTCCTCGGCGAGCAACTCGATGATGGCGGTTGGAACTGCGAAGCGCCGAAGAGCACACGCTCTTCGTTCCACACCACCATCTGCGTGCTTGAGGGGCTCCTCGAATACGAGCGTGCAGTCGGGTCCGCGCCTGAAATCGCTGCGGCCCGGCGGCGAGGCGAGGAGTATCTCCTTCAGCGTGGACTCTTCCGCCGGCTCTCGACGGGCGAGGTCGCCGATCCGGCGTTTCTGGAGTTCGCGTTTCCGCCCCGCTACCACTACGACGTTCTCCGTGCGCTTGACTACTTCAGAGCTGCGGATGCCCAACCCGACAAGCGCATGAGCGATGCAGTGGATGTCATCGAGAGCAGGCGGCAGTTGGACGGTCGATGGCTCCTCGATCGAGCGTACGGCGAGGCGCTCGCCTTCCCGTTCACTGAATCGGCCGGTGAACCAAGTCGTTGGAACTCACTGCGTGCGCTGCGAGTGCTCAACTGCTACGAGCGACTGGAATAGCAATGACTGGATCTGGAGGCAAACGTGGGTCGCCGCTTTGACTTGCCCGCTCCATCGCGCGCGGAGATCCGGAAGCGTGCAATGAGGTTTGGGAGCGAGGCTTTCACTTGCCTTCGCTGATGGTGACGATGCGGTCGATGCCGGGGACGGTGACGTGCTCGACTTTGCCGTCGGGCCAGTGGATCTCGATGTCGTCGATCTGTGGTGGCCTGGCCGAGGCCGAAGTGGGGGCGCATGTCGTTCGAGGATAGATAGCTGCCGCCGCTGATGACATCTCCGCGCTGCTTCAGGCCGTTGGCTGTCAAGTAGACGGTTGCGCCGACGGCGTCGCGCGGGCTCTTGGGGCCGCCAAAGAGCTTCAGTTCGATCCAGTGGTTGTGGTCGGCGCTGACGTTGCGGAGCAGGACGGGGTGGCCGTCCATCACGTTGATGACGGCGTCGATTTTGCCGTCGTTGAAGAGGTCGCCAACGGCCATGCCGCGGCCGGCGATGACGTCGGCGAGGCCGGTGCCTTCGACGGCGGGGACAGCTTCGAAGGATTTGCCCTGCAGGTTATGGAAGAGCATGGGGCGCTGTTTCCAGCTGGTGCCCCAGTTGTATTTGTCGGCCTGCGGGTAGACGTGGCCGTCGGACATCAGCAGGTCCTTCCATCCGTCGTTGTCATAGTCGATGAAGGCGTCGCCCCAGCTGAGGAACGGAACGGTGATTTCGCCGAGACCGATGTGGTAGCTGATGTCGGTAAAGTTGGCGTCGCCATCGTTGCGGTAGAGCGGCTTGTAGTCGTCAGAGAAGGTGGTGTCGAAGACGTCGAGCAAGCCGTTGTTTTCGAAGTCGCCGAGGGCAATTCCCATGGAAGCCATCTCGCGACCTGCCTCGTTGAGCGCGAAGCCTGAATCGTAACTGACGTCTTCGAAGGTGCCGTCGCCTTTGTTCAGGTAGAGGTAGTTGGGCGTGGAGTCGTTGCCGACCAGGAGGTCGGGCTTGCCGTCGTTGTTGATGTCGACGAAGACAGCGCCGAGGCCGTAGTAGCCGGGTTTGTCGGCGACGCCAGCCTTGTCGCTGACGTCGGTGAAGGTGCCGTCGCCATTGTTGTGGAAGAGGTGGTCGGGCTCGCCCTTGAGGCCGCGCGGGCCGCACGCGGTGGCTTCGCCGCGGAAGGTGCAGAACGAATTGCTGGAGCCGCCTTCGCCGCCTTTTGCGGGCGGATTGTTCCAGTCCCAGTGCAGGTAGCCGGCGACGAAGAGATCGAGGCGGCCGTCGCCGTCGTAGTCGCCCCATGTCGCACCGGTGGACCAGTTGCCCAGCGTGACTCCGGCTTTTTCGGCGACGTCGGTAAAGGTGCCGTCGTGGTTGTTGTGGTAGAGGCGGTTCTTTCCCGAAGTTGGAGACGTAGAGATCGGGCCAGCCATCGTTGTCGTAGTCGGCTACGGCGCAACCGAAACCCCAGCGATCGTTGGTGACGCCAGCTTTAGCCGAGACATCGGTGAAGGTCCCGTCGTGGTTGTTGTGGAAGAGCGCGGCATGCGGTGGGGTGGCTTTGCCGGCGAGGGCGTCGAGGGTTGAGCCGTTGACGATGTAGATGTCGAGCCAACCGTCGTTGTCGTAGTCGAGCAGACAGACGCCGGAGCCCTTGGTCTCGATGATGTAGTCCTTGGAGGGCGTGCCCATGTGGTGGGTCCACCCGGCGAGGCCGGCTTTTTCGGAGATGTCCTCGAAGATGATGGGACCGGATCTTGACGAAGCCACCGGCGGTGATGACGCGGTGCTGCGAGTCGAGTTGGATGGGATGGGGAGACGAAATGTCCGACGACTCCGTGGGCTTCTGCTGCGCCGAGATGCGGAGGCGGTGGTTTGGGCGGACGCGATTGCGGAGAGGCCCAATGCCAGGAGGGCCGAAATACAAAACGCGCGCTTCACCGGAAACATGGGGCAAGTATACGGGGCGCTCCGCGCCTCGGTCTCTCAACCGAGGGGTGGAAGTGGCGGGTCAGGCTGCCGGGGACGAGGGGCTGAGCAATGTTCGAGCACCGCGCTGCTTTAACGTGAACACTCTCGATCCGAGGTCGACAGCATCGCCACGCTATACGTGATCGGGATTGCGTGGATTGCCTGCTACGTGCCGTCGCGGGGGCAGCAGACGTGAACCGGTGATGCCTGCGGGCCGAGTAGCCACAGTTGAGTGCGGCTGTCGTCGTACCTGCGATGGCTCAGCAGCAGGCAGGCGGAGGCACTATTGGCCGGGAGGAGCGGGTTGAGGAGGCACGACGGCCCATCCGCCATTCGTGCCTTTAACGAGCGTGGCGGTAGCGGTCTGGATGGAGGTAGTCAGCGGCGATCTTGGGGAAGGTCCTCTCGATTCGGGAGTGTTGGCCCAGCCGGGAATTCCTTCGACCTCGTAGCGGTAAGCTGACAGTGTATTGCGTGGGATTGGAGGGGTCGTTGGGCGTGGCGTTGTCGATGGCGGTGACGTTGAAGTGTCCGAAAGCAGAAATTGCCGTAGCCCGGCTGGTTGGGGTCGGGAGTCCAGGCGGCGTGGCCACGATCGGAGAGGTCGTAGAGGTTGACCGGCTTGGAGCCGACGAGGAATCGCTTCTTCTCCTCGGGTGCACGGACGAGGAGACCGGCATCGGTGAGGGTGTCGAAGTCGCGGGTCCTTTCATCCTTGGAGGTGATCGACCTCGGCGGGCATCTTGACCGGTTCCGGCCAGAGGCATTCGTGACGTCCGGCGAAGGATTGGTTGATGGCCGATTTGAATTGCTCCTTGTCAAGGGTGTCGTTTTTGCAGGCGGTGGCACAGACGACGGCGGCGAGCGCGAGCAGAGGGCAAGTTGTTGGCGCATTTCGAACACCTCAGAGGAGTTGGATGCGCGGATCGGGGATGGCGGAGTTAGAAGGCTATTGGGGCTGTTGTTTCCCTTCCACCGCGGTGGGACTGCGCCGTGGATGGGGCACCGGGCCAGGTCATTCCATTTGCAGCGGACGAAATCAGCCGGCGATGCCGTGGATGGTCTGCTGGACGACGTCGCGATTGGCCGGCAACTGCGAAGCCATTGCTGAGACAGTGACGCTCATGAGCACGTCGACCATGGCGCGCTGGGCGCGGGCCCAGACGGGGTGAGCGGGACACCAGGATTTACGTTCGCAGTCCTTGCCGCCGTTGAGACAGACATTGAGACAGATGGGGCCGTCGATGGCTTCGATGACCTCGCGCATGGTGGCTTCGCGGCCGCGTGGCAGGATGGCGAAACCGCCGCGCTTTGCCGCGGCGCGAGGAGATCAAGCTGCGCACGCGTCAGGGTCTGAAGAACCTTGGAAAGGAAGCTTTCGGGAGCGCCGGTGGCCTGGGCCAGATCGGGCAGCAAGCATCGCGCTCTTCATCGGGCAAGGTAGCGAGATGCACCATGACGCGGACGGCGTAGTCGGCGGCGCGAGTGAGCTGCATCGATGAGATTGCACCTGACGGCTGACGTGGGTCTTCGTGGCGGGTGGATTCATGCGGATACTTTCGTGCGACGTGGCGGCCTTGATGCGGACCTTTAGTGTCCAATTTCGAAGCGAGTTGAGAGCAGAGTAGCCGAGAGAGTCACCGCGAACTGTATCCGCCATCACAGACCTGTGGCCCGCCCGATCGGCTAATTCTGTCTCTTCCAAATGAATTGGAGAAAAACAGTCCAAAATGCTGCTCGCGATTCGTTGAGAGATGGCGAGTAGCGCTCGCGGCTGAATCGTTGTTCATGGATCTTCTCCTTCTGCCGTACAGGTGCTCCAACCGTGAAAGGGGCTTCTTAACGACCTCATGCAATCGTTTCCTGCTGTAGATCCCATTCCTTTGCCGGCCCCGATATGGCTGATCAAGCTGCTGCATATCGTGACGCTGGCGCTGCACTTTGTTGCGGTGGAGATGTTGCTGGGCGGGCTGCTTATCGCAGTGCTGCTCAGCGTCTTCCGCAATTCGCCGCATGCCAGCGTGACCGCGCGGGCGCTGGCGCAAGCGGCTGACGGTGGTGATGACGTACGTGATCAACCTCGGGCGTGCCGCCGCTGCTGTTTGCGCAGGTGCTTATACGGGCGCGCGCTCTACACGTCGAGCGTGCTGATCGGGGTGTACTGGATCTCGATCGTTGTTGTTCTGTACGCTGACGTATTGGCTGCTGTACCAGTTTTCGGCGCGGCTTGAGGCGGGCAAGTCGGCGTGGTGGGTTGGACTTTCGGCGTGGCTGCTGGCGGGCTACATTGCGCGGATGCTCTCGACCAACATGACGCTGATGCTGCGGCCCGAGGTGTGGCGCGATATGTATTCGGCCTCGGCGCTGGGCGCGTATCTGCCCACGGGCGATCCCACGCTGACGCCGCGCTGGCTGCTGATGATGGCCGGCGGGTTGTTCATCGGCGGGTTGTGGCTGGTGTACCTGGCCGGGCGCAGCACGTTCACAGCGGACGAGAAGCGATTCGTTGCCGGAATGGGCGGGAAGGTGGCAGCAGCGTTTGGCGTCGTTTATCTGACGGCGGGAATCTGGGCGGCGCGCGTGCAGCCGGACGCGGTGAAGGCAGGATTGTCAGAACGCATCCGCTGTATCACTTCGCTCGCATTCGCTGGATATGGCTGGCTGGCGCTGGTGGCGGTTGCGGTGCTGGCGGCGGCGTGGGCCGGATTCGGACGCGTGGCGACGAACTGGCTGGGCTGGACGGGAGCGCTGCTGGCACTGCTGATTGAACTGACGCTGGTGATCTATCGCGATGCGGTGCGCGATCTGTCGCTGCTGGCGAAAGGCTTTGACGTGTGGAACCGGACGGTGGTGACCAACTGGGGTGTGGTTGGCCTGTTCCTGGTGCTGTTTGTTGGCGGACTGGGCGTGGTCGGGTGGCTGATTTCGGTGGTGGCACGCGCACAAAAACCGATGGAAGGAGCGGCGTAATGAGTTCGCATATCGTTCTGGAAGAACCGACAGGCTAAAGCCCGGCGAGGAAGACGCGAGAAGTCTACGCGCCGTGCGTTTCTGGTTGCGGCGGGAGCTGCAGGGCTCTGCTATACGGCGGCGCTGGCGTATCCGATTTATCGCTACCTGGCATCGCCGGACGAGATGGCGTCGAGCGCGTCGGCGGTGAAGGAAGTGTCGCTGAAGGATGCGCAGAAGTTGCCTGCGGGTTCGGTGCTGATGTTCAAGTTCGGCACGTCGCCGGCGATGCTGATTCATCATGCGGACGGAACGTGGGCTTCGCTCTCCGCGGTGTGCACGCACCTGGGCTGCACGGTGCAGTACGAGCCGCAGGTCGATCGCATCCACTGCGCGTGCCATGGCGGTGTTTACAACGCATACACGGGCGCGAATGTGAGCGGACCTCCGCCCAAGCCGCTGAAAAGATTCAATGTCGTGGTTGGTGACAACTCCGTTGAAGTTTCGCGGGCATAAAGCAAAAGGACAAAGGGCATGACTACAAAGACCGCTTTTATCTATGACTGGGTTGATGAGCGCCTCGGCCTTTCGGATTTCGCCGCTTTTGCGCGCAAGAAGACCGTTCCGGTGCACGCCCAGTCGTTCTGGTACTACTGGGGCGGCATTTCGCTGTTCCTCTTTCTGGTGCAGTGCTTCACGGGCGTGCTGCTGCTGGTGTACTACAGGCCGGGCGCGGAGTCGTTCGAGTCGGTCAGGCAGATCACGTATGTGATGCACTTCGGATGGCTGATCCGCTCGGCGCACGCGTGGTCGGCGAACCTGATGATGTTCTCGATCCTGGTGCACATGTTCTCGGTCTACTTTATGAAGGCCTATCGCAAGCCGCGCGAGTTTGGCTGGCTGAGCGGGATGGGGCTGCTGGGGATCGCGTCGGTGTTCGGCTTCTCCGGCTACCTGCTGCCGATGGATGAGCTGAGCTATTTCGCGACCAAGGTCGGGTTGCAGATTCCGGCTGCGATTCCGTTCATCGGGCCGGCGATTGCGAGCATGCTGCGCGGCGGTCCGGACGTGAGCGAATTCACCGTGCAGCGGTTCTTTGCACTGCATGTGGTGGTGCTGCCGGCGGTGTTCCTGCCGCTGCTCGGATTCCATCTGTGGCTGGTGCAGAAGCATGGCAACGCGGCGCCGCCCAGCGAAGAAGCCAAGCCGGCGAGCGAGCGGAAGACGATGCCGTTCATGCCGAACTTCCTGCGCAAGGATCTGGCGATGTGGCTGATCTCGCTGAATGTGCTTGCGCTGCTGGCGTCGGTGTTTCCCGTGGCAGCTTGGAAAGCAGTTTGATTCGCTGGCTCCGGCGCCCATGGGCATTCATCCCGAGTGGTATTTCATGAGCCCGTTCGAGATGTTGAAGCTGCTGGGGTCGGTGCTGCCCGGCGCGGCGGGTGAGATTGCGGGGATTCTGCTGTTCACGATCGGTATTGTGCTGTGGGTGCTGATTCCGTTTTATGACACGAAGCAGCGACTCTGGAAAACGTGGACGCAACGCGCATTATTTTGGCCTGATCGCGGTGATTGCGCTGCTGGCAACGACGGCAATTGGGTATTGGAGCGTTAAGTGAAGAGTGGCAGTGGGCAGTGGGCAGTGGAGGTGGGACAGTGAGTGTTGAGCAAACGAATGCGAGGGTACGATCGTTTCGGGATCTGCAGGTTTGGCAACGATCCATGGAATTGACGGTTCTTGTTTATCGACTCACGCAGAGTTTCCCTCGCGAAGAGACATATGGGCTCACAAACCAACTTAGACGCTCCGCCGTTTCAATCCCCGGCAATATTGCTGAAGGTCAGGGAAGGCTGAACACGCGCGAGTTCAAGCAGTTTCTCGGCGTCGCGCGGGGATCAAACTGCGAACTTCAAACCCAGTGTGAAATAGCCCGAAGGCTCGGTTTTGGAGAGCCTTCGCTTCATGGTGAAGCCGTGGGGCTCTCGCATGAAGTCGGCAAGATGATTTTCACGATTCTGGGCAAGCTCAAGACTTGAACTGTTCGACATTGGCCTTTGTCAACCGTCGACCGTCCACTGTCCACTGTCCACTGTTCACTGTCCACTTTGGAGCAACGATGAACTATCCATTTTGGGACATTCCGCATTTGGGGTCGGGGTGGGTGATCGGGTTGATCGCCATCTTCCACGTGATGATTTCGCAGTTTGCGGTGGGTGGGGGATTTTATCTGCCGCTGGCGGAGCGCAAGGCGCTGCGCATGACCGATCCGCAACTTCGCGCGGACTGGCTGAAGCAGCTGGCGAGCCACTCGAAGTTTTTCCTGGTGCTGACAGCCGTGTTCGGCACGGTGTCGGGTGTGGGCATCTGGTTTGCGATCGGGCTGACGCATCCGGAGGCAACCAGCACGCTGATTCACAACTTTGTCTTCGGGTGGGCGATGGAGTGGGTCTTCTTCATGGTCGAACTGACGACGATCGCGGTGTATTACTACACGTGGAATCGCGTTGACGAGAAGCTGCACCTGACGGTGGGTTGGGTTTACGCGGGCGCGTCGGTTGCGACGCTGATCATCATCAACGGCATTCTCTCGTTCATGCTGACGCCGGGAGATACGTGGATCGGCGTGGCCGGGACAGGGCACGAGGCGAGCAAGTTCTGGAATGCATTTTTCAATCCGACGTACTGGCCGAGCCTGCTGCTGCGTACCTGCGTGTGCGCTTCGCTGGCGGGAATCTGGGCGCTGATTACGGCCAGCCGCATCGATGGCGAGAAGCATCCTGAACTGAAGACGAGCAAGGTGCAGTGGAGCGTGAAGTGGCTGGTGCCGTCGTTCGTGGCCATGCCGTTCCTGATGATCTGGTACTACGCGATGGTTCCGGCGTCGCAGCGCGCGCTGCTTACGCTGGGCATCGACACGATCAACTCCGGCACGTTCTCGACGGTGACGCGGATGGCTCTGATCATCATTGTCACTTCGGCGACGATTATCGGCGTGGCGTATTTCCTGGCCTACCGCAATCCGCTGGAGTTCAACCTGTCGCATGCGATGGCGGTGTTGCTATTGGCGCTGATGGCGACGGGCGCGGGCGAGTACTCGCGCGAGATGCTGCGCAAGCCGTACGTGATCGGACGCTGGATGTATTCGAATGGGGTGCGCGTGCCGTATGTGAGCAGGATCAACACGGAAGGTTATCTTGCACACTCGAACTGGATTTGGAGCGGCCCCGTTCTGTACGACAGACTCACGGATCCAAATGCACCGCCACCGACGATCCTGAACGATCGGGCTTATAGCTATTCGCGCGGCGAGGCGATCTTCCGCGGCGAGTGCGGGTCGTGCCACACGCTGAATGGGTATCGGCCGCTGGCGAAACTGCTGGACGGACGGGATCGCGCCAACATTCACAACTTCATTACCATGCTGCACGAGAACAGGATGGATTCGCCCTATCGGAAGTTCATGCCGCCCATGGTGGGCACGCAGCAGGATGTGGATGATCTGACTGATTTCCTGAATGCGCAGGTGAATCCGTCGACGCCGAAGCCGGTGTTGACGGCGCGAAAATAGCGCTTCTCCCACCACTGACAGCTGAGGCCCGCGCGATGCGGGCCTTTGTTGTTGCGGAGCAGCAGAGTGAGCAGGGTCGCGTGCGTTGGAGTGCACGTTCGTGGTGCTCCGCGCCTGCCAGCAAGTTGGCAGGTTACCGGGGCATCATGTAGGGCGGAGCGATGGTGCGCTCGGAGGCCTTGGGATCGAGGCCCCATTGGTTAGGATAGGGTTCGCTGTCGAGGAGGGTGAAGACGAAAAGGATGATCCCTCCGATGATGGGAACGAACGCGATGAAGTACCACCAGCCGCTCTTGCCGATGTCGTGCAGGCGGCGGATGGTGACAGCGAGCGACGGCACAAGAGCTATCAGTCCGTAGACCCCGCATCCAATTGCGAAGAACTTCAATCCGTCATCGCCTCCGACCAGCAGGGCCAGCGCTCCCAGAAAGAGCCCGACGAAGCAGTTGAATAGTTGGAACATCCAGTATTCCTTGCGGCGGGAGCGGCCGCTGAAGTCTGTGGCGCGCTGCCAGGCGATGATGTACCAGGACATGACGCTCTCCTGTCTTAAGGGTCTGGCGAGTCAGCGTCGCTGCGCGACAAGCAAGTCAGCCGGATAGCGGTTGGTTCGCGTTCGATTGTGACACGAATCGCGGCCTGAAGGCTGGCACATTTTTTTGCTCAGATCCCTCAGAGGGTTTGAAGGGCCGCTACCCACTTCGTCACGGGCTAAAAGGCTGTCTCCTGAAACGGGCGCTACTATTTTTCGCCGAGTTCGTAGGGGATGCCGAAGCGGCCGATCTGGATGATTTCGCGCGTTGCGGGCGGCCAGATGTGCAGGTTGGTTACTCCCTTGATGGACGGCATGAGGTGGGCATCGACGGTTCCGACGAGAGTTCCGGTGGCGGCCTCGTTGAAGTGGACGTTGAGGACTGTCGCCGGTGTGCGTGTAGCCGAAGACGTATTCGCCGGGCTTCAGGTCGATGCCGCCGACTTTAATCGGGGACTGCACGACGAGAAAGTGCGAGTACTTGCCTTCGGCGCTGTAGCCGGCCGTAATGAGGACGACGCCGGCAATGTAGTGGCCGCGGGCGTCGACGATGCCGCTGGCAGTGCGCATCTCGGTTTCGATGTGCTCCTTGATGACCGGCGCGCGTGCCGGGAGCAGGGAAGCCAGTTCGGTAGTCGGTGGCCTGGTGCCAGCGCATTTTTCTGGGCGTACGATGCGGTGCCGAAAAGAGCGGCAATCAAGGCAAAGAGAAGAATTTGTTTCATGGTGGCGCTTCTCATGGATGCAGTTTCCTCGGAGATTCTACGGCTTCGGTTTTCTCAGAGATTCGAGTGGAACGATGCCGCGCTGGATGGCGGCGGTGGCGGCCTGCGTTCGATCGGTAACGCCCAGTTTGCCGAGCAGGCTGTTGATGTGCGTCTTGACGGTGGCCTCGGAGATGTCGAGCGCGGTGGCGATCTCCTTGTTGCTGTGACCGTGCACGATCTGCTCGAGGACGTCGAATTCGCGAGGCGTAAGTTCCTCGGTGCCGACGCGTTCGGCAAGCCGTTGCGCGATAGCGGGAGGAATGTGCGATCGGCCCGCATGCACGGCGCGGATGGTCGAGACAAGGTCGTCGGTGGTCATGCCTTTCAGCAGGTAAGCGCGGGCGCCGGCCTGCAGGGCGCGGAAGATGTCTTCGTCGCCGTCGTAGGTGGTGAGCACGATGAAGCGGGCCTGCGGCGTCTCCATGCGAATGCGCTGGATGACCTCGACGCCGGAGAGACGCGGCATGCGCAGGTCGATCAGCGTGACGTTGGGCTGACATTTTCTGAACTGCGCGATGGCTTCGACACCATCGGCGGCTTCGCCCACCACTTCGATTCCGTCCACGACATTCAGCAGGGCCACCAGACCCTGCCGCACCACGTGATGATCTTCCACCACGAGAACGCGAATGGTTTCCTGTGCCGCCATTACTCCCCCGATCTTTCTCGTGCTCTCTTTCGGCGTCATTACCTGCAGGCGCACGGTGGTGCCGATTCCGGGTTCGCTTGTCACTTCGAGCGTGCCGCCGATTGCCTCTGCGCGCTCGCGCATTCCGGTCAATGCCATAGTGGCCCGGAGGCGATTCGAAACCATCTTCATCGCGAAATGCCGCGTCCATCGTCGCGCACGACCAGTGCAATTTCCGCCGGTCCATATTCAAGCTGGACGGAGAGGTGTCTGGCGCCGGCGTGCTTCTTCACATTATGGATGGCCTCCTGGCCGACGCGCAGGAATTCGCTCTCCATGTCGCGGCGGCATTGGCCGGTAGGCGCCGTAGAGGCTGAAGGTCGCTTCAAGACCGTGTCCGTTGGCTTGTTCGGTGGCGCGGCGCAGCTTGACCGGGCAGCGTGTTTTCGCCGGTGTCCTGCGAGCGCAGGGCCCAGATGGACTGGCGCGCCTCGGCGAGTCCTTCGCGCACATTTTGACGGGTGGTATCGAGGTGCTTGATGGCGGCTTCGAGTGTTGTTGGAACGCAGAAGCTCTGACAGCACCTCGAGCTGAACCGAAACGCCTACATAGCCCTGCGCCAGCGTGTCGTGGACCTCGCGGGCGATGCGATTGCGTTCGGCCAGGACTGCGCGGAATTCGCGTTCGGCACGCAGCAGCCGAAGGCGGAGCAGCAGGACGACAATCCCGCAGCGAGCAGCGGCCAGTAGAATGTAGAACCAGATGGTCTGGTAGAAATGCGGCCGCAGGGTGAACGCGAGTGCAGCGCCTTCAGTGTTCCAGACGCCGTCGTTGTTGGCACGCCTGCACGCGGAAGGTGTAATTGCCGGGCGGAATGTTGGTGTAGTAGGCGGAACGCCGTGCGCCGGCGTCTGTCCACTGATGATCGAAGCCCTCGAGCATGTAGCGGTAGCGCACCTTCTGCGGCGCGGTAAAGCTGAGTCCGGCGTAATCGAACTGGAAGTGATTGTGTCCGGCGGGAACCTTCAGGGTATCCGCTCCATGCAAGGGCTGGTCGACATCGTCGACGGCAAAGCGCACCAGCGCGACGGGAGGCGGCACGGTGTTGACGGGGAAATGGGCGGGATCGACTTCGACCAGTCCCTTCGGAGTGGCGAACCACAGCCATCCGTCGCGAGAGCGCCATGCGGAGGGGTGGCTGTTGGTTGCCATTTCGCGTCCACGCAGGCCGTCGGCGGGACCGAATTCCATCCAGTGCGAGCAGCCGCCGGCCATGTCGCAGTCGCAGCGCGCGATGCCGTTGCGCGGTCGCGAACCAGAGATGACCGTGTTCATCGTCGAGAATTGCGTGGATGGTCGTGCGATTCAAGCCGGTACGTGCGACGGGCGAAAAGTGCCTGGCCGTCCCACATGTTCCATCCGTGACCCTGAGTGCCGATCAGCAAAGTCCCATTGCTGCGCGGCAGCAGGGCGGTGATCACATTGCTCGAGAGACCATCGGCTGACGGTGAAATTGGAAATGGCGGGTTGCGGTCCGCCTTGAAGCCGCGAGAGTCCGGCCAGCGTTGCCACCCAGAGGTTGCCTTGCGCGTCGCGGGCCATGGCGCCGACAAGGTCGCTGCCGAGGCCGGTCGCCTGGGTGAAGGTGTCAATGTGGATTCGCGCCGGCTGGGATTCCAGTGGGCAAGGCCGCGGCGGGTGCCTATCCAGAGAGAACCATCCGCATCGACGAGCAGGGAGCGGATGAAGTCGTCGGGCAGGCCGTCGGCTGACGTGAAGGAACTGACTGGCGCCTTTGCGAATGCGATTCAAGGCCGTCGGGAGTGCCGACCCACAGATCGCCGTTCGGCGCTGCCGCGAGCGAGAGAATGACGTCGCTCGAGAGGCCTTCGTGCACCTGTAGTGTTTTGACTTTGGTGATCGGAACTCCGTTGCGGGTGATGGCGTTCAAGCCCGCTGCCGCTGGTTCCCACCCAAAGCGTACCGGCATTGTCTTCGACGACAGTCGTGGTGGCGTCGGAGGAGAGGCCGTCTCGCGTGCCGAGCGTGCGAAAGCGCTCGTCGCGCAGAATGTGGAGCCCGCCGGTTTCAGTTCCGACCCAGATGTTGCCCTCGCGATCTTCCATGAAGGAGAGGATTGAGGCGATAGCGAGCGGGATCGGTAACGGGGAAGCCGTTCGATTTTGTCGTTGACACACGGACCAGTCCGCCGTTGGTGCCGATCCAGAGGATGGACTCACGATCGATGAGGAGAGCTTGAATGCGGCTCCCAGGAAGCTCCTTGCCTGTGGTGAATTCTCAGGAGTGTTGTCACCACGAATTTTGTCTCCGCGAAGAATAGCGACCGTGGTCTTGTCGGCTGACGGCGACCTTGCCGTGGAAACTGGTGATGAATTGAATGCTGGTTTAGTGCGCCCAGGAAAACATGTAGCTTTGCGGTTTGGGTAATGTCCAGTGTCCACCGCTGTACAGCGAGACGCTATCCTGCGTCCCAACCCACACTGTTCCTTCACCGTCGGAGGTGACTCCTGTTATGCTGCCGGCCGACAAGCGGGCCGGCAGCGGTCACATCGACGAAATGATCGTTCTCGAAACGAGCAAGTCCCTGTGTAGTCCATGCGAACAGAACCTGGTTATTGGCCTGTACCAGCGCCCGGATATCGTTCGAGGGTAGCCCGTTCTTGTTTGTAAAGGTCGTCAGCGAACCATCCTTAAATTGGGCCAGACCTTCACCGGTGCCGATCCAGAGAGAGCCGTCGCTGGACGCCAGCAGGCATTGCACATCGTTGCCGGGCAAAGCGGGCTTTGAGTTCCGATCGAACAGGACGAAGCTGTTGCCGTCGAAGCGGACGAGACCGACCTCGGTGCCGAGCCAGATGAAGCCGTCGCGGGTCTGGGCGAGAGCCTGCACGGTGTTCTGGGGCAAGCCGTTCTCCAGGCCCCACGACTGGCGGCCGTAGCTGGCCAGGGGCGTTGCCGGTTCCAGTCCTGCGGCGGTCACGGCGCAGGCAAGCAGGAAGACGGAGAAAAAAGGGGACGCGAGGGGAAAGGGGGATTTCGTCCGATGGGAACGCGAGCGGGCGCAGGCAGTGACCGAATTCGATTCAGGTTGCGACAACGTAGGCTATTCCGGGATCGGGTTGAGCATTTAATTCCGATTATCAGCCTTTGGTGTGGCATTCGCATAAGTCCTTTTGATTGTTTGGAGAAAATCTCCACCTAAGGGTGGAGGCCGGGGTCGTCCGAATGACTCAAGACAGAAATCGGGCCTGTGGGTACTCTAAGACTGCCTCCTGAATTAGTTTGCTTGTACATCTCTGGCAAGAGATTTTAAGGGCGGGCCGCTAGCGGCGCCGCCCTTTCCTTTTGGCTGGAAGTCCTGCGCGAGCCGGTTCTGTTAGCCTCGTTCTCGCCATGAATTTCGAGAATATTTGCCTGGATAAAAGCGGTCCGCTGGCGGTGGTTACGCTCAGCCGGCCCAAGGTGTTGAACGCGCTGAACGCGGCGACGTTTGCCGAACTGGATTCGGTATTCGACGAACTGGCCGCCGACGCCGAGGTGCGCGTCGTTCTGCTGACCGGGCCGGGAGAACGGGCATTTGCGGCGGGCGCGGATATTCGCGAACTGGCGGCGGTTGGTGCGGCGGAAGGGAAGGCGTTTTCGCTGCGGGGGCAGGCCGTGTTTCGCAAGATCGAGACGCTCGGCAAGCCGGTGATCGCGTGCGTACGCGGCTTTGCGCTCGGGCGGCGGGTGCGAGCTGGCGATGGCTTGTACGCTGCGGATTGCGGCCGACGATGCGAAGTTCGGACAGCCCGAGGTGAAGCTGGGGGTGATCCCGGGCTACGGCGGATCGCAGCGGCTGCCGCGGCTTGTGGGGCGCGGAGCGGCGATGAAGCTGCTGCTGACCGGCGCAATCATCGATGCGCAGGAAGCCCTGCGGATTGGACTGGTTGATGAGGTGGTGCCGGCGGCGGAGTTGATGAATCGAGCCGGGAGCTCTGGCCGCGGAGATTGCGGCGCAGGCGCCGCTGGCGATTGCGGAGACTGATGCGGGCGGTGGATGAGGGTCTGGATTTGCCGCTGGATCTGGCATTGCTGCGCGAGGCGGAACGGTTCAGCCACCTGTGCGATACGGCGGACAAGGCCGAGGGCACGAAGGCGTTTCTGGAAAAGCGCGCAGCCGGTGTGGAAGGGTGAATAGGCCGCACTGGCGCTGTGAGGAACAGGCCTGGACTGTTTGCTTCCTGATATTCTTTCAGTGTGATTCTCCACAGAAAAGTTGCCCGGTTTGCGGCGATGGCCGGGCTTCTTGTCGTCGCTCTGGTTGCCTGCCACAAAGAGGAGCAAGCGGTTGTGGGCGCGGCAAAAAGCGCGGTAGACGCCGAGCACCAGGCTCAGGCGGCCGCGCAGGCGCGAGCCACGACCCGCGACCAGCAGCGCGAGGAGCTCTCGCATATTCCGCTGCCGACCAAGAGCCTGTATGTGGATGTGCACGATCCGTCGGCGTGGGCTAATCCGTTTCTTGCTGTGGGACCGGACATGCATCACCTTGCGCATTGTCCAGGCCGATGCCAATACCAGCGATCTGGGCAAAGGGACGATGCTGCGGCCGGAAGCGGCGCGGCGGCAGGAGATCGGAGATCCGGCCGAGCGACCTGGCAGAGGCGATGGTCGCGCTGCCGCAGGGCGCATGGCGGTATGGGCGCGTGGTGGCCGTGGCGGAGTTGCCCGGAGCGCCGGCGAAGGACCGGCCGAAGATCCGGCGCAACGTCGAGACTGCGATCCAGCAGCTGAACGATCTGGGGATCGTGGTGGAAGAGTGGCCGACGCGGTAGTTCGCACCGAGGGAGATTCTGGCAGGGCTTTGTTGCTTTCCCACCCATGTCAACGACGAAACTGTCGGTACGGTGGGGCACCAGGCGTAGACGCGCTACCATTCCCCTCGTGGGCGTTTTCAACATTCTGAATCAACCGCGGCTTGATCACGAAGCGTTCGGCGCGCATCGCGAACTGGAGGCGCGGCTGAAGGCCGACGCTGCGCGGCGACGTGCTGTTCGATGCGGGTTCGCGCGCGCTTTATGCTACCGACGCGTCGAATTACCGGCAGCTTCCGATCGGCGTGATTCTGCCGCGCGATGCGGCGGACGTGGAAGCGGCGCTGGCGAGCCTGCCGTGCTCTGGGTGCGGCGGTGCTGCCGCGCGGCGGAGGAACGAGCCTCTCAGGCCAGTGCGCGAATGTTGCGGTGGTGTTTCGATTTCTCGCGCTACATGAACGGACTGACGTCGATTGATCCCGAGGCGAAGATCGCGATGGTTCAGCCGGGCATTGTGCTCGATCGGCTTCGCGATGCGGCGGAGAAGTTATCATCTGACCTATGCGCCCGATCCGGCGACGCACTCACGCTGCACCCTGGGCGGCATGATCGGCAACAACAGTTGCGGCGTGCATGGGCTGCTGGGCGGAAAAACCGTGGACAACGTGGAGAGCCTCGACATCGTGCTCTACGACGGCACGCGCATGACCGTGGGGCGCACGAGCCCGGAGGAACTGGAAAGCATTATTCGCCGCGGCGGCCGGAAGGGCGAGATCTACGCGGGGCTCAAGCACATTCGCGACCGCTATGCGGACCTGGTGCGAGCGAGGTTTCCGCGCATTCCGCGGCGGGTTTCGGGATACAACCTCGATGAGTTGCTGCCGGAGAACGGATTCAACGTGGCGCGGGCGCTGGTGGGTAGCGAAGGAACCTGCGCGACGGTGCTGTCGGCGACGCTGAACCTGACGGCGAGCCCGCCGTTTCGCGTGCTGACGGTGCTGGGATTCGACGATCCGTTTGTTGCGGCCGATGCGGTTCCGCTGGCGCTGGAGCACAAGCCGATCGGCCTGGAAGGCTTCGATCAGCATGCTGGTCGAGTTCATGCGGCGCAAGGGGATTGCGCTGAAGGAACTGGACCAGCTGCCGCCGGGAGTCGGATTTCTGCTGGTGGAGATGGGGGCGTGGAGCGCGGAAGAAGCGCGGGCGAAGGCCGAGGCGCTGGCGCGCGAGTGCCCGCGCTGGCCGGGCGCGCCGCGTGGCGCATATCTGCACACCGGAAGAGGCGGCGAGCGTGTGGTATGTGCGCGAGTCGGCGCTGGGCGCGGTGGTGTTTGTGCCGGGCGAGCCGGATCGGTGGGAGGGATGGGAAGATGCAGCCGTTCCGCCGGAGAAGCTTGGCGGATATCTGCGCAAGCGTCATGACGCTGATGGCGGAGTACGGCTACCGCAGTCCGCTGTATGGGCATTATGGGCAGGGATGCGTGCACATGCGCATCAACTTCGATTTCCGCAGCGAGAAAGGGCTGCGCAAGTTCCGCGAGTTCCTGGACCGCGCGACGGATGTGGTGCTGGAGCTTTGGCGGTTCGCTGAGCGGCGAGCACGGCGATGGGCAGGCGCGGGCGGCGCTCTTGCCGAAGATGTTCGGGCCGGAGCTGATGCAGGCGTTTCGCGAGTTCAAGGCGCTGTGGGATCCGGACAATCGCATGAATCCCGGCAAGCTGATCGATGCGGTGCGCGTCTACGACCCGATCGAGAATCTGCGCAAGGGCCACCTGCGGTGGGATCAATCGCCTTCGGCAGGTCCGCGCCAGGAAGAAGGCGCAGCGGATAGCTTCGAGGCGAACTTTAACCCGCACTTTGCGTTTGCCAAGCGATGGCGGATCGCTGGAGACGGCAACGGAACGATGCGTGGGCGTGGGCGCGTGCCGCAAGACAGACGGCGGGGTGATGTGCCCGAGCTATCGCGCGACGGGCGACGAGAAGCACTCGACGCGGGGCCGTGCGCACCTGCTGTGGGAGATGCTCGCGGGGTCGCTGCACGCGGAGGGATTCCAAAGCGAGACGGTGCATGAGGCGCTGGATCTTTGCCTGAGCTGCAAGGCCTGCAAGACGGAGTGCCCGGTGCAGGTGGACATGGCTGCGTACAAGGCTGAGTTCCTGGCGCAGCATTACAAAGGCCGCATGCATCCCCTGCAGCACTACGTGTTTGGATTTGCGGACAAGCTCGCGCGGTTCGGTTCGATTGCGCCAGGCGTGACCAATGCGATTCTTGACAGGACCAATACGTAGGCACGATCGTAAAGCGCATCGCCGGTGTTGCGCAGGAACGCGCAGCTGCCGAAGCTTGCGGCCCAGTCATTTCAGGAATTGCGCGCGGTGCAAAGAGCGATTCGCTCGAAGCGCCACGACGCAGCCCACGGATCGGACTGTGCTCCTGTGGCCCGATACGTGGAACAACTACTACCATCCGCAGACGCTGGTTGCGGCGGAGACTGTGCTGACTGAGGCCGGATTTGCAGTGGAGAGCCCGGAGGATCATATCTGCTGCGGGCGGCCGCTGTACGACTTCGGGTTTCTCGATCATGCGCGCGCTTATCTTGCGCGTGTGCTCGATCGCATGGCTTCGCAGATCGACGAGCGCATGCCGTTCATCTTTCTCGAGCCGAGCTGCGCGAGCGTATTCAAGGACGAGCTGCTGGAGTTTTTTCCGGACGACGGCCGTGCGCAGCAGCTGAGCAAGCAGGTTTGGCTGCTGGCCGACTGGCTGGCAGCGAACGCACCGGAGTGGATACCGTGGCGTCTCGAAGGTGCGCATGTATTGGTGCACGGGCACTGCCATCACAAGGCGGTGTTCGGCGGGCCGGCGAGCGAGATCGCGCTGCTGAAGCGTGCGGGCGCGAATGTCGAGGCGATCAAGGCGGGATGTTGCGGTATGGCAGGGCCCTTCGGGTTCGAGGCGGAGAAGTTCGAGGTGTCGAAGACGATCGCGAACGATGGGCTGATGCCGGCGGTGGAAGCTGCGGGGCCGATGACGGTGCTGGTGGCAGACGGCTTCAGTTGCCGCGAGCAGATCGAGCAACTCAGTCACAAGCGGGCACTGCATTTCGCGGAAGTGCTGGCGCGGAGTTGCGGATGCGGGGGGTAGCCCACAGGGAACAGGGAAAGGGAACAGGGGATAGATTGATTTGCAACTAATTGGTTGCTTGTCATTTAAGGCTTGTGAGTCTGGGGAGCGCGTTTTGCCAGGTTCTTAGCAGCTTTCGGTGACCAAACTGAGGGCAAGGTGGTTCACCTGTGCGATGGAAAGTGCTGATGCGCTAACATGGAGCAAGACGCTGAGGGATGCATGTTTGTTGTGGTGTGGCAGTTTGAGATTGCCGAGGAGAAGATTGCCGATTTCGAGGCAGCGTACGGGCCGGACGGGGATTGGGCGCAGCTGTTTCGCAAATCGCCGGAGTATCTCGGTACGGAACTGCTGAGGGACGTTTATATATCGGGTTCGTATCTCACCATTGACCGATGGAAGAGCGAAGAGGCCTTCCGCGCGTTTCGCAGGGTGAACGATGCGGCGTACGAAGAGTTGGATCGGGCGTGCGATGCGTTGACTTCGCGAGAGTCGCGGGTCGGGGCATACGTGGTGTAGTGAGGGCGAGTCTTACCCAACCATGCGTTGGATGGATGGGACACATGCGAGTCCGCAATGTTCCGCTAACGAAACCTCAGTGCACGGCCTCCGTGCGCGCGTAATACCCGGCAGTGGTGCGAACCTTCAGTCCGGGTTTGTCCACGCGAACGTCGAGGGCATGGTATTCATTGACGCGATCACCCGGGGCCGGCGCAAACGTCAGGTCGTAACTGGGGTTCACATCGCGAATTGCGTCCGTAATTTGTCCGGAAATATCCCGGCCGTTGATCAGCACCTGGCCGCCGGTGTGCGTTGCCAGCACCTGCAGGCCGAGATCCGGATACGTGGCGTCCTTCACTGTACCTACGCCCTTCAAATATCCCTGGTACTCAAACGGGTTCGTTCGCCCCAGGTCGCGTGGATCGATGCAATAGAGAGTGACATTGGCCTCGCGCAACTGGTTTGTCAGTTGGACCAGGTTGTTGAATATCCAGCCTCTCTGGTGCATATCCGCCTGATCGCCGGCTCCGATCAGGAGCGGCCACCCGGGGCTGATCAGAAGAACCAGCTTCCGCCCGGGCTGTTGCCCTTCGAACCCGATCAGCTGCCGCAGTTCGGTGAGCGACTTCTCCATCCTCTCTGTCGCTCCCCAAAACCCTGCATCGCGCCCAAGTTCTCTGATCGCTGATTGCGTCTGGCTGAATGCCGTGAATAACAGGTTTCCGTTCTGTGTTGACTGCTGCCCGGCCTTCAATCCACGGTCCTCAATAACCGCAAGCGAAGTGGGATTCGCAAGCTCGCCGCCGTTCAGCTTCAGAAAGCGTCCGATTTCCTCCCGTTCTCGTGACACTGTCACGATATCGGAGTTGATCATGTCCACGGCCAGGACGACACTCACGGGATCCGACTTCAGAACAGCCGCATCCACGGCTCGAAATCCGAGCAGTTTCTGCGGCTGTTTGTTGTCAAGCAGCGTGAAGTCGCTCTCCTGGAGCCCCGGCACCAGGTGACCCTTGTTGTCCGCGATCTGGACGTGGATCGTGATTGTCTTCTGGGCGTCGGCCGGAGCCGAGGCATCCGCCTGGGGTGCGGGAGCGGGACTCTGACTTCGCGCCACAGCCGTTGCCGCCAGACAAAACAGGGTAAGCACAACCTGGATTGGAGCCGCGGCTTGGCACCGCTGCCTGGAACGGAAAAATTCGCACATGGGAAGGCCTCTCTGATTGGGACTGTCGGGCGGTTCCAATTGTTGCGTTCGATTGTTGCATTTTTGTGTCAAAGGGCCAAGATATTGGCCGCTCTTCGCCTCTAAATGGCCGCTCGTAATGAGCGTGGGATCAACACGGCTGCTTTTTTAAGGAACCCATATTTGCCCATGAAGGTGGCCGCGTTTTCGTTCGGCGGTCGGCGATAGAACAGGTTTTCTGTTGATTGCTTCGTTATTGAAGGGCAGCCACGCCCCGACCAGAATCACGCGAATCTCCCTCGACATTCACTACAGAATGGGTTCGATTACGGTGCTGGTCAGCGACGCGGGCACTCCGCAACCTCAACCATCCGCGCCGTCGGCGTTAGGTCGGATCAACCAAAGCGACACAAGCGGCACCAGAGTAATAAGAAACGTCATGGTGAAGCCGCGTATGTGAAACGCAAGACGGTCATTCAGAGGTTGGAGGAATTCACTTTGCGAACCAAGCCGCCATTGCAGCCACGAGCCTAGCACCGTCGGACGCATGGTCTGAGCCAGAAGAATCAGCCCGACAGCTAAATGGGCCCAACCACTCGGTTCGCGATGCTCACCACATAGATCAGGAAGGCCAATCCATCTTCAACCACGAGGAAGCGGAGATACCACCATCGGCCTGGGCGTGACCGAGTTGCGACCAACCAACGAAGCCGGTCTTCGCCTCGTACAGGATTTTGCGAAATCTCATCCATGTCGACATCGTTGGATATCCGGCAACTCGGAAGTGACCGCTCTAATGGCTCGGTGCGCTATGTTGAGCGAGCCACTTCGCAAACGACCCGAAAGCCGTAATCAGCGTATTTGAATTCCGGCGGGATGCTGGAACGTGCCGAGCATCGTGAGATCTTGATGTCGTGCCGCCAGGAGCCTCCGCGCGACGCTTTTCTTTTGCCCACTTCGGGTCCCTGCGGATTCCGATCAGGCGAAAACCCATAGTAGTCGGCCCCAAACCAGTCGCTGCACCACTCATGTACGTTTTCACACATTTCGAATAAGCCGTAAGCATTCGGTTGTGATTGTCCTACTGGCTCAGGGCCGGTCTTCCAACGACTGTGGTAGGAGGGACGTGAATCCGGCGGATCATTCCCCCAGGGGAACAACATTCTCTCCGCACCGCCCCGCGCGGCCCGCTCCCATTCGGCTTCTGTGGGGAGCCGATAGTGCGAGCCGGTCATCGCGGAAAGCCACGCGCAATATGCGATCGCGTCAAACCACGAAACCGACACCACAGGCTGGTCAGGACGAGAGAAGTTGGGATCGCCCCAATATGAAGGCGGCATTCTTCCGGTGGCGTCCAGGAACCGTGCGTATTCCTCAATGGTGACCTGGGTTGCCGCCATGGCAAAGGAATCCACCCAGACACGGTGAACAGGGCCTTCCACAGACTGACCGACCTCGGACCCCATGAAGAACCAGCCAGCGGCGATGTGAACTTGCACCGGCTCAGTGATTTGCAGGCGACCGGCCACTAGAGTCATGATGCACCAACGCGAACATCTGTCCATCCGATGTTAGTTTGTGGCCCGGGATGCAGCCGGATGGGATCTGTTCCCTCACAGACACAATATAGACGGTTCACATGATTCAATTTGCAGTTTTGTGCGTTTCTGAGCAGTTTGAGACAGCGCGGGAAAAGGAGAGAGACTACGGTTCAAGAATCCCAGGAAGAATCTGAGAACGAGGTATCAGAGCACGATGAGCGACCGCAACGTTGCAACAACGGATCAGCGGCAGATTGATTCTCGCGCAAACCTTTTCTACCTGCTCCAAACGCTTGCCCAACACGCTCAGGCGCGAGCCAACGAATGCAAGTCGTGTGTAGAGTCCTCGATCACGAACGAGCAGATTGAGACGTACGTTAGTCGAAACGGACTTATGTAATAACGAGTGCTTTCCCTGCCACTGGGCAAAGGGCGGTGCGCGAGCGCGGCCCTTTTGCTTTTGTCGTTGCGGTTTCTTTTGGTTTGATCCCCTTGACCCAAGGATCACAATCTGCGCCTTGGCAATTTCAACGGAAGAAGTCGAAGAGATTAAATAGTTCGACGCTCTGATCGGCGATTCCGCCCGCCTCAGCTTGGGATTGCCCCATTAAATCGCTGTCCGGCCATTGAATGAATTTTTTGACATTTTGAGGTGATGGCGAGTACACCTGTTAACGATGTTCTCTTTTTCTTCGCTTTTTCTGTATCAATCGAGTGTTGCATCCTGCTACAATCCGTTCGAAATCGAAATAGCCGCCGCGTGTTTTCTGTCGTTCCCAACAATCCGCGCCAGGCGAGCATTCATAGAGGAGAAATATCTATGCCTATCGCCGATGAGCGCGCAAAAGCAGTCGAACTAGCCCTTTCGCAGATCGAAAAACAGTTTGGAAAAGGGTCGATTGTCCGTCTCGGATCGCGGGAGGCGCTGGTGCCGATCTCGGTGATCTCGACCGGATCGATCAGCTTTGACGCGGCGCTGGGCGTGGGCGGGGTTCCGCGCGGCCGCGTGATTGAGGTTTTCGGGCCGGAGTCGTCGGGCAAGACGACGATTACGCTGCAGATCATCGCCGAGGCGCAGCGCAACGGCGGGCTGGCGGCATTTGTGGACGCGGAGCACGCGCTGGATCCGGGGTACGCCAAGAAGCTGGGCGTGGACGTCGACAACCTGCTGGTTTCGCAGCCGGATTCGGGCGAGCAGGCGCTGGAGATTACCGAGGCGCTGGTGCGCTCCGGCGCGATTGACGTGCTGGTGGTGGACTCGGTGGCGGCGCTGGTGCCGAAGGCTGAGCTCGACGGCGAGATGGGCGATTCGCACATGGGCCTGCAGGCGCGGTTGATGTCGCAGGCGCTGCGGAAGCTGACCGGGACGGTTTCGAAGTCGCGCACCTCGCTGATTTTCATCAACCAGATTCGCGAGAAGATCGGCGTGATGTTCGGCAATCCGGAGACGACGACCGGCGGGCGCGCGCTGAAGTTTTACTCGTCGGTGCGCGTGGATATCCGCCGCATCGCCGCCATCAAGGAAGGCGACGTGGTTACGGGCAATCGGACCAAGGTCAAGATCGTGAAGAACAAGGTTGCCGCGCCGTTCCGCGAGGCCGAGTTCGACATTCTCTACGGCGAGGGCATCAGCCGCGAGGGCGATGTGCTGGACCTGGCGGTGGCCAACAACATCGTGGAGAAGTCCGGCGCGTGGTACAGCTATTCCGGCGAGCGCATCGGGCAGGGGCGCGAGAATACGCGCAACTTCCTCAAGGAAAACAAGGATATCTTCGCCAAGATGGACGCCGAGGTGCGCAAGAAGCTGGGCATTGGCAGTTGCCAAGGCTGAGGTGCCCGAGGTTCCGGCCACGGGCCAGCCGAGGCCAAGGAAGCGGTTCGCGTTCGTCGGGGCTAATCGCCACAATTCTGCACTATCCGGAGGCAAGGCATGGGCGTTCGGCCGTTTACGATGGTCGTTCTTGCGACAGCCTTGCCTTCTTCTGTTCGTTGGACCTGTCAGGATTCTCCTGCTCCATCTAAGCCGCTGCAGACACCGCTTCCCATCAAATGCCCTTACATACTCCTGTTCGGCTCGTCAAAAGCATCCATGAATGCGAAATTGCGCATGACTGGCGAATGCCGCAGGGGAACTCGATTGGCGGCAAACGTATGAAGGAAGGTACGGCGGCTTCCTTCGCTTCTTGGTGGTTGCTCTAAACTTGGAACACGAATGAATACTTTCCGGCGAGCGGTCGCGAATCTTCATCAGCGGGTTATTTTCTGCTGGCTGGCGGTCGCTTGCTTGTGCGCATTGTCTGCGTGATTGCGCAACAGCCCGCCACGGCCAGCAGCGGATCAGCCAGTGCCAGCCGACCGCCGGAATACGCACCGTCACGCTTCTCGACGGTCAGTGGCGCTTTCACACCGGAGATGACCTGCAGTGGGGCGAATCCGGGCTTTAACGACTCCGACTGGCCCACGTCAACCTCAGCCAGTCACTGGTGGAGCAGGGGTTCGATACCTATAACGGGTATGCGTGGTATCGGCTGACGATTCAGCCGCAGCAACTTGCGCAGTTCAGCACTTTTGCTTCAGGGCAGCCGCTCTCGCTGCTAGTTTCGAGCAACTCGGTTGGCCAGCTGGTGTGTTTGTGAACGGCGCGGAGGCGGGCCATACCAAGGGAATGACGGAATCGCCCTCGGAGTACCAGTCTCCTCCGTTTGTGGTGCAACTGTATCCGGCGGCATCGGGACCAACAGTGATCGCGATCCGTACCTGGGCAGGGCCGGCGACGATCACCCACGGACTTCTGCGCAGGGTGGAACTTGGCGCGGCGAATGATATGACTGAGCGCCATGCGATGGCGATCGGCCACCAGTGGAATGAGTACGGTCGATTGCCAATCTGCTGGTCGCGTTTCTGTTTTTCTGCGTCGCTATGCTGGGTGGATTTCTCTATCTGGCGCAGCAGACACCATCCCGAGTATCTGTGGCTTGCGCTGTTGTGCCTGTCGGTGGCTGCGGGCGGCGCGGCGGACTCCGCCTTCGGGCTTGCGATCATGCCGCTCTCGGTCTACCGCATCTTCACGATGTTTAGCGGCCGCATCTTTATCGCCATCACGCTGGAATTTGTTCTCCACTTCACGGGGACGAAGTCGCGGAAGATTCGTGCGTGGCGTGCAGATCGGGGTGCTGGTTCTGCCGTTTCTGTCTTCTTCCTCCACCTGACCCTGGTGTATCAGATCCTCTCGGTCGCGTCGGAGGTTCTGTTCTGCGGCCTGGTGATGGTTTTGCTGTTCCGCGCGTGGCGCAGGGACGAAGCGAGGCCGGCGTGATGCTGCTGCCGTTCTTTCTGGCCGCGACGGCAGACTCGGCGATACGGTGCTGGACTTTGCGGCATTCAGGCATTGGCTGCCTGAGCGGCTTTGCGTCGCATCGCTTCTATTTCGGACCTGATCGAATTTGGCATCGGCACGGTGGCTTACACGGTGTTCCTGGGAAGCCTGATTGCGGTGATTCTTTACCGCTTTGTCCGCATCAGCCAGGAGGAGCAGCGATCGGCGGCGGAGATCGCGGCGGCACGCAGTGTGCAGGCGCTGCTGATTCCCACGCAACTGCCGTCGAATCGCAACTTCATGCTCGAGAGCGCATACCTGCCGGTGAACGGAGTAGGCGGAGATTTCTTCCAGGTGCTGCCGCTTGAAGGATGATTCGCTGCTGATCGTGGTGGGAGACGTGAGCGGGAAGGGGCTGCAGGCGGCGATGAATTCGAGCACGCTGGTGGGCGCGCTACGCAATGAGCTGTCGCACGATCCGGCGACGGTGCTGAGACCATCTGAATCACGTGCTGATCGGGGCAGTGTCGTCGCCGGGAACGGCAGTGAAAGAGCTGGATTGCGCACCGTGTTTTGCCACGTGCCTGTGCGCGCGCGATCTATCCGGACGGAACGACGACGATCGCCAATGCCGGACACCTGAATCCGTATCGCGATGGGCGCGAATTGGCGCTGCGGGGAGTCTGCCGCTGGGAGTGATTGCCGACACGGAGTACGAGCAGACGAGATTTCAACTGAATCGCGGCGACCGGCTGGTGTTTCTTTCCGACGGTGTGGTGGAGGCGACCAACGCCGAGGGCGAGTTGTTCGGCTTCGAGCGGACGCAGCAGGTGAGCAACGAGTCGGCGCGGTACATTGCGCAGACGGCGCAAGCGATTCGGCCAGACGGACGACATCACGGTTGCTCTCGATTTACCTCTCTTCAAAGACGGCGCAACCCAGCAACGAAGAGCTCGCTTACAGCAAGTGAGGACAGCGCCCGATGTTCCTGATCGGCTGTCATCGTTGTCACCTTGCGCGTCACTCGCTATCGTAGCCAGCATGAGGAAAAACATCGCGTGGGCTGTTTTTTTCATTCTGGTTTCGGCTTCGGTCGTGGCACGGGCTCAGAGCGACGTTCCAAATGGAGCGGAAACCGGTTGGCCGACGTACGGAAACGATCCGGGCGGGACACGCTACTCGGCTGAATCCGAGATCAATCGAAGCAATGTGGACCGGCTGAGGGTGGCATGGACTTATCGCACCGGGGCAAACGACAAGCCGACCAAGCTGCTGCGGAAGGCCGCTTTCGAAGCCACGCCGATTCTCGTTGACGGGAAGCTGTTCCTCAGCACGCCATACAACCACGTGATTGCGCTTGACCCGGGGACCGGAGTCAAGTTGTGGGAATACGACCCGGGCGTTGACCTGGAGAAGAACTATTCGGAGGTCAGTTCGCGAGGCGTTTCGGCCTGGCATGACCCGCATGCGAAAGCCGGCGCTCCGTGCAGATTGCGCATTTTCATTGGCACCCTTGACGCCCGCCTGATTGCGCTGGATGGTGAAACGGGAAAGCCTTGTACGGACTTCGGTGCCAACGGCACGGTTGACCTGAATGAAGGGGCTGCAACGCAGACAATCTGGACAGGCGGGTACCAGGTGACCTCTCCGCCGGCGATTTACAAGGATCTGGTGATTCTCGGATCTTCGATCGCCGACAACTGGCGAGTCGACACCGGCCGTGGCATTGTGCGCGGGTTCGACGCGCGCTCTGGCAAACTTCGTTGGACCTGGGATCCTATTCCCTGGGCGAAAGATACCAAGCCGCGCACGGGGGCCGGCAACGCCTGGGGCGTTTTCTCCGTAGACGCCGCGCATGACTTGGTTTTTGTGCCCACCGGCAGCGCCGCTCCCGATTATTTCGGCGGTATACGCAAAGGAGATGACAAATGGGCCGACTCGGTCGTGGCTCTGCACGCTTCGACAGGCGAATTCGTCTGGGGGTTTCAGGTAGTGCACCACGATTTATGGGACTACGACGTTGCCGCCCAGCCCGCGCTGTTCACTTGGAAAGATGGAACGCCGGCGGTGGTGATCAATACAAAGATGGGCCATGTGTTTGTGCTGAACCGGCTGACCGGCGCCTCCCTGCTTCCGATTGAGGAACGCCGCGTGCCTCAATCCGATATTGCCGGCGAGGAAAGTTCACCAACACAGCCGTTTTCGACGATCTCGCTGGTGCCGGAAAAATTCGAAGCCGCGGATGCGTGGGGACCGAGGGATGCGGACGCGAAGTGGTGCCGGGACAAAATCGCGGCTTCGCGCAACGAAGGGATTTTTACGCCTCCGAGTTTACAGGGCACCGTGCAGGCTCCCGGAAATGTAGGAGGCGTGAACTGGGGGAGTGCCGCATATGACCCGCAGCATCACGCAATGATTGTGAACACGAATCGCCTGGTCGCCTGGGTCAAGCTGATTCCGCGGGCGGATTATGGCGCTGAAGTGCACAAGGACCAGGACAACCGCATCTACGGAGAATTCGGCGACCAGGAGCCCTCTCCTTTTGGCTTGTACCGGACGTTTCTTTTCTCTCCCAGCGGCACTCCCTGCAACCGTCCCCCATGGGGAACAACCGAAGCAGTGGATTTGTTCACGGGGAAGGTCATGTGGGACGTTCCGCTGGGCACGCTGGTGCCTGGGCAAACTACCGGTTCGATCAACCTCGGAGGGCCAATGGTCACCGCTGGCAGCCTGGTGTTTACTTCCGCGACGATCGATCCCCATCTGCACGCGTTCGATGCGGAGACCGGCAAGGAATTGTGGAACTACCAACTGCCCGCTGCCGCCAATGCCACGCCGATGACCTACTACGTGGAAAGGCAAGCAGTATCTGCTGATTTGCGCCGGAGGCCACGGCAAACTCGGATCGAAGCAAGGCGACTACGTGATCGCATTTTCGTTATAGATTCGGCGCCCTGACGCCCGAACGAAATCACCTGTGCCTTTCGCACGGAAAAATGTTGGAACTTCGGCGGAGGGTGTAAAATCGGCGCACTCCGCAGATGGAAACCGAGGTCAAACCGGGACCCAGCCTCGATCGTCACAATCCTGTTGATCAGCGATGACGCGAAAAAGAGCTTTTCAGGAGAGGCATGCACAGGAAATTATTCATGCAACTGCGGCTGGCGGTTTTCGCATTGTCCGGCGCACTCACAATGGGGCTGCCATGCGTCGGCGAGCCAGCCGTGGAAAGTTTTCATGTCACGGTGGAGTATTACAAGCTGCCGAACGGATTGCGGGTTGTACTTTCCCCAGACCATACCGCGCCCACCGTCTGTATTGGGGTCTACTATCGCATCGGGTTCCGCATCGAGCCGCGCGATCGGACCGGCTTTGCTCATCTGTTCGAGCACATGATGTTTCAGGGGTCAACGAACCTGGGCAAGATGGAGTTCATCAAGCTGGTACAGAGCAATGGCGGCATTCTCAACGGCTCCACGCGCTTTGATTTCACGAAGTTCTTCGAGGCGCTCCCTTCCAACAGGCTTGAGACTGCACTGTGGGCCGAAGCGGACCGCATGAAGACCTACGTTGCCAAAGTCAATGTTGTCTCTCCCCAGGATGTTCAAAAGATGACGGCGCAGTACCTCAAGCCGCAGTCGATGACGATCGTCGCGGTGGGTGATAAGTCCAAAATCTCCGATCAGCTCGCTCCATTCCAGGCGGGAAAGCCTCTCTAGACGAGAACTGAGGCGCCGTCAATTCGATCTGCGAACCGGCTTCCAATCAGGATCTGCCGTGCGAGAGGTGGATTCGGGGCGATTCGTTGCCGGTGTTGGTTCTGAGGGCATCTGTCGTGGTCCTGTACGCGGTCGATGCGCCGGAAATACCGTAGAATCAAACCGGAGCAGACTCGATGAGCGTGAAGGCGCTTTATCCCGGGACGTTCGACCCGCCGACCAACGGGCACATCGATCTGATCCAGCGCGGGTCGAAGCTCTTCGAGCACCTCACGGTCGGCATTCTCAGGAACCCGGTCAAGAACCCCCTGTTCACCGTGGAAGAGCGCGAGGAGATGCTGCGCGAGTCGACGGCGGCGCTGGGCAACGTGAGCGTGGCAACGTTCGACGGCCTGATGGTGGATTTTGCGCGCCAGTTGGGTGCGACTGCCGTTTTGCGCGGCATTCGGGCCATCTCCGACTACGAGCACGAATTTCAGATGGCGCTGATGAACCGGCGTCTTGCGCCTGAGATCGAAACCGTGTTTCTGCAGCCGGCGGGCCGTTACTCCTTTGTAAGTTCGCGCATGCTGAAAGAAGTTTTCAGCTTTGGCGGCGAGGTCGCCGGGCTGGTTCCCCCCAACGTTCTCAAGCGCCTGCGCAGCCGCATCAGCGCGCGGCTGAAGTCTGCGCGAGACGAGGAGGTTCAGTCGTGTCGGACTTTGTAGCGCTCAATCCCTCCTCGATTCACCGCGAGATCAGGAACACGCTCTTCGGGGATGTTCCGCTGGCCGAGCTTGTGAAGGCGCATCCCAAGGTCTTGCTGGGTGAGCCGTGGGCCTCATTTCAGCGGGCGCGGGATCTGCAGGATACAGGCGACGTCAACGGGGCCAGGGAGGCGGTGCGGCAGATCCTGGAGATGCCGGACCTCGAGACGCGCGTCTTTCTGCAGGCTTGGCATACGCTCCGGGAACTGGGAGACACCTCGTCGCCGGAGAAGGCGAAGGACGTGCTTGGGGTGGTGGTTGAGGTCGGCATGCCGAAGGGACTGGACCTGGTGGCGGCCTATCGCGATCACCGGGCGCGGTATTTCAACTACAGCGGGGCCGGAGTGCTGTGGGAGCGGCGGGACGATTCGCTGGACGAGCTGATTGACGAGTTACTGCAGGCGGGGACGGTGGTGGCGAAGGCCATCGGTCCATGGACGCAGGCGCGGCCGCCGGAGCCAAAGAACGGAAATGCCCGCATCAATCTGCTGACGCCGAGCGGAATCCACCTGGGACAGGGGCCGGTGGATGCCCTGAACCAGGATGCGATGGGCGGGCCGATTCTGTCGGCGGCATTCGGGCTGATGAAGCGGCTGGTGGAGCTGACGAAGAGGGAAACGGAGTAGAGGCAGCCGCCAGCCATCAGCTTTCAGCCATCAGCTTGTTGCCCGTAGCCGGCAGCTTGTAGCGCGTGCGACTGTCCAATGAACCAGGGGCTGGGCCAGAAACAGGAAGCCCGCCTATCGGCGGGCTCGATGTTCCTGGGTTGAGGAGAGAGTGCACCCACGTCGATACTGTGCACTTGACCCGAACGTACGCGCAACGCGATCCGGCCACAATCCCACATCAGTAACAGGCCGCCCTACGCATCGGGAACAGTCCAGTGAACCGCAGACCACCGCGCGCCCCTGCCGGGTGCCCCAGGTCTCGCTTTTGAAACCTGGGATCGCGCCAATCATCCGCAGCATTTATCCAGATCAGATTTTGCGTCCGCCCCGAAATCTGTAAAGATAGAAGCATCATGACAGTTGCTGCTCCTGCAAAAGTTTTTGCCGACCGTATTGGCCGTATTGAGGTTTCTGCAACCATGGCGGTGGCCGCCGAGGCTGCCAAACTGCGCGCACAGGGCGCAAACCTGGTGGATTTTGGCGCCGGCGAGCCGCATTTTGCCACTCCGCGACACATTAAAGACGCTGCAATTGCGGCGATTGAGGCCAATTTCACGCGCTATACCGTCGTTCCGGGCATTCCGGACGTGCGCAAGGCGATCGTGGAGCGGCATGCCTGCGACTTCGGGTCGGACTACGCGATCGACGAGGCCGTCTTTACCACCGGCGGAAAGCTGGCGCTGTTCAACACGATCCAGGTGCTGGTGGATCACGGCGACGAGGTGATTCTGCCGGTTCCGTACTGGGTGAGCTTCAAGGACATCATCCAGTACGCGGGCGGCAAGGTGGTTTTCCTCGAGACCAGCGAGGCGGAGAATTTCCGCATCACGGCGGACGCGATTGAGAAGGCGATTACGCCGCGGACCAAGGCCATCATTCTGAATTCGCCGTCGAATCCGGCGGGTTCGGTGGTGTCGGCGGAGGACCTGGAGCGGATCGTGTCACCTGGCCCATGAGCGCGGGATTTTCCTGCTTCTGGACGAGTGCTATGTGTATCTGAACTATGCCGGGCAAGCCGGTTTCGGGCGGGTCGTATACGTGGGCCAAGGAGCACATCGTGATTCTCGGGTCGCTGTCGAAGACCTACTCGATGACGGGATGGCGCGCGGGTTATGCGCTGGCGGCGAAGCCGGTGGCGGCGAACCTGAGCAAGCTGCAGTCGCAGTCGACCTCGAATGCGGCGAGCATGGTGCAGAAGGCGGCGATTGCGGCGCTGGCCGGCTCGCAGGAGTGCGTCGCGCAGTTCCGCGCGGAGTTCATCGATCTGCGGGACTACATGCTGGCGAAGCTGACGGAGATTCCCGGGGTGACCTGCACCAAGCCGGAGGGCGCGTTCTACGTGTATCCGAACATCGGGCGTTTATCGGCAAGGGCGGAATCAGGACGGCGACGGAACTGGCGACGCGGCTGCTGCACGAGGCGCACGTGGTGACGGTGCCGGGCGAGGCGTTCGGGACAGGCGAGCATATCCGCATTTCGTACCCGGTGACGAAGCAGAACATCGACGAGGGGACGCGGCGGATGGGCGAGTTTCTGGGCAACTGCGGATAGATTTTCAGGTAGTCTTGATTGAGAAAGGCCCGGCAAAGTACCGGGCCTTTTTCGTTTTGTGGCGAGTGCGCAGAGTTGTGCTGTCGCCACCGGATGCACGCGAAGAAGCCGCGCATGTTTGGCGGACTTTGCGTTCGCTCAGGAGACACCTGCACGTTAGTCAGCCTAGCGGCGGGGACTTCGCCGTTGATGACGCCGACGCCGGGGACATAGCCAACCTGCCATTCGCAGATCGGGGAGCTCTGGCGGCAATCGAGGCAGGTGGTGTTTTCAAAGCGCGCCGAACATTGCGGGCAGACGCCGCCGGTCTGGAAGGTGTCGAACCTGGTGTTGCACTTGTTGCAGCGCCAGAACGGGCCGACGGGAGGAGCGGTTCGGCAACTGGGGCAGGCAAATCCCTGGCGGCGGGGAATCTTTTCAGGCTTGCGCAGGGCGCGCGCGGTTTTGAAGCCGTTCCAGCAGTTCATGCCGGCGTAGGCAGCGATGAGGCCGGTCCAGACGGAGCGGGTACCAGAGGGCCAGCAGCGATGAATCCGGCAACTCCAAAGAAGCCCAGAAAGGACGCAATCATCAGGCTGCGTGCGCGGCCCAGGGGAAACCAGAGCAGCGACCGCAGGATCTGGCCGCCATCGAGGGGGTAGATGGGGAGGATGTTGAAAACGAGCAGGACGATGTTGATGAGAGAATCGCGGACAATGAGGTGGTAGACGTCGGGCATCGAATACGTGCCAATGCGAGCGAGCTGAGCTGCCGTCCAAGCCAGCTCGCCAACGGCAGCAGCCAGACACACATTCACCAGCGGACCGGCGGCGATGCTCCACAGGGTGGCGCCCGGGCGCTGCGGCGGATTGACGTAGGCCACGCCGCCAAGCGGCCAGAGCATGATGGTGTCGGCGGTGCCACCGACCGAGCGGCAGGCGAGGGCGTGGCCGAATTCGTGCAGTCAGCACAATTGCGAAAGAGCGCCAGGTACTCGATGCACGTTCCACAGCACGGAACTGTATCTGCCCTTTCGAGCCTCAATTTCGTAGACGGCGACGAGGAACCACGTCCAGTTGAGATAGAACGTCGATTCCATTGATGCGGAAGAGACGGAAGGAGCCTTGGCTGGTGCCGAACATGCAGTTAGCTTACCCGATATGGCCGGTTGCCTGCTGCAGCCGACTCGCAGAATTAGTCGAAAGTTCGAGCTCTGAGATCCGACCGCGATGATGCAAATGTCTCGGTCCGTCGCGGAAACAGTGGAATGAGGCAGACCCGCATATATTGGCCGCGGTCCTGGAGATTTCAAACTTGACCAAAATTCAAACGGGCGCATGGTGGGGAGTGAGGAGCGTCACAGGCCCGGATGCCTGCCCTTCTTAGGCAAGAAGCCGGTCGCGGCGGTTCCGCAGATCGCGTAGCCCTTTTGCTCTCAGTTCAATGTGGCTTCTTCCTGGTCAAAAACCGCTCGGCAGAAATGGCATCGAGACGCAGGACTGCTGAGCCGCTTTAACTAAACCAAAAAGTATCGCCCATCACTGTGCAAACCTAGCTTCTGTCGGGTAGGATGTGTTTTCCATGCCGAAGTCTATTGATTTTCGTCCAGTCATACTTGCCGGTGGCAGCGGAACCCGATTTCTGGCCCCGCTCGCGCCGCGCCCGGGCCAAGCAAGTGTTGGCGCTCGATGGCGAGCGCTCGATGATTCAGCAGACGGTGGAGCGTCTGAAGCCGCTGGCTTCGCCTGAAAAAACCTGGGTGATCACCAACGAGTTCCTGGCGCAGGAGATCGCCGACCAGCTGACCGGAGTGCCGCGCCACCAGATCGTCGAGGAGCCTGTAGCGCGCAATACCGCGCCGGCCTGCGGGCTGGCCGCTTTCCTGATCGAGCGGGAGAATCCTGAGGCGGTGCTGGGCGTGTTTCCGTCGGACCACGTGATTGCCGACGAGCCGCGGTTCCTGAAGGCGCTGCAGAAGGGGATTGCCCTTGCGGCCGCGGGCGACAATATCGTGGTGCTGGGCATTGAGCCGACGCGCGCCGAGACCGGCTACGGCTACATCGAGACCGGCGACGATGATGCGAGCAGAGGCTGCGCTCCGGGTTCGCCGGTTTACGGAGAAGCCGAATCTGAATCGCGCCCAGGAGTTTGTGGCCGCAGGCAATTACTACTGGAACTCGGGCATGTTCCTGTGGTCGGCGAAGACGCTGGCCAATGCGGTGCGCGAGCATCTGCCGGAGACGGCTCCGCTGCTCGAGAAGATCGCCGCAAGCTTTGGAACGCCGGAGTTCGAAGAGGTATTTCGCGAGCTGTATCCGAAGTGCGAAAACATTTCGGTGGACTACGCGGTGCTGGAGCCGCGGTCGGCAAAGGGCGAGCACGCTGTCGCATCTCTACTGCGTGCCGGCGGAGTTTGCGTGGAACGATCTGGGCTCGTGGGCGTCGCTCTACGAGTACCAGATGGAGACGCGGCTGCGCGGCGATGGCGACGGCAACGTGGCCGAGTCGGACGGCCACCTGACCATCGAGGCCGGCAACAACTACATCTACAGCCCGAAGAAGTTTGTTGCGCTGGTCGGCGTTGAAAACCTTGTCATCGTGGATACCGAGGATGCGCTTCTGATTGTGCATCGCGACCACTCGCAGGATGTGGGCAAGGTGGTTAAGGAACTGGGCCTCTCAGGGCGCGACGAGCTGATCTAGAACCGGTCCGATTCCAGGCAGCCGCGGATGCCCTCGTGCCGTGCAGGTCAGGGACTCCACGGCTTGCGGACGAACCCCGCCGAAAGCGTATGTATCACGGCATGGCTTGCGGAAGAATTCAATTGAAGGCGGCTCTGTAACAAGGGCACGGCTTTAGCCGGGCCGCAAGCCGAAAAGGGACTGAAAAAGCGGCGGGGTTTTACAGCTTGCTGAAAAACCCGAGAAAACGAGGTTTTGTAACAAGGGCATGCGGGGACCCTCTGGGTGAGCCAGGCAGTCTTGTAACAAGGGCATGGCTTCAGCCAGGCCATAAACGCCACAAAATGGGTACGGGCTTTAGCCCCTGTGCGACGCTCGTTCATAATTCGGACTTTTTCAGCAAGCTGTTTACTCGTGCCGCAAATGCCGCAACAAAGAACGTGGCCTTCAGCCCCTGCGGAGTTCTTCACCGGCCGATTCCAAGTGGATGGAGAGATGCAATTTACCAAGCGTCTTCGTGAAGGCGTGCGCAGAGGCGATATCACCTGCACAGTGCGCATCTGGAAGACGCTGCATGTGCGCGTGGGTGGGCGTTACCCGATGGAAGACGGCGAGATCGAAGTGGATTCGATTGAGCCGATCGGGTTTCCGGATATCACGCCGCAGTTGGCGCGGGAGTCGGGATTTGCCGGCGTGCTGGATCTGCTGAAGGTTGCGAAGCACGGCAGCGGCGACAGGATTTACCTGATTCGCTTTCACTACATTCCTCCACGCAAGAGGAAGTCTCCGGCTTGACGCTCCGTCATCATTCCACAGCCTGGCAAGCTCCCAACGCCGGCCGCCGCCGCGCTCCATTATGCTTATTGATTCACGGAGATTAAGCGAAAAGAATGCCTCATCCACAAATCAAGTTTGGAACCGACGGCTGGCGCGGCGTCATCGCCGACGACTTTACGTTTGCCAATGTGCGCACCGCCGCGGCGGCGATTGCCGCTTACATTCATGCGCAGGAAGATCCTGCGAAGGGACTTTGCATCGGCTACGACACGCGGTTCGGGTCGAAGGCGTTTGCGCGGGCTTGCGCCGAGGTGGTGGCTGCGACCGGAATTCCGTTGCGCTGGCCAATGACATTACGCCGACGCCGGCGCTGAGCTTTGGCGTGCGCGAGCGCGGCGCGGCGGGCGGCATCATGATCACGTCGTCGCACAATCCGGCGCAGTGGAATGGCGTGAAGTACAAGGCCTGGTACGGCGGGTCGGGCAAGCCTTCGATCATCGCGGCGATTGAGAGCTATCTCGATAAGCCGGCGCCGAAGGCCGAAGCAGCCGGCGGCGATTGAGGAGGTGGATTTTCTGCCGCCTTATCTGAAGGCGATTGAGAGCTTCGCCGATCTCGACCTGATTGCGAAGTCGGGGATGAAGTTTGCCATCGACTCGATGTACGGCGCGGGGCGGACGATTCTGTCGGACATCTTTACGCGCATCGGCGTGGATCATGTGCAGATTCGCGGTAATCCGGACCCGCTGTTTCCGGGCATCAATCCGGAGCCGATTGAGCCGCACATTCGCGCGCTGGGCGAGGCGGCGGTGGCGCACAAGTGCGATGCGGGGCTGTGCACGGACGGCGATGCGGACCGCATCGGCGCGACGGATGAGGATGGAAACTTTGTCGATCCGCACAAGATTTTTTCGGTGCTGCTGAGCTGGGTTCTTCGCCGTAAAGGCTGGCCGGGCGCGGTGACGCGCGCGTTCAACACGACGAAGATGCTGGATCGGATTGCGAAGAAGTACGGGCGCGAGCTGATCGAGCACGGCATCGGCTTCAAGTATGTCTGCGACCTGATGCTGGAGCGCGAGATCGTGATGGGCGGCGAGGAGTCGGGCGGCATCGGATTCCAGCGGCATCTGCCGGAGCGCGACGGCCTGCTGAATGCGCTGCTGCTGGCGAACGTGATGGCTGAGGAGAAGAAGACGCTGGGCCAGCTTGTCGCCGATCTGCAGGCGGAGTATCGGCGAGCATCAGTACGGGCGCATCGATCTGCACATTCCCGACTACCTGAAGAATGCGGCGATCGCGCGGGCACGGGCGCTGCAGGTCGGCGATGCTTCGATTGCGGGCATGCCGATTCTGCGGCAGGAGACGCTGGACGGGGTGAAGTTCTACCTCGACAATCCCGAGGCAAAGACGAAGCCGAACGCGGCGGAGACGTGGATTCTGTTTCGCGCCAGCGGGACGGAGCCGCTGATGCGGATTTATACCGAGTCGACTTCGAAAGAGGCCGTGGCGAAGCTGCTGGAGAGCGGCGGGGAATTCGCGATGAGATCGTAAGCGGCCCCTCGTGGAAAAAGCGATGTCAATACCCCGCCTCCCAGGAATCCGCCCATCTTTATGATTCCATTGGGAAAATGAATTTCCGCCGTCTTGCAGCCTAATTCGCCGCTTTTCCTATACTTGTCTCACCTGCAAAAAACCAGCACAGTCGGGCGGCAAAATCATCGATGCTTTCGCGTCCCATGCTTGTCGGCCATCGCACCGCATTCGGGACAGCGCGCCCCATAATTGGTGCAAATGACCGAAATCGGGCGCCTAACTCCAATATCCTGACGACTTTGAGACTTAACCTTAATGGAAAGAGCCACTTGCTGGATACCCTTCCGGCTAAGTCCTTGATCTCTGCGATTTTACCTGAATCGATTTTTTTGAAGAGCTGGCCAGCGCTTGCAGCTGGCGAGCAATTGCACATTTGTTTAGAGCGTTTACACCCGGCGGTCTGCCTCCCGCAATACCCTCCGCGCACATTGTGCTGTTTTCCTTATTGACAGATTCGTTGTGTTAACACAATATTATGTCGTGAATGAAAATATGAGTTCATCCGGTTCGGGCGAAAGCGGCCTCTATAACCGCATTGCCGTGCTGCGCGCTGAGCGCCGCATCAGCCGGCAGGACCTGGCCGATGCGGTGAGCGTGAACTACCAGACAATCGGCTTCCTCGAGCGCGGCAACTACGGGCCCAGCCTGAAACTCGCTTTCCAGATCGCCGAGTTTTTCGGGCTGCCGATCGAAGCGGTGTTTTCGACCCGGCCGTTCCGCCCGCTGAGCGAGCAGGTGTACGGAACCCGAAGCCCGGAGTTGGAAGTGGAGAAGAGCAGATGAATACGCAAGTGGTCTTCCTGGGGAAACGGATCAACATGGCGCCGCGGGTGCATCGGCGGTGGCTCGTGGTTGCCACCTACGCCGCATTTGCCGCCTTCATCGTGGCCGTGTTCTGGTTCAGCAGGTCCGTGTTCTATACCTGGTGCCTCATCGCCGTCGTCGCGGTCAGCATCATGGTCTCTCATCTTGTTGGCCGGCCCAACCAGGCCACCGACGAGCGCGAATCGTATCGCTGGGATCACGCAACCGCGCGTGCGTACCCCTGGATCGGCAATTGCCTGCTGCTCGCACTTGTCACCACGCAATTGCATGGCAAAGTCAGCGAAGCGGCGCATCCCGTGCTCTTCGCAACGTTTCAGCAACTCCCCTACAGCGTGCTCATGGCGGCCGGCGTTCTCTACATCACGCTGCCGCAGGCGATTCTCTTGTGGACTGAGCCGAACATGGAGGACGAACGCTGACGCTCCCGGAGACGACGGCACACAGCTGAATTTTCTCGTCGCATTGATTCGTTATTCTTCGGCTCCGATGCCTTGACAGCGAGTCAGCAGATCGGCGCGGATCTTCTGATCTTTATGCCGCAACCGTGCCGGCGCGCGGAGTTTCGAGTTGTGACCAGCGCACAACACAGCGGTGTTATGATGGATTTTCTTCGGTGAGCCCCTGCACCGACGAGGTCCCGCTGGAATTTCGGAAATTGAATCGAGCGCATGTCGCCCGGTTTTGTTGACTGCTCTTGGGCTGGAACCTCGCGGTTGCGAAGAACGTCAGAGTTTTTGTACCCGGCAGCTCGGAATCCCCACAAGGTCTGTATTCGAGTGAGATCGAGAGTCTTCACCTGTCGATGCTTGATCACTTTTGCGGCGCAATTCTTCATGGGTGCGAGCGCGTGGGCGTCTTCGTCCACGTCGACTTTTTCTCGCAATGGCGCACCGGCGAGCGAGCTGAATAACCTGTCGATTTTCGTGCTCACGATTACGGGATTGATCTTTGTGGGCGTGAGCGGGTTGCTGGTGTATGCGCTTGTGCGCTTTCGGGCGCGCCAGGGCGACACGACGGAACCGCCGCAGGTCTTCGGCAGCGTGCAGATCGAGTTGTCGTGGACGATTATTCCGATACTGATCATCGTGGTGCTGTTTCTGACGACGGCGCGGGTGCTGTTCAGCGTGCAGGATGCGCCGAAGCCGGCGACGGCACTGGATGTGACCGTGGTGGGGCACCAGTTCTGGTGGGAGTTCCGCTATCCGCAGTACAACGTGGTGACGGCGAATGAGCTGCATGTGCCGGTGAGCAGCGCGGCCAGGATCGCGGCCGACGTTCATGAAACTGACTTCGGCTGATGTGATTCACAGCTTCTGGGTGCCGCAACTGGCGGGCAAGACGGACCTGCTGCCGAATCGCGTGAACGAGATGTGGATCGATCCGCAGAGCGCCGGGGCTCTACGTGGGGCAGTGTGCGCAGTTTTGCGGGGCGGAGCACGCGAAGATGCTGCTGCGCGTGTACGTGGATACGCCGGAACAGTTCCAGCAGTGGATTGCGAATCAGCAGAGGATGCAGCCGGAGATCGCGACACGCAGGAGCTGAGTGAGAGACGCGCACGAGCGCGGGGAATCCAGGGAATGTTGTGCATGCAGGAACGAACGTGGTCGCACGACTGCCGAGCGCGATGGCGCGAGGGGCAATGAGCTACGGAAGCATCGCAGGAGATTTCGCCGCGTGCTGGGCAGTATGTGTTTGAGCACCAGGCGTGCATCAGTTGCCACACGGTGGCCGGGAACGGTCGCGACGGGACGGTATGGGCCGGATCTGACGCACCTGATGAGCCGCGACAACGATTGCGGCGGGAGCGGCGCCGAATACGAAAGAGAGAGCTGCTGGCGTGGATCGACGGATCCGAACCAGATCAAGCCGGGATCGCTGATGCCGGCGATGCATTTGACCGATAAGCAGAACGAGCAGATCACGGCGTATTTACTGACGTTGAAGTAGTCATCACGACTGAGGTCGTCCTGCTGTCAAAGCGGACAAAGCAGGCTGGGGAGCGGGAGATGGGCACAGAGAGCATGCCGACAGCCACAAGGAATCGAGGCGGGGCTCGACCGAACTCCTGACGTCGACCGCGATCGGGCACGTACCTCGAGCTTGTGCATAGCTGGATTGTGACGGTCGATCACAAGCGGCTGGGGATTCTGTACATCTGCTATGCGCTGGTGTTTCTGCTGGTGGCCGGCGTTGAAGCGATGATGATTCGCGTGCAGCTATTCTTCCCGCATAACGACTTTGTTTCGCCCTTCACGTTCAACCGGCTGTTCACGATGCACGGCACCACGATGGTGTTCCTGGTGGGGATGCCGATCCTGTTCGGGTTCGGCAATTATCTTGTGCCGCTGATGATCGGGGCACGGGACATGGCGTTTCCGCGGTTGAATGCGTTCAGCTTCTGGATCAGCGCATTTGCAGGACTGCTGCTGTATTACAGCTTTATCGGCGGCGTGGGGCTGGCGGGTACGGGCTCTGCGCCCGATGTGGCGTGGTTTGCGTATGCGCCGCTGACGGAGCGCGCGTTCTCGCCGGGACACACGGTCGATTACTGGGCCGTGGCGCTGCTGGCGAGTGGAATTGGAAGCATCGGAACGGCGATCAACTTTCTCGCCACGGTTTTCTGCATGCGGTGCAAGGGGATGACGCTGTTTCGCATGCCGCTGCTGCCGTGGTTGTATGCGACCGTTTCGTTTCTGGTGCTGGTGGCGGTGAGCCCGCTGACGGCGGCGCAGGCCATGCTGCTGATCGATCGCTACCTGGGCGGCCACTTCTTCGATACGCAGGCAGGCGGGTCGGCGATTTTGTGGGCGCACTTCTTCTGGATCTTCGGGCATCCGGAGGTGTACGTGCTGGTGCTGCCGGCATTCGCGTTTGCCAACGAGATTATTCCCGGTATTTTCGCGGAAGGCGATCTTTGGTTATCCGGCGATGGTGGCGGCGTCGGTGGGGATCGGGTTCATCAGCCTGAGCGTGTGGGCACACCACATGTTCACGATCGGCATGACGTCGTTCGGGAATGCGTTCTTCACGCTTTCGACAATGCTGGTTTCGATTCCGACGGGGATCAAGATGTTCAACTGGCTGGCGACGATCTGGGGCGGGAAGATTCGTTTTGCGACGCCGATGCTGTTTTCGATTGCGTTTCTGTTTCAGTGGGTGATCGCGGGGCTGACGGGCATCATGCTGTCGATTTCGCCGTGGAACTGGCAGACTGCACAACTCCTATTTTGTGGTGGCGCATTTTCACTACGTGCTGGTGGGCGCGATTGTCTTCATGGTTTTTGCGGCCATCTATTACTGGTATCCGAAGATGACGGGGCGGATGCTGGATGAGCGGCTGGGCAAGTGGCACTTCTGGCTGATGGTGATCGGGTTTCATCTGACGTTTGACATGATGCACTTTCCGGGATTGCTGGGAATGCCGCGGCAGATCTACACATACGAGCCGGATCGCGGATGGACACTGCTGAACCAGATCGTCTCGGTGGGCGGATTTATCCAGGCCATCGCGGTTCTGGTTTTGGTGTACAACCTGGTGCACTCGTACTTCCGCGGCAAGGAAGCGGGGCCGGATCCGTGGGATGCGTGGACGCTGGAGTGGTCGACGTCGTCGCCGCCGCCTGCCTACAACTTTGCGGTGGATCCGGTGGTAGCAAGCCGCCGGCCGCTGTGGGACCTGAAGCATCCGGAAGATCCGGATTCGGCATTTGAGTGAGGAGCGAGATGGCGACTGTTCCACTGCAGCATGCGAGCGGATGAAGGCGAATGGAAGATGCCTTCGCGCGGCGTTGTGGCCATGGCCAGCCTGATCACGGCGGAGGCGTCGATCTTCACGATCTTTGTGGTGGCGTATTTGTATTACCTCGGTCGCGATGTGAGCGGGCCGACACCGAAGGAGGTTCTGGAGATTCCGTACTTCGGCACCGTGTGCCTGCTGTCGAGCAGCGGATTCATCATGCTCGCGGAGCGCGCGATTGAGCGTGGGCGCATGGCGGCATTTCGGCTGTGGTGGAGCGTCACGATTCTGCTCGGCGCGATTTTCCTGGTGGATACGGGCATGGAGTGGCACAAGCTGATTGTCCACGATCATCTGACGATTCATACGAATCTCTTTGGAACGACGTTTCTATTCGCTGGTCGGACTGCATGCCTCGCACGTTGTGGTGGGCTTGCTGATGATGCTGGTCACGCTCTTATTCGCGCTGACGGGACACGTGCGCGTAGAACATGCGGAGCGCGTGAAGGTGCTGGCGCTCTACTGGCACTTTGTGGATGCGGTGTGGGTGGTGGTGTTTACGGTGGTGTACGTGGTGGGGTAGATGACAGATTCTCATACGGGATGATACGGCTCGAGCCAGCTTGGCGCGCTGCAGTACGCACTCCATTCATCTGCCGGCGCCGACGGCGTGGCCGTTCCTGATGGCGCTGGGACTGACGCTGGTGTGTGCGTCGCTGGTAACGAGCGCGGGGCTGGCGATTCTGGGCGGGATTCTGACGATTGTTTCGATTGTGGGATGGTTTCGCAATGTACTGCCGCACGAGGCGCACGAGGAAGTTCGCGGTTACCGACGAAGTGGTAAGGATTGTGCCCGCGGCTGAGAGAGTGGCGCGGATCGATGTGGGAGAGACGCATCGCGCGCAGTTGCCGCTGGAGACGTTTCCGATTTCGAGCGGAATTATTGGAGGGATTGCAGGCGGCATTGCCATGGTAATTCCCGCGGAGATCTACGGGATCATTCGCTTTCACAGCATCTGGTACGTGGTGAATTTGCTGGGTGGAGCGGGCGTGGGGAACTGGGTGAATCCGACCGTTGAGCAGATGAGCCACTTCCGACTGAGCGCGTTTGTCACCGCCAACATCATCCAGGGAGCGACGACGCTGCTGGTTGGATTGCTGTATGGAGCCATGTTGCCGATTTGGCCGAAGCATCCGATTCTGCTGGGCGGAATTCTCGCACCTGCGGTGTGGACGGGACTGCTGCACAGCGTGCTGGGAATTGTGAATCCGTTTCTGCAGCAACAGATTGACTGGTGGTCGTTCGCGGCGTCGCAGGTGATCTTCGGACTGGTAGCGGGATACGTGGTGACGAAGTATGGCAAGATCAAGCGGCTTCGACAGGTTCCGCTTGCGGTTCGGTTGGGAGTGGAGTCGCCGGGCCTGCATGCCGCGAACGCGGATGAGGAAGAGCCAAAGCAATGAAGAAGGCGGCTTTTGCAGGACTGTGCGCGCTGGCGCTGCTTGCGCTGGCGGGCTGTGATCTGCCCGGGAAGCCGAAGGCCGGGCCGGAGGTGCCGCGACCGGAAGCGGTGCTGTCGTTTGAGAAGCTGTATGGCGACAATTGCGCGGGATGTCATGGTGCGAATGGACAGAATGGTGCGGCGACCAATCTTGCGAATCCGGAGTATGAGGCGCTGGTCGACGATGCGTCGCTGCGCGAGGTGATTGCGAAGGGCCAGAACCACCCCAGCGACGACCGGAGGGTACCCGCCGTCGCGGGGACCCGGGAAAGGGAACGCTGATGCCGGGATTCGCGGTGGAGAATGGTGGCACGCTTACTGATGCACAGATCGACGCGCTGGTCGAGGGGATGCGCGCGCGCTGGCGGACAGGAGATCCTTTTGGCGGGCAGACACCGCCGCCCTACAAGGCAACGCGAACAGGCGATCCAGCGAAGGGGCAGGCTGTTTATGCGCAGGCGTGCGCGCAGTGCCATGGATCGACGTGCGCAGAAGCCGGGCAAGGCTGGATCAATTCTGGATGGATCGTTTCTCGCGCTGATCAACGAGCAGACCGTGCGGACGACGATTGATTGCGGGACGGCCGGACATCGGCGAGCCGGACTGGCGCGGGCATATCGCCGGGACGGCCGATGACTGATGACGAGGTTACGAACGTGAGCGCGTGGCTGATGGCGCAGAAGCCGCTGAATCCGGGACAGCCATATCCGAGTGCGAGCACGACACCGGAGAAGGCAGGCGAACCGCAACCGCCCGCAGTGAAACGTTGAACAAGAAGTACGCAAGCAGGAGAAGCCATGGACGAGAAACTTCCGCCGCCGAGTCCTGAAGAGCAGGACAGCGCCTGGAGACAGGAGCGCGTATCGCGGCGAACGTTCATGATGAACGTGGGGATCGCGCTGAATGCGGCGGTGGCGCTGGTGATTGCGACGCCGGTGGTGGCATACCTGCTGGGCCCGGTGCTGCGCCGCAAGGATTATCTGGAATGGATCACGATCGGCAATGTGAGCGACTTTCCGCCGGGCGAGACCAGGCTGATCACCTACATGAATCCTTTTTCGGAGCCGTGGGACGGGGAATCGGCGAAGGTTCCAGCGTACGTACGGTGTTCGGCAGAGGGGGAACTCACGGTGTTTGCAATCAACTGTGCACACCTGGGCTGTCCGGTGCGGTGGTTCTCGGAGTCTCAGCTTTTCATGTGTCCGTGTCACGGCGGGGTGTACTACGCGGATGGAAGCCGCGCCTCGGGGCCGCCGGAGCGCGGACTGTTTACCTATGAACGCAAGGTCGAAGGCGGGAAACTGCTGATCAAGGCGGGGCAGCTGCCCACACTGAGAAATCGAGCAAGTGCGGGGCCGTGCCCTTCACTCTGCTTCACCGAACGCGCCGCAACTTGTTTCAAGGATTGAACCATGCGATCGGACAAAGGGGCCTGGTACAAGCGCGTCTACGATTGGCTAGAGAGAGCGCGTACAACTCGAAGGGCCGGTGAAGGATGCGGTGCTGCATCCAGTGCCGCGGAAGACTGCGAGCTGGTGGTACGTCTTCGGCAGCGCGAGCCTGGTGCTGCTGATTCTGCAGGTGGTGACGGGCATTCTGCTGGCGCTGGTGTATGAGCCTTCGGCGGCGACATGCGTGGAATTCCCTGCAGATGCTGAATCACCAGCTGCCGCTGGGATGGTTCTTGCGCGCGATGCATGGATGGGGATCGAACTTCATGGTCGCGGTCGTGCTGATCCACATGGCGCAGGTGTTTCTGTTTGGCGCATACAAGTTTCCGCGGGAGCTGACATGGATCCTGGGCGTATTCCTGCTGCTGATGACGCTGGGCATGGCGTTCACGGGGCAGGTGCTGCGCTTGGATCAGGATGCCTACTGGGGGCTGGGCATCGGCGCGTCGATTGTGGGGCGCGTGCCGTTGGTTGGCGGGGAACTGGTGCACCTGATGCTGGGCGGGCCGATGATCAACGGCGCGACGCTGACGCGATTTTTCGCGCTGCACGTGTTTGTGATTCCGGGAACGCTGCTGGCATTCGCCGCGCTGCATGTGTGGATGGTGCTGAAGCTCGGTGTCAATGAGTGGCCGATGCCGGGGCGCATCGTGCGTCGCGAGACGTACATCGAGGAGTACAACGAACTGGCGCACACGGATGGGCTTCCGTTTGTGCCGGGGGCGGTGTGGAAGGACCTGTTCTTTTCGGCGGCGATCCTGTTTGCGGTTGCGTGCTGTGCGGCGGTGTTCGGACCGATACGGGCCGAAGGGCGTGCCGGATCCGACGATTATCAATACGGTTCCCAAGCCGGACTTTTTCTTTTTGTGGATCTACACCGTCCTTTCGTTTCTGCCGCCGGAGATGGAGACGCCGTTCATCCTGATTGTGCCGGTGGTCGCGAGTGGCGGTGCTGCTTGGGTTGCCGTTTGTCGCGGGCGTGGGCGAGAAGAGCTGGTGGCGGCGGCCGGTGGCGGTGTTTTCAGTGATGTTCATCGCGGTGTGCTTGGGCGTGTGGACGAACCTCGGGACGTACACGCCGTGGAGTCCGAAGATGGATGCGTGGAGTGGAGCGGCGGTGCCGGTTGAATCTGCTGCGGAGCCGGACGCCACTGGAGCGGCAGGGAGCGAATGTCTTCCAGGAGAAGCAGTGCCGCAATTGCCATCAGCTTGGCGGGCACGGCGGGCAGCGCGGGCCGGCGCTGGACGATGTGGCGACGCGGTTGACGGAAGATCAGCTGTACCGGCAGGTGCTGCTGGGCGGCGGCAACATGCCGGCGTATGGAAGCGCGCTTTCGCCGGCGGAGACTACGGCGCTGGTGCGTTTTCTCGAGACGCTGCACCCGAATTATCAGCCGCCTTCGCAGGATGCGTCGCGGCAGGTGGTGGGGCAGGGCGGAGGAGCAGACACCGGCGCGGTGATGGCGGTCGCACGGTGCGAGAAGGAATTGGCGATGATGTGTCTCATGCTGATTGACGATGGGGCGAACGGCGTACCGGCGCTGGGGGATCTGCTGCGCGCATGGTCGCTGCCGCTGGCGCCGTCTGATTTCGCTGTCGATTGCGCTCGTGCTGTATCTGCGCGGCTGGATGGCGGCGCGCGTTACACGCGGACGGCGAGCTGCCGGTTTGGCGCGCAGCTTGTTTTGTGGCGGGTGTGTTGTCGTTGTGGATCGCGCTGGCTTCGCCGATTGATGCGCTGGATGATTATCTGCTCGCGGCGCACATGATTCAGCACTTCATCCTGATGTCGATTGCGCCGCCGCTGATTGTGCTGGGTGCGCCGGTGGTGCCGATGCTGCGCGGGAGTGCCGCGGATTTTGATTCGTCGCGGGTTGCGGCCGGTGTTTCGCGCGCGATGGCTAAGGGCGGTAGTGCACACGGTGACGCATCCGGTGTTTGCGTGGATTGCGATGAATGTGGCGTACCTGGGCTGGCATGTTCCGGCCATGTTTGAACTCACGTT
>CAVZDT010000021.1:0-471434 GCA_963774175.1 uncultured Acidobacteriaceae bacterium
GGAGTCCACATCGATCATTGTTTCGCCTGCAGGCTAGAGATAATAAGGAGGTCACACATTGATTGTGGGCGTTCAGTCAATGGCGCGACTCTCCTCAAAGGAGAATACAAATGACAACGCAGACGACTCAGAATCTAACCTCAAGCGTCACGACGGCACCAGTATCGAAGGATAGTCTCACCATTGCGGGAGAACCAGAACTCTATCTCAGCACACCGGAGCCGGAGGTATCGTCATCCGTATTCACTTTTCCTGCGCGATCGGTTTCGCAATGGATGACGCACCCTTCTCCGGTTTACGTCTACGTTCTTGAGGAAACGCTGGCCGTGGAATTTGAGGACGGATCAACCCAATCTTTTAGTGAAGGACAAGCCTTCCTGCAGTGCCGATCGACCTGGCATCGCGGGCGAAATGATAGTCCCCAGACGATGCGCTTTCTAGCAGTTTTCTTTGGCGCCAAAGGTGTGCCGAATGTCGTCCACCCGGCTACAGGTCCTGCAGTAGCTCAGCAAGCATAACAAGTGTCCAGATTGCATGCAGCGATCAATGCAGCCACTTCCAGCAGTGCCGTGAGAGGAGATATCTATGCCCACCTATGTCTGTTCTGTCCCGCCGGAAAAGTTGAGCAGTTCGCAAAAGTTAGAGATCGCAAAATCAATCAGCAACCGTCACAGCGAAGCCACCGGCGCGCCACCGTTCTTCGTGCAGGTGGTTATCGAAGAAACTGAGCACGATCGTTACCTGGGCGGCCAGAAAACTTCAGACCACGTCTGGGTGCGCGGTGATATTCGGGCTGGCAGAACGGAGGCGGCGCGGGAACAGATGATGCTGAATATCATGGAGGACATCAGCAGAATCACCCAAATCAGCCAGGAGCACATCTGGGTGTACGTCTGCAATTTAGCTCCGACAGACATGGTCGAGTACGGGCATGTGCTCCCTTTGCCCGGCAAGGAGAAGGAATGGTTTGAAAACCTTCCTGTTTCGCTGCAACGCTATCTCAACAGCCTCGGCACGACCAAGGACAACTTCACGCTTTGACGATGCACGCGCGTCTCGCGACGTCAATCTCAACCGGTAACAGGTACGTTAGAAGGAAGAAGTTATGTTCGATCATATGTGTGGCAGGGCGATGTCCCTGTCTTTTTCGCTGGCACTCTTCTCGATGAGTGCGAACGCAATCGCACAGAATCGTGGGAGCTCCGTAACCAGTCGCCAAACGAGCTTAGGTCGCCGTAGAGTGAACCTATGAACCTGAGCGATCTAGAGGCGTTTGCGGCGGTGGTCGAGTGCGGGTCGATCGTTGGCGCAGCGGGACGGCTATATCTGACACAATCTGCAGTCACAAAACGCATCCAGAACCTCGAAGGGGCGTTGGATGTGATTTTGTTAGACCGGCAGAGCCGCCCCATGCGTCCCACCCACATCGGCAAGAAGATCTATGACCATGCGGAAGAGATTCTAGCTTCGATCGCTGCGATGAAGGCGGAAGTCGTTCATGATGGTGAGCCGTCGGGCGAGTTCAATCTTGGTGTGGCTCCGGGGCTTGGGGAAGGTGTGGTGACGCCTTTGTTTGAAACGCTTTGCCGTCACTTCCCGAAGCTGGTGCCCCACATCTTCGCTCAGAACACAAAGTTGCTCGTGGAGAGGTTGCTCAGCGGATCGTTCGTGGCAGGGGTCCTCCTATGCTCTGAAGGGAACGACCCACCGGATACGCTCATGACGGAGGTTATTGGAAAACTACCCTACGTTCTGGTGGGGAATACAGCGTTTGCTTCAGACCATCTATCCACGATTGCGGATCTGGCAAAGCAACCCTGGGTCGTTGGCACGGAACGCTGCGCAGGTCGGCACTATCTGGACAGGACCTTCAAGGATCACGGCTTGGCGCTTCGGATCATGGTGGAGACCGAAAGTAAGGACTCACAACTGCTTCTTGCTGCTCGCGGAACGGGACTGGCAGTCGTCCCGTCCTACTTGGTAGACGCCTCTCCTGCAGCGCCCAATCTACGGGTGCTCAGGGTCGAGGATTTTGATGCTTCACAGAACGTCTGGATCGCTTATTCAAAATATCTTGGCAGCCAGGAAAAGGTGATTCCGTATATCCGGAAGACGATCGTCGATCACCTGGAAAGCCTGGGAAGCTAAGACCTTCCTTCGTCGCTGCCAAGGAAATAACGCGGTCCACCGCATGCCAGGGAATCGCGCCACCTCTGCTGGCTGGCTGCCTCTGTCGATTGAAATTCATTCATATCGACTATGAAAAATTTGCAGCCGACATTCGATACGCAGGAGCATCGAATCCCTGAGCGCAGACTCCGAAGGAGAAGCTGACTTATAGCGGAACCGGATGTATATGGAGGAGTGCCTTAGCGTGTCCCTGAACCTCGCCTCCAACGCCGCCCCGAGAGATCGAAGTATTTGCTGGAGAGAGAATATGAATCAGCAACCTGATATGTCGAGCGTGCCTTTGAAGACCGAGCATGTCGTCCTGATGGCGATCGGTACGGGGGGCATCGTCGCGAACATATACTACATTCAGCCACTCTTATCTCTGATCGCATCGCACTTCGCCATCTCGGCGACAAGCGCCGGCACGGTAGCGATGTTGAGTCAGCTAGGAACCGCGTTGGGAATGTTCTTCTTCGTGCCGCTCGGTGACACCAAAGAGCGGCGCGGCCTGATTGTGAAGCTTCTTCTCGCCGCCTGCATCTGCCTGGTCGCGATGGCGACTGCGAGAAACCTCTGGTGGCTTGCGACCGCCAGCTTCGGCATAGGGCTCACCGCGGCAACTGTCCACGTGATTGTTCCATACGCTGCACATCTTGCACCCAAGGCACGCAGGGGCAGCGTGATTGGAACCGTGATGTCCGGCCTGCTGCTCGGAATTTTGCTGGCTCGCACGGTGAGCGGGCTGCTGGGCGCATGGTTCGGATGGCGTTTGCCCTACCTGTTATCCGCGCTTCTGATGCTGGTAATCGCAGCCCTCTATCGGTCTAGGCTTCCGCGCAGCGAACCGTCTTCAACGTTGAGTTGGCCCCAGCTCATTCGCTCCACGGGAACGCTGATCCGTACCCAGCCTGTGCTGGTCGAATCCAGTCTCGTTGGCGCGTCCTTCTTTGGAGCGTTCAGCGCCTTTTGGACGACCCTGGTATTTTTCCTGCAACGTCCTCCGTATCATTACGGCAGCGCCGTCGCTGGATTGTTCGGTCTCGTCGGCGCCGTCGGTGCCGCGGGCGCCCCACTGATCGGGCGTAGGGCCGACCGGCGCGGAGCACGCGGCAATATCACCTTCGCCTTGCTCATCGTGCTCGTCGCATTTGTTGTCCTCTGGATGTGCGGCGGTCACATGGCGGGTCTGATCATCGGAGTGATCCTTCTCGACTTCGGAGTCCAGGCCGGTCACGTCTCCAATCAGACGCGAATTTACGCTCTCCTTCCCGAAGCGAGAAGCCGATTGAACATGGTCTATATGATCTGCTATTTCTCCGCGGGCGCGATCGGCTCGTACGCCGGGACCGCCTGCTGGCAGCATCTCGGCTGGAAAGGCGTGTGCGCGTTCGGTGTAGGCATGATTCTCTTCGGCGCAGTCATCCACACGTTGTCGGCGCGGTCCCAAGCGGGCAGAGCTGATGCGGACAGCCCTGCACAACGGTCAGCTGACATGATCTCAGTCGGCAGTTACAAACAGTAGCCAAGGAGTTCAGGGACAGCAGCTTGATAACAACGGAACAAGGTGCGCACTGCGAGGACTCCTATTCGGAACGAAATGCCAGGTACTGGAAACAAAACCTGGCTGTGTGCGTCTTCGGCTCGTTCACAACGGCGGTGAGCTTGACGATGCTGCTCCCGTTCCTACCTATCTTTGTCGGAGAGCTCGGCGTTAAGCAGCAAACCTCGATGGTGCTGTGGTCGGGTCTGGCATTCGGCGCAACCTTCATTGGGACGGGACTCACCGCACCCTTCTGGGGGCACCTCGGGGATAAGTACGGTCGTAAGCCCATGGTCGTGCGGGCAGCCGTAGGCATGGCTATCATCATGTCCCTTATAGGGCTCTCACACAATGTCTATCAACTTGTACTTCTGCGCCTTGCTGCAGGGCTCATTGGGGGATATGCATCTTCGTCGATGCTTTTGGTAGCGACCCAAACTCCGCGCGAGCGGGCTGGATGGGCTCTTGGCGTTCTCTCCACGGGAGCGCTGACAGGAAACTTGATCGGTCCACTCATCGGTGGAGTGCTGCCGAATTTGATCGGGATCCGGAATACCTTCTTCGCTGGCGGAGCTGTGATCGCAATCGCCATGCTCGCCACGATCTTCCTGGTCAAGGAAGATCATCGGGAGATCAAGCCGACGCTGTCGGCAGAAGATTCAACGGCAATGTCACAACAACTTCATCGTTCGGGACGAATCACCGTAGGCGCAATGCTCGCGACTGCAATGTTGGTGATGCTGGCGAACATGTCCATCGAGCCAATCATCACGGTCTACCTGGAGACGCTCAAAGTTCCGAAGGCCCGCATCGTTCTGGACGCTGGATTCATCATGGCCGCATCGGCCTTCGGCAGTATTCTGATGGCGCCTAGGCTCGGTCGTTGGGCCGACCGTATCGGAGGATGGAAGGTGATTTCCTTTTGCCTGCTTGCCACAAGCGCCGTACTCCTACCCCAGGCGTTCGTCACGGGATGGTGGCAACTTGGCATTCTGCGCTTCCTGCTTGGTATGTCCTTGGCAGGGCTCCTGCCGTCCGTCGCGAAGGTTATTCGACATAGCGTTCCGGAGCGTCAACTCGGGAAAGTCCTGGGCTATTCCCAGTCCTCGCAGTATGCCGGCGAGGTAATCGGACCACTGATGGGTGGTGCAATCGGAGCGCATTTTGGAATGCGTTCGGTCTTCATCGCAACAAGCGCAATCACTCTCATCGGTGCCGCAGCCAACTGGCTTTGCCAGCGGGCCGTTCATGAAGGCAACGCGGTGAATGCCACAAGGCTGACTTTTCCACGATAGCAACTGACAGATGCGATGAACGAATGAAAACGCACTCCGCCTCATGGAAATGTTCGGACACCTCGATAGGAAGGCGATACCTGCAGCCGCAGACCAGGCTCTTACGCAATGCGCGACCCACGCCTTGCCGCCCATCTCGAAGATCGCGCGTCGCTTCTGGAAACCGTTCCAACCTAGCCGGTTCAGCTACTGCAGGAGAACAACTCCAGAGATAGCAATTCCGATTCCTACAACGTCCTCGATCAGTGCAGCAGCCAGATCTCGGCCAAACAGTTTTGCGCCAAAGGCTCTACTTTTTGCTCCCTAAGTGTGCCAACGACGCTACCCACCATCCCCGCAAGGCCGCCCACTATCAATTGACTCATTGAGAGTCCTAGCGCGATCCCGCAGAGTGTCCCGGTTACAACCCTTGTGATAAATCGGGGAGGGGTCAGCCGGCTCGGAGCTCATAGGCAAATCCGCCTCAGATTCCGTTGTAAGTGCGATCCGTAGCGTGGAAGGCGACGTTTCGCTCTCATTGGGCGTGCTAAATCGCAATCTCGAAGATCACCTCAACTGCGACCGGTACATTGAGCGGAAGACTGGCGACACCGATCACCGATCGAACTGCCAACTTGTCTATTCCGAAGACTTCTTTGAAGAAGTCCGACGCTTCATCAGCGATTTTGGGTTGATTGATCGACTCATCCAAAGTCGCGATGAAGATACCGAGACGCACGATACGAGTAATTGTGTCGAGCGTGCCCAAATGTTCCTTGGCGGCGGCGAGGGCGCCCAAAGCTGCTGTATAGGCTGCGCTTCGACCAGTCTCAACCGCAAGATCGCCCGCGAGTCGACCAATATACGCCGGTTTATGATCGACCACCGGAAGCATTCCGCTAAGGAAGAGCAGGTTGCCCGTCTGAACCGTTTCAACGTAAGAACCGAACGGCGTCGGAACTGCGGGAAGTTGGATGCCAAGGTCTCGCAGCCTGCGATCCGCGCTCGCCGGCCGTGCACCTTTACCGGCTACCACTGTCCCACGTGCGCACCGCCGTCCACGTGCAGCACCTCCCCGGTTACCTGCGTTGCTTCCGTCAAATAGACAACTGCGTCAGCAATATCTTTGGCCTGGGAGATTGTGCCCATCGGCGAAAGCTTGGTCATAACGTCTCGTGGCGTACTTCGGTGGAGAGGAGTATCGACGACGCCCGGTGCGACTGAGTTGAAGCGAATGTTCCTCTTCGCATACTCAATCGCCAGGCTGATAGTGATAGCGTTGAGCCCGCCTTTGGTGATCATCGGAATCGACGCCGGAACGCCTAGAATCGGGTTATCCGCTAGAGCTGCTGTGATGGAAGTGACGCTGCCGCCCGTACCTTGTTTCAACATCTCTCGCACCGCCAACTGAGTGAGAAAGATGAACCCCTCCAGATTGGTGGATACGAGAGCGCGAAAGTCTTCAGCCGTGTAATCCGTGAACGGCTTGACTGAAAATATGCCGGCGTTGTTCACCAAGTGATCGATCGATCCGAACCTATCGATTGCGGTATGTGCCACATTTTCGGCAGTTGCGTACAGACCGATATCCCCATCTACGACCGCAAGGGCAGGCGATGGCGGAAAGTCGGCCCCGGACATACTGCGTGCTGTTGCGGTCACGTTGTAACCGCGAGCCAGAAATGCTTGAGCGACAGCAGCTCCAATCCCTTGTGAAGCACCTGTCACAATCACCGTCTTTTTGTTTGGCATGTTTGAGCTCCAACGCTTCTCCGACCTTCGTCGAGAACGTGAAGCAATGACATCACACGAGGCGAGTTGCCGCTATCAGACCATGGTGTTGATCGGTACCTTCGTATCGACAGGTCCATCTGGCATTCTATCGAGTCACGCCAAGGCGGCGGAGAAGATGAACGCTTCGTCGAACGATATCTAAGTGCTGACCAATACCATCGTTCAATTTACTCGCCTCGAGGCACGTGTTGTCATGGCATCAGTGGAGCGCAACTAGATCGGGTCGAACGTGCATTAGTGGCACCTCGATAAAGGAAGACGGCAATGACAAAGAGACGAGAAGTCGTGAAGAAGATCAGAACTCTCTTTTCCTACCGTTGTTCTGCGTATCTCAGGGTTACAGCATTACTGGGATTCTCAGCGACTCGCAGCTCTTCTTTTCACCGTTTTTCACCTTGATGTTCGCGGCCGGACGACCTGCTAAACGCAAACCGACGCAACGATCGGGGGATACATGAAGACCACACGATTCATTTTTCGGGCGCTGACCGTCGCTACGCTAACATTTTGCAATCTCGCAGTCATGAACGCACAGAAAGGAAATTGGAAGATGGAACAGCCGGTCTCTTATCACACGGTCAACGTCGATGGGCTCTCGATCTTTTATCGGGAAGCGGGTCCGAAAGATGCTCCTACGATTCTCTTCCTACACGGTCTTCCTTCGTCATCGAGAATGTTTCAACCGCTCCTGACGCGGCTTGGGGACAAGTACCATCTAATTGCACCCGACTATCCGGGTTATGGGCACAGCGATTGGCCCAGTCCGAAAGAGTTTGCTTACACTTTTGACCACATTGCCTTTGTGATGCCGGACTTCACCCAGGCGCTGGGTTTATCCCGCTACACCCTCTACATGCAGGACTATGGAGGGTCGGTCGGCTTTCGCATGGCACTTGCGCATCCGGAACGGGTGAGATCTCTCATCATCCAGGATGCGGTCGCCCACAATGAAGGACTCGGCGCAAACTGGGCGACACGTCGTGCATTTTGGGATGACCGGCCGGCCCACGAACAAGCGCTTCGCAAGAACTTACTGTCGCTCGCGACCACGAAGACGCGCCATGTCGGAGACGATCCTAACGTTGAGCTCTACGATCCAGATTTGTGGACTGACGAGTACGCCTTTCTGAACGCGCCGGGGCAAGCCGAAATTCAAAGCGATCTCTTCTATGACTACCGTACCAACGTCGCCGCTTACCCAACATGGCAAGAGTGGCTCCAAAGGACACAGCCTGAACTCTTAGTTCTGTGGGGTAAGCACGACCTCTCCTTTGATCTCGGTGAGCCGGACCGATATCGGAAGGATGTCCCCAATGCGCAGGTCCACATCCTCGACGCGGGGCACTTTGCCCTGGATACCAAACCAGACGAAATCGCGGTGCTGGTGCGCGAATTCATGAATGGACAGAAGTAAGAAGTACTTCGAATCTTAAGAAATCACTGCGAGAGGAAGGTATCTCGCCCCCAGCCAAGGAGACCATCATGAGCGAAAATATTGAAGGAAAAGTTGTCGTCATCACAGGAGCGAGCAGTGGTCTTGGAGAAAGCACCGCTCGCCATCTCGCGAAGCTGGGAGCATCGGTCGTGTTAGGTGCAAGGCGGACGGATCGTCTCGACGCTATCGTGAAGGGAATCAAAGCTGATGGCGGAACGGCATTGGCGGAGACGGTCGACGTCACGGTGCGGTCTCAGATCGAAGCTCTGGTACAGAAGGTGATCGCGACGTATGGCAGGATCGACGTTCTGGTGAACAATGCCGGTATTATGCCGATTGCTCCACTTGCGGCCCTTAAGGTAGACGAATGGGATCGCATGATCGACCTCAATATCAAGGGCGTACTGTACGGAATCGCCGCCGCTCTTCCCTATATGCAGAAGCAGAAGAGCGGCCACATCATTAATATTGCCTCGGTCTTCGGAATCAAAGTGTTCGCACCCGGAGGTACAGTGTATTGCGCGACTAAGGCGGCCGTCCGCACTCTGACTGAAGGCCTCCGTATGGAGATTCATGCGGACAAGATCCGGACAACGATCATCGATCCTGGAGCAGTGGATTCTGAGTTGAAGGACGACACTTCCGACGAAGCATCTTCCAAGGTAGTCAAGGAGCTTTACAAGACCTTGGCCATACCAGCCGACTCCATTGCTCGCGCCATCGCCTACGCCATCGAACAACCTGAGGACGTGGACATCAATGAGGTCGTCGTCCGCCCGACTGCCCAGGATTTCTAAGTCATTAGACTCCATTGCGGCCTGGATCAAGAATGCTTTGGCGCGACAGATGCATGCCTCCTGGGGCGTGCACTCCGGAAGGTGCGATCTAGGGGGAACAAGTTATGAATGACGCGAACGACATCGTTGTGGTTGACGATAATCAGGTGCTGGTAAGTGTGCTCTCAGAGATTTTCAAGGAGCTCGGGTATACCGTTCGAACAGCCTCAGACGGGTTCGAGGCGCTGGCAACGATACGCGAACGCGTTCCCGGCATTCTCATCTCAGACCTGAACATGCCTCGTATGACTGGCTATGAGCTTCTTTCCATCGTGCCAAGGCGATTTCCAACGGTTGCCGTCATCGCTATGAGCGGTGCATACCGTGGCAACGACATTCCTGCGGGAATTGCAGCGGATGGCTTCTATGCGAAAGGTGGGTGTAGCGTCGCCCAGTTATTAGAGATCCTGAACTCGTTGGGACGGACAGCCAATGACAGGCTGAGAGCTTTTGTCCTGAGGCAGGGCAAGCATTGCGTTGAACCACCGTCTCTCTCCTGGTAGGCAGATAAGGCGCACCGCCCAGAGCGCAAATTTCACCCGATATTTTGGTATTGGTCGATACGTTCGTCCAATGGCTCCCTCGTCGCGCTTCTGCCAATCTTGCACTGAACAGTCATTTGCTCTGACTTCGAAAGGACTGTCAAATGGACGGCACAAATGGACTGAAAGAGAACACGCGCGTGACCGCGTCTGTCGCCTCGACACTTAGTGTGAACATTTTTTCTGCCCCGGGGGGGCTATGGTCGGCGAGCGGACAAAGCCCTTCGGCGAGCCGCGTGGCTTCCCGCAGCTATAACCCCATCAACAGCTGATGCGAACGTTTCGGAATTGGAGTCGTCAATGAGCAGCGTACAAATCGATCAGAAGAGCTATGAGATGCCCCCGCGAGAGGGGATCAGCATCGCGCATTTTCTCACCGTCGCCGACATTGAGCGATCGGCCCGCTACTACGAAAAGGTCTTCGGCGCTCGCATTCTGAGTCTTGGTGACGGCAACGCGCCTGGATACCTTCAACTGGCGAATATCTGGATGATTCTGAACGTCGGAGGCGGCCCCACCCCCGATAAGCCGACGGTAATACTCAGCGTCCCCGACCCGAATCACATCAACAGCTTTATGAATTTCCGGGTTGCGGATATTCAAGCTTGCTATGAGTTATGGAAAAGCCGAGGAGCCGAGTTCATCACCGAGCCGATCCCCAAGTACGGCGAGACGCGCTGCTACATTCGGGATCCTGACGGATATATTATCGAGGTCGGACAGAGCAACGAGCTCACCTACGGTTAGCGCTCTCGGCCCGGCTAAGGTGCGGATTTATGACGCTTATGGATGTTCGCATTGCAGTGAAGAACTCTCATAGGCGCTGCGAGAGTGTGTTCCATCGAACCGCGGGCGCTTGCGCACGTAGCAGGAGCCTCGCACGTGAAGGAGGCAGTTCAGATGAACAAGCAAATGCGCCAACTAACAAGCATCGCAGTAGCCTTTATAGGCTTCACAGTTTTCGCGCAGCAGGACAGGTCCACCCTGAAAGTGCCTGGTGGACTCGCATTTTCTGAGTTCAAGGGTTACGACAAATGGGAGGACGTCGCAGTCAGCGAAACGGAAGGCAGCGTCAAGGCAATTCTGGGAAACCCAACGATGATCAAGGCGTATAAGGAGGGCGTTCCGGGCAACGGCGAGCCTTTCCCCGAAGGCTCCAAGATCGTCAAAATCGAGTGGATCAAGAGGAAGAATCCGGCGTCCCCATATTTCGTGGAGGTGCCGGACGCGCTAAAGACGCTCTCGTTTATCGAGAAGGACTCGAAGAAATTTCCGAATACCCACGGATGGGCATATGCTCAGTTTGCGTATGACCCTGCATCAAAGACGTTGAAGCCTTCGGTCACTGGCGCCGAATGTGGATATACCTGCCACACGAGGGTAGCGTCGAGCGACTATATCTACACAAAATATCCGCCTCGGTAGCCGGATTTCCCGCTAATGATCAAAAATACGTTTTGAGCCTCGACGAGTGACAAATCGCCAACTCACCGATTCCCACGCGCGGCAGGTAACCCTCCTCGCGCATCTGGTTGTTCCTCTCAATTTCTGAAGGTGCCTGAATGTGCCTTCCTGATGCCTGTCGAGCATCAGTCTTGACGTAAAAGGTCTTGGACGCTTGTGGAATTTTGGGGCACTCTCGTGGAAAAGGAGGTCGCTAATGGCACAGGTGGTCGCAAAATTCCCCCCTCGCTCAGTCGACAATCATTCATTCGGCATTCCTGATTTTGAACCTCTGCTCAACAGCCATCAGGCCGCACAACTCTTAGACATTCATCACAAGACCCTTCAGAAGTTGGCGCGACGCGGGGAGATTCACGGCTCCCATGTAGGTAAACTCTGGCGTTTCCGCGCATCTGACCTGAATGCTTGGTTGGAACGGCAGGAACGAGCGAGCTGACGTTCGATCACTCAAGGCGGTCCTTCCTACGCACTCCGACGAATCGACACGCTGCCGATTGAGGCTTCGCGCGAACCTACCGATGCTAAGTTCGCAAACCATGGCAAACGGAGAAAAGCATGCTCGACCTCTGCCGCGCACTTCGGTACGCTAAAAGCAGCCATCCGTGGCGCCTATCCAGGAGAGAACATGCCTAGGCGAACACGGTATCAGCAAGGAAGCGTGCAACGGGAAAAGCGGCAGAGTGGGGCCGACGTTTGGGTCTTCCGCTGGTGGGAATCCACCTTTGACGGGACGAACAAACGCCGGAAGGCAATAGTCGGTACCGTTGAGGCATTTCCGACTGAAGCATCCGCACTCAGAGCTGCCAAAGCGTTGCGCATTGACGCCAACCAACAAACCCCGCATTCAGAAGGCGGGCCGGAGACTATTGCAGAACTGGTCGCTCATTACCGGCTCAAGGAGCTGGTTGGTGAGAATCAGGGACGCAAGTCGTTTTCGACGCGAGCCGGGTACGAAAGCTATCTCAATGGCTGGATTCTCCCTCGCTGGGGGGATCACAGACTTGATCACGTAAAGTCGGTGGCCGTTGAAGAATGGCTGGACAGCATCAAGCGGGCAAAGGGCACGAGAGCGAAGATTCGGAATATCATGAGCGCAATCTTTCATCACGCAATGAGGTACGAGTGGGTTGAACGCAACCCAATCAAGCTCGTGCGCCAGAGCGCGAAGCGAGAGAGAACGCCCGACATTCTTGAATTAGCGGAGTTGCAACTTCTTCTCAGCAAGTTGTCCGTCCGAGAGCGCACGCTCGCTCTTCTCGACGCGGCAACCGGACTTCGGGTCAGCGAACTGCTCGCGCTTCGCTGGTGCGATGTCGATTTTGAGAACCTGGAACTCCGTGTGACGCGATCGATCTGGCACCAAGTTCTAGGCAACTGCAAGACGGAAGCCTCAGCCAAACCTGTCCCCATGGACAGTTATATGGCCGAGGATCTTTTGCGCTGGCGTCGCCAGAGCGTCTATGCGTCAGACGATCACTACGTCTTCGCTAGCGAGACCATGAAGGGGAAACAGCCCTATTGGCCGGACAACCTCATGAAGCGGCACATTCAGCCAGTCGCAAAGTCGATTGGCATTCACAAGAAAATCGGATGGCATACTTTCCGGCACTCCTTCGGCACATTGCTGAAGGCAAACGGAGAGGATGTCAAAACCGTTCAGGAGCTCTTGCGACACGCAAACAGCCGGATCACGCTGGATGTTTACACACAGGCAGTGAACTCGAACAAGCGCGCAGCACAGAGCAAGGTTGTAAGAATGATTGTGTCAAACGTGGGTCAGAAGGTAGAAGAAAAATACCCGCAAACAAGGCAGTAGCGGGCTTATTGGACCTTTATCGGACCCTGATTTGGTTGTCACTGTAGGTCGCCAATTGATTCTAAGAACTTTGGAATCAATGGCGGGGACGACGGGGCTCGAACCCGCGACCTCTGCCGTGACAGGGCAGCACTCTGATTCAATTTCAGGAGAAATTCAATGACTAAGGGTCATACGCCTGATCCCCTTTGGATCAATGAGAAAGATTGGCTTTGTGCAGTGGAATTTTTGAACGACGAAGACCCCGAAGGTCGAGACCTTGCCGCGGATACGATCGGCTATCTACTCGGCTATGCGCACCTCACGAACACCCGAACGGTAGCTCTGATTGGTGATCCAAATGCCATGGCGTACGAGATTTTGTTCTCATTTTCCTCTCGGGTAGAGAAGGAGAGATTCCTGGACCTCATCCGCTCAAACGACGATCTAGGAAACGAATATGTCGACACCGATCTAATTCAACCTGTGAAGGACGAGATCCGAATTGCTCGACCTCTCGCAGAAGTGTTGCCACCCACGGCGTTGACCCGTGCCATCTTGGTTGCAACTACTGTCAGCAGTTCCATTCATCATTCCACCATCCAATAAGCACAAGAGTTTTGCCCGTAGCACTTCCGGAGACCTGCAATTGATTACAGCACCGGAAGTATAGCGTTTCTGAAATTGCGTTTTTTCGCAGGCCTCGATGCTCCGTTCAGTTCCGGCAGCCATCTGAATATGCCCAGTTGATGCCTGCCAAGCATCACCCTTGACGAAAAAGGTCTTGGACGCTTTTGAAATTTTGGCGCAATCTCTGAATTTATGAGTTCCAAAAAGGACTGCACTATGCCAAGGACAAATGGCCTAAATCGGAAAGCACCCGCATCGGTTGCGGTTGCGCCAATGGACAAGTTGCTGGTCAGCCAGGAAGAAGCAGCGCAGCTTCTGTCGATCAGCAAGCGTTCGGTCGAATACCTTGTTGCACAGCGGCAACTGTCGACCCGTCGGATTGGAACACGAGCGCTCATTCCGATCGAAGAGGTGCGGAAGTTCGCACGCTCTGACCATCCTGAGCGAATGGCAGGATAGTTCGAGGGCGATGCACCTGACCCTTGACTTTAAGAGTCCGGTGCCAATAGTCTCGCCTTGAGGAACTGCGATATGCAGGGGATCTCGGAACGCATCAAGGGTAGCGGCATCTGGTGGATTCGATGGACCGGCGCGGACGGCAAGCGGCATTTTGAAAAGGCAGGCACACACAGCGCGGCCAAGACCCTCCTTGCCAAGCGGCGCCAGGATACGATTCTCGGCAAGAAGCAACCCGAACTGCTTCGCGGTCGGGCGCTTACCTTCAATGACCTTTGCGATGATGCAATCAAGCACAGTGAAGCGGAGAACAGCGAAAAACAAACCTACGAACTTCGTTTGCGCATCGAGCAGCTTCGCCCCGTGTTTGGATCGCGGTCGGCCGATTCTATCCGCAAGAACGAGGTTGTCGATTGGCTGACGGAGCAGGCCGAGGAGCGCGAGTGGGCGGCCACGACCCGGAACCGCTGGCAGGCAACCTTTTCGCTGATCTTCCGGGTTGGAATGGATAACGAGAAGATCGATCGGAACCCGGCGGCCCGCATCCGCAAGAAAGCGGAGGGGGGCGGACGGGTCAGGTTCCTGTCCAATGCTGAGGAGAAGCGTCTCCGCGCCGCCATCGAACGTCGCTTCAAGGAGTTCTTGCCCCATTTTATGCTCTCGATTCATACCGGGATGCGTATGAGCGAGCAATATGGGCTCAGGTGGAAGCAGGTGGACTTCGAGCGCCGGCAGATTCATCTACTCCGGACCAAGAACGGCGATCCCCGCACCATTCCCCTGAACTCCATCGCCTTGGCTGCTCTCAGGGAGTTACAGGCAGGGCAGGCCGAGCCGGGAACCGAGCCGGTGTTTCCTTCGGTGCGCACGGGCGACGCCCTGCAGGGATCGCGCGGATGGTTCTCGACAGCGCTCGATGAAGCGAAGGTGCTTGATTACACGTGGCATTGCAACCGCCATACGTTTGCCAGTAGACTTGTTATGGCCGGAGTGGATCTGCGAACGGTTGCAGAACTGCTTGGGCATAGGACGCTTCAGATGGTCATGCGCTACTCACATCTCGCTCCGGAGCACCAGGCATCGGCTGTAGATCGGCTGGTTCCTGCCGAGGGACGAGTGGTGACTAAATCGGCGACTGGCAAATCCGCAGCGAAAAAACCTAAACAAACCCAAACATTAACTCATTGAAATTAAATGAGTTATATATGCGGAGAGGTGGCAGAGCCCGGTTGAATGCACCTGACTCGAAATCAGACATACTCGCAAGGGTATCGGGGGTTCGAATCCCTCCCTCTCCGCCATACTGTCGAGAGAATTCCACCAAAACTTGAAAGTAATCACGAAATGAGTGGTTTGCAGCTGTTCGTTAAAGGCTTTCTTTACTTCCTAAGGCCTCCGTTTACCCTGCTTTCGACCCGTTTTTTGGGCTATATGCTATATCTAGCTAAATCCCATGCAAGGCTGACCGTCGTAAGCTTCCGAAGCTGAACAGGCAGCCTGAATCTCATCGAGATTACCGCTTCAGAAACTGAAGAACGACGCCTTATGTTTCGCGGGGACTGACACGATGTTTCTCAGGCAGTTGCCGGAATCTCAAATAAGCTGGGACCTTGAAGGTCATCGCTGAGCGAAGAAACTGGCTGGGTTGCAGTTCGAGATCGCGCTGGTTCTGCATGTCGTGAACCTATTGGCTCGGAAGCGGCAAGTGATTCATTGGTAACAACGAAGGTTCGGCCCGGTATTGCAGGAACTCTTTCTCCGCGAATCAGTATCCCGATCATGTTCACCGGATCGGCCCCAGCAATGGTCACGCCGCCCTTGAACTCATGATTCCTGGTTGTGCGCAAACTATCCAGTACTTCAGGAAGCGCGAATTGCTCTCCTCCAAAGCCGGCTACGAAGCGCCCGCCACGAACCGAGCCTCGATCTTCGAGGCGACGAAGCATGCGCAGCAGAATTCCCCATCGAGGAATATTTGATTCAAGAACGAGCAGGTCACGGAACACCACACCGTACCGGTTGAGGAGCATCCTTGCAGCTGATTCGACGGCGATATCGCTGTAGCGGGCCTGTTCGATCGCATCCTCCGGCGCCGGAACGCCACTGCGCAATAGCGACCACCTGCCAGCAGCACTGCGAACCTTGCGATAGGAAGGATTTGCGGGGCGGCGACGATCCGGATCAATCGTTGACCGAAGCTGGTCGAATCCGTCGGCGGCAGCGAGCCCGGCCGCGGCAAGTTCCCACAAAGCGTATCGGACCTCGATAGAGCTCAAGCCAAGACTTCGCTCGAGTTCTTCAGCGAAGCACGCTCCCCTTTTCTTCAGAAACTCCCAGATCCGCAAACCATTGGGAGTGAGAGCCTGGGCGAGCTTTGTTTCGTCGACTGCCTGTTCGCGAAGTGCATGGTCCAGCCACGCCGCAGAGTCGCGTAGATAAAACGTGATCGGAGCGGCATTGGTCGGAATTACGCGCTGCGGACCGTTTCCGTTTATCTCGTGAAACGCAGGATGAGGCGAAACGCGTCCCCAGCCGACCACGCCCGACAGACAAAGCTGATCGAGCCAGCGAGAATCATAGTTCGCGACGCGAGATGGCAGAATCGTCCTCTCCCACTCGACGGCGGGAGCTTCAAATCCCTCCAGTTTCGAGATTGCCTCGAGCAATCCGTCCTCGCCCGAAACCTGGGTCTGGGGCGCAAGGTGCTGCCACCTCAGCAGCCAATGCATAAACCGCGCGGGTGAGACAGGTTCCACCTCTCTCCGACGCCTGCCTATCGTCAATTTGTGGATGCGCTGAAGAATCCGACGTTCACACCATTCAGTATCGAGTTCGTCGGCAGCCGCGGCCCTCTCGAATTTACCGCGCATTAAGAGGCCCTGGGCCTCGAGCGAAAGAAAAACCTGGAATACCAATCTCGGATCAAGCGAAAAGGATCTTGCAAATGTATTGGCAGTCACAGGACCCAGAATCTGAATCCACCCCTGGACGCATTTGCGGAGCGCATCCTCTCGCTTCTCGACTGAGGGCTCGTCGGTCCACAAAGCACTTACCAGGGCCAGTCGCTCGGTTGCAATCCAACAATCAATTTCATTGTGTTGCATGGTCCGCGCCCGGCCACTGCATTCGAGGCGCAGAAAAAGTTCCGGCCAATGCCTGGAGCGTTCCTCATCGATCATGGAGAGCGGTAGCAGAACAACGCTCATCAACAAGTCGTGCAACTCGTGGTGATCGCGCAAGTCTGGCCAGCACTGGGAGCGGACTGTGGCAATAGCGACCGCGTCCAGTCTGCCCGGCTGTTCCAGAACGCTGGCTGGAATCTCCCGGTTAAGCGAAACGGCGCGCGCCCTGCGTTCTTCGAGTCCAGCGTCGTCGAGAAATGCGTAAGGATTTGCGTTGATCAGCTCGTGCGCAAATTGCGACGGAACCGGGGTATCGATAGCAAGGCACTGGATACTTCCATCCTGGATGCCGCGCAGCACACGCAGCAGTCCATCGAGATCCATCGCTTCCTGGAGAACGTCCTGCATCACTTCTCTTACCAGCGGGTGGTCCGGAATCTGGATGTCGCCTTCGATGTTTTCAAAGCAGGCCGCCGCTTGCGGGAAGACGCTGGCAAGGAGATCCTCCGAACGCGTGCGCTGCACCTGGGGAGCGATACGCTTTCCTTTTGAATTTCGCAGAAGTTGCAAGCTACGCCCGGCCGCCCAGCGCCATCGAGTCTTGAATACCGGAGCAGCAAGCGAGGCTTGTTCCAGCAGGCGCCTCGTCGTCACCTCTGTCAGGAACTGAAAAACGTCTGAAAGTGGAAAGCTGTGCTGTTCGGCGAGCGAGATGTTGATCCCGTTGTCGGTGGCGGCTGCCTGCAGTTCGAAATTGAATCCGCGGCAGAAGCGTTTGCGAAGAGCGAGACCCCATGCCTTGTTGATTCTTCCCCCAAAGGGGACGTGAAGGATCAACTGCATTCCTCCGGCCTCATCGAAGAACCGCTCAGCAATGATCGTGGTCTTTGAAGGTACAGCCCCGAGAACAGCACGCCCGGCGACGATATACGAGATAAGCTGCTGCGCGCCCCACTGAGAGACTCCGCATTGTTCCATCAGCCAGGCGGCGGCAGATACGACTTCCGGCTGCGCAGGCGAAATATACTCCGGCGACACGTTCTGGGTTCGCTGCGAAATCTCATTTCTCAGTTCGCTCACCCCATCAGACAGAACGTCGGTGCGTTGCGGAGCTTCACCGGTCCAGAACGGCACACTGGGCGGCGCTCCGTGCGCATCCTCCACATGGACTTGGCCTGCCGCCTCGATTCTTTGTATGCGCCAACTGGTATTCCCGAGAAGGATCACATCCCCTGGACTTGAATCGACCGCGAAGTGCTCGTCCAGTGTTGCGATCTGCACGTTTTCCGGCTGGAGGATCACATTGAACAGTGCGGTGTCCGGGATCGCACCACCGTTAGCGATCGCAATCATCCGCGCACCGCGACGGGGATGTAACTCGCCGTGTATCCCGTCGTGCAGCAGATACGCACCGTACCGTCCCCGGCTCGATTCGATTCCGTTCGCGAGAATTGCAGTGATTTCTTCGTACTGTTCCCAGGAGAGATTTCGATATGGATAAGCGCGCCGCAGGATTTCGAACAGAGACTTCTTGTGCCATGGTTCGGCTCCGCACGCAGCCACAATTTGCTGCATGAGAACATCAATCGGCTGCGGAGGGATTCCAATACGGTCCAATTCCCCATTGCGCAACTTGCGCACCAGGGCAGCCTGTTCGAGCAGATCGTCACGCGTGGTTGCGAACAGGCGGCCTTTTGGAACGGCGCCGCGCCAGTGACCAGCGCGGCCCACGCGCTGCAGTGCGACTGCAATGGATCGCGTGGTCGAGATCTGGCAGACGAGATCTACATTCCCGATATCGATACCGAGTTCGAGAGATGCTGTCGCCACCAGGATCTTGATCTCTCCGCGTTTCAGGCGCCTCTCGGCATCCAGGCGCAGCATGCGTGAAAGAGAGCCGTGATGCGCGCCGACGTTTTCCGTGCCGAGGCGTTCCGCGAGCGCGAATGAAACCCGCTCAACCAGTTTTCGGGTATTGACGAAGACGAGCGTGGATCGATGAGTCTCGGTGCATGCGGCGAGCTTATCGAATATCTCCTCCCACATAACCTGCGACGTTACCGACGTCAACTCGTCGCTCGGGACCTCGATCGCGATGTCCATCTCCCGCCTCTGCCCAACCTGGACGATGGTTGCCGGCGCACGGTGCGGCGCACTTCCGGTTAGAAACTCAGCCACGAGCTCTATCGGATTCTGGGTTGCTGAAAGCCCAATTCGTTGCGGCGGGTTCATCAAACCCGTAATGAACGCGCCTGGAGAGAGCCGGTTTTCCCCACACACCAGGGCATCCAGACGTTCGAGCGACAGAGCCAGGTGAGCACCGCGCTTGTCATCAGCCACCGCATGGATTTCATCCACGATCACGGTTTCAACACACGCAAGATGTTCCCGGCTCCGCTTGGCGGTGAGAAGAATGTAGAGCGACTCGGGTGTCGTCACTAAAATGTGGGGAGGATTACGCAGCATCGAAGCGCGTTCCTTCTGCAACGTGTCGCCGGTACGAACTCCGGTGCGAATTCCCATGGAAAGATAGCCACGATCGAGTGCCAATTGCTGAATCTCTCTCAATGGTTCTTCAAGATTCTTCTGGATGTCATTTGAAAGCGCTTTGAGCGGCGAGATATAGACTACCTGCGTCGTCGGTCGAAGTGTGCCTTCGAGAGCTCGCCGAAACAGCCGGTCAATGCAGACGAGAAAGGCCGCAAGCGTCTTGCCCGAACCCGTTGGTGCTGAGATCAGTGTCGGCTTGCCGGCAAGGATGTTTGGCCAGCCAAGAACCTGCGGCTCTGTAGGCGTACCGAACCGTGTGACAAACCATTCTTGAGTGATGGGGTGAGCCCAGGAGACCTCATTGGGGAAGCTCATGAGGCATTCTAGCTTGTTCGCCTTTTGTTTGCCTCTGAATTTCGCTTCTGCTTAGTACCCAGGAGCGCACCCCACAATCCTCTTTCGCTTATTGAACAGTGACAACAACTCTCTGATAGCGCGTCAGCGGGGGTGTTCCGTTGTCGGTCGCTTCGACGATCACGTCGATTGTCTGGCCGGGCTTGGCATCATCGGGCACACGGAACGAGGTGGTGAGCGCAGTTGGGTCGGAGAATGTAATGTCGCCGGGGTAGGTGCCTGCGTCGTTGTACTGCCGCCAAGTCACGCTAACTGAGTTTTGATCCGAGTCAGAAACCTCTGCCTGCAGTTGCACAGTGCCGCCGCGGCCCGCCGAGATGGCCAGCGGTCCTTTGATTTTGACCACCGGGGGATGATTGGCTTCGCTGAAAGTCGGTGTCACTGACCACTTCATCCGCGCGGCAAAGTCATTCTGTGCTGCCGTTAACAGACGCGCATTGATCGCGGCGGTGCGGGGCGGTACCGGTGGGAGGTGGAAATTCGATAGATCGAGTGGTTTCTCTGGCCTCGGGGCGACCTTATCTTCGTCGCTCCCCGCAGGGGCGAGTCCGCGGGCAACGCCCGATGTGTCCGGCGGCATGATCGGCGGAGGAGGCCCAAATAGCGAGAGGCCCGATCCGCCGGGACGCACCCGTCCGCCCCAGCCTCCCCACTGCGGATTCTCGTAGGCGCGAAGCCCATTATTGACGAGGTTGATAAACGTGGGTGTATCGCCTTCGCCGAGGAACGAGCCCTTCGGCTGCGGAGGCATCCAGACCATGTATCCCATCTGCTTAAGCTGATCGGTGGTATAACCTGACAGCCCGAAGTAGTCGGTGCGGTCGTTCCTGACCATCTGTTTGCCATCGCCCCAAACGCGATAGAGATCGCCCAGCGGGCCGCGCATTCTGACGTTTTCCTGTGTCCATTGCGGAGTGAAGTACGGCTTGACTTCGGGGGCCAATTGATTCTGCGCGACGTAACCGTAGTTGATTCCGGAGAAGTCGTATTCGCGCACATCGGGCCAGTTCGGATGGATGTACGCGGCGCCGGTGCCATCCTGATCCCCAGATGGAATGATGATGAGTTTGTGCGAAACCTTCTCGCGGATCGCATCCCATTGCGGCGTCTTCGCGTACTGATCGTAGATGGATTTCAGCGCTCGCGCGATCGTGCTTTCTCCACCTTGTGCGGTCACGTAGAGCGGACCAGGATGGTCGTCGAGCAGGAGCGATTTGATCAGGTTTGAACCGTCGGTATCCTTCGAGAAATCGCCATCGAAATCGACGTTGCCCCACTTGATCTTCGATTTGAGTTCGGCCGGTGACGGATAATCCGGATCGTGAACCTTCAGATTTCGATAGACCTTTGCATAGGCATCCACAATGTTGTCGATAAAGTGCTCATTCGGAGAAAAGCGCCACGAAGTACACGGGCATAGACCGAGCCGCGTGTATTCTCGGCCCGGGATGTACTGCGTTGTGCCCTTCCCGTCGCCTCTCCAGTGGAACTGGCTGCTGACGTATATCAAGCCTTCCAATTTCACATCTGAGCTGTAGAGGATCGCTCGAATAATCGTATTGTTGTCATCCAACTCGGGATCAGCGGTGATAACAACTCTGGGTTTCGCGGTCTCAGTTCTCACTTGATTAGGAGCAAGCGCAATGGCGCCAAGCGTCATCGACGCCAGTGCCCAACCGCAAGTCTGCTTTGACAGAATGTGCGTAATTCTCATATCGAGTTGCAATTCGCTGCGAACAAAGCTGGTGCCGTCATCACGTAGTACTGGTGAGGCTTGAAGAATACTAGACTCTGGCAAGGTCCGCCGGCCACGAAGGTTACGAATGCCGATGACTACATCGCCGATTCTGGGCGCCCGATCGGAGTTGACAGCTCGCTGCGTGACCATACCTCTGCGATCCTGCCTCCAAGCGAGTCTCTGCATTCAATGGAGGCAGCGGTAATTACCTGACTGCAAGAGATGCGGTCACGGTGCCACCGCAGGCAGGTCTGACGGAGGTCGCGCGGATTTCCGGTTTCGCCGCCGCCTCTTCAATCGGATCAATATCCGGACGAATGCGAAGAGGATGGCGAGGAAAATCAGAGGCCAAAACTCGATGAGCCACAGAACAATGCGCGCAACGACCTGCAATCGGTGCGCGCGCGTTATCGATTGCGCCGAGATGGTAGCAGACTGACGCCAATCCATTGTTTCCAGGCGAGAGAGAAAGCCGAGCCGTACGACGCCCTCGAGGTTGTAAACGCCGACAACGCGGGAGAAGTGGCTGGCGACGATCAAATCACGCGAGAAGTCATTCCAGGTCAGGGGATGTCCGGGAGCGTCAGTGCCCAGGACGGCGATGCCTTGGGACTCGGGACCGAGCGTCCAGATCATGGCTGAGCCGATGGCCTGGTTCAAGCCAGAAAAGATCATGATGACTTCGTCGTCGCCGCGAACGTCGACAATGCCCAGGAGCCGCTCGAGGATCGTCGAATGGGCTTTGCGCTCGGGCACGATGAGCGGCAGTTGATAAGTCAAAACCTTGTAGCCCTGCGACTGAATGTGGTGGATGAGACTGCCGTACGCCTCTCTTGCACGGCGTACCTGCGCAAATTCAAAATAGTGGACCAATAACAAGGAAGCCAGACGCAGCCGATGGTGTTCGAGGTCGTCAAACAGCCGAATGTCCGGCTCGATATCGAGACTGACCGCACTCCAGCGTAGGCCGTATTGCGCGGTCCACTGCTGAAATGCGGCAAATCGCGCGACGGCTTGCGGCGCGTTGCCGGAGTTCAAGTAGTAACCCTGGTCGCCCGGCAGTTCAAGTCCTGCAACGGCGGGGATGCCCGCCTCATTTAGACGCTGCACGATTTGAGCACGGGCGGAGCTGAAATCGTCTGTACCGATGGCCACACCGGCATGCAGGTTTTGCAGGCTGGAAATCACTTGCGGGTCGGCGAACAGGCTCTTCGTCTCGTCCGCGCCGTGGTTGCAACAGGCAAAAAATAGTTGGGGGCTCACGCCTGGACCGGCGACTCGAATATCAGAAGTGGCGTCGGCACTCAGCGATAACGCAACTCCTGACGCGAACAGAGTTAGCAACAAAAAGTGACTTGGTGTAATGGTGCGCAGCGCGGACCTCATGATGCGGCAGAAACAATTCTCGATGGGTTCAGATAACCGCCGGCCTGGTGCTATTTCACTCGGAATCCACAAGTGCCTACCCATAACTGCGAGAGGGTCTGCAGATTCTTTTTGTATGTGCGGGTGACTGAATATTGATTGCCTCCCTTCACGCGAAGCAGATACGCGCCCGTGGGTCGCGGCTGAATTTCTTCGACCAAAGCTGCGTTTACCAGCACCGAGCGATGAATTCTGACAAATCCCAACCGTTCCAGCTTCTCGGCAATTGTCGACAAAGTCTCTTGAAGCATGTGCGAACCAGACGTTCGTCTTAGTAAAACAGATCGTCCCCTCGCCTCAACGGCGATGATGTCCATAGCATCAATGAGCAGTATCCGCGCGTTTACTTTGATGCCGATACGCACATTCTTGACTCCATAGGCACCGCAATCCGAGCGAACGGCTCCATGGCGCTTCAATATCTTGCTTCTGATATCCATTGCCGAAGTGCCTAATTAAGCAGACGCTCACCATCAATGTCTCAATTGACTGACATGAACGATTCGTCTACGATGCAAGCGTGGATGTTGAGTACAGCACGGACGTCTCTGCTTGCAGGATCGCGGCGGCCATTGGCGAACCGGCGAGAGCTCGCATGCTTTACCACCTGGTCGACGGTCAGGCACGAACCAGTACTGAGCTTTCGGTGGTAGCGGAGGTCAGTCCGTCGACAGGCAGCGTACACCTCAGTCGACTTGCGAATGCGCACTTAGTGAAAGTGCATGTGCAGGGGAAGCATCGTTTCTATAGCCTGGCGGGGCCTGATGTAGCAAGGGCACTCGAAGCTCTGAGTGTGCTTGCCGGCAGTTCTCGCCGCAAACCTGCACCGAGCACGGCCAGCCGGCTGCGTGTAGCGCGGACCTGCTACGACCACATGGCGGGCATTGTGGGTGTACTGATTCACGATCGGTTAAGATCCATTGGTTGGTTAGCCGATTCTCGCACAATCGATCATTCCTATGACCTCACGCCGAATGGCATGAAAGCAATTGGGGCTCTCGGAGTTGATGTCGAGGCGGTTCGAAATCTGCGTCGAAGGTTTGCATGTCCCTGCTTGGATTGGAGCGAACGGCGTCCTCACATCGGCGGGGCTTTGGGAGCAGTCCTGCTGGATGTCGCGGTCAAGAGGAAATGGGTGGTTCAAGATCTTGACAGCAGGGCGCTAGAGGTTACGAAAACGGGACGGCGCGAATTGTTGACACGATTCGGCCTCGAAGTTTTGGGAGGCTTAAGCTGAACCCATCAAAACGTTCCTCGTGCGTGGCGGCCGTGCAAAGCGAGGGCCGCTAAGGACATTAGTCGAGAGTGAAGCAGGCGACGCTGTGGTCCCAAATGAACCACAGGCTACTTTATGGGATCGCGGATGTAGGCGAGCCTCCTGGCATTGACACTTGGCTGAGGCGCCCTGGAGCTACCGACTCTGTTTCACTACACGTCCATTGACCGGCTGAAGTGGGCGCGCGTCGTTCGGAAAGAGCCTGGCGAAAGCATTGATCTGCTCTTCCGACATCTCCACAGGGTGCTTAAGAATGAACCAGGTGACTCCTTCGGTGCAGGGTGGCGCCGATAGTGACCCCATGTACATGTAATACCTACTGTCATGTTCGGTGGGCAGTAAGCCGGCTGGACTGAATACGACACCGGTGACCTCCTGCTGGCCTTCGGTTTTCGGCATGTGGTCCCAAAGCTTCTGAACGGTAGAATTGGCGCTCCCTGACTCAACGAAGGTCGTGACTCCCGCCACGCTGCCGTCCCGAGCTCGATACATCAAGTGAACTTCCATGGGGTACCGTTTCCCATCGATGGGTTCTTCGCTCGGATGGTGAAAGTGGAACTGCACCAGTTCGTACTGCTTGTCTCCCGCCAGCAGCAGATTGCCATTGCCCGGATGATAGTTAACGCGGATCGTATAGCGGTTGTTGATTACGGGTCTAAGAGGAGCGTCCTTGAATTCGAACTTCAACAACGGCAAATCAGCTTTTTGAGCATTTCGAATCTCAATCGGCGATTGTTCCCGCCCAACATTGCAGGCAGCATACTCCGGATCCAAGTCACTCCAATGTGCTGCCCCCTCATAAGTCCAAGGTGTCTTCCATGGTGAAACATACTGCTCATGTTCGGCCTCCTGGGCCCGGGGACCCGCGAGAACCAAACTTTCAGTGACGATCACCAATAGAGCCGTTATCAGCCCATTTCGCATATGCACCTCACTTGCCCCCAGTATTTGACGAGGCTCGTCACGTTTCCGCGAAGAGCGTTGTTCCCGGGAATGCTACGACCATCTACAGGTAGGAACTTATGTTTTGAAGAATAGTGAGTGCTTCGTTCCATATCAAAGTATTGATGTGATGGATGTCGAAGGCATGCTGTTGATCTCCGGTTCTCGTCCATGTAAATGCACGGAGGGGACAAAATCCCGAGCGTGGTCTTGCAACAATTTATTAGTTGCCAGGTTGTTTGTCGAGCTAAACTTGCTCGCACGGTAAATCATCGCTAAGCAATACTTGGAGCAAGATATGACCGATCCGAACGCCTCAGATCCCCCTCAAAACACGCCGCCTACCCCTGCGTCGACACCGGCACAAACGCCAGTCGGCATGGACGCAACGCAATCTAAGACACCCTCCGCGGTCGGACGGACCATTCTCATTCATGGCTACTCCGCCACTGGGGGCGCCTTCTTGCCGTGGAGCCAACTGCTCGAGTCTAAGGGCATCGTGAGCACGCCGATTGCCGTAGGCAACTACATCACATTGAACAACGAGGTGACGATCAAGGATCTCGGCGAGGCCTTCGATCGAGCGTTGCGGCTGACGGAATGGAGTTCAGGTACAAAGGACGACACCTGGACCTTCGACGCCATTGTGCACTCGACGGGAATGCTGGTGGTGCGGCAGTGGCTGACCAGCGACCCATTTGGTCCAAACGACGAGCGCAGCCGCGTGCGTCGGTTAAAACATCTGATTGGCCTCGCACCGGCGACGTTTGGGTCGCCACAGGCTAAGAAGGGTCGGAGTTGGCTAGGCGCGCTGGTGAAAGGCAACAGGGATCCTGGTCCCGATTTTCTGAATGCGGGCGATTTGGTGTTGGATGGGCTGGAACTTGGCAGCAAGTACACATGGGACCTGGCGCTCAAGGACATGCTGGGCACGAAGCCGCTTTATGACGAAGGTCCAAACACCCCATACGTGGCGGTCTTCATTGGCAATACACCGTACTCGGGGATTGATGCGGTTGCCAACTCGCCCGGTACGGATGGCACAGTACGCTGGGCTGGGTGCGCGCTCAACTCGCGGCTGGTCTCGCTTGACCTGCGCCGTGAGCCCAAGCTGAAGGACGCTGCTGGGAATTCGACGCGGTGCAACATCTCGCCTTGGGCCATAGGCCGACTTGCCGCGCCGATGATTGCGGTAGCCGAAAAGAATCACGGCTCCATGCTCTCCGACCCGGACGAGCAGGTCGCGCAACTCATCGGAGAGTTCTTTGCGGTCGCAAACCCGGATTCGTACAACAAGTGGGAAGAGAATGCTCTCGCCTTCGGTGCATCGTCCCTCAAAAAGATGAATGCTGCGAGCAAGTATGGGGGCATTCTTGGGTTCGATACATCCGGCGGGGCGGGCTGGCAGCAGCTCATCGTTCACGTGGTCGACGATCATGGCGACGGTGTTCTTGACTACAACCTGCAGCTCTTCATCGGCGACAGTCTGGATCAATCAGATGATCCGACATTCAAACCCGTGCCGTTGATTGCCGACACGTATTCGGGCGATGCGAGCTATCGCTGCTTCTACATCCGGCTGTCAGACGACATGCTCGAAATCGATACGGATGGTGCCAACAAGAAAATGTGGGTGGAACTAATCGCGTCAAGCGGATCGACACTGGTTGAATACGAGGCATACACATTATCTGGCGCGGGCGCCCAAAGCCTGACTGTCGACCATTTGGGCGGCGCACCGGTGAAGCTTGATATTACGGCGCTCGCTCAGGGCGAAGAATCACTGCTTTATCCGTATACGACGACATTGCTCGAGATCTTTGTTGAGCGTGAACCGCTTCCATTGGATGCGGTGAGCCCGATCTTCAATTTCCTGCAACCACTTTGAATGAACTGTTCTCGAATAGAGTCGGAGTTCCGCTGAGATTCGGCTGGTGCAGCGTCGCCGCTCCCCTGATGGTCGCGTCGACTTAAGTGCAGTGGCTCCGGATATGGTGACTCAGGAATTGCTTTAGCATCCTGAAGTAATCTGGCCAGAGGGCCCCGCGTTCTCGATTCGGGCCGGTGCCTTCCCATCCGGCGCGAGGTTCATTCGCAAATCCCGAATTCGGTCCTTGTATTCATCCCGCCGGTCCGCCACGTCTGCCCCTCTTAACTGTTCACGGGCCAACCGCAGCCATTGCTCGCGGTTCGTTTCCTCAAGCCATGCAAGCTCTGCGCAGGCGAGCGCCATCCGATATCGGGCGTCGGCCCTGATTGCCGAGTCCCATGACCGCTCGACCGTCCGTTCCAGCAACAAAAGGGCTCGGCGCAAGGTATGGATACGTTTCGCGGTCCTGGCAGTAGTGCCAGCCAACCCGCGCCCAGCATAAAGGCGGATGGTACCGAGGCAAAACAACTGTGCGACTGAGGCGTTTTTCGCGAGGACATCGTCGATTGCCTTCTGTTGACGCAGCGATCTTGTCAACTGGCGGCTCTCCCGCCATCGCTCGAACGCAAAGCGGATCAACCCTTGTTCAACAGCTGCAGCCGCAGAGTGATTGGCGGCGACAGCCAACTGGAGACGAGGTTTTTCCTCGTCGTGGTTCTTTGCTGGATCCTGCTCTCCGGGTTTAATTTCCTCGACCAGGATTTTCAGACGCTGGTACGCCCTCTCGGATTCTTCGAACGCTCCGCAACGAAAATGGACAAGGCAAAGGTACTGCAGGCTTTCTAACGGCCGGTAGCCGCAGGCGTGAGAGGTCTCGAATCCCTGCTGCGCCGCCGTATAATCGAGCCTCTCGAGGCTGAACAGCGCCCGATAGAAATTTGCCCATCCGGCGCCATCGGTGTTTTGCCGGAAATCCGTCAGTGTTAGGGCTAAATCAGCGAAAACGCGGACGATCCTTGCCATCGAACGCTTGCGAACATCTTTGTCGGTTACCGTCAGGCGGACCGTGTTCGCTACATCAACGAGAAGCACCTGGTAATCGGGGTCGTTGGGCTTGAGAATAATTGCGTTGTGCACCTCAGCCTCGGCGAGTTCCGGCATCTGCAGCAGGAGATACAGGCCGGCCAGAATGCTTCGTTCGAGAGGTCCAGTAGGCCGGGCGTCGAATACTTTCTGAACTACAGCCCGCACATTCTCGATTTCGTTCGGATCAGTCTTCTTCAGCGAAGCCAACGCGCCAAGATCGTTGAGCATACGTTGCGCAACGAAAGGTAGCAAAAGCATGGCCTCGCTGTCCGAGTCACATTTTTCGAGGAGATACTTCAAGTTCTTTCGAGGGAGAATCGCAGCGATTTCGTCATCCAAGGTTTTGGCTTTGGAGTTCTTGAGCTGCTCTCCCGCGATCTCGAGTTGGCGGATGCGGGCCCCAAGCTCATGTGTCTCTTTCTGCCAGTCGTCCAGCACCTGGTACTTCCAGGGCTTGCGGGGGCCTTGAGCGGTTACTTTCAACTGCCCCCAGAATTTGTCAAGATGGTCCCCCTGGAACAACTCGTCTCCGAGGTTCTTCTGGACGCGATCCCAGGCGGCGCTTGCGGCGTCTTCTTGCCCTAGAAGCTTTCTGGTGCAAGCAACCCAGAGCCACTGCCTCGCAGTCTCCTTCTCGCGGTTGGCGGCCTCGAAGGCAGCGAGCGCGCCATTGAAGTCGCGCACCCTGAGGTGCAGCTTTCCGAGAGCGACCCAATTGCCTTCGCTGGTGGGTTCCAATTCCAGTGCCTGCTTCATAATCTCTCGCCCGCTCCGGCTGTCGAGGTGGGAGTTTGCGAGATTAGCCAGGTGAATCGTGGTGCGCGACAACACGGCACTGCGCTGTTTTCCCGCCCAGGTTTCTGCGCAGAGCTGGTTCCAGGTTAGGCCGAGCGCCTTTGAGAAAAAGGGCGAAGACGTGCGATAGTCGGAATTCCGCGCGTCAGCGTTTTCGAACTCGAGCAGGCCAAGCAAGTTCCACGCCGCGGCCAGTGACGGATTCAAGTCGATGGCCATGTGGCAGTGATAGGGTACGCGATCGCGCCAGTTCTGGCCCAGGCCTTGCGCGGCTTTAGCGGCCGCGTAATGGACTTCGGCGAGTTCCTCACGAGTATTCTCAAAGCCCAGCGTCCCGGGTAGCCTGGGTACGGCTTCGTGGTCGAAATCGTCGATGACGGAGCGGAATGCTTCATACGCGGGTTGGAACTGCCTTCCCGAGTAGTACATTACGCCCAGGTTGTAGCGGCTGCGCGCGAAACGCGCGTCTTCGCGAAAGGCCTGAAAGAAAGATCTTTGCGCGCGTTGCACAGCAACCGTCCGCGGCCCGGTACCTTCGCATTCTCGCTTGGCATCGAGGGAGGCACGCAGACCTTCGGTATAGCATTCGGCAGCGCGCCATTCCAGCGTCCCGAGTTGCTGGTGATCGAGATAGGTGAAGACCTTGTGCGCAAGCTGCCGGATCATGGCGTCGACGGCGGCTGTCTTAGGGTCCTTCACGGCGGGATCCACCGTCACGTCCTTCTCGCCTACCCGCCATGTCTTCTTGTAATTGCCCCCGCAAATCGAGGCCTCAATGAACAGGCCGTCGGCTGTTCGCTGGATGCTGCCAATAATTCGCGGGCCCGCAATCAAATTGGAGAGCGTATTGATTACCCAATTAACCGGTACCTTCAGAAAACCGGCAGCTGTTTTCTGATCCGCGAGTGAGGCTGTGAGGCCGGCCAATGCAGTAGGGCTGTCGACGGAGAGCGCCGGCGTTTCGGCCTTTTGATCGAGACCAAGGTCGGCTGGGTCTTCGCTGACGTGCTCATAGACCTCGGCGATGTTGCTCAGGTCAGCCATGAGTCGGCGGGGCAAGCCATCGGCAAGTGAGTGATAGGTATCGTCACCGGTGACATTTGAGAAGGCTGCGATCACGATCTTCCGGGCCCTGCTGCGCGCTTCCAGGACGGCCGCAAGCAGCGCCGAAAGCCCAATGCACTGGACCCACGGACCAACCGCACCACCGAAAAACCACTTTGCCGTAACCGTTCCTCCGATGATCGTCTGGCGCAAGGCGACGGCCGTAGCAGAGATCGCATAGAGTAGGAGCAACGCAAACCAGCCGCCGCGCAGGGCACATCGTACGCGCCAGCCTTTCTGCGCACCGAAAAGCGCTGCGCGGCGTATCCAAGTGAAGTGGCCGAATAGCCATTGGCGCGATTCGACCACGACAGTCGAGAGCAGCGCCAGAACCAGGCAGGCAATCCAAAAGACCTGCCCTCGAATCAGAAACTTATTCAGGGTGAGGGCCTCCCCGCGAGCGAAGCGAACGGTAGCCACGGCGGTGGCCGCGGTAAGGGCAACAAGCAGTATGGCAATCGTCAAATGGAGGACGAAGCGACTCCACGTCCACGCAGGATTTCTCGGGTCATGCAGGGACTTTCGCACGGCGGCGGAGGCCTCTTCTTGTTTCGGCGCGTCCATTCCGCCCATCATTCTTCTCCTTGATGCAAAGAGGGCTATCTCTGAGCGCTGTTGAGGCCAGCGTCTTCAAACTCTTCCCCATAACCTGGCGGCGTTGGCTCTCCGACCACGGTACCATGCCTCATCCGCCTTTGAGACTTTAACTTTAGGATGCCTGAGCGCGGTGTCATGTTTGGTCGCTTGCCAACTTGGAGAGTGTCGGTCTGGCCGTACTCACAAGCAGGTGGCATCAAGCCGGGCATTCGGACAAGCTCGCTGACGATGCTCTCGGCGATGGCCACGGGAAGCGTCTGACGATCGAAGTAGCTGATCGCAATTGCTGCGGTCACAAGCACGACGCTTAGCCAGCGTCTATCGATGCGGTCGCCGGTTCTGATTGTCACTCCTTCGCCCGGTTCCGAGATGTGTTCAGGAATCTCCGGCGATGAATCAGCGGTTCGCATGAGGCGGCCTCGCGTCACCGTGATGGTAGAGAGAAACGAGGTGTGCCCCAATCGAGCAGTTGCCGCTAAATCCAGACCTTCGACATGATCCGGCGATCGACCTCGTGGTCGTCGGGATAGTCATGTGGCGGTCCCACTCTATTCACACGCGCAAAGTTAGGGATCGCGAGCATCGGAGAGCCATCCTGCCATTTACCGGAAATCGCCATGATGCCCCCGAGCAGATCCGGCCGCCACTCTCCCTTCAGTGGCGCGTCACTGATCTTTCGTTCAATCCCCTCATTGTCCGCCGCTTCGACGTTGTAGACCATAGGGCCGTATTTCATAGCCACCAGGCCAGCGTCCGCCTCGATGCGGGCGTCCGCGGCCACGCGCTGTGGCTCCATCGGCAACTCCACTTCAACGCGGTCACCGGCTTTCCACATGCGAGTAACCACGGCGTAGCCCTTGCGTACGGTCGGTGTTTGTTCTTCCCCGTTGACCGCAAACTTCTTCACTCCTCGAACCTGAGGTGAATCCTTATAGAGCCTGCTCGTAGTTCGGTCCGGGATTCGTACGTACACCGAGAATGTCTTTGCTTCCTCGGGATTCACAGTGATGGAAATCGACCCATGCCAGGGATATTCTGTCTTCTGGACGACTTCGACATTGGTACCGGCGACCTGGCCAACGTGGATGCGGCTGCCAACGAACATGTTCACATAAAGACCGTCATTGCTCTTCACATAAGTCCAGGTGGGAATCATCAGCAAGGTGCGTGCCACGTTGCCAACACAGCAGGGACAAACGTGCCACCTGGCTCGATCAGTGTTCACGAGGGGATTGGTGTAGCAATAGCTCTCTCCATCAAGCGCAAGCCCTCCCAGCAAAGCGTTGTACATCGTCTGTTCGTAAAGATCGGCGTACTTGGCGTCGTGGTAGGCGAGGTTCAGCTTGTACTGGAAGAACACCAGTCCGCAACTCGAGCACGTTTCGCAATAGGCATCGTTGCGCAATGAGTAATTCGGCCCGAAGCCTTCTGATGTCTCGCCGCTTCCGATGCCGCCGGTCAGGTAGTACTTCTTGTTGACCATGTTGTCCCAGAGCGAAATCACCGCGCTTTGGTAATCGCGATCCTGCGTCTCCGCGGCGATGTCCGCCATGCCCGAGTAAAAATAGGTTGCGCGCACGGCGTGGCCCACGGCTTCGTACTGTTGGCCTGGTGGCAAGTGACTCTGGTCGTACTCCGATCCGCCCCGGCGCGAATCGAGGAGGAATTTTGCCAGCGCGATATACGCATCACCGCGGTGATTTCCCTCCTGGTCGTTGACGAACCGTCCGAAGCGCACCAGCGCCTGCTCCATCTCCTGGTGGCCGTCGAACCATTCCCTTTTGCCGGGCCCGATATTGGCAACCCAGCAGTCCGCCAGTTTCTTGGCGCCGTTGTACAGGCGCAGATCCTTCCCATCGGTGAGCGTGTAGTGATTGATCGCTGATTCAATGAAGTAGCCGGAGACATATCCCTCATGATTGCCCCTGTGATCAGGCGACCAGCGCTCCGGCCAATCCTTGCGATCAGCAAGGATGTAAGCGGTTTGCAGGTAGCCATCGGGCATCTGCGCGGCAAGGATGATCGGGATCCAGCGCTCCAGGGTAGCGCGCATCTGTTCTTGTGCCTTGATGATCTCCGGATCGCCCTGCGGATCGACCATGAGGGCAATACACATGGACTCAACCGTCTGGTGCACCCACGCATTGGAGAAGACATACCCCTTGTGCTGTCCATGCGGTTCGCTGCGGTTCGCTTTACCCGCTTCGATGAAGTTGTCAATTCCGCCGTCACCCCGCATCGCAGGAATATCGGTCCGCTCGCACATGGCGATGCAGTGAGGAATCCAATTCACGATGAGAACTTTTGCGCGTTCTCTCCAGAGCCCGCCGTCGATTGAGTAGCTGCGCGTATAAACCACGTTGAGACGATCGGCAGGCGGCGCGGGTTCCACATGCACCCTGATCGCGCGCGACGGAACTTTGCTCCCGGTGGCTTGAAGTGCCAGTTCGTAATCGCCGGGTTGAGAAAAAGTCGCAGTGGTCACAGGCGCGTCGGCAGCAGCAAACGCAACCGCACCCGGCCCTGCGGTCTTCAACCAGCGCCCCTTGTTCCGTGGCGAGTCTTCCAGCCAAGTCACCTTGCCGGAGAGATAGGTCCGCCCGTCGCTTACGACCGAACGATCCACCCCGGCATCCACCACGGGAGGAAGCGCAGGAACGGGACCATGATTGAAGACTCTCCACTCGAGGATTCCCACCAGCCGATCCGGCTGGGGAACGACCTCAAGGCGCAATTTACTCGTTTTCACAGGTTCGAAAACTGTTGTATTGAACCCATCGAGAGCCAGGCCCATGCCCTGCGGCTGAGAAACCGGAACGAAGTCACTCCCATTCCAGTAAAGAATCCGGTAGCTCACGGGCGGCTGAATCCGAGGACCACGACTGCCTGGCAGCGCGCCCGGGCGAGGATGATCCGCCGCCCAGTAGATCTCGACCTTGTTGATGTCGACGGGCTCGCTCCACTCGTACTGCACCCAGCTCGCACGGTCGTCCGAGGAGCGTTCCACCGATAACGCATAAAGCGCGTGGCTACGATCAAACGAGTTCTCAGGCATGAAGCCATCGTTCAGCGCAGAGATCTTGTTCTCACTCATTATGAATTGACTCTTCGGAATCGCTACGCGGGCAACGTTGAGAGCGCTGTCAGGTACTTGCGCGAATCCACTTGTCGCCGACAGAGCACTCAGAGCAACTACGCCTCCGAGGCCAGCCAGAAACTCCCGACGGTTCGGTTCAAGCAAGGACTCTTCGTCTTCTGAATCTTTAATATTCATCTCTGACGCTCACTCCTGACGGGGTGCTATGGCTTCCAGCAAAACAGGCTGCCCACAAGCGGCCGGAAAACGTTTGCTGGCAAGAGCTTATTCCCCTCCGGGAATTGTTGTAAAGGGCGCTGAATCGGGTCGGACGAGCGCACCTCAACCGTCGAAGACATCCCGTCGGATAAGTTCAAACTGGCAGTTTTCTGCGGTGACTCTGCAATGATGCGCTTAATGAACAATGCGCAAAAATGCACTGCCTCAAAAAAGGAAACACTAATTTCAAAAAATATCATGAAACAAAGGCGTGTGCCGGGTTCTTTCGCTGTGCAATGGCCTCCCATCATCCATGTATATTGTTTTGACATTCCCCCTGGATGTTCATACAGTTATTCATCCGTGCCGTTCCTGCAAAACCAATTCCTCAAGAAGGGTTTCCGCCATGAACTGCATCACAGCCGGACCGAGACGCGCGAGATCCGCGCGAGCCTTCATCGATTACATACCGCATAAGTTCAGGTTTCTAGCACTTGCCTGTGCATTGGCGCTTGGCGTCTGCCCGGCTCTCTACGGCCAAGCCGCAGGAAGTTTCTTGGGAAACGTCCTGGATAAATCCGGCTCGGGTGTTGCCGGCGCCACCGTTACCGTCACCGACCAGGACACCGGCCAGGCACGCACCGCAAAGACGGACGGGGCCGGCCATTATCTGATTCCCTTGCTTCCGGTGGGGACATTTACCGTGCGCGTTGATTCTTCCGGCTTTCAAAGCGCCGAATCCAAGGATCTGCATCTCCAGGTTCAGCAAGCTCGCGAGCTCGATTTCACGCTCGTGCCTGCGAACGTAACAGAAACCGTGACGGTGGCCGGCGAAGCCGTGGCGATTGAGACAGCCAATCCTTCTCTTGGCCAGGTCATCACCGGGCAGCAGGTGTCGCAGTTGCCGTTGAATGGCCGCGACTTCGTGCAACTGGCCACACTCACTGCCGGCGCTACCGCAGAAACTAATCCCAACAGCTTTTTTACTCAAGGCAGCGATAGCGAAGTAGCGGCACGTGGATCCTTCTCGCTGTCGGTCGGCGGTTCCCGGCCCAACAGCACCGATTGGCTTCTTGATGGAATCGACAATAACGAACTGACGGCAGGAGGCATCGGCGTGTTTTCTTCCATCGACGACATCGCGGAGTTCAAGGTTCTCACCTACACCTATTCGGCGGAATATGGCACTCGCGCCGGCCCCACCGTCCTGGTGACAACCAAGTCAGGTACCAACGACTACCATGGAACGCTCTACGAGTTTGTGCGCAACACCGACCTCGATGCGAAAGGAGACTTTGACACTTCAACCCCAAAGTTCAATTTGAACCAGTTTGGCGGCTCTGTCGGGGGACCCATCCGGCGCAACAAGCTGTTCTTCTTCGTGGATGGCGAACAAAAGTACCAGCGTGAAGGAATCACCTTCACCGGTCTGGTTCCTTCACTGGCCATGCGCACGGGTGACTTCTCGGCCGACAACTTCGGCAATCCTACCTCGGGTCAGGCCATCGCGAATCCGAATATGGTCGGCGCGCCCAACCCCTACTTCCAGTGCGATGGTTCCGGCAATCCAATACCCGCGAACGCTGACGGCAGCCAGACGCCGGGAACCAACTGCAGCAAGATCCCTGCCAACCTGATCAACAGCGTTGGCCAGGCGATGATCAATATCTATCCTGCGCCTAATGCCAACCAGGGCAGCTCCAGCGCGAACTATAACTTTGTGAATGAGCCTGTCCGCAGCCTGAACGAGACGAAATTCGATGCCCGGCTGGATGATACGCTCACGTCCTCAGACAACCTGTTTGCGCGGTTCAGCTACGACCAGGCGTTCTCTTTTGTACCCGGCGGCGCTCCAACCCTCGCCGAATCGAATGCCTTCGGAAGCAATGAAAACCTGATTAACCACGGACGCAACATCGGCATCGGCTGGAGCCACGTGTTCTCGCCCACCACGCTCAACCAGGCCACCGTCGGGTACGACCGCATCTTCGACTACATCGACTCACTGGGTAACTTCACCTGCGAATCGGCGATTCTTGGAATTCCGAATGCCGATCTCGGCTGCTCGTCCACCGGTTCCCCTCTTCCCGGTGGTGCTTACAGTGAAGGTTTGGTTTCGACCGAACTCACTGGCGGCTATTGGTCACTCGGCGATCGCGGCTACTCGCCGTTTCAGGGTGGAACGAATATTTACTCCTTCAAGGATGATCTCGACCTGATCCGCGGCAAGCACGAAATCCACACCGGAATCGATCTCCGAGTCAACCAGATGAATGTGGGCACGGAAGCGTTCCAGGATGGCTTCTGGCTCGTGGGCACCTTCGGGAATTTCAGCGGAGCAGGTGTCGCTGCGGGCAATCCCGAGGCCGACCTGCTGATGGGAATGACGGGCGGCGCCATCCACGACCAGACATACGACGGCGCAGTCACGGGCCGGCGCTGGAAGGTCGTAAGGCCCTTCGTCGAGGATGACTGGCGCGTTGTTCCGTCGCTGACCCTGAACCTGGGCCTGGCGTGGGACATGACCACTCCCATCACCGAGGTGCATAACCGGATGTCGGACTACATCCCGTCAACGCAACAGCTTCTGATCGCCGGCCAGAACGGAGTGAGCAGATCGGCGGGCATCCAGATGTACTGGGGCGCGTACGAACCCCGTTTAGGCCTCGCCTGGAAGGTTCTCGGCAGCGACAAGACGGTTGTCCGCGCCGGTTTTGGCATCTATCACGATTCGGCCTGGAGCCAGGGCGCGCAGGGCCTGTGGCAGAATCCGCCCAACCTGGGCGAGTCCGATCAATTCCCCACCACTTTTTCCGCCGGCTGCGCCTTTGCCGCGTCATACTGCGCCGCCACGCTCGGTCAGACACCGGAGTTGAACTTTACTCTCTCCACCGGCTTTACTCCTCTGCCCACGCCGCAAAACGTGGCCTCATTCACCGGCTCATACAACTACGAGCCCACCAACATCCAGCCGGGCAGGGTCCACCAATATAACGCGAACGTCGAACGTCAGCTGCCGGGCAACGTTTTGCTGACCGCAGGCTACGCTGGTTCAACCGGCGGCCACATCCTGGTCATTGGAAACAACCTCAACACAAGCAGCCCCTCTGGTTGCGGAACCATATCCGGTTATACGCTCGGCTGCCTGCCCAGTGGCGCACCCTACATCTATCCCTACAACCCCCCGAACTTTAACGCGATCCTGCTCATGGGCGACGTGGGCAAGACTCATTACAACTCACTGCAGGTGAAAGCAGAGACCAAAACGCCCAAGCACGGTCTTTACGCGCTGGTCGCTTACACTTACTCCAAAACTTACGACAACGGTCTATCCGACGGCCTGGGCTCGGAGTTGAGTGCCCCGTATTTCCCGCTGCCCAACTGGCAAAATCTCGACTGGTCACTGTCCCAGATCAACCTGGATCACAGCCTCACGGGCAGCTTCATCTACGACCTGCCATTCGGCAGCGGTAAAGAGTTCGGAAGCAGTTGGAATCCTGTGACCAACGCAATTCTCGGCAACTGGCAGGTAACACTGATTGAAAGGATCTCCTCCGGGTTCCCCGTCCCACTGATCGACAGCAGCAACCAATCGGGTGTTGCCTTCAATACCGGCGGTAACGATAACAATTTCAACCGTCCCAACCAGGTTTCCGGCTGCAATACGAATCCTTCAAATCACAGCCAGTACCGCTATATCAATGCTTCCTGCTTTACCGTTCCGGCTGCAGACGAGCTCGGCAATGCGGCGCGCGTCCCCGTCTCGGGACCCGATTTCGTTAACTCCGACTTTTCACTCATCAAGGATTTTCTGCTGCATCGAGAAATGGGATTGAACTTCCGTGCCGAATTCTTCAACATCTTCAATCATCCGCAGTACGGATCGCCGATCAACGACATCAACTACGGTTCGCCGGCGGCGGGCACGGTCTCCAGTTCTTTCGGTGAGGTGAACTCAACCGTAAACAATCCCCGACTGATCCAGCTGGCGTTGAAACTCACTTTCTGAGGTCGCGGCATTTCGTGAAACGCTTCACGTGTCGGAGGCGACTTTGATCGACCATTGATGCCCGGCTTCGTACCGGGCGGCGGTTTGTCTTCATTCCCAGCACAAGACGGTACAGTCTTCAGGGATGCAGAGTCGCGTTGAATGGAATCCTCCAGAGCAACCCACGGTGGTAATCAGTCAGCCAGATGGATTCATTCCCGAAGCGTAGCGAATCGCCACCTTGACCCACCCACTGGCGCAATACTCTTTCCGTTCGCCCATCGATGACAGTGAGGGGCAAATCAAAAGTCGTGGCCCAGACAGAACCGGCACCATAGCCAAGATCGCCGCCTGGACCAGGTATACCCAGTGCAATTGTGCCCGTTACCTTCCGGCTGTCTAGATCAACACGGGTGACGGATCCATCGCCCTGATTCAGAGTCCAGACGGAACCGCCGCCGGACGTCAGAAACCGGGGCTTGGGGCCGACTGGTATTGAGGCGAGCACCTCGCCATTCGTGGCGTCAATAGCGGTCAAGACGCTTCGATCAAACCCGGTGACCCAGACCACGTTGTCGCAATACAGCGGGTTATACGAACCCGCCGGGATTGAGATCTGCTGGCGCACGCTTTCCGTGGTCGGATTGATGCGACTGAGCGTCGTGCCGCCCTTGTCTGTCACCATCCAGACGCTATCGCTGCTGGTCGTGATTCCTCCTTCCGGCCCCGCTGGTGCGATTGGAAGCGTGGCAGTGATTCGGTTCGTCAGGGCATCAACGCGTGCAAGCAGGGGTTTGCTGCCGCAGACAGGAACCCATAAGCTTCCGAACCCGAATGCAAGACCGGAACATGCTTCGCCTGAGAGGCGAACCCTTGCAACGACTGTATTTGTTGAAGGATCGATTCGCACGACGGAATAGGGATTTGTGCCTGCAACCCAGACTGCGTCATCGGCCACCAATACCCAGTCGGCAGTTCCTCCAATTCTGAACGTGACCGAGGGCTTCAACGAAGCGAAGGGAACCTGAACGTCAGCTACTCCTGGCTTCACGGCCTTCTGCTCAGCGGCAAAAACAACCAGTGCCGTTAAGCAAAGAAGGAGGAGTATCGCAATCGCGCTCCGGCTCATTAACAACCTCAGAGAATCAAGCTGACACATCGCTTCTTCACGCGATCAGGTCGTGAATCACGTTGCCGGCCAAATCTGTCAACCTGTAATCGCGGCCGCTGTAGTGGTAAGTGAGCCTGGTGTGGTCGATGCCAAGCTGGTAGAGGATCGTGGCATGAATGTCATGCACGTGAACAGGATTCTCGACCGCCTTCCAGCCGAAATCGTCGGTAGCGCCATACGTGAAACCGCGTTTAAACCCGCCACCTGCCAGCCACATGGTAAAGCCGTGCGGATTGTGGTCGCGGCCATTATGTGTCTGGCCTCCCATGAAGCCGCTGCCGATTTCGACCACCGGTGTGCGTCCGAACTCCGAGCCCGCCACAATGATGGTCTCGTCGAAAAGCCCTCGCGCCTTCAGATCCTTGATCAAAGCTGCGAATGGTTGGTCGGAATCCTTTCCCGTCTTGCGATGCATCTCGATATCGAAGTGGTGATCCCAGGGATCGCCCTTGGCGTAATAGACCTGCACCATGCGCACGCCTCGCTCGATGAGCCGGGCCGCCGTGAGGCAACCGCGGGCCGTGCTGCCCTCTCCATACATCTTGATTACCGCGTCTGACTCCTTGCGCACGTCGAACACGTCCGGAGCTTCTGTTTGCATGCGATAGGCAGTCTCCATTGCGCCGATGGTCGCTTCGAGTTGTGGATCATGTGTCGTCGCCGAACCCGCCGACATTTCATCCAGTTGCTTTACAAGATCGATTTCTTTTCGCTGCTGTTTCAAGTCGAACCGTTCGTTGTGAATATCCGCAATGAGCTTGAGAGGGTCGAACCCTGACTTTTCTACCGTATCGGAAACATAAGTGCCCTGGTGAACCGGCGAAAGAAACGCGGACGACCACAGCGGCGGACCAACCGAGGTAGGAACATCGGGACACAGCACGACAAATCCGGGCAGATTCATATTTCCGTTTCCCAGGCCGTAGGTCAGCCAAGAGCCCATCGAAGGGCGTCCTGAAAAATTCGCGCCGGTATTCATCATCAGTAGCGCTGGCTCGTGATTCGGTATCTCGGTGTAGACGGACCGCACAAAACACATATCGTCGACGCATTCGGCCAGGTGAGGGAAGATCTCGCTCACCTCAATCCCGCTCTGGCCGTACTTCTTGAAGCTGAACGGCGATTTCATCAGGTTGCCGGTCTTGCGCTCGTGCTGCAATGCTCCGCCAGGCATTGGCTGCCCGTGATACTTCTCGAGCATCGGCTTGGGATCGAAGCTATCGACCTGCGACAGGCCTCCATTCATGAAGAGGAAGATGACATGCTTCGCCTTGGGCTTGTCGGTAATCATCCATGGCGCGCGTTCGCCTGAGCTTGCGCTTGCAGCCCGCGCCAAAGACTGGCCGACCAGGCTCGCCAGGCTGAGATAGCCAAAGCCGCAGCCAATGGTCCTGAGGGCGTCCCGGCGGGTAATCGGATTCCTGGTGGGTCGATGAATCATGTTGCACCTGCCTCTGACGTGCCGGCGGTCCCGGCCCTTCGGTTCAATTCACAAATTGAAATTCATTTGAACTGATCAGCGCTCGCATGTATTCGCTCCACGCCGTCACGGGTTTTCCTTCAACGGTATAGCCCGGTTGCTCAGGCGTGGTGCTCAAGAACTTCAGACCCAGCTGCACTTCGCTGGCCGCAGGCTTCCGCTGAAAGAGATACTCATACGCCTTCGCGACGCGACCCTCATCATTTGCTTCGCTGTGAACGCGTTCGGCCAGAATGCCCGCCTGCTTGTACACGAACGGATTGTTCATGAAGTAGAGCTGCTGCAGCGGCACGTTGCTTGAGAAGCGCTGCTCGGCAGTAAAACTCGGATTCGGAAAATCAAAGACCGCCAGGTAGTTGTTCAATCGATAGCGGCTCACCTTGCAGAAAACCGTGCGGCGCAAATTATCGGCAGTGAAGTCCGTGGATGGCCCTGATGTCTTGGTCAGGTCGAGATCGCCCGCAACGAAGAGAATGCTGTCGCGAAGCTCCTCGGCATCGAGCCGCTGCCGATTGAAGTGCGAATAATAGCGGTTCGCGGCGTCCTTGTCGTGCGCTTCCGGCGACTCCTCGACGCTTGTCTGGTAGACAGCTGATAGCAGAATCTGGCGCTGCAGCCACTTGATTGAACGACCGTGGTTCACAAACTCCGCTGCCAGATACTCCAGCAGATCCGGATTCGACGGCTTATCCCCCATGATGCCAAAGTTATCCGGTGTGTTGACGATTCCAGTGCCGAAGTGCCACTTCCAGACGCGGTTGACAATCACGCGCGCCGCAATCGGATGCTGCGCAATATCACTCGCAAATTCCAGCCGCCCGCTGCCGTTGGAATACGCCGTCTTGCCCGGAGGACTAAGCACTTCGAGGAATCCTCGGGGAGTGACATCCCCAAGCGAATGCGGATTGCCGCGAACATTGAGCTTTACATCTTCAATCTTCGGCTTGTCGGCCATTCCGTTGACGTATGGGTAATCGACTTCTTTCAGTTCTTTTTGAAGCGCGTCAATCTGTTTCTCCTGCGCTTCGATGTAGGTCTGCCATTGCGGCCCAAGGCGCCGCGTCAATCCCCATCCGGTGAATCGCATCACGCCCGGTATAAACTTTTCGTCCTCATCCCCGGACAACGTAACAAAGAGATCGTAGTAAAGTTTGGCCTCGTACGTAGGCAGAGCCTTCAGCTCGAGTTCGCAACCTGGGCAGAACTGATCGAAGGTCTCAAACTCGCCAGGTTTGGCGTCCAGCAGCCGATGCTTCGGCACGTTGTTTTTAGCGCGAATGATGTCGTTCTCTGCTTCAATCTCCGCCGCCCGGGCGCGGACACGCAACACCAGTTTCTGAAACGCGTCGGCAATCGCCTGTGCCTGATCTTCGCTGCTATCCGGCGAAGCCAGCATCGGCTTCCAGTCGTCGAGATAGGGATAGGCGTGATCCTTCTGAACGTAGTCGACCCATCGCTGCAGTACTTCGGGGTCAAGATGTTTCTTGGCTGACACCTCATCAACGGTCTTCTTCGGCTTGCCGACGACGCTCCACGTCGCTGTGAGGTACGCCGATGTCTGGATGGAGAGAGCATCGGCAAGCTGGTCGCCCAGCTTTTCCGTGTAGTCCTCAAGACCCACCTTCAACTTGGCTGCTTCGAGACTCTTCTGGTCGAAAGCGGCCGCGGCAACCTTCGACAGCACTGGATACTCGGTATAGCTCGAGTTTGCGAAGATGCTGACGATCTTGTAGTAATCGCGCTGCGGGATCGGGTCGTATTTGTGATTGTGGCAGCGTGCGCAGGCGACGGTGAGTCCAAGCAGTCCGCGGGTCACAGCGTCCACCCGCTCATTGCGTTCATCCGCGCGGCCCTGGATTGGCTCGGCCTGGTCCCACACCCACGGACCGGCTCCCAGGTAAGTAGTCGCAATCAGATTGTCCTGATGCTCGCCTTCGGTCTTCGACGGGAGTTTGTCGCCGGCGAGTTGCATTATCACAAAGCGGTCATAGGGCACGTCGTCGTTGAATGCTTTGATTACCCAGTCGCGATAACGGAACGCGCCTGCGAAAGGCATGTACCCGCGTCCTTTCGGATCGAGGCCGCGCACATCATCTTCTGCATAGCGGGCCACGTCAAGCCAATGACGCCCCCATCGTTCTCCATAGCGCGGGGAAGCGAGCAGACGGTCGACAACTTTTTCCCACGCATTCGCAGAGCGATCCGCCAGAAACGCATCCACCTCTTGTTGTGTCGGCGGCAGCCCCGTCAAGTCATACGTCACCCTGCGAATGAGGGTGCGGCGATCAGCCTGCTGCGCCGGTTCCAGTCCGGCTGTGTGCAACCCTGCAAGGATGAAGTGATCGATCGGTGTCCGCGCCCAGTGCGACCATTTCGCATCGGACACCGCTGGCGGCGCGATCTGCTTCAGGGGCTGAAACGACCAGAACTGTCGCTGGTTTTCTGTCACCTCACCCGTTCTCGCCGTCACTGAGGTGATCAGCGCTGACGTCGTCGACGGCCATGGTGCTCCATGTTGCACCCAGGCCACAAGAGTCGCCACTTCCTCATCACTGAGTTTCCCGCCCTTGGGCATCTTTAGCGGACCCGTTTGTTTCACCGCCTCGATCAGCAGGCTCTTGTCCGGATCGCCGGGAACAACTAGCGCGCCGCGCGAACCACCCTTGTCGAAGCCGCCCTTTGAATCGAGCCGTAGTCCGCTCGATGCCGTATCCGCATGGCATTCATAGCAATGGTTCGCAAAGATTGGCCGAACCTTGTTTTCGAAGAAATCGAAGTCGACCTGGGCTCCGGCAACCTTCGATGAAACGCTGCCCTTGATCTCGGCCGATTGAGGAGACACTGAGTCTTTCACCGTATCTGCACCCACGGCGCCGGCCTTCACCCACGCCACCAGGTCAGCTACCTCGGCATCTCCCAACGGAGTCTTGGGAGGCATCTTGAGGTCGCCGGTTCGGCGGATCGCCTGGATCAGAAGGCTCGTCTCCGGATCGCCGGGCACAATGACCTGGCCGTCCTCACCGCCCTGGCGAATCCCGGCATAAGAGTCCAGTCGTAGCCCGCCCTTGGCCTTGTCTCCATGGCACGAGAGGCAGTTGGCCTCCAGAATCTCCACCACGCGCGTTTGATAGAACTGCTGCGTGCCTGGTGAAGCGGGAGTATCGGCCGCAGACACGCCTTTACCCGTGGCCATCCCAAGGCTCACCGCGACAGCAATCGCAACTCCCAACGCGGAGGAAGGCTTCATTCTCGAGCGACCCCCAGCTGCACAAGGCCCGGAGAATGAGCCATTTTGCCATAACAAGGCATGCGGGGACCAGCCTGAACCTACGCCTACCGGAGGAAGTTTCAGCCCGCACCCGGTTAGTCATATCGTTGCCACTTCCACATGCTCAAGATGGCATAATGCAAGTACTGGAAAGAGCCCATGCTGCAACCAGCGCTACGACTTTACGCGAATCGCGCGCCTGCATGCCTCACTCTCGTGGTTGTTCTCGCGTTGTCGGCCTCGTCCCCCCCTTTGTTTGCCGGAAACAAAGACAAGAGCCCGACCGTCTACGACTTTTCTTTGGTCGATATAAGCGGGAAGCTGGTTCCGCTCTCCACCTACAAAGGCAAGGTGATGCTGATCGTCAACCTCGCCGCCCCGTCAGCCTATCGGGACCAGGTCTCGGCGTTGAACGAGCTTCAAAAGACATACTCCGCACAAGGCCTCGTTATTCTCGGCATCCCTTCCGATGACTTCGGCGGCACGGAGAAGAAGATCGCATCTCAATCGGACCCGAATCAAAAAAACTCGTTGCAGGCCGACTTCGCTGTCTTTGCGCCGGCAAAACTTCGCGGTGTTCAAGCCATCCCTCTCTACAAATTTCTTTGCGACTCAAAACTGAGCGTGGGCGGCGGAGATCTTCATTGGAGCTATACCAAATTCATCGTCGATCGCGACGGCAAACCCCTTGCTCGTTATGAAGTCGACCAAGACCCCGCCGACCTTGATTTCCACCTGATCATCGAATCTGCCCTGGCTGGAAAACTAAAGGCGAAAAGCGCCGATAAGAAAGCGGATGAGAAGGGAAAAGAGGACGACGACGATGAGTGACGTTCGCGGCGTCAACGCTTTGGCTCCCACGCACCCCAGAAGCCGCCCATCCGCGGCGTCCCAAAACGTGAGTTCTCGCCTCCACGATCGCCGTTCTACTTGAGAGATATCGCGTCGCTCACGTGGACACGAGTTCTCTGGCGGATATCGTCGGAGGAATCGCCGACCATCAACTCAAAATCCCCGGGCTCAACCGTCCACCGGTTTTCGCGACTGAATATCGCAAGGTCGCGAGGTACAAGTTCAAAATGAACAGTGCGCCTTTCTCCAGCGCCCAGATGAATGCGCTCAAAACCTCGCAGGGATTGAAGCGGCACAACCACGCTCGAAACCAGGGGATGAAGGTAGAGCTGCACCACCTCGTCGCCGTCACGGGCGGTGGTGTTCGCCACATCCACCGAGATATCAATACGGGTTTCATGCGAGTTCTTCCGCAGACTGGCGCGAAGATCTACGAATTCGAACTTGGAATAGCTCAATCCATAGCCGAATGCAAAGAGCGGCGAACCCGGTCCATCGATGTAGTCTGCGCGCTTCTCACCGTAGAACACGGGGAGTTGCCCGACGGACCTGGGCATTGATATTGGCAGCTTGCCGCCGGGGTTGCAGTCTCCGAAGAGGACGTCGGCGATAGCCTGACCACCGGCCTCGCCCGGATACCATGCGTTGAGGATTGCGGGGACATGCTCGGCGGGCCAATCGAGTTCCAGGGGACGGCCCATGATCAGCACCAGGACGACGGGCTTGCCCGTGGCAACCACTTGCTGAAGCAGCTTTAGCTGGTTTCCCGCCAGCGTGAGGGAGGACCGGTCGAATCCTTCGCCGCTTTCCATGTCGTTGCCGCTCGCATCCATCTGCGGCTTGGCGGCGCCGGTGGCCGCGAACTGGGTGTTGAAATTGCGGGCGCTCGATCCCCCAAGCACGACAACGGCGACGGACGACATGCGGACCGCATCGAGAGCTTCGGCGAACCCTTCCTCTGAAGTTCCGCGAACCGTGGTTCCTCGCGCATAGCGAACCACCGACCCAGGCTTTAACGATTTGCGAATCGCATCGAGAACAGTGACGATCTTGCCTTCAGGTTGCGGTGCGGTGTAATCGCCGAGCTGATTGTAGACACTATCGGCATTCGGGCCGATGACGGCAACTGAATCGATGTTCTTGCTTAGCGGGAGCAGATTTCCAGAGTTTTTGAGCAGCACAATCGACTCGCGTGCGACGCGGAGTGCCAGATCCCGATGCTGCGGACTGTTAACGACTGTTGCCGCTCTTTCGGGGTCGACCTGAATCGAATCGAAAAGCCCGAGCTCAAATTTGACGCACAAAATCCTCCCCACCGCTCGATCCAATGCCGTCGGACTGACAAGACCGTTCTGAAGTGCCTGATCCAGATGAGCAAACGCGCTGGCCCCAAGGTCTGAGTCAACTCCCGCGTTGAGTGCCTGCGCTGCCGCTTGCTCCAGCGACGAAGCGACGTGTTGAGACTGTGCAAGTCCATCGATGGCATAGAGGTCGGAGGTTACAAATCCATCAAAGTGCCATTGCCCCCGCAGTAGATCGGTCAAGAGCGTCGAATTGGAACTGCTCGGAACGCCATCGATCGCATTGTAGGAGGACATCACCGAGACGGCTCCGGCTTCAACGGCTACGCGAAAGGCAGGCAGGAAAACGGTCTGCAACTCGCGGGGGCCGGCGTGCGAGGGTCCGCTGTTGTGTCCGCCTTCCGGTGCACCGTAGCCAGCGAAATGTTTCAGCGTGGCCGCGATGGAGTTCGCCGATTGAAGACTATCTCCCTGCAATCCGCGGACGAACGCTTCGCCCATCCTGGAGACCAGCCAGGGATCTTCGCCGTACGTTTCTTCGACGCGGGACCAGCGAGGCTCGCGAGCGATGTCGAGAATGGGACCGTAACAGACATTGGCGCCGGCCGCCCTCGTTTCCTGTGCGATCGATGCGGCCATTTCCCGAATCAGGTCGGGGTCCCATGTGCTCGCCTGGCCGAGAGAGGTGGGATAGACCGTTGCTCCGATGGCCATGTGCCCATGCGGACACTCCTCTGCAAGAAGGAAGGGGATGTGCAGACGCGACTGAATAATTGCAGACTGTTGAATGAGGTTGGCCGCCTGGGCGGATTGCCGCGGAGACAGACCGGTCGCCAGCGTGATTTTTGTCCATGGATCGGCACGCATGACCCCATACAGGACTCCGGGTTCCTGCTGCATAAAGTGAGTGAACTGTGGGGTAAGCTCGACAGAATCTCCGGACCGGCGATACACCTCCCACCCAAGGGGGGCCTGGAGCTGTCCAATTTTCTCTTGCACGGTCATGCGCGAGAGCAGATCGGCAACCCGGTCGCTGACAGAAAGGTGAGGATTTTGATAGAGCGCTGGCTTATCCCCGGTTTGAGCAATTGAGTGAAGTCCTGCGGCCATTAGAAGTGGTGCGAGTGAGAGGCGCAGAACCAGAATGGCATGTCGCCGCAAGCAGATTTGTTGCTTCATCCCTGCCCCAGGATTCTTGAATGGATATCAGTCACAGTACCTCTTGCGATTCGTAGTGTAGTTTACAAGTGCAGTTCCATTTGGCGGGGGTGTGAGCTGAATGGTCCCGCCGCATTGAATCTTGTTATGAAGTCGACCGCGAATTTCAGGACACCTCGGCCGCGTAGCCGGTAAAGGACCCAGGTTCTCGCGCCAGTTTCATACTCATCGGTGCGAGCGCTGATCCCGTTCATTGGCGTGCCGGCAGCGGTACAGAACTCAAATCACAGTTGAAACACGAGCGGCAGGTGTGGCCTGAAGTCCTTGACCACCTTGCGGCGCCCGCTGTCGAATTCAATTTCGAGGAGAGATTCTGAACCGATTTGAGTCGATAGAATTCCGCTTTCCACGATTCTCCTGGACGCAATCGTGCTAAGCGCCCTGGGGGTCGTTAAAGTCAGGCCTGTGATTTCCCGTATCCCAATTGGATGTTCGATAAATCTCTGTTCCCGATCAACTCGCCGCATGAAATTCAGGTAGACCCACATCGGCTCCTCAATGCCACCTTCCCCTATATGCATAACGAGCGGTTCTGGCAAATAGGCCGGCCTATATTCCCAAGCTGGAAAGGGTGGCTCATCAGTCTGCGAATCGTCTGGGCGCAGGCAAATGCCGAAAGGAGAGGCTTGGACTTTACGACCAGACCACCTCTCCCAAAGAAGAGTTGGCCGCGTGCGTGCGTTTTGAGCTTCTTCTGCATTGCTCACCCAGAACAACTCAATCATGGCATTTACAAACGGAAAACGCCGATTTGCTGTACCTTGTCCGGGATGCTGATTTGGAGGGCCTTCACGCAAGCCAAACCGAACCAGTTCCTCTGCCTCGGGAGCACCCGGAGCGGTGCAGACGAACAGGTGATCCAGCTCAATGGTCATGCACGCAGTTTAGTGTAGCCACACCACCAATTGAGCGCTGCACCACCGACAGTGCAAACCAGCCACGCTGTTCCCTGCTCTCTGATCCCTAATCTCTGATCTCCCCTTCTTTCCTGCTACCCTGTCGGGCCCCTGCTCCGTCCGAGTATCGTAAGCACATGAGGTTTCATCTCCGGTTTCGGCATTGCTACGCTCGCCCGGCCGCGCATGTTGCCTGCCTGGCGCTGGTTGCCTTCTCCGTGCACATTGCCGCACAGAATCCCACCCTCAAGACGCGGACCAAGGAACAACGCGAACGGGAATATCAGGCCAGCCATCGCATTACGCTCAATGTGCAGGTGGCCGACCCCACCGGTAAACTCGTTCCCGATCTTGCTGCCACCGATTTCGCCCTCTTCGACAATAATCAGTCTCGAAAGATCGCCGGCTTCCACGTCGTCGACGGCCAGCTTATGAACGACGCCACAGAGATCCTGATTGTTCTCGACGCCGTAAACAGCACGGCGCAGCAGTTGCAGACGGAGCGCGAAGCGATCTTCAAATATCTTGCGCAGGGCCACGGCCCGCTTGCCTATCCAACAGCATTTGTTCTGTGGTTCAACGGCCACCTGAAATCATCCGCGCCCACCACCGATCGCAACCAGGTTGGCCGTTCGTTTGTAAGTATGACGAAGGGTTTGCACTCCAATGCATGTTCTCCCGGCAACGAACCAGACGGTTCTGTGGCGCTGGCCTCGGCATCGGCCGACCCGCCTGCGGCGAGCGGCCGCGGCGATAGGGATTCGGGCGTCGCCCACTGCCTTCAGGTGCACTTCAAGGACTCCGTCGCTGCTCTCGATGGCATCGCACAGCAGCAGAAAACCGTCGGCGGTCGCACCATCCTCATCTGGGTCGGCCCGAGCTGGCCCTTGCTCTCCGACGCGGAATTCCAGCGCCTCACGCCCAGGGAGCAAGCCGGATTCTTCGACGAAGTCGTCGACCTTCACCACCATCTTCGCGACGCACAAGTGACGGTCGATGCAGTCGCACCTGCCGACGTAAGCGGTGAGAAGGAACCCGTCAGCATCGATGTGAAAGCGCCGTTCGCGGAAAGCATCTCCGCGCTCAACTCCGGCCCCGCCGGCCTCGCACTCCCCATCCTCGCCAGGCAGAGCGGAGGCCGCGCGTTCACCGCAAGCCGCGACCTGACCACTGATTTAGCCTCGTGCCTTCGCGATGCTGACGGCTACTACGCTATCTCCTTCGAAGCCATGACTGCCACGGCGCCGCACGAATTCCACCGCCTCGAAGTGCGGATCAACCGCCCCAACGTCGAAGTTCGCACCCTCTCCGTCTACTACGCCGAGCCGTGACATATGGATCGCGCCATCAGCGTCGCTGCCCTCGGCGCGTCCGCCTGACTCCGGATTTTGAGCAATGTTCTGTGTCAGGGCACAATTTCACGGCGGGATAACTCGAAGCTTTGAAAGACCTCGGCGTTTCACAGCCTGCGGAAAGACTCCGCCGAAGAATGCTTCACGCCGCAATTAGCAATGCTGTCTTTTCCGGAGACGCAGATCACAGCGCATAGGAATGACCGCGAACTTCTGTCTCGTCAGGAAGCCGAAGCGAGAGACTTTCCGGTTCCTCGCACGAAGTAGGCCTTGATTGCCTGATCAAGCGAGACGAGGTCGACATACGGCGGCTTGTCATCAAAGCGTGCGGCCCAGCAGATCTGGTCGAGAATGTCTCGCGGATAGCACGCTCGCAGATCCTGCCTCAACGTGCCGCGGACAAAGTCGATGAGCAGTTGAGGAATCCCCGCGGCGAAGGGCACCTTTTTTTCTTCGGCAACCCGGCAGAAGATCTCGCGGAACTGACTCGGCGACACTACGCCGATTTTGATCTTCGTCTTGATCCTTCGAATAAAAGCAGGGTCAACCAAGTCTGCCGGATCGAAGTTCGAGGCAAAAACTACGAGCATTTCAAATGGTACCTCGATTTTTTTACCGCCGGACATCGACAGGAAATCGATGTTGCGATCGAGAGGAACGATCCAGCGGTTCAAGATCTCCTCGGGACGCATTCGCTGACGTCCGAAATCATCGATGATCAGAACGCCGTTGTTGGCCTTCAACTGAACCGGCCCCTGATAAAACTTCGAAATCGGATTGAACTGGAGATCGAGCATCTCCGCGGAGAGTTCGCCACCCACGAGCACAGCCGGTCGGTGGCAGCTAACCCAGCGTTGATCGTGAGTCTTCGATTGCGTTTCAGTCGCAGGTTTGTGGACGGTAGGGTCGAAGATCGTAATCACCTGACCGTCGATTTCCACTGCTCGCGGGATCCACACATCGTCTGCCGCTAGAACTGAAGAGAGAACCTCTGCAATTGTCGTCTTACCGGTGCCCGGTGGCCCATAAAGAAACAATGAACTTCCTGAGTTGATCGCTGTTCCAAGCTGTCGCAGCGTCTCCTTCTCCAAAACCAGGTGCGAAAACGCGCGCTCTACGTCGGCAAGGTGTATGTCCCTGCGCGTGGCGCTCTGCGCGCGCACCTGCTTTATGTAGTTGTTCAATGAGACTGGAGCCGCGCCCACATAGTGGCTTTGAGAAAACAAGTCTGTCGCCCGCGCTCGGCCCTCTTGCGTGATTGCAATTTGCGGGACAGTGCCTTCCATTCCGGTCACCTGGCAGCATCGGCTGGTGCGGAGCGATGAGAACAGTTCATTCGCTACTGCGTAACTGACACAGAGTTGCTCAGCCAAGTCAAGAACTGAGAGAGAACCTGAAGCATAGAGAGTCTTGAGGGCAAGGTCTTCGAGAATGCCTGCGCGCACATCGATTTCAGCAAGCGACTCAGGCCGGCGAGTCGGGCCCGCATTTGGCTTGGCTTTCAGAATGTCGGAAGCAAAATCCTCAATTGCGAAGACGGCTGACATGGTTCTTTCACCTTGCGGTGAATCATCTCACTCGAAAGCGGTCTCGTATCTTCATCTTTTGTAGACACTTACCTGACTCAAACGTTGTAGCAGGTGTGCTTATACCCCTTGGGCTTTCCCGAGAGGAAACTCTTGATCAATGAGGTAGATGATCAGAATCGCCGGATGCCGGTTTTCGTCACCCCTGCGGCGTGAAATCTGAAGAGCAACTCCTTTAGATTGCATCCGGATGCAGCGCGATATTCTTCTCTCCCGCCGCTCTTCGCTCGTGGTAGGCCTTCACCCAGTCTTCCCAATGCTTACCCGCAGCGCGATCTTTTCCGCTGAATTCGAGCCGTGCGATTTCGGCGTAGCCCAGCTTCTGCTTGCCGTCTACGTTCGGCTCGAAGTACTGGACGTAACTCTCGGCGAGGGTTCCACCGGTGTGGCGATTGAAGATAAAGGCTTCGATCTTCTTACCGGCCTTAGTCGTGATGGTCACATCGCCGCGATAGTCGAATGCCTTCTCCAGCGCGTTGCGCAAATCATCTTCGCTCGCCAGCTCCGGCACCCATCCCTCGAGCTGCTGGTGCTCCGCGCCCGGCGCCAGTTCCAGCGATTCGATCTGCTCCATCGTGTATTTCGAGACTTCAGCGGTCATGAAGAACAACTCCTAGCTTCTAGCTCCTAGCGGAAGACTAGAAGCAGATCCTTCGCTTACCACCCCCAGGCTGAAGAAACGCTTGGGGCCCCGCGCGCTCAGGATGACACGCAGGAAGGGTTGACAACTATAGCTTGGCCATCTCGCGATCGTTGGTTCCAATTTGGACCAGCGTTGCCGGGCCGTGGGGAGCGGGCTCACTCAGCAACCTGAGTGCGTGCTCATCCTTGTAAGTACCGAACCAACCCCGGGCCATGGCGACAAATCCTTTCAGCGAAAGAAAACCATCGATGACTGCCGTGGGCTCGTACCCGCAGCTCACCATGCAATTCGCGCACTTCGGATTGCCGCTGGCCACGCCGTATTGCTCCCACTGCGTCGTCTCAATCAGTTCCTTGAAGGTCTCTGCGTATCCATCCTGAAGCAGGTAGCAAGGGCGCTGCCAGCCGAAGATGTTGTAGGCGGGCGAACCCCATGGGGTGCACTCGTACTTGCGGTCCCCCATCAGGAACTCGAGAAACAGCGGCGACATGTTGAACTTCCACGTCTTCTTTCGATTCGAAAGGATGGCGCGGAAAAGGCGGCGGACGCGGGCGCGGCCAAGAAAACGGTGCTGGTCGGGAGCCTTGTCGTAGCTGTAGCCGGGTGAGAGCACGATACCCTCAACTCCCAGCTGCATCACTTCGTCAAAGTAACGGCGCACGCTGTTGGGATCGGTGCCATCGAAGAACGTGGAATTGGGTGTGACGCGGAATCCGCGTCTCACCGCTTCCTTGATTCCTTCCACCGCCAGGTCCCAACCGCCTTCACGACAGACGGAAAAGTCGTGGTGTTCGCGCTCGCCGTCGAGATGCACGCTGAATGTGAGGTACTTCGAGGGCGTGAACTCATGGATACGACGCTTCAATTCAAGCGCGTTGGTGCATAGGTAAATGTACTTTTTGCGAGCGATGAGGCCGTTGACGATCTCCACGATCTGCGGATGCAGCAGCGGCTCTCCGCCCGGGATCGAAACCATCGGCACGCCGCACTCTTCGACCGCGGCGAAGCACTCCTCGGGCGTGAGCATGCGCTTCAGCACGTGCGGCGGATACTGCACCTTGCCGCATCCGGCACAGGCCAGGTTGCAGCGGAAGAGAGGCTCAAGCATGAGCACGAGCGGATAGCGCTTGTTGCCCTTCAAACGTTGCTTCCATACATACGAGAAGACCGTCCAGACCTGTGAGATCGGAATTGCCATGTTTGATTAAGTCCTCGCCATGAGCTTCTAGCTCGTAGCCTGTAGCTTTTGTTTGCCGGTACCCAACCTGCACAGCTACTGGCTACAGGCTACCGGCTCTCTGTTAGAAGCTGCCTTGCCGCTCCATTGCCCGTTTGTACGCCGTAAGCGCCATCAGCGGGAAATAGTGCCGGTACATCGTGTATGCCAGATAGAAAACCTTGGGGAACCCCGTTCCCGTGATAATGCCTTCGCGCTGCGCGCCCTCGCCCATCGACTCGTCCCAGCCTCCATCCGCGCGCTGCCGCTCCAGCAGCCAGCGCACGCCTTTGGCAATCGAATCGGAGCGATCGTCGCCCGCCGCCAGTAATCCGAGCATCGCCCATGCTGTCTGCGATGGTGTGCTCGGACCCACGCCGCGCGTGTTGGGATCTTCGTAGCTGCCGCAGGTTTCGCCCCACCCACCGTCCGTGTTCTGCACCATGCGAATCCACTCGGCAGCCTGCTGCACCTGCGGCTCGTTGTGATCGAAGCCGATGGCGTCCAGCCCCCGTAGCACAAGGAACGTTCCGTAGATGTAGTTCACGCCCCAGCGGCCGAACCAGCTTCCGTCCGGCTCCTGCTCTTTGAGAATGAACTTGATGGCTTTTTCGACGCGCTTGTCCGCGCGCGTGAACCCATAGCTGGCCAGCATCTCCAGCATGCGGCCCGTGATGTCGACCGTCGGCGGATCAAGCATCGCGTTATGGTCTGCAAACGGGATGTACTGGAAGATCATCTTCGTGTTGTCTTTGTCGAAGCTGCCCCAGCCGCCGTTGCGGCACTGCATGGCGAACTCCCAATCGATCGCGCGCATCGCCACCTGGTGCTGGTAGCGCTCCCGCGGATTGTCGACCTTGCTCAGCGCCAGCAGCACCTGTGCCGTGTCGTCCGTATCGGGATAAAACTCATTGTTGAACTCGAAGTACCAGCCACCCGGCTCGGTCTTGGGAACCTTCACCGCCCAGTCGCCCTTGTTGCGCACTTCCTTCGAGAGCATCCAGTCGGCCGCCTTCAACATGCGCGGATCGCTGCGCGGCACACCCGCTTCGCCCAGCGCGTAGACGAGCCTGCGCTGTGTCCCACACCGGCGACATACAAGGCTGCATACGGAAGGTTGGCTCCGGCATCGCATCGCTGGCGGGCTCTTCAATGCCCAGCTTTTCAAACTCATCGCGCGCGCGAATCACCTGGGGATCGTCTTCGGAGTAGCCAAGGCAGCGCAGCGCAATAATCGCGTTCATCATTGCCGGATAAATGGCGCCCAGCCCGTCCGACATTTCCAGGCGCTCCAGCATCCAGTTCTCCGCCTTCTTCAGCGCCAGCTTGCGCACCGGACGCAGATGCACAGCTTCCGCCCAATGCATGACACGATCGATGGCGATGAAGAAATTGCGCCAGGAAAGCCTCTTCTTCCGATCCCACCGCAGACGCAGGTTGGCGTTTTCGCGGCCGCCCACAAAAAGCTCATCGATGCTGTGTTCCTGCGGAATCTTCTTGAACGGTTTCTTGGCGTAGATGATGGCCAGCGGCACAAGAATCGAACGCGACCATGCCGAAATCTCGTAGATGTTGAAGTAGAACCAGTTCGGAAAGAGAACGATCTCCGGAGGAATCGCAGGCACCGCGTCGTAGTCGTACTGGCCCAGCGCGCACAGATACATCTTGGTGAAGGTATTGCACGCCACCACGCCGCCGTGCGCGAGGACCCATTCGCGGCACTTCATCAGCCGGGGATCCGTCGCCGGAATCCCCATCAGCTTGGCGGAGAAGTAGCACTTCACCGAAAGGGAGACATTTCCCGGACCGCCGGGATAGAGACTCCAGCTTCCGTCGTCCTTCTGATACCGCATCATCTCGACGCACGCGCGATTGCAGCCGCGCGGGGTCGCCGGACTCCAGCAACGTATGCAGAAAGATGTAGTCTGCCTCGAGCATGGCGTCGGCTTCGAGTTCGCCGCACCAGTAGCCGTCCGCATGCTGCAGCGAAAGCAGGTAGGCGCTGGAGTGCGCAATCGCTGCTTCCACATCAGCAAGGTCTGCGTCGAGACGGCCAAACCTGGGAGCTGCGGACTTAGTCTGACCTTGCTGGATACTCATGCGGTATTCGGTCCTCTATGTTCAAAAAATACCCGGAAACCCGGGAGTTGGCGGCCTGAATCACCCGGCCAATGCCGATTCCTGACCAGCCATTCCACAGCCAGACACGTCATGAAAGGGTTCGATTCCTTCGATTTCAGGTCCGTTGGCTTTCCACTCAGCGCACTGGCACCGGCTGTCCCCCGCCTGGGCCTGCCAATGGCCTGGATAATCTCAGGAGGCAAGCCAAAGCGCACATTCTCCGGCATCACTTCAACCTCTTCGACGCTGGAAAATCCGTTTTGTCGCAAATAATTGACGACGTCCTCGACCAGCACTTCGGGGGCCGAAGCGCCGGCCGTAACCGCAACCGTCGATCACGCCTTCAAGCCACTTGGGGTCGATGGCCCGGGAGTTATCAATCAGATACCCGATGGTTCCCAGATTGCGCGAAACCTCGACCAGCCGGTTCGAATTCGAGCTGTTGGTCGATCCCACCACCAGCACCAGGTCCGCGTTGTGCGCCACGTTGCGCACCGCAACCTGCCGGTTCTCCGTCGCGTAGCAGATATCCTGCGAGTGCGGCCCGGCGATATTGGGAAACTTCTCCTTCAGCGCGTGAATAATGTCCCGCGCCTCGTCCAGCGAAAGCGTCGTCTGCGTCAGGTAGGCCACGCGATTCGGATCGGGCACTTCGAGCGCGGCCACCTCGGCCACATTCGAAACCACTTGCGTCACATTCGGCGCCTCGCCCAGCGTGCCCTCGATTTCGTCGTGGTCGCGATGCCCGATCAGCACCAGCGAATAACCCTGCTTGGCAAACTTCACCGCCTCGATGTGAACCTTGGTCACCAGCGGGCAGGTCGCGTCGATCACCTTCAATCCACGGCCTTTGCTGCGCTCGCGCACCGCCGGCGAAACACCGTGCGCCGAATAGATCACGCGCTGGCCATCGGGCACATCGTCGATCTCATGCACAAAGATCGCGCCCTTTTCCGCCAACTCATTCACAACATAGCGGTTATGCACAATCTCGCGGCGAACGTAAATGGGCGCGCCAAAGGTCTCAAGCGCGATCTTCACAATGTCGATCGCGCGCACCACTCCGGCGCAAAAGCCGCGCGGCTTCAGCAGAAGCACACGTTTCTGACCAGGGGAAGTTTCGCTGTGAACAGTGTTTGGGACAGAATCAAGCGCGGTTTTAGTCACACTAACATTATATCAATTTCAGAACTTTCGCGGGCCCGGCGGAGTGGCCAAACCCGCGAAGTTCATCAGGCATGTTGCGGCGCTTTCATGTTGACCTTCTCTGCAATTGAAGTCAGCTTCTGATCGGCGGCCTTCTCCTCCTCCAGGGTCTCGTCCAACAACTTGGCGCATTGGGCCTGGCCAAGCAGTTGAGCGTAGGTGCGCACCGTACCGTATGCAGCCATTTCATAATGCTCCACACGCTGCGCGGCAGAGATCATGGCCGCGTCGCGCACATCTCCCTCGGCGGCATCGTGCAACATCGATGCACCCTCCTCGAGAACGCCTTTCATCCCCTCACATGTCTTGCCCTTCGGGTTGCTCCCGATGATGTTGCAGATCTGCACGAGTCTCTCGACCTGGCCTTCCGTCTCACGCAGATGATTCTCGAAAGCCTTCTTCAGCTCCTTCGAGGTCGCCGCATTCGCCATTTTCGGAAGCGCCTTTATGATCTGGTTCTCAGCTGAATACAGGTCTTTTAATTCCTCTATAAAGAGTTTCTCGATCGTGTCGACGGTCATTGCAATTCTCCTTCGAGATTTGGGGTCATCTTGCAGTGTCGTGGGATGCCAGTCAAGTTTCCACTGTTGTCCACCACGCACAGGGAGTTCATCGCCCGAAATCACTGGGTAACGGCTGCCGACATTACCACAAAAGGCCAACGGAATTACCAAATGGGGTGGCAACTTTTTGCTGGGTGCCCTAATTTCAAGGCTACCTTGGTTGGAAACGGTGAATGAAAATGGCGAATGCACAAATGAAAGCGACTTCGACTCAGATTGCAATTAACGGTGACGGTCACGGTTCAATGAGAGAGCGGTCGATATATCCGAATTTGAAATTGCGGGTATACACAACTGGCATGCGTCAAAATCGGCTGGCAAAGCTGGTCGGCATCGACGAGGCCTATCTGAGCCGCATCATCAACGGCGTTCGGGCACCGGGAAAACAGATGCAGGAGCAGATCGCACAGGCACTCGGTTGCGACGCGGAATGGCTCTTCCAGCAGACTACCGTGCAAGTTCCGGTGTATATGAACGGGAACAGCGCAAAAGTCGAATAGGCGCCGAGCCGTTAAATAAAACGGCCGCTGCCCTCAGCGACCTCCGCTTGTCACGTTCGCCAAGGTACATGCACTCACTCGAACGGTGGGTTCTTGCATGATCTATGCATACCGTCCGGGAAGACTCGAAAACATATCGAGACTATTCAGAGCACCCTCCCGGGTGCTCCTGGCGAACGCACCCGCAGGTACCACATTGCGAGGTTACCGTTTTCGTTTCGCTGACGTTCTTGTGCTAATCTTTTCTTAATCGAAAACGAAACAGCCGAGGATGTCTAAGACTATCTAACTCTAATTATGTAGCTTACATAGCTTTCTCTTTCCGTAAATGGCACTCACCCAAAAGTAACATCCTGAAGGTCTGGTTGTGATGCAAGTCACGGCTTGATCCCAGTTCTCAAGCGATTCTAGGAAACACAACATAAGCCGAATCTGCCGGACGCTTTAGTGCTTCGAGCTGGGCTCGGAACCCACACAGGAAACGTGTGCGTACAGAAGGGACTCTTTAGATGGATAGATTTAGAGCTGGAATCTGGAATTATCGCTCCTTTTTACGTTTTCTCAACCCACTTGGAAAAGCCGCAATGGCAGCTGGGGTATTGATCGCCGCCTTGTCAGCCTCAGCACAGTCTTCATTGAGCCGCGTTTCTTGCCACAGCAACACTTTCAGTGCGGCGGCGATCGACGCCTGTTCGGTCTATCTAACAGCGGCTGACAGCAGCAAAACCGTAGTCAAACTCACCAGCAACAATCCTGCGGTCAGAGTGCCGAGCCCTGCGACGGTGAGATCGGGAGCAATGAGCACGGGATTCAAAGCAACGGTCAGCGCTGTAACGACCGCGCAAACGGCAACGATAACAGCCTCGGCAAATGGCATTTCCGCGACCTATCACATCTCGCTCCAGCCCTCAACGGGAACCCCGGCGCTGAGCCTTAGCGCCAGTTCACTGGCATTTGGAAACGTCAGCGTGGGCACGACTGTCTCGCAGTCGGTGACCGTGACCTCAAGCGGCACGGCGGCGGTAACCATCAACTCCGACGCGATTTCCGGATCAGGGTTCTCGGTAACCGGCGGAAGCCTGCCGGCGACCCTCAATCCAGGGCAGGCGATCGTCCTCCCCGTTCAGTTCGACCCAACCAGCGCCGGTGCTGTGACCGGGCAGTTGACAATCTCCAGCTCCACAACGAGCGCTTCCGTGAGTCTGAGCGGCACCGGGACCGCGGTGGCGCCGACGGTGAGCGCGCTGTCGTGCGGCACCACTACCTTCACCGGATCGGGATCGACTTCGTGCACGGTGTCTTTAAGTTCGGCGGCTCCCTCTACGGGTCAGAGCGTGACCCTGTCGAGCAACAATAGCGCCGTAACCGTGCCGGCCAGCGTGTCGGTCGCGTCGGGCACCTCCAGCGCCTCTTTCACTGCAAGCGTGGCCTCGGTGAGTACGGCCCAGACTGCGACTTTGACAGCTGGCGCCAATTCTTCCTCGAAGAGCGTGGCGCTGCAGTTGAACGCGGCTACGGCAGCGTTGAGCCTGAGTGCCACTTCCCTGTCCTTCGGGAATGTCGCGCTGGGCACATCTGTCTCGCACTCCATAACTGTGACCTCGAGCGGCACCGTGGCCGTGACCATCAACTCAGATTCGGCGTCGGGGACAGGGTTCTCGGTTTCAGGCGGAAACCTTCCGGCCACACTGAACCCGGGGCAGTCCGCCGTGCTGACGGTTCAGTTCGCTCCCACCACGGCAAGCTCGGTGACCGGGCAGTTGACGATCTCAAGCAATGCGCCGACGGCCACTGTAAGTCTCAGCGGTACCGGTACCGCGGTGGTACCCACCGTGAGCGCCGTCTCCTGCGGCAGCACGTCGATTACGGGTGCACTGGCGGATTCGTGCACGGTGAGCTTATCTGGCTCTGCGCCCACCGGTGGTGTGAGCGTGGCTCTCACGAGCAGCAGCAGTTCAGTAACCGTGCCGGGCTCGGTCACGGTGCCTGCAACCGCAACCAGTGTCGCCTTCACCGCCAATGCCGCTTCCGTGACTACCGCACAATCGGTCACCCTGACGGCAACGACGGGAAGCACATCGAAGTCCGTCTCGCTGCAACTCAACGCCGCCACACCGGTGCTGAGCCTGAACGCCACCAGCATCCCCTTTGGAAGCGTGGTGGTGAATACCCCTACCACGCAGACCGTAACGCTGACGTCCAGCGGCACCGCCGCAGTGACGGTCAATTCCATCGCGGTCACCGGCAGCGGCTTCTCACTATCGCCGGTCAGCTTGCCATTGACTCTCAACCCGGGACAGACGACATCTATAACCCTGACCTTTGATTCCACCACCACCGGCTCGATGACCGGACAGCTGGCCATCAGCAGCAACTCGTCCACCAACCCCACCCTCACCATACCGATGAGCGGCACTGCCACAGCAGCCGCCTATCAGGTCAGTCTGAGCTGGCAGGCTCCCAATTCTTCTACCGATCCCGTGGCCGGCTATCACGTCTATCGGGCTCCCAGTGGAACCACCTCCTACACATTGCTCAACTCCACCATGGATGCCCAAACCGCGTACACCGACCCAAGCGTGCAGAATGGCTCATCCTACGACTACATCGTCAAGAGCGTAGATGCCTCCGGCATGGAAAGCCCTTCCTCGAACACCACGACCGTCGCAATTCCTTAAGTTCTGCACGAATTCATAGCGGGCCGAGGGGAAAAAGTGCTCCCCTCGGCCCGAACATTTTGGGTAGTTTTTCTCGGGTCACGGACAGTCTCCACACGTAGGCAAACAGGATTGCTTGCCCGTCTCTATTTCCCAACGTCCAATCATTCCAGTTTGCAACTTGTCATCAGAATTCAAATCCAGCCAAAACAAGCCCCAGCATACCAATGTTAAAGTCAGCGATCTTCAAGGGTTATAGATGGTCGCAGACGTTGTCGTACTCTCCCGGGGATCATCTTCCACCCACCATCTTCCAACTGAAGGGCCCGCACCTTAGGAACTCCTGTCCCACAAGCTGAGAGCAATTTCTTGTACTTTTCTGGTGGCTTCTGGTAAACCGTATGCTGATCGGGTGCATCGAAGCTACGTTATTCCGGGACCCGATGTGACCCCAGCAGTGCCGCGTGCCATCCCCCAGGTAGCCCTCTGGTTGTGAAAGACAGTAGCCCTCTGGTTGTGAAAGACAGGATAGTTTAGCGGTCGCATATCTATCTTTGTGCCCGAGCTCGCTCGGAGCACACGATCTTCGTGTGCACATTAGAAAAAGGTGGTTTAAATGTGTAGGTTTACAGGAGTTTCCCTGAGAAGTACTTCATCCGCTTGTCTCAATCATTTCCGAAAAATTCTCCCAATTCTTGGGTTTATGGTTGCTGCAGCAAGCACCTCATCAGCGGTAACACTCAGCCGGGTATCGTGCGGCTCAAATGCGTACAGCGGGCCGGGAACCGATGCCTGTTCGGTGTACTTGGCGGCTCATATGCGCACGAAGACGTACGTGACACTCTCGAGCAACAACCCGGCTGTAACCGTGCCGAGCCGACTGACCGTAAGGTCCGGAGCCGTGAGCGCCGGCTTCAGTGCGGCCATCACAAGTGTCACAACCGCCCAGACGGCGACTATCACCGCGCAAGCCGGCGGAACAAGCGCGCAATTTAACATCACGCTCTCACCGTCGACAACTGGCGGAGCCGGTGTAAGCGTGAACGCCACATCGATCAGTTTTGGAAGCGTTGCACTGAACACAATGGTTGCTCAACCAGTGATCGTCAACTCGACGGGCAGCGCACCGCTGACAGTGAACTCGGCACTCGTGAGCGGAGCGGGGTTCTCGCTCGCAGGTGTAACACTTCCGGCGACACTGAATCCCGGTCAGTCGTCAACCCTGGAGGTGCAGTTCGATCCAACGACAGCAACTTCCTACTCTGGTCAGTTGACGATTACGACCAACGTTTCCAGCCCGACTGTGACACTGATCGGCACCGGCGCGGGCTACGCAGTTGACCTGAGTTGGTCGGCTCCCACCGGTTCAACCGATCCAGTTGCGGGATACAACGTCTATCGGGCACCGGGTGGGACGACTTCATTTCAGCGTTTGAATACGACGGTCGACACGCTGACGACATACACAGATCCGTCAGTGCAGACCGGTGCAAGCTACAACTACTACGTGACAAGTGTCGATTCCAATGGAGTGGAAAGCACTCCCTCCAACACCTTCCCGGTGACGATCCCGTAGGCACAAGAGCGCGGCTGCGAAAAACGGCCGCGCTCCCTGCATCGTTTGGTAACTGCACTGCTTGTTACCAGTCATCACTTAGAATCCCACCGCATTGGTTCTAACTGCGTTTTTTCTCTACCACCTTCGCGTTACCCCGACGATTCAAGCGCAAATTGTACAATGGGTTGCAGGCTTGGTACAAAGGTAACCGTAACATGGCACATTCGTGACCAATGTCACCTGTACCTGATCCTCCCCCGGGTCGATTCTGATGGTAGTCAAGCCGACGCAGCATACACCTTATATTTATTTCCTGCGGAGCGGGCCTCCTGCATCGGGCTGACAAATTGTCTTGTTTCAGGTGACGCCGATGCATGTATTTCGCACTTCTTCGTCTTTTGCTGAAGAGAATATTTCGACTGGGCTGCCGGACGTTTCCCGATCAAACAGTACGCTCCGCCGACAAATCGCCGCGCGCGCCGCGACGATGGCCGTGGCTGCCCTGGCGCTGAGCGCTCTGTGGCTCTCTGGCTGCGGAGCAGATCCCGGTGGGTCCGCGTCCATTTCCGATGTCGTGGTGGAGATGAACCCAACGGATATTGATTTTGGCGACGTGAAAGTGGGGACCAGCGCCAGCAAAAGTATTGCGATCACAAACCTGGAATCGACGTCTGTGGAGTTATCCCAGCTGAGCAGCTCAAGCAGCGCGTTCACAGTGAACGCGGGCACGCTGCCCAGAACCCTGCCTCCCGGCGGAAGTATGGTTGTGCAGGTGAGTTTCGACCCAGGATCGGCCACGGATACGACAGGACAGATCAGTGTGACCACCATTTCCACCAAAGATGCGAGACGGTGGGGCGGCACCGTAAGGCTGCATGGCGCTGGAAAGAATGCGGCATCCCTGTCAGGCCTGAGCTGCGCGCATTCTTCGATGAATGGAGCAGGGTCCGACGACTGCACAGTGACTTTAACTGCGGCTGCGCCAAGCGGCGGTGCGGTGGTCAGCCTGGCAAGCAGCAACAGCGCTGTAACCGTACCCGCTTCCGTGATGGTGGCTTCCGGTGTAACCGGTGCAAACTTCGCAGCAAGCATCGCCCCCGTGGCTTCTTCGCAGACCGCGACCCTGACGGCTAAGAATGGATCGGTCACGAAAACGACTTCCATCAGCCTGAGCGGATCGGCGCCCGTGGCGCCGCCTACAATAAGCGCACTGTCGTGCTCCTCAAATTCATTTACGGGTGCGGGGACAGCGACGTGCTCCCTATCGTTAAGTGCCGCGGCGCCGTCGGGCGGCATGAGCGTATCGGTTGCGAGCAACGATAGTTCAGTGACGGTTCCGTCCAGCGTTATGGTGGCTTCCGGTGCCTCAACTGCGTCTTTCACGGCAACCGCGGCTGTCGTCAGCACTTCGCAGACAGCCACCTTAACCGCGAGCGCGAATTCTTCGTCGCTGAGTTTTGCGATGCAACTGAACGCAGCTACGCCGGCGTTGAGCCTGAGTGCAACTTCGCTCTCCTTTGGCAACGTCACGGTCAATTCCGCCGTGACCAAGCCGGTAACCGTGACCTCGAGCGGCAACGTAGCAGTAACAGTCAATTCCGACTCGATTTCGGGGACAGGCTTCTCAGTATCGGGAGGAAGCTTCCCTGCCACGTTGAATCCGGGTCAGACGATGGTGTTGACGGTTCAGTTTGATCCGACGTCAGCCAGTTCAGCGACCGGGCAGTTAACCATTTCGAGCAGCGCGCCGGCAGTCTCCGTCTCCCTGAGCGGCACTGGCGCCGCGGTGGTACCGACGGTGAGCGCGGTCGCCTGCGGCACCACTTCGTTTACCGGTGCGGGGACGACATCGTGCACCGTAACGCTGAGTTCTGCGGCACCAACGGGCGGCATGAGCGTGGGCCTCGCGAGCAGCAGCAGCGCTGTGACCGTGCCAGGCTCGGTGACCGTGCCTTCGGGGTCAACAAGTGCCACTTTCACCGCCAATGTGGCTTCTGTGAGCACCGCGCAGTCGGTTTCGCTGACGGCGACGACGGGAAGCACATCGCAGGCAGCCTCACTGCAACTGAACGCAGCTACGCCGGCGTTGAGCCTGAGTGCAACTTCGCTCTCCTTTGGCAACGTCACGGTCAATTCCGCCGTGACCAAGCCGGTAACCGTGACCTCGAGCGGCAACGTAGCAGTAACAGTCAATTCCGACTCGATTTCGGGGACAGGCTTCTCAGTATCGGGAGGAAGCTTCCCTGCCACGTTGAATCCGGGTCAGACGATGGTGTTGACGGTTCAGTTTGATCCGACGTCAGCCAGTTCAGCGACCGGGCAGTTAACCATTTCGAGCAGCGCGCCGGCAGTCTCCGTCTCCCTGAGCGGCACTGGCGCCGCGGTGGTACCGACGGTGAGCGCGGTCGCCTGCGGCACCACTTCGTTTACCGGTGCGGGGACGACATCGTGCACTGTAACGCTGAGTTCTGCGGCACCAACGGGCGGCATGAGCGTGGGCCTCGCGAGCAGCAGCAGCGCTGTGACCGTTCCAGGCTCGGTGACCGTGCCTTCGGGGTCAACAAGTGCCACTTTCACCGCCAATGTGGCTTCTGTGAGCACCGCGCAGTCGGTTTCGCTGACGGCGACGACGGGAAGCACATCACAGGCAGCCTCACTGCAACTGAACGCAGCTACGCCGGCTCTGAGCCTGAACGCCAGTTCGCTGGCGTTTGGCAATGTTTCAGTGGGAACGGCCGTGACCAAGTCGGTGACCGTGACTTCGAGCGGAAACGTAGCGGTAACGATCAACTCCGCTTCAACTTCGGGGACCGGATTCTCGATTTTGGGAGGAAGCTTCCCGATCACTCTGAATGCCGGGCAGGCGACCGTTCTGACGATTCAGTTTGATCCCACCGGGGTAACTTCGGTGACCGGGCAGTTGACGATCTCAAGCAATGCGCCGACGGCCACTGTAAGTCTCAGCGGTACCGGTACCGCGGTGGTACCCACCGTGAGCGCCGTCTCCTGCGGCAGCACGTCGATTACGGGTGCATTGGCGGATTCGTGCACGGTGAGCTTATCTGGCTCTGCGCCCACCGGTGGTGTGAGCGTGGCTCTCACGAGCAGCAGCAGTTCAGTAACCGTGCCGGGCTCGGTCACCGTGCCTGCAACCGCAACCAGTGTCGCCTTCACCGCCAATGCCGCTTCCGTGACTACCGCACAATCGGTCACCCTGACGGCAACGACGGGAAGCACATCGAAGTCCGTCTCGCTGCAACTCAATGCCGCCACACCGGTGCTGAGCCTGAACGCCACCAGCATCCCCTTTGGAAGCGTGGTGGTGAATACCCCTACCACGCAGACCGTAACGCTGACGTCCAGCGGCACCGCCGCAGTGACGGTCAATTCCATCGCGGTCACCGGCAGCGGCTTCTCACTATCGCCGGTCAGCTTGCCATTGACTCTCAACCCGGGACAGACGACATCTATAACCCTGACCTTTGATTCCACCACCACCGGCTCGATGACCGGACAGCTGGCCATCAGCAGCAACTCGTCCACCAACCCCACCCTCACCATACCGATGAGCGGCACTGCCACAGCAGCCGCCTATCAGGTCAGTCTGAGCTGGCAGGCTCCCAATTCTTCTACCGATCCCGTGGCCGGCTATCACGTCTATCGGGCTCCCAGTGGAACCACCTCCTACACATTGCTCAACTCCACCATGGATGCCCAAACCGCGTACACCGACCCAAGCGTGCAGAATGGCTCATCCTACGACTACATCGTCAAGAGCGTAGATGCCTCCGGCATGGAAAGCCCCTCCTCGAACATCACGACCGTGGCAATTCCTTAAAACAGACTGAGAGGGCTGCAGGGTTTCCGTGCGGCGTCGCCACGATTTCTGGAGAAGTCACTCACGGCTCTGCAGCCGGATAACAGGCAGCTGATGACGCCCAAATAAACCTATATTTACCCGGAAAAAATTACCAACTTGGAATCATTTACATTGTGGAATTCCCTCGGCTTTCTTGAAAAGCCCTCATTCCGCGGGACTGTAAGTTAAACGAAAAGAAGCCCCTAGGAATGAATTGCGGGGAAAGCAACCATTTTGGCCCGCGTCTTGCCTGCTACGCAGCAGGCATTAGGGACCATATAAGGACTAATAATCCACGTACTCCGACGTGCAACGCATGTCAGGTTATCACTGACTCGCATGTCCCGTCAGGAATTTAGAAGCCTTGGCTAACTGACTCGATTTTTCAGCGGCACACACCGGATCGAGGTGCGCGTTAGCACTTGTTAGGAGAAACTGTAGATGTACCAAATCAAGACCTGGTCTTCGGCAGGCCGCGGCATTCTTGCGCTTTTTTCAGTTCTTTTTCAGGCTTCGACATTCAGTCGCGATAATGACAGGATTTGCGATGAGAAGCCTGCATCAAGAGAACGCGTTTCGGACCGAAGGAAAATACAGTTGCGTGGTCTCGCAATCCCTGTATCTTTGCTGATCGGCCTTTGTTTCAGCGGGATCTTGGGATGCGGTGGGATTGTGTTCAAGGGAGTCTCTACTGGAACAACAACCACTGGAACCGCTACCCTGGTACCCACACCCTCCTCGGTCGACTTTGGGACTGTAACAGTTGGCGACTCTGCGAATCAGACAGTCTCGATCGCGAACACCGGTTCAAGCCCTGCCCAGATCACGAGTCTGACACCGTCCAACAGTGCTTTCAGCGTGAGCGGTCAGGGGACCCTTCCGGTCAGCCTGGCGGCAGGAAGCAGTCTTACCTTCAGCGTTCAGTTTAGCCCGAAGGACACCACGGACTCGACGGGGCAGCTAAGCGTGAATGCTACAAGCGGCACGACAACGCTGTCGAGCACAGTCAATCTGCATGGCAAAGGAGCAAAGGCAGCCTCACTCTCCGGTCTGAGTTGTGCGAGCACCTCGGTGAGCGGGGCAGGTACCGATACCTGCACCGTGACGACTGACGTTGCCGCTCCGAAGAACGGAGTCGTGGTAAGCCTCTCAAGCAGCACATCCGCGGTAATCGTGCCGACATCCATAACTGTCGCGGCAGGCGCAACGAGCGCGACGTTTACGGCAAAGATCTTGGCGGTTGGCGCAAATCAGACAGCAATAGTCAACGCCACCCAGGGGGCCATTGTAAAATCGATTTCAATCTCGCTGACCACCTCGAAAGCCCCGGGCGCGACACCCACGATCGACACATTGTCATGCAGCAACATCTCATTTACCGGCGCGGGCACAACGTCGTGCACGGTGTCTCTGAGTTCAGTGGCCCCTTCAACCGGCATCAGCGTTGCGGTCGCAAGCAATAACAGCTCGGTGACAGTGCCGGCCAGCGTGACGATACCTTCTGGAGCATCCAGTGCATCGTTTTCGGCAAATGTGGCTTCAGTGAGTACCACGCAAACCGCAATCGTGACAGTGAGTGCCAATGCATCTTCCAAGAGCGTTGCGATTCAACTCAATGCAGCCACCACGCCGGCATTGAGTCTGAGCACGACGTCTCTTGCGTTCGGCGATGTGATGGTGGGCACATCGGTATCCAAGTCAGTGACAGTGACCTCAAGTGGCTCGGTGCCAGTATCGATCAATTCTGATTCGATTACGGGAGCCGGGTTCACCGTGTCCGGCGGGCCCTTCCCTGTCACGCTCAAGCCGGGACAATCCATGGCGCTTACCATCCTGTTCCGTCCTACGACTGCAAATTCAGTGACGGGACGGTTGAATATCTCAAGTACGGCACCCACGGCTGTGGTCAGCCTGAGCGGCACGGGTTCCTCAGTCACGTCCACGATAAGCGCGCTTTCGTGCAGCACCGGTACATTCACCGGCGCGGGATCGACATCGTGCACGGTGTCCTTGACTTCGACGGCACCGTCAGGCGGAGTGAGCGTGGCTCTGACAAGCAACAACAGCGCAGTGAGCGTTCCAGCAAGCGTTTTGGTAGCGTCCGGCGCAACCACCGGATCGTTTACTGTCGCAGTCGCTTCCGTGAGTACTACTCAGACGGCGACATTGACGGCCAGCGCCAACAGTTCATCGAAGAGCGTTGCGATTCAACTCAATGCAGCCACCACGCCGGCATTGAGTCTGAGCACGACGTCTCTTGCGTTCGGCGATGTGATGGTGGGCACATCGGTATCCAAGTCAGTGACAGTGACCTCAAGTGGCTCGATGCCAGTATCGATCAATTCTGATTCGATTACGGGAACCGGGTTCACGGTGTCCGGCGGACCCTTCCCTGTCACGCTCAAGCCGGGACAATCCATGGCGCTTACCATCCTGTTCCGTCCTACGACTGCAAATTCAGTGACGGGACAGTTGAATATCTCGAGTACAGCACCCACGGCTGTGGTCAGCCTGAGCGGCACGGGTGCCTCAGTCACGTCCACGATAAGCGCGCTTTCGTGCAGCACCGGTACATTCACCGGCGCGGGATCGACATCGTGCACGGTGTCCTTGACTTCGACGGCACCGTCAGGCGGAGTGAGCGTGGCTCTGACAAGCAACAACAGCGCAGTGAGCGTTCCAGCAAGCGTTTTGGTAGCGTCCGGCGCAACCACCGGATCGTTTACTGTCGCAGTCGCTTCCGTGAGTACTACTCAGACGGCGACATTGACGGCCAGCGCCAACAGTTCATCGAAGAGCGTTGCGATTCAGTTGAACGCAACCAAGTCGTCGTTGGACCTGAATACGACTTCGCTGTCGTTCGGCAATGTCGCGGTGGGAACGTCGATATCGAAATCAATAACCCTCACCGTGAACGGCACTGCGGCGGTGACCATCAACTCGGATTCAATCTCCGGGACTGGGTTCTCGGTTTCGGGCGGAAATCTTCCGGCCACTTTGAACCCGGGGCAGGCCGTGGTGCTGACCGTTCAGTTCAGTCCCACAACGGCGAGTTCGGTGACCGGGCAGTTGACGATTGCGAGCACTGCATCGACCACAAATGTCAGTCTGAGCGGCACGGGTACTTCCGCGACGCCGACAGTGAGCGGGATCTCGTGCAGCAGCACCTCCATCACCGGGTCGCTGGCCGATGCTTGCACAGTGACCCTGTCGGGCAGTGCGCCGAGTGGCGGATTAAGCGTTGCGCTGGCCAGCAACAATGGCGCAGTGACAGTACCAAGTTCCGTGACGGTTCCCGCAACTGCAACCAGCGCCGCATTTACAGCCAATGTTGCTGCTGTGACCACTGCACAATCCGTTACGCTGACGGCGACGGCGGGATCGAGTTCGCGATCAATCTCGCTGCAACTGGCAGCGGCTTCAGGAGTGCTAACCGCGAATGCTTCGAGCATCCCGTTTGGCAGCGTGCTGCTTAACACACCCGTCACGCAAACGGTGACGCTCACTTCAAGTGGTACGGCGGCGGTGACGGTGAGTTCTCTTGCGGTCACCGGCAGTGGCTTCTCACTGGCACCGGTCATTCTTCCCCAACGCCTCAATCCGGGACAGACGACGATCGTAAGCGTGATCTTCCTTCCGACGACGACGGGCTCAGCAACGGGTCAGCTGACAATCAGCAGCGACTCGTCGAATAACCCGACGCTGACGATACCGCTGAGTGGCACTGCAACATCGACGTCGTATGAGGTCAATCTGACTTGGCAGGCTCCCAGTTCTTCAACCGATCCCGTTGCCGCCTATCACGTGTATCGGGCTCCGAGTGGAACGACCTCCTACACGTTGTTGAACTCGACTTTGGCTACACAGACCTCCTACGTGGATCTCACGGTGCAGAACGGCAATTCATACGATTATGTCGTGAAGAGCGCCGATGCCTCCGGAGTGGAAAGCTCTCCGTCAAACATCACAACCGTGAGTGTTCCCTAAAACCGGCTTCTATGAGAAGGTCATAAATGTCAAGGCCGACGTGGCGGCCCAGCAACGAGGCGTCGGGAGTGGTGGTGAACACTGTCCAGGGCGTCCCGCGGGACGTTCATCTCGACCCTTGACAGTGTTCACCACCACTCGGACACTCGAGTTGGGAACGAAACAGAACATGTTCTTTGTTCAGCTTCGTTCCATATTAGAGTGAAGTCCGTTCGTCCGATTCTGCAGAACGGAACGGAACGGAACTTGGTTCATTCGCTACTGTGACGATCGCTCTCGAGTTGGCATTGGCGCCACCCACATCGCCGGGCTTCTATCCGCACTCTGAATGGGCCGCTTTGGGCCCGGTGCAATTTGGGGTCCGATTTCAAGCCCGGGTCCATCACCGTGGTGATGAACCCGGGCTGCTGGGGTGCTGCAATCTATAGAGCGATCTCCAAGGATCGGCCGGTTTTTCGCAGTCACCCGAACAAGGCGGTGGATGTCGTTACCAATCAACCTCCGAGAAACAAATCGTTGTTCTCAAGCGATCAAAACCGGTATTTGTTTCGCAGTCATCGTGCGAGACTATGCAGCGACGGCTTGCGCTAGCTTCGTGACCGCACCGTGGCCGAGGGGCTCATAGACCTCGCCGCTCGCCCAAAGCCGATGTAGTAAAACAGCTAATTTTCGCGCTACTGCGATGGCCGCTCGTTTCTTGGCGTTCTTTCCGCCACGCTCGCACAGCCGCATCCCGAATCGTCGTAAATCGGTGTCTGGACCAAACGGCCCCAGAATATATTGCGCGCTTCCTACCAGCAGCTTGCGCAGCATTCTGTCTCCGGCCTTGCTGATGCCCAATTGCGGCTGGCTGTCTCCGGAATCTTCCTGCTTGGGCACAAGCCCCAGATACGGGCCCACATCGCGACTCCTGGCAAAACGCAGCGGCGTTTCCAGGGTCAACACATAGGCCAGCGCGGTGATGGGCCCTACCCCCGTGACCTGCCGCAATAACTGCGTGTGCATATACTTCTCGCTCGCCAGCTGTCCGATCCTTTGATCGTAGGACTTGATTTCGTCATTCAACGTCGCGATTAGCCGCAACAACGGCTGCAGCGTTTCCCGTAGCTCGTTCGGAATGTCCAATTCTGCTTTCTTCGCGAAAGCCCCGCTCGAACAGCTGGACAGTCTCGCCCCCATGGTCTTCACCAGGGCACGGACGGTGTTGATCAATTCCGTCCGCGACGCTACCAATGCATCGCGAGCTCGAAGTACCAGCAAGTCCTCGCGTACTTCTGCACTGCGGTGCTGAATCGGATGCAGCGATTTCGGATCCGTCCTCCCCAGCCGGGCCAGTTTATTGGCATCAATCCGGTCGTTTTTGCGCCGGTGACGTTTCGATCCCTCCATCAGCCGGGGATTGGCTACCAGCACTTCATGTCCGAAACCGGCGATGACTTCCCGCGCCCACGCCCAATGGGTTCCCACTTCGACAACCACGCGGGACGTCGCCAGGTCTTGAAAGAATCCGAAGTCTCTTGCCGCCTCGTCCGAAACTGGCCTTCTGCCAGCGTCTCGCCGGCCAAACCCAAAATGCAGTAGTTGCTCCATTGGTCCCCCAGATCCACCCCCACCGTTAAACGATCTAGGTTCGGACATTCTGCACCTCGCATACCCTTTTCTGGTTCGGCAACCGGCGAGCTTTCCGCATCCAGCTGCTTCGTGAGTTGCGCAACCAGTTCCGCCATCACCTCGCGCGCATCCCGTCGCTCCGAGGCTCGCACCTTCATTCGCTTCGTTGAGGGTTCACACTTGTTCACAGAGTTGCTATGCTTCTTCACGGGTCGACCTCCATCCTCCGGGATTGCACCTTTGAGTGCGTTGATCAACGCCAGCTTAGCGCTTGGCATTGATCGGGGTCGACCTTCTCATCCCATCTGAAGAAGACGAAGCCGCAACGAGTTGCAGGATTTTCTCTGCGGCTTGTGCGGCATCGCCGCGTCTCCCGGTGAAGCAGGTCACATTGCTGACAGCTCGAAGAAAGAAGTCGAACAACTGGGGAGATTCCGCCATTTCATGAGGTGTGTTGCGTAGAAGGAGCGTCATGGCTTCGCCCTGCGATATTTGGTGGATGTTCCACTCGCCACGTTGCACGAAGTCTATCGCGAGTATCCAGCCGACGGGAGTTGGAGCCGTGACAAATCTCGAATTCAATTCTTCGGGAAGGACCAGGGACTGTTGAGGATGACCATTGCGTAGAAGAAGAGGACGGGGATAAGGGTGTACGCGTCCGTTGCTATCTATGATGGCATATTCGTCGGAAAAGCATGACGCACCTCGACGAAGAAGTTCGGCAACGAGGGTCGATTTTCCAGCGTGTGTGGAGCCGGGAAAGAGAACTGCCCTGCCCTCAACGAGCACTGCGCCTGCATGAACGGCTCGGAAGTTCTTCAAACGGTGAACGACCGCCTCATCGAGAGCCTTGACGGTTGCCAGTGCGACCTCTTGACGAGGAATCCCCGAAGCAAGAAGCTCCTCATTGAGCAGAATGCAAATCCCCGTCTCGTCCTGTTTGAGATGGACATCAATATCGGGCGTGGGCGGCAGGGAATCACTGCGCAGCAGCGGCGGGAAGATGTATCGACTCAGCGTATCCCGGACCTCGGCATCGTGGCATTGAACCCGGATGAACGAGTCGAACGCATGGATTCCGAAAGCGAAGCTGCTGAAGGAGTTCATCGTTTAGTAGGGCAATTGCCTCCGATACAACAATGGCGGCCTACATGGCCGCCATTGTTGGCACGCTTGCTTCAAACCGTCCCACACCCAGGAGCGGAACGATTAAGATCTGGGAAAAAGCAAGAAGCACTCAGCTGTGGTTGGAACAATCCATACATCGCAAAACAGGGCTAGAAAGAATGTTTCTCGCTCTTGGCGACATGGGCACGGGGCGACCGATTGAAGCGTCCGTCCGTCGAGTTCGCGTCATGAGCATAGGCTTTCTGCTCCCCGATCGTGAGGCAGACGACTAGCGGCAGCGCAACCGCGCCCAGCCCGGCGAGAACCTCGCGACGCGTAGCCCTGAACCCTGAACCCGAGACGGTGACCAGCTTCTTACTCTCAAGTTCAAGGATGGAAGCCTCAGCGAGTTCGTCTGTAACTTGAGGATCAAATGAACGCCGCATCTCGTCGGCCACTGCCGTCACGGTTTTGGCGTTGGCGCAGGCATCCCAGGCAGCAGCGGCGGTCGCATTGAGCGCGAACACCGTTTCGTTTTCAGAATTTCGGATGATACGTGAGCCGTCAGGCAACGCATTCACGGCAAGATTATTGGAATTTGCGAGCACAACCTGCATCATGGGGATCTCCTCTTGAGCAACCGGGATGGGATTCTGTCCAATGCAAGCAGCATAGCTGAGCTGCGCGAAAGAGCAATACCACGATCTTGCAGAATCTGCTCGTCATAAGTAATGTAAGGTGCGGTACCAGTAATCGGTAGCCCAAGGTACTTTTCGGGGAGAGCCAAAGCAACTTTTGGTTTGAAGAAGTAGGCGCGAGCTCTTCCAGATCAAATAGTTTGCGGGAGAATGGAAGAAGTCAACCGGCTGGTGAATCCGATTAACGAAAGGCAACCATGCGGCCTCTCGATCCCGACACGGCTAATCTGCTCAGAGCCACCGTGAGGCCACGCAAAGAGTGCGATGCGGCGACGCTGTGTGGGTTGGTTGCAAAGGTTCGCAGGTGGGAAGAGGCGATCGATGGCGCCCAGGACCATGGCGTACTGCCTATGCTCTACTCAAGCCTGTCCGCGAATACAGGTATTGTCCCTGCGAAGGCAATGGAATATGCCAGAAAAAAGTTCGAACGCAACGCGTTTCACTGTCTCGCAAATGCCGCCGAACTTTTGGAAGTCCTGGAGGTTTTCGGGAACGCCGGGATTGAAGCAATGCCCTTCAAGGGCGTGGTTTTGGGGGCTACAGCGTACGGCGACATGACAGCGCGTGGAGCCGGCGATCTCGACTTGATGATCCACTATCGCGACCTTCGGCGAGCGACCACGATCCTGAAGGAACGCGGCTACGAACTGAAATCGAAGGTCTTGGAAGACGGCTCACCTGCGCTTGAGGATTACTTCGAGTTTCATTTTGAGCGTCCTTCGGATGGAATGGTGCTGGAACTCCGCTGGAGGCTCGAGCTGATACAGTCCCGCTATCGGCACGACGCTGGGATGGATTGGGCATGGCCGCGGCGAAGGACAGCGAAGCTGGCGGGAGCTGAGGTGCCCAACTTCGATCCGGTCACGTCGCTCCTGGTGCTCTGCATGCACGGAAGCAAGCATGTCTGGTCGCGCCTGGTCTGGATATGCGATGTGGCGAAACTGTTGGAAAGCGAGCCTGGGCTGGACTGGGAGTTTGCCGAGAAAGAGGCAAAACAGGCGGGGTTGTGGCGTTCTGTGGCGCTTGGGGTTCTGTTGGCTCGGCGGATCGCCGGAGCAAATGTGCCATCCGACGTCCTGCAACGGTTTGAAGGCAGCCGAGCAATACGGAACGTGGCGCAGTTCCTCGATGAGAATATGCTCGAGGAACCGGGAAAAATGCCGGAGGGGTGGATTCCTTACAACATCAGAATTCTCGGGTTTCGGGACCGCGCCCGAGCGGTTCTCTCACCGGCCTTTTTGCGACCGAATGCCCGAGACCGGTCATTTGTAAAACTGCCCAAACTTCTGGAGCCGCTGTACTTTCTGATACGACCAGTACGGATTTTGCTCGATCGTACAGGCCGATAAAAGAAGCTCTCCCAAAATATCTACCTCCGTTTGACCTGCCCCGTTTTTCTCAGCCATTCATAACTGGAGATTCTCGCTTCAGGTTTGTGGGCGAGTATATCTCGCCGCCGTCGTAGTCGGGGCTGTGGGGATGTGGGAAGCGTTGTTTGCTTTCCACATCTCCATAGCCCAGGGCTCTGCTGAACTCCGCAGGTGTTCTGTATGCAAGCGAGCTGTGCGGGCGCTCGCAGTTGTATTCCTGGCGCCAGTTGTCGAGGGTTCTCCGCAGATCGTTCAGCGTCCGGAACCAGTTTGCGTTGAGACACTCGTCGCGTAGCCGTCCATGGAAGCTCTCAACATGCCCGTTCTGCATCGGCCTTCCGGGCTGGATGTGAATCAAGTTGACCTTGCATTCTTCCGCCCAACCCAGCATCCGTCGCGAGGTAAACTCCGGTCCGTTGTCGGAGCGCACGCTTTCCGGCCGGCCGCGCTGTTCGATCAGCCGATCGAGAGCCCGCGTCACGCGACCGCTGCCCAGGCTCGTATCAGCTTCCAGCGCCAGGCACTCGCGGGTAAACGCATCGACCACACTGAGGATGCGGATCATGCGGCCGTTTGCCAGCCCATCCACGATGAAGTCCATTGCCCACTCCTGGTTTGCACGGATCAGACGGGGCTCGATCTGCTGTTCGCGGACCAGCCGTTTGCGCCGCCGCCGGCGCACTGCCAACCCTTGTTCGACATACAACCGATAGACTCGCTTCACGTTCACCGCTTGTCCTCGACGCTCCAGCACCGCATGCAGTCTGCGATATCCATAGCGCGGCTTCTGCCTGGCCAGCTTCACCAGCTCTTCACGCAACTCCGCGTTCCGATCCGGCTTCGGCTCGTACCGATAGCTGGCTCGATCCACGCCCAGCAGCTTGCAGGCCCTGCGTTCGCTCAGATGAAATCCTGCCGAGACGAACGCAATGTCTTCTCTCAGACCGGCAAGCTCCAGCCGTTTTTTCGGATCACTGCCTTCAGCGCTTCCTTGTCCAGACTCAGATCGGCAACCAACGCCTTCAATCGCCGGTTCTCATCCTCCATCTGCCGCAGACGCTGCGCTTCGCTCACTTCCAGGCCGCCATACTTCGACTTCCAGTTGTAGAACGTCGCGTCGCTGATCCCGTGCTCCCGGCAAAGATCCGCCGTCTTCACTCCGGCCTCGTGCTGCTTCAGGATCGCAATGATCTGCTCTTCCGTGTACCGGCTCTTCTTCATCCCAGTCCTCCCGTTCAGATTACGAGAGAACTCCAGCTTCCACTGGCTGAGTTTTTCGGGGGCAGGTCACGTTGATAGTAACGATCCCATAAAAAAACTTACACACTACGTCGGGATGCGCCCGACACGGCGGTCTGTTGAAAATTCCTCCTCAATTACGCCAAAAACTGAGGATTATACTGAGGCTACGACTTTAATATTGTATCGAGCTACTTTTGGCTGCCAGGTAAGCCAAAAGTTTCAATTCAAGCGTTAATGGACTGAATACACAGGAGCTGGCTCCCTCGATGTTGTGCTTGATAGTTTCGCGAGATGATGGTTTGCAGCGAGTTGGATGGAGTTCGAACCGGACTGAAATGTGCACGGATTTCCGAGGATCTGAAGCTCGGTTTTGCTGCAGGTAAGTTGGTTACGCAGGTCCCGACCCCGGTCTTTTGACTGAGTTACTTTGCCGGACTTGCCGGGGCCAAGAAAGATGCGCGAGCGCTTGCTGAGGAGACGCAAGATGTCCCACTCTCAGGTTCGGCCTCACCGCGACCACGAAGTTGGTACGCCCCAGCCGAAGCAACATGGCGAAGGTCTAAGAGTCGATCGCACGGTTTCTAGTTTTATAGATCCTTGCCTTCTCTTCTTCTCTTCCAAGACAAAGACAAGGTTTCAGGTGCTGGCAACCTGGGCTTCCATTGCACTTTCCGGATGCGGCGGATTGACCTATCGGTCAGGCAATTCTCTGTCAGGCTCAGGCACCACGGCAGCTACTTTGAGCGGTGTCTCATGCGGAACGCAGTCGTTGACCGGAGCACAAGCCAAGGATTGCTCTGTAAGTCTTACCGGGGCGGCGATCAACCCCGTGGTCGTATCGCTATCAAGCAACAATCCGGCGCTCTCGGTTCCGACGTCGGCGACGGTGGCTGCGGGAGCGAGCACTGCGGGCTTTAACGCAGTCTTTTCCGGGGTGGAGCAGCAAGTCTCGGTGACAATTTCGGCTTCTGCAAACGGTGTGACAAAGAACTCTGTTATTACCTTGTACCCTGCACCGGTTGTACTAAACAGAATCTCATGTAGTTCTCAGAACCTGACTGGTCCAACCACGATCGCATGTTCGGTATCACTTAGCGCTGCCCCGTCGAATCCAACGGTTGTTGCTCTCTCAAGCAGCAGTTCGGACTTAACAGTGCCGGCAACCGTTACGGTAGCTGCCGGTGCGACCACAACCGGTTTCAATGCTACGGCCTCAGCTGTAACGGCAACTGAGATGGTGACGGTGACCGCGGCGCTCGATGGAGTTACGCAGTCTGAGCTGATTCAACTCCTTGCTTCCACAGGTTCAACCCCAACTTACCAGGTGGATTTGACTTGGCTAGCTCCTGCGTCGCCGGGTAGCGCCATCGCAGGATATCGAGTGTACCGAGCTACCGCCGGATCATCCACATTCCAAGTGCTCAATTCTGCGCTGGACACTCAGACCACCTATGTTGATTCTACTGTTCAAAACGGACAGACCTACACATACCAAGTTACAAGTGTAGATGCCTCAGGCAACGAAAGCGTGCCCTCAGACCCGATTAACATATCGATTCCAAATTGATTCAAAAAGAGACCTTTGCACATCGGAGGAATCCGGACGGCTCCCGACGAAACATCTAAGGATGCTAGAAACTCGGTAAAGCTCAAAGAGACTCCCAGAAACACGAAAACCTTCGGTTGACGGCCGGTCAGCCGCCGTTCGAAGGTTCTCATCATCGAATTCAGAAGACTAAGCGTGCAGAGCGGCTGGTTTGGCTTGTGGGAAACATCCGCTTCGAAACGAATGGCTCTTAAGACTTATCAACAACAGGGCTCATACTTATTCCGGAGGTTATCTTGATTTAGTCGTCGATAACATGCCCGCCGCTTTGGGCATCTAGATCGCTAACTGCCTCATCCAGCCACCCGCTTCTCCAATCGTGGACTCGGGGCCCTCCCTGCACCCACGTATGGGGAATTGAAGCAGCACACAGCCGGTTGTGCAGCTTGATCATGTCCGCAGTAAACACTCCTTCGTGCCCAGCAATCCACAACCGGTTAGTACGCCGAAACGCTTCCGCTTTCTGGGCGATCAGAGCCGGAATGCTATAAAGATCGTATTTAGCTTGATTACCGAAATTCCTCGGCAGGGCTGAAAACGCCGAGATGCTATTGAGTTCTGCCGGGCAATCCCATGCTGCAGCAGCAGTGAAGATTTCGGAATTTCTGAGGATCAGAAAGAGCGCGCCATTTCCGGATTTGCTAAAGCCAATGAGATAGCGGCGCCGGCTTTGACTACCCGCTACCAGCGTATCGCCGAATGGAACGAGATCGTGGATGATGAAACTCTCCATCCTGCGCAGTGGATTTATGACGTTGTCCCCATACCATGGTTCGTAATTGAACGATGGGGCAACCAACGTCATATTGAATCGATCAGGGATATTGAGAAGACGCAGTTCCTCAAGCCCATCACTCCAGGTTGACGACAAGGTGCTGACGCCGGTGTCGACTGGCAAGACAAATAATAGTGATGGAGATTTTCCAGGAAATGGGCGGGCGGGCTGCGAGACGCGGATAATCTGTTCTCTGTAGCCCTGATAGACCGACCTCGCACGGTAATATTTCACGCCGTTGTTATCGACATCGGGGATGCCCACCAACATAGAGGAGGATCCCTGGGCGGGGGACCACCGGCCAGCCGTTCCAGTACGAACCAGAATCTCAAAAGTGGAGAGTAGGAATCCAGACATCATCGCATGTTGGCCGTGTCACGGCCTCGCAGCTTGCCTCCGCATCGTTGGTATCGTTCTTCTGCGACTTCACGTAGGCTTAACGACCAGCGGCGCCATCAGCCGAACCGAGTGTCCAAGGTCGCCGAGAGTCCGCGCCCAATACTTCTCAGAGATGGAAATCTGACAGACTTGGATGACCGTCCGCTGTCCTGTGAGATATAGCCAAAGGGCAAGTCGGAGATTCAGGCAGCATCCGTTGATTCAACAGGCTCAAAAACCTCTTCGAACTGCCATGTAGGGGATCAGCATCAGCTCGGCAATACCCGGTAACGGATCCTCACGCGAGAAGACGGCATCAACATCTGCGTGACGGAGCGAGCGCACATAATCGTTCCATGTAAGATCACCGGAGATTATCTGCCCAATTGCAGTGGGAAAGTCGGTTACGAACCGAACCCAGGAGACACCAGGCCGACCGCGCCCACTGTCAGCTACCCCACAGAGCTGATCCGCGAACAGCATATATGGAAAATCAACCCCGGCTTGCAAACCAAGGCTATGGTATCCCCAGGTACGCGCATTTACATCAAGCAACTTGTATTTTCCATCGCGCTGATCGAACTTGTATTCCATTTCGACGAGCCCATAATAGTCGGCCGCTTTCAGAAACCGCTGGGACATCACCTCAATATCTGAAAGCTCCGTCGTCTCGACAAAGGTACTGGCTCGGCCAAATTCCGGCGGGTGCTGACGCGCTCGTCGGACCACCATGCTGCCAATACTGGTTCCCCGCTTGAAGAATGCGCAATACGCGAACTGATGACTGCCATCTCCCGGAATCAAATCCTGCAGAATTACTTCGTCGACACTTACCTGTGCCGCGGCCGCTACGAAGAGCCTTTCGAGTTCAGCCAAGTTATTTGCGCGCCACGCTTTTGCTTTGGTGGCATAGAAAAAATGTTCCTTAATCGCGGGCTTAATAGCGATCGGGAATCGCAAATCGAGACTGCGAAGTTCGTCAACACTCGTCGCCTGCCAGATGTGAGGCGTCGGAATACCGAGTTTCTGAGCCAGCTTGTAGGTTTCTCTCTTATCCCAGGCGTATTGGATAACTCTCCACTCCGGAGTCGGGACCCTGAAGATCTCCTGAAGCCGCGATCGATGCCGGGACAGCGCCGCAACAGTTTCGTCTCTTGTGGGGTAAAGGACCCAGCCCTCCAGCCGAAGACGCCGGCCAGCTTCCAGCAGTGCATCAACCGCGCTTTCTTCGTCACGAAGATCTCGCACAGAGACGAAATGTGTTGCGTATCTCGAAAAGCGGGCGATCGAATGTTCGTCGTCAATGACGCATATCGGTATGTTGCGACGGCCAAGGCTTCGCACAATGCCAAGCCCCTGATAATCTCCTCCGATTACAACAGCTCCCGCGATTGGCGCATTTGAATACCTGATCGAGTCAAGTGGTGACAAGGGAGCTGACTCCGGCGCTGTAAGTATCTCGTCCATTGGGCGCTACGCGAACGCTCTAGTTCCACGGATGTATCGCATTAAAGATCGAGAGGCGAAATGAGTACCGGAGACAAACTGCATGAGAGGACCGAAGCAATAAGCCGCCGGCGCGCCAATGATATGGAGACCAGGTACGGTTGTTTCCAAACCTCGGTTCAGTATCGGAAATCCATTTACTCGAGTGATTTGTTGCAGTAGTTCGGAGGCCATGAAGTCATATTTGGAGATATCAATATGGAAACCTGTGCCCAACAGGATGTGATCCACCACGGTCTCCCGACCATCGCTAAGTTTGACGCGAACGCAATTATCAATTGGAGTGACAGAAGTGACGGAGCAGTTCAGCGTGATCGGAACATCCCGAAGCCGACCCACCAACCAACGCGCGCCAGCGGGCCGAATAGCCCGGCGTCTGAGCTTATCTTGCAGCGGCCTCGGCAGCATCCCGACAAGGTGCGGTCGCGCCAAGAGTTGGCTGAGGCCGGCAGGGCCTACATCAGTGGGAGCATACAGGAGTTTCTTCGTAAATTTGCCAAGCCGGTGATGAAGTGTTGTAGAGGCCCATCCTTGCAGCCAATGAATGCGCTTCGACCGAGCGACTACTTGCACCTCAGCCAGGGCCTCGTGCAAAAGCGCGGCCGATTCAAGGGCGCTCTGTCCACTTCCAACCACGAGCACGCGCTTTCCGGCAAAGTCTGCAAACTTTTGATGCTCGTTCGTGTGCGACACCAAGCCAGTCGGAACGGATTGGAACTCCGCCGGGCGACGCGCAAACGGTCCGATACCTCCTGCGATGATCACCCGCTGTGCTTCAAAAGTCTCGCCATCACGAACCCTAACCCTGAATCCATTCTCGGCGCGCTCAATTCGCGAGACAAAACGCTGATCAAGATCCGGGACTGCATGGCTCTGGTACCACAAGCCATACTCAGTGAAATGCTCGAGTGGCACCGGAATTCCGAATGTTTTGGATTTCGCAGCCTGAAAGGCCTCCAGAGTGAGGTCCTCGTTGGGAGAAGCGATTTGTGTTGCGGTCCAGTTCGAGCGCAGAAACATTCCCGCCGGCATATTGCAGTTCCAGAACGACATCGGTACACCGAATGCACGAACCTTCAGTCCTTTGATTGTGCGAAGATGGGCTGCCGCGGAGAGTCCATAAGGCCCGGCGCCGACTATGGCCACATCACATCTGCTCATAAACCTCTATCGTCCTTTGAAGCGCAATTCGTGTTTTGTTGGATTATGTTCTTAAATGCTCGACTAAAGAACCGACACCGTTTCACCTTCAAGAAGGTAGCTCATGTTCTCCCCATCGGCACAGGCAAAAGCAATGCGAGCACGCTCCTTGCCAGGTCCTTCCACTCGCCATTCTCCGTCCTTGTAGATGAGTTCCATCCTGCTCCGTAATTGCCACCACTCCGCCACCTGTCTCGGCAGCGGCGCCCACACGCGGTGCTTGTCGCGCGACTCTGCGAGATAGCTCAGAAGCGTCCGGTACACCTGTTGTGGGCGCGATTCAGTGATGTAGTCCGGATGCACAAGAATGCTCACCAGGCCGTTTTGAGTCCGTATCAATTCGATTTGCCTCTTCCAAAGATCGATGGAGAATTCCTTCAATATGTGAAACAGCGTATAGTCCTGTGTGCAGGTCACGGGAACTTCAATCATTTTCCCAATGAAATAAGGCATCACGGTACAACATCCGCCACGTTGCGGATCGAGGTGTGCGACGTTGGGAATCGACATATCATATAAGAAATCCAGCGCTCCGTACCAATCGGCATTTCGGTAGAGAATTCCCGATCGGAACCCGCAAGCCCCGAACTCTCGTCCATATTGATTAATACGCTCTGCGCGCCGCAGAAACTCCTTATACTCAGCATATAAACGTCCATCATGTTTCAGATCGTGGACGTTCACTTCAAAGCCGCGTTTCGCGATCTGATCGAGGAACTCTTTGGATACGGGATAGCGATCTTCAGGGACCACCTGAAACGAACTCCGAAATCCGAAGGACTCGTCCATATCCATCATCTGACCGCAGAATTCCTTCCCGATCGTATCTTCGACATCGTGCGTGATGATGAGACAGCTTTCATATTGCTCGGGCCAGAACCAGATGAACGGAATCCTCTTCACGCCATGAGCGCGCATTTGCAGTGCCATTAACTTGCGATGAACCCTATCAACGGTGAAATCGACTGGCCATTCCGGAAAAGGAATTTGATCCCAATTCCGTAAATGAATTTTCTGTAGCCGCTTGCGAACTGAAACCGACATATAGGGACGGAGTAGATAGTATGCTTTGCGTAAAAGCGTGTGGGAGAGCCGTCCCGGTTCTCGGAAGTGGGCTGAGTACCGTTCGCGCTGAAGATTCTCAATGACCTCATCCGGGTCGAACGGACAGATTGCCTCTGATTCATAGATATCGCTGTCATCTTGGACATCGAAGGCGATCGCGTCGGCGTGATGAGCGCGAACGCCGTTTGCGGTGCGCCCATAGCAGATGGTGTCCTTACCCCACCGAAAATACCCCGAATCTTCAGATAATGGTTCTTTCATCTGAAAAGTCGCGTACGGCTGAGGACATCTGTAATAGTCTAGGAAATGTTGATTCATATCAGCGGTTCGGTTGGGCCGATCGGGAGTTTGCCAGCGTGTACCAATCGGCTCGGGTCGCCATCCTTCCTCAGCAGCGCACGATCTTGTCAGAATTTATGCCTCGCGTAGCGTCACGCGTATCCACGACCAGACTAGCCTGTTTCACAATGCTCTCATAGTCATACTGGGAGTGGTCGGTAGCGATGAGCACGCAGTCAAACTCCTGGATCCTGTCCAGCGGCGTGCTGGTCATGTTGAGCGAGTACTTACGGCCCTGACCCACGGTGGAGAAGAAAGGATCATTGTATTCAACAATAGCTCCGCGTTTTTGCAGCAATTCAATAATGGTCAACGAAGGGGATTCCCTAAGGTCATCGATGTCGCGTTTATAGGCGACACCAAGAATCAGAATCCGTGAGCCACAGAGAGCCTTCCGTCGCTGGCTCAGCGCCTCGACCACATTTTCAACCACAAAATACGGCATTGCGCTGTTAACTTCGCCGGCTAACTCAATAAAGCGCGTGTGAAAATCGAATTGGCGCGCCTTCCATGACAGATAGAACGGATCAATAGGAATGCAATGCCCACCTAAACCTGGACCCGGATAAAACGCCTGAAACCCGAAGGGCTTTGTCTTGGCCGCATTGATCACTTCGAAGAGATCGATGCCCATGCGGATGCATAGTTGCTTCAACTCGTTTACTAGCGCAATGTTCACACAACGATAAATGTTTTCGAGCAGCTTGGTCATCTCAGCCGCCGCAGGTGAAGAGACTGGAACGGTATAGTTGAAGATGGATCCATACACTGCACGTGCCAACTCCAGCGCCACCTCGCCGCACCCACCCACGACCTTTGGAATATCTCGACGTGAAATCGAATCATTGCCTGGATCTTCCCGCTCCGGAGAAAAAGCTACATAGAAACCACTATCTGCGGCTGTCCGTGCAACACGCAGGGCGGCCCGATTCCCATGCTCAAGAAGTGGGACGACGATTTCTTCGGTTGTACCCGGGTACGTCGTGCTTTCCAGGATGATGAGTTGCCCTTCGCGGAGGTGGCGTGCAATGCTCTGTACCGTGCCCGAAACGTAACTGAGATCGGGTTCGTGATATTCGTCCAGCGGCGTAGGCACACAAATGATAACGGCATCCATTTGCGCAATCTCGCCGTAGTCGACCGTCGCACGAAAGCCATTCTCCTGCGCAACCTGGATCTCGGTACCGGGAATGCGAACAATGTAAGATCCACCCTGATTCAGCGTCTCCACCTTGCGCGTGTCGATATCAAACCCCGTTACCTTAAAACGCTGCTCACTAAACAAAAGCGCGAGCGGCAATCCGACATAGCCCATGCCGACGATTCCGATTCGGGCCTGGCGCGTCTCGATCAGCTGTTTAAGATCCACTGTCCGGTCCAACGAAGTCAATGTCACGGTTCCCCCCTTTTATGAGTAGAAGACACACCCTGTGGTCGAGCACTGGAGTTTGGTTTCTGATTAGCATGTCACATCGGTCGCGCTTTCCGATGGTCGAACTCGCACATCCGAGCAAACCTGTCCCAGACGCAGCTCATTTGGACTAGGTTCTAGATCTGACATAAAGGGCATAGCTGAATCGGCCTGTAAGGAGAATTTCTGATTACCATCCCAATCGCCGAGTGGTTCCTTGTGTCAATTGGTAAATGGGGCCCTGAGTCAATCAGCGAAAGCTTCGCGCGCCCGATCGATCACCTCGTCCCCGATTGCCAGGCTGGCTGTGGCTGCAGGGCTTGGCGCATTTAGTACGTGCAGCGCGCCGGGCTGCTCGACAAAGTGAAAGTCTTGTACAAGTTCGCCTGCTGGTGAGAGCGCTTGCGCTCGGACCCCGGCTCCGCCCCGATCCAGATCCTCGACTTGAACGGAAGGCACCAACCGCTGCAAGGATCGGCAAAAGAGAACCTTGCTGGCGGAGCATTTAAATTCCTCCCAACACAAGCCTGGATAACGCAGAAAGAATCGCCAGAATCCACGATAGGTGAGGGTTTCGACCATGTCGCGGAAGGATACATCGGACAGGTGATATCCCTCGCGCGCGAACGCAAGCACCGCATTCGGTCCAGCTTCGATGCCTCCATGAATCAGTCGAGTGAAGTGCACACCTAGAAACGGGAACTTCGGATCCGGCACCGGGTAAATCAGATTCCGAACCAAATTCTGGCGCTCCGGCTTCAGCTTGTAATATTCCCCCCGGAACGGCACGATCTTTGTTGGATCGCTGCAGCCGGCCATGCGGCTAACGCGGTCGCAATGAAGACCAGCGCAGTTGATTAAAAAGTCCGCTTCGTGCTCACCCTGAGTTGTCTCGATTCGCCATCCGTTGCCATTGCGCAACTTGGTCACTTTCGAGGAAAAGCGAATCTCGCCCCCCCCGCTTTGAATCGCCTTCACCATTGCCGAAACCACGTCGGCATAATCGACGATTCCCTCCTGGGGGACGCGCAGGCCCTGCAGACCCGCCGCATTGGGCTCGATCTCGCGGATCTCCTCCTGAGACAGCAACTGGAGACCTTCAAGTCCGTTGGCCTTGCCACGTTCGCAAAGTGCGTGAAGTCGTGGAATTTCTTCAGGTTGCGTCGCTATTACAATCTTGCCGCATAAATCGTACGGAACATTGTTTTCGCGGCAAAAGGCGACCATCCGGCGGATTCCCTGCACGGCCATCCGGGCCTTCGTCGACCCTGGTTTGTAATACAGGCCGCAATGCAGAACTCCGCTGTTATGTCCCGTCTGGTGCCTGCCGGGGCCGGGCTCCTTTTCAAGAAGGAGTAGCTTTACCGCCGGGAACCGCTGAAGAAGCTGATACGCAGTGGCTAAACCGACGATACCACCGCCAATAATCGCTATCTTCTTACCCATGAGAATATCAACGACTACAGAATATTGGTAATTGCGACCACCGCCCATTGTACACCTTGACTAGGACGGTCAGCGAAATCGCAGTCACTTGATCTTACTGTTGAACTGCTGCACCCTTGAGTCCTGTTGGAGGCGCAGGTTGAGTATTAGAGCCACCGCCCTTGAATGCGGCCAACCTGCCAGACCATCCCGCCTGCGCATAACTCCCACACACATAACTCCATGTGGCCGTGAGTGGGTTGGTGGTGGAGTCATAGTAATGAAACCATCCGTTGTTTTGATCCACCGGTTCGGGGCCATTTACGCTGTTTCCGGTATAAGTGGCCGAATCGAAGAGCGCGCCACCAGGCGCGAGGACGCCCGTAACTGTACACCAATCCTGCCCGACGTTGCCGAGGATAACTTCATTTGCGGAGGACGGTGTAAGACAGCTGCTGCAAGTCGTAAGGCTACTAACAGCGCTATCCTGATTCCCAACCTGCCCACCCGAATCCACGTCAAAGGGTGAAGCTGCTGCGCCCACGAAGTCATAGATCATGTAAGTGGTCCCAGTCAGAGCGCCCGCTTGACCGATGCTCAAGGTCATTGAATTCGATGGTGTCGCGTTCCCTGCATAATAAATCTGCTGGTTGGCAAAATACGTCTGATTATCTGGGTTAGTCGGTCCACCGGTGCTTAACCAAGTATTCGAAGGGTTACCCGTGATCGAGCTGATCGTATTGCCGCCGGAAGAAAAGGAAATCACGAACAGGTTGCCTGACGTCGGCATTTGAACGGGATAGGAGCTTGCGGAGTTCGAATTCATTTCCGCGTGCAACATGTGAACGATCCGGAAAGCGCGCGTTGGAGCACTTCCTGCATTCGCTGCTTTTAACGCCACCACGCAAGAGTCAAATGGCGCCGAAGACCCGTTTTTGAATGTCGGATTGAGCGCAGAGGTAGAGTTATAGACACCTGCCTGCGTTGCATCTCCATCATTAATATCCGTACCATTCAGCTGCCAGGTAATGTTGGTCTGCGACCCCGCAGCAAATGACGAGATCTGGGGGGTGTTCGCATTCCCATCGGCAGCCCACTGCCAAAGGAGATCTCCGGAACTTCCAGGAGTAATGGTACCCGCAGAAATCGTTGTAGAACTCGCGCCTGTACTGCAACTCTGCGCGTCAAGAGCGGAAGAAGTGGCAATGTTGTAATACTCGCTTGCGGAAACTGCCAAATAACCGTTCGTTCCGGCCGAACTCTTGACCGACAGCATCCGGGTACCCGCCGCCACGTTAAGAGCGAAGTAGATCGCGACGATGTTGCCGTTGCTGTCCTTTGCACTAGTTGCAAGGGTCCAGCTATTCGACTTGTCGTCCGAAACAGACCACGTAGGATTTCCGGAATTATCAGAGAAAAATCCCAAGATAATCGCATTCCCTGCCTGCGCCGGTTCGGGCAACGGACATTGATACGTGGGACTGTTGCTCATGGAGCCGCCAACCCCGCTTCCAAGTCCGGTGGAATTGGGGCAACTGACATGCTGGACCAGCGTCGGGGTCTGCGTCCAGCCGAGGGAGCAGCAGAAAAGAGCCAAAACCAGAAGGAAAGAGTATTTCACAGTTTAACTTCTCCCCCCCTTTTTCAGGGAGTTCAGATGACCTTCTGGACCGTCAGTCTACCCTCTTTCGCTCGCTTGCCGCAAGTAACTGAAAGCCCTGCAACTAAAGTTTATGGGCAATGGGGAACGAATGGAAGTTAAATCCTTCGAAACCCGGTATGAAGCCAACAGGCGCCAAAGGATGAAACGGCCAAGACGCCAGAGAGCGCACCACGCCCCAGCTGCTTCCGCATTGATTCTAGATGCCTTACCCCTAACTCCTGGGCGACTGCCTTGCAATCTACCCCATTAGCCACCGCAGGCAATTGGTTTCGCCCTTGACGCACAACCTTTGTGCTCCAAGATCGCCAGACATTAGAGCGAACGCATCGGTCTGACGTTGATATCTGTCACCTCGGCCGTTGGCGGAAGCTTTAGCGCGTGCACGATCACGGCTGCAACATCCTCCGGTTGCAGCAGCGAATCGGGGCGGTAGGGTTTCCCTTCGGCGCGGAAAACTGACTCTTGCATTGGAGTGGCGGTGCGACCAAGATAGGCCGATAAAACCCGGACGCCTTTTGGGTTGACTTCTTCCCGGAGACAGTCTGCAAAAGCCCGTAGCGCGTGTTTGGTCGCCGCGTACTGCCCAATCTCCCCGCGTTTTGCCGCGAGCCCTACACTCGAATTGATGAAAACGATCTGGCCTCGCGCCGCAATCAGTAACGGCAACAATTGCTGGGTCAATCGATAGGGTGCTCGAACATTGATCGCATATTGCGCGTCCAGATCCTCTACTCGAGCGCGTTCGATCAAATCCTGAAACAGAACCGCCGCGGAGTGGACAAGTACGTCAAGGGTTCCGGCGTGCTCCAGATACTGGAAGAGCCTTTGGATATCACCGTCAACAGTAAGATCAGCGGAAAAAGCAGTTACCGGGGTATATTTCTGCGCTGCCGCAACTGTCTGAGCAAGCCTGCCGGGATCTCTTCCCAGCGCGCAGACATGCACTCCTTCCCGGGAAAGAGCAATGGACAGCGCCTGCCCGATCCCGCTGCTCGCCCCGGTCACAAGTGCCGTGCATCCAGCCAAGATCCGAAACTCCCGCCCTGGCTCACTCTCCATTTTGGCTCTTCGAACATTCCAGCAAATTGTGAGTCAATATTACCTTCCGAACTCGGAATGACCCCGAACGTCGTTCATGTTCCAAATTGAATCGTCTCCTGACCTGACTCAACTAAGCTGAGGCGGGCATTCTCTTCTCGCGGGATGACCCGAAGATCGAGGAAAGCAAACCTAGATAGAGCGATCTCTGCCCCTCGACCAAGAGAATTGAGCCAAAAAAAGCCGCGACCAGCACTGCACTCTCTACCATCAGGCGAGTCAAAGGCGAAGAAGTCGAAACGAAAACTCGACCGACCACAAGGGCCAGAACCCCGGCCGCAGCGCTCGAAATGAAGGGAGGAGCAATGGCTTTCACCACATCCCAAAAAGAAATCTCGGTTCCATGAACCGTCCACGCAATCACTGGAAACAGCCAGAGCGTCATCACAATCGAATACCCGGCGGCAACGCCTTTCGGCCCAAAAGGCAATCCAATGATGCAGCCTAAAGTCATGGCTGGAGCAAGCACCATACACATCTGGAACTGCCTCTTAATGCGTCCGCTTGCCAAAAGAAGCCATGCCAGTGGATTGGCAATCGACAAAACAAATATCGTGGGCACCATCAGCCGAAAAATCGGCGCCGCTTCTCTCCACTTCGGTCCCAAGAGAGCCACAATTACATCGTTCGCGAAGAGTGCGCAGGCGATAGTGATGGGCATTGTCATTCCGAGCACCAGCGAAAAGCCTTTGAGGAAATAGCTCCTACGCCGGACCGGATCATCTTGGAGCCGGGAGAGCGCTGAAAACGCGACCTCTCCTGCGGCTGAATTCAAGTTTGTCGTAGGAATATTGATGAGCTGATACGCCCGCCCATATAACCCCAGCGCATCAACTCCCCAGAAGCGGCCCAACAACACCTTATCGAGGTTATTGGCCAGATAGAAGGCGAGTCCGGTCACGGTTACAGTTCCACCGAATCGCACCATTGACCGGATGCCCGTCTTTCGCCGTGGAGGTCCTGGGATCCAACGAGTTGCACACCACACGCCGATCGTCGTGGTCAGAGGAAGTGCCACGGTCATCGCGACAAGCGCCCAGTATCCGTATCCAACTTTGGCACCTAAGATGCCGATAAGGCCAGAGACCACCAGTGAGATCACTTCAATCGCCGCCAGTGTGGTGAAACGCATCTCACGTTGCAGCAGAGCCGAATGCTGTACGCCAGCCGCATTCAGGAGGAGACCGAAAGCCAAAACGACCGTCACTAAGGGAAGCCGCGGCTCGTGGTAAAAGGCGCCAATGACCGGTGCCATAGCAGCCATGATCGACGCTAGGACGGCACCGAATGCAACATTGATCCAGAACAGAATTGAAATCTGCTCCTCAGTCACCGAGACCTTTTGCACAGTAGCAGCGGAAAGGCCGAAGTCCCGAAAGATCTCCAATACCCCGGTAAACGCGGTCACCATACCCACGAGCCCGAAGTCTCTGGGGCCAAGGAGCCGCGCAAGAATCATGAGAGTGACCAATCGCAGGCCAAATCGCGCGCCCACGCTACAGCTTCTAGCGATGCCACCACGCAGAGTACGCGCTTTTAAATCCTTCATTTCACCTGCCATTTATCGAAGCTCTTTCTCTGAACCGCGTACTTAGGCCCAACGACTCTGAAACTTACAACACTAGCTTGCGGCAGTAAAAAGCTTCTGCATATCCACTTTGCGATACGCACTCCATCCCTCTCAGGCGCATCAACGCAAGAAATGTTTCCGGCTCAAACCAGCGCTTGTTGCGTTGCGATGCAAAAGCGGTCATAAGGTGAGCGACTTTTGCGTCGCAGATTTCACGACTGAGCGGGACAAAGACACTCGGTCGCCCCAAATCACCATCGTATTTCGGAATCTCGTACTCAAAGATCACATGATTGCGAAAAGTGTTCCAGGTAAGTTCATTGAGCAACCGGTGATCTTGATGAGCGTCTTTTCCGTTGTGCGTAAAGACAATGTCGGGGGCGATTTCCTTCAGTTCGTTCTCAAAGATCGCTTTCACTTTGGCGCCGTCGTATGGCAGAAAGCCATCCTGGAACGCCTTGAGATACAACCCCCTCAAATGGGTGCCGGCAAATAACTGCACCCCCTGCCTGGCTTCGGCCTCTCTTCCTCCGGTCGCACTGAACACAGCCCAGTAGAACTCACAGCCGGACATCCGCTGAGCCAAGGTGAGGACGGTTCCTCCACATCCTATCTCGATATCGTCAGAATGGGCGCCAATGCAAAGTATCTTGAGGTGCCCCTCGGCCCCGGGGCACAAATTCAAGGGCATCATAGGCCCGCGAGCCCAACGACCGTCGTTTCACCGTTCTGTTTCGGCCGCCACTCTTTCTCCCTCGGAGAGTTTGCTGCACCATTCCAAACCTTCCAGAGTGCCTCGCCCTGATTGAGTTCCTCAAGACGCTGTTTGTCCTTGAAGGTATCCATGCATTGCCAGAATCCGGAATATTTGTAGGCGAGTAACGCCTGCTTGTCGATCAACCGCTGGAAGGGCTCGCGGATCAGTTCCTCACCTGCCTGAATGTATTCGAAGATTTCCCGGCGCATGGCGAAAAAGCCCCCGTTAATCCAGACGTCCGTTCGCGTGATCGGGCGAATCTCCCGGACAGTACCTTCCGACCCCGCATAAACGATATCGAAACTTGCAGTCGGCTGAACCAGTAACATCGACGCTATCGCTTTACTCTCTCGGAAGCGGTCGACCATTACAGGAAGCGGTAAATCACTTAAACCGTCTCCGTAATTGGCAAGAAACATTTCATCGCCGGAGACATACGGTTCGACGGCCTTAAGACGCTGTCCAATATTGCTCTGTGCGCCGGTCTCCACGAAGGTGATTGTCCAATCGTCCATATCCCGGCTCAGGAACTCCACCTTCTTCCCGCCCTGCGACCACACAAAGTCGTTGGAAACGGATTCGTCATAGTGGAGAAAATAATCTTTGATGCAGTTTCCCTTGTATCCAAGGCACAAGATAAAGTCCTTGTGCCCGAAGTGAGCATAGTACTTCATTAGGTGCCACATGATCGGTCGGGTTCCGATCTGCACCATGGGTTTCGGTACATCGTCCGCGTACCCGCGAAGCCGCATACCTGCACCACCGCAAAAGAGCACAACTTTCATAGCCGCTCCCTCCCCTTAGAGGATCGTCGCTTTTGGTATCGGCACGATGAACTTCCCGCCCCACTCGCGGATGTAATGCAACTGCTCCACGATTTCCCGTTGCAGATTCCAAGGCAAGATCACCACGTAGTCCGGCTTCCTCTCGCGTATGCGATCGGGATGATAGATAGGAATGTGCGTCCCTGGAAGGAACCGGCCCTGTTTATACGGGCTGCGATCGACCGTATACTCGATCAGATCCTTGCCGATGCCGCAATAGTGCAAAAGGGTTGCGCTTTTGCCTGGTGCGCCATAACCCGCCACGCTTTTTCCCTCGCGTGCCGCCTGCAGAAGGAGTTCCAGAAGCGCAAGCTTTGTCTTCCGCACCTGGCGGGCGAAATTCCGATAACCTTCCAGCGTATCCAGTCCCTCGGCCCTTTCAGCTTCAAGCACGCGAGCCACGTTCGGCTCGCTTGGATGGGTCTGAGCTTCCTCTCTACATGCAAATACCCTCAGAGAACCTCCATGCGATTGCAACTCCTGCACGTCAAACACCTTAAATCCGTGTGCCTGCATGATTTGCACGGTCGTCAGCAGTGAGAAATACGAAAAGTGCTCATGGTAAATCGTATCGAACTCATTGTGTTCGATCAGCCTCGAAAGATGCGGAAATTCAAGCGTAAGGACGCCCTCGGGTTTTAGCAGGATTTTCAGTCCTTCGACAAAGTCGTTCAGATCTGGCACCTGCGCCAGTACATTGTTACCTAGCACCAGGTCTGCGCTGCGCCCTTGGCCTACCAACTCCCGCGCAAGTTGCGCACCGAAGAACTTTACCAGAGTCGGAACTCCATTCTTCACTGCAGCCTCCGCCACGTTTGCGGCGGGTTCGATCCCCAGAACCGGAATCCCACGCTGGACAAAGTACTGTAAGAGATATCCGTCGTTGCTTGCTACTTCAACAACAAAGCTATTCTCGTTCAGTCCAAGACGCGATTTCATCAGGCCGCAGTAACTGTCTGCATGCCTGAGCCATGAATCTGAAAAGGACGAAAAATATGCATAGTCCCTGAAGATATTCTCGGCGCGTTCGTATTCCTCCAGTTGCACGAGGAGACATTTGGCGCAGACATACACATGCAGCGGATAGTAGATTTCGCCCCGGTTCAACTCCGCGGGCGCAAGATAGGTCTCGCAAAGAGGAGACATCCCCAGATCGACGAAAGTTTCGCGGAGGCCGCTGCCGCAAAAGCGACAGGTCGCACCGGCAGATTGGTGCACCTGAATGTCTTGAAGTACTGAAACGGTAGTCATTGATTGCTCCCTCTCATGCTCCTTCTAAATGCCCGCCGCGGTTCCAGCGAGTTTGCTGATCCAGTGCAGGTCACTATCCAGCTTTTCGGCTTGCTGCTGCCGCCGAATCTCCGTGATTCGGATGTATCGTCCACTCTCCACTTCCGCCGCCGTAAGTCCGACGCTCCTATAGGCCTGATAGAGTTCTTCAGCTCCTTTGCGGGCGGTCCATTGGGGGCGGAATCCCGGCAACATACGACCGATCTTGTCGAAATTCACGCGATAGCAACGAAGGTCGGGACCGCCGCCCGGAGCGTATTCAGTCCGTGCGTTCGGGACCACCTGAGCAACAATCTCGGCAAGTTCGCTGATACGGTAGTTCTCTTCGTTTCGGCCCACATTGAAGGTTTGATTATGAATCACATCACGGGGTGCCTCAAGTACTGCAATGATTGCCCCGATGATGTCGCGTATATGCACAATGGGTCGCCAGGGCGTGCCGTCGCTTTTGATATGAATGCGACCCGTGGTAAACGCTGATGCCACGAAATCATTCAACACAATATCCAACCGCAATCGTGGAGAAGCGCCGTACGCGGTGGCATTCCTCATATAGGTGGGACTAAAGTTGTCGCTCGCCAACTGCGCGACATCGCGCTCGACCAGAACTTTAGACTCCCCATAAGGCGTGACCGGGTTAAGACTGGACGTCTCGTCGAGGAACTCGTCGCCTGCGGCACCATATGTGCTGCAGGAAGAGGCGAACACAAACCGTGTCACGCCAGCCTCCTTGGCAAGCTCGGCCAAGCGCACAGAAGAAAGATGGTTGATGTCGTAAGTAAGCCGACGATTCAGGTTCCCGATCGGATCGTTCGACAGTGCCGCCAAATGAACAACAGCGTCAAATCCTTGCAGATCAGACTTGCTCAGATCGCGGATATCTTTGCGGATTTCCGAGAAGACGTGGGAAAGTGCCGGTCCAAAATCACAGTTTTCATACAGATCCGTATCCAAGCCTACTACCTCGTGGCCAGCTGCGGTCAACATTGGTCCAGCGACCGCTCCGATGTAACCTCTATCTCCCGTCAACAGAATCCTCATATTTCTCCCTCTTGAAATGACTACACCACTGCCTTCAGTACGCGCCAAAAAGACCGCGTGGATTGCACATCATAGCCGCCATCCGGATGATGTTCTTTATCTTTTCCCGGACGCCTAATCCTGCCTATCTACGCGCTATTCCTAGGCATCGCCGTCCCGAACGGGAACCAGGAGAGCTGCCTCACTCAACAGGGCTGCCGCATCCCTGATCGCAGAAAACGAGATCCCGGAGCGTTCGGCGATATCCAGCAGTGAGTGCTCGCCGTCGGATAGGTTCAGCACCCAGAGACGCGCATTGATTTCTTCTCCGATCCCGACCCCTCCGGTTGACCGGTAGAGTCCCCTCTTTCCCAATTGTGGTTCGCAATAGGGATTCTGGTTGATATATCGTTTATTCCCCTCTAGTACGTCCACTATCGCCGCACATACGCGAAGTGACTCCGCGAGAGAGCTAGGTTTGATGAAATCCAGATTGTCCGCAGATGTGTGGTACTCCGGGAAAGTCCCCCAAACACTTCGCATGAGGCAACCGACCGGCAGGTTGAAGCCTGGAGAACAGTACTGCCGTTCATCATACCCGTATGGCGAAAACTCTAGTATCTCGTGAGGAGCGCGTATATCGCGCAGAACACAGGCAGCTGCCCGATCGATTTCCGCCTCGCCGCGCCGGCTCCTTTTATAGTGAAACCCGCCCTCATCTCCAACACACGTCAAAACCAAGCCTGAGCGAATGCGCCTCGCATTTTCGCCGTTCCGAGCCAGCCAGGTAATCGCGCCAATCGTTCCAGGGATAAACAAGAACCGGTACGAATTGCGTAGATCGCGACCGGACAGTAGTTGCGCCAGAAATGTCGCTATCGTCAAGCCAGATAAATTGTCATTCGCCAGCGATGGGTGACATGCGTGGCACGAAATCAGAACCTCTTCTTCTGATCGTCCCGGTAAATAACATTCGCCATAACTCAGACTTCCATCGGTGAGTGAGGAATCAATACAAACCTCATACTCGCCGTCTTCCAACGCGAGCATCTGGTTATGCGATAAACAAAAGCCCCAGTCCTCCTTGTAATACGATGTCCGATACGGTATCCAGTCCGGATGGTCCGGAAGCGTGAAAAGATGCGGCTTGATTTCGCTCAGCGGTAGCTTGGCACGGACCGGAATGCTGTAATTCACTACGTGTAGATTGCAACGCTGAAACTCGACCACGCGCCTGCCATCACTTGCCTCAATGAAAGCGTCCCGAATGTTCCATTCCTTCGGCACCGTCCAGTCAAATACCGGTGTCCCCGTCGGCACCTCGTAAAGCTGCAGCGGAATTCGCTCGCGAATCAGTTCGAGTGTCTTACGGATTCCGTTGCCTGTGATACTGCGACAAATCGGATAGAGATTCGATGCGAAACCATGCAGCCTGTTACCAAGCTCGGCACCGTCCTCGCGGTTGATCTCCTTTAGCAGGCTCACAGGATCACTCGAAGTCAGGGTATATGGCATCCTTTGATGCGATGACCTCAACCTTCTCCGGCCAGGCTATGCCGAATGCTGGATCGTCCCAGCGAAACCCGCGCGCGGCTTCGGGAGCATAGAATTCCGACATCTGGTAAAAGACCTCGCTCTCATCTTCGATCGTCAGAAAGCCATGGGCGCACCCTTCAGGAACGTACATCATTTCCCGATTGGCTTCCGTCAGGATCAATGCTGTCCATTGCTTGAATGTTGGTGAGGATGGACGAAGATCGACAGCAACATCGTAAATTGCGCCTTTTGTGCACCGAATCAGCTTTGCCTCCGCATACGGGGCTTGCTGGAAGTGCATGCCTCGCAAGGTGCCTCTCCGCTTGTTGAAGGAGATACTGCACTGAACCAGTTGCGGATTAAGCCCGTGCGCCTCAAACTCCTCACGGCACCACGTTCGAGCGAAGAAACCTCTCTCATCTCGATGTGGCTCGAGAGAGATTGTATAGACGCCCCGCAGCTTCGTTTCAGAAAAGCGCATTCTTGAAGCAATTCCGGCCTAGGATAACACGTGGCCTCTAGCTAGCTAGTTAAGAACAAACAAGAAAATACTCTACCGCAAACAATCGACTAAAGAATGGGATTCTCAGATTGAAACCCATCTGGACCGTCTGGAGCCACTCACGATTTGGCTCGCGATGGTACCAATGATGAGACGTTGGGAAATATCGATCAATTCGAAAAACTCTTTGCAAACTACTTCGAAACTCCTCGAAAGGCTGAACGTTGCTGTAGCGCTCGTAGATTCGGCTATGCAGATGATCGAAGTTCACGTAAGAAACAAGAAAGCTACCGCCTGGCTTCAGGAGTTGCTTGATTTCCAAAAACTTCTCCGTCTGAAACTTGCCCACATATTCGAAAACACCCTGGGCCACTACGATGTCAAAACATTTCCCATGAAATTGAATAGGTCCGGCCAGAAAATCTGCTTGAAGAAGATTGGTGGCCGGATGGTGGATCGCGATATCGATGCCATGGTACTGAATATTACCGTTCAGTTCCTGTGCTAAAGTTGCCGGCCCGCATCCTACATCCAGAAGGTCGCACTCTTTGCGCATGGCAAGCCGATTCACAACCCGAGCGGCTTTCGCCAGTCGAAAGTGCGGCTTCGTGTACCGGAGATTCTCCTCCGCCCAGAATTCCCTCTTATAGTAATTTTCCGTGACCTGCGCCATGCAATGAGATTCTCCCTCCAGAAGGATAAAACACGTATACCTTTAGAATGACTTCGCCCGGGCCGTAACGGCTTATCCGTCACCTTTCAATTTCATTCACTATTCGCTCATATTGCTCTTCGAGCGCCGCACGGCAGGCCTCCGAGCGTCCTCGAATTTGGCCGATAAGGTTCTCAACGTTGCGCTCTAATTGGAATGATCTCGAGATCAACTCGTCGTCATGAAGATTGTTGATGTCCAGGCAGTACTCGCTCAATCCCATGGTCTCCATCAGCGATGCAACCTTGTGGTGGAAAGAAATCGCGATTACAGGTTTCTCGCTGGCCAATGCCAGAAGCACATTATGGAATCGCGTGACAACTACGAACTGTGTTTCTGCGATCTGATCTAAGAGTTCATCGACCGTCGTCGCTTGATCGTGCAGGATTCGGCGCTCGCACCCAGAAAGTTGCCCCTGAAGAAGCCTCTTGAACTGCTCGACTACAGGTTCGTCGCACAGATCCCCAATCAATAATCGAACATCATAATCTCTTCGCAGCAACGATCGGACCAGTGCGATCAACTTATCCAGATAATTCTGAAAGACCCTGTCGTCCGGATTCTCGATGCTGTATTTGCCGGCGTAAAGCATAACTCCCACGCCGACCACGCGCCTGGCTGTCGCTCGGGCCTTACTTCGTTCTCGAACGCCCCCTATGTGGCGACGGGGCAGCCCCCAGGCGAGGTCAGGGTATACCGCATCCTCTGACACTTTAGCGCCAATCGCCACCAGGTATTGAAGGGAAGCCGCATCTCGATATGAACGGTAATCCGCTAGTGCCAACGCTGACTTTGCGAAAAAACGGCCCAGACGGCCATACAACGGTCCGGCGCCGACACTGACAAAGAGTATTTTGCAACCGCGAATTCTGGCAACGACGGACCACTTGAATAAGTTATACGGCCCCCAGCCCCTCAAGCCATAAGCGTCAGAGATCAATCCTGTTCCCGGAATAATGAACACACCCCCCGGCCTCAGCGTCCTCAAGCCATCGAGCCACCGGTACACTTCACAGGGTAATCCAAAGAGTAGCGAGCGACATATCCTCCCCGCAGAAGTTTTGGGGGTCCAATAGTCGACAAAAGTACGGCTGATCGGCAAAGTGGCGATGCCGTATGCTTCCGCCGTCGCCAGCGGTCCGGTGCAGACGCAGGTGATCTGCGCATGTGGCAGCACTCTATTGATATGAAATAGAAATGCCTGCAGTGTGCTTTCATTTCCAAAGTTAGTTTGGCCAAAGTGCCCGAAGAGCCAGACTCGATGGTTCCCTTCGTTTATCTTCACTTCTGCGGCTCGGCGCCTTCCCCGACCGAGACCTGATCGAATCCTGAAACCACTTGCCGCATCCGACCATCTCTGATCCCCCGGAGCGACACAAGCCGCTTGAACCGGCTAATTGCCGCTCCAGGATTCAAGGCTGCATTGCATAACGCCGCCACAGCGGCCAAAGTCACTCGCAAGAAACTGAAGCCGATTCCGATTTCGTTCAAAGCCTTTTTGTGAAAGGCCCAAAACGCTTTGTCGTGCTCAACCCACACTCGACGTCCCAGAAACTCATAGTACTGCGCCAACTGCAACTTTAGGCAGTACTGAAATTCTGCTTCGCTGAGGCATTCCCTTCCATACGCAAGAAGAATGTCCATCAGGCTTTTGTGATTCGCGCCCGCATCGAATGAAACTCGCCCGATCGAACTTGGCCGGGGCCTAGAATAGGTCAGGACCTGATGAACAAACCCCAGGTCAGTCTTACTAAGAAGCGCGAAACAGGCTTCGAAGTCTGCGCACATATTGGTCTCGACATAAAAAGGGTCCCTGCTCCGAACCAGGTCTGAGCGATAAAGGACTGAAGTCTGCGTCCCGAACAAGATAAGTGTCTGTAAGAGAAACAGGCGTTGTGTTTCTCGTCCACTCACCAGACGCTGATCGTAGAGCAATCCTGCTGATTGTACTTCCTTTCCATGCAACTGATAGGAACTGACAATCCCGACTGACGGGTACGCCTCAGCAACGGCCACCATCTTCTCCAGACAATCCGGAAATATAAAATCGTCAGAGAGGACCACCTTGCAGTATTTGCTCTCCGGTGAAATCAGGCGCAACGCTGCGTTGTGATTCTCAAGCATCTCCAGGAACTGTGGATTATTATGAACCCGTATCCGTGGATCCTTCGCCGCGTACTGATGGGCAATCTCCAAAGACCTGTCTGTGCTCCAGTTGTTAACAATCGTGCACTCCCATCTCTCATATGTCTGCTTAAGGACGCTTTCGATGCACTCCGACAGATACTCTTCCTCGTTGAAGACAGGGATCACGATACTCACTAAGGGCTGTGTCATAAGTTCCATCGGTGCTGCCGTTATGCTTCAAAGATCCATGCGCCCTAGATCACTGGCGATCGCCAACCTGCATTTCACGAAAATACTTTAAGAAGCTCTGAAATGATTCAAACTTTGACAAGTCATCGGTATCGAGCGACGCCCCAAATTCTTCCTCTACGACTGCCAATAGGGTGACCCCGGCCACTGAGTCCCAACTCCTGACTGTCTCTGACGTCGCGTTTGTGACTTCCTCAGCACTTAGCTCCGGAAACACTGCCAAGAAGCAGTTAGCCAAGCGCCTCTGCAATTCATCCATTACTAACCTCCTGAGGCTTCATCACCAAGTCTAAACGCGTCTCAAGATCGTCTCTGGAAATCGCGTATTGTCCCGATCGAGGTATCTGCAGTATCTCACTGAAAAAATCACGCAGAGGTCCATTTCTCTCTGTCTGGCAATACTCGAAGTCGATCTCGTCGACGTCAAAGCGTGAAACCACCTCGGCAATACACCGGTGCTCGATACGGCGGGAGAAAGCCCGGCAACTCATTACCCAAGTGCTGATCACTAGTCGTTTGGCCGTCCGGCGCCCAGCCATCACCGCAATTTTGCCCAACGGTCCAAACTTATCTCGATAGGACCCGACCATCAGAAAGCTTGCGGAGTCATCAAGAAGCTTTCGCCAGCTTGCTTCTGAATAGCGCTGACCATTCAGATTGAACTGGTTGGTTTTGTTCACCAGGTCAAAGGCGCGTACATCGAAAGGCGTTTTGGAAAACTCAAAGCTCATCTCGCCTTCCACGCCCTCGAGAAATCCGTCTGGCGTTGCTGTTGTCTGTGCACCCGCAATGGACCGGGTGCGTCGTATGCTTTCAATACGAAGCGTATCCTCTTCGGAGATTGCGCTCCTGCCAAACGTATCGCGCAGATTCGTGGTCAGGTCATAGATTGCCTGATTGTCGTATGTAGGAAACTGCAGACATTCAATCTGTGGGTACGCCGTCTTTACTTCCGCCAACTCGAGTGGACTGTCGTCGACAAAGACAACGGAGTCCGCCCCGACGTTCCACGCTTCGAGAATGCGCGCAACGGACTGAGACTTTGGCCCCCAATTCACTTCAATCGGGAAAATAGTCGCCGCTGAAACCGCAAGATCACTCCGTAGCAGGGCCTGTTCGACCAGAATCGGATCATTCTTGCTGGCGAGCGCCACCATGACACCCTCGCTCATGAGGCCTCCGAGAAATCTCTGATAGAAAGCGTGCATCTGGCTGTGGTGCTCCAGATCCCACGAAATACCGTCGATTCCAATCTCACCCAGGATTCCGCGCCAGAGCGTGTCATCGAGATCCGTGATCAGGCCCTTCTTCGGAATCGGCCTTTGCGCTAGCCGAGCAATCAGAGCTGCCAGCATCGACGCGTGCGTGAGGCGATAAGGAAACCCGCTCTGAATTTCAGATTCGAGGTCGTGGCGGTCGCTCAATGGAGAATCCAGATCAAGACGTTCTGGGTTGAGAATGCGAACCTGCTCATATAGGATGGCCGCGGAACTCACAGAATGGACGATTGCCCGGAGTTCCAGCGCAAACGAGCTTGTCTGCCAGTATGGGGTAAAGGCCAACGGCGGCAGGGGCAGCGTGGGAAGACAAAGTACCAGAGGCGCATGCTGGCATGCCTTCTCGATCGCATTCTGTATCTGGACCGCCCGCAACTTTGCAGTCATCAGAATATCTTTGCGTTCGTTGCTGCTCCATCGCGCTGCATTGCGAACTCCGAGTCGCGGATCCAAGTCAGACCATTCCACGACCACGATGCCGATTTCACAGTCGCACCCCGCAAGGCGATCGATATTTCCAGGCAGATCTCCGTACAAGCCATCAAGCACTTCGAGTCTTCGGTCGGTAAAAACCAGGCTCATTTCCGCGGCAAGAAATGTCTTCAAATGCAAAGTGGCAAACCCAGCCGCAAGGAAGCATCGAAGAGCTGAGCCCTTCCGCTGCCGCATGTCCCTCGTGATGGTGAGTGCTTCGATTAGCTTCATACCAAGGCTGAACCTACTGTCCCGTTTCCGAATCAATCGGCAACCGGAACTCCGTTCTGTTGTGCGGCCATCCCTTTTCCGTCGGCGTTTTGGCGATTTGCTTCCAATGCACCACCACGGCCCGCCTCGCCCCCGATCCACATTCTCTTCGCCGCGTTGAACTGTCGCGCGAGACGCGCCGGATTTCCGATGATCACCGAATTCGGAGGAAAACTCCTCGTGACCAGCGCATTGGAGCCAATCACACAGTTCGCGCCAATCACCAACTCCCCTTCGTTGCAGACAATCGCCGCACCTTGGCCGATCCAGGACCCCCGTCCAATCCGAATTCGCCCTCCAGGAGTCACGCCCTGCTGGCTGATTGGGATGGTCACGTCCTCATAGGCATGATGGTGATCCTGTATTAAGACCGAAGTAGCGATCATGACGTCCCGTTCAATGTGGATAAGGTTGCTCGCCGAAAAGATATCGCGCGCGCCGATATTGCAATTGTCTTCGATAACGATCTTGATCTGACCATGGTTCGCGCCGACCGTATTCAGCCAGGCGTCCTTTCCGCAACTGATCGAACTACCCAGGCTGATCTGGTTTGCTTCACGTCTATCCAATCGGAATGGATAGTGAAATGTAAGCTTCATTCCTTGCGCGGCGAACGGGTAAATTGTCGCGATCCACCAGCTATAAAGCTTGGAGATGGCCCGTCCGAGATAAGATAGCGGATCTTCAAAGCGAATGCGGGTTTGGTTGATTGTCATAAATGCAAACTATTTCTGGTGTAACTGCCCAAGGATTGCGATCGGGCGAATTCAGCTTCCGATCATGTCTGTGCTCATCGGCGCTCTGTCGCCAATCTCACTCGCGCCGCAAAGTATGTCCGCGATTCTCTCTCCAGCGCAACCGTCCCAGAGCGGGGGTATCGCGCCCACTTTGGTCGCGCCACCAAGAATTTTGTGAACCTCTTCGAGCATTTTGCGTCCGCTCTGCCCGATCAGAATGTTTGTGCCCATCTCCACTGTAATCGGACGTTCCGTATTGTCTCGCATGGTCAGGCACGGCACCCCAAGGAAGGTTGTTTCCTCCTGAATTCCGCCGGAATCCGTGATGACGACGGTAGCGTTCTTTTGCAACGCCAAGAATTCAATATACGGCCGAGGCTCGAGAAGGAGCAGGCGAGAAAAGTCTGTGTTCAGCGCTTCCATGCACCGGCGGGTCCTCGGATGAACCGGGAACACGACCTGGATGTCGGCGCTCAGTTCTGTAAGCATCTCGATAATTCCACTCAGAGTCGCGCTATCGTCGACATTCGAGGGTCGATGGAGCGTGACCAACGCATATTGATCGGCCAAATCACCCCTGGGTATCGCACTCGCCATCGGCAAGAGTTCCACTAACGAATCGATCATGACATTCCCGACCCGATGAACTTTTTTAGCGGAAATTCCTTCCGCACGAAGATTCCGATTTCCATCTTCCGATGGAGTGAAGAGCACGTCGGCGAGTTGATCGGTGACGATTCGGTTGACCTCCTCTGGCATTGTTCTATCGAACGAGCGCAATCCGGCTTCGACATGAGCTACGGCAATGAGCAATTTGGAACAAACCAATGCGGCTGCAACGGTCGAATTGACATCTCCGTAAACGAGAACGATGTCCGGCCTTCGCTCCAGCATGACATTTTCCAGCCCCACCATGATTTCCGCGGTCTGGCGTGCGTGGCTTCCGGAGCCGACGCCGAGGTTCACGTCAGGCGACGGAATGCCAAGTTGGCGAAAGAACACATCCGACATATTGACGTCGTAATGTTGCCCAGTATGTACCAAGCTCTGCCGAACGTGATCCCGCTTCCCGATTGCTCGAAGCACCGGGGCGGCCTTCATAAAGTTTGGTCTGGCACCGACTACATGAAGAATGTCCATAGAAAAGAGACGATTTGTTGACAAAAACCTGATTCTGGTTGCGAAGCTACAGAATCCTCAAAACGAACTGAACACTTCCTGCCGATCTAACGCAGATGCTTGGAGTCTACCTACCACGTCGGCAACCGTCATTAATCGCGCTCCTATGTCTGCAGCAAATGAAACCGTCTGCCGCAAGAGCGAGGGCGTGCATCCATAGGGTGATGGATCCTCTGAGACATCATGCGAGTAGAAAATGAGCCACGATTTCTGAGCCTGATTCTTGAGAATGAGCCGTCTAGCGCGTTCAGCTTGCTCATCTCCCCCGTACAAGGAATTTGCGCGCAGTAGATTCAGATCCACTTCAGGACCATTCAGGCCCCCGATAGTGCCTCGCGAGCTTCCCATGCAGGGACCAAGGCGCCGCTTCGCAGACAATGTGGCTTCTCCATACGGATAGGCAAAATTGTTGGATGGCCCCTCCGGCACATACTCTCCTAGTGCTCGCTTGCAGTCTACAACGTCATCGATGAACTCTTCTACCGGCGTGCTTCGCGCCGAAAGATGCCTGAACCCGTGAAGGGCCACTTCGTGTCCTCTATCGACCAAGCATTGAAGGTCAGCACTACGGAACTGCTCGCCTAGTCGGTTTCTACTGCCCATCAGCCCCATTGCGACATAGTAGGTCCCACGCGCGCCAAACTGTTCGAGGATATCGGCGCCCATTGTCAGGGCCGATCGCGGAAAATCATCGAATGTGAATGTAACAACCGGCCCCAAGCCGCCGAGTGAGATGGTGCGTCTGCACAACGAGATAAGATGGATGGTTCGTATTCCCCTTAACTGCGAACGCACACCCATGATTTATGCCGTGGCCGTCGGGACTCGCACGTTAATCTTCACTACGCCATCTTCAGGTATAGCTGTATCCTTGCGAAAGACCAGCAGCGAGACTCCGTTTACCGTTTCCACTTCTTGCATTCCAATGTCTGCAAACACCTTTCCCGATGGCGCATTCCGCTCCGTTCGCCGGTAACTGGCCCGCACGTCCCCGGCGGCGCCTCTATATTTCCTGATCAACCAGGCAAGAAACGCATGCTCAACACGTTTCGCCTGGATCCTGCAGCTAAACATCAAATCCGTGATCAGCGCTGCGCGGTTGTCGACAATGCAAAAGCCAACCACGCCGTAACTGCCGAAGCGATCCTCAACTTCCAATACATAACTGTCGAACCAAGGAGTAGCAAGCACGTGCCGCAACTTATCGCGGTCGTACCGATTCCCCGAAAAATTCATCTGATTGGTCCGTTGCGTCAATTCATGCACACGCTCGAGGTTTTCATCCGCAAGCGGCAGAATATTCACCCGGATTTCACAATCCCGCAGAAACATCATGTAGTCGCCGGAGAAGTTGGACGCAAGGTTCTGCCTCGCCTCTTCCACCCGATACATCTGCCTCCGCGCCCGGCTTTCCGATGTTACAGGCACTTTGCACTCATCGAGATTCAGGATCTCTTCGAAATTCTGGGCATCGAGAACACGTACTTCGGGCAGCGCGGAAGACACTTCACGCAGCTCAAAAGCGGAGTCATCGACAAAAAGAAAACTATCCAGTCCGATGTTCAGCCTGCGCGCAATCTCCTTGATCGATTCGCTCTTGGGGCTCCACGAAATCTGCGGTGCCAGAAACAACTCGTCGATCCCCATCTTCTTGAGCACTGTCCTGGCCTCGTCGTGATTGTTCTTGCTAGCAACGGAAAGAAGAATGCCACGCTCATCAAGCGCCTCAAGAACATGCCTCATACCCGGCTTAAGGGCAAGTTTCTCGGCGCCTTCCTCAATCAGGATTCCACTCCATAGGGTATTATCCAGATCCCAAACAATGCACTTGACCTTTGGCTTCTTGCCAGGAACACCGGCTGGTTCGACTGCAGCTGGACGCGGGAGCTCCCGGACAAAATCGATCAACCCGAAAATCAAGGTCATGCCGTCGCTTTCTCCATTTGGGATGATCTCCACATTGAAGGGGCGACGCAAATCGATAATTGTCGAGATCTCGGCCCAGGGAAGCCGAACGCGGTGAAAACCCGGGGTAAGTTCGATAAGTCTTTGAAACGGAATCGTAACTACCTCGCCGGCAGCGCGAATTGTAAAAGACAGACTTACGGAAGCCTTGCCGGGGTTATAACACTCCAACATGAAGGATTCAGGCAGTAATTCATCCTTGTGCGTTCGGTAAGCGAGTTTCTTCTTGAGGCTATACCGTTTCCCTGTGACAACGCTGCGAAGGCCCCTCGGCAAGGGCAGCGATTGTAGTGCCATACCGAAGCGATAATCGCGCCTTTCCGCTTGCTGAGCACTCTGGAAGGAGCGGAGTCGAGCATTCCCTGGCGTCCATAGCTTAGCCCACCGTTTGAATGTGATCTTCAGCAGGTAGGAATTCAGTGATTCTGGACAATCGATTCTAACCATCCCATCAACGAACCGACGACACCGACCGTCCTCGCGCGCGCTGTAAAGATCACAGGATGTATAACAACTGGGCCACACACATTCGGTGCAGTGTTCGCTCCATGGGAGTACAGTTCGGCGCTCCACTCCGTGTCTCAGTTCCGCAAAACGCGCCAGAATGTCCGGCGGAACCTGTTCGCACGGCTCTTTTTGTTGATTAGCTTCAGTCTCGTACATGATTCCACGACACAGTCGTTGCTTAATCGCTTCTCTGCGTTTAGATGGCGGCCACGGATTGAGTGATCGGAGCTGGCTTCCCTGTCCCGTCAACAAATGATCGATGCCAAAGTTCGAGCGATACCAGGGAAAGGATTTCTTTGGGGTAGCTTCCATGTTCGCGATCGCGAGCGATGAGATCTTCGATCGTCTCTTTGTTGAAATATCCCCGAACCATAGCCTGGCTGTCTAACAGGATGTCGCTTACCCAGTCCTTCAATTCATTTCGCATCCACGATTCATATGGCACAGGAAAACCAACCTTCTTACGACGCAGGATCTCGATTGGGACCTTATTCCGCAGTGCCTTCTTTGCCAGGTATTTGGTCGTGAACCGCCGAACCTTAAAGCTCTCCGGCAAAGATGCCGCGAACTCCAGGAATTTGTGATCCAGAAATGGCACTCGTAGTTCGACCGAATTTGCCATCGTCATTTTATCCGCTTTCAGGAGTAAATCATCAGGCAATGAAGTCTTCGTATCGACATACAACATCTGGTTCACTATGCCCCGTGCAAAACCATCCTTCAGGTATCTCGTCGCTGGCCCCGTCGAGAATTCCCGGTTGATATGCGTTGCAAAACTCTGTGCATATAGGTCGTTTCCATGTGCGTTGAAATATCGGCTGGGGCTGGACGTACGGCTATAGTAATAGGATTCGAATGGCAGACTCAGCAATGGTCCGTATTTTTCCAGCCGATGCGAGGGACGCGCGGCATTTGCCCGGGCGATTAGGGAAGAAAATACCCCCGTAAAGGGACCCATTACTTTCTTGAGCCTCTCGAGCCATAACAAATTGCGATAAATGGGATACCCGGCAAACGCCTCGTCCCCGCCCTCCCCTGAGATCAGTACTTTGACATGCTGGGCCGCCAGTTTCGTCACGTAGAAGAGTGCGACGGCCTGCGGCTCGCAGACCGGTTCTTCCATGTGCCAGGCGAACTGTGGCAGGAAATCCGCGAACTCCTGAGCGCTGATCGACGTCTCATAGTGCTCTGATCCAAACCTTTCAGCCGCAAGCCGTGCATAAGGCCGCTCGTCTGCCAGGCCGGGGCTCGCAAACCCAAGTGTGAAACTGCTCAGGTTATGCGGGGTTTTGCCTACTGCCATACCGAGCATCGCAGTGGAGTCGACGCCACCGCTCAATAAGAACCCGACTGGAACGTCGCTGATCATGTGCATTCGCACACACTCGTCCAATAGACTGCAAAACTCTTCTTCTGCTTTGTGTGCGATACATGGGACAGGATCGAACTTAAGATTCCAGTATTGCTTCACCGTTATCTTGCCGTCACGGACGAGCATAAATGACCCGGGAGGCAGCTTATAGATATTGCGCAGCAGGGTCTCTTCGCCGGGAACGTAATAGAAGGTCAGAAACCGATCGATCATCTCGGGAACGACTTCCGGTATTACGTCCGGATCGGCGAGAATGGCTTTGATCTCCGATGCAAAGATGATGGATTTGTCAGAAATCCAATAATAAAGGGGCTTAATCCCTACCCGGTCTCTGGCGAGGAACAGGCTCTCCTGCTTGCATCCCAAATCGCGAACGCAAACATTCCGCGTAGCTTCTCGACGCAATCAGTCCCAAACTCCTCATAGAGATGAACGATTACTTCCGTATCGGTCTGTGTTTTGAAAGCATGTCCCTTCGCCAGCAGATAGTTGCGAAGCTCTTCATAGTTATAGATCTCGCCATTGAACGTGATCCAGACGGTCCCGTCCTCATTCGAAAGCGGCTGATGCCCGGTGGCAAGGTCAATGATGGACAGACGCCGGAAGCCCAGCCCGACTTGGCCAGCGATGAAATAGCCTTCGTCATCCGGTCCACGATGAATAATGGTTTCCGCCATTGCGCGTATCTGCGTTGGCGACACTTTCGCATCGCGATCAAAATTCAACTTACCGCAAATACCGCACATGAGTCTCTCCTGACTTCCCGTTTCCCGTCACGCTTCCATCCGCTCAAAACCGACTGCCCAATTCAGAACCGTACTCCATTTCTCCATTGCCCATCTAATACCTTGTTTATCTCCAAAAGGAAACATCAAAGCAAGAATCGTCAAACGCAGCACCGCTGCACATCCCATCGCACCCCGATACATCAACGAATACAAATGACCATGACTTTTGCGAAAGAACTTAACCATCGAGCGCTGCACCATGATCGTGGACCATTGCGATATCTTTTGACGGGAACTGCTCCGCCCCCCATGGTGAATGATCCGGGCTTTGCCGGCGTAGTAGCTCGCAAGTCCGAGCTTGCTCACCTTGTAGTTCAGGTCGATGTCCTCGGCATACATAAAATAGTCTTCCGTCAGGAGACCCGCCTGCTCGAAGACTGCACGTTTCAACATCATGCACGCCCCCGGAATTACATCCACTTTTAAGGGCGCCTCCCGTTCCGCAAAGAGCGGCGCAATACTCCAAAGAGGCAACCCAGGAAAGCGTAGACGGAGGAACTCGGTGCTAAGAAGCTGGTTCAGGATCGTAGGAAACTTCTGAATCGAACTGGTGGAAACTGTGAGGTCCGTGTTCAAAAGCGTACAGCCTACAATGCCCGCGTCCGGTATCGACCAGAGCTGCTCATACATAAGGTCGATTGCAGATCCGATGATTCGGGTATCGGGATTGAGAAACAGGATCGAACGGCCTGTCGAGCGCCGAAAACCCACGTTGTTCGCGCCAGCGAATCCGAGATTCGTCGTACTCTTTAAAATCCTTACCAGCGGAAATTGGTCTGCAATGCGCTCGAGCCCGCCATCCGGTGAAGCATTATCCACAACGATAATTTCAAACGGCACACCAGGAGGCTGTTCGTAAATGCTGGTGATGCACTCAACTAAGTACTCGATCGAGTTCCAGTTGACACAGATAATCGAGAGATCCAGGCATTTGGTCTTCGCTTCCTCATCAAAAGCGCGCCCTTTCTCAGCAGCTACCTCCTGCGACGAAACTGGGGCGACAGCAGATTGGACGTTCATTTCCAAATCGTCTCGCCTCCAAAAAGGCGCGCCAGCTGCTGTTGGCGAAGATAGTGAATCACAGCTGGGTCATCAACTCGCTGGATCCGGTTTAGATACGCACTCACATATCCATAAACCAATGCGAATGATCCTAGAAAATAGGGCCGTCGGACCAGACGAACAAGTGATTTGGCGATCAAAAATAAGGGGTGATAGCCGGAGACGTAATCAATTTTTCCATCTTTCACGAGCCCGCCCCACCTACCCCACGACGCTCCCGTGAAACGATGATGGGTCATATGAATATCGAAGAAGCTGCTGGTTGTCCACCCCAGCATGTTGGCTTTCACTTCATCGATTGTGTCGGAACCTGGCCCAACCCACAGCCCTCCAATAGCCTCCCAGCACGCTCGCCGATAGATCTTCACCCCGCCGCGCACATGAAACTTTGGGTGATTTTCAAGCACTCTCCGGCCATTCTCGTCGTGATAAAGTACGCCTCCGCCAATCCCCAGTTTTTCATCGCCTTGAAATTTCTGAAACGTCGACTCGAAATAGTCAGGCTCAAACGACAAGTCGCCGTCGAGTTTGCTCATGAACTCCCAATCGGTGCAGTCGAGGACATGATAGCCATCATAGAATGCTTCGATAATCCCGCCTCCCCACTTTCGGAACCCGCGATCCTGACGATGCACTGCGCGAATCCACGGGTACTGGTTTGCCGCCTCGTCGATGATGCTTCCAGTACGGTCCTTGGAGCCGTCATTGACGATAATCCATTGCTGCGGAAGTATCGTCTGCCTTACCATGCTCTCGATGGTGAGCGGGAGGTAGTTCTCCTCATCGCGAACTGGTGTAACGACTACATAGCGCATTGTGAAATTCGTCATCCCTTACCTATTCCGGAGGGAAATTCAGTTTTCCCACTTCGCATCACCATTGGACTGTGCGATTCTATACTCCTCCGTCGGTTCATGCGGAAGATTTACGTGCACAACTACTTTCTCGGGGGCAACTCGGCTGCGGCTCAGGACTGGCGCCGTGGTCGCGCAAATCATGCTAAGAAGAAGGAACCAGCTGAAGCGGACCTGGTCGAAATAATTCACTCCGAAGAACGCAACCACGTGAGCAAACAGTGCAGAGCCCAAGAGCCAGAATAGCCATTCCTGTTGTTTCGTTTCAGCACGTTTCCGTGCGTTGCCGAGCCGGCCAAAACTCCTTGAAATAGCCAAGACATAAAAGACTAGGGCGGCCAGGCCGCCGGCCTCCGCGGTGGAAACATACATATTCTGCGCGTCCCACATGTCCCAGCCCCAGCTGGCAGCGTTCGTCGTCCCCATCAGCCACCAGCTGCTGAAGTGGTTGATGCACTGATCGATGAGTGCCGCACGATGATAGCTGGACGACGAACCTGTCAGGTCGATATGCGCAATGATGAACCATACCGGCGCCTTCATGACCATGCTTAAACCGATAATGCCTGCCAATAGTCCTATACGGACGGTCTTCATCTTTTTGCGGATCGGCCACAGAAGAACTGCTAGGATGGCAGCCCCTTCCGTCATAAGCGACGTACTCGTCTGTGTGGCAATCACCATCATCGTGGCGCCCGCAATGCCCAGGGCGCTGAGCCATCGGACCGCGCGTTTCTTCCACGCCAAAAAGAACAGCGGGATTGCCGTGGCGGCGAATGTTCCCGCCGTCAAGGCATGCTGAAATGCTCCTTGCGAACGGATCTTGCCATCGCGCAATTCCGGTTGAGCAAGAATACCGCCGAGCAATCCGAATACATTGATGTCCCTTTTCTGCTCGACAACCATCGTTGTCGCGAAAATTGCCGTGAGGACTGCACAGCATTGGATACCAAAAACCACATCTCGCTCGTTTTGGACCAGCATGCGCAATGCGAGATAACCAAGAACGTAGTCCCACAGATAGCCGACCTGGTTGACGACTGCTGAACCCGTCGTGAACTGCATTACAGTTGCGGCCGCCAGAATCACCATGTAGGACACCACGACGGTGTCTATCGGAGTCCACCCCCCGGCAAGTGTCGACTTTTGATTCGGCTCTTTCCGAATCAGCCCGCAGACAAACGCAGCTAAGACCAAGAGCCGATTGACAAACAGGTGAACCCCGGCAATGTAAAGCTGCTGCCCCTGAGGAACCAGAAAAATCGTGATAAGGAACGGCGCGAGAACATATCGGCGCGGCAGCATAAAGATCAGGGCTGTCGCGAGCAACAACGCAACCAGCACCACAGGATGCAGTATGGTCTGGTCTGTGCCGCCACCGAATTTTACGGTATATGGTTCCATTTGTGCGTTTAGTTTCGCTTAGAGCGGTGATCTTGCTCACGTTCCGCGGATGCTGCCCTCAGCTTCACGCTTGCCGGATAAATCACATCCGTCCTGGCTTTCTAAAGACTGCGTGAATGCTTTCGCCGTCTCCCGCAAGAGCCACAAAACCGTTAAGCAACGGAAGCGCCGTCAAACGGAACGCCTTGCGTACGAGCCGATGTGGAATGCTCGGTGACCGCCTTTTGGCTAGCGGCGCGCGCTGTATCCCCGCGTGACTGAGCCTGTCGTCCAGCCAGTACCGGACGCTGTTCTCGATGAAGGGCTCGCGATGCGTGGTGACTGATTCGACTTCCAGCCCAGCCGAGCGCGCAACCGCGGAGAGCGAGGTTGGCGAGAAGTGAAAGAGATGCCGCGGCAACTCTAGCGCATACCAATAGGACTTGAAGACCTTCGCTCCTGCCGAATCGATATTCGGCACCATGACGTAAAACAGGCCTCCGGGCTTCAACCACTCCGCTATCTTTCGCAACACCTCACGCGGCTCAAATAGGTGCTCGAATACGTGAAAGCAGGTAATAATATCGAAGCTGGCCGGAGCATAAGGAGCATCCAGAATGTCTCCGACAAACACCTCAGCACCGGATGCGGCTTCAGCTCGTCGAGCAACACTCTCTGACATCTCTATGCCGTACAGCCGCCAGGACGGTCCTGCTACTGCTTGCAGAAATCCTCCCGAACTGCACCCAAGATCAAGTAAAGAGCCACCTGTCCTGTGCTGGCCGACCACCTTCACGCGGCCGCTCCAGCGTGCCGGAGAGTCGCCAGCCGCGGCCACTGACCGGTCGTAATCCGGACCGTAGTGTTCACCTATCTGTTCTGGTGGCGGCGGATCCTGCAACCAAACGAGGGTGCAGCAAGGACAGCACGCAAGTTGATACATTTGCTCTCTGCCGTGGAAACGATCAGGCGCCGAGAGAAACGGAATGCCTTGTCTTTCTCCGCAGCCAGGGCAATGAGCGCCCGAATTGCCGGCTCCAGTAGCTTGCTGCATTTCAAGTTCTGCTTGAGTTTGCATGGAGGTTTACAAGATTTCGACTGACTTAGAGGACGCCGCGTTCGAAAGAACCCGGCTTTGATCTATACCGAACCAGAGCGCAAAGTAACGCCCGATCGAGAATGAGATTCAGGGAAGCGGTTCGAGAGGAGAAGCCCCCCGGCAACCAGTTAGGCAGAAACCGATCAAGAAGTATTTCGCCCCGAGCCGAGAGAAGAGTTCGTACAAATGAGAGAGAATCTGAGTCACAGTCCACCTGAGCATCCCACACTTGCTCAGGCGGACTATGGGTTTTCCGATGCAGGACGGTTTACTGTGGCTGCGCAGCACCCTTCAGATTCACAGGGGTGCCGGGCCCCTGACTCTGACCACCATAAGAGTACGCGCCCACATCAGGCGTGCTGTTCCACGTTTTGCTTGATCGCCCGGGTGAGCTTACCGTGTGGTTCGTTGTGTTGTAGCTAACGCCGTAGGTAGTGTCGCTATTGCAAGCGCTCACGCCAGCTGCTGAGCAGAGCGAAGACCCTGAACTGCCCTGGCCCGGCGTCACATCCGTCGGATATGCACTGGTGGGTGAAAATGCATACTGCTCAGAAGAGCTATACCCCTGCGCGTTTGCCTGCGCGAGTGTCTGAAGAACATTGTTGGCCAGCGTCGGCTTTGGACCATTGCTGCTCCAATAGCTCCCGGCGTTGGTGATGAAGTGGTTGTTCTGAAGCGTGACGGCATGCACTGCTGAATTGATATTGGCGGCGCAAACAGCATTGGGGTTTGAATCCGGACCGCACTCCACCGTATTGTTCCAGAGAACGTCCGTTCCGGTAGATCCGCTCAGACTGGCAGCCAAATCAAGCACGTTTGTGACATCGGTGTCGTAGACCACATTGTTGAAGAAATAAGCAGTAGATCCAGAGTCGGGAGCCAGCCAGACTGTCAAGGAGCCAGACCCAATGTGGCGGAAGATGTTGTTGTACACGGTCACGTTTTTGCTGTAGTTGATTTCGAGTCCATTCTCGTGGGCTGAAGGGTCGAATGATGTAACCACGTTCTGGACAATATTGTCGTGAACAGAGACCGTTCCGTCGATCACCATAGCCGAGGAGCCGTACTCCAGAACGTTGTACGCGACGTATGGAGGGCTCCCGAACACCAGAGAGCAACTATCCTTCGAAGTGTCTGCTCCGCTGATCACGCTGTATTCAAGGATCGTGTTCGCGTTGTTATTTGGGTCTGCCGTATCCCCAACAACGCCGCATGGATTCTCGACAGTTCCGCTGCCCCCGTGAGACCAGCCATGAATATATAAGTGTTCGAGTGTATCGTTCGTGCCAAGACCCGGCATGCCGCCTGCCAAGCTTATGTTATTTCCGGTGCCGTACGAGGGCGTTCCACTCCAATAGAGCCCGGTAAACTCGACGTTATCGAGAATGACGTAGTTGCAAGGATAGCAATTGAAAAGGGTATTCCCGGCAGTACCGGTCAGCGTTGTCCCTTCAGCGTTGAGAATTGGACGCGCCCACGAACTACCGCTGTACCAATTTGGATCGACTCCTATGTAGACGCACCCACTTCCTGTGCATCCAGGTGAAGATGTCGTGCTGGTTCCACTCCAATTCCAAGACCAGCCGAGCGCCGCGTTTGTCCAGGTCACGCCACCTTTTAGGATGAATCCTTCACCCGCTGATGGAGTGAGGGACGAACAGTTGCCAGAGCACCCGGGCATCCCCGGGAGGTGTTTCCATGCTGAGCTTTCGCTCGTTCCTGAATTTGTGTCCAGTCCATTGACAAAGTCAGCGTAGTAACAGGAGGTTATGCCGGAAGGAACAGAAGCAGGGCAGGTTCCTCCGGAAGTGGCTGCAAATATAGGATTTCCAACAACATCCGAGTTGCCACCGATAAGAATCGAGCAACCGGCTAAAAGCAGAATGCGAATAATATTCTTTCGTACCATAGGGACGTCTCCATTGCCCCAAGTGTAGCAGCCCAAAACGTGCCGGGAAATGGTTCTCCGTAGGTTCGGTAACCAATATGACGCAAAAGTAACTTGGGCCTCAAAAAGGCGCTCGCGCCTCAGGGCATTGCCGGCCTCGCGCTTTCCTCCGTAACACCTCCCGAATGAACAGGATTCTCCATTTGATGCCGGGCTACCGCAAGCGCATATACTTCCATAAGCGATCGGCCACTTTTCGACCAGGTCCAATCTGCTCGGCTCTTCAATGCCCCGTTGCGCAGCGTTGCCAGCAAACGAGGGTCGGTAAAAGCCGACGTAATGTGTTCAAGCAGAGTAGCAACATCGCCCACTTTGTGTACCAGCGCGTTCTCCATGTGGCGGCACATCTCGGTACAGGCCTCGGAAGCAAGAGGTACGCATCCGACGGCAATGGCCTCCGCACAGACCAAGCCAAATCCTTCTTCGATCGATGGCATCAGAAGAATGTCTGCTTGTTGCATCAATTGCGGCACATCATGCCGGTGTCCCAGCTGCACGATGCTGGGATGTGAAAGCTCAGTTGCATACCGTTTCCTGAATTCGTCATTCAAAGCGCCGGCAATCCAAAACCGTCCACCCTTGCTCGCGGCAGAAGACAGCCATGCCTCCATTGCCAAATGGAGGCCTTTCCTTACCGCGTCGACACCACAGAACAACGCAGTAAAGGGTTGTTCCGGTGCACGCTCTCTTGAGGTTGGAAAAAATGTGGTCTCATCGAAACCATAACGATGCCGAAGGATCTTCTCTCGCGGATAGCCAAGATCGAGAAAGCTCTTCGCGGCGAACTCCGATGCGCAGAGTAGATAATCGCATGTTGCAAACTCCTCCTCTTCCCGGGCGAGCACCGCGTCGTTGGGGCGATAATCATCATGCGGTGTCCGGATCCCGATGCGCCGGCACTCGGCCGCGACCACTTCATAACAGAACCGCGTGTGTGCGTTCGGCCGCTCGAGTACCGTGGGAATTCCCAACCGCTTTGCCTCCCGGATTGATTCGAGAGCGGCGCATGGCCAAAGATGGACCAGGTCGATCTTGCCTACAAACCGTTTCAACTGGCGCGCCACGATCTTGTCGTGAATTGAAAGTGCCCGCAACTTGCCGACCAGCTTATACGGTACGCGCAGTCTACCTCGCGCCAGAGTCGTGTGAACCTCAACCGAATCAGGCACGGGGCGTGTTAGGGCTCCCGCATAAAGTATGACCTCAGCCCTCGCGTCTACGAGGCCTTTCACCTGCTGCCAAGCCGTATAGCAGATCCGGTCAGCACCGAGTTTATGTGGAAAGCTGTAGAGAACGCGCATGAGAAAGACAAAAGAATATTCGACGACTGCGATCAACTGATGGCGATCATGCGGTGCAAGGGAAAATCTCCCTGCGAGGCCGCATTCGTTGCCCTGCGAATGCGTAAAGCAGCCAGCCTAATTCATACGGCCGGCACTCGTAACGAATTTTGGGTCGTGTGTGACTGAGACCTCTTCGCAATCGCAAGAATCGAAGAGTCGCATCGAGATAGGAATCGAACTTGTCGAGATAAATGCATCGCCAGACCAGCCCGAGTTCAGGCTCGATGAAACTGCAATGCATCTCATTATTGCCGTAGATCCATGCTCGTCCTTTGTCGATCGCGTCGCTGAAATCATGGCCCGTAGCCTCCGCCGCGGCAAATAGCATCATCGGTGCCATCGCGTGCTGATGAACCGAATAAACCGGATAGCGGCTCACCACTTCCCCTGTCGCCGCATCGTATTGCCACGACCATTCTCCGAGTGGTCCCTGCAAATCACACATTGTGGTTGCCGTACGCAACGCAATCGCTCGCGCATCTTCATCGGCCTGTGCCTGGGCCAAACATGCAAATGCGATGGTGGGATAAACCTGGTCCGCAAAACTGCCGATTCTGTGCCGAAGATATCCGCCACCGCGACCGCAATGCCCGTACACCCCGAACTTTCCGCAATTGGCCTCCAGGATCGCACGTGCCGCTTTGATCTGACTCTCCAGTCCAGGAAGATCACCATGCCCGACTGCCAGGCAAGATGCGAGCCCAGTCAGGTACCACGCAACTTCCATCGTGCGTCCCTGCGTCCCGTCAGCAAAACGCCTTAGCGCTTCCTGTGCCTTCACCTCTTCATAGATCTTCGGCAAGCGCTCTGGTGTCAACTCCGCGCACGTCCAGAGCAGCAGCCCTAAATCCCCTGCGCATGCGAGCGCACTTGTATTCTGCAGCAAAGCATCCAATATCGGAGCAATCTTCACCGGAGAACTGCGGCCGGACTGCTCGTACCGGTGCAGCCCGAGCAGGGTCATCATCGTGTAGCGCAGTGAATGGTCCTGGCGCTCCATTCCTCCTGCCACCTTGCAATAGATGTTGCAAAAGATCTGAGCCTCAGGATCGAGCATGGGTACCAAGCCCAGCGCCGCCAGATCGCACAGATCCGAAGAGTTCCGAGCTCCTCCAGTCTGGAGGTCGTCGGTGATCAGTTTCTCAGCGAGCATGGCTTTTGGTTCGACTTTCTATTACTGCGTGAATATGTTTCACAATCGCCTGCAGTGCGGCTCCCGAACCGGGCCGAAAGGTCGAGGCTTTTTCCCGGGGCACGAGCTTTAGTCTCTCGTGCACATCCTGTACGCTTTCGAGCAGGACCAGCTTTCCCACTTGGGCCAAGTATCGATCCACCGCTCCCGGCGTGCCGCGGAACAGGCTGTAGACAGGGATTCCTAAAGCCGCGGCCTCGCGATTCATCGTTCCTCCGCCGCTGATCACCAGGTCCGAGTACCAAATTAGATCGAGTCCATTCACTGCGTGTTCAGGCACCACGATCTTTCTGGTAGCAAACATCTCCGGCTTGGCCTGGCGCAACTCCGTTTCCTGCTTGTGTGTCCGGGGCAGGAGGATCACCCGCGCGTCCGGATGTGCTTCGAGCAAGTCGAAGACCGCCATCAACAGCTTTTCACTTTCGGGATTATGGTAGTGAGCCTCGGTTGCAGGCGGCCGGATCACGACGATAATATCGGTCGGCGAAAACCCGTAAACATGCCTTAAAGCAGGATCCGGATGAAACGAAGGGACATACACGTCTTCTTTGATCCCTGGATAGTGCAGCAAGTGATCCGCGGGCATCCCGTTTTTCGTGAAGATGTCTGACGGAATCACTTCGGGAGTTATGATCCACTTGTCGCGCGCCGAACCCAGCCATTTGATGAGCCGGAGGTCGGCATGCTCGTAGTCAGCGATCGTAATACTGCGAATTCCCAGCAGCGCGGACAGGACAATCAATGACCTGGAACCATGCGAAACGCTTATTGCCGGGCGCTTCCGCAGAATGAATGGAGCCAGTTGCAATACGCGAATACCTAGTCCAGCAAGCTTGGCCAAACGATGTTTTCCATAGTGGCGGCCGATCTTGCGATAACTCAACCCCTCCATGTCGGCCAGTTCGCAGACCTGAAAGCAATCTCTGGCAGTCAGCACGATCTCATAGTTCAGCTTCTCCAACTCCCGCATGATCGGCCGGAAGAACGGAACGTGCGGTGAATTTTCGAGGTCGATCCAGACCTTGCGCCGCGCTTCGCTTCCCGCGGCGCGTTTCTTCCTCGAAAGATTCATACCGGAAGGGCCCCGCTGCTTCTCAGCCGTTTCCATCCCGATATCTAATGCGTTCAATTCTTCTAGGCCATCGTTCGACATCATGCTAATCCCTCGCCTTCCGTTGCAACTACTCCCCTGGGAACGGTCAGGCAATTAAGGCCGCTGAGCGTCGTCGAATTCTCAGCAGCTCAGCGCAGGCTTAAGAGAAAGTGAGGCGGTAAAGGCGAGCATTTCCCGGGTCACCTGTGACTGCTGTTCTGCTGTTAGTTGCGGATACATCGGCAACGATATGATCTCAGCGGCAGCTTGTGCAGCGGCCGGAAAGTCTTCGGGGCTGTAGTTGAGCCATGAATAGGCTTTCTGCATATGCAGCGGAATCGGATAATGGATGCCGGTTGCAATTCCCGCTTCATTGAGATAACTCCTCATGCCGTCGCGGTCTGCAGCCCTTATCACATAGAGGTGATATACGGCACGCGACCAGGATGGTTCATAAGGACATCTGATCGCGTCATTCCCACTAAGGAGCCGATTGTATTCGGCAGCCTTTTCTCGCCGTTGATCATTCCACCGTGGCAAATGCAGCAACTTTGCATGGAGTAATCCGGCTTGGATCGCGTCAATCCGCCCGTTGTATCCTTCCAGATCGTGATAGTACTTTTGCGCCTGTCCGTGATCACGTAACCTTCGAACCTTCTCGGCAATTTCCGGACAATCAGTCGTCACGGCGCCCGCCTCGCCGCACGCTCCGAGATTCTTCCCGGGATAGAAGCTGAATGCAGCCGCTCTTCCCATGGATCCGGCCTTCATCCAGCGATTGAATCTCTTGGAAGAATACTCAGCCCCGTGCGCTTGGCATGCATCTTCGATCACTATCAGCCCGTACTTATCCGCTAGGTCGAGGATCGCATCCATATCTGCCATCTGCCCGTAAAGATGCACGGGCACAATTGCGGTGACCGGCCTTCCGTTGCGAAGGCTAATCAACCTTCCAGATCTATCCCGAATGCACTGTTTCTCGAGAAACCGTTCGAGCATCGCAGGCGAGATGTTGTAGGTACGTTCATCAATGTCCACAAACTCTGCGAGAGCCCGTGCCTGAGAAATTGCTTCTGTAGTTGCGATGAACGTGCTCGGCACAGTGACGACTACATCCCCTGGTTCCACTCCGCAGGCGATTAGCGCGAAACGTAATGCATCCGTGCCGCTCGAAACTCCCACCGAGAACTGGGTATCGCAGAACTTCGCAAATGCCTCTTCAAACCCCTCCACCATCTTCCCGCCCACAAACGCAGCGCTTCGCAGCACATCACGAAATACATTCGTAAGCTCCTGCTCCATCTCTCGATGCGGAGTGACCAGATCCAGAAACGGAATAGACTGCTTTTTTTCTTCCTTTTCTGTCGAACCTGTATAACGCAAAACCTTTGCCGGGTTGCCAGCTACGATCGCATTTGCGGGGACGTCTCTCGTGACAACACTTCCGGCGCCCACCATGGCATTCTCGCCTATCTCGAGACCGGGAAGTATAGTGGCGCCAGAACCAATGGAAGCGCCCTTGCGGACGAGGGTGAACTCGACTTTCCAATCGGCCTGGGTTTGTAACCCCCCGGTGCCGTTGGTTGATCGAGGGTATGAGTCGTTCGTAAAGGTCACGCTATGACCGATAAAAACGTCGTCTTCAATTGTGACACCTTCACAAATGAAGGTGTGGCTGGAGACTTTGCAGTGACGACCCACCTTGGCGTTCTTCTGGATCTCAACAAATGCACCGATCTTCGTCTCGGCTCCGATTTCACAACCGTAGAGGTTGATGAACTTCGATAGTGTGACGCCCTCGCCCAGCTTGACGTCATCTGCAACGCAGTTGAAAGGGTTCATAGATAAACCAGGGCTCCTTTCCTGTTAAGTGACTCATTGGCCTTTTCGAGCATTCGCACTACACGCAGCCCGGCGCAGCCATTGTTGAATGGCTCCTGCCCACTTGAAACACAGTCGATGAAGTATGACAACTCCTGTCGAAGTGCCTCGCCCTGCTCCAACTGCGGGGACCACATATCTCCCGAGCGATAGCTGACCAGCAACTCGTATACTCCCTCTCTGCTGCTGATATTCACACCCTTGTCATAGATCTTCAGCTTTTCGTCGGCTTCGAGGTCGTTCCAAACCAGCATGCGTTTCTCTCCTCCGATAAGCGTCGTTCTTACCTTCACCGGCGAGAGCCAATTCACGTTGATATGGGCAATTACTTTCTCCGGAAAGTAGAGGGTCATGAAGGCCACATCCTCATGGCCGTTGAGGTGGCCTTGGCCCGTGGCGACAATGGCCTCCGGATCCCCCTTCAGCAGGTAGTCCATGATGGAGAGATCATGCGGAGCCAGATCCCACAGCACATTGCAGTCGTGCTGAAAGAGCCCGAGATTGACACGCGTCGAATCGTAGTAGTAGAGATTTCCCAGCGCTCGTTCTTCAATAAGCTGTTTGATCTTTCGTACCGCTCCGGTAAACAGGAAAGTGTGGTCAACCATCATTTTCAGGTTCTTCCGGGCAGCAAGATTGATGAGTTCTTCGCCCTGTACTGAAGTGCTCGTGAACGGTTTTTCGACGAAGACGTGTTTACCGTTTTCAAGAGCCGCTTTGGCCAGTTCATAGTGTGTCCATACTGGCGATACAACGGCGATCGCATCGATATCGGGCGAAGCAATGAGCTCGCTCGAATTCGCAGTCACTTTGACTCCCGGATGTGCCTTTTGCGCTCTCAGGCGCGCCTGCGGACTGATCTCGGCAATCGCCAGAACCTCCGCACTTTCCAAACTCATGAGGTTTCTTACGATGTTAGGTCCCCAGTAACCGTAACCGATCACGCCGAATTTCATATTTGGCCGACTTTCTGACCTTTTCTAGGCTTGGAAAACCGTGAAAGAAACACTGAACAGAATTCGACCTTCAATTCACGCACCAAGCCTGAAAAGTCGCAATGGAGAGGATAGAGAGGATGCTCTGAAATGAGCCTAGACTGCGCCCGAACCCCGAAGGACTGCCAATGGAGTATGCAGGAGAATCTTGATATCCAATGCCGGAGTCCAGGACACCGCATAGCGAAGGTCGAGACGGACCATGTCGTCGAATGCGACTGTGCTTCTGCCAGTCACCTGCCAAAGCCCGGTGATTCCAGGCTTTACTTGAAGGAGCCTGCGACGATGCCAAGTTTGATAGGCAGCCAACTCGTACGGAATCGGCGGGCGGGGGCCAACCAAAGACATTTCTCCCTTGACAACGTTGAGGAACTGAGGAAGTTCGTCCAGGCTGGTCCGCCTCAGGAACTTGCCAAGAGGAGTAATGCGCCTATCGGTCGTGAGTTTGTAAACCGACCCAGTTGAAGCTTCTTCAACTTGGCATTTGATCAGCTTGGTCACAAACTCCTTGTGCACGGTGTTGTCGTTATTTACATACATCGATCGGAATTTCAGGAACGTGAACTGCTTCCCATATTGCCCAACCCGCTGCTGCCTGAAGAGCACCGGCCCCTTGGACGTGAGTTTGATCGCGATCGCGATGATGATGCAAATGGGAAAGCAAATCAGCGATAGAAGGCTTCCGCCGGCAATGTCGATGGCTCTCTTGATCATCAAATGGGGCAGCTTCCTTCTGTCCTCTTTGGTGAGATCTGGATACAGAGCCGAGTTGCTCGGACGATCAGGGCCGTCCTGACTCCAGTCATCTGGAAAATAATGAAGAGAAATCTTGACAGAGTTGAATTGCTCAAATGTCAACTCGTCCCGCAGCGCCGAACTGACCCTGGTCAGAATCGTGTTCAGAATGTCGGCCTTACCAGCCGCGTCTAAACCGGTAAACAACGCACCGACTGTCAGCCCATTCGTATACCAGCCAACCAGATCCGTGTCTCTGCTGGATGCGAGTAAAACCGAAGCAATTGCTTCGAGAGCATTCGTAGTCGCCATATAGCCGAGATTGGCAACTTGGATCAGTACCAGAACAAATGGCGATTTCGAACGTTCGGTTCGTTTGCGCTCAAGGGCGATGACTCGCCTGAAACTATCTTCATCAAGAGGCTTGCGTTCGAGCCCCGGCTCGTTCAAGGGATCTATTAGATTGATTTGTCGACCTTGCCGTCCCGTATTCACCGTTTCCTCCCAAGGCACATAGCCCTCTTAGCACAAACGTTCAGAAAACTGGCTGATGAAAGCGGATCTCAGTTTTGCTTGAATCGTGAGAGTGCAGGGCACTTGAAGTTTTACGCAGGTTGAGTCTCAGCCCGAGACGATGCAAAACATTCGAACTTGGGCAGCTTACCGCAGATGATTAGAGCTCCGCATCGTCGTTTGGTAACCGATTAGTTGATCGATAGTAATAGTCCGTGTGAGACATGCCGCGTGCGCTGTTCAGAATCGCACCGATCAGTTTCTGGTTTCCGAGCGCTTCCAGGCCGCGCTGTAGCTGCCGTTTTTGGGTAACACCTTGGCGCACCACGAGCAGGATTCCGTCCGCCACACTCGTCCACACACTGGTGTCGGCAAGAGGAAGTATCGGGGGTGAATCGATCACAATCCAGTCGAACCAGTTTGCGAGCTGCTCCATCATAGGAGCTATCCGACCCGACTGAAGCAACTCCAACGAATTTCCAGTCGAACTGCCCGCAGGGAATATCCAGATCTCCGGGCCCTGGAGCCGAAACATGCTTTTGAGAAGCGAATTCTCACCACTGAGCCACTCGCAGATCCCCGGCTTGTTCGCAAGACCAAAGATCCTGCCTTGGGTGGGCCGACGAATGTCTCCCTCGAGCAACAGCACTTTCTGCTGGGTGCGGAGGGCCAGTGTACAGGCAAGATTGGCCGCAACCATGCTCTTGCCTTCCTGAGGAATAGTGCTCGTGACCAGGACCTTTTTCAATGTTCGCTGGCGGCGTAGATGGCGCAAACGAACACCGAGGAGGTGGAACGCCTCGCCTGCCGCACTCTCGCTGTCAGGGAGCACCACAAGATGTCCCTCCGCAGGCGCCTCGATGTTCAGCCTTGCGCACTGCATGAAACTCTCGACTCCCTCCGCGCGCGGCAGCGGCGCCGCCATGGAGGAAACCAAGTCGGGTGCGACAGCCACCTCAGACTCGCTCCTCGGCTCCGCAACAGTGAACGCAGGGTTCGCGTGAACGGTGGAGTTCCATGAAGCAAGATCCTCACCGACCGACCGGCTGACAGCCGCCTGACGCTCCGTCAGCTGCAGTAGTTCGGTTGCACGAGGAGCCGGCACCGGATCTTTGCCGTTCCGCTCTGCCTCTGAACGCTGTAGGGCGTCAAATATCTGACTCATGTTTACCCGCTTCAACCACGAAAGGTCTCTTCAACTCTGGATCAGGCCCCGGCTGCTTCTGTGTAGCTGCATAAAGATCGAGGAAAAAGTTCTTGGCGCGTTCAAGTTCCTGGTCGGCCTCGTTTGGCAAGTTTTTGCCCAATCTCGTAACGTTGCTGATCAGGTGAAAATCTTTGGCGACCTCGAGGACGATCTCCGGCGTGATGTGATGTACCTGCTGCGCGTATCCGGTGATGAGGGCGTTTTCACAGATTGTGTTTATCAGTCGCGGAAGCCCTCGTGAGTATCGATGAACTGCCTTCGCCGCCTCTGGACTGAATAGTGGCTCCGCTCGGGGATCTGCACCAGCCATCGCCAGGCGCTCCATAATGTACCGTTGCGTATCTTGTTCGTCGAGTGCGGTAAGGTGAGCGCGAAGCGCGATTCTCTGCTTCAGCGGTCTCAGTTCAAACGAATCAAGTTTCAGATCGAGTTCGGGCTGTCCAACAAGGACAATTTGGAGAAGCTTATCGTCGTTCGTCTCGAGATTCGAGAGCAGGCGTACCTCCTCCAGAAGCTCGATCGAAAGGTTGTGCGCCTCATCCACCACGAGCACGGTCGTGAGACCTTGCAGCCCGCGTGAGGTAACATATCTGCATAGTTCAAGCAGGAGCGCGCTCTTGCTCTGCCCTTCTTCAACCCTCAACCCGAAGTCCGATGCGGCATAATGCAGGAACTCGTGCGCCGACAAGCGGCAGTTGAACAAGTAAGCGTATGCGATTTCGCTGCTCTCTTTGAAAAGCTGCAAAAGGCAACGAAGCATCAGCGTCTTACCTGTTCCTACTTCACCGGTTACAACGACAACCCCCTTATGCCGACGGATGCCATAGTAAAGCGCAGCCAAAGCCTCATTATGTCGCACGGTTGCAACGAAGCACGTGGGGTCCGGCGTAAGGTCGAAAGGATTGCGCGTCAGCTTGTAGAAACTCTTGTACATGGGAACTCGTGAACTAACCTCGCAAGTAGCTGAAAGCGGATCCGGCCGCGATAACGGCGCAAACGAAAGCTGCTAGTGCCCAACCCAGCAGCACACGACTCTTCTGCTTCTGCTCGTCCACAGGACTCTGAATCTCCGGAATCTCTGCCAGAACGCGGGTCGCAAGCAAGTCCTTGATCTCCTTCTCGCCATGCATCCGGTCATCAAAGAACTCAAATAGGAATACAACCAGACATCCTAATGCCAGGCCAGACGCAATGCCCATTCCACAAAACTTCAGCCGATTCGGAAAGTCAGGCTTGGTTGGGAGGCTGGGCGGATCGAGCATTGTGAATCGTTCACCTTGCTGCATCTGCTCCATACTCGTGGCCATTGCAGATTGATTCTTCTTCTTCAAAAGATCATCATAGTTTGCCTTCGACTGATCGTATCCGCGGGTGAGTTCGGCCAACTCCTGTTCTGTCGCTGGCTCCGAATTGAGCCGCGCCTGGTACTCGTTAATCCGACCCTCAAGTTCGGCAATACCCCGCTCGTGATTTGTGATCTCAATCTGGTTAGCCTGAAGTTGGCTTTGCAATTGGAGCAGGGGCGCACTCTCCGCGTCACCAGCCTGTTTTGCCCCGGGTTTGGGAGCGGCCAGCAAGTCCTCCCTCTGCCTCTCAGTTCTCGCAATCTGTGCTTTCAGCTTTACAACATCAGGGTAGGAGTCGGTATAGCGAGAGCTGAGATCCGTCAGTTGCGCTCTGAGCTTTGTCAATTCCTGGTCGATTGCCGTGATCTCCGTCGGCGCTCCTTCAACAGTTCGCCCGGTCGCATGGAGGTTCTTGTACTGCTCAATCAAGGTTTGATAATAGACTCGTTGCTGCTTGGCCACGTTCAACGCATCCTGCTGATTCTGCAATTGAGTCTGAAGACCGGAGAGAATCTGCAGATTGCTTTGCTGCTGGGTGGGCAGGGCGCCTTCGTGCGTTGATTGGAATTGCCTGACCTTTGCTTCTTGAGCTGCGAGGGCTGCACGCGCATCTTCGAGTTGTTGTTCGATAAAGTGCGTCGTACCCTCTGATTGCTCCTCGCGAACCCTCAGATTCTCATTAATAAATAGCTGAGTCAGCTCGTTCGTCACTTTTTGCGCGAGAATTGGATCGTGTGAAGAGAAACTAACTTTGAAAGCTGTTATCTCGTTATTGCGGGTATCGTGGACGAGATCAATGGCGATATCCTTGCGCATTTTCTCGATCTTGTCGTCCGGATTCTTGATCGCTTCGCCTGCTGAATACAACTGGAGCTTTTCGACGATCATAAGCAGGCGTGTACGACTAAGAATCTGCTGGGTGATGCTCTGCAGACGATCCTGTAGATTGTCGCTAACGTTAGGAGACACGTAATTCTGGGGCATCGTTGGCTGCTCAACAAGAATCAACGTGCTCGATATGTATCGCGCGGGCAAAACCCAGCTTATTCCCCAAACGAGCATCCAGCCGAAAAACATCGGCACGAGAAAGTGCGTATGCCTGCGACGGAAGATGTCGAGGTACCGCTCGAAATCCGGTTTAGAAGGTTCCTGATCTTCGATGGTTTCGGGCATAGTTATCGTCCTACGGGCCGCACGTAAGCGTAACTGATCGAAACGTACGCTCGATTAGAACTTGGAGAAGTAGGCACCGCCGTGATGCCTTGATAGCTCTCATGGAAGTATCCATAACCAGCTTCGACGTTCAACCTTTCTGCAAGTCTGTGCCGGAGAAAGGCTGAGCCGAGGACAGTGTGTCCCGCGGGGTTGCCTGCGAACACAGTCGGATCGATATTACTGATCTTCGCGTATTCGCCATTCGCACCGACAGTCCACGTCTTCGAAACCGCTAGTTGAGCGGACAAATTCCCCAGGTTCGAGTTCTGGGCGCCAATTAGGCCATCTGCGCCCGATACAAGATGGGAGAAGCTTGCGGAGAGATTCCATCGCTGATCGAGCCATCCGACGCTGCCCTGCACTGCCGGTGTCCAGGATGCCTGTTTTGGAACACCGGGAGACCATGAGGTATATTGCTCCGGGCCTGCCAAAACGGAAGCGGAGAAACTTCTGGTGAAATAGTGTGTATAAAACCCGTATACAGTGTGTGTCGCAGTGTATGTACTGATCGGGTGAGTGATGAATTTCGAGAATTGATACGCTACTCCAACGTACTCAGATTTGGCGAGCCTTCGACTGAAGAATCCAGTGGCGCCGGTAGTATTTCCGTTGACCAGTCCCTCGGTTTGGGAGTTCTCTGAATAGTGCAGGAAAGAGTAAGACCCACTCCCTCCGATCATTGCGTTTCTGCCGTATTGGTAGTCGATGGCCGCAGAGGAGGCGTTGGCAAAGAGATTCGCGAAAGGTGCGACCAGAACCGAACTGGGCGACCCCAGGGTCCCCGAAGCGCCACTTCCGGCGAACGGATTTCCCTGATTGAAGAGATTGTAATTCTGCGACAGAACGTTGTGGAACTGCAGGACAGCGTATGGGCTGATATGGAATCGATAACCAGCATCCGCATTCTGGCTCGCGCCATTAAGAGGACTATCCTTCTGGTAGAAGGTAAACCCAGAACTGTAGTTCAGCCATTCGCCCTGTCTCGGAGTTCTGCGGTCATATCCGAATGTAGGCAAAAATGAATAAATCTCATCAGAGTTATTCCCACCTGTGTTTGCCTCCAGCAGATTATCCGAATAGGCAATCGTGGTCACCAGCCCGGCCGACAGAAAATTGGAGTGCACTTCCGAACCGACGCCCACCGGAAGCACATCTCCACTGACGGGCGGAGGTGTCATCATATGCAAGTCGTCCAGTTGAAACCCGCCCCCCCCCGTCGCATCGGGTTCCACCTGAGACCACGCAGTGGTCGCGACAATCAGCAGTAAACAAGCACAAAGCAGTCTGGGCATAGCAACACTCAAGGAACGATGATCGTATCGTTTGGTTCGATCTGAACGTTTTGGCCGGAGTTCTTCCCCTTGATGAAATCCTTGTAGTTGAAGGGAATCTTCGTCTCTCGGCCGTCAGGGCTTTTGCGAAGAACGTATACTCCTGTTTTTTTGGCGAAGTCTCGGAAACCACCGGCCAGGGCTATCGCGTCCATGATGGTTGACGCCTGAGCTAGCGAATAGGAACCGGGCTTTGTGACTTCACCGAGGATGTTGAACTTCTTGCTGTTGATCTTCTCCACGACCACCGTCACTTCTGGAGCCGTGATGAAGCTTTGCAACTTGCCTGATATGTCCCGTTCGAGCTGCAGCGGTGTCCTGCCTGCGGCCTGCAGTTCGCCAATCAGCGGCATTGAGATCTTGCCATCGGAGCGCACCGGGATCGACTTGGTCAGCTCAGGTTCCTTCCACACGCTGATCGCTAGCACATCATCGTTGCCGATGGTGTAACTATCGCTGTGCGGCGAGCCCGCAGCATTGTCAGGGGGCGTCGCTGTCCCAGCCGTCACCGGTTGCGACTGGTGATCGTCGGCTGTTGATCCAGAGGGCGCCTGCCCCAAAACAGGCACGGCCAGGCTCATCACTAGGATTGCGAGTCGAATTCTAAGTTTGTGATTGCCCATCATATTGAATCCTGTCGTTGCGCCGAGCCCTATTTCATCGAACTCCGCCTGCTAAAACGCCTGAATCGCGCCTATTGACACATGCATTCACTGGTCCTTTGCGCCTGCGCGACCATTGAAATCACTGGCCGTGCAGAAACCGCCTCAACATCAAGAGCGTCGATCTCAACGGCTACGGCCTGGGCCAACATTTCCACCGAGAGAACCAGCCGGTACAGATTCTTTTTGCGCGTCAAGATCCCCTCAACGCCTTCAAGAGATCCTCGCACGACACGGACGCGCTCGCCACAGCGGAGGAAAGGGTGAGGCTCAACCCGAAACTGGCCCTCAATCGTCCTTCGAATTGCCTCGATCTCCTCTTCGGGAATGGTGGCAATCCGCTCCCCGCGGCTGATGATCATGTGCACACCGGGGGTAGTAAGGATTGGAAGCCTCCGTTCGAGCGGTCCGCGCACGAAGACATAACCAGGGAACAGAGGCAACGAGAGGAGCTTTCGCCGGTCCTTCCACTTGCGTATGGATTCATAGACGGGGAGAAAAACCTCGAAATCCTTGACCCGAAGCATTTCGCTTACGGCTTTCTCGTGCTGGTGCCGGGTGTAGACAGCGCACCAGTGTGTGTCCATCTCCCGCCGCGTGTCGATGCCTTGCAACTTCACCACTGTTTCCTCCGCGCAACTGCCTTCTCAACACGACCGCGACGTAGCTTCGCCCTGTGAGCTACATGCTCATCTTTTTTTTATTCGTCGGGGCGCCCGAAAAACTCTTTCACACCCAAACTTCCTGACGACACAACTAAACCAACTGCGAACCTGGAGGAAGCCTGCCTAATATTGGGTGACCAAGAAGGGTTCTACAATGCCCTATTCGTTCGCGAAGTCCCTCTTCGGTAACCTTCTCCGCAGTACTCGGAGTGATTAGGTATTGATTACCTGGATTGCACACCTAAGATGGTGATTCCAGAGTCAATTCCGTTTCTCGTTCCTTTCCACTCCGTTCACACAAAAAGGCAGACCTTGTTACTTCCTGGTTAATCGTGCCGCTCCTGATCTTGTAATCCCCTAAAGGTCCTTTGCGTGCCTCCACACTCGCCTTGGACGTCCTACCTTTGCGTGGATCGCCCGGTGGGTCCGCGGCGGTTCAGCACCCCAATCGACAAGCTGCCGCCTGAACTCCAACCCAATTGCTTCCTCTGTCCCAAAGATCACGATCCGTGCAATCCAGTTTTCCAACTCACGAATGTTCCCCGGCCAATTCCACTGCTGGAAAGCCCTCAGTACGTCGGGGCTCAAAGATGGAACCGGCCTCCGGAAATCCTGGGCGAACTTCTCCACCAGGTACTCGCATAATTGCGGAATATCCTGCTTGCGCTCACGAAGCGGTTTCAGGCGTACGCGATGAGCAAAGCATTGCAGAAACTTTTCATGGTCCCCTTCTGTTCCTGCCTCCGGACCTTGGCTTGACGCACAGATGAAACGTGTATTCACGGCGAGTTCTTCCCTGCCGTCCTGACGCCCGTACTGGCCTGTTTCGATCGTCCGCAGCAGCTTCTGCTGCAGCGTCAAATCCATTTCGTGAACCTCATCGAGAAAGAGAGTCCCGTCTCCAGCGATACCGATGGAGCCGTTCTTCGTCTCCTGTATAGTGCCCGACGCGTTCTTTTCGTATCCGAACATCTCTGCTTCTAGCAATCGAGCCGGGATCGCTCCGCAGCTGACCTTGACAAACGGTCCTTCTCTGCGGCCTGAGAGATCGTGCAGGAAGCGCCCAATCAGTTCCTTTCCCGTTCCACTTTCGCCTTCAATCAGGACAGGGAGAGTATCCTGGGAGGCCTGTTCGATCATCGTTCGAATTTCGCGCATACCGGGCGTGCTCCCGAATATGAACTCCGCGCTCGGAAGTTCAGTGCGCCGGAAGGTCTGTGCAGTGTCAGCGACCATCGCTCTCGTTATCCTGACCTTCCATTAGCAAAAGCATGACCAAATGAAGGTGAAAACAACGCAAACTTTGCGGCCTTTTTGAAGGAAAATCATTGAACTTCCGGGGGTAAGGCCCAGCGGAAAACAAAGGTTGCAAAACTTTGCATACATTTGCTCTCAGACTATGCAAAGCATTGCAACTTCAATCGGCAACTGCTGTTGCAAATCTAAGCTCTCAGCGGTTTACAACACTCTGGGTGATGGAATGCACAGAGATGTGCAGCCCCACGAGTCTGGAATGATTGCTTCAGGATCCGCTGTTTATTTGCGCGACACGGGCCTGCTCCAAGCAGAGGCCTTCGGTGCCAGCCGATGCTGCTGGATCTTGTAAAGTAGCCCGCGGTAGCTGATGTTGAGGTACTTTGCCGCGTGACGACGGTTCCAGCCGTGGAACTCCAGCGCATCCTGGATCATCTGCGCTTCAGCGTGGTTTTTCATGTCGCGCACGATGGATCGCATCCCGGCCTTTTCCGTAACCCGCAACGAGGAACTTGGTGGCGGCTCATCTTGTTCCACGCGGTAACCGGCCGCTATTTTCGTTTCCAACTCGTGGATTGCTGTATCGGAATCGCGCATCGTCATTGTGCGTGTTACGAAGTTTCGCAGTTCACGCACGTTGCCGCGCCAGTCATAAAGCAAAACGGCATCCATCAGTCGAGACGAAAAGTTGAATTCGTATCCGTTATGCAACTCCTGCGCCGATCTCCGAATGATCTCTTCAACAAGGTATGGGACCTCTTCGCGACGCTCGCGCAGCGGCGGCACATTGATCGTGAATACGTTCAGCCGATAGTAGAGATCTTCGCGGAATGTCTTGCCGAGGAGCGCGTTCTCAATCTGGACATTTGTGGCTGCCAGCACACGCACGTCTACTCTGCTGCTTTCACGGGCGCCAAGACGATTAAACTGCCCATCCTGCAACACGTGCAGGAGTTTGGCCTGCATCTGGGCGCTCATTTCGCCGATCTCATCCAGAAGCAGCGTACCCTTGTTAGCCACCTCAAACTTGCCGGGCTTGTCCTTGATGGCGCCTGTAAACGCGCCCTGATGATAGCCAAAGAGTTCGCTTTCCAGCAGATCGGCCGGAAGGGCGGCGCAATTCACGTTGACAAATCGTTGCTGTGAACGACGGGAGTGCTTGTGAATAAGATGGGCAATGATTTCCTTGCCGGTCCCACTTTCGCCGAGAATCAGGACTGGAGCGTCAACGTCGGCAAGAAGCTGCACCTGACGATAAATCTTGACCATCGAAGGCGCGACCCCAAGGAAGTAGCGACCATCACTTAACTCTTCGAGTATCGGGAGCCCGGACAGTCCGGCTGCCACATCATCGTTTCGGGATCCGGCCGATCCGCCGTTCTCGCCACAAACTTGCTCGAGCATTGCGGCGACATCGGTTTCAACCAGGGGATGCTCCAGGAAGAGCCTGATTCCAAGCGCCGTCGCGCTCGCCCTCAGATGCTGCTCGCCGCGCGCATAGATCATGCTGATTGTTGATTTCGAAGCAGCCCTGATGAACTCGTGCAGTTCGGGCATATCTTCCGGCGCCGGGGGCTCGACAATCACGAGATCGGGTTCGACCCCGTTGGCAAGCAGAACCTTGGCCTGTTCGCAGCTGGAAGCATGCACTACTTTATGCCCGGCACCGCCGACGACATGATTGATCAACGATCGAGTTTCAGCAGATCGGAGAACGCTTAAAACAAGCAGAATTGCTCTCACAAGGCACCCGAAAGGAAAGTTCTTGCAAAACCAAAACCGGAGTCTGTGCGAATCGGCCCGTCGGACAGGGATTTAGCGAGTAATGCGCCCTTTTTGCAAAATGTCCGCCAGGAAAGTCGAGTCAGTGCTCTGGAAATGGCAAGTTTTTTGACTAACCAAGGAGGACTCGGCGGCTGCCGGAGCCTCGGAAAACTTCAGTTTCCGCCGCCTGCCAAAATCGAACCGCCTGCTGGCGACGGACCACGAAATCAACGCGGAACGAATGGGGGATCGAGCGTCGAACGGTCCCAACTGTTTTGAACTAATTGGAGTCATTACAGTAGGTCAGACCAGGTTATGAGTCAACAAAACTTTGGTAATAACGAAGGTCTAAGTTGCTGAAAAGTTTCGCGATTTCAGCGTTTTACGCGGTAGAACTCATCGCCCGGCATTTACCTTTTGGTGTGCGCTCGCGTGGCGGCAGGTTCCATTTCGGCTCAAACACCCAAGCCAGCCAAAGCGTCGATCACAACGGTCATCGTGTGCGTTTCTCCGACTGCCAGCGTCACCGCTGAGTTCATGATGTTTCCGCCCTCGACACAGAGCATCCCCTGCCACTCTTCGGGACCAAAATCCGCCATACCTGCGGCGCCATCGCTCCATGGATTCCAGACAATCGTCGAATTCGAATTCTTTTTTCCGGTTCTGAGACGGCGCCCTAGAACAGGATCTGCAATCTCAACCGGCCCGGTCGCGTTGCGATAGGCGTTATCGGTCTGCCTGGCAAGAACCAGTTCGCCCTGCTGCTTCTTCTCGCGGTTTCCATCACGGTTATCGAGATAGTTCACGCCATCTAGTCCGTGTACACGCGCCCGTCGGACATCACCGACCTTGAAATAGGTGTGCAGAGCCTCTTCGAATTTCAGGTTTTTGTCCGCGGTATTCACCATTTTCAGTTCGAGTCGGAGAGTCGGACCTACCGTGATCGCAAGTTCAAGCCGGAATTCGAATGGCCACCATTTGCGGCTCGAATCATCACTGGCGATCGAGAAGCGCGCGCAGACCGCATCTTCGGACGCCGGCGAAATGGATTCGAGTTGCCACTCCCTGGTACGTACAAAGCCATGCGAAGGAGCTTGCGGATCGTCAGACTTGGCACGAAACCACGGGAAACATACCGGGATCCCGCCGCGAATCGCCTTCCCATCCTGCCAGAGTGATCTTGCGCTCAAGAAAAGCACCTCGCTCATGCCGGTAGGTTGCCATGAGGTGATTTGGGCGCCGTGCAGGTAGATTTCCGCCCTTGCCGACGGCGTCTCAATCCGGATCTTCGGCAACCCTCCGTTTCCCTCGACGATCTCCGCGATTCCCGTCAGAGAAAACTGGCTGTTGAGAGTTCGGATTTTCGAATTCTTATCCATGCTGCCCGAATTCTATCGAAACCGCGGTCATCCGGATACAACATGGCCTGACGCACGCTGCATCCACAAAGTGTGGACTCAATATCCGCCGATTCCGCATGAACCTGACCGTAAGCCCGCCCGTTCTTCCCATGCTCGCCAAGCGCGTCGCTGAGATCCCCGCCGCTGGCCAATGGATTTACGAGCCCAAATGGGACGGCTTCCGCGTTCTTATATTTCGGGACGGCGAGGAGGTCCTCATCCAGAGCCGCGATGAAAAACCCCTGAATCGCTATTTCCCCGAGATGCTCGAACCGCTGCGAAAACAGCTCCCGGCCAAATTCGTACTCGATGGCGAACTCATCATCGCTCACAAAGGCCGCCTCGATTTCGACGCATTGCAGTTACGCATGCATCCCGTCGCTTCGCGAGTGAAACTCCTCGCGCAGCAAACACCGGCATCGTGTGTCTTCTTCGATTTGCTCTGCGAAGGAGAGCGCGATCTTCGATCGCAACCATTTCGGAAACGCCGCGCGGCCCTTGAATCGCTGCTTGAATCGGCCAGGCCGCCAATTTATATCACGCCAGCGACCTGCGACCGGAAGGTCGCTCTCGACTGGTTCAGTCGATTTGAGGGTGCTGGCCTCGACGGCGTCGTCGCAAAGCCTGTCGATCTCCCCTATCAGCCTGACAAGCGTGTGATGCGGAAGATCAAGCACGAGCGCGATTGCGACTGCGTGGTCGCGGGCTTTCGCTGGTATCGCGAATCGCCGGACAACGAGATTGGCTCACTGCTTCTTGGTCTTTATGACGACGCAAAGATGCTTCACCACGTGGGTGTATGCGCCAGTTTCTCACGGGAAAACCGCCGTGAACTGCTCACCTTTCTTGCGCCCTATCGCAAGAACGCGCTCCGCAATCACCCCTGGAAAGACCGCGAGAATCCGGAAAAGGAGAATAGCGCAGAGCAGCGGATGCCGGGCGGAAAGAGCCGCTGGAGCCGTGGCAAAGACTTGTCGTGGGAGCCGCTTCGCCCCGAACTCGTAGTCGAAGTCGCCTACGAACACATGCAGAGCGGGCGCTTCCGCCACATGACTCACTTCCGCCGCTGGCGCACCGATCGCAAACCAACCAGCTGCACCTTCGCACAACTCGAGATTGTCCCACCTTCAGAATTGAAGACCATCTTTGCGCAGGGTCGCTGAGGTTCATTTCGGCTGCGACTTGAGTTCTTCGAACTTCCCTACTTGCCTCCAGGTGAATTCCTTCATGTTCTCGCCATCTTTCCAGGCGCGATACCATGCGATCGTCCACTCCAAAGCCGTCTCGGTCCTGAGACGGGGTCGCCAGCCCAACTCAAAGCGCGCTTTGTTCGCGTCCAACTGCAGAAACCGGTCTTCATGCAATTCGGGACTCGTGGAATCTCGGGCCCACGCAGCACCCTCACCCCATAGTTCCACCACTTTGTTGGCGACACGTTCCACCGGCCAGGCATCGTCGCAACTCGGGCCGAAATTAAAGGATGAAGCAAACTGCGTCTGCCTTGCCAGCAACTGCTCCGCCAGCATGATGTAGCCATTCAGCGGTTCCAGCACGTGCTGCCAGGGACGAGTGGCTCCGGGAAACCTGATGAGTACTGGCTTTCCAGATAAAAAGGCCCTGACTAGGTCCGGTATCAGCCGGTACTCTGACCAGTCCCCGCCGCCTATTACATTGCCCGCGCGCACCGTGGCCAGAAGAACCTGGTGCTCATTGATCTTTTCGATAGGGAAATAGGAGCTACGGTAACCTGCGCTAACAATCTCCGCACATGCCTTACTCGCGGAATACGGGTCGTGCCCGCCCAGCGGATCGGTCTCGCGATAAGGCCAGACCCACTCCTGATTTTGATAAACCTTGTCGGTCGTGATGCACACGATCGCACGCACACTGGACGTCTTCCGGACTGCCTCCATCACGTGCGCCGTTCCCATAACATTGGTGGAGAATGTCTCGAGTGGCTCGCTGTACGATCGCCTGACGATCGGCTGCGCGGCGAGGTGAAAAATCACCTCCGGCGCAAACTCCTTCATCGCGCCTTCCAACTTCGCATAGTCGCGGGTATCGCCTCGCACATCGTCCACAACGCTAGCCACGGACGATTCCGTGAACATATTCGGTTTGGTGAACGGTTCAATCGCGTAGCCACGGATTTGCGCACCGCGTCGGGCAAGCCACAGAGAGAGCCACCCGCCTTTGAAACCTGTATGCCCAGTCAGAAATACGCGTCGGCCCTGCCAGGGATTCACATCTGCCATGATGCTCTCCGATTCTCACTCAATACTCGCGACCGGGAATTCATTCCTTCTCCTGAAAACCTGGCTTGCATTTATCTGGATGATACAGGCTACCGTTGACAATCAACTCTGATGGACAATGCAAATGCCCATCTTCGCCACTGCCAAACGTAACCTCTCCAACTTGACGTTGGTCTCTCTGGAGCATGCGAAATTGAGTTTTGTGATTTTCTCTTTAAGGGCTGTCCCTCGGTCGAGGCCCCGCTCGCCTACGGCTTGAAGTCCTTCGTCCCCGTCACATCCACTACCGTCTGCACAGGCAGCTTGTCGCTCGACCCACCGGCCAGGATGCGCACTTTCTCTTTCTCCACCCGCCACACGTGGTCAGGCGCGTCCCAATACGCCAGATCCCGCGCCTTCAGTTCCAGGGCGACGTCCTTCTCCGCACCCGGCTCGATCCGCACCCGCTTGAATCCCTTCAACTCAATCTGCGGCCGCGTCACCGCCGAGCCGATATGCTGCACATACATCTCCACTACTTCATCGCTCGCGCGCCTGCCCGTGTTTTTCACCTTCACATGTACCTGCACCCCGCCATCCGGATCCATATTCGAAGCGCTTGTGTTCACGCCGTGATACTCAAACGTCGTGTAGCTCAACCCATATCCAAACGGATACAGCGGCTTTTTCTTGCTGTAGAGATAGGTCTCGCCATCCAGCAGGTTGTAGTCCAGGATCGGCAACAACTGATCGTCGCCCGTAGGCCACGTCTGCGTCAGGCGTCCCGCCGGCGAGTAGTCCCCGAACAGAACGTCCGCCAGTCCATGCCCTTCTTCCTGGCTGTTGTGGACCATGTGCACAATCGCCGGCAAATTCTGCTGGCTCCAGACAATCGCATACGGAAAGCTCGACCGCAGCACCTCGATCGTCTTCGGATTCGCCGCGTAAATCTTCTTCACCAGCTCTTCCTGCTCCAGCACAATCGTCTTGCGGTCCACGTCTTCTTTGCCGTTGGAAGGTGTCGGACACTGATCCCATCCCGCATTGCACTCCGGATGATTCCCCACCACCACGACAGCCACATCCGCCTTCTTCGCCAGCGCCGCCGCCTCGTCCGGATCAGACCCGTCAGCGAACAACACCTTCACGTTTTTGCCGCCCGCTGCCTCTCTCATTCCTTGCACGATCGTCACTGAATACGGCCACGTACCGCTATACCAGTCCTGCAGAACCGTGTCGATCCACGGCCCAATCACCGCGATCGTCTTCAATTTTGTCCGGTCCAGCGGCAGCGTGTTGTTCTCGTTCTTCAGCAGCACAATCGATTCATCCGTTGCCGCGCGCGCCAGCTTCCGGCTCGACGCCCGCTCCCACGGCGGCGCCTGTCCTTCCGATTCACGGCCGATCTTCGCGTAAGGATCCACTCCCGCCGGGTCCATCTCGCCCAGTCTCAAGTACACGGTCAAAAGATTCTCGAGCGATGCGTCCATGTCCGCTTCGGTCAGCAGTCCATCCTTCAGGGCCTTTGTCAGGTCCGGCTTGTAGGTATCCAGAAAGTGATTGATCCCAGCCTTCACCGCCGCCGCTGATCCATGCTCCTTGTCGGGATACGCCTTGTGCGAAGTAATCAACAACCCCAGCGCGCCGCCATCCGTGCAGATCAGGCCATTGTTGCCCCACTCCTTGATCATCACGCTCTTCAGCACCGGGTTCACCATCATCGGCGTCCCGTCCCACGCGTTGTACGACGCCATCACCGCGCGCGATCCGCCCTCTTCAAACCCCATGCGAAACGGCACCGAGTAATACTCGCGAAATAACCGCTCATCAAAATCCGACGACGTGTGCGTCCGTCCGTTCTCGTTTTCATTTGCCAGGAAGTGCTTCATCAGCGACGACGCCTGCCAGTGCTTGGTATCGGGCCCTTGAAGTCCCTGCGCAAACGCCACCGTCAACGTCCCCACCAGGTAAGGATCCTCGCCATATGACTCCTCCGTCCGTCCCCAGCGCGGATCACGGCTCAGATCCGCATTCGGCGCCCGCACCACCACCCCTCCGCGGTCGTACACCGGATTCTGGTAGTAATAGCGCGCCTCGTATCCTTCCAGCCCCGCAATCTTCTTCAGCAGATCCGGGTCCCACATCGCCCCCAGCCCCTTCTCCTGGGGAAACGTCGTAGTCGAAGACGGCTGGCGTCCGCGGCCTCCCCATCCTCCGGGTCCGCCCAGCGCCAGCCCATGCAATCCCTCCACCTGGCCTGAGAAGACGATGCCCAGCCGCTCAATCTTCGGGTGATCCGACATCAGCTGCACCTTCTCATCCAGCGTGAGCCGCTTCAGCAAATCCTGTATCCGCGCCTCATCGGAAAGCGACGTGTCCCGAAACGGATAATCCGCCTGCGCCCGCGCATTGGACACACCACCAGCAGCAACAACGAACCCCATCACTCCCAACACACACGACCGCAACCCCAGACGCATCGCAATCTCCTCCTTGGTTCGAACACCGAAGATTACCACGCGAAGCTTTGGCTGCGGCCTGGAGTAAATCGGTTCAGCCTTAACCGATCTAACGCGATAGAATTGTCGCGCTTTCATCGGCGGTCTAACACGCCAAGTGAAAGAAGGGCCGATTGCCTCCCGTACTCCGTCGGGAGACACTCAAGAGCAATCAACCAAGGCCACGGAGACCGGTAAACTTCTTCCTGAACTGGCAATTTGTCCGTCGGGCGACGGGAAAGAGGCAAAAGGGTCATGAAGCTGAAATGGCTGCGGAGCTTCGCAATATCTTCTAGCGCGCTCACAAGTTTGTTGTTCGGCTCCTCTGCTTTTCCAGCGCCACCTAAAACCACAGGACAAACGAAACCACCCGTGTTTCCACTGAGGGTCAGCGAAAATCATCGCTACCTTGTCGATCAGAATACCCTTCCTTTCCTTATCGTCGGAGACTCGCCGCAGGGACTGATCGGTCGACTTACAGAGAAGGAGGCTGAATTTTACTTTGCGGATCGCGAGGCGCACGGCTTCAACACACTCGGCTGGATGAATGTACTGTGCGCCGGTCGCGACTATCCCACCAGTACCTTTGCTACTACGCCAGACGGCGTTCGCCCGTTTACCGGGTTTCTGCATGGTGGAAGCGATTTCCAATATTACGATCTGCGCAAACCCAATGAGGCCTATTTCGTCCGGCTCGATCACTTGCTCCAGATGGCCATGAATCACCATCTCGCCGTGTTCCTCGACCCTATCGAAACCATTGGCTGGCTCCCGACGCTTCGAAACAACGGCCTGGATGCAGCCTTTGCATACGGTCAGTTCCTGGGTCGTCGATATCAGCAGTTCAACAATGTTCTCTGGCTCAGTGGAAACGACTTTGGAGCCTGGCACTCCAGTGAGGACGGGGCGCTTGTTCAGGCTGCGAAAAATGGGCCCCGTAGCTTCGCCCAGACGTGGCACCAGCACAACGATGATGCACTTGTCCAGGCGGTCGCAAAGGGGATTCGGTCAGCATCACCACTCCAACTCCAGACCTTGGAACTGGAACCGCCGAACACTTCCTCCTTCGACGATCCTGCGTGGACCTCGCTGATCGATCTTAACGGCACCTACACCTACGCGCCGACATATCTGCAAATGCAGCACAGCTATAACCGCAAGCCGCTGGCTCCCACATTCCTTATGGAAGCACACTATGAGAACGAGGATATTGGTGAACCTCGCGACCCTGGCAGTCCTCCTGTGCTCCGCAAACAAGCCTACTGGACGGTTCTAAGTGGGGGAACCGGACAATTCTACGGGAATGCCTATACCTGGACCTTTCGAGACGGTTGGCAAACGAATCTCGATACTCCGGGTGCGCAGCAGATTGGCTATTGGAAGGCCTTCTTTTTGTCTATCTCGTGGCAGAATCTCGTACCAGACTGGGGCGGAAAGATTGTCACTTCCGGGGCATCCTCTCCTGGGAGTCTCAAGACGCCCATCAGCCAGACCGACTACGCCTCCGCGGCGCGAACGAGCGATGGCTCAGCCGTTGTGATCTACATCCCTTCGGTTCGTCCAGTTTCCGTAAACATGGCCAGCCTCTCCGGACTCGCGCAAGCCGCCTGGTTTGATCCCGCATGTGGTGCTTACCGCAGTATTCCTGGAGAGGGAATGAGGAATGCCGGCATCCAGCAGTTTATTCCCCCAGGCAAGAATTGCAGCGGAGATGGCGACTGGGTACTTATCTTGAGAGTGCAGAATCATCAGCGGAGCGGTACATCCTCCCAAAAGTGATCACGTGGCATACGTGAAGCAAAACAAAAGAGCGAAGCGCGATCGCGCTCCGCCCTCGATCTTCCGTTCCCTGTTCCCTGATTCCTGTTCCCTGTCTTCAGTAGAGCCTGAAGTTCACCTCAATGCTCATCATCACCGGAACAGGCGTGCCGCCCTTCATGGCCGGCTTGAACTTGTATTTCCGAACCGCTTCGAGCGCCTTCTCATCCAGTCCCATTCCCAACGGCCGAACCACGCGCGGATTCTGCGGGTTGCCCTGTGCGTCCACGATCAGTGAGATCAGGCAGACGCCCTGGTACTTTGCACGCCGAGCCTCATCGCTGAACTCCGCCTCAGGTGTAAAGATTGGTACCGGAGCCGAAACACCTCCGCCAATGCGATACACGCCGCCGCCGGTATTTCCGCCCGATCCCGGTCCGAATCCATTGCCGTTGCCCGATCCGATACCGCCGCCGTATCCGCTGCCCATGCCACCGCCGCCGCCGGAACCATTCGAGGCCAGCGTAACGTTGGCCGAGCTCTTCACTCCAAAATTCACCATCGCCGGATTGTCCGGCAGTGTGATGTCCTTCTGAACATTGATCGCCGGGGTAAATGCCAGCTTCGGCTTCTCGAGAATCGGCACCATCGGTGGCGTAATCGGATCCTTCATGCGAGGGGGCAGCTTGCCCTTCATCGGATCCACAATGTCGTGGGAACCGCCGCCACCGCCGCCGCCCGCAGGATTAGCCAGCTTTGGCGCCTTCAGAATGTCACTGACATCCACGCTCGTCAGGTTCATCTGCTTCGTTGGCGGGTGGATGATATTGATCCCCAACCAGATTGCGATCGCCAGGATGGCTAGATTCACAAAGCTCGATGTACCAATGGCCCACGGATTTGCCTTCACCGCCATCCGGTCCGGAACCGGGATCGGCTTCGAGGTCAATACCAGGGGTGGGAGCTTGGGAGGAAAGAAAACGTCGTGGATGTTCTCGTAGAGCTCTTTCCAGATTGGTTTCTCGTCAAATGCCTTACCCAGAAACGAGTCAAGTTCGTGTCCCTCATAGGAAGGCACGTCGCTTCCGGTCTCCGAGTCTGGCTGGATAAGTACGTCGTTTGCCATATTCGCCGATACTGGCCCTGTCGGCAGCGATTGCTCCGGCCCGCTATCGCCCGCTTCCCGGTCCATCACTCCATTATGCTCGACATCGCCGGTCCCTGTCTTTAGATGAATGCACGCGCCGTTCGGGGTTGTTGAATTCTCCAGAGTGCCGTATTTCCCTGAAGCGATAGTTCCCATAAACGATAGACGATGAGAGTTCGCCGTTGTTACCTTAAAATCTTCTTCACTCCATTACACTAAATATTCAAGATCTCGCTAATTGCTTCAGGGAGTTCCAATGTCTCCAGCGCCGGAGTTGAAGGCGACCTTAACTCTGCCTCAAACTGCCTTCCCCATGAAGGCAAATCTACCCCAGAATGAGCCACTCCGGCTCAAAAGATGGGCCGAACTCCGCCTCTACCAGAAGCTGCGTGAAACCTGCGCCGGCCGTCCTTCTTATCTTCTGCACGATGGTCCTCCTTACGCCAACGGCCCCATCCACCTCGGCCACGCTCTCAACAAAGGCCTTAAAGACTTTGTCGTGAAGTCAAAAACCATGGCCGGCTTCGATTCTCCCTATGTTCCCGGCTACGACTGCCACGGCCTCCCCATCGAAATCAAGGTTGACGAGCAGCTCGGCCGCAAAAAACTTGAGATGCCCGCCCCCGCCGTCCTGGAAGCCTGTCGCGCCTACGCCCAGAAGTACGTCGACCTGCAAACCTCGCAGTTTGAGCGAATTGGTGTCTTCGGCCGCTGGGACAAACCCTATATGACCATGGCCCGCGACTACGAGGCCCGCACCCTCGAGGCATTCTATGGCTTCCTCGAAAAAGGCTTCGTCTATCGCGGACTCAAGCCCGTCTACTGGTGCATCCACGACCGTACCGCCCTCGCCGAAGCCGAAGTCGAGTACGAGCAGCACACCAGCCCATCCATCTATGTGCGCTACCGGATGACCTCCGACCCGGGCCTGCTCTCGCCCGCGCTTGCTGGCCGCGAAGTCTACACCATCATCTGGACCACCACCCCCTGGACCCTCCCCGCCTCCATGGCCGTCGCCTTCCACCCCGACTTCGAGTACGTCGCCCTGGAGGACAAAGACCATCCGGAAGCGCCGGGTGCCCCATCCATGGCGGAGCCTCATCCCGCCATGGATGGGAAACCTCAAACTCAATCCAGCGGCCCGGTCTACATCGTCGCCGCTGAACTCGCTCCGGCCGTCATCGCCGCCAGCAAACTGGGCGCAACCGCCGAACTCGCCCGCTTCAAAGGCAGCCAACTCGAGCGCACCACCTTCCAGCATCCGTTCCTCGAGCGCAGCATCCTCGGCGTTCTGGCCACCTACGTCACCGCCGACACCGGCACCGGCGCCGTCCACACCGCGCCCTCCCACGGCGCCGACGACTTCTACACCGGCCAGCGCTACGGCCTCGACCCCACCTGCCGCGTCGACGCCTCCGGCCACATCCACGTCGATCTCGCCGCATGGCCATTCACACCGACACCGCCCTTTGAAGGCAAGAAAGTCTGGGCCGCCAACCCCATCATCGTCGCCATGCTTGAAGAGCAGCGGCGCGCTGCTCGCCGTCTCCGACCTCGAGCACTCCTACCCGCACTGCTGGCGCTGCCACAATCCCGTCATCTTCCGCGCCACCGAGCAGTGGTTCATCTCCCTCGAAACGCCAATCAAGTCGCCGAAGACGACAGAAACAACCTTCCGCCAGCTCACCATCGAAGAGATCGACAAGGTCGTCTGGGATCCGTCCTGGGGCAAGGAGCGCATCACCAACATGATCGCCACGCGCCCCGACTGGTGCATCAGCCGCCAGCGCATCTGGGGCGTGCCCATCGCCGTCTTCCTGTGCGAAGCCTGCAGCCAGCCGATCATCGACCCCGCGCTCAATCGCAAGATCGTCGACCTCTTCGACCGCGAAGGCGCCGAAGCCTGGCACACCACGCCCATCGCCGACCTGCTTCCGGCCGTCAACGAAGTGCGCCCACTGCGGCGGCACGACCTTCCGCAAGGAAACCGACATTCTCGACGTCTGGTTCGACTCCGGCACCAGCTGGTTCGCCGTCTGCGAATCCGATCCCGATCTCAAAGCACGCCTACACCTCCTTCCAGAACAACGAAGGCGTGCCGGTTCTGTACCTCGAAGGCGGCGACCAGCACCGCGGCTGGTTCCACTCCTCGCTGCTCACCTCGGTCGCCCTGCGCGGCCGCGCGCCTTACTCCCACGTCGCCACCGCCGGCTGGACGCTCGACGAACAGGGCCGCGCCATGTCCAAATCCCTCGGCAACGGCGTCGATCCGGTCGACATCGCCAACCGCATGGGCGGCGAAATCGTCCGCCTCTGGGTCGCTTCCATCGATTTCCGCGAAGACATGGCCGCCAGCGAAAACCTGATGCAGCGCTGCGCCGAGCTCTATCGCAAGCTGCGCAACACCTTCCGCTTCCTGCTCGGCAATCTGCACGGCTTCGAACCCGCGAACGCGACCGCATCCCCGAAGCCGAGCTTCTGCCGCTCGATCGCTACATGCTCGCCCGCACCCGCGACCTCACCGAGAAAATCCTCGACTGGTACGAGGCCTTCGAGTTCCACCGCGTCTACCACGCCGTCAACGAGTTCGCCATCGTCGACCTCAGCTCCTTCTATCTCGACGTGCTCAAAGACCGCATGTACACCTTCGCGCCCACCAGCCACGCCCGCCGCTCCGCGCAGACCGTTCTCTGGCAGATCACCGAAGCCCTCGTCCGCCTCGTCGCGCCCATCCTCAGCTTCACCGCCGACGAAGTCTGGGAATATCTGCCCGCCGTCGAAGGCCGCGAAGCCAGCGTGCATCTTGCGCAGTTCCCCAAGCCCGAAGAAATCTTCTCCGCAGATCCCGCTCTGTTTTGGAAGAGTGGAAGCAAATCTTCGCTGTCCGCGATGAAGCCCTCCGCGTCCTCGAAGAAGCCCGCCAGGCCAAACGCATCGGCAAAGGGCTCGAAGCCGAGCTCGAAATCGCCGCCTCCGGCGATCTCCTTGGGCTGCTTGCAAAGCCACGCCGCCGGCCTCAAAGAGATCATCAACGTCTCCGCCGTCCGCGTCCTCGCAAGTGCGCCCGATGTACCCCTTGCCGTCACTGCTCTTCCCGCCAGCGGCCACAAATGCGCCCGCTGCTGGAACTTCATGCCCGAAGTCTCCAGACTACGGCATCTGGCAAAACGTCTGCACCCGCTGCCACACCGCCCTCAACGAAATGGGCATCCGAACCACCGCCGGAGGAGACCCAGTGAGCTTCTCCGCCCCACGCAAACCCTGTCCACTGTCCACTGTTCACTGTCCACTCGTGGAGGCCGCCCAGTGAGCTTTCCCGCACCACGCCGCCTCCCCTGGCTGCTCCTCATCTCCGCGGTCATCATCGGCGCCGACCGGCTCACCAAGAATCGTCGTCGAGCCACATCCCGCTCGGCGGCGCCATCCCCGTCATTCCCGCACGTCCTCCGCATCACCCACTGGACCAACGAGGGCGCGGCCTTCTCGCTCTTCGCCGATTCCGCCTCGCCCAACGCTGTCCGCTGGGCTCTCATCGCCTTCTCCGCTCATCGCCGCCCTCGCCGTCCTCATCGCCCTCATTCGCCTCGGCAACCGCATCACCCTCACCACCGTCGCCCTCGCGCTCATCCTCGGCGGCGCCCTCGGCAACGTCCACGACCGCATCGTCTACGGCTCGGTCGTCGACTTCATCGAAGTCCACATCTTCAGCTACCACTGGCCCGACTTCAACGTCGCCGACAGCTCCATCGTCATCGGCGCCTGCCTGCTGCTCCTCGATTCCCTGCTGCCCAGAAAAGCCGAGCCTTCAGCCAATCAGGATGAGGCTGCCTCGCACGTCTAACAATCCAGAGCCGAGTAGCGCGGATGGTACTTGTCCCCCTTCAACGGCAATCGGTCACATAATCACGATTACCTTTGCGCGCCTCAGTACCCTAAAATGACAGAGGCTTCCTGAACGGTCTTCGCCGGGACCCTTTTCATACCGCGATCGATCTCGTTCACACGCCCATGTATCAATCGAGCCGCATGCTTCAAATAGACAGTCATTGAAATTCAAGAGGATGAAATGAAAAAAGGTTTGTTCCCTTCCCTTCGGCATATCGCATGCCGTTATTTCGCCTGTTGCACTCTCGCCGCTATCGCAGTCACCGCAAGCTCTTCCCTGAAAGCGCCAGCGCCTGCCCGACACCGTCCGCCCCCAGCACTACTCGCTCACGCTCACGCCCGATCTCAAGGCCGCCACCTTCACCGGCGTCCGAGACCATCGACGTCACCCTCGCCGAGCCGACCGGCAGCATCACGCTCAACGCCGCCGAGATCACCTTCCAGTCCGTCACCATCGACCGCCGCCGGCAAGCAGCCAGACCGCAACCGTCTCTCTCGACAAGGAAAAGGAGCAGGCCACCTTCACCGTTCCCGACCAGCTCCCCGCCGGCAAGGCCACGCATCTCCATCGACTACACCGGCATCCTCAACAACGAGCTGCGCGGCTTCTATCTCTCCAAGACCGCCACGCGCAACTACGCCGTCACGCAGTTCGAATCCACCGATGCGCGCCGCGCCTTCCCCTGCTTCGACGAGCCGGCCTTCAAGGCCACCTACGACATCTCCCTGGTCATCGACAGCGGCGACACCGCCATCTCCAACGGCCCCATCGTCAGCGACACGCCCGGCCCCGGCGCCGGCAAGCACACGCTCAAGTTCCTCACCACGCCCAAGATGTCCACCTATCTCGTCGCCTTTCTGGTCGGCGACTTCCAGTGCACCTCCGGCGAGTCAGGACGGCGTAGCCATCCGCGTCTGCGCCACGCCCGACAAGGTTGCGCTCACGCCCTACGGCGTCGATGTTGCCAAGTACGTGCTGCACTACTACAACAACTACTTCGGCATTCCCTATCCGCTCAAGAAGCTCGACCTGATCGCGCTGCCCGACTTCGAAGCCGGCGCCATGGAGAACTTCGGCGCCATCACCTACCGCGAAACCGACCTGCTCCTCGATCCCAAAACCGCCTCCGTCGGCGCCAAAGAGCAAGTCGCCATCGTCATCGCTCATGAGATGGCGCACCAGTGGTTCGGCGACCTGGTCACCATGCAGTGGTGGGACAACATCTGGCTCAACGAAGGCTTTGCCACCTGGATGGAGAACAAAGCCCGTCGCCGCCATGCATCCCGAGTGGCACATCGACCAGTCGGTGGCCGCCGACGAGGACAGCACCCTCAACCTCGACGCGCAGCCCACCACGCGCGCCATCCGCGCCAAGGCCGACACCCCGACGAGATCAAGCAGATGTTCGACGGCATCTCCTACGGCAAGGCCAGCGACGTGCTGCTCGCGCGTCGAAAACTACCTCGGCCCGGAAACCTTCCGCAAAGGCGTGCACGCCTATCTCTCCGCGCACTATACGCCAACGCCACCGCCGAAGACTTCTGGAACGCGCAGACCGCAACCAGCCACAAGCCCGTCGACAAGATCATGGAGTCCTCGTCGCCCAGCCCGGCGAGCCTTGCTCACCTTCGGCGAGCCGGCCGAACGGCAAGGTCTCCGTCTCGCAGAAGCGCTTCTTCCTCAGCCCCAGCATCACAGCCCGACCCCGCGCAGAAGTGGACCCTTCCCGTCTGCTTCAAGACCGCCGACGGCAACCAGGACTGCGAGGTTCTCACCCCGGAACGACCTCACTCAAGCCGTCCCGCGAGCCCGCTCTTCTTCGCCAACGCCGGCGGCAAAGGCTACTACCGCAGCGCCTATCGCGCCCAGCAGATTACGCGGCTCTCGTCGCGCAGGTTGAAACCGGCCTCACGCCCACCGAGCGCATCAGTCTCATCGGCGACGAGTGGGCCCAGGTCCGCGCCAACAAGGCCACCGTCGGCGACTATCTCAACCTCGTCGCCGCGCTCAAGGCCGACCCCAACGCCGAGGTAGTCTCTTCCGCCTTCGGCGGCGTCAATGCAATTCATACCCGCATCGCATCCACGCCCGAAGAGAAAGATGCGCTCCAGCCTGGTTCCGCCAGAATTCGCGCCGGAATATGCGAAGCTGGGACCGCCTTCCGACTCCGATTCACCCAACACCAAACAGTTGCGCGCTATGCTCTTCGCAGCCCTCGGCTACGCTAAGGACCAGCAGATCCTCGCGCAGGCCCGCGAAATCAGCGAGAAATATCTTGCCGATCCAGGCTCCGTCGATCCCGAGCTCGCCCAGACTGCTCTACAGATCGCCGCGCGCAACGGCGACGCCGCACTCTTCGACAAGCTGCAGAAGATCGCCGAGACCTCGACCAATCCCGAGATCCAGAATGGCGCTCTTCGCCTGCTTGCCATGTTCGAGAATCCCGATCTTGCCACGCGCGCCCTCGACTACGCAGTCTCCGACAAGGTGCGCAACCAGGACGCTGCCATCCAGCTCGTCATCTCCCTCGACATGGACAAGAACCGTGACCTCACCTGGAATTTTATCCAGACTCATTGGGACCAAGTGAAAAAGGAGCTCACGCCTGAGATGGGCAACATCCTCGTCGGCGCCACCGGCGCTTTCTGCAGCGCATCAGCACGCGACAACGTTGCAAGCTTCTTCGCCACGCACAAGGTGCCCGATGCCGACCAGGAGCTCAAGCACTCCATCGAGCACATCAACGGCTGCATCGAACTCCGCAACCTCCAGGAACCGCAGTTGAAGTCCTGGCTCACTTCGCAACCCAAATCGTCCGACGAGCAATCCGGCCGCTGATCGCGCTGCCGCGTACTCGGGTGCCCCATCCATTTCGCGCTCCTGCGGAATGGGTGGGAAACCACAAACTCATGTCATTTCGAACCCAGGACGGGTCGGAAATAGAAATGTCCGGGTGCCCCAGGTCTCGCTTCTGAGACCTGGGATCAATGATCGCGCACTCGGCACCAATCCCAACTGCACTTACTTCTCGCTCACAAACACCGCCGTAGTCAGCGCCGGAACCGTTGCCGTCCCCTGCTTCGAATTAAACGACGACTGCCTTGCCACCGGATCAAGATTGCTGCGCTGGAACGGATGCAAGCTCAGATCCAGTCCCTGCAACCGCGAATCGGTAAAGTTCACCTGCGCGTTCGTCGCATTAAACACAACCACAATGTGCTTGTACGGTCCATAACTTCCGCCGTTCGCATCCAGCTTCATCACGATCAGCCCCGGAATCTGGCTCGGGCCCGTGTTGAGGAAGGTCAGGTTCTGCTGAATCTCCCCCTCCGTCGCCATCCGGAATAATCCCGAGCTGTAGCGGATCTTCAAAAAGTTCTGAAATGCATTGGTGGTAAACGAAATGTTCGCCGGCTGCGGCGTATATGCCGGATTGCTGAGCAGCGGCGTCATGATCGGCCACTGTCCCTGGTTCTGGCTCGCGATCGGCAGTCCAATTCCCCAGTTCGCCGTCTGGCCCGTCCAGTCGATCTTGTTGAACCAGTCGCCCGAATCGTAACTGTTCTGATCCATGTCCTTCGAGCGCAGAAGGTCATCGCCAGCCATGAAGAACGGCACGCCCTGCCCCAGCGCGATCAGGCTCATCGCCACAATCTGCCGCCGCGCCCGCATCGCGATCGTGTCGCTGTAACTCGACTTCAACTGCACCTGGTCAAACAGATCCTGGTTATCGTGCACCGATGCGTAATTGACCGCCTCGATCGGCGTTTGCGTGTACCCCGTCGGCTGCCCGTTGTAGCTCACCTCGGCCCCGGTCACCGTCGCTCCCGCACTGTCAGTGAAGGTGTAGTCGCGCAGGTTCCCCGTCAACCCCACGAGAATCCAGTCAGAATACTGCAGCAGTTGGCTCTGCTGCGCACTGCTCGACATCGTTGACGTCGTGTAGGCGCTTGGATCGGTAAACAGGCCAGTCGCAAATCCCTGCACGCGCTCATCCGTAAACGGACTCCCGCCATGGATTCCATCGCGAATCCGATCATTGAACGTGCCGATTCCGAATCCATAGAGATTGATCTGCGATGCGTTCGGCCCGATCTGGTTGTTCACCGTATCGCCGAAGTTGAATCCCTCGCCGTACAGATAAATCTTCGATCCGTCCACCCCGCTGTTCTCCGGCGTCAGCGCCGAGAGCCCAGCTTTGATGTCCGTCATGTTGTACGTGAACATGAAGCTCATGATGTCGAACCGGAAGCCATCGATCTTGTATTCCTTCGCATTCAGCACCAGCGTATCGATGATCAGCTTCTCCATCATGCGATGTTCCGGCGCCGTATCCGGGCAACACGACCCGTTCTCGAGACTTCCGTTCGCGTCCAGCCGGTGATAATAGCCCGGCACAACCTCGTCGAGATTCGAATTGGGCCCTTCGCCGCTGGCGTTTGTATGGTTGAACACCACGTCCTGCACAACGCGCAATCCCGCCGTATGCAGCCCCTGCACCATGGTGCGATATTCAAACACGCGATTGTTCGGATTGATCGCGTAGCTTCCCTCTGGCGTAGCGTAATGCACCGGATCATAGCCCCAGTTATACGGAGGGCTTGTCAACGTTGCCTGCACCGCCGCCTGCTGCTGCGTGCCATCCGGCGGATACCCTGACAGGTTCCCGGGGAGCAACCATGTGCTCTTGTCTTCGTTCACGCTCGCAAAATGGAAGGAAGGCATAATGTGCACCGCCTTCAGTCCGACCTGTGCCAGCGTACGCAGATGCGTCATGCCATACGTATTCTGATCCGCAAATGCCTCGTACATTCCGCGATGGTTCACCGGCACGCTGGGATCATTCACGCTGAAGTCGCGAACATGCAGTTCGTAGATGCTTAGGTCGCCCAGGCTCGCGAGCGGCGGCGAAACACTCTCATCCCATCCCGTCGGCTTGGTCGCCTCCGACTCAAGATCCGTAATCCTGCTCTTCGTTCCGTTCAGCGCAATGTCGATCGAGTACGGATCGCTGGTCACATTCGTGTCGACCGCACCATCCGCCGGCACCCACACCTTCACTGAGTAGAGATAGTACTTATTTGCCCAGTCCGTTGTGCCGCACGCCACCCACACTCCGTTGTGATTCTTCATCGGCAGCGTGCTCGCCGGCGTCGTGTCCGTCGACTTATTGAACAACTGCAACGTCACTCCCTGCGAGGTCGGCGCCCAAACCTTCAGCTTTATCCCGCAGTTTTCGAAATCCGGAAAATCCGACCACGTGGGATCGTTCGGGTGATGGAACACCACGCCCAGCCTCCCCGGATAATAGTAGAGATCGTCTAGCACACCGCCGATCTGCAACCCGGTGGCATATTTCAGCGCGCCCGTCGAGTCCACCGCCGAAAACGCAAGCTGCCCTTCCAGCGCCGTCTCCAACGTCGAGACCGTCACACTCGGCAATACCTGCAGCACCGTGTATCCGCTCAGCTGCGGATAGCGCATCAACTCATCCGCCGTCAGCGTGCCGCCCACTGTCAGCGGTATGGTGGTTCCTCCTGTAATTCCCGTCGGCGTAACGGAAAGCCCGCCCGTCAGGCTCGACGTCAGCGCATACGTATCGCCCGACTGCGCAAACTCCGGCTGAATCGCCACCCGCTGCCGGTCGAGCCAGTAAGCCTGCGAAATGTTCAGCAGGCTGTCCAGGATCTGCGTTGGCGTCGGCGTAGTGGTAAACACCATCGCATTCCCCGAGATCGCCCATGCCTGCAGACTGGTCGCAACATTCAGATACATGTTCGGACCCGGATCTTTTACGCCCGTTGAAGTGTTGTGAATGATAAACCCGATATTCTGCGCATTCGCAATCAGGCTGATGTCAAAGTACGCGCCATACGAGTCGAAGCTCGTTACGCCGGTCAGGCCGTCGTTGTAGTCGGCCGTATACTCCGCCGTGTCCTCAAACGCATACACCGTCCAGTTCGAATAATTCCCATCCGGCCGGTAGTAGTGAATGCGCGCATAGCCCGGCAGCAGCGCTGTCGGATTCGTCAGGCTCGGCATGCTCTTGTACAGCTTCCCGATCCCCGTGTACCCCCAGTACTCAAAACCCTCTGTCGTCGGATCCACAAACTCATTCGGTCCCGGATCCTTCTGGTCGCCGCCCGGCGCGCCGGGATTGTGAATAATCAACCCCACATTCTGCGCGCCCGAAATCACGCCGACATCGAAATAAGCGCCAAACGCGTCATAGTTCGTCGGCCCCACCAAGCCATTGTTGTAATCTCCTGTAAATTCCGTCGTGTCGTAAAACGCATACACCGTCCACCCAGAGTAGTTCCCGTCGTTGCGGTGATAGTGCACCCGCACATACCCCGGCAGAATCGCCGTCGGATTGCTCAGATTGATCGCCGTGTCGTAGAGCTTGCCGATCCCCGAGTACGCCCAGTACTCAATCCCCTGCGTCGCCGGATCCACAAACTCATTCGGCCCCGGATCCTTCTGATCTCCACCCGCCGCCGTCGGATTGTGAATGATGATGCCGACCTCCTGCGCACCAGTCGTAATCCCCACGTCGAAGTACACGCCGTAGCTGTCGGTACCCGTCTGCTGCACCGGTCCGGTGCCATACCCCCCCGTGTTCTCCGTGGTGTTGTCGAACGCATACACCGTCCAGCCGCTGTAATTCCCATCAGGCCGGTGATAGTGAATCCGAATGTGGCCGGCGGGAATCTGCGAAAGTGCTTGCCTGCACTGAATCAACCCCAGGCACAACAGGCTGATGGTGAGGACACAAGACAGACGAAGGCTCAGGAAGCGGTGGGTTTGCATGGCGGGCTCCAGTAAAACGATGTAACAGGTTGGAGTGGCGATGGGCGTCTTCGATCTGACGCTCTCTGCAGGGGAAGACAACAGCGCCGATCATCCTAGGCAGACCCAATCGACCCTGTCAAGAACCCAAATCGCCCAACAATAAAATGTCGTCGCGCTCCATCGGGAAGCACCCACGCGAGTTCACCAATGTGAATAAACCAAGAATCTGTCGAGAGGAACCAACCCGCGAATCTGCGATTGCCATCCGGATCTACGAAGATTTTCGTTGACAATTACGAAGCTCTTCGTATAACGTCTGACCAACATGGAAAACGGCACCACCATCCCCCGCCCCACCGAAGCCGAACTCGAGCTCCTCCAGATCCTCTGGCTCAAGGAACCGGCCACCGTGCGGGAGATTCACGATGCGCTCAACCTGGAGAAACTCTCCGGCTACACCACCGTCCTCAAGCTCCTCCAGATCATGACCGCCAAGGGCCTTGTCGTCCGCAACGAAGCCAATCGTGCCCACGTCTACCGCGCGACCTTCACGCAGGACGCGATGCAAAGTCGCCTGCTCAAGGACCTCAGCAATCGACTCTTCGCCGGCTCCGCGGCGCAACTCGCACTCCACGCGCTCTCCATGGAGCCCGCCAGCGAAAACGAACTCGCCGAAATCCGCGCCCTCATCGAACGCAGGCGCAACGCATCATCCCCAGAGCACCACCAGAAATACGCTAAAACACGAAAGGACCGGCCATGACGCATCCCCTCGAAGCCATCGCCTGGACCCTCATTCACTTCTGCTGGCAGGCCGCCGCTGTCGCTGCCGCCTATCGCGTCGTCTCCATCGCCATCGCGCGTCGTTCCAGCCAGACTCGTTATGTCGCCGCGCTCTCGTCCATGTTGCTCATGCTTGCTTGCGCGGCGGCAACCCTCGCGTGGGAATTGCGCTCCGATCCCGCTCCCGGCACATTGATCCATGCCGCATCCAATTTTGCCGCGCCCCTCGCCGGCGACTTCCCGCGCACCACCGCGCCCGGCATCGCTGTCACCGAGCCCGATCCCACGCGCATCTCGCTGCCGGCTCTGCTGCCATGGATCGACGCCGTCTGGCTTGCCGGCGTTCTTACCTTTAGTCTTCGCGGCCTCTGTGGATGGTGGTTTCTACGCAAGCTTCGCCTCGCTTCCATTGCTCAGCCTCCTGCCGTGGTTCGCGCCACCTTCGATCGCATTTGCGCGGCTCTCGGGCTGCACCGTACCGTGTTGCTGCGTCTTTCCAATGTCATCGACATCCCCGTCACCATGGGCGTTTTGCGTGCTGTGGTTCTATTGCCGATGAGCGCCATGACTGCACTCGGTCCTGAGGAACTCGAAGTTGTTCTCGCCCACGAACTCGCTCACGTTCGCCGTGCTGACTTCTTCTGGAACGTGCTTCAGACCATTGCCGAAACGCTCTTATTCTTCCATCCCGCCGTCTGGTGGATCAGCAGGCGCATCCGCCACGAGCGCGAACTTTGCTGCGATGATCTCGCGCTCAAGGTTTGTCCCAACCCCTTCGCATACGCACAAGCCCTCTTTCGAATCGAAGAGCAGCGCTCGCATCGGCTGCATCTCGCCATGGCCCTTGACGGCCACGCATCGCATCCGAATCTGCTCGCGCGCATTGAACGTATTCTCGGAGAACCCATGACACGCATCCCGCATCGTCCTCTTCGTCCCTTCTCACTCGCCGCAGCATGCGCCGGCCTCATCGTTCTTCTCGTCCCCGTGCCGCACCTGCTCGCAAGCCTCAATCCCGCTTTGCGCACCAGCCCCACAATCGCGGCTTCGCCAACTCCTGCCCCCGTTCCGGTTCAGGTCGATCCGACAATCAATGCACATCCCGCCAAACCGAGTCCGGTAATCGAGGCGGCCGCCACACCCGAGCCCGCGCCCGCTCCACTAGCCGCTCCCCAGGCTGAAGACAAGCCCGCGCCCTCACCCCAGCCGCACGGCGATTACATCGACCAGATGAAAGCCGCCGGCTATGACGTCGATCTCGACAAGCTCCTCGCGATGAAGATTCAAAACATCACGCCGGAGTACGCCCACGCCATGGCCCAGGTCGGCTTCGGCAAGCCCAGCGCCGATGACCTCATCGCCTGCAAGGTTCAGGGAGTCACACCCGAGTACATCGCTGAACTCAAAAAACAGGGATTCGAAATCAAGAGCCTCCAGGACGCCATCCCTTACCGAATCTTCAAAATCACACCCGAGTTCGCAGCCGGCTTGAAATCCGCAGGCTTCGACGTAAATTCAAAACAGCTGTTGAGTCTTCGCGTGCAGGGCATCACACCGGAATATGCCCAGAAGATCAAGAAGGAATTTCCCAGCGCGACCGTTGAAAACCTTCTTCAGGCCCGCATCTTCCACATCGATGACGACTTCATCGCCCAGGCAAAACGGCACGGCTTCCAGAATCTCTCCTTCGAAAAACTCGTCCAGCTCCGCATCTCCGGCATCTTCGATGACGAGTCTGAGAAGCAATAAGACCTGATCCAACTCAGCACGAACTAGGGTGCCCCATCCTTAGCGCGTCTTTGTCTTCCGCGCCAAGGGTGGGAAACCACGAACCTGGGTGCCCCATCCAAGTCCCGCTTTTGGACTTGGGTGGGAAAGCACGAACTCACCCGCATATCTGGGTGCCCCATTCTTGGCGCGTCTTTATCTTCTGCGCCAAGGGTGGGAAACCACGAACCTGGGTGCCCCAACCAAGTCCCGCTTTTGGACTTGGGTGGGAAAGCACGAACTCACCCGCATATCTGGGTGCCCCATCCTTGGCGCGTCTTTGTCCTAGCGCCAAGGGTGGGAGAGCACGAACCTCAGTCTGATCCAACCCATCCACGCTGCGCTCTCATTCGCAGCACAGGAAAGCTTCGTCTCTCAAGAGGAGTATCAAATGAACATCCGCAGAGCCTCCCTCTTCATCGCCGCCCTCGCCGTCGCATCCTTGGCCTTGCCGGCTCAGACACTCGCGCCTCTTCGCGCCAAATGCGAAATCACCCGCACCCGTGACGACGCCGGTAAACTCAGCCTCCGCATCGAAGACGAGGATTGCCCCAACGGCCGCCACTGCGGCTCCAACTTCAGCAACGAGTCCATGAGTCGCTTCACCGGCATCACACCCGCCGATCTCGACCGCGACGGCTCGCAACTCACCGCGACTCTCGCCGGCGAAGCCGGTACCTTCACCTGCACCGGCACCGTGCACAACGAGGAACTCTACGGCGATGCACTCTTTACTCCCGACTCCGCGTTCGTCACGCGCATGGCTCAGCTCGGCTTCACCGGATACGACTCCCAGAAACTTCAGGCCTACACCCTGCTCGACGTCACCAGCGACTTCGCACGCTCCCTCCAGCAGGCCCATATTCAAGGCATCACCACCGACAACCTCATCGCCCTCCGCATCTTCAAGATCGATCCAGCCTACGCCCAGGCCTTCGTCTCCATGGGCTACGAACTGCCCGATGCTGACAAGCTGATCGGTCTCAGGGTGCAGGGTGTCAACGCCGACGAAGTGCGCCAGATTCGCGCCCTCGGATTCCAGCCCTCACTCGACGAGTTGATCCAGATTCGCATCTTCAAAATCACTCCCGACTTTATCCACCACATGCAGGACCGCGGCTTCAAAAACCTCACTATCGCCAAGCTCGTCCAGATCCGCATCTTCAAGCTCGCCGAATAAGAACACCGCCGAAAAGGTCTCGTAACCCGGCGTCAGTGCGGTCACGTCCCAGTTGAGAAAGTGTCATCCTGAGCGTAGCGCCTTGGGGACCCGCGGACAGAGTCCGTGGGGTAGGCGAAGCGAAGGACCTGCTTTTGCATTTTCATAGTGTGTCGATGCGCGAAATCATCGGGGACTTTAGGCCGCGATTATTCGTGCTGCCACCCCCCGGACCCATCCGATAAACTACCCCCATGCGTCGCACGGCCCGAATCGCGCAGCTCTGTCTTTGCATCTGCCTGTCCGCGCCCGTCGCCGTCTCAGCCCAGGCTTCCAATTCTCGCGTCACTCCAAAGGATTCCCGCGTGTCCATGCATGCCGAAGGAACATTCGATGTAAAGAACTCTCCCCTGCCCGCCGACGACGCCCTGGCCGGAACCGCGGTTTTGCGCTATGGTCTCGACAAGCAGTTCCATGGCGACCTCGAAGCCGCCAGCAAGGGCGAAATGCTCGCCGCGGGCAATCCCACCACCGGCACTGCCGGATATGTCGCCATCGAGTACGTCACCGGCACCCTGCAAGGCCGCAAAGGCTCGTTCGCACTTCAGCACTTCGGCACCATGGGAGACGGCAAGTTCGACCTCAAGGTGCTCGTCGTCCCTGGTTCCGGCACGGGCGATTTCACCGGCATCTCCGGAACCATGGAAATCATCATCGCCGCCGGCAAGCACTCCTACAAGTTCGACTACACACTCCCCGTCGCCACAAAATAACCAGTCGCAGATTTTTGTACGATAACTTCATGTCCCGATTCCCTGCCGGCCAGACGCTGCTCATCGATGCGGATGACACGCTCTGGGAAAACAACGTCTACTTCGAGCGCGCCATCGCCGCATTCATCAGTTATCTCAACCACCATGAGTACTCGCCCGCCGAAGTCCGCCAGACCCTCAATGCTGTCGAGCGCGAAACCATCCTCGCGCATGGATACGGCCTGCCCAGCTTCACGCGCTCCCTCGTCACCTGCTTCGAGCGCCTCAGCCCCGCCCCCGTCGACGAAGAAAAGCGCCGCCGTGTCGTCGGATTCGCCCGCTCTATCGCCGAACAGGAGATCGAGCTTCTTCCCCAGGTTGAAGAAACCCTCCGCGACCTCGCCTCACGCCACCGCCTCATCCTGATGACCAAGGGCGATCACGCCGAGCAGGCCGACAAGGTCCGCCGCTCCGGGCTCGCGCATTATTTCACTGCCATCGAGATCGTCGCGGAGAAAGATCCGACCGCCTACCGCGCCGTCATCGCCCGCCACGAGCTCACCCCGCACTCCAGCTGGATGATCGGAAATAGCCCCAAAAGCGATATCAACCCCGCCCTGGCCGCCGGCCTGCACGCCGTGTTCTTATTCCACAAAGATACGTGGATTCTTGAACATGCAGCCCTCGATGCCGCGCCGGAAGGTCAGCACCTGGTTGAACTCGAAAGTTTCGCGAAGCTGCCTGACATCTTTTAGTCATTGCGCCTTCGCGGTAAGATAGAGTATGTACCAGTCCCCCGTTCCGCAGGCTCCGAAGCACGGCTCGGCCTTTCCGTCCCCACCTCGGGTTCATTGGATTGTGCTCCTGCTGGCGCTCATCGCCGCTGAAACTCTGGCATTCTTCTTCGTCCCTCAGCCGTATCGCAATTTTGCGGTGTACGTTCTAGCCGTCGCCTGGCCCGTCTATCTCTGCATCTGGATGCGCAGGTTGGACCCCCGCTCCAGTTCTCTCTACTGGGGCATAGCTTCCCTGGTCATCGGCTTCGGTTTTCTCTTCTCGTGGATGCTCTGGATCGTCGTTATCTTCGAACTCCGCGAAGAGCTGCTCGATCATTACAATCGCCGCGAGCCGATGCACCTGCGCCTGAATTTCATCCTCACGATCCTTTTCTCCTTCGTCTACTTCCAGTACGCGCTCAACAAGATCGCAAAAGAAAAAGAATTAACCGCCGAAGCCTTCGCCGAGGAACCACGAAGGTCCGTCCCTGCTTGACGCGCTGCGCTGGCCTCTGCTCTACTCCAATCAACGACATGCGCATCTTCAGCTTCAATCCCATCTGCTGTCCTCTGTGTTGCGCCGTCGCGTCCCTTCCCGCTATTCGAATTAGCAACCACATCATGCGCGCGGGAAAGGAAGCCTGACGAACCGGATTCAGTAGTTCAAGCACTACCCAGGCCACCTCCCGCAACCGCGGCTGGTGGCTTTCAGCATTTCAGTCCTTCTTTTGAACGAGGTCATTGTCTTGGAATCCGTATCTCTTGTCGGCATTCAAACCGCCCGCGCACGCATCGAAGCCTCCATTCATGTTTCGCCCTGCCAGCTCTCGCATCATCTCTCCGAACTCACCGGCCTGCCGCTGCACCTGAAGCTTGAAAACCTGCAGCGCACCGGCTCGTTCAAAGAGCGCGGCGCCTTAAACAAGCTGCTCACGCTCAGCGAGACCGAGCGCAAGCGCGGCGTCATCGCCGCCAGCGCCGGCAATCATGCCCAGGGCGTCGCCTTCCACGCCACCGCGCGCGGCATTCGCGCCCAGATCGTCATGCCGCTGGCCACGCCGCAGATCAAGGTCGCCGCCACGCGCGGCTATGGCGCCGAAGTCATCCTCCACGGCGCCAGCTACGACGAGGCCTGCGAAGAAGCCATGCGCCGCCGCGTCGAAGAGGGCCGCACCTTCATCCATCCCTTCGACGACCCCGAGGTCATCTGCGGCCAGGGCACCATCGGCCTCGAACTGCTCGAGCAGGTCCCCGACATCGAAGCCGTCGTCGTCCCCATCGGCGGCGGCGGCCTCATCGGCGGCGTCGCCTGCGCCCTCAAGGAGACCAACCCCAAGATCCGCGTCGTCGGCGTCGAGCCGGAGAAGCTGCCCTCGATGCTGCGCGCCCGCGAAGCCGGCGCTCCCGTCACCATCAGCCGCCGAAGCCACCATCGCCGACGGCATCGCCGTCCGCCGCGCCGGCGACGTCACGCTCCCGCTGGTCTCCCGCTACGTCGACGAAATCGTCACCGTCGACGACGAAGAGATCGCCAGCGCCATCCTCATGCTTCTCGAACAGGAAAAAACCCTCGCCGAAGGCGCCGGCGCCGCCGCGCTGGCCGCCGTCGTGCAATCCAAGACCAACCTCCGCCATCGCCGCACCGTCGTTCTCGTCTGCGGCGGCAACATCGACGTCACGCTGCTGGCCAAGATCATCGAGCGCGGCCTGGTCAAAGACGGCCGCCTGCTGCGCGTGCGCGTTTATCTGCAGGATCGCCCCGGCGCTCTGCTGGCAGCTCACCCAGATCCTCGCCCGCGAGCGCGCCAACATCGTCGAGACCCTCCACAACCGCGCCTACTACGGCGTCAGCCTCGGCGAAACCGTCATCGACGTCACCCTCGAAACCCGCGGCGCCACCCACATCACCGCCATCAGCCACGCCCTGCGCGAAGCCGGCTTCCGCTTCGAGCGAATTCAATAACGATGGCCTGTCCCGACAGCCCAAAAGGACGGGTGCCCCAGGCCTTCACCTCGAGCCTTGCCGATAGGGTCTCGATTCTGAACCAGGCGACACCACGAACCTATCCTGGTCCATTGAACGTCAATCGGTAGCAAGACTCTCGGCAGAATTCCGCCTCGCCGCAAACCAGATCAGCGCAATCGCCCCGGCCAGAAAAATCGCATTCCCCACGCGCACGCTCGGCATCCACCATCGCCCACCGCCGGATGCTGCAAAAACGCATGCCATCCATACGCCAGCGCCGCCCCAGCTCCAAGCGCCAGTTGATGCTTCAATCCCCACCCACCCTTGCCGCGACCAGGCGACGACCGGCAGCAGCATCACCACATCGAGCCCGAGCAGCGCCGCAACCGCTCCCCACCCCCAGTGCATTGGGAACAAGCAGCGCCGCCGACCCAAACAACAGCGCCGCCGCACCCACCAGCCACGCGGAAGGCGCCGTACCCGGCTTGAGTTCTGCGTTCCGCGTCGGCAATCATGAATGCCAGCGCCGCCAGCGACAGCACCGCCGCCGCTGCTCCGAGCAAACTGCGCCCATGAAGCCATGAAACTGGTCTTGCCGGTATCCAATCGCCGTATTCGCCGCACGCACCGAATAGAAACACACACCACGACAATCGCCAGTCCCCAGCGCGCCCAGCCACGGCGTCCGCGCCCGGTCCGGCACGCAGGCCTCCACCAGCGCAATCGGCGTCGAGATGCTCCAGATCCCGTGCACCATCAGCATCCACAGCGTCCACCACGCGCTGATCCCCAGCGCAGGAATGAATGCCGGCGTCAGCAGCCCAAGATTCAGCTTCAGATAATTCGGATTGAACAGCGACTGGGTCGTGAACGCCTCTTCGAAAATCGCGTACGCCATGCCCAGCAGCAGAATGCTCGGCCATCCGCGTCCGGTTCGCCGCACCAGTCTCGCGAATCAGCAGCGCCCCGCCGCCATACATCGGCGCCAGCACAATCAACGCCGGCAACAGCTTGATGGGCAGGTTCCCCAGCAGAAACTCGGCCACCAGCGGCGCCACAAAAATGAGCCCCAGTGCCGGCCAGATTCCGCGCCTTCTCGTATCTCGTTCGCCTGCTGCGATCTTTCACATCCCGTCGTCTCCGACGAACTCATCCTCGCCCTCCATCTTCGAGATTCGCGAACGCGGATAAAAGACTAGCACCGGCTCCCGGATGATCGCGGAACCAATTCCGGCCTGCATTTGCAGCATCCGAGCGTCAGGACCGTTAACGTTGAAGTACGAACACTCCATCTGCAGCCAGTTCACCAGGAGCACGCAATGTACAGCCCCAGATTCAACCAGGTCGCCGACCGCGCCATCCTCATCGAAGCCATGCGCGCCTACTCCTTCGCCATCCTCTTCGGCCCGCAACCCACTCCTGAAAGCGAATCCCCGCACCACGCCACCCATCTCCCGCTCGTCGTCAAAGACGAAGGCCCACACGGCCTGCTCGAAGGCCACTTCGCCAAGGCCAACTCCCACTGGCAATCTCTCGCCGACCGCGAAACGCTGGTCGTCTTCCCCGGCCCGCACAGCTACGTCTCGCCCATCGCTCTACGCCGAAGAGCTCTCCGTTCCCACCTGGAATTACATCGCCATCCACGCCTACGGCACGCTCTCGCTGATCGAAGACGACGCCGGCAAGGAAGCGCTGCTCGCCGGCCTCATCCAGGCCAACGACCCCGCCTACGCCGACCAGTGGCGCAGTCTGCCCGACGGCTTCCGCCGCACCATGCTCGCCGGCATCGTCGGCTTCCGCATCCCCATCGCGCGCATCGAAGGCAAATTCAAGCTCAGCCAGAACCGCCCCGAAGCCGACCGCCATGCCGTTCAGGCCGCCCACGCCGCCGGCACCCCCGACCAGCAAGCATTAGCCGAATGGATGCAGCGCCTCACCTCGCCCTGACACACCAATGCATCCGCAAGTTTACGTGAGAAGCGGCATCTCATGGCTAACTTGCCATGCCGCGAAGCGGCGCTAGCCTGCAATTTCTTTAAACGAAAGATCTCTGATAGCTCGCCCGATCCCTCGAAATCGGTTCTCACGCACGCTCCTTAGCCCCGGACTTTTTCTTCTCTTTCACTCGCGCGCTAAACCTGCATTTCCCGCTGGCACCTGCATTGCGTCGCCTGTTAACGTCATCCCGACGCTCGATCACTCGCGAAAGGTCCCGTTTTTCATGCGCAGATTCTGTCTTGCTCTCATCGCCGTCGCAATCCTCTGCGGCCCCATCTCTCCTGACCGCACAACCCGACTGGAAAGCCCGCGTCGCCGAATCCATGCCCCTCCTCGGTCATCGCAACTGGATCCTCATCGTCGACTCCGCCTACCCGCTCCAATCCTCGCCCGGCGTCGAAACCATCGAGACCAACGCATCGCACCTCGACGTCCTCCGCTACGTTCTCGGCGTCATCAACAACTCCATCCACGTCCGCCCGCTCATCTACATGGATGCCGAACTCCCCTTCGTCCCCGACGAGGACGCCCCCGGCGCCTCCGCCTACCGCACCCAGGTCCAGCAAATCCTCAGCGACTACAAAATCGAATCTCTCCCGCACGAGCGCGTCATCAACCAGGTTGACGAGACCAGCAAGGAATTTCGCGTCCTCGTCCTCAAAACCACGATGACCGTACCCTACTCCTCCGTCTTCATCCGCCTCGATTGCAAATACTGGTCCGCCGACGCCGAAAAACGCCTCCGCTCCCGCATGCACTAGACCGTGTCGTTATCGCCTTTGTCTCGCCTCAGCGCACGACTTCAGTCGTGCCGGAAAAGGACCAAAATGGCGATGGGTTTTACAGCCTGCGGAAAAACTCCCGCCGGAGCGGGTTTGTGTCCAGGCACGACTTTTAGGTGCTGCGGAAGAACTCAATCGAAGGAGGCTCTGTAACAAGGGCACGCCTTTAGCCGGGCCGCAAGCCGAAAAGGGGCTGGAAAAGCGGCGGGGGTTTACCCCTGAGGGCGCGTCGCCCACTCCTTCAGTCGTGCCGCCCATTTTCGAAAATGAAGTGTCATCCTGAGCGAAGCGGTCTTCTTCACCGGAGCAAAGGACCTGCCCTGAAAATCGAGCCGATGGATGGGTGGCATTCTGTCCGCAAAGTTCCCGTAGGGAACAACGGAAAATAGCCCCGGGTGGAGTTCGCCGCGGCGAACGGAACCTGGGGAAAGTGAACAACAAGAACCAAAGTCCCGTAGGGACGTCCGAACCGCATTTTCATCGTCTTCGGGTGGCGCAACGCGCCATCCATAACTGCTTTTGGATTTCACGCCTGCCATCACGCCATCGATCCCGTCCACACCCCGTCTAACCCCCATTGCCCCATTAAACTGAAATCCAGAGGTATCTTGTGCGTTCCTTCGTTGTTCCCGCTCTGCTCGGCTTGCTCATGTTCCCTTTCCAAACTCGCGCACAGGAACCTCAAAATACAGCTCCAGAATCTGCCCAACCCGCCCCCGAACTCGTCTCCGCCGAAGCCGCGATCGCCAAATCCGATTGGAAAACCGCCGCCACCCAGCTCGACGCCTGCCTCGCCGCGCACCCCACCGACGCCCGCGCCCTCTTCGACGCTGGCTACGTCGCCGACCACCAGGATCAACTTGACCGCGCAGCCGGTTTCTACCGCCGCGCCATTGAGGCCAATCCCAATTCGTTTGAATCCCATCTTTCGCTCGGCCTGCTCCTGGCCCGCCAGGGCAAAAAGGACGAAGCCCACACCGAACTCCTCGCCGCCACCACTCTCGATCCCGGCGACGCCGGCCCTGCCCTCAAGGCCCGCGCCTGGCGCGCCCTCGCCCGCCTCGACAGCCCCGGCCCCGACGGTGAAGGAAACGCCACCCTCGCCTCCACCGAGCTGCTCGAGGCCCTCAAACTCACTCCCGAGACCGCAGACGATACCCTGCTCGCCGCCGATCTCGCCGAAGCCTCTGGCCAACACGACACCGCCGAGGCCGCCTATCGCCGTGTGCTTGCCAGAGATCCAAAATCTGTCGGCGCCAACTCGGGTCTTGCCCACATTCTCATCGAGCGCCATCAATACCCCGAGGCGGAAAAACTCCTCCGCACCGCCCTCGAGCAGGCTCCCGACAGCCCCGCATTGAACGCCCAGTTGGCCACCGTGCTCGCCGCGCAGGACGATGCCGAAGCCCTGCCCCTGCTCCAGAAACTTCACGCCGCACACCCTCTCGACCCGGCCATCTCCCGCATGCTCGCCCAGGTCCTGGCCGCCGCCGGCGATTCTGAAGCCTCTGACAAGTTCTATGTCGCTCTCCTGGCCAACTCCCCCGATGACGTTTCGCTTCTCGTCGCGCACGCGCAGAATCTGATCCGTCAACAGCATTATCCTGAGGCTCTTGCGGCCTTCGACAAGGCCACGAAGCTCGACTCGGCCGATGCCGACGCCTGGAGCGGGATCGCTTTCGCGGCATCAAAACTCCACCAACCCTCGATTACCCTGCACGCCCTCATCATGCGCTCGAAATTTCTCCCCGAAATACCAGCAACCTACTTTCTCTGGGCCACATCCTACGACACGTTGAACGACAAAGTGGCGGCCATCACCTATTACCACCACTTCTTGGATTCCTCTTCCGGCAAATTCCCAGATCAGGAGTGGCAAGCTCGTCAAAGGCTTCTGGTGTTGGAGAAGAAATAGACTAACCGGAAATTTGTTGTCAGATTTGACCGAAAGCTTCCAAGGGCGTTTCCATCGTACTTAAAACGACACGATTTTCGCTTGCGCATTCTCCCAGGATGCTCCTATAGTCAGCTCACTGCCTTGGGAGACGCCGGCTGCCGTTCGAAGACGAGCGGAACAAGGTTCCGGGGCCATGCTTAACATCAGTAAAAGGCACGCGGTGCGCCTTTAAACACGGCAAAGGAACTGGAGTTCTAGCTCTTACCCCGCTTCAGCGGAGGTTCCTCATGCGGTTTCAAGTTCGTTCGACCGTCCCCGGGCTCCAAACGAAGGCCTCTTTCCGTTTGGGTGGAACCATCCTTTTGGCGATCGCGACCGTGACAGTTCCTGCCCTCGCATCTTCCCCTAATGACAAAGCAATCGACCAGGATACAATCGCCGCTCTTGAAGCCCGGATCCCGCAGGCGCAGCCCCGCGAGCAATGCTTCCTCTACGCCGAGCTCATTCACCAGATGACCGAGGTCAGCGTCAAGCAATACGCCGCCGGCGACGTGGATAAAGCCAACGCACTCCTCAAGAAGATCCAGCTGCTCACTCACAAGCTCCACCTCAGCATGGCCGATAACGACAAGCGCCTGAAAAACGCCGAAATCCTTCTCCGTCACACCGCCTTCCGGTTGAACGATCTGCTGCACAACAGCAACTCCGAAGATCGCCCCTTGGTGCAGGAGACCCTGGTCCAGGTCAACAAAGCCCAGAGCGAAGCCATGCTTGAAGTCTTCCAGAAGTAGCCTCGCGAATTCCCGGCCCGCCAACTCCATTCCTTCGCCCACGCGTGCCTGCGCAGCCGCTTTTCCTTGCCTCCTCAACTGTGTTTGAATGATTCACATGGTGCGTTGTCTTCTCTTTGCCGTCACAATGTTATTCAGCCTTGCTTCACTCAATACCGTCGCCGCACAGAGCCCGCGCCACGATCCCCTCACCGACGCCCAAGTCGAAAAGATTCGCGAAGCCGGCATCGATCCGAACGAGCGCATCAAGCTCTACACCGAATTCCTCAACGACCACGTCAACACCGTCAAGAGCCTGATGAACCGCAACAAATCCGACGCCCGTGCCCACCGCCTCGACAACGAATTGCACGATGTCTCTTCGCTGATGGACGAGCTAGGATCCAACCTCGACGAGTACTCCGATCGCCACGCCGATATGCGCGGTGCCCTGAGAACTCTCGCCGACGAATCTCAACACTGGCTGACTACCCTCCGCGCCCTCGCCGGCGAACCCCCATTCGATCTTTCCCGCAAAGATGCGATTGAAGCGAGCCAGGATCTCGCCGACCAGGCGCAGCGCCTCCTCAACGAACAAACCGACTACTTCAATCTCCATAAAGACGAAAAAGGCCAGGAACGCGCCGAACCCAAACCACAACAATAGAAAGTTCGCACCTCGCAGTTCACACTCCTCAGTCGTCAGTTCTCTCTCTACCAATTGAGTTCCACTCCCTCAACTGCGTGCTCATTGAGCCTCTGCCTGTTACTCCCTATTCCCTACTCCCCTCCCTGTTCTCTAATCCCTGTTCCCTACTCCCTAGCCCGGATGTCTCACACGCACTGAGTTTTCGAGTTAGAAGTTAAAAGTGGCTGTGTCGGTAGCTGGCGAGGCTGCGTCGAGGGGGCTATGCGGTCTGCCGCGGACCCGTTATGCAGGGTGGGTATGGATCTTGCGCAGAGCTCCGCCGGCCGAAGAGTTCAGCGCAGGTGGAAGTTCAGTTGGCGGCGTGATCTTAGGTTTCAGCAGCGCAAGGCGTGGAAGGCTTGCGCGTAGATTTGTTTCCAAGGGTAGGTCGAGCTCATCTGGAGCAGGATGCGGCGTACGCTCACCCGCACGATAGCGCCGATCTTGAACAGCTTGAGGCGGATGGTATCCACTTGCGCCTGGGCCCAGTCGGTATCTTTCAGTCCCAGCCGCCGCAAGGCTTCCATCAGGGTGTAGGCCAGTGCGGAGAAGTACAGCCGCAATTGATTGCCTTTCATCTCATCGGTTGAGAGTCGGTCGGCAAACAGGCACATCTGTTCCTTGATGCGATTCTCCATCTCTCCGCGAGCACAGTAAAACTTCTCGTACAGCTCCTTCGCTGCCCATTGCTCGGCAGACAGCGAGGTAACGACGAAGCGCGGGTTCTCGCCCTTGTCGAGGTACTCGGCTTTTGCGACTACCCGGCGGGAGCGCGACCAGCTGTTGTGTGTTTGATAGTCGAACTCGGAGAAGACGCGTGCTGCCCTAGCTGTCGATTGGTGTTGGAGATGTGCCTGGTGCATCTGTTTTCCGATGATCCTGCGCAGGCGCTGATTGCGGGCCAGACCGAACAGATAATCAACATGATTGTTCTCGCACCAGGCCATCAACGCTTCGCGGCAGAAGCCGGAGTCGGCGCGGAGCACGATCTTCACTTCCGGCCAGCGCCGGCGCAACTGCGCCACGATGCGGCCAACCTCATCGACGGAACCGGCGGCCGCGTCCTGGTTGGCCGCACGGAGCCGCGCACAGAGCAACTGATCGCCGGCGAAGATGTACAGCGGCAGATAACAGTAGCTGTCGTAATAGCCATGGAAGAACCGCTCCGGCTGATGACCGTACAGCGGGATGTCGGTCGCATCCAGATCGAGCACGATCTGAGAAGGCGGCACAGCATGCGATTCGATATAAAGATCGGTCAGCAAGCGGTCGATGGACTCGGCTGAGTAGCCGATCTTGTGATAGCGCTTGGTCCGGCCTGCCAACTCCAGCCGATTCAGCGTGCTCTTGCCCGCCAGGGGATCCTCCAGCTTGTGCTTGCCGCTGAGCAGCCCAAGCAGCGGATCAGATCGCAACTGCTCGTGGTCGTTCAGGTCCTCATAGCCCAGGGCCAGCCCGTAAATGCGCTGCGACAGCATCTCCGATAAGCGGTGCCTGACCAGAAGCGGCGACCGGCTATCCACGAAACAGCCGGCCAGACGCTCCAGCAACTTGATCTTGCGGTCCACCTGTCGCAACAGCAACGCCCCGCCGTCACTCGATACTTGACCAGCCGTGAACCCAGCTTCCACACGACGTGAAAAATGGGCTGCAAAACAGAACCGTTCTTGGATACACTCTGTCATCAAAGGCCGCTCCTCTTGAGGCATTCAGCTACGTCTGGACAACGCAGTTATGCCACAAAAACAGCGGCCTTTTGCCACTTTCTTTTTCCCTAACCTTTACTTATTGCCTACTCCCCGTGAGAAATGCAGGCTAGTCCCCAGTCCCCAGTCCCTAGTCCCCAGTCCCTAGTCCCTATTCCCTATTCCCTTCCCATCCCATCCCATCCCGGTATGCTATCTTCCCTTTTGGTGACTGTTGATCTTACCCCCATCTTTCAGGAGGAATATCGCGTCTTGCGCCCGCGGGCGCCGATCCCTCCATTCGCGATTCGCTTCCGGCGTTTCACTTCGCTGAACACCACCATCCGCCTGCGCGAAGGCAAGATCTTCGTCAGCCTCTCTGACCTGATCGAAGGCGCACCGGAGAGCGTCATCCGCGCCATCGCGCACATCCTGCTGGCCAAGCTTTACAAGAAGCCCATCGATCCCGCGCATAACGTGCGCTTCAAGCGATTCACAACCAGCGCCGCCGTCACTCGTCAAACGGAACTCATTCGCTACTCACGCGGCAGCAAACGCTACTCCGGCCCCCAGGGCCACTACTACGATCTCGAAGAAGTCTTCGACACCCTGAATCTCCGCTTCTTCAGCGGACTCCTCGGCCGCCCCGAACTCACCTGGAGCGAGGGCATGGCCAAGCGCTCCCTCGGCCACTACGACGCCGCGCACAACACCATCGTCGTCAGCCGCGTCTTCGACCGTCCCTCAAGCCCTCGCTACGCCATTGAGTACCTGCTCTACCACGAGATGCTTCATCTCAAGCACCCCGTCAAGATGCGCGGCCTCCGCCGCTGCGTCCACTCCCGCGAATTCAAAGCCGACGAAGCCCAATTCCCCCAGCTCCGCGAAGCCTTAGCCTTCCTCAAACGCATCTAGCAAAATCGCAAACACCTCCAGCGAAAAACCGCAGGGAGCGTGGGCCGTTGCCCCATCCATGCCGCAGTCATGGGTGGGAAAAGCACGAACCCAGCGCTCGTAGACATGGCCTTCATGCCCCTGACTCAAGCGCCCAGGAATAGTAGGCCTCAGCCCCGGCCCCCCTCCGCGCGTTATCATTCTCACCGGCATCAATCAACCCAGATTCCGGAGTCCCAATGCCCATCACCCGCCGAGAATTCATCCAGTCCGCCGCCGCCACCGCTGCACTTGCCGCCAGCCCCTTCGCCCGCGCTCGCCGCGTCGCCGCGTCCGACCGCATCACCATCGGCGTCATCGGCTGGGGCATGATGGGCCCGGCCAACACCAAGGCCTTCCTCGAGCTACGCCGACTGCCAGGTCGTCGCCGCCTGCGACATCGACAAGAATCATCTCCAGACTGCCGTCGACACCGTCAACACCCACTACGGCAACAAGGACTGCGCCGCCTATCCACGACTATCGCGAGCTGCTCGCGCGCAACGACATCGATGCCATCATGATCGCCGTTCCCGATCACTGGCACGCCATCGTCGCCACCGAAGCCGCCAGCGCGCAAAAAAGACATCTACGGCGAAAAGCCTCTCGCCCGCACCATCGCCGAGCAGCAGGCCATCGTTCGCGCCGTCGCAGCAGAACAATGTCATCTGGCAGACCGGCTCCTGGCAGCGTTCCGTCCCTCCGTTTCACAAGGCCGCGGAGATCGTCCGCAACGGTCTCATCGGCAACGTCACGCACGTCGAAGTCGGACTTCCCGGCGGCCATCACGACTTCCCCAGCACCGTGCCCGCGCTGCTCGCGCAAACTCTCTTCGCTCCCCGACAAGATCACCGATCCCGCGCCGATTCTTCCCGGCACGCCCGCATGGGATCTCGCCGTCACCGATCCGCCGCCCGACCTCGACTACGACACCTGGATCGGCCCATCGCAAAATGGAGCCTTACATCGAGGCGCGCGTCTATCAGAACTGGCGCTGGAACTACAACACCGGCGGCGGCCAGCTGATGGACTGGATCGGCCATCACGGCGACATCGCCCACTGGGGCCTCGGCTTCGACTCTCACCGGCCCTTCCGAAGTCGAAGGCTACGGCGAATTCCCGCCCGCCAACGCCATTTGGAACACCGCGACCAAATACACCATCGAGTGCACCTATCGCAAAGAAGTCACCGGCTATCCAAACGACGTCAGCATGACCATCGCCGGCGGATCACCCGCCATCAGCATGGGCACCAAGTGGATCGGCACCGACGGCTGGGTCTGGGTCGACCGCAGCGGCTTCGACGCCTCCAACCCCGATTGGATCAAGATGGATTCCCTGCCCGATGCCCAGCGCAAGATCCGGCTCTACGAGTCGTCGGAGCATCGCCGCAACTTCCTCGACAGCGTAAAGTCGCGCAAGCCCACCATCACGCCGGTCGAGGTGGCGCACCACTCCACCATCCCCGGCCATCTCGGCCTCATCTCCATGCTCGTCGGCCGCAAGCTCCACTGGGACGTGCAAGAGCGAGACGATCCTCAATGACCCCGAGGCCAGCGCACTGCTCACGCGCCCCTACCGCGCCCCCTACAAACTCGCCTGAGTCCCGTAGAACAGAAAATGAAGTGTCATCCTGAGCGCACGGGGCCCCAAGCGTTGTCTTCAGCTTGGGGGTGGTAAGCGAAGGATCTGCTTTTGTAGCGGACATTACTTCGCCGTATCGCAAACGCGCGCAAAGTCAATGCCAAGCTTAACTGGCTGCGAAATCCTTCATCAAGCGAGCTTCCTGTCAGGGCACGACTTCACAGCTTCCTGAAAAAACCGAGGAAACCGAGGCTTTGTAACAAGGGCATGCGGGGACCCTCTGGGTGAGCCAAGCCATAAACGCAACAAAATGAGTATGGGCTTTAGCCCCTGCGTGACGCTCTTTCAAACGAGCGAAGTTCTAAGCTTGAGCCGTTCCGCAAATGGCTCACAATAAACGTGGGCTTCAGTGCCTGCGTGAGAACCGGCATCTCATGGCTAACTCGCTAACTTGCTATGCCGCGGAGCGGCGCTAACTTGCTGTTCCTTTCAACAAAAAATAATCTGATTCTCCTCCGGGGAGACCCCACAATCGGTTCTCACGCACACTCTTCAGCCCCGGCGGATCAATTCCCCTTCTGCGCCGCGCCTCCATTGGTCAACACAATCTCCTGCTGGTCCGCCGCCTGCACCTTCTGGTAAAAATCCCGCATCGGGTTGTACTCGTCCGGTTGCAGCAGCGTAAATGCGCGCGCCAGCGTCCGCGTCACCGTCAGGTCATTCCCGTTTGGCGCGGACTTCATCTGGTACACCGCGTATCCCGTCCACGGCACCGCTGTTGCCGGAGGCGCCGTCTCCAGCGTGAATCCCGCCGGCAGGTGAAACATCACTCCGTCCTTGTACACTGCCGCATAGTGCATATCCACCGGCAACTGACGATCCGGCTGCGCGATGAATCCCTGGTCGTCCGAGTGCGCAAAAAATGACGCCGGCAGCAACAACCGCTTCGACGTCGCCGTCCCCGGCACACCCGAAACCGCAGCGAACGCGCCAAGGTCCCCGGTTTCGTCGTCGAGCTTCGTAAAGCGAGTCACATGCGCCTGCACCCCTGCAGGCAGTTGCGTAGTGAGCCACTCGTCAAAATTCTTCTTCAGCGATTCCTCATCCACTCGCAGCGCCTGTTGCCTCCAGTGCAGCGCTTCCTGCCCAGCCATCGCGAATTGCAGCTTGCCATCTACCGATCCATCGGGGCTCACCGTCAACTCCGCGTGCCGCACCACCACGTTCGCTGAATACGCCAGCAGCGGCGTCGCCCACGGCCCCACGCCTGATGCCGTCTCCCGTATTCCCCCAGCGCCGGCGTGTTTCCAGCTCACCATCTGGAACGGGCACATCTTCTCCCCGGGATCGAGCACAACCTCCTTGCCGTCCGCCGTGCTCAGAACATCCACAACGGCGTCGAACTGATCGAAATAGAGATAATCGGGATTGAAGATACCGCGATCGCGATTCACCACCAGCATCGGATACGCCTTCAGCCCGGCCGCCTTCAGCATCGCAAGATACAGTAGCGTAATCTCCTGCGAATCACCGCTCTTCTCGTTCCACACGTCTTCGGCATGCTTGGTGGTCTTCAACCCTTCGCGCTTCCGCTCCGCCTCCGTCTTCTTCCGTGAGAAGTCGGTGTTATCGAGCGCTTGCACCGCCGCATAAATCTTTTTTGCGCGATCCAGATCGCTGTCGCCGGGCGAAATCATCCCGGCCACCGCCTGTTTCAACGTCGCACTCGGCTCAGCAAACCGATTCACATCCTTCAACCAGTCCTTCGCCGATGCATCCCAATATTGCTTTTCCGACATTGCCGAGGAAAAGTAGAAAAGCACCCGGTAGCGCCGGCTCGCGATTGGGGGCGCCCACTTCTCCTCCGCGAGAGGCGGCACATCTTGCAAGCTCAGCTCAAAACGTCCAGCCGCATCCGGTTTCAGCTTCTGCGCACCGGGGAGATTCGTATACCACAACAGCGAATTACCAACAACCTGGCGAATTGGCTGATAAAGAAAATGTTCTGCCCGGATCGGATATCTCCGCTGCACATCCCAATCAACATTGATTAGCCAGTACCCCTCATCGAGCGCCTGGTGCTGCTTAATCCGCACTTGGTAGTAGTACTCAATGATGCTGCCCACCTCAACGCTGGGCAGATTGAAAACAGTGCGGCGCACTTCCCCGTTGGCTGTCTTCACTTCCGTCAGATCCTGCGGCTTCATGTCCAGCGGAATGATCGTTCCATCAGCATGAACGGTCCGACCCTGGATCGCAGCAATTCCCTCAAAGCCCTCGCTCTTCGGATATTCGAGGTTGACCGTCGCCAACTCTTTAGCCGACTCTTTCAGTATCTTGATTCGCGCATATACGCTTTCATAGCCGACTAGATTGTCGGTTTTCTTCTCATAGTTCAGAACCACCGCCGCCGCATCCGGATACTTCGGATCCGCCGTCATCTTCAACTCGTCCGCCGTGGGCGCCTGGAACTGTGCATACGCACTCGATGCACACGCAAGAACCAAAATCAGAAATCGCACGAAGTCCTTCATTAGCAGCACCCTTCGCCTCCAATATTCTGGGAAAGCGCAATTCTGCCACATCCGGCCCTTCTTTGCACTATGACCGTCGGCACAGCCTCCGCCGGAATCCGCTCAGCTCGTCACCACCAGCGCGCCATCATTGGATGAAAACGCGTGCGAGCAGAGCTGCGTCACATGATCCCAAACAGCTTGCTGAAAAATCGGATGAAACCGACGTTTTGTAACAAGGGCATGCGGGAACCCTCCGGTTGAGCCAGGCCATAAACGCAACGAAACGAGTACTGGGTTTTACAGCCTGCGGAAAAACTCCCGCCGGAGCCGGTTTGTGTCCAGGGCACGACTTTTAGGTGCTGCGGAAGAACTCAATCGAAGGAGGCCCTGTAACAAGGGCACGGCTTTAGCCGGGCCGCAAGCCGAAAAGGGACTGAAAAAGCGGCGGCCTTTTACAGCTTGCTGAAAAAACCCGAGAAAACGAGGTTTTGTAACAAGGGCATGCGGGGACCCTCTGGGTGAGCCAGGCAGTCCTGTAATAAGGGCATGGCTTCAGCCAGGCCATAAACGCAACAAAATGGGTACGGGCTTTAGCCCCTGGCGACGCTTCATTCAAAATTCGGACTTTTTCAGCAAGCTGCTAAGGCGTCGAAAACAGCACCGTCGTTCCCCGAGTCGATCTTCAGGCTGCCCTCTGTTGCCTTCCGAATCCCCATCAGCAGCCGGAAAAGCGTCGTCATCCCCGCCCAGCAAACCGCATATTTGCCCCGCCGGCACTGAAAAGGAAACCTCTTTGACCGCGGTCTTGTAGCCAAATGATTTGGTAACGCCCTCAATACAAACGAGATCGGCTGCTTGTTCCGCCAATCGCGCCCCGGGAGCTATTTCTTCTTCAGTTTCGATAATCGAACGAGACTCTTCAGCCATTTTCGGGTCTAAGGAAAGTGCGTGGGATTCAGTTTCCCCAAAGAGCTTACTACAAGCTCATTTATTGCCGCGGCAACGTCTGTTGTAGAATTCGTACTTCCCCTCGGAGCACCTCCTGACACCCCAAAGGCATGTGTTTTGAGGGATCAACCCGGCGGCGCCATTTGATATGGCCACCCCCAGTAGCCCTTGCACCGGTCGGTCTTGTTTCGAAATTCGCTGCTCCAGCAGTCCGGAAGCTTCAGGCCCTTAAGCAAAACCAGGGACGATGTATCCCAAAGCCGCAACGCTCAAGTCGACGCGCCCCCCAAGGTCGGGGTCCCCATGGATAGGTCTTCGTCCGTGGGGTGGAGAGAGCGGCGACCCTGCACGATTTGAACAGGACCCAGGAACCCGGGCTTTGCCGTAGTAACAACCGGAGGAAGAAACAGAATGGCGACGCAACAGGAACTCCGGCGTGTGATCGTCCTCGACGACGAGAAAGTAATCGCAAATACTCTGGCTTTGATTCTCAATCGCAGCGGCTATGAAGCCCGCGCCGTCTATACCGGAGAAGCCGCGGTCCAAACTGCCCGCGAGCTCTTGCCCGACTTCCTCATCAGCGATGTCATCATGCGTGGAATGACGGGCCTCGAAGCCGCAATGCAAATTGCTGAAATCGCACCGCGATGCCGCATCATCCTGTTTTCCGGACAAGCCTCAACCGCTGACCTGCTCGAAGAAGCCAAGGCCAACGGCCATAACTTTGAGTTGCTTACCAAGCCGGTGCACCCGCGCACGCTTCTTGAGCACCTCAGCAACTCTCAGGGCCAGGCTGATTCTTAACTGCCGCTTGCCTCTATCTCCGCGCCGGCCGGAAGAAAAACCGAGAAAGCGGTCCAGCTTTTGCCCGGTGTCACGCAGCTCCGCAGCCTGATACTGCCCTCGTGCTTGCGCAGGATGTTGGTGGTAACCCATAGTCCCAGCCCGGTCCCTACGTCCCGCTTGGTCGTGAAGAACGGCTCAAACATCTTCTTCCGCACAGCCAGCGGAATTCCGGGGCCGTTGTCGCATACCGTCAGCCGCGCACCGCTCCTGCCGCTTCCGCGCTGTTCACGCGCGGCCGATATGCGAATCAGGATGCGGCCCCGATCGTTCACCGCGTCGATACTATTGTTCAGCAGGTTGGCAAATAGCTGGCGGATCTCACCGGGAATTATCGCCACCGCGGGATCCTCCCGAATCTCGGTGTCGATTGAGATTTGCTTGTTACGGGCTCTGGCCGAAAAAACCGCGACCAGCGGCGCCACCAATTCCCCCAGCGTCATCTCGCGTGCACCCTTATTCTCCCGGTAGAAACCCAGCGTCTGCTTCGTCAGCAATGCCACTCTCGCCAATTCTTGCTGAGCTTGATCCAGAAACATCTTCCTATCCGCATCGTCGCTGCAGCTCTGCGCAAGAAAAACCAGGTTCGTCACCGCTTCCAGGGGGTTGTTGATCTCATGCGCAATCGTCGCCGCCAGCCGGCCCACTGAGGCCAGTCTCTCCGACGTGTGCAGCGCCTTCTCAACCTTCTGCTGTTGCGAGATATCCCGGGAGATGCTCGCCACCCCTACAATTCTCCCTGCCTCATCAAAAACCGGTGAAAGCGTCAACGAAACCTCGATACGCTCGCCGTCTTTTCTCAAGCGCGTGGTCTCAAAGTGCTCCGTTCGCTGCCCGTGCGCGACCGCCGACATGATCCGGTCCTCATCGGGAAACACTTCCGGCGGAATAACTCTTCTGATTGATGTGCCAATCATTTCTTCCGGCGTGTATCCGAACATCCGCTCCGCGGCGGGATTCCAGCTTGTCACGATCCCATTCAAATCCTTGCCGATAATAGCGTCGTCCGAAGATTCGACAATCGCTGCCAGGCGCTGCGATGAATCCAGTGCCGTCTGCATCCTGGCCTGGCTTTCCTCAATCTGGCGGCGGATTTCAAATTCACCGCTGATATCGGTGTTCGTGCCAAACCACCGCAGAATCACTCCGCCGGCGTCGCGGATCGGTACTGCTCTCGTCAGAAATGGCTTGTACTTCCCTTCTTTACCGCGCAGCGGGAATACCATCTCAAACGGCTCTCCCGTCTGCAGCGATCCCTTCCACCGCGCCACCACCGCCGGCAAAAACTTGGGATCGTGAACCGATTGCCACCCCCACCCACAGTTTTGTTCCGGCGTCGTTCCCGTATAGTCGTACCACCGCTGATTGAACCAATGTATGTAACCATCCGGATCAGACATCCACACCAGCTGTGGCATCGCGTCCGCAAGGCCTCGAAGATCCTCTTCCCGTTTGCTCAACGACTGCTCCACTCGCTTCCGACCGGTGATATCGTCTACGACGCCGAAAAATCGCGATGTCCCCAACATTCGACGCCCCTTTGCGTGATGGTGCCGCAACCCCATTTCGGGGTGTTGGTAACGGTATTCGATATCCAGAACGCCCCTCTTCTGGCACTCGGCCATCTCCAGGTTCACCTGGGGCCAGTCCGACGGATGCACCCGCGCCGACCACACCCGGTAGATCTCCTCCGCAGATGCGTTTGGATCTGTCCCGTAAATCCGATGCGTCTCCGGAGACAGCGTGCTCGAATCCTCGCCTGGATCCCACTCCCAGGTCCCGATCTCCGTGGCCTGCTGCGCCAGCCGAAACCGCGCCTCGCGCTCTTCCAGGGCCTGGTGGATTGCCACCCGCTCCGTCGCATCCACCGCGAGCACCAGGATTCCTTCGACCCCTCCCGCCGAATCGAAGACAGGCTGAAAGGTGAAATCAAAATAGCGCTCGGGTTCGCTTCCCGCTGGGCTCTGATGAAGAGACACCTTCAACTCGCGTCCACGATACGTCGTCCCCGTCCGGTAGACTTCATCCAGAAACTCAAACCCACCGCAGGTCTCGAGTTCCGGCAACGCCTCGCGCACGGGTATTCCTAGGAAATCGCGCACCTCTGCCCGCCCGGTTGCGCCAACAAAAAGTTCGTTTACGTGGGTGAAGTGATGGTCCGAACCGCCCAGAACTGCCAATGCGGCTGGAACTTGGGCCACGATGTCCTTCAAGCTGCCTGCCCCAGCGTCGATCCCGGTCCGCAGGCTGCCTCCGTGTTCCATCGTTTGATCGTGGGTAATCGCCATGTAGGCTCGCGCTCCAGAATTGAACTCCTCGCGCGGCACCGGGCCCCCACGCTGTTAGGTCTCACGATTTGCTGATGTTGTGCCTCCGTCTACCTCCCAGAGGCCGCCCCGGCTGAATTGCGGGGCAACGAGTGGGAAGACGTCCATAGACGAATCAGCTTGACGTTCGCGCCTGTCGTGTAAGGCGTACGGCACACTAACCGTTCGATTGGCAAAATCGGTTTTCTGGTTGCCTGCTTGCATGCAGGCTTCTTGGCTATAGTCTTGAAAACTACGCCGCTTTCGACACCGGCTCGCGAGCCGCATCCGGATCGCTCACCGGCCGGCGAGTAGCCCACCACATCAAACCGGCGCCGATCAGAGCTGATCCGGCACTCGCCAGTTGCGCGTTGGATAGGCCCCACAGGACCTTCGGGTTGCGACGGATGAACTCAACCAGGAATCGAGCGATGCCGCTCAACACCAGGTACTCGCCTACGATCGCACCCGTTGCGTGCCGCTTTCCGCCCCGCCACCACAGGAACCATCCGATCAGCAGCCCCATTCCCAGCTCATACAGTGGCGTTGGATGAACCCGGACGCCCGGCGGCGTGGGTTCAATCCCTTTCGGAAAACTCATTCCCCATGGCAGGTTCGTCTCGATCCCATAGCAGCCGTCCCCTGAAAGAAAACAGCCGATCCGCCCGATCCCGTACCCGATCGCCGCCGCAGGCGCCGCCAGGTCCAGCGTCCGTAGTCCGCCGATCTTTGCCCACCACCCCTGAAACACAAGCGCCGAAATCCCGAACACCAGCCCGCCAAACCACGCAAATCCAGCCGTATCCCACAATACCCGCCAGCCCATCTCCCGGAACTCGCTCGGCGTGTCGATCACGTGCCACAGCTTGGCGCCCACAATCCCCGCCAAGACTGCGATGGCCACCATCCCCACCGCATCCCCATCCACCTTGCCCCGCTTGAAACCACGGTCCATCACAAAAGCCGCCGCCACCGCGGCCAGCCACAGCATCAGGCCGAAGGTCGGAATCTCGGGATGCCACAAATACAGGTTCAGGTGGAGATAGGGAATCATTCTCTCCTAGTATAGACGCCCCTCGATTCCTGAGAGTTCTCCACTGGAAGATCGACAATCCCCGTTTCCGCTCCGATTTTCACAGGAGTTCTACCCCAACTCCCCGCTCTCCCGGGCGATACTGTCTCCATGGCCACCATCACTTACAGGGGACTCGAGGTTCTCTATACGCGTCAACAGATAGCCGACCGCGTTGCCGAAATGGGCGCGCAAATCACGCGCGAAATGAACGACGAGAAACTGGTAATGGTGGGTGTTCTCAAAGGCGCCGCAATCTTTCTCTCCGATCTCGCCCGATCAGTCGCCGTCGACACCACATTCGACTTCGTCGCCGTCTCCAGCTACGGCAAGGGCCAGCGCTCCTCCGGAGCCGTAAAGCTGATCAAGGACCTCGACGAGCCTATCGAAGGCAAAAACGTCCTCATCGTTGAAGACATCCTCGACACCGGCCTGACCCTCGCCTATCTGCGCAAAATATTTGTGCAGCACAAGCCGAAAACCCTCCGCATCGCTGCCCTCCTCGACAAGCCCTCGCGCCGCATTGAAAAGATCGACGCCGATTATGTCGGATTCTCTATACCAAACTTATTCGTCATCGGCTATGGAATGGATTATGCCGAACGCTACCGCAACCTGCCCGACATCTGCCTCATGGCTCCCGACCACCCCGAATAGAGTTCCCATGACTGAGCCCGAATTTTTCCACGCCATCTATCGCGATTTCAACGCCCGTAACATTGAAGCGGTAATCTCTCACATGCACCCCGAAGTGGAATGGGCGAACGGTATGGAAGGCGGCCACGTCCATGGAAGAGATGAGGTGCGCGCCTACTGGACACGTCAATTCACTGCCCTGAATCCCCGCGTCGATCCAGTCCGCATCGAGCCCGATCAGCAAGGAAACTGGGTGGTCGAAGTGCACCAGGTCGTCCACGATGTAGCTGGCAACCTCCTGCTCGACACCACCGTCTACCATACGTACCAATTCCGCGACGGCCTGATCGCCCGCATGGATATCGCGCATCAGCACCCCTGACCCGAAAGAGTCCGTCGCGGATTCCTTTGGTTATCCTGTGCAACGGTTGGCACTGGCGCGCCCCCGTGACTGGGGCTATACTCAACAGCCTGAATAGACACCAAGCCGCCAACTACCAGAGCGGCGCAGAAAAGAAGGAGCAAGAAAATGTCAGCCATTACCCCGATTTCTGATGAAGATCTTGAGTTCGACCACGGAACATTCGATTCCGCCGCATTCACAAAACAGGCCCTGTCCTCCTGGCAATCTCTTGCCCAGGTCATCGACCACACCCTGCTGAAGCCCGACGCCACGCGCGAGCAGGTCGAATGCCTTTGTGACGAAGCCATCCGCTACCGCTTCGCCTGCGCCATGGTCAATCCCATGTGGGTGCCGACCGCGGTCGAAATCCTCTCCGGTACCGGCATCCCCGTCGGCGTGGTCATCGGATTCCCCTTCGGCGCTTCGCTCGTCTCCACCCTCCGCCAGGAAGCTGCGGCACTCGCGCGCCTCGGCGCCAAAGAACTCGACATGGTCATCCCCATCGGCCATCTCAAGAGCGGCAACCACCACGCGGTGCAGCACTCCGTGCATGCCGTCGCCAACGTCGCGCACCACAACAACGCCATCCTCAAGGTCATCCTTGAAACCGCCATGCTCTCCGTGGAAGAGAAGCTCCGCGGCGCAGAACTCGCCATCCAGGCAGGCGCGGACTTCATCAAAACCTCCACCGGCTTCGGCGGCGGCGGCGCCACGGCCGCCGATGTCGCCCTCATGCGCGGCGTCGCCGGCGGACGCTGCGGCGTCAAAGCCTCCGGCGGTATTCGTACTCTCGCCGACGTAAAGACCATGCTCGAAGCCGGCGCCAACCGCATCGGCGCCTCCGCCTCCGTCTCCATCGTCCGCGAACTCGGCGCAGAATGAAATAGCTCCTGGCTACTAGCTCCTCGTCTCGGACATCTGACCCATTCCGTGTTTTGAAAGGGCACGACTTTCAGTCGTGCCCCAAATTCATACAAAATGATGCCCGGCTTTAGCCGCTGAGGGATCTTCAAAATCCAGATCCTCCGATTCGCCTTCGAACTCTCTCAACCTCCGCCCGGCGCATTGTGCCGGCATCACCGCTCTTAAAGCTAGTGGCTGGAAGCTGGCAGCTAGAAGCTCGTCCCTTCCGCTATCATCAATCTCAGCTACCCCATGCCATCCCCTCCAGCCATAACGCGTCCGGAACCCGAGTACGAGGGCGACTACCGTCCCGCCGACGCCGAAAATCCGCACGCCCACATCGATCCGCTGAATGCCCGCGTTGAAACAACAGACCTCGCCTTCCTCGCGCAAATCGCCGACGCTCTCAACACCACCCTCGACCTTCAGACCCTCCTCAATCGCACCTCCGAACTGGTGCGTACCATCATTCCCTACCGCATCTTCGCCATCTTCCTGCTCAACGACCGCACCAACGATCTCCGCATGCGTTTCCAGATCGGCCACACTCCTGAAGCCGCCCGCATGCGCTTCCCGCTCGGCAAAGGCGTCATCGGCCAGGTCGGCCTCACGCGCCAGCCCATGCTCATCAACGACGTGACTGCTTTCGAGGGCTACATTTCCGCCAACCCCAACGTCTGCTCCGAACTCGCCGTCCCTCTCATTGCCAAAAACCGTCTCATCGGCGTCCTCGATCTCGAAAGCGAGCAGTCCAACTTCTTCAAGCCCGAACACCTTCACGTGCTCACCCTCACCGCATCGCGCATCGCCCAGGCCATCGAAAACGCCCGCCTCTACACGCGCGTCTCGCGCCAGGCAGAAACCCTCGCCGTCCTCAACGAAATCTCCACTGAGCTCATCTCCATCCTCGATCTCGATCTGCTCCTCGCCAAGGTCGGCTCTCTTCTCCGTCGCGTCATCGACTACCAGATGTTCTCCATCATGCTGCTCGACGACAAAGGCGAAACCCTCATCACCCGCTACGCCTGGCGCTTCGGCTCTGCCCACGCACCCACGCGCCGCATTTCCGTCACATCCGGCCTGGTCGGAGCCGCCGTCCGCGAATGGCGCCCCATCAATGTCCCCGACGTGCGCAAGGATCAGCGCTATCTGCCCATGAATCCCGAAACCCGCTCCGAGCTCGTTGTTCCCCTCTTTTACAAGGAACGCGTGATCGGCGTCCTCGATCTTGAACACTCGCGCGCTGCGTTCTTCAACGACGACCACGTCCGCACCCTCACCACCATGGCCGCCCAGGTCGCAATCGCTATCGAAAACGCCCGCCTCTACCAGGCCGTCAAGCGCCAGGAGCAGCAACTCGAGCGCGACATCGCCATGGCTCGCGAGGTCCAGCTTCGACTGCTTCCCATCGATCCCCCCACGCATAAGCATGCCGAATTCGCCGTCAGCTTTCTCCCTGCCCGCACCATCGGCGGCGACCTCTACGACTTCCTCGAGTACAGTCCCGATCAGACCGCCATCGTCCTCGGCGACGTCAGCGGCAAGGCCGCGCCCGCCGCACTCTTCGCCGCGCTGGTCAGCGGCATCATGCGCTCCGCCGCGCAGCAGAAGCTTCCTCCCGCTGCGATGCTTGCCTCGCTCAACGACGCTCTCCAGGAGCGCAGGCTCGATTCGCAATATGTCGTCATGCTTTTCGCTCTGTGGAACGACGAAAACCAGACCCTCCAGGTCGCGAACTCCGGCGCTGTCCAGCCCCTCTTCTGCCGGTCCGGCCAATCCATCACCGTCAAGGCCGAAGGTTTTCCTCTCGGCATGTTCCCCAACGCAACTTACGAGGAGTTCAACGTTGCCACGCAGCCCGGCGACGCCATCGTCTTCGTCTCCGACGGCATCCTCGACGCCGAAAACGAAAAAGGCGATATGTATGGCGAAGATCGCCTCGCCCAACTCCTTTGCGCCAGCCGCGATCTTCCCGCCTCGCATATCGCAACCGCCATCCTCTCCGACGTCACCCAGTTCCAGGGCGCCAAAGACCGCTTCGACGACGAAACCATCATCGTCCTCCGCGTGAAATAAATTCGCCTGGTCACGTTTCTATTGATCGTCAACGCCGTGTCATCCTGAGCGGAGCGGCCACCGGGGTCCCCTGCGACGGGTCTTCGTCGCTGGGGTGGTCATCAGCGAAGCGAAGGATCTGCTTCTCGGGTCCTGCGCTGATGTACCCGACACTCTGCGCCGCTACCGAGGTGTCATCCTGAGCGGAGCAGCTTTCTTCAGCGAAGCGAAGGATCTGCTTCTCGGGTCCTGCGGAATCCCGACACTCTTCGCCGCTACACAGAGGTGTCATCCTGAGCGGAGCAGCTTTCTTCAGCGAAGCGAAGGATCTGCTTCTCGGGTCCTGCGCTGATGTGCCCGACACTCTGCGCCGCTACACAGAGGTGTCATCCTGAGCGGAGCAGCTTTCTTCAGCGAAGCGAAGGATCTGCTGTGCGGAGCGGCTCGCCTCACCCCCAGCTTGTCATTTCGACCGGAGCCCGTAGCGCAGCGGAGAAACCCGCAGTTGCTCTTGACTTCAGCGCAGGCGGGTTGCGAATGTGATCCTCAACTCGGAAGTCAGAAGACAAACAGCCCCTTCGAACACGGTAGCCATTGCTCGTCAAGCGATCCCCCTCCGCCTTTCCCCATAAAGCCCTGAAACAAAACGGCAAAAAATTCGCCCAACTTTGCATGTTATTTCGAGCATTCCGCTAAGCTGGTTGTACTGGAGCACGGTGAGCAACGCCGACTCTCCCTTGCGTTGATGCCGTCCCGGCGGCCCTCGGAAATGCCGTTCAAAGCACTTGCAAGCGGGAAACAGCAGGATAAACTCGCCAAAAAGCGCCAAAAGCCGCCACAATTTCATCCGGCGGAGAGAACCAAGCCCTTTCCGCACAAAGCGATCTCGTCTCGGCACGACGCCGCATGTGGACCTGTGAAAATGTGAATCACGAGGGAGAACCACTAAGTCTTTTGCTGAGACGACTCTGCAATTAAGTCCAATGAGCAGAGTACCTTAGCGCAGAATATGCGCCGTAACCCCTTGAATGCAAGGGCTTTCCTTACAGAGTACGGGGGGGGGGAAGGCATATGGGCAACCAAACGGTTGCATATCCGCTGGCGCGCACCCCTGAAGCTACAAGCCACATGCTACCGGCTACGAGAGCGATAAACTCTGACTAGCTTCTTCAACCAACGGAGCCCCATTGTCGACCACAACCCAGGAACGCATCATCCGCCCCGCCCGCAACATCCTCGGCAGCCTGCGCCTGCCCGGCGACAAGTCCATCAGCCATCGCTACGCCATGCTCGGCGCATTCGCCGAAGGCACATCGCGCTTCACCAACTTCTCCACCGGCGCCGACTGCGCTTCGACCCTCGCCTGCATGCAGGCCCTCGGCGCGAAGGTCCGCACTCTCGACGACGGCCGCATCGAAGTCAACGGCGTCGCCGGCCGCGTCACTCCCGCCAACCACCCGCTCGACTGCGGCAACTCCGGCTCGACCATGCGCATGATCTCCGGCCTGCTCGCGCCGCAGCAAGGCAGCTTCACCCTCATCGGCGACGCATCGCTCTCGCGCCGCCCCATGGAGCGCATCCGCAAGCCTCTCGCTGAAATGGGCGCGCACATCACCCTCACCGACGGCCACGCGCCGCTCACCATTGAAGGCGCGCCGCTCCACGCCATCGACTACACCACGCCCGTCCCCAGCGCCCAGGTCAAAACCTGCGTTCTTCTCGCCGGTCTGCAGACCGCCGGCACCACCACCGTGCGCGAATCACTCCGCACCCGCGACCACAGCGAACTGGCCCTGCGCGCCTTCGGCGCCAACCTCACCCGCTCCATCGACTCCGTCTCCATCACCGGCCCGCAGACGCTGCACGCCATCGAAGCCGCCGTCCCCGGCGACATCTCCTCCGCCGCATTCTTCCTCTGCGCCGCGGCACTCTTCCCCGACTCCGGCCTCGTCCTCGACTCGCTCGGCCTCAACCCCACACGCGCCACCCTGCTCGACGTGCTCACCTCTCTCGGCGCGCGCATCGCCGTGCTTCATCTCGAAGAGAAACACGCCGAGCTCGTCGGCACCGTGCAGATCACCACCGCCGCTGACGGCCTGCGCTCGACAGAAATCAGCGGCGCCCTCGCCGCGCAGCTCATCGACGAGCTTCCCGTCCTCGCCGCCATCGCGCCCTACACCAGCGGCGGCATCCGCATCCGCGACGCCAAAGGAGCTCCGCGTCAAGGAGTCCGACCGCATCGCTCTCGTCGCGAGCAATCTCCGCGCCATGGGCGCCGAAGTCAAAGAGTTCGAAGACGGCCTCGACGTCCCCGGCGGCCAGACGCTCCACGGCGCAATCATCGACTCCGGCGGCGACCACCGCATCGCCATGGCCTTCAGCGTCGCCGCTCTCCGCGCCGAGGGCGAAACCCTGATCCAGGGCGCCGACTCCGCCGCCATCAGCTTCCCCGAGTTCTTCGATCTCCTCGACCTCGTCGCCGAACGCTAACGAAATTCCGACCTTGGATAGCCGGCGATCATCCAGAGCGAACCCGCCCCAAGCAATCGCCAACCCAGGAAGTGTCATCCTGACGAACGGGCCCCAAGCAATCGCCAAACCAAAGAAGTGTCATCCTGAGCGCACGGGGCCCCAGGCGCTTTCTTCAGCCTGGGGGTGGTAAGCGAAGGATCTGCTTTTCCGGCCCTCCCGCGCTCCAATTCAGAATGGCCGAGAATATCAAGCCTCCTCGCAGACGCAGAGCCGGTCCCCATTGAAGAACCGGCACTGCACCCGCCGTCGCTACATTCAGCTTGCCGCTTTTGCTGAAGCTTTTGCTTCCTTCAGCTTCTGAGCGCACTCTTCGCAGCACACGTCCACCGTCTTGCCGCCGATCTCCACTTTGATTGCGTTGCCGTCGAGCGCATAATCGCACACTGCACAGGTTCCTGCAGACATCGTTTCATCTCCTCACCCGAGATCCGGGTACGATGATTACGCCATGTTGCCTGCGATCACCGCTGTCGCATTCTTTAGCGAATCCGGCCCAACGCGCAACGCTTGAATTCGGAAGGCGAACGCCCGTACACCTGCCGAAACACTGCGCTGAAATGACTGTGGCTCGAGAAGCCTACCTCAAGCGCCAACGCCGTCAGATCATCGAACCGCTCAAGCAGGTCGAGCGACCGCGCCAGTCTTAGTCGCAGTTGATAGCGATAGAGCGGCATGCCTTCCACCTGCTGGAAGACTTGCGTCAGATAGATTGCCGATCCGCGCACCTCTGCGGCGATATCGCCCAGCGTCCAGCGCCGGGTCAGATCGCGGGCAAGCACCAGCTTGATACGATCCACAAGCAGTTGTCGCCCCGCGCTGCCCCCGGCTGCACGGCTCGTCCTGGGTCCCAGTGCGCGTTGCACAAGCGTCAACGCCAGGCTCTCCGCTTCCAGAGGCTCGGCAATCTTCTGGCGCAGGCTATGACGCAGCATCGCCACAAGCGCCTGCGCGCGCGCATCGATGCGCAGTCGCTGCAATCGAAACGCATCTTTTCCGCGTTCATACAGCAGCGAAACCGGCGTCATCTCCAGCAGCAGCGACGGATCGATCGTGAGGGACAGGCTTGCGTCGCCGCCCGCGATTGGATGGCTTATCCGGTAGCCTTCATCAATATTGAAAAAGAGAATCTGGTTGGCTTCCGCAACGGCCTGATCACCGCCACGATGCCGCACGTACGTTCCGCGATACGGAAACACCAGCCTGGTTGCGTGCGAGCATTCCTCGGCACTATGCTCCCGGCACTTTCCCTGGCAATACACGTCGCGCACCGTTACGCTTGACGACTGCAACAGGAGGTCCGAGGAAATCTCCGAGCAAGCAATGTTGTCTCTTTTCGATAGCACGATGTCGTAGAACCCTCATCCAGCAGCAGAATACCATCGGCACAATCTGTTCACGCTCGCTCGCGGCGTTTCATTTCAGCAGCGACCATTCCTCATACTCGCCGTTCAAAAATCCCGCATTCCGCCGCGCATCTCACATTGCGTGGATTCGCCACTCTCTCAGTAGCCGCCGGAGCACCGAATCCTCACTATCAGAATCTTTAGCAATATTCAGCGCGAATTCTCGTAGACCAGCACCATCAACACCGCCGCTTCTTCGCTCCTGCGCAAAACAAAAGGCCCGGCTCATCGCCGGGCCTTCGCAATTTCCACCAACACTACCGGCCCGAAGGCGGTGTCCCAGGCTGCGCCGGCATCGGCTGAGGCGCAGGCTGTGTAGTATTCGCCGGCTGCACTCCCGGAATCGTCGGCGCCGTATTCACCGTCCCCTTCGCCGCATCCACAAGGTTGATTCCGTAGTGCTGCAGCGTTGTCGCCAGCACCTGATACAGTCCCGCGCGATCCTTCGCAAATGCTGCATTCGCGGCGATCAGGTTATCCTCCGCGGTTGCCAGGTTGCGCTCCTGCTGCAGAACAAGGGCGGTCGTTGATGCGCCCAGATGCAGCTTCTTCTGCTCCGCGTCAAGACTCTGCTGCGCATAGTCGCGCGCCGCCAGCGACGATTGCACCTGGGCACGATCGTTGGTCAATGCAAACTGCGCATTTACCACCTGCATGCGAATCTCCGTGTAGAGCTGCGCCAGCCGCAATTCAGCCTGCCGGTACTCCATCAGCGACCGCGCCTGCTGGGCTTGCGCCGAGCGGTTGCGGATCGGAATCGTAAGGCTGACTCCCGCGCCCTTGTCCGGAGAGGTGCTGTTGAACAGATTGTTTAGCACCGTTCCATATCCGGTCGATGGGAACGAGCCCGGAGGGTATGGTTGTCCGGTTTCGAAATTGATCGCGTCCGGGCTCTGCGTGCCGCCCAGTGCGCTCGACCCATAGAAGCCGTACACATCCAGCGCCGGAAGCAACTGGTTCCGTGCGCCCTTCAGCGTAATCTCGTCGTTGCGCAGCGTCAGCGCCGCCTGCTCCAGTTCCGGCCGGTTTTGGAATGCGGCCTGCACCAGTTCCTCCGGCATCTGGTTTTCTTCCGGAATCTGATCGAGAGTGATGCGATCTGTCGGGATCACCGGCGCCGTCGCCAGCGTCGGGTCGTTCAGGTTGCGCGCAATCGCCTGCTTGATAATCTGCTGCTGGTAATTCAGCGTGTTCTGCGATGCCGTCAACGCCTGCTTGTCAGTCGCTACCGTCGAGTCCGCCTGCACCACATCCAGCGGAGCCATGGTGCCGATCTCCAGTTGCTTATGCGTATCATCGTCGAGCTTGGTGCTCTGTGCCAGCGCGCGCTGCTTCGCCTGCACATCTTCGTACGCGCCCACCAGTCCCCAATAAATGCTCTCCACCTGGTTTACGGTGTACAGAATCTGCTGCCGGAACGAAGAGTTCGTGATCCGCCGGTCGTTGAGCGCCTGATACATAAAGCGCTTGTTGATCCAGATACCAGCCCCTTGAAGCAGATGCTGCGTTACCGTCGCCTTGAATACCGAGTTCAATTGCGGGCTGTACACAGTGAAAGGACTATCGGTGGTAATCCGCTGGTTCGTGATCGTCGCCTGCAGGGCTGTGCCCGTGACCCATCCCTGGTTGTAGCCGAATGTGTACAGGTTGGTGTTCGTGGTCAGAGAAGTCTTGCCGCCCGAAAACAGCGTATTCGACTGCGGTTGACTCGCACGCTCAAGCTGAACCGTTCCCGTGATATTTGGATCGAGAATCTGGGGCGCAGGTCCTGCACCCGCCGTAGTCAGCGTCAGTCCGCTTTCGCCCGATCCCGCGCCGCCCGAGCCTACCGTCGTTCCGCCCGGCCCGCCCCCGGTTGTCAGAATCGCAACCGAGCCGCCCAGCGTGCCCGTCACCAGTCCCGATGGCGCACCCAACGGCCCAAATCCCGCCTTGGTGCGCAGGATGTCCGTATCCGCAATGTCCAGGTCGTAGCGCGCAATCGCAATGTCGTAGTTATTCTCGATCGCCAGCGCAATCGCATCCGACAAGCTCAGGTAAATCTTTCCGTCCTTCACCAGGTTGTCGAGCCGCACTGAATTCGCAAAGCTCGCCTTCCCGATCGACGTGGGCCGATACATGTTGATTGGATTGCCCAGCAGCCGCCCTGCAGGCTTTGTGAAATCGCGATTCGACGGCCGCAGGTCCAGCGGCTGCGTCAGCACCGGTGCCGGAGCCGACGGCAATTGCGATGCCTGCTTCTCCGGGCCCTTTGTCCCAGCTCCCTGCACTCCGCCCGACTGCTGCTGTGCAAATCCTGAAGGCACTCCCGTCGCCAACCCGAGCATCACCACTGTAACGGCCTGCAACCGCTGCGTTTTTTTGCGTTTCACCGGCCTGGCGGCTGACTTCTGCTCCTCAAACACACGAATACCGAACAATTGCATGTTTCCTCTCCACGAGTCGCTGAGGCATGTGGGGTGCCGTTCTACAAGACGTCCAGAGAACCTTCCCAGACGCAAATTTGTGATTACACAGGGCGCTCTTCGCTCCCCGCTTGCATTGACCGTCAAGTCAATCAACATTACGCACGCAGCAGGCAGTTCGTTCCCTCTTTCGGGTCCGCAAGCACGCGCATTGGCACGAAAACTGAGTATATCCCACTGCTTCGACTGACCGAATTGGCCATTTTGGTCAATTTCTCCGTCATCTACGCGCGCCCTGTTATCTACACTGATACCCGTGACAGAAACCTCTCAACCCGCGTTGCCGCCAGCGCAGAACTGGAAACTCACCATCGCCTACGATGGCACCGATTTTCGCGGTTGGCAGGTGCAGCCCGGCGAGCGCACCATCCAGGGTGAATTGCAATCCGCGCTCGACCGAATCGTCGGCGAATCTCCCCTGCCTCAGGGATCAGGCCGAACCGACGCGGGCGTGCATGCCCTCGCCCAGGTCGCCAGCTTCTCGTTGCAAGCCCGCATCCCGCCACCCAATCTCCTTCGCGCCCTGAATCGCACTCTCCCCGGATCCATTCGCGTCCTCTCCGCGGAGATCGTCCCCGACACTTTCCACGCCCGCCATTCTACTGTCGCCAAAACCTACGAGTACCGCGTGCTCCCCATCGAACCCGCCGCCACGCAAATCTGCCCGCCATTTCTCTCGCGCTACGTTTATCCCTACTCCTGGCGCGTCGATCTCGACGCCCTCAACACCTCCGCAGCATCCTTCCTTGGCGAAAAAGACTTCCGCAGTTTTGCCGCCTCCGATCCCGATCTCACCACACGCAACCAGGCCACAGACGAAGGCTCCTCCATTCAGACGAAGGTTCACACCACCATCCGCACCATCTTCTCCTCCGCATGGCACCAGCAAACAACCGACGGTTTCGATCTCCTCGTCTATCGCGTTCGCGGCAATGGATTCCTTCATCACATGGTGCGCAACCTCGTCGGCACCATGCTCGACGTAGCCCGCGGCTACATGAGCCTCAACGACATTCCCGCAATCCTCGCCGCTAACGATCGCGCCCTCGCCGGCCCCACCGCCCCCGCCCGCGGCCTCTTCCTCCACTCCGTCGAGTACGAAGGCCGTTCGTAGTTCAAAGTTCGTAGCTCGTAGTTCCTAATTCGACGCGCCTTAGTCCCCGGTCCCTAGTCCCTCAGTCCCTACTCCCTAATCCCTAATCCCCGTCTCCCTGCTACCCTTGAAATCGCATGCCAATCTTTTCGCGAAGCACGGCTTTCACTCGCGTTACGGCAATCGCCGCGCAACGTCCCGTTCACGCTGCGTTCACCTGGCTGCATAACAATCCCAAGACCCTCATCGACCGCCAGTCCGAATTGGTTGCCATTCCCGCGCCGCCATTCGGCGAACAGCCTCGCTCCCAATGGCTCGCCGCACGCCTCGCTGAAATCGGCCTCTCCGACATCCAAACCGACGCCATCGGCAACGTCTTCGGCTTCATCCCCGCCGCGCATCTTCCCGCCGAAAGCACCGGCCCCGTCGTCGTTCTCTCCGCCCATCTCGACACCGTGTTTCCCGCCGGCACATCGCTCCATCCCGTCACCACGCGCGTCGACGGAGCCAACCGCCTCGCCGCACCCGGAGCATGCGACAACGCCGCCGGTGTCATCGGCATGCTGGCCCTCGCCCAGGCGCTCATCCATGCCAAGGTCAGGCTCGCCGGCGCCAATCGTTATCCTCGGCAACGTCGGAGAAGAAGGAGAAGGCGATCTGCGCGGCATCCGTCACTTCTACGATCAGCGTGCGCTCGCCGGGCGCATCGCCACCCATCTCGTCCTCGACGGCGCCGGCGCCGATTCCGCAGTCACCCAGGCCCTGGGCAGCCGCCGCTTTCAGGTCACCATCAACGGACCGGGCGGCCACAGCTTCACCGACTCCGGCACGCCCAATCCCATCGCCGCTCTTGCAACCGCTCTCGCCGCTCTCGCGCGCACGCCTGTTCCCGAAAAACCCACCACGACTCTCAACATCGGCACCATTCAGGGCGGCACCAGCGTCAACTCCATCCCTGAAAGTTCGACCGCCTCCATCGACTTTCGCTCCACCAGTTCCGAAGAAGTCCTTCGCCTTGAAGTCGCCCTTCACCGCGCCGTCGAAGACGCCGTCGACCAGGCCAACAACAACGCCAAAGACCAGAGCCCTCGCAATCGCGGACCGCTCACCTTCGTCATCAAAAAAATCGGCGACCGCCCCGCGGCACAACTCCCCGGTAACTCTCCCATCCTTGAAGCCCTCCGCGCTGTCGATCGCCATCTCGGCATTCAAACCGATCTTCGCCTCGGTTCAACCGACGCCAACATCCCCATCGCCCTCGGCATTCCCGCAATCTCCGTCGGCGCAGGCGGCGATGGCGGTGGCGCCCACACCCTCGCCGAGTGGTACAGCGACAAGAACCGCGAAATCGGGCTCCGCCGCATTCTGCTCCTCACACTCGCCCTCGCCGAATGGGCCGCCGAACAGTAAATCCTCCGCACCAACCTGGGTGCCCCATCCATGACCCTCTTTTGGTCAAGGGTGGGAAAGCACGACCCCTCGTAGTTCGCGCCTCTGGCAGCTGGCCCACCCAAGCCCTTCAAATCTAACCCAACCCAGAACCTGGGTGCCCCATCCATGCGGCGTTCTTTGCCGCATGGGTGGGAAAGCAAACCACTCGTCAAACCCAGGAAGTGCCATCCCGAGCGCAGGGACCCCCAAGCGCTGTCTTCAGGGACCCCCAAAGAGCGACTTTTGCTCTTTGGGGCTGAGCTTGGGGTGGTAAGCGAAGGATCTGCTTTTCCATCTTTCGACCTGCGAGCCGCATCTGGGTGCCCCATCCATGTGGCGTTCTTTGCCGCATGGGTGGGAAAGCACGGACTCCGCCTCCAACCAATACGTGTGCATTCCCGACATCAATCTATGAAGCGAACCCGCCCCTCACTCTCTGCTAAACTTCGCCCATGCGCGCCATCATCATTTTGCTTGCTGTGGCAATCGCCGCATCCATCCCGGACACCGCACAATCCACTCCGCAAGATCATCCGTCCCAGTACCCCGCGACAATCGCACAGCATGTCCCCGACATCATCTTCTTCAACGCCGTCATCTACACCGGCGAAGGTTTTGCGGAAGACAAGCCGCAAACGGTTCAGGCCATCGCCATCGGCGGCGGCAGAGTCCTCGCCATCGGCAGCAACGCGGACATCAAGCGTCTCGCCGGACCCAATACCATCCTCCGCGACCTCCACTCCGACAGCGCCAACATCTTCCTCTTTCCCGGCTTCAACGACGCCCACACGCATCTCGGCAGCGCCGGCCGCACCAAGCTCAACGTCGATCTCACCGGCGTCAAATCCCTCGCCGATATGCTCGCCAAAATTCAGGCCGCCGCCAACTCCGCGTCCCGCAGGCCACTGGCTCACCGGCGGCAACTGGGATCACACCCTGTGGGCGAACAAGATCCTGCCCACGCGCCAGGATCTCGACAAAGTCACCGGCGATCACCCCACCTTCCTCGATCGCATCGACGGCCACATCGCCATCGCCAACACCGCCGCCCTCACAGCCGCCGGCATCACCGGCAAAACGCAACCTCCGCAAGGCGGAGCCATCGACCTCGATGCCAACGGCGAACCCACCGGCATCCTTCGCGAATCCGCGCAGGGCCTCGTCTACAAAGTCATCCCGCCGCCCACGCACGACGAGCGCCGCAAAGGCGATGAGCTCGCCATCAACGACGCCCTCTCCCACGGCGTCACCAGCGTGCAGGACTTCAGCGACTGGCAAGACTTCCTCGTCTACGAAGAGATGGAAAAGGAAGGCAATCTCCACCTCCGCATCAGCGAGTGGCTCCCCTTCAAAGATCCGTTACCCGATCTCATCACGATGCGCGCCCACCACGATCAGCAACGACCCCATGCTCCACACCGGCATTCCTCAAGGGCTTCATGGATGGCTCGCTCGGCTCGCGCACCGCCGCCATGAAAGCGCCCTACTCCGACGACCCCACCAACACCGGCCTCCCGCAATACACGCAGGACCAGCTCAACAAGATGACCGTCGAGCGCGCAAAGGCCGGCTTCCAGCTCGGCTTCCACGCCATCGGCGACAAGGCCATCTCCATGGCCCTCGACGCCTTCTCGCAGCCCGGCGTCTCGCCCACCGCTCGCAATCGCATCGAGCACGCCCAGGTCGTCGACCCCGCCGACATCCCGCGCTTCAAGCAGCTCGGCGTCATCGCCAGCATGCAGCCCAATCACCTGCTCACCGACATGAACTGGGCTATCGATCGCCTCGGTCCGAAGCGCGCCGCCTACTCCTACGCGTGGAAGGCGTTCCTCGACGCGGGCGTCCCTCTCGCCTTCGGCACCGACTATCCGGTCGAACCCATCACGCCCTTTCGCGGACTCTATCGCCGCCGTCACCCGCACTGAATGAAGTACGGCACAAAGACTTACTCTCGCCGCAGAACAAGCTCACGCGCGGCCAGGCTCTCTACGCCTACACGCAAGGCTCCGCCTACGCCGAATTCGCCGAAAAGCACAAGGGCAAGCTGGTCCCCGGCTACGACGCCGACTTCGTCATCGTCGACCGCGACCTCTACAAACTTCGTCCCTCTGCCATCCTCGATACCAGGGTGATGCAAACCTGGGTCGCCGGCCAGCAAGCCTTCGCCACCTCGCCCAACTAACCCATGTCATTCCGACCGATTCGCCCTCGCCTGGGTGCCCCATCCTCGTGCAGTTTCATCACACAAGGGTGGGAAAGCACGAAACTCACCCTGACTTCCCGCCTGCCATAATCCATATAGATGAGGACCCGCGCCTACCTCCTGATGACGTTCGTAGTCGCCGTCTGGGGATCCACCTTCGTCCTCGTCAAAGGCGCGCTCACCGACGCCACTCCCGCGGCCTTCAACCTCATCCGCATGACGCTGGCTTTCGCGCTGCTCGCCATCGCGTATCACCGCTCCTGGCGCACCATCCGCCGCTCCCATATCGCCGCCGGAGCGATCGTCGGCCTCTGTCTCGCCGCGGGTTACCAGTTCCAGACCATCGGCCTTGTCCGCACCACGCCTTCGAAATCCGCCTTCATTACGGGCCTGGTCGTCGTCCTCGTCCCGCTCTTCTCCATCGTCCCCGCACTTCGCCCGCCCGGCGCACGTGCACCGCGCTGGAACGCCTTCCTCGGCGCTGTGCTCGCCTTCATTGGCATCCTGCTCCTCACCGCTCCTCCGTCCGCAACAGCATCCGCGTCATCCATCTCCGCGGTGCTTCCCAATCTCTCCTCCATCAACCTCGGCGACGTCCTCACCTTCGGCTGCGCCATTGGTTTCGCCTTCCACTGCATCGCCCTCGGACACGTCTCGCCGCGCATCGCCTTCCGGCCCCTCGCCATCCTGCAAGTCGGATTCTGCGCCCTCTTCATGGCCGTCAGTCTCCCCTTCATCGAACACCCGCATGTCCACTTCACGCCGCACCTCATCATCGCCCTCGTCATCGCCGCCGCACTCGCCACCGCGGCAGCCTTCTCCATTCAGAGCTGGGCCCAGTCCATCCTGCCCTCCACTCACATCGCGCTGCTCCTCACTCTTGAGCCCGTCTTCGCCTGGATCACATCCTTCCTCGTCACCGGCGAACGTCTCGGCTTCGTCCCCGCAACCGGCGCCATCCTCATCCTCACCGGCATCGCCCTCACCGAACTCGTTCCCCAGCCCCACGTCCCCACCGCCCACGAGGCATAGCTCCGGTAGTAATCGCGGAGACGACTACAAGAAGAATTCCCGCGAATTTGAATGCTCGAGACGTGTCTCCTGTTGCACAATAAAACCAGTAACCGGGACAATCATCCGCATTCCAGAAAGGCTCTCGCCGTGAAGGCACTGTGGAGAAATCTCAAGGGCCCCTCGAGAGCGCTCGCCATCTCCTCCACCATTCTGCTCGTTTCCTCCGCTTCGCTTGGTGCTGAAGCGGGCATCATGATCCTCCTCGGTCCCGCCCGCGACATCCTCGTCAAACCGTTTATCCTGCTCGGCTACCTTGAAGTCTGCGCAATGTTTTTCTCTCTTCTCTTCATCGTTGCCTCGATCATCGGCCTCATCTTTTATCGCCCCTACCACTACATGAGGGAAAGAATCTATCTCTACCGCGCCAGCCGCGCCCCCCAGGTCAGCGACCGATACACCTACTTTGAAAACGCCGGCAGCGCCCCCCCGCACAACCCCGAAGAAGACGGCACACCCGACTAGGCCTGCAACATCTTCAGCCAAACATCCCGTTTCATTGTTATCCGCCCGTCCCATCCCGCCTTCTGCAACTCAGGACTTTAAACTCTGAATTGTTCTTCCCTCCGCCGCTCCGCAAATCGTTCCTGAAGTCGCGTTTTACCGCGCCGCCGCCTCTGCGGAATCCGCCAGCGCATACGCCAGCACCGTCATCACCGCCGCATTCTCACCCAGGTGCTTTTGGTCCACCTTGTCGAACGTATCCGCCGCCGTGTGGTGATAGTTGAAGTAGAAGCGGCTGTCCTGCACCGGCGCAAAGCTGGGCACGCCCTTCTCCGTCAGCCCGTCAATGTCCTCGCCCGTCTCCGGCGCGGCCACAGTTCGTCTCGGCGCCAATCGCGTCCAGCACCTGCGACACCGGCCGCAGCCACTGCCCCAGCGCCGGCTTGCCCGCGTAGTAAATTCCCGTCGGATGGTCCGCGCCCAGGTCGCTCTCGATCGCTCCCACATGTGTTCGCCATCTCCGTCCGTGTGGTCGTCATGTATGCCGCCGCGCCTTCGCGAGCCCTCCTCCTCGCTCATCCACGCAATCACGCGCACCGTGCGCCGCGGATGAATCCCCAGTTCCTTCAGCAGGTGAATCACCTGCATCGACACCACCACGCCCGCGCCATCGTCAATCGCGCCCGTCCCCAGGTCCCACGAGTCCAGATGCCCGGAGACAATGACCACCTGCTCGGGATGCTCGGTTCCCTTCCAGTCCGCGATCACGTTGTAGCTCTCCGCATCCGGCAGCGTCTGCGGCGTCAGCGTCAAGATGCATCTTCACCGGCCCCTGGCTCGCCAGCTCCTTCAGCAGGTCCGCGTCCTCCGCCGTCACCGCCGCTGCCGGAATCTTCGTCACCCCGGCGCAGTACTCCGTCTCCCCGTGTGCGGCAGCCGGAAATCCGCTCCGCCCACCGACCGCACCAGCACCGCAACCGCTCCCACCGCCGCGCCCGCAATCGGCCCCGCTCCGCGATACACCACGCCGCCCACGTACGCCTCAAGCCCGCGACCCTGTCGCCGCCAGTTCCTTGTCGAACGGATGATTGAAGCAGCAGAATCTTACCCTTCACCGCTCCCGGCGGCAGCGCGTGCAACTGCTCCCAGTCGTCCACCACCACCACCTCGGCCGTCATCCCTCCGGCGGCGTCGCCACGCTCCCGCCCAGCGCCGTCAAGCACGATCTTCTGCGTCGTTCCCGGCGTCTGTCCCGGCCACGCCGTCAACTCGCCCGTCTCCATCGCCGCGCACCCAGTGCGGAACCTTCGCTTTCTCCAGCGTCACCTCCGCGCCCAGCGCCCGCATCTCGGCCGCCACGTACTCCACCGCCTGCTGCGCCTGCGGCGATCCGCTGAGCCGCGGCCCGATGTTGTCCGTCAGGTGCCGCAACTCGTCAAACGCGTAGGCGCTCTTCATCGCCGCATCGCGCAGCCGCTCCATCGTTGCCAACTGCTCAGGCGTCCACGCGCTCTTGCCGCCAGCCATCATCGCGTTCAGCCGGTCGAAGCATTGAAGGTCGCGGCGACTGCGCCTGGCGCGCTGCGGTCTGTCCTGCGCAACATACGGCACTCCGGCAGTCATTGCGACAGCCGCAATCATCATGAATCTGCAACACTTCAGTGGGGAAGTCCATGCCGGATGTTAGCATGCGCCGGTGCAACACTCTTTGCCTCGGTCGTCGTCTATATACCAGTGATCGATTCGCAATCCGTCTCGCCTGGGGCAATCCCGGCCGTCAACTTCCGCATCCGACGCTTCAGGCATCCCACCTCCTGGCCAGCCGGGAATCGCTCACAACTGGCTATACTTGATGTTGGTGCAATTGACATTCCAGCCACGTCGGCTGAACACGTAAAGAGGTCTTCGAACCTATGAAATCGCTCTTCGAACGGCTGCGCTCGCACCGTCTTGCTTCGACGTTTGTTTTGCTTGCCACGCTCTCCGTCGCCATCGTGGCTGGCTCTTTCGCGGCTCACGGAGTCCGCGGACAGGAAAGAACAGAACGACAGCAGCCGATGCCACGCCCCTGAAGGTCGTCAAACTCCGTCATCCAGCCCAACGACTTTGTGCAAAATCGCCAAGGCAGTTGGCCCCGCGGTGGTGAACATCAATACCCAGACGCTCCCCAAAGCCGTCCAAGAACAAGGGCCGCCGCCTGATCCGCACGGCCATGCGCAGCCCAATCCCCAGAACCCCGGCGGCGACGACGATGAGGATCAGGACCAGGAGCAAGGCCAGGGTCAGGGCCAGGGCCAGGGGACAACAACTTCCAGGACTTCTTCAACCGCTTCTTCGGCGGACAGACTCCCGACCAGGACGACGGCGACGACGGCCAGGTTCGCGAGTCGCTCGGCTCCGGCTTCATCGTCGATCCCAAGGGCTACATCATCACCAACAACCACGTCATCGAGAAGGCCGACAAGATCTACGTCAAGCTCTCCACCGACCCCGATACGCAGGATCTAGGCCGCCCCGCGCGCGTCATCGGCGTCGACAAGGCCACCGATCTCGCCGTCATCAAGATCGACACCAACACTCCGCTGCCCACCGTGAAGATGGGCAACTCCGACGACAGCCGAGGTAGGCGACTGGGTCGAAGCCATCGGCAGCCCGTTCGCCCTTGCGCAGACCGTCACCGCCGGCATCATCTCCGCCAAGAACCGCACCATCGAGCCCGGCGCGCCGGCCAGTTCCAGCACTTCATCCAGACCGACGCGGCCATCAATCCCGGCAACTCCGGCGGTCCGCTGCTCAACATGAACGGCGAAGTCATCGGCGTCAACACCGCCATCTACACGCAGTCGGCCGGCTACCAGGGCATCGGCTTCGCCATGCCGTCGAATACCGTCGTCTCCGTCTACAACGACCTCATCAGCCCCAGCCACAAGGTCACGCGCGGCTCCATCGGCATCTCCTTCCGCCCCGGCCTCTCCGGCGCTGTCAATCGCGTCTACGGCTTCAAGAACGGCGTGCTGGTGCAGCAGGTGCAGCCCGGCGGACCCGCCGACAAGGCCGGACTCAAGCCCGGCGACATCATCACCACCATCGATGGCCGCACCATCAAGGACGGCGACGACCTGGTCAACGAGATCGCCAGCCGCCGGCCCGGCTCCACCATCCGTCTCGGCTACCTGCGCGACGGCAAGCAGACGGACGCCACCGTCACCATCGGCGACCGCGACAAGGTCTTCGCCGACTAGGCGGGCCACAGCAGCCGAGAGCAACCCTGACAAACGGGGCGATGCCGGCGAAACCAAGCTCGGCCTCGTGGTCCGCCAGGAATCCGATCGACCGCTGCCGCCATGCATACCTCCGGCGTCATCATCCAGTCGGTTCGCACCGGCTCGTTCGCTGATCTGCAGGGACTCGAGCCCGGCCTGGTCATCACGCGCATCAACAAGCATCCAACCGGAACCAAGGATCAGTTCGACGCCGTGGTCAAGAGTCTGAAAACCGGCGACGACGTGGTCTTCGAAGTCATGGATCCGCGCCATCCCGAGAATGGAATCAACTACATCGGCGGCACATTGCAGTAGCCACCAACCGGCCACGAATTAACAGCCTGCCGGTGCCATCCTGAGCGGAGCGAAGGATCTGCCCTGAAAATTGCGCCGATGGATGGGCGGCTGTCAGGGCAGGGCTCTTACCAGGCTGCGGAAAAACTCCGTCGAAGCCAGTTCTGTATCAGGGCACGACTTTTACAGCTTGCTGAAAGAACCGATGAAACCGAGGTTTTGTAACAAGGGCATGGCTTGAGCCAGGCCATAAACGCAACAAAATGAGTAATGGGCTTTAGCCCCTGTGTGACGCTTCGTTCAAATTTCGGACCTTTTTCAGCAATCTGTTTTAGTCGTGCCGAAAAATGCTCCGAGGGACGTGGGCTTCAGCCCTGAGGCAATGATTCTTCACGTTTTCGGCATCTAAAATAATTGCGGTGCCCGTCACAAACCGGCCGATCATTTCGAAAGTACATCTGTTAGCATTGAACTTTCGTTATTCTTGTTTGACTGCATTCTTCCGGTGGCCATCCGTTTTTGTGGCACACTACGTGGACGTTCAAATAGAATTTGCTGCAACGTCCAGGGACTTTCATTTTTTGAGGTATCCAAGCAATGCTTTTTGTCCGAGCAAGCCTGGCGTTCCTGCTATCGGCCGCGTTGGTCGCAGCACCCGCTCTAGCAACCACGATACACAAGAAAGCCTCGACGTCGCACTCTCGCTCCTCCTCCAGCCAGCTTTCCCGCACCGGCGCAAAATCCCGCAAAACCGCACATCCGCGCCATCAGAAACTCCACGGACAGCAGGGCATCGCCCCCCAGCGCGCGACTGAGATCCAGCAGGCCCTGATCCGCGAACACTATCTCTCCGGCGAACCCACCGGTCAGTGGGACGCGAACACTGTCGCCGCGATGCAGAAATTCCAGGCCGACCAGGGCTGGCAGACCAGGCTCACACCCGACTCCCGAGCCCTCAAGAAGCTCGGCCTTGGTCCTGACTACTCCAACGCCATCAACGCTGACGGCTCCTCCTTCACCGACCCCAAAACCAGCGACATCCCCGCCACCCAGGCCGCCGGCTTCGCCGCCGCCTCCGGCGTCAACCGCTAAGGTATCTCACCCACCGCCTTCATCAGGCCGCCCAGCGAGGCGGCCTTTTCCATCTGCGCTTGGGCCTGCCCTGAATCTTCGGCGTCATCTTGGGCGCCCCATCATCTTGGGCGCCCCATCCTACCGCGCCTTTGCGGTAGGGTGGGAGACCACGATGCTGACCCACGCCGCCTCAAAACAAGTCAAGCCCCTCTCACCTCCAAGCACGCCAAGCCACTTCCGCTGCTTTCCCACCGATTATGCAGGTAAGTTCCACGAACAGAACATCTTGCAGCAAATTTTTCCCGTAAACCATTTACAAAAGAGGCGCTTGTTCGCAGAGTAGGGGAGTACACCCCTTACGCAGAAAACCGCCCCGGCGAAAACAGCCCAATCGGAAGCTTCGTCGAGCCGCCGGCCGAAAGGTCTGCGAGTATCTCACCCACCACGCTCGCAAACTTGAACCCATGTCCCGAAAAGCCGCACGCAATCGTGCACGAAGGAAACTGCGGGTGTGGACCAATCACAAAATGCTCATCAGGCGACATCGTGTACAGGCACGTTTTCGCGCGCACTAACTCGCCATCAAGCTCCGGGATGCGCACCTTCAGCGCCTGAATCATCCTCCGCACATCCGATTCATGAATCGATCGATCGACGCTCTCCGGAGTGCACTCGTCATCGCTCCCGTGAATAGCCGCCTTCACCCCGCCCGAAGGTCCATCGATCGCCGGAAATCCATACGTCGGAGCGCCGCCATCAATATCCTCCGCGACAAAAATCGGAAAACGACCCGGCACAAACCCGCCCACGCCGCCGCGAGGCTGTATCCACGCCATCAGCTGCCGCGTCACGCGCAGCGGAAAAAATCCGCCCAACGCCTCGTTCGCCCACGGGCCGGCAGTAATCACCAGGTGTCTGGCGCGATAGTTTCCCTTGCTGGTCCGGACCTCAACATGATCCACACTCGCCGACCACGAGAGCACCTTTTCGTTGAATCGCAATTCAGCTCCGGCTCGAGATGCAAGCTCGAGATGGGCGCGGACGCACTCTTCAGGAACAAGGTATCCCGCGCCCGCTTCGTAAACTCCTGCTTCGCCGGACTGCAAAACAAACTGCGGAAAGCGCCCGCCAAGCTCGCTTCGCTGCATAACGTCAATTGGAATGGCATGCTCATTCGCCGCCGCCATCGTGTGCGTCACCAACTCGCCTTGTTCCGCTCCCACGACAAGGCAACCAGTAATGTGCATCAGGCGCTTGCCGCTATCGCTCTCGACCTTCCGCCACAACTCATAAGCCCGCTTCACCAGCGGTACATAATCGGGGCTCTCCCAGTAAGCCTGGCGGATAATCCGCGACCCGCCGTGCGAAGAGCCCTGGTCATGCGGCGAAGTAAACTGCTCGATACCCAGCACCCTCTTGCCGCGCAGTGCAAGGTGGTACGCCGTCGCACTGCCCATCGCGCCGAGACCGAGGATGATGATGTCCGAATTCATTCAGAAGCAACAGTAACTGATCCGCGCAGGTTCAGAAACTCAGGCCACGACTTTTACAGCTTGCTGAAGAAACCGGTGAAACCCAGGTTTTGTAACAAGGGCATGGCTTGAGCCAGGCCATAAACGCAACAAAATGAGTATCGGGCTTTAGCCCCTGAGGGACACTTCCGATTCGGCTGGGTGCCCCATCCTTGTGCAGTTTCATCGCACAAGGGTGGGAAAGCACGAACCTCACCCTGACTTTCCTGCCATGATCCAAATAGATGATGCCAGCGTGAAAAAGCCTATCAAACCGAAGTCTTGTAACAAGGGCATGCGGCCCCCGGGTGAGCCAGGCCACAAACACAACAAAGTAAGTTTCGGGCTTTAGCCCCTGAGGGCTCTCAGAACCGCATCGACGGAATGCCCTGCAGCAGGAACAAGTACCGATCCCGCGTCGCATCCGGACCCGACGTAATCGGGCTGTTCAGATGAATCAGCGAGTTGTCCGTCGTGTCGTACTTCGGCCAATTCGGCACGCCCGTTCCGTTCGGGTCGCCCGTCTTCGCGAAGTTCGTCCAGTACGTCATCATCGCCTCGCTCAACTGCCGATCCTCCGGCCGCACCGTCTCGCCCGGCCGCGTGTCCAGCGTGCCGAAAACGTACTCGATGTCGTCGGAGTGAAACGCAAACGTGCCCGGATGATATTTGCTCGGCAGCGCCGCAAGCTCAAAATGATACCGGTACACCGGCGCTTCGCCTGTCTTGCGCTGCGCCTCCAGCCACTTCCAGGTCCCGAAAGCAATGAACTGGTCGCTGCCAAAATCGATCGCCGACCGCAGCGCCTGCGCATCCGTGTCGCCCGGATACAGCTTCAAAAACTCCTCCGCGCGATCGCCGAACTGCTTGGTCGCCATCTCCTTCCACTGCGCCGTCGTCATGCCGCGCATGGCCCAGAAGCTGCCTTCATCCGCATTCCATCCCGCCAGAAGCGGCACATGCGCCTGCTTGCCCGCCGCGTACGTATCCGGCACAGGTTCGGTCAGAAACTTCCCATCGACATCCGGCGCAAACCCCGTCGGGCCCTTTGTTTTTGTCGCTTCCAGCAGCTTGTCCGTCGGCAGCGCCCGCAGTTCGGCAAGATCCTTCACGCCCAGTTTTGCAACCCACTTGCCGTCGATCTCCGCCCGCTCCTTCACACTTTCTCCGCCAAGGTTCAGCGCGCTCGGAAACGCCGCGCCGCTCTCGCCGATCGCCTTTGCGAACAATCCCTGCGCCATCGGCGACGCCATCAGCGTGCTCACAGCGAACGATCCCGCGCTCTCGCCGAAGATCGTCACATTGCCCGGATCGCCGCCAAACGCGCCGATGTTCTTCTTCACCCATTCGAGTGCCGCAACCATGTCCATCAGTCCGTAGTTGCCCGCGACGCCGTTGTTCTCCTTCGCCAGTTCGTCCGTCACCAGGAACCCGAACACGCCAAGCCGGTAGTTGATCGTCACGAGCACAACGCCTTTCAGAGGCAGAAAGTCTCCGTTATGTCTCGGCTCCGAACTCGCGCCGCCCGAATAACCGCCGCCATGAATCCAGAACATCACCGGAAGCTTGCTCGACTTCTTCGCATCGGCGGGCGTGTAGACATTCAGGAACAGGCAGTCTTCGCTCGGCGCCGCGTCCTGGAACACCATGTCTTCAAACACGCGTCCCTGCGCGCAATGCGCTCCGTACTTGGTCGCATCCCGGTCACCCTTCCACTTCGCCGCCGGCTCCGGAGCCTTCCACCGCAAATCGCCCACCGGAGGCGCTGCATACGGCAGCCCCATGAATGCCCGCACCTTGCCATCATTGATTGTCTTGCCGACAACCTTCCCCTGCTCAGTCTTCACCTTCAACGAATCTGCATTCAAATTGGCCGGCAATCCCATCAACAACCCCGTCGCTGCCAAGGCACACAACACCTGCGTACGAAAAAACATTGCAATTTCCTCCGCGAGATACCTTATCAGGACGAGCCACTGAATGCAGGACTCTCAATCACAAATCAGCGCCACGAGCTATGCCAGAATCTCCGGCGCCAGCAGATCCTTCATCACCTCGCGCCTGCGAATGAGCCGATGCTTCTTCCCTTCCACCAGCACTTCCGCCGGGCGGAATCGCGAGTTGTAATTGGAACTCTGCGCCATTCCATAAGCACCCGCATCCAGCAGCGCCAGCAGATCGCCCGCCTCAACCGGCTTCATCACGCGATCCCGCGCAAAGAAGTCGCCGGTTTCGCACACCGGCCCAACCACATCCACCGCACGTGCCCGTCCCGCACGCGGACGTACCGGCACAATCTCGTGAAACGCCTGGTAGAGCGCCGGCCTGATCAGGTCATTCATCGCGGCATCCGTAATGACAAAAGTCTTCTTCCCGTTCCGCTTTACGTTCAGCACGCGCGTCACCAGCGCTCCGGCCTGTGCCACGATAAACCGCCCCGGCTCGATCAGCAGTCCGCCATCAAAGCCGGCCAGCGCCCGTTCAATCGCCGCCGCATACTCCGCTACCCTCGCGGCTGGATCAATGCCATCTGTCCCGACGTGACCCCGGGGTCCCCTGCGACGGATTCTTGTCGCTGGGGTGGAGTGATAGTCGATGCCCAGGCCGCCTCCCGCATCCACAACCTTCAGAGCAATCCCTTCGCCCTTCAGTTGCACCGCAAGCTTGCTTACGCGCTCCATTGCCTTGCCGAAGGGCTCCGCCGAGCGAATCTGCGATCCGATGTGCACGCTGATGCCATGCGGCTCAAGCCACTTGTTCCGAGCCGCAGCGCGATAAATCTCCGCCGCCTTGCGAATGTCGATCCCAAACTTGTGCTCGCGCAACCCGGTCGAAATATACGGATGCGTCTCTGCAAACACATCGGGATTAACGCGCAGTGCAAACCGCGCCTTGATCTTCAACTTGCGCGAACGCTCAGCCAGCAATTGCAGCTCTGCCTCGCTCTCGACATTGAACTCCAGAATCCCTGCCGAGAGTGCGCGGTCGACCTCCGCCGCGGTCTTTCCAACGCCGGAAAACACCACGCGTCCTGCAGCCTCGGGCGCTGCCGCAATCACTCGCTCCAACTCGCCACCCGACACGATGTCGAACCCGGCACCGCGATCCGCAAGCAGCTTCAATATCGCCAGCGACGAGTTCGCCTTCACCGCGTAGCACACCAGGTGCTCGCGCCGTCCAAATGCGTGCTGGAACAATTCCAGCCTCTCCACAATCTGATCCGCGGAATAGACGTACAACGGTGTGCCATACCGCCCGGCCAACGCCTCAATCGACACACCATCGCAATAGAGCGCGCCCCGCGCATCCGACGAATGAAAAGGACGAGATGAAATCTTCGAATCAGGATTCAAGAGCGGTTTTCCGTGAACGCAAGCAATGCTTTGAGCCTATCGCATTTGCGTCGAAGCGCTCTCGCAATTCGGTGTCGGCGCACAACGCCGGGAACCGCGCATCACGCTCTCGCTCAGAATTCGAATTGCCTGCCCCAGCCAGCCAGCAGCGCCGCAACTTTGGCCGGCTGCTCATACGCGGCGAAATGCCCCGCATCCGGCAGCAGATGAAACTCGCATCCACCTTCCGCGGCCTCAAATGCGCGCATCTCCGCCTCGGTGATTCCAGGATCCTCGCCGCCACAGATCGCCAGGATCGGCGCGTCAAGCCGGGGAATATCCCGCACCGAATCCGGCCGCGTCGCCAAGCCTGCCTGCGTGGCAACCACCGCCTCTGGTGTCAGTGTCATGCGCGCCCGCAGTTCCTTTGCAATCGCCGGACGCCCCGCCCGCGCGCTTGCTCCAATCAGCGTCTGCGCATTTCCATCGAAGACGCCTGCCGTTCCCTCGGAGCGTACCCTCGCGATTGTTTCGACTCGCTTGGCGAGATTCGTCTCGGCATCTGGCTGAGGCTTCGAGCAGACAATCGCCAGTCCCCGCATGCGCGTCGGCGCTCTGCGCCAAAGCTCCAGCATCACGTAGCCACCGATCGAGCAGCCGACGAAGACCGCCTCCGGCAGCGCAAGCTGATCCATCAGTGCCATCACGTCCGCCGCCAGTTGTCCCATGCTCAGCACCGCGGCATCCGGCACCGGCGCAAACCCGCCGACCGGCAGGTTCTTCCCCAGCTCCGATGCGCCATGACCGCGAAAATCCGGCATGATCGCGCGCAGTCCACCCATTTCGCCGACTGTCGGAAGCCAATAGAAGTGATCGAGCGGTGTGGGGTGGAGAAAGATCACCGGCAATCCCGAGCCGGTTTCTGTGTAACTCAGCTGTGCCCCATTCGAAACGTACGTCTTGCTCATACGTTGGGAGGATAGCTGCCCGGCGTATTTGGTGGATAGCTTCCCGGTGGATAGGTTCCCGGAGTGCCAGGTGGATACGCGCCCGGCATCGCAATCGGTTCTTCAGGGATTCCAATCCAACCCGCCAGGTAGGCTACGCCCACCAGCCCGCTCGTAAACAGAAACCCCACGACCGTAAGAATGCGTACCACGTTCACATCCCAGCCGTTTGCCTGGGCCACGCCGATACACACTCCCGCGATCACCCGGCCTGCGATCGGCCTTACCAGAGGCCTGCCCGGCGGCGGAGGCGCGGTCGTCACCACGGTTCCGCAATTCGAGCAAAACCGTGCGCTCGGCGGCAATGCGGTTCCACAGCGCTGACAATAGAAGGACATGGCGAACCTCCGGGAATCAACTCATCGATTCCCAAAATATCATTACGCAGATGCGCCTTCCCCGGTTCCGGCCCTGAATCTCCAGGCTTGATAAGCCCTTTAGTTACCGTGAAACGGCGACTTCAGCCGTTTTCTGGCCGTATCTGCCCGCGACGTGTTCGGGCCGGCTGCAATCGCCGCCTGGTAGTCCTTCACAGCCATCTGGCGCTCGCCGAGCACGTCATGGCACTCGCCCGCTGCCACCAGTGTCCGCACCCTCAACTCCAGCCCTACACCTTCCGAAGCTGCCGCTTCCTCGTAGGCATGTGCCGCTTCCGCATAGTGCCGCTGGCCGCGCAGCGCATCGCCCAGGCCAAAATACGTCAACTCCAGCCGCGCCCCGGCAAAGTAACCTGGCTTGGAACTGTCCGTCACGATCCGCCGATACGCATCTACTGCCTGCATGCCCTCACCCGCGTCCTTGCGCAGATTTGCCTCCTCCAGGCAGAAAAGATAGTCGTGCGGATACTGCTGCTCCAGGCTGCGGACCACGTCGACAGCCTCCTTGTACTTCCCTTCGCGCCTCAGAAACAGGGCAATCACCGTACGCGCCTCGACGTTGGTGGCCGGACCGCGCCTCGCGTCGTCCCACAGCATCTCCATGCCTTTGTTCTTTGAGCCGGTAATCCCCGCAAAGCCGATCAGGAATTTGAATGGCAGCGGCAACGCTCCCACCACGTACTCGTAAACTCCGACCACAAGCTTCGCATCGATGTAATTGGGATCAATCTCGAGGACACGCGCACAATCATCTTTGGCTTTCGTTGCCAGGCGAAAGCCGCTCCCAAATCCCCGCTCCACCATCGCAATGTAAGTGCATTTCAGACTTCGCGCCCACCCCCGTGCAAACAATGCATCCACGTCATTCGGGTTTTTGCTCACGCGCGAATCGGCTTCGCGAATCACCTCATCTGCCAATCCAAAAATCTCGTCGCGCTTCTTCGGATCTTCCTGGGTCGCGTGCCTGCCTGTTAGAAATCCATCGTTGGCGTAGAACGTGGTGTCCAACAGGTCCAGTCGATACAGCTCCTGAAATACCTCCACATTCAGAAGCATGGCCGTCGCCTGCGGATCGCCCGGATGGGCCTGGTGCACGCGCTGAAACCGCTCCACTGCCGCCGGAAAGTCCAGCAGGTAAAAGAAGTGATATGCCTCCTTCACCTGCGGATCCAAATTCATCGAATTGGTATGCACCCCGGCATCCGCCCAACTGACAGATGCCGCTGCAAGCAACACTGACAACAGCACGCTCCAGTGCCGCCAGGTACCTTCTCTAAGACCCATCGTGCCCCGCACATCTCCGCCGGCATTGCGTGCCTCGGAAACTGATGTTTCCAGTCTATTCTTCGAGGCATTCCGGCGTTCCAGTTCACGTCTCACTGGCGTACGAGAACTGGAACGCAAAGCGGGCCGGAGCCTGACCGCTACCTCGTCTCCGGCTTGGTTTTTTCCTGCTTCGGTTTCTCTTCCTTCGGAGCTGGCGCCGGATGGGACTGCGGCGCGGCAGAATGCTGCGGAGCCGGACGAGGCTCCGCATGCACAGCGGGCGCCGGTCGCGATTCGTGCTGAGGAGCGCTATGCGTCTCCGGTGCAGGTCGCGATTCGGCACGCGGCGAGTTTGCTGCGTGTGTTTCCGGTGCTGGTCGAGATTCCGTCCGCGGTTTCTCTGAGGGAGCCGGTCGCGACTCCGTCCTCGCGCTCGGCGCCGGGCGTGATTCGGTCTTCGCCTCCGGCTTGGGGCGCGACTCTGTGCGCGATGGAGCTGTTCTTGTCTCGGTGCGCGGCGATTCGTTATGGGTCGCTGTCGTGCGTGACGACTCATTGTGCGCAGTAGTCGTGCGCGATTCAGGCTCGGTCCTGGTCGGGGCAATGTGTGTTTCCGATCGGCTCGGTGCAGTTCGTGATTCTGTCCGCGATGGCGTCGCTCTTGTGTCGGTGCGCGGCGATTCGTTATGGGTCGTGTGTGACGCCTCATTGTGCGCAGTAGTCGTTCGCGATTCGGGCTCGCTTCTGCCAGAAGCGGTGCGTGACTCCGATCGGCTCGGCGCAGTTCGTGATTCTGTCCGAGACGGCACAGTTTTCGATTCCGTGCGCGATTCCGTTCTGGGAGCACTTCTCTCTGCCGGTGCTGTCCGCGATTCGCTGCTCGAGCGCGATGATTCTGTGCTTGCAGTCGCACCGTTGCGAGCCCCGCCAGTCTCCGCAGTCCGGGCGCCTTCAGGTCTTGCTACCGCCAGCGTATGCGGATGTCCGCCATTCGCCTTGGCATACGAAGTCCGATCGGCTCGCGCCGCCTGGATCTGCTGTTGCTGAACCGCGGTTGGCGGAGTGTGCCGTCCGCTCATCGCTGCCCTTTCCGCCGGCGTGGGATCGTGACGAATCCCATTGGGTCCGCCATTGAAAGCAACATGCCTCGTGTTCGCAATCGTGTCGTTACGCACGATGGTCTCGTTCACGTAGGTGTTGTGGATGACCGACGTGTTCACGCGCATCACCGCCGTGTTATAAGCGAACCCGCCGTCGCGCCACTCGCCACCGACAAATCCGATTCCCATGTAGCCAAATCCGTAATCGATTCCACCGTAATATCCGACGCGGTCGCCCCAGTAGCCTTCATGGAAGACATACTGATCGTTGTCCCATCCCCACCATGGCGGAGTCCACAACGCTCCCGTGTAAGGCGCAGGCACCCATTCGCCTGGAACCCAGTAGTAGCCGTCATCGCCCCAGGCCCAGTACCCCGGAACCCACATCATTCCCTCATCCGGGCAAACGGGCTGCTCATACACCGGCAATACCGGCGGTGCAAGCCTGACGGTGATCGAAATCTGCGCAAACGACGCCGCAGAAGCGAGCAAGAACATAAACGCTGGAAGAATCCAGCGCACCGGCTTTAACAAACGCATCGGAGATCCTCCTTGGATCCCCGCTTGTTTTTTAGATATGCGATCTCTATCACAAGCGGGTTTGACCTCGAACGCCCCCCGGCTTGCGAGACTTTTGAACAACCGGCTCAGCAAGATCAGCCGGGGACGTGACCACGCAAGGGGTCAGGCGGTCAGACTGCTACATTGGAACCGCAATGACCCGAATCAGTTGTACTCACTTGTTAAGTTACCGGCTTGCAGTACTCTAGGACCGCTCCCGTCAGCCTCGCTTTTCCTCTTGATTGGGCTGCATCACTCCTCGCGCAGCAGAATCAGCGGATCCGCATGCAATGCTCGCATCGCCGGAACCCACGCAGCGATGAGCCCCAGAAGTGCCATCGCCGCGACCACCCCAATCAGCACAACCGGGTCGCGCGGAGTCGCTTCGTACACGATGTACGAGAGCAGTTTGGTTGCCGCAATTCCCAATCCCACGCCTGCCACCGAACCAATCGCCAGCAGCCTGAAGACCCTCCCAAGCGCGGCCCGCAACACCTGTTTCTTCTGTGCTCCTAACGCAACGCGGATTCCCAGTTCGCGCAGCCGCTTGCTTACCGTGTATGCTCCCAGGCCGAAAATCCCCGTCACCGCGAGCATCGCACCCAGCGCTCCCAGCACACCAAGAGCGAGCGATGCCGCCCGAGCCGCAAACAACGCGGTCCCCAATTCGCGGTCCCACGTACTGACCACGAACGGCAACCCTGTACCGAGACCATTGAGGGTCTGCTGCAATTCCTGCCCCAGTTCCTGCGTCCCGCGATTCGAACGAACCACAAACCATGTATCGTCGGACGGCGATTGCAGAATGGAAAGAAACATCGCAGGCTGCGGGTCTTCGCTCAGTGTTTTGTACTTCCCGTTTTCCACGATCCCGACGACCTGCACGCGAGTGCCGCCCAGATCTTGAACCAGTGCCCGATGGCGTTTTGCTCGCCACCGAATACTGTGCGCGCGAATTCAGCATTGACGACCGCCACCATCGGGACACTCTTGGTGTCGTTCCAGGTGAAGGTGCGCCCCGCCAGAACGTCGTCGCAGCGGCTTCGAAGTACCCGGGCGAAGCACGGTATTCCGTCGCCTCCGCAACCCGGTTCTCCGGCTTGCAATTCGTCGTACTGTCCCGATACACAAACCCGTCGCTCCAGCCGATGTTGAGAGGAACACGGTCCGCGAATCCTGCCGCCGTCACTCCCGGAATGCCCGAAATCGCATTCAGCAGCCGTCTTTGTATCGCTGGCATCTGATCCTTTTTGTATCCGCTCATGCTCAGATCCGTGTCCACCTGCATCGCATTGCCCGGATCGAAACCGAAGTTGCTATGCAGCGACCTCACCATGCCGCGCACCGCCACCAGGGAAGACGTCACCAGCACCGCGCACAGCGCAATCTGCACCGCCAGCAACAGGTCGCGCAGCGTAAAGCGCCGCATACCCTGTGTTGCACCCACCGCGGCTTTGATGCCCTGGTAGGGATTTGCTTTCATCACCAGCCGCACCGGAACAAGACCGAAAAGCAGCCCGCTCACCAGCGCCAGCAGCAATGCCATCGCAAACGTCCGCCCATCGGGATTCACCGGAACATTGATGGGAATATCCGGGATCGGCTGCCATACACTCAATGCGCGCAGCAGCATTACCGACCCAGCAATCCCCGCAGCCGCGCCGCCGAGCGAAACCATCACGGCTTCGGTCAACAGTTGACGCAGGATCCTGCCCCGGGTCGATCCCAGCGCCAGCCGCAGCGATACCTCGCGCCAGCGATCTGCCGCACGCGCTGAGAACAGGCTCCCAAGGTTCGCGCACGCCGCCAGCAGAATCAACCCGGCCAGCAGCATTAACCCCATCACAAACGCATGCACTGGGCCGCCCAGCATGTTGCCCAGCAACCCCGGCCTGGCCAGCCCGAATGTCAGGCCGTTGTCGTCAGCCGGATAAATCTTTCCCATTTGCGCTGAAACCGAATTCAGATCTTCGGTCGCCTGCGCAACCGTTACTCCTGGCCTCAAGTGCCCCACGATCCAGAATCCCCGGTTGCCGCGTCCCTTCAGCGTGTCCGCCGATTCGGTGTTCACGATCGGCACCCAGAAGTCCGGAGCATAGAACACTTCCGTTCCGCGGAAGCCTTCCGGCGCCACCCCCAGAATCGTGTACGCCGCATCGTTCACCCGCACCGCGCGGCCAACAATGCCGGTGTCCCCGTGAAAATGATTCGTCCAGAACGCGTAGCTGAGAACCATGTACGGCGCACTGTTCACCCCGCGGTCGTCAGCAGCGTGAAAGAACCTCCCAAGATACGGCTGCACCTTCAGCGCATCGAAGTAATTCGCGCTCGCCTCGTAGATCCACGCCGGACTCGGCGTCCCGTTCGTGTCCAACCCCACCTTGTCGATGCCATAGAGCGCCAGCCCGTCAAAGGATTTGTTACGGTCGCGCAAATCAACATAATCCGCATACGATTGCGATGGAATGTGATCCTTCGCCTGCTCGATCTGGTACAGGTTGCCTCCATCGGGCACGTTCACCGGCCGCAATACCAGCGCGTTGAGAATGCTGAACACCACCGCGTTCGCCCCGATAGCCAGGGCCAGTGTTACGATCGCAACCACGGTAAATCCGGGCGACTTCCGCAGCATCCGCCATGCAATCCGCACATCCTGCCGTATGATCTCCAGCCAGTTTCCGCCCAGCGCCTTGTAGCTCTCTTCCCTGTAGCGCTCGCGGCCGCCAAATTCCACGCGCGCACGGCGTTCGGCATCGGCGCGACTCAGGCCTGAGCGTTCCAGATCATCCGCCCGATGCGCGATATGCGAGCGCAGCTCTTCGTCCATCTCACTCGCCACCGTCGAGGGCCGAAAGAACTTCGAAGCAAGAGAACGAATATAGGCCGTCATAGTTCCTCCACCCGCGAAGCCAGGGCCGCGGTCATCGCGTTCGCCAGGCGATTCCAGCTCTCCGTCTCCTCCCTGAATCGCTTGCGGCCGGCGACCGTCAACTCGTAAAACTTGGCGCGCCGGTTGTTCTCAGAGACTCCCCAGTTCGCCTTCAGCAGCCCCTGGCGAACCAGCCGGAAGAGTGCCGGATACAGCGCCCCCTGTTCCACGAGCAGCGCTTGCCCCGTAATCTGCGAAATGCGCAGCAGCACTCCGTAGCCGTGCAGCGGCCCGAGCGACACCGCTTTCAAAATCAACAAATCGAGAGTTCCAGGAAGCAACTGCGCCTGTTCCGGCATGTTCCCCTCTTCCTAACTTCATTAGGAGAGTACCCCGGCTTCTCCTAAGCTGTCAAGGAGACTGGGCGGATTCCCTTCCCTCCACCCTCTTCGCGCTGGGTTATCTTTAGAGAGCGGCCCCGGCCACACCCAAAAAGATTTCATGGACGTTCTCAAGCATCTCTTCGAACAGCACTTCCACGCGCCTGCTGAAAGCGTCACGCCCCTCCAGGGCCAGCTCGGCGGCTCCGGGCGCGCAATCTTCCGCCTCTCAGGGGCCGGTCGCTCTGCCATCGGCATTGCGTACCCCATACGCGAAGAGAACATCGCATTTCTCGAGTTCTCCCGCCACTTCCGTCGCCATGGTCTCCCAGTTCCTGAGATTTATACCCAGGACCTCGCTCACGATGCCTACCTCGAAGAGGACCTTGGCGATACCACGCTCTTTGAGTTCCTCAGCGCGCATCGCACCGGAGACGTCATTGAACCGGCCGCGATCGAAGTCTATCGGCGCGTCGTCGCGATCCTGCCCCGCTTCCAGGTTGAAGCCGGCCGCGATCTCAACTACAAAGTCTGCTATCCGCGCTCCAGCTTCGATCGGCAGTCGATCGCCTGGGATCTGAACTATTTCAAGTACTACTTTCTTCGCCTCGCCGCCATTCCCTTCAACGAGCAGGCTCTTGAAAACGACTTCACGCGGCTTACGAAACTCCTTCTGTCCGCGCCGCACGACTATTTTCTCTATCGCGATTTCCAGTCGCGCAATGTGATGCTTCGCGACGGCCTTCCCAGCTTCCTTGACTACCAGGGCGGCCGAAGAGGCGCGCTTCAGTACGACGTCGCCTCCCTTCTCTACGACGGCAAGGCTGATTTGCCGCCCGCCGTGCGCCAGGAACTTCTCGACTACTACCTCGACTGTTTATCCGCTTTCATTCCCCTCGACCGCGGCGCCTTCATGGAGCACTATTACGCCTACGTGTACGTCCGCATCATGCAGGCTCTCGGTGCCTATGGTTTCCGCGGATTCTACGAGCGCAAAGTGCACTTCCTTCAAAGCGTTCCTTACGCCCTCAAGAATCTGCGCTGGCTTGCTCACAACGTCAAGCTTCCCGTCGCTCTGCCTGCCCTGATCGAAGCCTTCCAGGGCATGTTGTCCTCAGAAAAGCTCCAGCACCTCGCGCCGGGCGGAGACAAGCTGACCGTTCGCATCTTCAGCTTCTCCTTTCATCACCAGATCCCAACCGACGAATCCGGCAACGGCGGTGGCTTTGTATTCGACGCGCGTAACCTGCCCAATCCCGGACGCGAAGAGCGTTTCATGCAACTCACCGGAAAGGACGCGCCCGTTATCGAATACCTGAATCACGAAGAAAGCGTTCATCAGTTTGTCGCCCACGCGTGGTCCCTGGTGGATGCGAGCGTCGCCGCATATCAACGCCGCGGATTCACAAATTTGATGGTCTCCTTCGGCTGCACGGGTGGCCAGCACCGGTCTGTGTTCCTGGCAGAACAGCTCGCCCGCCACCTCCGTTCCGTCAACGGAATTGCAGTCGTGGTGCGCCACATCGAGTTGGAGAAGATGGCGCGGTGAAGGCGATGATTCTCGCCGCGGGACTCGGTACGCGCCTTCGCCCGCTCACCAGCGATCGCCCCAAAGCCCTCGTCGAAGTCGCAGGCCATACGCTTCTCGAACTTGTGCTGATCCGTCTTCGCTCCTTCGGCATCTCCGATGTCATCATCAACACGCATCACTTCGCCGACATGCTCCCCACCTACCTGCGCGATCACAAGAACTTCGGCATGCACATCGAGATCTCCCACGAAGAGGTCCTTCTCGACACCGGTGGAGGGCTGAAGCATGCCTCTCATTTCTTCGCCGATTCAGAAGAGCCGTTCGTCGTGCACAACGTGGATGTCCTCAGCACAATCGACCTCGAACGCATGCTTCGTTTTCATCTTGACCACGATGCTCTCGCGACCATTGCCGTGCAGGACCGTCCCACTTCCCGCTATCTTCTGTTCGACGCGAAGCGACGCCTCTGTGGCCGACGCGCAGGCGTCGGCGGCACACCTGAACTCGTTCGCCCGGCAGAAAAACTCCAGGCGTTGGCCTTCTCCGGCATTCACATCCTCTCGCCGCGCATATTTTCCACGATGCGGGAAGAAGGAATCTTCTCGATCATCCCGGTCTACCTGCGTCTCGCCGCCCAGGAAGAGCCCATCTTCGGCTTCCCCGCGGATAGGTACTACTGGCGCGATCTAGGCCGGCCCGAACACATCGACGAGGCCGCGAGCGATATCCGTGCGGGGATCTATCCGGGGTAATTCATTCAATTTGAACCGCTATCCGAAGCTATTTATCTAAATCCAATGAAATCCGAGGCTCGTAACTGGGCCGCATATTCCCAAAGAGCGATGAATCGCGCGCAACCTGGGTACTTAAAAATGACCTAATACTATGGACCTTCAGGTTAGACGCCATTACTAACGTGCAATGCACCTCTGTTGTATTTCCTTGCACGGCGTCTATGAAATAGCGAGAATACTCCCTACAATCCATATCCCCTTCCCTCTGGAGGACACATGCACTTGCTGAGCACCAATCTGTACCTGTTCGTTCGCACCTTTCTCGATCGCGAAGAAGGTCAGGACCTGGTCGAATATGCCTTGGTCGTGGCACTGATCGCATTCGGTGCAATCACCGGTATGGGCTATCTCGCTACCGGCATCAACAACGCCTTCTCCGGAATTGCTACGACCCTCACCACAGACGTGTAACCCGGGCCCCTCAGATTCATTCTGCACTCAGAATACTCAGTGGAAGCCTGTGCAGCCCTTGAATTGCACTGGATGAGTTGAGTGCGGGCGCGAAGTTCGAGGCTGAATGTTTCGAACTTCGCGTCTAAGTACTTCGGATTAATCCGCCTCGGTGTCCTCAACCGCCTGACCACCAAAGATCCCCCCGATTCCCTTCCTTTTCAGACCCTTCCACAACTTTGCCCGCGTTAATCTCCTGCTGATTTTGCTGTGTTAGCGTAGGAAACGGGAGTAACAGTAAGGAAAATGTCTGCAATCACTTCGTTCATCAAGCACCACTATCGCCACTTCAACGCAGCCGCCCTTATCGACGCCGCAGAAGCCTACAAAGCTCACCTTGCGTCGGGCGGCAAGATGTTTATGACCATCGCAGGAGCCATGAGCACCGCCGAACTCGGATTGTCGTTAGCCGAAATGATCCGCCAGGATAAGGTCCATGGAATCTGCTGCACGGGCGCCAATCTCGAAGAAGATGTCTTTAACCTCGTTGCGCATGACTATTACGAGCGCGTCCCGCATTATCGCGATCTGACGCCGGCTGATGAAGCCGCGCTCCTCAGTCGCCACATGAACCGCGTTACCGATACCTGCATCCCCGAAATGGAGGCGATGCGGCGCATCGAGAACGAGGTCCTGAAGGAATGGGTCCGCGCCGACAAGGCCGGCGAGCGCTTCTTTCCGCACCAGTTCATGTACAAAATCCTGCTTTCCGGCGATCTGAAAAAGTCGTATCAGATCGACCCCAAAAACAGTTGGCTGCTGGCCGCGGCAGAGAAGAATCTTCCCATGTTCGTACCAGGCTGGGAAGACGCCACGCTGGGAAATATGTACGCCGGCCACTGCATCTCGGGCGATGTGAAAAAGGTGCACACCGTGCGCACCGGCATCGAGTACATGATGGAACTGGCCGAGTGGTACACGGAAACGACAAAGACGACTCCGCTCGGATTCTTCCAGATCGGCGGCGGCATCGCCGGCGACTTCCCGATCTGCGTTGTCCCGATGCTGCACCAGGATCTGCAGCGCGAGCACGTCCCGTTGTGGGCGTACTTCTGCCAGATTTCCGATTCAACCACCAGCTATGGCTCTTACTCCGGCGCCGTGCCCAACGAAAAGATCACGTGGGGCAAGCTGGGTGAGAAGACGCCGAAGTTCATCGTTGAATCCGACGCCTCAATCGTCGCGCCGCTGATGTTTGCATACGTGCTGGGCTGGTAACAGCCCAGTCATCAGTTGTCAGTCATCTGTTGTCAGTCTCGGACATCAGTTCTCAGTCCACGGGCTCGCAGGTTCACGGAATCTGTGAGCCTGTGAGGTTGATTGATGTCTGCCCGATGATTTCCGATGAGCTGCGCCAGAGATGGTGGCGCTTTCACAGTTTCAGGCCAGTTCCTGCTCGGCCAGGTTTGCGAGGTCCTTCAGCAATTGCCGGTCTTCAGCCGAGAATGGCCTGGGCTTTTTATCAAAGACACAAAACGTGCCCGCCTTGAATCCCTTCACTGCAAGAGAGCAGCCTGCGTAGAAACGGATCTTCGGGTCTCCCACGACCACGGGATTATCGTGGAATCGCTCGTCTTTAAGCGCGTTTTCGACATAGAGAATTTCGTCGAACAGGATTGCATGAGCGCAAAAAGAGATGTCTCGCGAGGTCTGACAGAGGCTGAGGCCCTGGATCGATTTGAACCACTGCCGCTGCGAGTCGATCATGCTGATGGTTGAGTACGGAACGTTGAAGACACGCTTGGCTAGTCGCGTGAGCCGGTCGAAGCGTTCTTCGGCCGGTGTATCCAGAATATTCAGTGCGTGCAGAGCTTCGATTCTGGCGCTCTCATTGGACGGCAACGGCGGTAGCTGCATGGCAGAGGCTCCGGAGTTGGTTGAAGCAGATCGAAACCGGTCACCCGGTTTGTAGCACGCAGCATAGCGGATGCGGGCATCGCCTTCCTAGAGAAAACGGGGGTAGGACGAACGAGAACGGCCTCAGAGCACCCGGCTGCACTCTTCAACAGAGATGGGGACCTGCTCGACAATCTCCAGGCCAAAGCCCTCCAACGCGGGGATGTGCATCGGCGTGTTCGACAGCAGCCGGATGCGCTGGATGCCCAGGTCAGACAGGATCTGCCCGCCGAGGCCGATGGCGCGGAGAATGCGTCCCGAGCGTGCCTGCGATCCCTCGCGGGAGCGCAATTCCTGGTGCAGGATGAGGCGATTCGTCGGGCCATGCTGCCCGCCTGCGGGGATGGCGCGTCCCTCGGATTCGAACGCAGACGCGACTTCCGGAGTTTTCTCGATCTCGAAGCCGCGAGAGGTGTTGTGCAAATAGAGAATGACTCCACAGCCCTCTTCGGCGATGATGCGCATGGACTGATCGAGGATCTCGCGGCAGCGGCAGTCAGCGGCAAAGACGTCGCCCGCTGTGCAGCGCGTGTGGACGCGGACAAGCACCGCATGAGAGCACGCTGTCCGGGATGATTCCGAGTCGCCGGAAACGTTGGCCGGCCCATCGTTGAAGGCCGGACAGCCCGGGCAAAGGTCTCCGCGCACCAGCGCGATGTGGCTCTCGCCGCCGTTCACGTCGCTCTCGTAGGCGATCATCCGGAACTCACCGTATTTCGTCTGAATCCGCGACTCGCCGGCACGCATGATGTACCGCTCGTGGCGCAGGCGGTAGCGGATGAGTTCGGCCACGGTGAGGATGCGCAGGTCGTGCTCCGCGCAGAATGGGACCAGGTCCGGAATGCGGGCCATCGCGCCGTCGTCGCGCATGATCTCGCAGATCACCCCGGCCGGCTGCAGGCCGGCGAGGCGAGCCAGATCCACGGAGGCTTCCGTCTGGCCGGCGCGGACCAGGACACCTCCGCGCCGCGCCCGCAGTGGAAAGATATGCCCGGGACGAACCAGGTCGCTGAACGTGGTTTTGGGATCGATGGCGGTGCGCACCGTGTGAGCGCGATCGGCCGCCGAGATCCCGGTAGTGACGCCTTCACGAGCCTCGATGGTTTCGGTGAACGCGGTCCCGAAGCGGGAGGAGTTCTGCTGCGTCATGGGAAACAGACGCAGGTAGTCCGCGCGCTCCTCAGTGAGCGTCAGGCAGATAAGACCGCGGCCGTAGCGGGCCATGAAGTTGATGGCCTCGGGAGTGACAAACTCCGCCGCCAGCGTCAGATCTCCCTCATTCTCACGGTCTTCATCGTCGACCACGACCACCATGCGCCCGGCGCGGATATCGGCAATGGCGCCGGGAACGTCGGTGAAAGTCGGTCCGAGGGTGCGTGCGCTGTCTGGCATCGGATTCAGCTCTCATTCTCTCCGATTGCGCGCTGAAGGGCAAAACGGGTTACTTTAGGCAGCAAAAACGCCACCCGAAGGCGGCGTTTCTGTTGACAGCCCAGGAAGCAGACTTCTACAAAGTAGACTCGATCTCAAAGCCCCAGGCTTCAAGGAGCGCCTCAGGAATGTACTTGGAATTCTTGTTCCGACGGGCCCACTCGCGGAGGCGGGTAGACCGGATGTACTGATCCGGGGTGAGCTTGAACTCCTTGACGATCTGTTCAAAGGAGGTCACGGTGGGTACAACGGGGCCGATGGGCTCCGGCTTGCCCCAATTCGGATTTCCTCTACGTTTTGCCATTTGGTTTTGTTGTCCTCAGAAAGGAGTGGAATTACATCCAAAGTGCCTCGGGCGCTGGGCTGGGGATCCTCGTAGCCCTAAGGCGATTCGATAGTTCTATTTTAGGGATTTTTTCTTCAAAAATCAATAGCAAACGCTTACAAACTGATCATTTTCTGTTCAAAATCCGCCCCCCGGCCATTATCGTGCACCTGAGTCTAAATGAATGACTTATCAGTGCTTATCCCTAAAACCGCCCCGTAACCCATTTGATCACTTCCATCGCATAAAGAGACACGGACCGGTTTTAAGTGTCACGATAAGTACATGAGATCAACTTGGGGACTCAGGGCCAGCGGCCTTTTGCTGGTTCTGGCTGCCGGTGCTTTCCAGTGCCGGGCTGTAGAACTGCGCGTGAGCCGGGATGCTCTGGAACACACGTTGAAGCAGCAACTCTTCGGCGGTCCAGGGGGAAGATTCTATCTGAAGGGGACGCCACAGACCGCCTGCTCGGTCTATGCCGACGACGCATCGTTGAGGTTCGCGCAAGACCGGATCGTGGTGAAAGTGAAGACCAGGGCACGCATGGGCAAGTCGATGGGCGGAGCCTGCATAGGCATCACCCTCTCGCCAACGGCCGAAGTTTCCGTGGCTCCATACGGCGAAGGCGAAACCATCGGCTTCAGGGATGCGCAGCTGCTGAAGGTGAGCGACCAGCGGGAGCTGAATTTTCTGCTGACTCCCTTCCTGAGCCGGCAGGTGCCTTCGAGCATGAAGGTGAACGCCGCGGAGCTGCTGCGCAAGGCGCTGGAGGGCTCAACGGCCTCCTCGGGCTACAAGGTGACGCTCGAGAAGCTGAAGGTGCACTCCCTGCAGATCGACGGCGACGCGCTGGTGGTGGATGTTGACGGGGACATCAGCGTGAAGTGAGCCGAGGCGTTCTGGCGACCAGGTGTTGACGTTGAAGCGTCAATCGGGCCGATCAGGCCGGCTCTTCGACAGGTTGCCGGCCAGCGGCCTGCTCTGTTCCCAGGCCAGCCAGCAAGACAGTCGCACCAAAAAGCATGGTATCGGCCACGTAGTTGAGATCTTCCACCATCTGCGACGCGTCCCCTCCTTTTTGAATATCCGCCACGAGGATCGAACCGTAGAAGAACACCGTCAGCAGCAGAAGAAGCGACCCGCAACCGGCGGCGGCAATGCGGATCTTCGAAGGGAAGAACAGCGCGAGCCCGGCCAGCACCAGCGCTATCCCCACAACGTAAGCAATCACCGTTGGCGCCGGCATCCACGCGGGAATGGGCTTCGCCAGCGGAACGCCGGTCACGAAACGCGGGAAGAGAAAGTGCTCGACGCCATAGAAGACCATGACGATCGCCACGATTATGCGGCCGACCGAGCACAGCGCGCCGGCTGCACGGTTCCCGCCTGGCCAAACGCTGCCCGCCAGCACCATCGCGCCCGCGCCGAACGACATTTCGCGCGCGGTAAGTATCCAGAGCAACCGGTCGTGCATGCCCCTGGAGAGGTTGGGTAGGTCGACGGTGGTGACGATGATCAGGAACAGCAAGGCGAGCAGCGGTGCGGACCACTGCACCTGGCGCCACGCAACGAAACTGACGGCTGCCGCCAGCAGCGCCGCGCCGATGAAGTAGACCCAGAACAGGGGAAATGGCAGCCAGTGCGGCACGATGGGCATCAAGGCGCGCGCTACGGTGAAGTGCTCGGCCGAGAAGACCGCGAGCGGCGCGGCCTCGCAGACCGGCGCAAGCACCAGAATCTTGCCTGCACCTGAGGCTGCCCGGAATCGCTCCCGGGCAAGAACCAGACCCGCCACCAGCACCACGACACCCGCGACAATCATCGCCCAGACTTCTACCAACATGCTCGTCTCCCGATAGGGACTCAGCCACCCTCTGGGGCTGTTTCATCAAACAAGGTAAAAAGCTCCGCGCCCTCTGCGTCAGGCATTTTGTTGTGAAGCGGTCGGGAAAAGCGCGGCGTAGCCCGCCGCCAGTCGATCAAACGGCGAGTAATCCCCGATCTTGATGCCGGGATGTTACCGTATGGTCCTATGGGCTCACCGACAGCGGCAGTTCTGGGAGAGATCGGACTTCCAGTACCGGTTCGCGAACTGGCCGCAAAAACCTGGGACGTAATCATCGTCGGCGCCGGGCACAACGGACTGGCCTGCGCCGCCTACCTGGCGAGAGCCGGCAAGCGCGTGCTGGTCATCGAAAGCCGGCAGCGCGTAGGCGGTGCCTGCACCATTGAAGAGCCGTTTCCGGGAGTCCGCATGTCGCCTTGCGCGTATCTCGCCGGGCTGCTGCATCCGCTGGTGGTAGAGGAACTGGAACTGCCGCGGCGAGGCTTTGAATGGACGCCGGCGGTGAATGGGCTCTTTGTTCCCTTCCTCGATGGTTCCAGCGTGCAGCTCTGGGACGACGACGAGCGCTGCACCGAGGAGGTGCGGAAGCTCTCCCCCGGCGACGTCAGTGGCTGGAATGCAATGTGTGCCGTCATTCGCAGGCTGCGCGATGCGCTCCGCCCACCCACCGAGGATGACTGCTGGATCGGAGAGGCGCTGACGCGTGGAGAGATCGAGGAACGGCTCGGAGACGATCCCGAGGCGCGAGCCGTGCTGTTCGACTGGTCAATGGCGGAGATGCTTGAACATTACCTCCATGACGAGCGCTTGCAGGTGGCGATGATGGGCCAGGGCGTGATCGGAACAAATGCCAGCCCGTTCGATCCCGGTACAGCTTCCATCCGTTTCCATCACGCGTCGGGGCGGCTCGGCGGCATTCCCGGGATGTGGGGCTACGTAAAGGGCGGCATGGGCATGGTGTCGTTCTACTTCTGCGATGCAGCGCGCGAGGCCGGCGCAACCGTCGTTTCCGGCGTGCCCGTGGCGCAGATTCTGCCGGGCGAGGGCGTAATGCTGGAAAGTGGCGAGCGGATCGCGGCGCGCGTCGTGGTTTCAAATGCCGATCCGCGCCGGACCCTGAGGATGCTGGGGAACGCCGCGGACTCCGCATGGCGCGCAAAGATCGAGCAGATCCCGATCGAGGGATGCACGGTGAAGCTGAACGTACACCTGCGCGAGCTGCCAAACTTCACCGCACGGCCGGGGACGAACGAGGCGCACCACTATGGGCAGATCAATGCCCCGCTGACCAAGAATGAATGGAAAGCCGGATTTGCGGCGGCAAAACGCGGCGAACTGCCCGAATACCTTTGGTGCGAGCTCTACTTCCAGAGCGTTCACGATTCATCCGTGGTGCCACGCGGCGAGCACACCATGAGCGTCTTCGCGCAATACGTGCCTTACAAATTCGCGCGTGGCTCATGGGATGCCCGCCGCGATGAGGTGCGCGCCCTTGCCATGAAATCCCTGGCCCGCTTCTCGAGCAATATCGGCGACGGCGGAATCCATTCGGCCGTGATCGATGCCCAGGTTCTCGGGCCCCCCGACATCGAACAGAAGGTGGGGCTCACCGGCGGGCACATCTTCCAGGGCGAGTGCCTGCCTCCCTACATGTGGTCGAACCGCCTCAGCGCGCGCACGCCCATGCCCGGGATGTATCTCTGCGGCGCTTGCACCCACCCCGGCGGCAGCGTTATCGGCATTAACGGCCGCAACGCAGCCATGGCTGTCCTTGAAGACTTGGGTAGCTAGGACAGAATCGTTTCTCCGCGCCAGATGCCTGACGAGTTTGCCAAAACTGCCTTCTCGCGATTCTCCGTCTTGCGTCAGTGCCTATTCATCCCGCAAGAGCACCAGAGGATCGACGGCCAGCGCCCTCCGTGCCGGGATCCACGCCGCCACCAGGCCCAGCACCAGCATCGTCATCGTTACTCCGCACAGCACCAGCGGATCCTTGGGAGTGGCCTGGAAGACGATGAAGGAAAGCACCTTCGTCGCTAGCAACCCCAGCCCCAGGCCCGCAACCGAGCCGACGGCCAAGAGTCGAAACGCGCGTCCCAGCGACGCACCCAGGATCTGTCCACGCCCGGCACCGAGAGCCACCCGGATTCCCAATTCGCGCAACCGCTTGCTCACCACATATGCGGCCATGCCGAAGATGCCCGTAACCGCCAGCATTGCGCCCAGCAATCCGAGAATGCCCAGCGCCACAGTCGCCACACGCGCCGCGAACAACGCGGAATTCATCTCGACGGTCCAGGGCTTTATAACAAAGGGCACTGCAGAATCCAGCCCGTGCAGCGTTCTTGTGATCGCCCCTGCAATCTCTGCCGGATCACGCTGCGATCGCACTACCAGCCATGTGCCGCTCGTGGCATGCTGCTGAAACGAGAAATACATCGCCGGCATCTGATCTTCCGTCAGCGTGCGGTATTTCCCGTTCTCGACCACGCCTATTACTTCCGCCCGATTTCCACCCCAGAACTTGAAATGCCCGCCAACCGCCTTGTCGACCGATCCGAAGACTCTGACTGCAAATTGCCGGTTCACCAGTGCCACTATCGGCGCCTTGCTGTCGTCCTGAAATGTCATATCTCTACCCGCCAGCAGCCTGGTTTCCGCTGCCGCCAGGTAGCCCGGCGAGATGTTGTAGTCCATCGCATCCGCGGCGTAGTTGGTCGGACGGTAGTCGGTGGTGGCGTCGGTGTAAACGTAGGAGTCGCCACCGCCCAGGCCTAGCGGAATCTGGTTCGTGTAGCCAACAGCCGTCACGCCCGGGATGGTCCCGATCGCATCCAGCATGCGCCGTTGCATCTGCGCCGCGCGATCCTCCGCGTATCCGGCCATGTGCAGATCGCTCTCCACAATCAACGCGTTCCGCGGCTGGAATCCGAAGCTGCTGTGCAGCGAACGCGCCATCCCCCGCACCGCCACCAGCGAAGAAGTAACCAGCACCGCGCAGATCGCAATCTGCGCCACCAGCAGCACATCGCGCATCGTGAATCGTCTCATTCCCGTGGTGCTGCTTATCCCCGTACGGATCATCTGCCACGGATCCGCGCGCATCACTTGCCGAACCGGAACCATCCCGAACGACAACCCGCTTGCCAGCGACAGCAGAAGCGCAACCGCATAGGTGCGGAAATCCGGGTTCACCGGCACATTGATCGGCACATCGGGAATCGGCTGCCACGCGCTCAGCACGTGCAAAATCACCACTCCGCCGGCCAGCCCGATCACGCCTCCAACGAGCGACAAAAGAATTGCCTCGGTCAGCAGTTGGCGCAGAATGAGCCCGCGCTTCGACCCCAGCGCCAGCCGTAGAGCCACTTCCTTCGCCCGATCCGCCGCTCGTGCTGCGAACAAACTGCCCAGGTTGGCACAAGCCGCCAGCAGAATCATGCCGGCCAGCAGCATCAAGCCCGCCATGAAAGCCTTCGCCGGGCCGCCCAGCATATCTCCAACCAGCCCCGGCTTGGCCAGCGAGAACTTCAGCCCGTCATCATCTGACGGGTAGGCTTTGGCCAACGACGCTCCAATTGCATCCAGGTCCGCGGTTGCCTGCGTCGCGGTTACCCCGGCTTTCAGCCTTCCCACCACCATTGCTGAGTGGTCGCTACGATAGTGAAGCTCGTCATGGCCCTCCACAACCGGCTGCTCGACAAGCGGAATGTACAGGGCAGGCGCAAAGAACAGCTCCGTTCCCCTGAACCCCTGCGGGGCCACTCCAATGATCGTGAACGGGTGCTTGTTGATCTCCACCGACCGCCCCACAACGCCGGCATCCGCGTGGAAATAGCTGTGCCAGTATGCATAGCTCAGCACGATATAAGGCGCGCTATTCTTCCCCTTCTCGTCCGACCCATGGAAAAACCGCCCCAGGTAAGGCTGGATTCCCAGGCCGTCAAAGTAGTTTCCGCTCGCCAGGTATGGCCACGCAGTCGACGGATTCGCGCCTGTAGACACCCCCACCGGCCCCATGATCTGAAACATCATGAGGCTGTCGAAGGTATGGTTCCGGTCCCGCAGATCGACATAGTCCAGGTAGGACTGCGATGGAGACTGCATTCTGGACATGGCCCGCTGGATGGTAAACATATTCTCCGCGTGCGGCACATTCAAAGGTCGCAGCACCACTGCATTCAGAACGCTGAAAACCACGGCATTCGCGCCGATACCCAGCGCCAAAGTGACAATTGCCGTCAAAGCGAAACCTGGAGATTTCGCCAGCTGTCGGATTGCAAGTCTCAGATCGCTGAACATGATGTCTCAAGCTACGCAAGATTTGGAGCGGAAGTTCCATGGATGCCATACATTCCAAGAGATTCTCGGATGGTGGCGCGAGTTTTATCACAGGGTCAACACTCACGCCCGACGGAGGTTCACGCTGACAGTCTGACCCAGAGATTATTGAATTGTTTGCTCCGCAGCGCTCTGCTATCCTGCGACGCAAATGCCTTCGGCTCCAGCTCTAAAGAGGGGAATCAGGTTTCGCGACCTGGCGCTGTTCTACGTCGTCGTGGCGTTGAACGTGCGCTGGACCTCAACCGCTGCCGCTGCCGGGCCAAGTATCCTCATCATCTGGCTCGCGGCGCTGACCTGCTTCTTTATTCCCCTGGCCGCAAGCGTGATGGAGTTGTCGTCGCGGCATCCCGAAGAGGGTGGCATCTACGTCTGGACGCGCACCGCATTCGGCGACTTCACGGGCTTCATCGCTGCGTGGATGTACTGGATGAGCAACCTGCCGTTTTTTGCGGGAGTGCTCTACTTCGGCGCGGCGTCGGTGTTGATTGCGTTCGGCCCGCGCGCCGCTGCGCTGAACAGCAGTCCGCTCTACTTCATGGGATTTGCGGCGTTCTGGCTGACGCTGATCGTGATGCTGAATATCCGTGGAGTGGATGCCGGAAAATGGCTGAACAACCTGTGCTCCATCGGCAGCCTCCTGCCGCTCGGCCTGCTCATGATGATGGCGGCCGTCTCATGGCAGCACTTCGGTTCGGCCACGCACTTCACCACCGCCAGCCTCACGCCGCACTGGTCGCTCGATAACGCCGTGTTCTGGTCGAGTGTATTTTTCGCCTTCGGCGGCGTTGAAGCAGCCAGCGCGATGGGCGACGAGATCCAGAATCCGCGGCGCACCATGCCCTGGGCGATCCTCGTAGGCGGAAGCGTGGTCACGCTGGGCTATATCGGTGGAACGGCGGCGCTGCTGGTGGCCCTGCCCAGTGACGCAGTCAGCGGACTCGAGGGATTTGTGAATGGCGTGCACGCGTTGAGCGAGCGGCTGGGCCTTGGATGGCTGCTTATTCCGACCGCACTGCTTGTGGGATTGAATACCGTCGGCTCCACCGCGGCCAATCTCTCGTCGACCTCGCGGCTGCCCTTCGTGGCCGGCATCGATCACTACCTGCCGCCGGTGTTTGGATCGATTCATCCACGCTATCGCACCCCGTGGGTGTCGATCGCCGTCTACGGAGCAGCCAGCGTGCTGGTCGCGATCCTCGGGCAGATGGGAACCACGGTGCGCGGCGCATATGACGTGCTGGTAAGCATGGCCACGATCTCGTATTTCATTCCCTACCTGCTGCTCTTCGCATCGATGATCCGGCTCCAGAGCGAACCGGCCGGACCCAACGTGCGCCGTGTGCCCGGGAAAAAGCCCGTGGCCATTGCGCTGGGCGTGGTTGGATTTGCCGCCACGGCGACCACGATCGTGCTCTCGCTCTTTCCCGGCGCGGATCAGCCGGACAAGTTGCTCGCCGTAATCAAGGTAGTGGGAGCGACGCTGGTGCAGCTCGGCCTGGGCGTCACGATCTTCGTAGCGGAACGGCGGAGAGCGCGAAAAGAGGCCGTCGCGGCTTAAGGTGGACCCTTTCTTTCAGAACCTCGTCGGAGTCCCCGGCGGCTTGCGATTGGACACTCTGTCTCACTTGAGGGGTGCAGTCCACACTGTGTCAATAGTGGAATCGAAAGTTATTTCACATTCCCATTTGCATCAAGCGCTTACAGCCGGCGCCAGTTTGCAGGCTATTTCCCCATCCCGTCGCATAATTGAAACTATGCAAAGAAATCCCTGATCACCGATCACCCTCCACTGTCCACTGTTCACTGTCCACTGTTCCCTGTCCACTGTTCCGTGTCCACTGTTCACTGTCACTCGCCTCTAACCCCTTTACTGAGACGACCCTATGGCTAAGTTCAGCCCGCAGACGACTTTGCAGCCGTACCCTTGCGCAACCCTATGAAAACAGCCACCTTCTCTACAGAGTATGGGGGGGGGAGAGGTAACCAGCAACCAAACGGTTGCATATTGCAAGCCACCCGGACGATGTGCCAGGTGTTGTGCGCGCCACTCCCAGTGCTGATCGAATCCGCCGAACCAATTGCCTGTCTCCGCCGCCTGCACTGGAACTGGTTGCGTAAATCGGGTTTTGAACGGGCACGGCTTCACAGTTTGCTGAAAAACCCGATGCAACCGAGGTTCTGTAACAAGGGCATGGCTTCCGCCAGGCAGTCTTGTAATAAGGGCATGGCTTCCGCCAGGCAGTCTTGTAATAAGGGCATGGCTTCAGCCAGGCCATAAACGCAACAAAATGAGTATGGGCTTTAGCCCCCGTGCGACGCGGACTTTTTCAGCAAGCTGTTTAGCCGTGCCGCAAGAATCGAATGGAATATGGGGCTTTCAGCCACTGAGGCAACCGACTCTAGTTCCAGCCACCAACCGCTCTCCCTGCGATGAAGACACGCGGACAATTCGGCGCCGCAATGAAGTAGGCCAGTTCGCGGTAGTCAGTAAATTCGTGGATAACAAAATCGGCTTGCTTCCCCGCTTCAAGCGAACCGACTTCCGCACCGAGACCGAGCGAGTGCGCGGCGTTGATGGTGACAGCACTGAGTGCTTCAGCAGGCGAGAGACCCATCTGCAAGCAAGCCAGCGAAAGGATGAACGGCATGGACGGCACAGGCGAAGAGCCGGGATTGAAGTCCGTCGCGACGACGATGGCAAGGCCGGCATCGATCATCTTGCGCGCGGGCGGGTACTGCGTGCGGCTGAGAGCGAAAACGGACCCCGGCAGCAGAACCGGCTGAACGCCGGCAGTACTGAGGTGGCGCAAGGTCTCGTCGCTTGCGGTCTCCAGGTGATCAGCGGTGGCTGCACCGAGTTCGGCGGCCAGATCAGCGCCGGTGCCTGATCTGAACTGCTCAGCATGGACGCGGAGCTTGAGGCCGTGCTGCCTTGCGGAAGTGAGGACGGTGCGGGTTTCGTCGACCGTGAATGCATGGTCGTCGCAAAAAGCGTCGCAATATTGGGCGAGGCCAAGGTTGGCGACTTCGAGGATAAGTTCTTCGGTGACGAAGCGAACGTACTCGGCGCGCCGCTCTTTGTATTCGGGCGGGACGGTGTGCGCGGCCAGCAACGTGGGGACGATCCGCACGGGCCCTTCTTCGTTAAGGCGGCGAAGAACGCGAAGCATCTTCAGTTCAGTCTCGCGATCGAGGCCGTAGCCTGATTTGGCTTCGAGTGTCGTGGTGCCGGAACGAAGCATCCAGTCGCGATGACGTCGCGCGCTCGCCAACAGGTCGTCTTCACTGGCAGCGCGGGTAAGGGCAACGGTGCGCAGGATGCCTCCGCCGGCCGCGGCGATCTGTTGGTAAGTGGCGCCGGCGATGCGTTGTTCGAATTCTGCCGCGCGGTTGCCGGCGAAGACGAGGTGCGTGTGAGCGTCTACGAAGCCGGGAGTCACGGCGCTGCCTGCGGCGTCGATTACGGTCGCGTGCGCCGGGATCTGAGATTTGAGATCGGAGTATTTGCCGGTCGCGGTGATGCGGCCGTCTTCGATGAGCATCGCTGCATCTTCGATGATGGCGAGGTTATTTAGTTCAGCCCTGGTGCGTGGGCGCGCGGAACCCGCGAGGGTGACGAGTTGGCCGATGTTGACGATGGCGGTCGTAGTTGACACGCTACTTCTCTGCCATCGGAATGTGGACGCCCTTCTCGCGAGCGGTTTGCTGCGCCAATTCATAGCCGGCGTCGGCGTGGCGGGCGATGCCGATGCCGGGATCGTTGTTGAGGACGCGGACAATCTTGCGCGCGGCGAGGTCGGTGCCGTCGGCGACCGTGACCTGGCCGGCGTGGAGCGAGAAACCCATTCCCACACCGCCGCCGTGATGGAAGCTGACCCACGTTGCTCCGGAAGCGGTGTTGAGAGCGAAGTTGAGAAGCGGCCAGTCGGCGACAGCATCGGTTCCGTCGAGCATCTTTTCCGTCTCGCGATAAGGGCTGGCGACGGAGCCGGTGTCGAGGTGGTCGCGGCCGATGGCGATGGGCGCGGAGATCTTTCCCTTCTTCACCAGGTCGTTCATCGCTTCACCCATCAAGGCACGCTCGCCGTAACCAAGCCAGCAGATGCGCGCCGGAAGTCCCTGGAAGGCGAAGCGGCCGCGGGCAAGTTTCATCCAGCGGCTGAGGATTTCGTTGTCCGGAAAAAGCTCGAGCGCGAGGTCGTCGGTCACGTCGATGTCTTTGGGATCGCCGGAGAGCGCAACCCAGCGGAACGGCCCTGCGCCGGTGCAGAACAGCGGCCGGATGTACTCGGGAACGAAGCCCGGGATAAGAAACGCGTCGGCGCATCCTGCATCGAAGGCGAAGCGGCGGATGTTGTTGCCGTAATCAAATGTAACGGCGCCGGCACGCTGCAGGGCAAGCATGGCATCCACGTGGACGACCATGCTGGCCGTAGAGCGGCGCACATACTCCTCCGGATCGCGTTTCCGCAGCTCCGTTGCTTCACTCAACGTGAGTCCCTGCGGAATATAGCCGTTCAGCGGATCGTGCGCGCTGGTCTGGTCGGTAACAACGTCGACCTGAACGCCGCGGCGAACGATCTCGGGCAGAACGTCGGCGCAATTGCCAACGAGGCCTACGGAAAGAGCGCGGCCCTCGCGCCGCGCGGACTCGCAGAGCGCGAGCGCTTCGTCCAGATTCTCTGCGATGCGTGTCGCAGTAGCGGGTCTCAACGCGCCGCTCGATGCGACTGCGATCGACATCGATGACCACGGCAACACCGTCGTTCAGGGTCACGGAGAGTGGTTGCGCTCCGCCCATGCCGCCCATGCCGCCGGTCACGACGAGCTTGTGCTTGAGCGTGCCGCCAAAGTGGCGCTCGGCCAGCGCCGCAAAGGTCTGGAATGTGCCCTGCAGAATTCCCTGCGTGCCGATGTAGATCCAGCTGCCGGCCGTCATCTGGCCGTACATCATGAGGCCCTTGCGGTCAAGCTCGTTGAAGTGCTCCCACGTAGCCCATTTGCCGACCAGGTTGGAGTTGGCGATGATGACGCGCGGCGCCATTTCGTGCGTGGGAAAGACGGCGACCGGCTTGCCGGATTGGACGAGCAGCGTGTCTTCCGGGCCGAGACGTTCGAGCTCGCGGACGATGGCGTGAAAGCACTCCCAGTTGCGCGCGGCCTTGCCGATGCCGCCGTAGACGACGAGGTCCGAGGGGCGCTCAGCGACCTCGGGGTCGAGATTGTTCATCAGGCAGCGCAGGGCAGCTTCCTGCTGCCAGCCCTTGCAGCGGAGCTGGTTGCCGCGCGGGGCGTGAATGACTGGGGCGGTTGCGGTGGTCATGGTGAACTCCTGCCGGTTTTCCAAATAGAGAATACTACCGGCGATCAGGCTCTTGCCTGCTTCCACACCCGCCTTCGATGGCCCGATATATATTGATGCGTCTTGGGCGTTGACCTAAAGATCTTTGAAGCATTCTGGCAGATCGCCAGGCTGATTTATCCTTCTCTTCGTGCCAAACACATTAGTGGAGTGCGTTCCTAATTTTTCAGAGGGCCGCGACAAGGCCAAGGTCGATGCCATTGTCGAAGCCATGAAGGTGCCGGGCGTGTACCTGCTCGACCACGAGATGGATGCCGACCATAACCGGTGCGTGATCACGCTCGTAGGCGAGCGCGAGGCGATCCAGGAGGCGGCGATCCGCGGCGTAGGCAAGGCGGCGGAGTTGATCGACCTGAACGAACACCAGGGCGCGCATCCGCGCATGGGCGCGGCAGACGTAGTGCCGTTCATCCCCATCGATGGCGTGACGCTGGAAGACTGCGTGGCGATGGCAAAGCACGTTGGCGCGGAGATTGCCAGGCGCTTCGGCATTCCTGTGTACCTCTATGAAGCGGCTGCGACTTCACCGGAGCGGCAGAATCTGGAAAACATCCGGCGCGGTCAGTTTGAAGGCATTCGCGCCGAGATCGCGACCAATCCAGCGCGCAAGCCGGATTTCGGAGAACCGCGCGTGCATCCCACTGCCGGAGCAACCGTGGTGGGCGCGCGCAAGTTCCTGATCGCCTACAACGTCTTCCTGAACACAGCTGACGTCGACATTGCCAAACGGATTGCCAAGGCGGTGCGCTTCTCTTCCGGCGGGATGCGTTTTGTGAAGGGCGCTGGATTCCTGGTGCGAGGCATGGCCCAGGTCTCGATGAACCTCACCGACTTTGAGCAGACGCCTATCCATCGCGTCTTCGAAGTGGTAAAGCGCGAGGCGGCTCGCTATGGCGTGATACCTGTGTCGAGCGAGATCGTCGGGCTGATTCCCAAAGCCGCGCTGGAGCAGGCGGCGGAATGGTTTCTGCAGGTGGAGAACTTCGATTCGTCGCTGATCCTGGAAAATCGACTGGCTGCGGTGATGACCGGCAAGGCCGCCGTGGGTGGATTGCGAGCTGGGGTTGAACCATTCATCGAACAACTGGCCGCGCCAACAGCGACGCCGGGAGGCGGCAGCGCGGCGGCCGCAAGCGGCGCCATGGCAGCGGGTCTCGCAAACATGGTTGCCTCGATGTCGCGCGGCAAGAAGACGTACCTGCAATACGAATCGCAACTCAGCGAGGCGATCGTGCGGCTGGGAGAGGTGCGCGAAGAACTGAAGGCGGCAATCGATGCGGATGCCGAATCCTACAACGTAGTCATGAAGGCATATCGCGCAGCGAGAGAAACCGACGACGGTGGGGCTGGCGTGAATGCGGCACTTCGCCATGCGACCAGCGTGCCGCTGGGCGTGGCGGAGCGCGCGGCGGAAGTGGCGCGGATTGCCAACACGCTGAAGCCAATCACGAACCCGAACATGGCCTCGGATCTGACGACGGCAATCGCACTGGCGGGCGCCGCGCTGACCGGAGCCCTCTCAAACGTGGAGATCAATGTTGGGTCGATGAAGGTGGGCACACCGGACGTGGATGCATTCATCAGCCAGACGCGGGCCAAGGCGGCAGGGCTGAAGGTATAGAAGGCGGAGTTGGCGGAGCTAGCAGGGTCTCCCATAGCGGGTCGGCCGCGCTCATTTGAAATTATCAAAATGGCCCGATGAGGTGCTCAGTGACCAGAGCGAGATGCTCTCTTTTTGCAGTCCTTGGAAGTTTGTTCTTCGCCGCAGCATCACAACTGAGCACGAACGCCTGGGCGCAGCCAAGGTCCGGATTCGTCCGCATAGATCGCGTGACCTCATCCCACCCGCTGCCCAACGGCACCGAAATTCGCTCCGGCGCGGCCATCATGCAGATCACAGCGTTGCGCGACGATGTGATTCGCGTGCGCGTGGGCCCAGCGGGACAACTTCCCGAAGATGCTTCCTGGGCTGTGCTCACCACGTCGCGGAGCGCTAGCGTGAACGTCATGCAGGAATCAAATGGATCGGTGGTCGGGTTCAAGACGGCAAAGCTGCACATCGCGATTCACAAGGACCCCCTTGGATTCAGCGTGACCGACAACGCCGGCCATGTGATCGTCCAGGATCTCCCGGAGCGGCCGATCGAGTATCACGGTGCTTCGTTTCGTGTGTACCTGAAGTCGCCGATGGACGAGCACTATTTCGGGCTGGGCGACAAGCCGGGTACGCTCGACCGGCGCAATGAAGCCTTCTCGGACTGGAACACCGACGCATTCGGCTGGCAGCAGTCCACCGATCCGATTTACAAGTCGATTCCGTGGTTCATCACGTTTCGCAAGGGTGTGTGCGCTGGCATCTATCTCGACAACACGTGGCGCGCGACCTTCGATTTCAACAAGGAGTATCGCGACGGCTACTCGTTCGGATCGGAGGGCGGGCCGCTCGATTTCTACATCGTCTACGGACCGGAGCCGAAGCGGGTGGTGGAGACGTGGGCCTGGCTGGTGGGCACAACGCCGATGCCGCCGATGTGGGCGCTCGGGTATCAGCAGTCGCGCTACAGCTACTACCCCGAAAGCGAAGTCAAGCGCATTGCTGACCGCCTGCGCAGCGAGCGCATCCCAGCCGACGTGATCTGGCTCGACATCGATTACCAGTACAAGAACTGGCCATTCACCGTAGACCCGGAGCGCTTCCCTACCTTCGAGCAGATGATCAAGGATCTGCGCGCGGAGCATCTGCGCACCGTGGTAATTACGGACCTGCACATTGCCGATCAGCCCCTCGCCAAGTACAAGCCGTTTGAAGAAGGGATCGCCGGCGACCACTTCGTCAAGAATCCCGACCGGACAATCTACGAGGGAGTGGTTTGGCCGGGGAAAGCCGTGTTTCCGGATTTCACGCGGAAAGTATCGCGCGACTGGTGGGGCACGCTATATGCGGATTTCGTGAAGCAGGGCGTGGCCGGCTTCTGGAACGACATGAATGAGCCGGCGATCTTCCAGGTGCCATCGAAGACGATGCCGGACGACGTGCAGCACCGCATCGAGGAGCCAGGCTTCGCGCCACGCGTGACGAGCCATCTCGAAGTACACAACATCTATGGCATGCAGAACTCGCGCGGCACCTTTGAAGGGCTGCTGAAGCTTGAGCCGAATCTGCGGCCGTTTGTGATGACGCGCGCCAGCTTTGCCGGCGGGCATCGCTACGCCGCGACCTGGACGGGCGACAACTCAAGCACATGGGATCATCTGCGGCAAACAACACCGCAGTTGTTGAACCTTGGCTTGAGCGGCTTTGCAATGGCAGGGGCGGACGTCGGTGGATTCGCGGGCTCTCCGCAGCCGGAGTTGCTGACACGCTGGCTTGAGGTTGCTGCATTCCATCCCATCGATCGCGATCACACTGCGGTGGGCACGCTGCCACAGGAGCCTTGGGAAAACGGCACGGCGGAGGATGTGAGTCTTCGCAGGCGTTACATTGAAGAGCGCTACCGGCTCATGCCGTACCTCTACACCACCGCCGAGGAGATGAGCCGCACAGGGCTGCCGATCATGCGGCCACTGTTTCTGGAGTTTCCGCACGGCGAGGCCGACGGAGGCCCGCTGGACCTGAACACCGGAAATGCGTTCATGGTGGGGCCGGATCTGCTGGTCGCACAGAGTCCTTTTCCGGACGAACTCGATGACTACCAGGTGGCGCTGCCGCCATCAAGCTGGTACGACTACTGGACGGGTTCAAGAATTGATCCAACTTCGGGGCGTAAGGGCATCGATAATGCATTGATCGCGCAACCCGAAGTCCACATTCACCGCACTTTGGAGACATTGCCGGTGTTTGTGCGGGCGGGTTCGATTGTGCCGGAACAGCCGCTCATTCAGAGCACCGACGACAAACCCCAGGGTCCGCTTAAACTTCGTGTTTATCCCCCGACGATCTTTGGCGTCGGCTGCGACGGGTCGCTTTATCTCGATGATGGCGTGAGCTACGACTTCAAGAAAGGCGAGTACCTGCGGGTGCAGTTTGCCTGCCGGCTCAGCACGCAGGGGTTGATTGTCACCGTGGCGCCGCGAGAGGGCAGCTACGATCCGTGGTGGAAGCTGCTGTCGATCGAAGTGTACGGGGCGAGTAAGCCGTATTCCGCTGCCAGCGTCACGGCTCTGGATCACCCTGGATCGGCGCTTATCTCCACCAGCTTCGACGCCGAGCATCATCGAGTGATCGCTCTCGTTCCCGACAATCCGAAGGGGTTCGAGCTGCAGCTCGCATACTGATTGCATGTTCCGGACCACCAGGCCGACGATCGCGGAAATTGATCGCGAGATTGATACCGCTTCGCACACTGACTTGCAGAGTCCCGAGTTCCTCGACCTGCAAGGCGGGTTAAAGAGCGGGCGGATTCGTCGTGGGTTTGCACACGATCAATCGCGCAGCCGGCTTGGTGCAGGTCGGCCGGCATTCGAAGCTGCCGTGAGCGCAATGGAGCAGTGGAAGCACTTTGACCTTGGATGGGTGCGGGTCGCAAATCCATCCGCCCGCATTGAGGTCGGCCAGATTGTTGCGGTTGAAGTGCTTGCGCTAGGGTTGTGGTCCATCAATCTCAGCCACATCATTGAAGTGGCCCGGGAGCCTTTGTCGTTCGGATTCACCTACAAAACTACGACGCATCACGTTGAAGAGGGTGAGGAGCGGTTCCTGCTCACGCTCAACCGCGACTCTGATGCGGTCGATTACGATCTGGAAGCCGTATCGAGGCCGCGGAGTCTGCTTGCCCGGCTGGGCTTTCCGGTCACGCGCGCGTTTCAGCACCGATTTGCCCGCGAATCACACCGTCGGTTGCGCGAGACTATTGCGGAGTGACCGAGCAGAGTCGGCAGCGCCCAGCGCAGGATGACATTGAAAGTCAGGATTTTGCCTCCCATTCCTAAAAGCGTCGCGTTGGCTGTTAACAAACTGCTAACCTAGAAGCATGAAATTCGGCGTTCTGGTCTTTCCCGGCTCCAACTGCGACCACGACACGTACAACGTGATCGCCGAGACTGCCCACCAGCCGGTGACGTTTCTCTGGCACGACTCGGAAGACCTGCAAGGCGTGGATGCCGTCCTGGTTCCGGGCGGTTTTGCTTATGGCGACTACCTGCGCACCGGCGCCATTGCGCGCTTCTCGCCGGTTATGCAGCGCTGTGCAGCAAGTTTGCCGCCGGTGGCGGCCTGGTGCTGGGCATCTGCAACGGCTTCCAGATTCTCACCGAAGCCGGCCTGCTGCCCGGCGCGCTGATGCGCAATGCCGGCCTCAAGTACATCTGCAAGCAGGTGCATCTGCGCACGGAAACCACTGACAGCTCCTTCACCAACGAGCTCACCAGCGGCGAAGTCCTCAAGATCCCCATCGGGCACATGGAAGGCAACTATTTCTGCACCCCCGAAGACCTGGCCGTCCTCGAAGCCGAGGACCGCATCGCCTTCCGGTACGCCACTCCGAATGGGGAAATCACGCCGAAGCTAACCCAAATGGTTCGCTTAGGAACATCGCCGGCGATCCTGAATGCGGGTCGCAACGTCTGGGAATGATGCCGCATCCCGACCGCTCCAGCGAGCAGCTGCTGGGTTCGCGGACGGCTGGAAGATTTTTGCCTCTATGCTTGAGGCGCTGACAACACGTTGAGCCTTCACGTTGCGGAACGGAAAAGCGAGAGCGATGATCGATATTCATCACTCACCTGATTTACGGCGTGGACGATGGTTCGCCAGACCTGGAGACATCGATCTGGCTATGGTGCACGCGGCAACCACCGAGGGCGTCACTCACATTGTCTGCACACCGCACGCCAGCGACGACCCATCCCTACCAGACCGAAGTGAACCAGGCAGCGCCTGGCTGAGCTTCGCGAGCAAGCCTCGACGGACGTAATCAAACTGAGCCTCGGCTGCGACTTCCACATGAACGCCGACAACATTGCCGACGCGCTGGAGAATCCCCTGCGCTACTCCATCAACGGCAAGGGCTATCTGCTCATCGAGTTCCCCGACAGGCGATTCCGCCGCAACTGAACCCAGCGATGACGCCGGCTGCGACGATGTGGGCTACACGCCGATCATCACCCATCCGGAGCGCAACCCGGTCTTGCAGCGCAATCCAGAGATGCTGGCCGACTGGATGCGCGAGGGCTGCCTCGTGCAGGTCACTTCGTCGTCGCTGTACGGACGATTTGGCCGTATCGCCAAGGCGTTTGCGAATGCGCTGCTGGACCGCAACTGGATTCACTTCCTGGCCACCGATGCACATCACCCGCGAGTGGCGGCCGCCGCACCTGAAGAAGGGCTACGACTACGTCGCGCAAAGATGGGCGAGGAGACAGCGCATCGGCTCTACGTGACCAATCCCCGGGCGGCGGTCGAGGGCGCGAAGTGGCCGGAGCAGCCCGAACCCGTCGGTCTTTGGAAGGGAGAACCGCTTACGTTTGACGTCCCAACGGAAAGCAAGGGCGGGCAGGCAAAGTCCGCGCGATCGAATGGAAAAGGATTCTGGAGCCGGCTGTTCTCGCGCTAGACAGGATCCTGCGCCGAGATTCGCCAGCACCGCGGGGTCGCTACAATCCGAGTCCTCCGTCGACGGCCAGCACCTGGCCGGTGATGAAGCTGGTTGCGGTGGCGAAGAAAGCCACAGCTTGTGCCACGTCCCTGGCGCTGCCGTTGCGCTGCATCGGAGTTTTGGCGGCAAAGCGCTGCGCCGCCGGGCGCGCGTTATCCTCGCCGAGATCGATCCAGCCCGGAGCAACGCAATTCACCGCGACCTCCGGAGCGAATGACTTGGCCATTGCCTGCGTGAGCATGTGCAGGGCGGCCTTCGAAGCACAGTAATGGGCGTGATCGGCCCACGCGCGCATCCCGCCGAGCGAGCCGATGTTGATGATGCGTCCGCCGGCTGCGCGAAGGTATGGAAGCGCCTCGCGGGCGACGAGGAAGGGACCGCGCGCATTGGTTGCGAAGACGTCGTCCCATTGCTCGAGGCTCATCTGGTCGAGTGGCGCGGACTCGAAGACCGCGGCGTTGTTCACCAGCACGTCGAGCCCACCATGGAAATTGATGCACGAGGCGATGGCCGAGCGAACGGACTCTTCGGAACGCACGTCGCATTCAAGCGCGATCGAGAGCCTGCCCATTTGCTGGATGAGGGCGAGCGTCTCTTGCGCTTCGGTCTTCGAACTGCGATAGGTGATCGCGATATCAGCACCGGCGGCAGCGAGTTCCAGCGCGATCTCGCGCCCGATGCGTCGAGTTCCGCCCGTGACCAGCGCGGCTTTTCCTGTCAGTGACTGACTCGTCATCTCAGACTTTCAAAAGATTTCCGGCAGGACTCCCGTCGGCCCGCTACTGCGGCTGGCTTGGCGGATTGGCGGGCTGGCTGGAAGAGCCATTCGGCTTGGTCTGCGAATCCTTTGGCGAGTCCGGATCGGTGTTCTTGTCGTTCTTCTGTGCGTCCTGGTCGTGATTCTTGTAGATGGAGTACTGCTCGCCCGGCCGCTTCAAGCGAATGGGGAAAGCCATCTGCGCTTTGTCGATCTTGTAGTCTTCGCCATAGGTCTGATACCCCTTGGCGATAATCTGCAGGCGCATGGACGACCCCATGGGCAGAACGTCGATGATCGACTTACCGTCTTCGTTGGTCTTCAGCTCCATGTTGCCCTTGTCGCCGATGAGCTGAAAAATGACCGAAGCGTTTTCGATTGGCTTGGAATCGTCGTCGCGAAGCACCGTAACCTCGATCTTCGAGGTTGGCGGCGGGGCCTTGTACTTGCGCCCGCGATGGGACGAATCCTGGGCAGAGAGACTGATGCCACCGAGGGCAAGGAGAGCTGCCGCAATCATGAGAAAGCGAATGTGACGGTGAGACGGCATGACTGCATTGTATCCGCTTGCGAGTTACCCGGGCGAGAGGGATCCCCGGAAAATGGAAGCCGGGAATTCCGGCAGTCCTGATCCCATCTGTTCCCTATTCGTCTTAGGATGAAGGACAAAGGACCGTTCATGGACCAGGCTCCTCGCCGATCAATGATGAAGACCACCAGTGATTCTGCGAGGCGCTGGGCCGATGCCATGCGGCAGGAGATGGAGCAATGGCCCGCGGTCGTCGTGAAGCGGGCCTTCGGGATGACGCTGATCTATCGCGGTAAAGTCGTCTTTGCGGCACTGCCGGGTACCCGGGCGCTCTACGAAGAGGACGCCGTCCTGATCAAGTTCGCCCGCGAGACTCCGGCCCTTGCAAAACGAATTGCCGCGGAGAAGCGCTTCGCGGCCGGCACCATGCAGCAGGGGCGTGGCGGAAAGAAGCCAGGCGAAGGACGGAAATGGCGGATTTACCTGCTCCGAGAGGAGCGCGATGCCCGTGAAGTCGTGGAATGGCTGGCTCGGGCTTATGAACTGGCCAGGTAGTGCCGCGCTGCCCGCTGCAGGGTGTACTTTCCGAGGCACCCTCCCCTCCCCATACTCTGTAAACAAGTTGGCTGCTTTCATTGGGATACGCGAAGACTTCGCTGCAAAGTCTTCCATGGAGAGAATTTAGCCGTAGAGTTTTCTCAGTTAACGACTTACGGGAACATTTTCGACCCGTTTTTATGCGGTTCAGCCCGAGATATAAGATACGCAGCCTAGCACAGACCGAATGTTGCTGAGCTGCTCATTTCGTCCCACTGGATTTATTGTGCGCCTTTGGACGGAAATACCCTGCAAACGGGCCAGAGTTTTTTGCTGAATGGATTGAGGCACTTGGGACGCATCGAGCGAAGAAGGGATTGACACGCGCAATCCGTCATCATCTGGCCCGATCCTCACGTCAGAAGAGCCTGTTCGCAGCGCAGGTGCGCCATCGGCATGGCGGGTGAAGGATAAATGTGGGAACAGGTAAACTGAGAGGGACGAGGTTTTATGCCAGAGATTCAGCGCAGAAAGACACCCACGGTCAAGATCGGCAATGTTCGCGTGGGCTGGGAGGTTCCGGTGGTCGTCCAGTCGATGACCAACACCGATACCGCCGATGCCGCCGGCACCATCGAGCAGGTTGCCGCGCTCGCCATGGCCGGGTCGGAGATTGTTCGCGTGACGGTAAACAACGAGGACGCAGCCGCCGCCGTTCCCGCAATCGTCGAGGGGCTCGACAAGCGCGGAATCCGGGTGCCGATCGTGGGCGACTTCCACTACAACGGGCATCTGCTGCTGAAAAAGTTTCCTGCTACCGCGAAGGCGCTGGCAAAGTACCGCATCAATCCCGGTAACGCTTCTATCGGCAAGAAAGACAACGACAACTTCCAGGTGATGGTGGAGTGCGCGGTCGAAAACCAGAAGCCGGTGAGAATCGGCGTGAACTGGGGGTCACTTGATCAAGCTTTATTGACTCGCATGATGGACGAGAACAACAAGAAAGCCGACCCGCTGCCCGCACGCGACGTGATGATGGAAGCGATGGTGGTGAGCGCGCTGGAATCTGCCAGGGCCGCCGAACACTTCGGACTGCGGCCGGACCAGATCATCCTGTCGGCAAAGGTTTCGGGAGTGCGGGACCTGATCGACGTCTATACGAATCTCGCCGCACGTTGCAACTACGCACTGCACCTGGGATTGACGGAAGCCGGCATGGGCGCGAAGGGATTGATCGCATCGACGGCCGGCCTCGCTCCGCTGCTGCTGGCTGGAATCGGCGACACCATTCGCGTGAGCCTGACGCCGAAGCCGGGCGGCGACCGCACCGAAGAGGTGCAGGCAGCCCAGCAGATTCTGCAGTCGCTTTCGATCCGTAGCTTCATGCCGCAGGTGACCAGCTGTCCCGGCTGCGGACGCACCACGAGCACCTACTTCCAGGAACTCGCCGAGCAGATCCAGAGCTACCTGCGCACCTCCATGCCGGAGTGGCGCAAGAAGTATGCGGGAGTGGAGGAGCTGAAGCTCGCGGTGATGGGCTGCGTGGTCAACGGCCCCGGCGAATCAAAACACGCCAACCTCGGCATCAGCCTGCCCGGCACGTTTGAAGAGCCCAAGGCGCCGGTATACGTCGACGGCAAGCTCTTGAAGACGCTGCACGGCGACACGATCGTGGCGGAGTTCAAGGAGATTCTCGACAAGTATGTCGAGAGCCACTACGGACAGCGGGCGAAGAGCGAGGAACTGGTGGGGGCGAAGTAGCTTTCAGCCCTCAGCCATCAGCTTTCAGTGAACCGCATGAGCGCAGAGATTCTGCGCTCATTTTGTTTTCTGACTGCCAGGTAGTCTTCGCCAATTTTGATTGCACGAGCGGTAGTGTAGGCATGATTCCGAGTCTCTTTAGGTGCGGCTAGGTTCGTTCGAAACCGGACCAGACATTCTTAGAGCGGCGCTGGCATCATCGGGTTGTCCAGCGGACAGATGACTTCACTTCGATGACAGACGCGTGTATATTGCGCGCTATGAAGAACCTCCTGCAGGTGGCTCTCCTTTTCGCGCTGGCCTCTCAGACTGCTGCTACGCAGATCGTCGCAGCTCCACCGACGAGGTGTTGGTGGCGCCTGAAGTCGCCGAAAAGCTGCTGATACACAAAGCGGAGCCGGTAATCAAGCCGATGCCGATAGCCGCCCGAGTGACGGGCACCGTTGTTATGGCAATCGTGATCAGCAAGACCGGACACGTCCTCAGTCCGCAGGTGATTTCAGGCCCCAAGATGCTTCAACAGGCAGGGCTCGATGCGGTGCGCAAGTATCGGTACAAACCGTATTCCTTGAATGGCAAGCCTGTTGAAGTGACAACCAGGGTTTCAATCCGCTTCGAACTGCAGTGACAGAGTTCACCGGGCGCGAATGATCTGGAACCGCACAGAATAGCCAAAGCCAAACTGGTAGTCAGGAGCGGCCGCCGAAAGGCCGGCGATCCAGTGGAAGTCGATCTGCTGATGCGGGGTGGGCTTGTAGCTGGCGCCGAAGTTGATGAGGTGCTGCGGGCCGCCGCGCTCGGGAAAGCTTCCTGAGTACTCCACCCACGCATCGAGTGGCGCGCTGATTTGCCGGTCGAAGTAAAGGCTGGCCTGACCGGTGGTGTTTCTGCCCGACGGCTGAGTCGGCCACATCACAGAGAACATTCCCGCCACGGTCCAGTTTTTCGACAGCGAACGCGACCAGGGGAGCTGCAACGCGGGGTCGACGCCGCCGCTTGAGATTTTTCCGGCGCCAGTGGGCAAGCTGAGAGATGGAATGAACGAAACGTCGAAGCCGTGGACCGGACCCAGTTGCTGCTTGTAGCCGAGAACGAGATCGCCGAAGCCATTCGCGAAACCTGAGAGCGTGTCGTCGTTCGAGAAATAGTCGGGAACGCCTAAGCGAACTTCACCCTTCCCCGGCACTCCGAAACGGATGTTGGTCTCTGGAGTATCGAAGGTGTACTGACTTCCATTCGCGGTGATCAGGAAACCATTTTCAAATTGAAGGCTGCCGCAGGGAACGACCGTACTGGCGTTGGTCACCTGCGGACGGTCCGTCGAAATTGAACTCGACGCGTCCGAACCGCATTTGGCTGGCGGCGCGGCCAATGCCGGCATCGGGAGTGCAATAACGAGGATGGCTGCGAGGGGAAATCGCACGAAGAGGATGATACCTTCCAACTGCACTCTACAGGATGAGAAGTCGATGCCGGCTCGATCGAATCGGAGTTGGTCGTATAAATTAAGAACTTCGGTCCGAAAACGTACCTCAGGGGTTAAAACCCGCTGCTCTTTCGGCTGTTTTCGGCACGACTAAAAGTCGTGCCCTGACACAAGACTCGCTTGCTTTTTCCGGCTGTTTTCGGCGCGAATAAAGTCGTGCCCTGACACGGGGCTAGCTTCGACGGAGATTGTCGCTGCCTGTGAGGTCGTGTACTTTTCGAGTGCGATGCCGGTCACATCCGAAGCTCGCTGCCGGGATTTAGGCTGTGCGCAGTTTACGGATCGAGTGATCATGCGCGAAAGATTCCTGGCGGGTCTCATATTATGCTGCGCCGGCGCGGTTGCCCTCGGTGCGCCCCCGAAGAAATGCGTGAGTGCAGATGAAGCCGCGAAGCTGGCGAGCAGGGATGTGTGCATCCAGGCTCACGTCTACGACGTTGTCGAGTTGCCCGATGGGACACGGTTCCTGGACGTGTGCGCGCCCAACACTCCGGACGATCAGTGCAGGTTCACGATCATCAGCCTGCGGGAAGACCGCGAGGAGGTCGGCGAACTCGAGAAATTCCGCAATGCCGATGTGCATGTGCGCGGCATTGTGCAGCCGATGCATGGGCGCAGCGGCATGGTGTTGAGTCACGTGCGGCAGTTCTACGGCGGGCCGCCGAAGTTCAAGCCGAATCCGAAGCTGTTGCGCGGGTTCTCAGGCGACCAGGGCAAGCCGACTATCGCCGATCCGGCCCTGAAGGCACACGGCGGACACCGGTCGTTTATGAATTCGCGCGACCAGGAAACTTTACCGGGCAAGTAGACTTTGTCAGAGTCAGCCTATGCGCCAAGGGATCATGGCCCTCTTGAGTTCTGCCAGCGGATAGAGGGTGCCCCGCCAGGCTACGCCACCACGCTTGATGGTCAGAATCATCGAGCGCAGAAATGACCAGGCCAGGATCACCACACTCGGCGCGTAAAGGATTGCCAGCAACGGCGAAATGTTATTCAGTTTCCGGTTGGCATGGAAGCTCATTGCAACGCTGCAATAGAGCGTGACGCACGCGCCCACTCCCCATGGTCCTGCTGCAACCGCCAACAATGGCACCACAGCCTGCAGCCCGAGCAACGCGGAGGCAACCACCGCGGTCCCGATGCTATAGCGAAATCCGGCGAAGGCGTTTTTCTCGAGCAGGCTCACGATTCCGAATGGCCCCTGCATCCACGCGATCTTTGCCAGCCCGGGTCCAAGAACCATCATTGATTTCCGGCGTAGTTCCTTCTTCACGAGCCAGCCCAGGGAAACGTCTTCCACAATCTCCATCCGCAAACGCTCCATGCCGCCGAAAGCTTCGAGAGCGTCCGCACGCAGCAGGTTGAATCCGCCCACTCCAAAAAAGTCTTTTGCATCGGGATCCTCGACCTTCCACATGCGTGCGGCCCACTGACCGAGCGCCTGAATCGCCCCTTGCACGCCTGCCGCCAGCACGCCTTCATGGGTCAATGTCGGCACGAGCACAAAGTGATCCGCTCCTGTTTTCGTGGCCGCGCGCAGCGATAGTTCCAGGGCTTCAGGCGCGAAGGTGACGTCTCCATCGGTAAAGAGCAGCCACGGTGCCCGGGCCCGTGCCACTCCCAGGGCAAGAGCGTGCGGCTTTCCAAGCCAGCCCTGGGGCAATTCTCGATTGTGGATGACCTCGAGAGTGTTCGAGCCTTTGTTCGACGTTGACGCCACTGCATCCATAAGCTCGCCGGTACGATCCTCCGAACGGTCGTCGATGGCAACGATCTGCGCACGAACCCCTTCGGAGCCGAGGAGGGATTCGAGGCTCGCGACAATCGAATCCTGCTCATCGCGTGCCGGAACAACGACGGTAACATCAGGGGCATTGCTTTCGGGCAGAGCCGGAAACTGATCTTCCTCAATCGCAGTCAGGTCCAGCACCGACGTCATCCCGCGCAGCGCCATGACTGAGCGATGCAACCAGCTCAAAGCCATCAGCCAGGCCAGAATGATCAACGTAGGCCGCAGCACCTCAGCGGGAGTCATGCTGCCAGTATTACGCACGATGGGAGGCAAGCTAGAGAGGGATTTCTTCGAGTTGCGGCGCGAATCGCGAGCCAACGAGCAGGATGACACAGGAGAGGACCAGAAAGATGAGGGTGGCGCCGAGACCGATGCGGAGATTGGAATGGTCGGCGATCCTGCCGATGATCTGTGGCGAGAAGGTGTCGCCGAAGAAGTGGATGCAGAAAAGATTCACCGACACGGCGGTCGCGCGAACAGGTGCGGAGACGGAGTTGACGATGGCGGTGTTGAGCGGGCCGGTGTTGAGAAAGAGAAAGAACTCGGCAGTGAAAAGCGCGGGAACGGTCCAGCGGGCCGGGCCGAAGAAGAGCAGGATGCCGAATGGAAGAGTGAGCGCGACGCTCCAAAAGCTGAGCAGGTAGAGAGCACGGTGGTTGGTGCGGAGCCAGCGCTGCGCGATCCAGCCCCCGATCGCCGTGCCGACGATGCCGTCAATAACGGTGCTGGCGCCGACGACCTGGCTGGCTTTGGCAACGGACAGGCCGATGGGGTTGTGGAGAAATTCTGGGACCCAGTTGGAGATGCCTCCCATGGCGAAAGTCAGCATGGCCAGGCCGAACGTCGCGCAGAGGAAAGCGGGATTGTGAAAGAGCCCGGCGAAGGTCGCGCGGTCGGTTGTAGGTTTGATATGGTCCTGCGCGCCGCGTACGGGTTCCTGGCCGAAGAATCCGTAGAGCACCGCAACGATTAATCCGGGAATGGCGCAGATGAAGAATGGCGTGCGCCAGCCCCACAGGGTGCCCATCTGACCTCCGGCCAGGTAGCCGAGCGCCGCGCCCACGGGAATGGCAACATAGAAGATGGAGAGGATGCGATTGCGGTCGCGTTCGGGATAGAAATCGGCGAGCACAGCCGGCGCGAAGATGCCGAAGGTGGCTTCGCCAATGCCGACAATGGCGTGGCGGATGTAGAGCGTCCAGTAGCTGTGGACCCAGGCGGTCGCCAGCGTCGCGAGGCTCCAGAGCATCGCGCCGGCGATGATGAGCGGCTTGCGGCGATAGCGGTCGCCGAGCCAGCCGGTGAGCGGCGCGGCCAGCATGTAGACGAAGAACATCGCGGTGGTGAGCGCGCCCATCTGCTCGCCGGTCGCGTGGAATTCGTTCTGGATCAGCGACAGCTCGCCGGGAAGGATGTAGCGATCGATGTAGTTGAGCAGGTTGAGAGCGATGAGGAGGATCAGCGTGGCGAGCGCAGGACTGAGGCGCATGCGGGCGGATGAAGTCACGGTCGCCAAGGTCGATTCCCTTCAGGTTTTGAGTATTGCACGCGGCAAGGATGGGATTCGTGCCTTCCCACACCCAAGCAGAAAAAACAATGCACCGCATGGATGGAGCACGTTTGGTCTGTGGCGAGGCCGAGAGAACGACAAGCGGACCCTTCACTACGCTGAAGAAGGCCGCTTCGTTCCAAGATGACACCGCGAGGGTGAAGGAAGCAGCTTTAGCTCGTGGGCCGCGGCCAGCGCGCCTCCACGGTTGTGCCGATGCCGCCGCGGGGGCGGAATTCGGCGCGAACGACGGCCCACACCGGGTCACAGGATTTCGCAACGTCTTCTAGGACCTGGTTGACGATGTTTTCCTGAAAGATGCCGAGATTGCGATAGCAGAACAAATACTCCTTGAGCGATTTCAACTCGAGACAACGGGCTCGGGGCATGTAGCGAATGGTCAGGTGTCCGAAGTCGGGCAGGCCGGTTTTTGGACAGACGGAAGTCAATTCAGGATCATCGATGACGATTTCGTAGCCGGGGAACTGGTTCTGCCAGGTCTCTATCTCCGGAAAAGCAAAATCGAGCCCGGCCTTGGCATGATCGTCGGTATAGCGTGGTTGCTGAGACATGTATTTATTGTACGAGGGACCAAGATGAATACTGCGTCATGCAAATTTCTGCTTCTTAAGGGCTTGGATACGAGTCCTATATACTGACTCAGGTCGCTGAATGGTTACAGAAAGAAAGCAATCGGACCGCCGATGGGTGTGGATAGGTGCGGTCATACTCCTCATAGCGGTTTACTTTGTCGCTCGTTCCCTGACCCGGGAGCGGCTCACCGTTCGCGTTGCCCAGGCTGTGCAGGAACCTCTGTCGAGCACCAGCAGCACCAACGGCAAGGTCGAGCCTGAACAGAATCACCAAATCTTCAGTCCCGTTTCCGCGGTGGTAAAGGCGGTTTATGTCCAGGAGGGCGACGAGGTCCCGGCGGGCAAGCTGCTGATGCAGTTGGACGACATCGACGCACGGGCCAAGCTGGCCACGGCCGATAGCGCGATAAAAGCAGCCCAGGCCAACCTGGAAGTCGCCACACACAACGGTACCCAGGAGCAGCAACAGGCCGCGGCAGCCGAAGTCCAGCGCGACACACTGGAGCGCGATCAGGCCCAGCGCGACCTGGATGCGCTGGCGAAGCTGAACTCCACCGGCGCCGCTTCACCCAGCGAAGTAGCCGCCGCGCGGCAGCGACTGGCGACAGCAGAGGCAAACCTGCACGCAGCCCAGGAAAGCGCGAAGAGCCGGTATTCTCAAGCGGAAATCGTGCGGGCGCAGGCCGCCCTGCAGGATGCGCTCGCCAACCGTCAGGCAGCCCAGCAGGTGCTGGCACAGACTTCGGTGCGCGCGCCCATTACCGGGACGGTCTACACTCTCAGCGTGAAGGCCACCGAGTTCGCCGAACAGGGCAAACTGCTTCTCCAGATGGCAGACCTTCATCACGAACGGGTTCTCGCCTACTTTGACGAGCCTGAAATCGGGAAGCTCGCCGTAGGCGAGCCGGTCACGATCAAGTGGGATGCGAAGCTGGGGATAACCTGGCATGGCTCCATCGAGCGCGTTCCCGCCTCCGTAATCACATACGGCACCAGGAACGTTGGGGAAACACCGTGCCATGTTGATGACAATCCCGAAGGTCAATTGCTTCCCGACACCAATGTCACGGTCACGGTGACGACGTCGAGCGAAGCGAACGCGCTCAGTATTCCGAGGGATGCGCTGCGCTCGGAAAACGGCAGAACCTACGTCTACAAGGTCGATGGCGACGAGTTGAAGAAAACATTTGTCGTGACCGGCGCAATCAACATCTCGCAGGTTGCAATTGTCTCGGGTCTGAAAAGCGGAGATTGGGTTGCCACGGGAACCACTACAGGGCAGCCTTTGCAATCGGGCATACCCATCCAGAGAATCCAGTGAAGAACGGTATCGAGGTGGTTTTGCTGCTTGCAGCACTCTCTATTGCGTCGGCAGAGGTCCCGATGAGCGGGCTCGTTGAGGCCGATGCCGCTCTGCAATCGGGTGAAGCCGATCATGCTCTTTCGTTGCTCAATGCACTGCCCGCGACGGCCGAGGTCCATAACCTGCGCTGCCGCGTTTACTTTGAGCTTGAGCGTTTTGACGAAGCAGCCAACGAGTGCGACCAGGCGGTTCGGCTTGACAACCAGCGGGCGAGCGATCACCTGTGGCTGGGTCGGGCGCTGGGCGAAAAAGCCGATAAAGCGTCCTTCATCTCGGCATTCTCGCTGGCGAAGCGGGCGTGCGCCGAATTCGAGCAAGCCGTGAATCTCGATCCGCGCGACGGCGAGGCGTTGACTGATCTTGGCGAGTTCTACACCACCGCCCCAGGGGTTGTCGGCGGCGGAGTCGACAAGGCGCAATCTCTGCTGCCGTCGCTCCAGAAGGTGGACCCGGCGCGGGCTCATATCCTGCTCGCGCGTATCGCGGAAAGCCACAGAGATTCCGGGACAGCGGAGCGGGAACTCAAGCTGGCAACCACCACCAGCGACCATCCTGCATTTGCATGGATGACGTTGGCCAGCTTTTATCGCAAACACGAGCGATGGGATGACATGGAAGCCGCTGTCGAAAGCGGTTACCGGGCAGCACAGCGCGACCGGCGTGCAGGCGTCGCGCTTTACAACGGCGCCTCGGTGCTGGTGCGCGGCAAGCGCAACCTGGCTCTCGCCCAAAAAATGCTGCAGCAGTATCTCGAAGATTATCCCCGGACAGAAGAAGGTCCGGCGTTTGAAGGCTACACGCGGCTCGCCCGGATCAAAGCCCAACTGGGCGACAAAAACGGAGCCTGGCAGGCACGAGCGGCAGCCCTGAAACTTGCGCACGACTATAAACCGGCGCTGGGACTGACATTTTGAGATCTTCACGATCACTGACGGCACTTTGCAACCGGCCGATGCATTGGCTCCCGCTTTGTCTCGCGATTGCAGCAAGCGGCGTGTCTACTCCGATGCATGCGCAAGTCTCGCTGGCGACAGTCGTCGACTTCGCGCAGCGCAACAGCACCGGCGTACGCGCCGCGATTGCAGACGTGAACAAGGCAACGGCGAACCTCTCAGAGACAAAAGATGCGGTCATTCCTTCCGTCAACTTCGGAAGCGGCTTGCCGGTTTTCCCTGAAGTCGGCTTCACGGGCTCGCCGCCCTCCATCTATACCGCAACCGTGCAAGCCCTCGTCTACAGCTTTCCGCAGAAGCGTTACATCGATGCCGCCGGCCTTGGAGTACTGGCAGCAAAAGCGCGATTGAAGGATGCTCTCGAGCAGGTATCGCTCGATGCTTCGACGGCGTATATCGAACTCGACACCATAAACCAGGAACTGGACGATGCGCACCAGCAGGAGAAATTCGCAGCCCGCCTCGTTGAGATCGAACAGCAACGCGCCGAAGCCGGTGTCGATCCTTTAAGCGAATTGCTGCAGGCCAGGCTCACCGCGGCGCAACTGAAACTGAAACGCCAGCAACTGGAGGCCCGCGCAAATGTTCTTGCGAAGCAGCTGGTAATCCTCACCGGACTTCCGGAGGGTTCCATCAAGATTGATCACGCCAGCATTCCGGAGATTCCGCAGATCCGTGGAGACTCCCCGCAACAGGAGATTCATGGCGTTCGCGCCTCTGAACTGATTGCCAAGTCGAAACTGGCGCTGGCGAGGGGCGACCAGGAAACCAGCTACTTGCCAGAGCTGCGCTTCTTTATGCAATACAACAGAAACACCAACCTGCTGAACGACGTAAGCAGCTTCTTCGCCAAGCCGCTTCCGCCAAATAACCTCGCTTCAGGAATTTCAGTTCAGATCCCGCTATTCGACATGGGCCGATATGCCAGGGCCAAGGAATCGGCTGCCGATGCTCTCCGGGCCAAGGTCGAGGCCGAACAGGCCGAGAAGCAGAATGAGCTTTCAGATTGTGGATCTTGACGGAAACATCGAGAGTTGGAAACCCAGGCCGAGATTGCGAATCTAAAACAGCAGATTGCCGCCGAGCAGCTTAAGACGGTGTTGGCACAATTGGAGTTAGGCAACGGCACCGGCGTTGGCCCGGGTTCGCAGCCGCAAATCAGCCCCAAAGCCGAGCAGCTGGCACGGATCGACGAGCGCCAAAAGGTTGAAGATTCACTGGATGCGGGTTTTGAGCTGGCCAAGGCACGCCTTAGCCTGCTGCGCTCCCTGGGCCACATGGAAGACTGGTTGAACGATCTGCATGGCAAGTAATCACTGAAATAACATCACGAAGACGTTTGAAAACACTCTAAATGATAGAATTGAAGGGATGCCTATGCCTCTGAAAACGCTCTTTCTGAATCCGCCTTCGTTTGAGAACTTTGACGGTGGCGCAAGCTCGCGCTGGCCCGCTACGCGCGAGATCGAATCCTACTGGTACCCGGTGTGGCTCACTTACCCCGCCGGCTTGCTCGAGGGTTCACGCCTGCTCGACGCTCCGCCACACCACGTCTCCGCGGCAGGAGACCATCAAGATCTGCAAGGACTACGAGTTCCTGGTGCTCTTCACCTCGACGGTGGGCTGGGAGGGCGACCAGCGCCTGGCCGAAGCCATCAAGGCCGCCAACCCGTCGATCCGCATTGCGTTCGTCGGACCGCCGGTGACCACCGACCCGGACCGCGCCCTGAACGAGTGCGCGGTGCTGGACTTCATCTGCCGCCGCGAGTTCGATTACTCCGTCGTCGAGTTTGCGCAGGGCAAGCCGCTGAACGAGATCCTCGGCATCAGCTACAAGAAGGACGGCAAGATCGTCCACAATCCCGACCGTCCGCAGGTTGAAGACCTGGACGCGATGCCCTGGGCCACAAAGATCTACAAGCGCGATATGGACGTGACCAGGTACAACGTTCCCTTCCTGCTGCATCCCTACATCGCGCTCTACTCCACGCGCGGCTGCCCGGCGCAGTGCACCTTCTGCCTGTGGCCGCAGACGCTGAGCGGTCATGCGTGGCGCAAGCGCTCCACTGACGACGTGGCTGCGGAGCTGAAGTGGGCCAAGGAGAACTTCCCCGAAGTGAAGGAGTTCTTCTTCGACGACGACACGTTCAACATCCAGAAGGTCCGGACCATCGAGCTTTGCGAGAAGCTGAAGCCGCTGGGCCTGACCTGGAGCTGCACGTCGCGCGTGACCACCGACCGCGACACGCTGAAGGCGATGAAGGATGCCGGATGCCGACTGCTGATTGTCGGATTTGAGTCGGGCGATCCGCAGATTCTCAAGAACATCAAGAAGGGCGCAACGGTGGAGCGTGCGCGGGCCTTTGCCAAGGACTGCCACGACCTCGGCCTCATGATTCACGGCGACTTCATTCTCGGCCTGCCCGGCGAGACCAAGGAGTCGATCCGCAACACCATCAACTTCGCCAAGACGCTCGACGTCGAGACCATCCAGGTTTCGATTGCGCACGCGTATCCCGGCACCGAGTTCTACGAGTACGCCAAGGCCAACGGCTTCATCACCAACGAGAAGATGGAAGACGGCGGCGGCCACCAGATGGCGCACATCGAGTACCCCGGCCTGCCCGTCGACTACGTGATGGAGATGGTGCACCGCTTCTACGACGAGTACTACTTCCGTCCCAAGGCGGCGTTCCGCGTGGTCTGGAAGGCGATTGTGAACCGCGACGTGCCGCGGCTTTACACCGAGGCCAAGGCGTTCCTGAAGCTGCGCTCGCAGCGCAACAAGATGGTGAAGGCGGCACGGAGCCAGCAGGCAGAGGCTCGCGCAACGGCGGGAGCGGGCGCATAGCGTAACGCGCGTTGCACTGGATCAACCGGGGCGGGTCCGTCGTTGCGGATTTCCGCCCCTCGCTTTTTCATGAACACATGAGGATTTTCTAAAGACCGATGGCGCACATTCGACCGACTCCGCGACAATACCTGATTCTGGGGCTGGTTGCGGTGTGCGCGCCGCTTGGCGATACCTGCCTTTCGCGCGGCATGACTCCCCTGCCGCCGATCTCGCTGGCGCATCCGATGTCGCTGATCAGCGCCGTGTTCACGCCGTGGATCGCCGTGGGCATCGCGCTGCTGATCGGCTTCTTCGCCAGCTATCTTACGGCGCTTTCGTGGGCCGATCTGACGTTTGTGCTGCCGGCAACGGCGTTCGGCAACGTGATTGTGGCGCTGCTGTCGAGGTTCTGGCTGCATGAGCCGATTTCGCTGGAGCGCTGGGCGGGGATCGTGCTGATCACCGTGGGCGTGGGTTTTGTGGCGCACGGGCCGTCGCTGACGGAGCGGCCGGCGCCCGGAGCTGCGGAATCCGTCGGCGGTGTCGCCGAGGAGCAACTGCGATGATGTTCCAGGCGGCTGGCGTGTCTCCGGGCCCGTGGACGGCGGCGGCTATGATTGCCGCGATCGTGCTGTCGTCGACTACTGGCGAAGTGCTGACGGCTGCGGCGATGAAGTCGATCGGCGATCTGGACGAGATTCGCGCCAGATCGGGATTGAAGGGCGCGATCCGCGCGGTGGTTACTTGTCCGCTGTTTTTCGCGGGCGTGTTCTTTCTGGCCGTGGCGTTCTTTTCGCTGCTGTTCGCGCTGAATCATCTGAACCTGAGCCTGGTGGCCCCGGCGTCGGCTTCGCTGACTCTGGTGACCAATGCGATCGCCGGCAAGTTCTTCCTCCATGAGAATGTGGATCGGCGGAGATGGGCTTCGGCGGTGCTGGTGTGCGTGGGCGTGTATCTGCTGGCGCACTAAAAAGCAGCTTTTAGCCTCTAGGCACTAGCTATCGGCCGCGGCGTGCTGATTGAAGCTGGTTGCGATAGAGGGTGGAGTGAAGTGCTTGCCAACCTATTCATGCTGACTGGTCCAGCGCAGGGAGAAACCTAGCGATCAGGAGCCAGCAGCCTCATAAATCCTCGGGGCTTCAGGTCGGGCGCGAGGAATCGGCAGTCTTCCATTTTGCTGGCGCAGAGTTCGTCGGCCGCGATGTGGCCGGAGCGGGCGGCGCTCTCCATTGTTGAAGGCCAGCCGGTCTGAACCCAGTCGCCGGCGAGGAAGCAATTCGGCCAGGGGGAGATGGCGGGCGGCCGCATTTTGTCGATGCCGGGCGGCACTCCAAAGGTCGCGCGGACTTCCTTGACGAGCGCGGCTTTTTCGAGCTTTGCTTCTTTCGTCGCGGGGAAGAATTCGGTGAGTTCGCCGAGTGCTTGCTGAATGGCTTCGTTGCGTTCGCGGGCTGCGAAGGCCCGGGAAGCGGATTGCACCAGTTCAAGGTAGCTGCCGTTGTGTTTGCGCCAGGGCTGCAGAACGCTCTTGTTGTACATCCAGTGAATCTCGCGATCGAGCAGCACGGCATGAGGTAGATCGGTGATCTGCGCGGTCGAACCAGAGATGGACGCTGCAAAGCGGCCAGTGGGTGAAGGATTCGAGTTGGCGTGCGAGTTCTTCGCCGTGCGTTGCCGGCGGAAGGTGCGGCAGCAGCTTTTGCATGGCTTCAAACGGCAAGGCGATGACGAGAAACGCCGAGACCAGCGGGCCGGTGCGGGAATGGACAGTCCACTCGGAGACTTCTTCGTCCCACTCGGCCGATTCGACGCTGGTATTCAGGTGGAGTTCCGCTCCTTTATCTTTCAGAAACGTCGCAGCGCCAGCGTAGAGTTCGCTCAGCGGTACTGAACTCATGCCCATTCTGCCGGCTTCGGCGGAGTTCATGAAGAGCTCGCGGATCACTTTGGCCGCGTAGGGCAACGCCGATGGCGTCGAGGTCCGCATTGAGCGCGCTGGCGATGACCAGCCGCCAGAAGCGCTCAATCGCGCCGTGAGTCTGCTTATGGCGGCGCAGCCAGTCCGAGAGCGACTCCGTGCTGTCAGGCGCGATGGGACGCATCATGGCGCGGAATCCGCGGGCCAGGGCGAGCTTATCGGCGCGTGTGAATGCATGTGCCGAGAGCAGCCTGGGCAGGCCATGCAGCGGCGCTGGCAGAAGCGATGGGCCGAGTTGCGAGCGCCGTCCGCCGGGCTCGATCATGGTCATCTCGCTGGTCCAGTGAATCTTCTTTTCGACGCCGATGCGGCGATAGAACGCGATGAGATTCGTGCAGCAGCCGAAGAGGACATGCTGGCAGTTGTCGATGACTTCGTCGACTCCGGGATGCAGATAGGACGATGCGCGGCCGCCGAGATAGCTGCGACGCTCGACGAGTTGCACGCGATAGCCGGCCTCGGCCAGGGCACAGGCCGCGCTCATGCCGGCCACGCCGCCGCCAATCACGGTAACGGTGGGGGTGTTCGCGGTTTGTTGTTTTCCTGCGTGCAAATTCCCCTCAGGGGCTGAAGCCCGGAATCAATTTTGCTGCTGTCAGGGCACGACTGAAGTCGTGCCCTGACACAAGTCTAAAAAGCAACTGCAGATCCTTCGACTTGTCGCCACGGCGACTCCCTCAGGATGACTCCCTTGATCTTCGTGTGAGGTCACGGCGACAGCCGTGCAACCGCCATGCGGGCCATTCCAGCGGCAAGAATGCTGACCTTCTGTACTGTAGGAACGCTCGCCCGCTGCGAGAACACATCGTAACCGGCGCGCTCGATGCGGCGGAGCAAAGCGTGATAAATCGACACCAGCACCCACAGCGCTGCGCGGCTCTCGCGATCGACCAGGGGCAGCAGCTTGTCGGCGGAGGCATAGTACGCCTCGGCGCGTTTGCCGATCTCGGCCAGCAATGCCCGCTCGTTCGCGGTTGGCGAAGCACCCTTGGCGCGATGCAGAATCGAGTCGAGCGTGATGTTGTGTGCGGCAATATCTTCCAGGGGCAGGTAGACGCGTCCGCGTTCCGCATCTTCTGCCACATCGCGCAGGATGTTGGTGAGTTGGAATGCGACGCCGGTTTCTTCGGCCAGCTTTTCGGCCGCACGATCGGAGTAGCCGAAGATGCGAATGCAGACCAGGCCGACCACCGATGCGACGAGATAGCAATAGCGGTAAAGGTCGGCGAAAGTCGCATAAGTGTCGGGCACATCGCCGCGGATTGGCCTTCAGATCCATAGTGGTGCCGGCGATCAGCTCATCCAGCAAGCTGAGCGGAATTGAATAGCGTTGCGTCGCGTCGCGGACCGCGATGAAGACCGGATCACTGGTAGGGGTTCCCGCGGCTGCGCTATGCCACGCGGATTGCCAGGCTTCGAGATTGCAGCGGCGTTCTTCGCGTGGAATGCTTTCGTCGTCGGAAAGGTCGTCGGCCTTGCGCATGAAGGCATAGATGGCGCAGATGGCGTTGCGGCGCGGTGCGGGCAGCGCGACAAATGCGTAATAGAAATTCTTGGCTTCGCGTTTGGCGATGGCCCGGCAGGTTGCGTAGGCCTCGTCCAATGTGATGGCTTCCGTCAAGCAGCCTTACCCCTTGATCCACCGAGCCGGAGAAACGGCAGGAACTTGCCGCTCACCGCGCGCAGTGCAAGCTGCAGTTTGGTACTTTTTGAGATAGCCGGCCGCGCGCTGAGCACATCGTAGTCCTGACGTTCGATGGCGTCGCAGAATCTCCAGCCCGCCGCGGCTGAAGAGGTCGAGGTCGACGGCCAGGTCGCGGCTGACCATGCCGATGAGCGGCAGCCCCTCATCAAAAAGATCGCGCGCGAACGCAACCTCGTGATTGAGTAGCGCGCGAAACTCCGGCGTGGCAATTCCCTTCTCGATGGTTGCGTCGCTTACGCCGAAGCGCTTCATGTCATCCTGCGGCAGATACACGCGATCCTTGGCGAAGTCCACGCGAACATCCTGCCAGAAATTCGCCAGCTGCAACGCCGAACAGGTCGCATCCGACAGGCGGAATCGCTCCTCGTCCGCGTAGCCGCACGCGTACAGGACCAGCCGCCCCACCGGGTTCGCCGAGTAGCGGCAATAGCCGAGCACATCTGTCATGGTCGCGTAGCGCGGAACAGTCTGGTCCTGACGAAACGCGGTCAGCAGATCGGCGAAAGGCTCCTTCGGAATCGAGCAGGCGCGAATCGTCTCCGCCAGCGCGACGAATACGGGATGGCGCGCGCGGCCCTCATAGCAGGCATCAAGTTCGCGGCCCCACAGGTCAAGCAGCGCGAGAGCACTGCTCGGTATTGCCGACTTCGTCGCCCAGATCATCCGAGACGCGGCAGTAGGCATAGATCGCATGAAAATGCGGGCGCAGCCGCTCGGGAAGAAACCAGGTGGCGACGTGAAAGTTCTCGTAGTGCGTTTCGGCGAGGTGTTTACACCAGGCACGTGCTTCTTCGAGCGTGGGCGCATTCTCGGGAATCCGATAGCTGGCGGGAAGCGCAGCCCAGCCGTGAGCGATCAGGTCGTCAGTGTTCTGATTTGATGCCGCGGCAGCAGTCATGACCTGTTTAATCCCGATTCCCGCATTGCGCATTTCCGGCACGACTGAAGTCGTGCCCTTCAAGACATCGACTTATTCCGACATTCATCAACATCGACCTGTTCAGACGTTTCTCACGGCACGATCGCGGTCTTGATCTCGCTGGAGCGGTTCATCAGCTTCTCAAACACGCGGTTCAGTTCGTAGAGATGAGCGTGGCCGGTAATGAACGCCCCGGCCTGGAAGCGTCCGCTGGCAATGAGATCCAGAGCCTTGCGGCAGATGGCCGGCGTGTGGTGGAACGTGGCGCGCAGCGTGATGTCGCTATAGTGGATGCGATTGGTGTCGAGCGTGACATGCGTGCCCACCGCGCATCCGCCGAAGAAATTCACGGTGCCGCCCTTGCGCACCAGCTCCACAGCTTCTTGCCACGCCTCGGGAACGCCCACAGCCTCAATCGCAATGTCGACGCCGCGATCTTTCGGCGTGAGCGCGCGCGTCTCGCGAATCGCCTTGCGGATGCTGGTGGTCTGCACCACATGCGCCGCGCCAAGCTGGCGCGCGGCTTCCACCTGCCCATCGTGCTTGACGATGGCGATCACTTCGCAGCCGGCCAGCGCGGCCACATGCAGAATCATCAACCCCAGCGGGCCGCCGCCGATGACGGCAACAGTGTCGCCGGGAAGCGGACGCGAATCTTCAAACCCGTGGACGGCACAGGCCAGCGGCTCGGTCAGCGCGGCATGCTCCAGCGGAACGTGATCGGGAACGTGCAGCGTGTTCTTGGCAACGATGCGGTCCGGGATGCGGATAAATTCAGCGTAGGCGCCGTTGTTGAAGAGCAGGTCGTCACAGAGATTCTCCTGCCCATGCTGGCAGAAGTAGCACTGACCGCAGGGCGCCGAATTGAGAGCGACGACGCGGCTGCCGTTGGGAAAACCTTCAACTCCCTCCCCGACCTCGACAACGGTTCCGGCCAGTTCGTGGCCGAAGAGGGCTGGAGGGACGATCATGCGGGCATGGTAGCCGCGGCGAAAGACCTTCAGGTCCGTTCCGCAAGTGAGGGCGGCGCCGACGCGGACAATCAGCTCGCCGGCGGCTGCCCGCGGAACCGGCACGTCTTCAATTCGAACATCGTGGCGACCGTGCAGAACCGCGGCCTGCATGGTTCCCTGGCGCAACTGGCGCGCGGATTTGACGGTGTTGATGCCGACCTGAATGACATCTTCAACCGTGCTTCTGCCAACATGAAGGACTTCCTCGACGGTATTGCGGCCAATCTGGAGAACATCTTCAACTGTATTGCGGCCGACCTGGAGGACATCCTCGACGGTCGGGCGAGTGCGTTGAGTACCGTCCTTTACCGTGTCTGGCACCGATTCCTCCTCGAGCGGTTCCGGAGTTGTTCACCCATTTGCGCAGTCCGGAAGCACGGTTGAGAGGCGCGATCCATGAGAAGCGGCCCCGCGAAAAGGCGCCAGCGGAAGTCCGTCGAAGGACCCATCAATTCGCTCCAACCCCTGTGGCAGGCTCAATCATAATCTTCATTGAGTCGGCTTTGGGGTGCGAAGCGACATCGATTGCCGCAATCGCCTGTTCCAGCGGAAAACGATGGGATATGAGCTGCGTCAGGTCGAACCCATTGCGGTAGCCGCCAAACACCAGTCCGGTCACCTCGTCGAGAATGGCGAACGAAGACGAGTAGGACCCCATCAGAGTCTTCTCGTCCATACAAACCACGCCGGGGTCAAAAGTTGCGTCGCCACGCTGGGTCTGGGCAAACAGCATCACTTTCCCTCCGCAACGCGCAGCATCCATCGCGGTCCTGATCAGGGCGTTTCCGCCCACGGCCAGGATGACGGCGTCAGCTCCGCGGCCATCTGTCTCGGCATGGACGCGCTCGACGACGTTCTCGCTGCCTGCATGGATCGGATCCTTGAGCCCGTAGCGGGCTGCGATTGCGTGGCGCTCCGGGTAGAGGTCCGAGGTCAGAACGCGGGCCCCGGTTCGACTGGCCAGCACTGCATGCATCAGGCCGATCGGCCCCTGGCCGATCACAAGCACTGTTTCGTCGGGCTCCAGGTTGAGCATCTTTACGCCCTTGAGTACGGTGTTGACCGGCTCAAGGAACGCAGCCTGCTCGAACGGAATGCCATCGGGAATCTGAACGACGCCGCAGCTTGAAGCCACCCAGTCCATCACGCGAATGTACTCGGCGAATCCGCCGCCCGAGGGTTCGAATCCCGCGGTGACGCCGACTTTCTTGTAAAGCGGACACTGCGCCGGGGTACCTTTCCGGCAGTAGTAGCACTCGCCGCACGGCACGTGATGGTGGACGACAACCCGTTCCCCGCCCTTGAACCGCGTAACACCTTTCCCTGTGGCGACCACCGTGCCCGACATCTCGTGGCCGAAGATGCGGGGCGCGGAGTGCGAACCGGTGTGAATCTTCTTTAAGTCTGTGCCGCAAATACCACATGTGGCGACCCTTACCAGCAGCTCGCCGGGGCCGATTGAGGGCACAGGTATGGTTTCCACGCGCATGTCGTTGATGCCGTGGTAGACAACGGCGCGCATGGTCGAGGGAATCCGGTGGGCGATATGGCTTGCAGCGTTAGTGGTTTGGGTAGCCATTCCGTCTCAGTGTGACCTCATTCGTTCAGAAGTTCGTGGAGTCGCTCCGCAATGCTCTGGGAAGCCTTCTTACTATTTTCGCCCATCCTGGCCAGTGCGGGCCATATCCAAGGTCTCAAGAGTGCAAAAAGAACAAACCGTTGTGTCTGGAATTGTCCCTGGGCATCAATAAACCGGTTGAAATCAGGCAACTGCGCGTTGAGCGAATCACTTACGCCTTTAATCGCGTAGAAAGGGATGCCGCGCATCGCGGCAAGGCGGGCCACGGCGGCGGCCTCCATATCGACCAGTGCGGCCTTGTAGGTCTGGGCCAGGCGGCTCTTTTCAGCCATGTCGGCAACCCGGGGGCTAGTAGCGAGCCAAAGCGGACCGGCGCCGGCGTCGCAGTTGAAGCGTTCCCCTGTTCGCGCATCGATTACGCCGGCCACATTGTAGGCTTCGCCGGACTCGCACTGGATGGTAAGGGCACCGGCCCAGCCGACGGAAAGAACCAGGTCGATCGGGCCGCCATCTTCGATTCCGGCGAAGGCGCGGGTGGCCGCATCCAGGCCGGCTCCGGCGCAGGCGGCGATCCATTCTTCTTCTTCATTGCGCTGCGCCCAGAAGTGAACGGTGCCGCGGGTGGAGTGCGGCCAGCCGCGAACCAGAGGCTTCAGCTCGCCGGGCATGGCGGCGATGATGGCGACTCGGGTCATGCCTCCCCTTCAGCCTGCTTCGCGTCAGAAGCTGGGCGGCCATCTTTGAAAATGAGAAGCGATTGTGAAACGAACCAGACAAGGAGGACGGCGATAACAATTCGCCCTGGGCTTCGCCAAAAGATCCAGATCAGTCCGAGCCATGTGAATTCGGCGAGGGTGTCGGCCATCGTGAGTCGATTGTACTAATCGACATCAGATGCTTTCTTGAAGGCGCCCCGTGTGTTGGAACGACACGCAGGGGCTAAAGCCCGGATTCATTTACCTCTGCTTACGGCCTGGCTCACCCAGAGGGTCCCCGCATGCCCTTGTTACAAAACCTTCCTTTCTTCAGTCTTTCGCGTACTGCTGGATGATTTTGTAGAGCCGCGAACGATGGCAGCGGGACTCATCCTGGCAAAAGCAGCCGATGCTGACGGGGGTGCGTTCCGCGATCCTGGCGATGAGTTCGACGGTCTGGCGGCCGGTGGCGTCGGAGAGCAGTTCGCGCTCGTAGCGGTCGAAGAGTTTTTCGCGCTCTTTTGTCTTTTCGGGATCGAGCTTGAGGATCTGCGAGACGAGTTTGGCTTCGGGCGCGAGGGTGGGCAGCCAGACGTCAAAGTAGCCGTCGGCAACCCAGCGGTCCTTGGGCACTCCTCGAGGCGGATGGCGGGTGGCGCCGATGCGCAAGCCCTGCTCGGGCATGGCGGGCGTGCCGATCTGAAAGGTACTGAGGAGAAGCTTGGTCTTCATAACGTTCACCTCCGCATAGTAAATGGCCCCGGACGATATCCCCCACTTCATACCGCTGCGTGTTTTGCCTGGAATTTTGTCAAGTGCTACGACTCCTGTTCCGCGTCCAAACTCTTCATTTAGAACGGCGAATTCTTCGCCTGCACTTTGCAGATCATTTTCTGCTCCAGGCGCACAATAGAGGAATCGAACATTGCGGTTCTAACGAATGAACCTCGGAGGCGCAGTCGATCGGTGGGGTTGCGCGGCAGGAGGGCCTGATCGGCCTTGCATTTTTGTGAGCCCGGCTGGACCCTTCCCGCAAAGCGACCCGTAAGTCCTGCCATCAGAAATATTTGCGCCACAAGATCAATGATTGGTGATATTTAGCGCAGCGCCGATATCCAACTTCAATCAAACCGCATATTTGCCGCCAAAAACGGGGAGGGGGGGTAACGCGCAACTCATCGGTTGCATATCGGTGGGCGTTCTTCAACCCTGGTATGAAGGCTCGTGGATAAACGAGAAGGTGTCAGCCCGCATACCCATTGGCGCGGAACCACTCGATGGCGGCGCGCATGGCGGGGTATACCGGCACAATGCGGAAGCCCAGTTCCTGCTGGGCGCGGGCGCTGGAGGCAAACATTTTTTTGCGGCCCATGCGGACCTCTTCCAACGTGGCGCGCGGTTCCTTGCCTCGAATGCGGCCGGTGATCCACTCCTCGAAGAACGCATAGGTCGCGGCGATGCCGAACGGGATCTTCGTCTTCGGCGAAGGGATGCCGGTGATCGCCGACATCTTGTCGAGGATCTGCTTTAGCGTCAGGTTCTCGCCGCCGAGAATGTAGCGGCGGCCGGGCTTGCCCACCTTGAGCGCGGCCACGTGCGTGCGCGCCACCTCGGCAACATCGACGAGGTTGAGGCCGGTGTCGACATAGGCGGGGAATTTGTGATTCAGAAAATCGACAAAGATACGCCCAGTCGGCGTGGGCTTGGAATCATTGGGTCCGATGGGCGTGGTCGGGTTGAGGATGATGACCTGCTGCCCATCCTCGGCGGCGGCGATGGCCTGCTGCTCGGCGAGAAACTTCGACCGCTTGTAGTGGCCGACCATGTCGTTGATGGTCACCGGCGTGTCCTCGTTGACCACGATGCCGTCGGTTCGGAAGGCCATCGTCGCCACCGACGACGTGTAGACCACGCGCGGCACGCCAGCCTCGCGCGCCAGCTTCAGAAGATCGCGCGTGCCATGCACGTTGGCGCGATACATTGTGTCGGGGTCGCGAATCCAGAGCCGGTAATCGGCCGCGACGTGCATCACGGCGTCGCAGTCCTTGAGCGCGGGCGCGTAGGACTCCGGCCTGGCGAGGTCGCCGACAACGGTGTCGCCGACGATGCCTTCGAGGTTTGAAAGCTTGCTCGATTTGCGGACGAGGAAGCGCAGGTCAGCGCCCTGATCGGCGAGGGCTTTGGCAACGTGATGGCCTACAAACCCGGTCGCGCCTGTGAGAAAGATCTTCATGAGTACGTGCGATGTTCATTGTAAGACTTCAGACGACAGGGAGCAGGGAGTAACGAACAAATCCACACTGATCTAAACGTCGACACGATAAATGCGGACTGTTGGTGCCGTGAGTCGGTGAGAGTGCATCAGGGACGCTTACGGCAAAACCAGGATCACTCTGTATCACTCATCGCGCCGAAGCAATGTCCTGCCGTTCGCTGAGACCCTTCAGGTTTTTCAGCACCGCCGCCTCACCCTTTGCGTCGCGGACCTCCCGGTAAATCGCCAGCGCGCGCTGCAAGTTTGACGCGGCTAGGTCCTGCTTGTGCAGGCCAGCCCACACCACGCCGATCAACTTGAATGCGTCCGCTTCGTTATCACGATCGTGCAGCAGTTCAAGTTTTGTAACCGCATCGCGAAACATGCCGAGCGCCCTTTCAGCATCACGCCCAAGAAAGAATTCCGCGGCACCGAGATTGATGAATGCCAAAGCCACGGCGTGGTCATCTCCGACCTCGTGGTAAGCGCCAAGCGCCCGGTTGAGGTACTCGAGCGATTTCTTCTTATTTCCCAGTTCAAGGTATGCCACGCCGAGGTTGTTCAGCGCCACGGCCGTTCCCGGCTTGTCTTCCGTCGTCTCATACCTTTGGAGCGCCTCATGATAAAAATGCACAGCCATTTCGGAGAAGCCCCACCCGCGATAAACATCGCCAATCAGAGTCAGCGCATTCGCCTCGCCCTTCGCGTCGCCGATTTCGCGGTAGATGGCAAGCGCAAGCTGGAACTGTTCGATCGCCTTCTGCTGCTGCCCCGCTGCGTTGTATGAGATTCCCAGCGCACAAAGGGTGCTCGCCTGGGCATCGCGATTGCCTGATCTTCGATGCTGATCGAGCACATTTGTGAGGACTTCCAACTCCTGATGCAACTTGCCGGGAGTGCTCGATGAGGTCTGCGTCGGCTCAGAGGCATTCATCGACGAAGATGGCGGGCTGAACGAAGTTGTGCCCGATTCGGACTCGGTGGCTCGCGGTGCGTTCCGCGCCGCTTCGTCGGAAGCCAGTCCGGTCTGCTGCGCATGCAGCAAGGTTCCAGCTATGAAGAGCGCTGCACCTGCAAGTCGAAATGTAAGCCGAACAGAGACACTCGGCACACGCATGAGGCGACCTCCGACGATTGGCATGCCTTCGGGCCTGACCTGAAACGAGGAAAAGAAACTTTATCTCCAAGCGGATCTGCGAGTTTGTGGGGAAAGAAGGGAAAGAGAAATCCTGGAACTGCCCGCTGGATGTTCATTTTGATGCAGGAAAGCTTTAACATCAATTGGAATGTCTGGTTCTGCACTCAAGAAAGAAGCAGTCGTCCTCCTCAGCGGCGGTTTGGACTCGGCGACGGTGGCGGCAATCGCTGCAAGCGAGGGCTTTGCAATGCACGCCCTGTCGTTTTCTTACGGGCAAAGGCATAGCTTTGAATTGGAAGCTGCCCGGCGGGTTGCGAAGTCGCTTCAAGTGGCGGAGCATCGCGTGGCCACGATCGATCTGCGGGTCTTCGGGGGATCGGCGCTGACCGACGACATCGACGTACCCAAGGGGCGAAACAGCGCGGAGATGGGAGACGGAATTCCTGTAACCTACGTTCCCGCGCGGAACACGATTTTCCTTTCGTTCGCACTGGCCTGGGCTGAAGTGCTGGGCTCGAGCGACATCTTCATCGGCGTCAATGCGCTCGATTACAGCGGTTATCCTGATTGCCGGCCGGAGTTCATTCGCGCTTTTGAGCAAATGGCAAATCTGGCCACCAAGGCCGGCGTCGAAGGCCGGCAGGACCTGACGATTCATGCGCCGCTGATGCACCTGACCAAGGCCAGGATCATCCGAAAAGGCATGGAACTCGGCGTGGATTACAGCCTGACGAGCAGTTGTTACGATCCCTCACCGGACGGTAGACCATGCGGGCAGTGCGACTCCTGTTTCCTGCGAAGAAAGGGATTCAGCGAAAACGGGATCGACGATCCCCTGCCCTATCCCGATCCACAGGCTGTGCGATGAGCCACGCGGTCAAAGAGATTTTCTACACGCTGCAAGGCGAAGGCGCGCAGGCCGGTCGCGCCGCCGTCTTCTGCCGGTTTGCGGGATGCAACCTGTGGTCGGGCCGCGAGGAGGATCGCGCAACCGCTGTGTGCCAATTCTGCGATACGGATTTCGTCGGCCTCAACGGTCCCGGTGGTGGCAGGTTTGAAACTGCGGACGATCTGGCTGAGGCAATCAGCGCGGCGTGGCCGCCCGGACGCCCGGACGGCACGCGGTTTGTCGTCTGTACGGGAGGCGAGCCGCTGCTGCAAATCAATCGCATGTTAATCGATGCGCTGCATCTGCGCGAATTCGAGATCGCCGTGGAAACCAACGGAACGGTTCCTGTCCCAGACGGAATTGACTGGATCTGTGTCAGTCCGAAAGCCGGTGCACGCCTCGTGCAGCAAGGCGGCGACGAACTGAAGCTCGTATTCCCGCAGGAGAAAGCGCAGCCCCACGAATTTGAGCAGCTCCGCTTCAGGCACTTCTTTCTGCAGCCCATGGATGGACCGGATCGAGAGGCGAATACGCGGCTGGCGGTGCGCTATTGCATGGAGCACCCGAAGTGGCGGCTGAGCCTGCAGACTCACAAGATGCTGGGAATCCCGTAGCGGACAAGCCTGCGGATCCGTGCTCTCCCACCCTTGGCGCAAGAACAAAAACGCGCCAAGGATGGGGCACCCGCCCTCCGGGTTTGCGAACGATCTTCAGAAACCTGAAGGTCCCTGCTTCCTCGAAAAATCAACGCACCAGTGTGCTTCGCCACCCAGGCGGCATATTCGCCGCAAGGGTGGGGGCACGAAGAATGGTGCATGTGCGACGGTTAAAAGACGATCTTTCCGCCAAACTGAAATTCACGCGGATCGAAGGTGCTTGTGACCTGACCGAAATTGCCGTCGGTAAAGCCGCTGTCAACGCCGTTGAATTCCGTGTGATTGAAGGTGTTGAAGGTTTCGGCGCGAAGCTCCAGGTGCGGATTCTCGTTGGCTGTGAAGGGAAAGCTCTTGAACAGCGCGAGGTTCCAGTTGAACAGCCCGGGCCCGACGGCGCTGTCTTTGCCTGCCGAGCCGAAGCCCTGGTTCGCGCCGCCTGCCCAGGGGGCGGTCGGAGCAGCGTATGCGCCGGCGTTGAACCAGTTCTTCTGGGTTTTCGGTCCGTTGCGTGCGTTGCCCGTCAGATCCGGCCGATTGACCGTGCCTCCGCCGAGTCCCAGGGTGTCAGTCGAGTAGGTCACGTTGATCGGCGAACCCGATTCGGCCACGGTTACGCCGGAAACTTCCCATCCGCCGATGATCCCATGTTCGACGAAATTCCCTCCATGGAGCCAGAACGGAAGCCGGTAGTCGTAGTTGGCGTTAAAGATGTTGCGGCGATCAAGCACGCCGGAACCGCGGTCATATCTCAGGTTGAAAGGGTCGGAGACGGTCCCGCTGGATCCCGCGATATTGGTTGACCCGAGATCACCGCTCTGGATGTCGATTTCGTGGGACCAGGTGTAGGAAAACTGCATGGTCAGGTTGTGCCGGTTGGCCCAGCGCACACTGGTTTGCAGGGAGTTATAGTTCTGGTTGGTTCCGCTCTCAATCTGCGTAATGCCGGAGTATCCCAGGTACTGGCGGTACAGATTGGCATTGGCGCCGGAGGCAACTCGCTGGCGGTCGGCGAGATCGCCCAGGGGCAGCGTGTTGATGTTGCGCTCATCCGACTGGTTCCAGCCTGTTGAGCCAACATACTGCGCCACAAATACAACCGAAGGCGCCAGCTGCTGTTGAATGCCGAGGCTGAATTGCGCCGTTGCCGGATCAGGGTAGTAGTATTTGAGATTTTGCATACCGGCCGGGAACGTCGGCGTGGTCGCTGTGCCTCCGGTGATGGCGCTGGTTGTGGGGCTGGAGAAATAAACACTGTCCGCCAGCGGGTGATAGGCGAACGGCGGGTTGGTGGCAGCGCCATAAATGTCGTTGCCCTGGATGCGCTCGTAGAACTCGCCGAATCCGGCGCGGAGAACAGTCTTGCCGCCACCGAAAACGTCCCAGGCAAAACCAACACGGGGCTGCGCTGTTGCGTAGTCGTTCTGCACAATGCCAGGCGGGAAGCCATTCTGACCCGCCAGTTCCATACCGTTCAGGTAGAAGGTGCCGCCCTTGTAGGTTGTCAGGCCGGGGCTGACTGCCGTGCATGTTCCGGAGATGCCGGTGCAGATGGCACCGCTCGAAGGATCGAGAACGGCGGCTGCAGCCGGGTTGTAGTCGCTGGGAACAAAGTTGGCGACCTGATTGAATTTCTCATACACGTGCGGCATGAAATCCCACCGCAGGCCGATGTTCAACGTCAGGCGCGGCAAAATGTGCCAGTTGTCGAGCCCATAGAAAGAGTAGGTGTTGTTGATCCAGTGCGCCGTGTTCAGGCTCTGCAACTGCTGATAGCTGTCCGCAAATCCCAGCAGGAAGTTCAGGTACGAGTCTCCTGAGAAATCGGTGCCAAAGGAGTAATCGCCCTCTGTGTCGGCCTGCAGTTGTTGGTTCTTATCCACTCGCATGTACGAAAAACCGAACTTGAAGCCATGCCGGCCCTTGTTCCAGGTCACATCATCGCGAATCTGATAGTCGAGGAACGCGTTGCGCCATGGCCAGTAGATTTGGGTCCACGTGGTGCCGAGCGGCGCACCGAAGGCGACCTGCGGGAGACGATTCTGCGCGTTGTTACCGGTGAAGAAACTGCCCGCGCTCCATCCAGCAGGCTCAATATTGGATGCTCCGCCGGCAGAGACCGGGTTGATGTTGATGGTGTTGCCGTTCACGTCGAGCCCCACTTCATTGAGGAGATTCGGCGAGATGGTGTGTGAGAGTTGAATGACCGAGGTCCACGATGGATTGTTGAAGACGTCGCCGACGGTGTCGTAGCTGTCGCCGCTCCACATGGTGGGAATGATGGTCTGCGTCATCTGGTCATGCATCCAGTGGCCCATCAGGTGCATTTTCGAGTTGATGTCATGATCGACGCGGACCACATCTTCGCGCACGTATGTGGGTTGCGTGGGCGAGGCGACGTACTGCGGAAGCGCCGCACTCCCCGTATTGGGTTTGGGGATGTTGCCGGTGCCCATGAACAGCACTGCATTGGGATCGAGGAGATTTGCGGGAATCACATTGCCCGGGAATGCTGCGCCGGGGGTGAGACCGTCGGCCGCATAAATAGCGAGTTTGGCCGGGTCGCTGGTTTTCGGTACGCATGGAGGAGCAACTCCGGCGTTGCAGACGCCCGCCGGCAGGCTTGAAGCCGAAAGCTCGTTCCATGGGGTGTAGCTCAACGCTGAACCGGCGGTGGGAAAATCCGAAGCCGGAACAGTATTGGCCGGGCTGGGGCTGACGCCATTGATGAATCGCCGCCATTCCTCGTTCACGAAAAAAAAGGTGCGGCTGCGGCTCTTCGGATAGATCCCGGGGATGAATGCAGGCCCACCGACGTTGAAGCCAAAGATGTTCAAGCGAAGTTCGGGAGTAGGACTGTTGTCAAGATTGGAGAAGTAGCTGTTCGCATCGAAGGCGTCGTTGCGGTCAAACTCCCACGCTGCGCCGTGGAAGTTCTTTGAGCCGGACTTGATCGCCATGGTGATAGTGCCGCCGGAAGCGATGCCATAGTCGGGGCTGTAGTTGCTGCTCAACGTTTGGAACTCCGCCAGGGCGTCAGGCGATGGCATCAGGTCGAACTTGCCGCCGCTACCGCGATCGTAGGCTTCGCCGCCGTCAATCAGCCAGTCGTTGTGGTCGGGGCGCATGCCGTTGAAGCTGAGCCCGAATCCGCTGCCCTGAGCAGTGACGCCGTTGAACGAGGGAAGATTATCCGAAACACCTGTGCCGAGAGTCGTGAGCGAAACCATGTTGCGGCCATTGGTGGCGAGCTGCGTGATCTGCTGTCCGGTAATGAGGTTGCTCACTTCGTTGGTTTCGGTTTGAAGATGGAGCGCGTCGGCGGTTACGGTGACCGTCTGGACGCCGGCGCCGACCTGAAGCGTGATGTTCTGTGCAACAGTGGCAGCGACGTTGACCACGATCGCGTTGACGTCCGCGGAGCTAAACCCCCTGGCATCGGCTTTGAGGTTGTAGCTGCCGATATGAAGATTGGCGAAATCATAGAGGCCAGCACCATTGCTTGTGGTGGTCCTTTTTTCGCCGGTTGCCGAATTCGTGATGGTGATTGTTGCGTTGGGAACAACCGCACCGGTTGGATCGGAGACCGTCCCCTTGAGTTCTGCATTCTCCTGCGCCCATGCGGATGCAACGCACAAGAACGTCACCAGCACCACACTGAGTGCGCACTTGACGACATTCATTTGTCCTCCTAAGAAAACCGGCTTGCCAAGGCGGATCGTCCTTTCCTCGAAGCCGGGAGCAATGGAGCGAGACAAGACACACCCCTCGCGTCCGTGCGAACCATCGCTCGCACGCATCGACATACGCCGCGCATCATACGGCGCCGCCGACCCGCGGAGGGAAACTCTGTCCCGCCACGTGTGTTGATTGGTCTTTCGGGAATTTGCAACGGTCAGAACGGCGAGCCAATTTTCGGGAGTTGGACCCACGAAACAAAGCCGACGCCCTGACCGGCCTTGCTGGCACTTATGGACCGCTGTTGATGGTGAACACGCCAAAGCCTGGTACGTTCCCAGACCGCTGACAAGAGCATCTTCCAGAATTGATCAGCATATTAGACACACTCTGGACTGCTGCGTTCTTGGCCCATTTGACGTCGGGACAAACGATTTAGTTGCGCACTTTTCCATCTCGAAACACAATCGTTTGCATGTCAAACTAAAGGCTTTTACTACGATGAAAACTTCGAGTGGCTCAAGACCCACACTTATCCGTTTACACCGTCCACTTGCGCTGTAAGTTGCACGCAGATTGCCACGGCGTGCCGATCCATTCCGATTGAGATAAGTCCAAGTCTTGTCGGGAGATTCAATTTCCGGGAGACGGCTGCGGCGGCCACGATGTTATGAGAAACTGGAAGTGCAGCAGTTCTTGCGGGACCAATTTTGTATTCGCGTCTCGAAACTCTGAGCCAATTTCAAAACCATCAAGGGGCCGGCGGCGCCGATACGTAACTGCGGTCCGCGCACCGGAAAACGAAATGTTGAGTGTAAGCGATGTGACGATGCGCTACGGCGCGAAGGTGCTGTTCGAGGATGTAACGGTGACTTTTACGCCCGGGCGGCGCTATGGACTGACGGGACCAAACGGGTCAGGCAAGTCGACCTTCATGAAGATTCTTACCGGAGAGTTCGAAGCCCAGAAGGGCAACGTGGTGCGCCCCCGCAAACTTGGCGTGTTGCGCCAGGACCAGTTTGCGTTTGACGCGTATCGCGCGATCGATACCGTCATCATGGGCAACAAGCCGCTTTGGGCTGCGCTGGAAGAGCGCGATCGCATCTACGAAAAAACCGAGATGACCGATGAAGACGGAATGCGCCTGGGCGAGTTGGAAGGCATTATCGGCGACGAGGACGGCTACACCGCCGAGGCCGATGCGGCCGTGCTGCTCGATGGTCTCGATATTACCGAGGAACTCCACGCGCGCAAGATGGGCGAACTGCAGGGCGGCCAGAAAGTGCGCGTGCTTCTGGCACAGGCCCTCTTCGGCAAGCCCGAAGCCCTGCTGCTCGACGAGCCCACCAACTACCTCGACCTCGACTCAGTCCACTGGCTGCAGGATTTTCTCAACGAGTACGACGGCACGCTGATCGCCATCTCGCACGACCGGCACTTCCTGAACAGCGTCACCACCCACACCGCCGATATCGACTACCAGACAATCATCACCTACACCGGCGGCTACGACGAGATGGTGATGGCGAAAACCCAGATCCGCTCCACTCTGGAGTCGCAGAATGCGCAGCGCGAAAAGAAGATTGCGCAGCTCAACGAATTCATAGCCCGATTTGCAGCAGGCACGCGTTCGTCACAGGTGACTTCGCGGCGCAAGGAAGTGGAACGGCTCCAGACGAACGAACTGGCGCGCTCCAACATCCAGCGCCCGTACATCCGGTTTGACCAGGTGCGGCCGAGTGGAAAGCATGTGCTCGAATTCGAGCACGTGACGAAGTTTTACGACGACCTGAAGGTCATCGATGGGTTCAGCGCCAATGTCCTGCGCGGCGAAAAGATATGCCTGATGGGCCGCAACGGCGCAGGCAAAACCACGCTGTTGAAGTCGCTGCTCGCGAATTATCCCGGGCTGGCAGAGAAGGATTTCACGCTCGATTCAGGAGCCGTTTTCTGGGGACACGAGGCGCAGATCGGCTACTTCCCGCAGGATGTTGGCTCGACCATCGAGCATGGATTGACGGTTGCCGAGTGGCTGCACCGCTGGAACCCTGCAGCCCACGTCGAAGAGATCCGCGGCATCCTCGGACAGATGCTCTTCTCGGGTGAAGAGGGCGAGAAGCCTACCAAGGCGCTCTCCGGCGGCGAACAGGCACGGCTCATCTTCTGCAAGCTGATCCTGACGAAGCCCAACATCCTCATCTTCGACGAACCCACCAACCACCTCGACCTCGAAGCCATCAACGCGCTGAACATCGCGCTGCAGCGCTACGAAGGCACGGTGCTGCTGGTCACGCATGACCATGATCTGATTGATGAAGTGGCGACGCGGTTGTGGAACTTCCGGCCCGAAGGGATTGAGGATTTCCAGGGGCCGTACGCGGAGTGGAAGGGGAAACACAACTGAGTCTTAGCCGGACTCTCGTCTCCTCGCCTTCCATCAGTCTTCTTTGCGGCAGCATGCGAACATGAAGTATCCGACTGACGAAGATGTCCGGGCCCCTGGACGGTAGAAGACGACATGCTTCTCGTGCTCAAACCGTCGGGATCCAGACCGTAGCCGGTCGCATGGTCGCCCTATGCGCGGAGTCCTGGCAAGCTGCTTGAGGCAGTTCTCAAGGCTATCGAGATATACCTGTGCTTGCTCTGCACCCCAGGTATCAACGGAGTAGTCGATGATCCGGAACAGATCTCTCCGCGCCAGACGGGAAAGCAAATAGCCGGGCAAGTCTCAGTCCCGTTCCTTCAGTCGAGCTCGGCGGAGGATACGTTCTTTCGCCTCGCCGAGTACATCCCCGTCCGCAACTCCGCTGTCCTCGCCGGCCTTCAAGGCCGTCCTTAGAGCCTGCAACCTGGCTAGATCTTCGCGCTCATCGCGCTTGAGGGCACGCAACCCGGCCCGAAGCACCTCACTCGCATTGGCGTAGTGCCCGCCCTTGATTCTTTGATCCACGAACTTGTCCATTTCGGGCGTCAAGTTGATGTTGCGGGTGGGCATCCGAACCTCCGGTGCCTGTACCGTAACCCGATTGGCAATAGTTGGCAAACGATCGCGGAGGCGGAGCGCAAAGTCCTTCCAACATGAGCCAGACCCTATATCTGGAGAGCACCCCGGGTCTTACGGTGCAATTCGATGTGCTTTCTTCCCCACGCGCAGATGTGCTCGAGGACAGGCAGCATCGTCAGTCCGTATTCGGAGATTGAGTAGACAACGCGTGGGTGAGTTCCCTTCTCCTGCTCGCGGACAAGGATTCCGTCGCTGACCAGGTCTTTCAGGTGCCGGATCAACATGCGTTCGGTGATGCCGGGGATACTGCGCAGCAATTCGCTGGTGCGCATCGGTCCTTCAGACAGACGCCAGAGGATTGTGCCCTTCCATCGTCCGTCGACGACCGACAACATGGCGTCGATGGGGCACTCGGAAATCTCCTTCTTCGAAGCCGGCATATCTCGTGGCCTGATCCGGAAGGTTGGACTGACATATTTGTCAGTACCACTTACTGAATCATTCTATCGCCACACAGAGTCTGAAGCTCAGGAGTTGGATATGAGACTTTTTCTGGATGTGATCACCATCGTTTGCATCGGGCTGATGATCGGGACAGAATTTGCCGTTGCTGTTTTCATTAATCCCATTCTGCGAAAGCTAGGACCGCGCGAGGAACTTCGAGCTCTCCGGCTCTTCGCCGCAAAACTTGGTGCGGCCATGCCTTTCTGGTACATAATCAGCCTTCTGCTGCTGATCGCCGAGTCGGTTCTTCACCGCGGCCAAGTCGGATCGATGTTTCTGATCGCGGCCAGCGGAATCTGGGTAGCAGTCATCATTCTGACGATCGTGTTTCTGGTGCCGATCAACAATCGACTGGCGCGGGTCGACCCCGATGCGGCAACGGAGCCGGCGCTGCTGGAGCACGGTCAATGGGACACGATGCACAGGTGGCGGGTGGCCGCACTGACGGCGGCAATGGTTTGTTCTCTTCTGGCGATTATGCACGGAGCCTAGCGGGCGAGATCCATCGGCGAAGGACCCAGACGGTTACTTGACACCCAGTTGCGGCGCCAGTGTAATGGAAAACGGTGGCAGCGGCGATGGAGTTCGCCGCGCAGGATGGCACACGGTTGATGCGCTTCCCTGTTAAACGCTGGCCCGCATAGCCGGACAGATGATGACTCCTGACAGGCGGTCCTGTCGCGGAGTCACGCCGGACACGATCCCTGCACAATTCGCAGCACGAACAGAGGGTGCTCCGGCGCTTTCGGTCTTCGATTGTTTGGTTGCGCCGACTCCGCACGATCTGGTCGTGTGCACTGGGGGGAAGGAACGTGCAGAAATATCTGCTCATTGCCATTGGCGGGGCTCTCGGCTCAATCGCCAGATACTGGGTCGGATCAACGATTGGCAGCCGCATGGGAATCAAGTTTCCCTACGGCACGCTTGTGGTCAACATCACTGCCTGCGTGATCATCGGATTCTCGCTTACCTATCTGGGCAAGCGGGCTGAATTGAATCCTGCGTGGAGATTTTTGATCCCCGTGGGGTTCATCGGGGCCTACAGCACATTCTCAACCTATGAGTGGGAGACGCTGTCCACCTTGCGCGCCGGGGCATTCGGCATCGCAGCACTGTACGCAGTGGGCAGCTTTGCCCTTGGTCTTGCAGCGGTGTGGGGAGGATCGATACTGGGCGAACTCGTCCCATAGCCTCGCTCGACTCCATCCGCCAATTGCACTAGAATCCACACTTACCTCGGAGAGCCGTCATGCTGAATCCTGGAAAGGCCGTCAAGGTCACCATCTACCTCAGTGATGGCGCAACGCATCGCGGCGTTCCGGTCTACTCCAGCATTCTTGATTTTCTCTTCTATCGCGGCGTGGCAGGCGCCACCGTGACCAAGGGCATTGCCGGCTTCGGTGCCGACCATCACATGCACTCGGCTACCACCGTGGAGATCGGCGACCGGCTGCCGCTCAAAATCGAGTTTATCGAAACCCGCGAAAAGGTTGATACGCTGCTGGGAAAGCTGGAGGAACTCGCCGGCACCGGCCTCATTGAGATCCAGGAAACCACCGTCGCCAAGCCCGCGCAGGTCTCCAAGCCGAAGAAACCCGTTCCGCCGGAACATCTCAAAATCGAAGGCAAGGCGCAGATGATGCGCATATTCCTGAGCGAGGAAGACCGCTGGAAGAACAAGCCGCTGCATGAGGCACTGGTCGAAGCGATGCGGGCCAATGACATTGCGGGCGTGACGGTGTATCGAGGCATCCTGGGCTACGGAGCCCACCGGCGCGTGCACAAGGACAAACCTCTTCTCGCATCCCACCACGGCTCCGTCATGCTCTCGGCCATCGACACCGCCGAAAAGCTGCGCGCCTTCCTGCGGCTTGTCGAGCAGATGGTCGAAGAGGGCCTGGTCGTCTTCTCCGACGTCGACATCATCAAGTACGCTTACCGCGCTACCGATACCGCTGACCAGCCCAGCCCCGCATCTTCGCAAGAGGCTTCCCGATGAAAGAAGAGTTTCGCGGCCGCATGCTCCGCATCCACTTCGGCGAAGATGACAAGTGGCAGGGTAAGCCACTGCATGAGGCGATCCTGGCCAAATGCCACGAGTTGGGAATTGCGGAAGCCATCGTATTTCGCGGCATCGAGGGCTACGGCTCAGGCAGCCGCATCCGCCGCTCGGGCCACTGGAGCTTTTCGAAGGACGCGCCGATCCAACTGAGCATTATCGACACCGAGGAGCAGATCGGCAGGCTGATTCCCTTCCTCGACGCCATGGTGGAAGAGGGAGTCGTTGCATCCTCGGCCGTTGAGGCCATTCGCTATACCCGATCGAAGTCCTAGCCCGTCCGAAGTACTCAATTCACCAATTACCCATGTGTCAGCTCTTCGTGACCATGCGCGTGACATGAATCACGGATTGAGCAGAGGTACATGCCTAGACTTACACCATAGTTCAATCAAAAAGGACAGGTCTGCATGGTTGCTACTGAGAACGAAAATGCGGTCAGCAATTTGCTGGAAGCTTATGAAAACGAACTAAACGCCCACGCCAGGTACAAGGCATACGCCGTTAAGGCCGAGGCTGAAGGAATTCTGGGCGCGGCAAGCCTGTTTCGTGCGGCTGCTCGCGCAGAACAGATCCACGCCGGCAACCACGCCCGCGTGATTCGCCACATGGGCGGCGAAATTGAGGCTGAAATTCGGCCGTTTCGCGTGAAATCAACGCTACAGAACCTGAAGACCGCTTTAGGAGGAGAACAGCACGAGATCGATTCGCTCTATCCCTCGTGCCTGGTTCATGCCACCTCGCAACTCGACACTGCCGCCATGCGCTCTATCCTCTGGGCCATGGAATCGGAGAAGACCCACGCCCGGCTCTATCAGGATGCCGTTGCTTCGATGGAAGCTGGACCGGGTTGGACCAAGGATCAGCTCGACTTCTACGTCTGCACCCTCTGCGGCTATACCGCCAGAAGCCAGGAAGCTGACAATTGCCCGGCTTGCAACTTTGTCTGGGAGAGATTTGAAGTAATTCGCTGACCGCTGTGCTCACTCAGCGGTAACAACCTCAGCCTCCGAGTCGTCGCAGCTCTTTTGCGGCGACAAATTCCCTGTGATGTGCATCACCTGACGGTCTCCCGACGCATCTAAGTGATGAGGATGTTGCCCACAGTGGAATCAGATCGGATGCTTGCTCGCGTGGTCGGGTTTGACGACCCTGCCGTCGTCCGCAACCTCGAAACCGCGTTTGAAGAGGAGATGAAGAACTACACGGCCTACCGGGCTTACGCTGCCGGGGCGGACGAAGAGGGCTTTCACGGCCTTGCGAGCGTCTTTCGTGCCACCGCCAGGGCTGAACATATCCATGCCGGCAATCACGCGCGGGTGCTGCGCCACATGGGCGGATCGACCCTGATTGACATCCCACAGCCGCGGGTTGAAAGCGCAATCGCCAATCTGAAATCGGCATTGGTTGATCAGAAATTCGAAGTCCACTATCTCTACCCTACATTTCTTATAACGGCTGTCTCCCTCTTCGACTCAACCGCGATCCGCAGCTTTCACTGGGCTCTTGAAGCCGACAAATCCCATGTGCGCCTGCACAGCGATGTCGTGGCGCGCCTCAGTGGAAACGGCAAATCCGGATGGGTTTACGAGCGGCACGACTTCTACGTCTGTGCCCTGTGCGGATATGCCGCCGAAAATCCCGAAGCGGACAACTGCCCGGGCTGTAACTACCTTTGGGAGAAATTCGAGAAAATCAACTGACCTCCGGGCGCCTGATCCACGTCCGCACGCTACACCTGGAGGCCTTTCGTGTAGATTGCCGCGGGTCGGTTGCGGGCGTAGTAGTGATCGGCGCGGCCGGAGTTGCGGAAACCGCAGCGCTCATAGAGCCGCATAGCCGGAGCATTCTCCATGTCGACGTGAAGCCATATGAAGACCGCCTGCTCCGCGTTGGCCGACCCTTCCAGCCGGCGGAGCAGTTCACCGCCCACTCCGCCCCCACGCTGCTCGGGAAGTACTTCAATCGTGGCGATGTAGGCAACCATCCCCGTGATCTGCTGCGACCATTCGACGATCCCAAAGCCCGCCATCCGGCCTTTTTCTTCAGCGATCCATGTCGCCGTATCAGATGACGCGATCAGGTTGCGCATGTAGGGTCGCGAAAAGCGCTGTGGAGGCTTGAAACAGACCTCTTCAATAGCGTAGAGATCGCTGAAGTCATCGCTCTCGAAGAGGCGGTAGTTCATGGGGAAGGTAGCGGAGTTCGCGGGGTTAGCGGAGTTAGCGGAGTTGGCAGAGTCGGCCGCCTCGCGCGAGATGGTCGCGAGGCGGTTTCGAGACGAAAACAGTCAGCTGATGTTACCTAAACCTTTGCTTCTAGATCAGTGATTACATTGAAGAAGCGTTGGTCGAGGCGGCGATTCTGGGCGATCGCTTCCTTGATGGTAATGTCGGTCACGTCAAGGCCTCGAAGAACCGCGATCCGGCCCCATTTCTTTTCGTGCACCATGTCGATTGCGTGCAGACCGTAGCGCTGGCCGAGCAGCCGGTCGTAGGCCGTCGGCACTCCGCCGCGCTGCGTGTGACCAAGGTTGACCGAGCGCGTCTCGAAACCGGTCTTCTTCTCGATCAGGTCGGCGAGGGCTTCGCCGATGCCGGAGAGGCGCGCGTGGCCGAAGGAGTCGACTTTCTCGGAGCCGGTAACCTGGCCGACTTCGGGCAAATGGCATCCTTCCGCAACAACGACGACGCCGTAGTGCTTGCCGTGGTCGTAGTTGTACTTCAGAAGCGCGCAGACGTGGTCGATGTCGATCTCCTTCTCGGGAACGAGAACGACGTGAGCACCCGCTGCGATGCCGGAAGCGTACGCGATCCATCCTGCGTCGCGGCCCATCACTTCAACGACAATGACGCGGTTGTGGGAGTCGGCGGTGGTGTGGATGCGATCGATGGCCTCGGTGGCGATCATGACTGCCGTGTCAAACCCGAAGGTCTGATCGGTGCCGCTGATGTCGTTGTCGATTGTCTTCGGCACGCCGACGGCGTTGATGCCGTTTTCGGCGAGATACAGCGTGACGGATTGCGTGTCGTCGCCACCGAGCGCAATCAGCGCATCGATCTTGTTGATCTTCAGGACCTCCTGCACCTTCTCGATACCGCCGGGAATCTTCTTCACATTGGTGCGCGAGGAATGAAGGATGGTGCCACCCCTGAGTTGAATTCCGTCAATGCTTTCGAGCGTAAGCGGGATGAAGTTGTTGTCGAGCACGCCGCGCCAGCCATTGAGGAAGCCGATGAACTCGTCGCCATAGGTCTGGATGCCCTTGCGGACGGCCGCGTAGATCACAGCGTTCAAGCCGGGGCAGTCTCCGCCACCGGTCAATAGTGCAACTCGCATCGTAAATCTCTCCTGATCGAAATCGAGCAGTCCGCGCATATTGCGCGCCGCTCCGAAATGTACCTTGATTGCCGGTCGCGCGAAGACAAAATCGCCGCTCTCGACGCCTTAGACAGTATATGCCTCGGCTGTAAAGAGGAATCGTGACCGTGCGCACGCCGCGACGCGGTCCCCAGCGACAGGTCTTCGTCGATGGGGTGGTGGAAGTTTCTGGTCCTCTCTCGATTCAGTGCGGGAAAAGCGCGGCGGGATGGTTCAATAGGGTATGCCTGTTTCCGGTACCGGAGCCCTGATCCTGCTCGCGTTCGCGAGCCTCGTGGTCATTTTGCTCCTGGTGCTGCTTCAGTTGACCAGGCTGGGCTTCCTGGTGCGGTCGACTATCCCCGACCGGCCGCGGCGGCGCATGTTCATTGCGTCGGCCTCGTTCCTCATCACGTTTGCAGGCGTGAGGCTCATCGTCAGCCTGGTGATGCACAATCACGGCCCCTTCGGCTGGGTGATGGTGCGCGGCCACCATATCCACCACCTCGTCTGGGGCATCTTGATCCTGCTGCTGGTGGGCTATGGCTGGCTTCTCGATCTCGGCCGCAGCCACTCCCCGCTTTCCATCTTCTTCAGCCGGCTCATGAGCGTCAGTTACGGCGTCGGCGCGGCGCTGACCTTGGATGAATTCTCTCTGTGGCTGAATCTCGATCCCAACGATTACTGGTCGCGGGAGGGCCGCATCAGCGTCGACGCCGTCATCCTCTTCGGCGGCATCCTCGCGGTGGGCGCGTGGGGCGCGCCATTCTTCCGCGGCCTTCAGTTGATGTGGAGCAAGCGCCAGGTTATACGCAAGGAGTTTGGGCGGCTCGAGTCGCCTATACGGCGCGTGCGGTTGCTTCGTCCGCGTAAAGTTCGTCGATTACCGACGCATATTTTGCCGAAATGACACGGCGCTTCAGCTTCATCGACGGCGTCAGTTCGCCGGAGTCCTGCGACCACTCGTCGGCGACCAGGCGGAACCGCTTGATGGTTTCAAAGTTCGCAAGCCCCGCGTTGGCTTCGCGCACCACTTCCCCGTAGAGCGCAACTACCCGGCTGTCGGCGACCAGCGCCTTGCGATCGGGTGCTTCCAGGCCGGCTTGCTTCGCCCATTCTTCCAGAGCCGCAAAATTCGGCGAAATCAGAGCGCAGATGAATTTATGCTTGTCGCCCACCAACGCCACCTGCGCCACCATCACCGAGTTCTTGAGCTTGTTTTCGATCGGCTGCGGCGCCACGAGCTTCCCTCCCGATGTCTTGAGCAGCTCTTTCTTGCGGTCGGTGATGTAGAGAAAACCATCCGCATCGAGGTGGCCGATGTCGCCGGTGCGGAACCAGCCCTCAGCATCAAAACTCTCCATGTCCGCTGCTGGCTTTTTCCAATAGCCGACGAAGATGGACGGTCCGCGCACCAGCAGCTCACCGTCCTCGGCAAACTTCACATCGATGTTGCCGATCGGTTTGCCTACAGCGCCCATGCGATGCACCAGGGGATTGTTGAGCGCGATCACGGGCGAGGTTTCGGTGAGCCCGTAGCCCTCCCACACCGCGATTCCGGCAGCGGCAAACCATTTCGCGGTGTCGATGCCCAGCGGTGCGCCACCGGAAACCAAGATCCGCACGCGCCCCCCGAACGCCTCGCGAACTTTGCTGTACACCAGCTTGTTCGCAATCTTCCAAAAGAACGCGGACGGCTGTTTCCCGGCGTACACCGTGTCGCGGTGCCCCGCTCCCACGCCCAGTGCCCACGCCAGCAATACGCTTCTTGACCGGTGAGTGCGAAGACTTTCTGTTCGACTGCCTGGCGAATCTTCTCGTACACCCGCGGAACACCAACAAAGACTGTGGGGCGGACTTCCTTCATCGACGCTGGAAGCTTGTCGAAGTTGCGAGCAGTAGGCGACCTGCGCGCCGTAGTTAAACATTACGTAATCGAGCGCGCGGGCCGTAATGTGCGATAGCGGAAGAAAGGAAATGCAGGCGTCGGTCTCGCCAAACGAAAAATTGGAAGCGGCGACGTTCTGGTTGGCGGCGATGTTGCCGTGCGTCAGCATCACGCCTTTCGGCTCGCCGGTGGTGCCCGAGGTGTAGATCAGAGTCGCCAGATCTGCCGGCTCGACGGAGCGGACCAGGGCGTCGAACACCGGGTCACGATAAGTTCCCGCGTCGTCAGCGCCGGCAAGGATCTTGGAAAACGCGATCGCGCCCTCCGGAGCATTGCCATCCATCATCAGAATCCGCTCGAGCTGGGTCTGCGAACGAACCGCGTTGAGCTTGTCGAACTGCTGGCGCGTGGACACCACCGCGATCCGGCAGCCCGCATCGGCGAGAAGCACCGCGATCTGCTCGCCCGTCAGGGTTGGATAAATGGGAACATTGACGGCGTTGATCGCCAGGATCGCAAAGTCCGTAACCACCCACTCCCAGCGATTTTCGCCGATGAGGGCGATGCGATCGCCCTTCTTGGCGCCCCAGCTCAAGAACGCCTCTGAAAGCGAGTGGACACGATGGTAGATCTGGTCGGAAGAAAGCGGCTGCCAGTTGCCGAACTGGTCCTGCCAGAGGATCGCACGAGGATTTTGAGCCGCGGAGACGCGGCAAAAGAGGTCGTTAATTGTCTTCAGCGGAGGTGGCGTCATGTCAGGCGTTCTGATGGGTCGATTCGATTGAATGAGAGCCAAGGGAGAGTGTAACAGCGCGGAGATGTTCCGTGGGCTGCGGAGTAGCCGTCCCGCCAATTACCGCGCGCCGCATAAATCCCTCTGATCCGCAAGCTTGCAGGCCAAACTTCGGTTTCAAATGAATATGGTTGGTCACCCGAGGAATGGCCGTTTCTGGGGTAATATCACTCCAGTCAAACGCAACGCCGCAGTCGGAGCCATGCTCAAGCCAACTGTATCCCTGCCTCCCGGAGAGCCGGATCCGGCTCTGCTCAGGAAGGTTGCGGTCTTGCAGCAGGCTTGTCTGGGAGTGGTCGCGCTGATTGCGCTCATCGTCTTCGTCGGCTGGCTCTTTCCACAATTTGCGGCATATCTCCCTGAGTCCATGACCCGGATGAGCATTCCCATGGCGCTCATCGTACTTTTGTGTTCGCTGAGCCTGGCGCTCTCCGAGCCGGGAAATCATCTTTCCGTGCCCATTGCCGCTCGGTACATCGCCGGTCAGGCGGGTCTGCTGGCGATACTGATCCTGCTGGAGTCGACGTTTCGGCTGTTTCCGGCGGTGGACGCACTTCTCGAAGCTGATCGAGCTCCCGGCAACACCGGAGGTCTGCCGGTCCACTCTCCGGCAGCTTTCGCCCTCTTGAGTCTCTCGATGATTCTGGTAAGCGGCCGCGGTCTGATGCTGCGGCGCATTGCCGACGGACTGGTTCCCATCATGTGCCTGATGACGCTGGTGCTGCTCAGCGAGAACCTCTTCGGCGGCCTCGGCCTGGTGCGCTTGTCGGCAGACAACATGATCGCGCCGCTGCTCCTGGTATGCCTGGTTCTGCTCACATGGGTTGTGGCCATGAGGCAAACCGAGCATGGCGTGTGGTCGATCTTTGTTGGGGCCGGCATCGGCAGCAGGATCGCGCGCGGCTTTGCCCCGATACTGATCGTGATTCCGTTCCTGATCGAGGTCATGCGAACCCGCTTCATGCTGAAGGACCTGATCCCGGAGCAGTATGGCGCGGCAATCCTTACCTCGCTTGCAGTCGGTCTCGCCATGGTTCTCCTCCTTATCCTCGTCTGGCGCATCAACACGATGGAAAAGGAGATCCATGACCTGACCCTCCGCGACGAACTGACCGGGCTCTATAACATGCGCGGGTTCTACCTGCTGGGCGAGCAGACTCTGCGGCTTGCTCAGCGCGCGGAGCTGCCCTTCTCGGTGCTTTTTATCGATCTCGACGGCCTGAAGAAGATTAACGACGAAATGGGCCATAACACAGGGTCAGCCTACCTGGCCGACACCGGCGAACTGGTCATGGCATCTTTCCGCGAGACGGATGTGAAGGGGCGCTTTGGCGGCGACGAGTTTGTCGTAGCCGGGCAGTTCAGCATGGTGGGAATCGAACTCGCGGCTTCGCGCCTGAGGGAGTCCGCGGCCGAGCTGAACGAGAGAAATCCGCGCAAGCACCCGCTGAGCCTGAGCGTCGGCTGGGTAACCCTCGACCATCCCTCGAATGAGAGCCTCAAGGAACTGGTAAGACGCGCCGATGAAGCCATGTACCGCGAAAAACGCAGCAAAAAAGTGGCGCGTGCGTGACAGCCATGAATGAAAGTGTTCCGGAGGCGCTGACCGTACTGCCCGATCCGCGGCTATTTCGCGCCGCGCGCTGGGTGCAGCGAATCAGCCTTGGGGTGGCCGCCATCGCCATCCTTCTCGGATTCATGCCGCTCCTTGGATTTGAGATGGCCGGCATCACCGCGGCCACCGCGCGCGGCTGCCTTCCGCTCCTCTTCGCGGCGCTTTTCTGCGTGCTGAGCCTGCTGCTTTCCGCTCCAGGACGCGCCGGGGTTGCCCTCGGCTACGCACAGGGCACAGCCAACCTTCTTGTGCTGTTCGCTGCGGCAGTTGTTATCTTCTGGACGCGCGCGGCCGCCGTTGGATCCAGGTCCGGCCATATCGTGTTTCCGCCGGCAAGGCTGGAGTTCGGCTTTGTGCTGCTGGCGCTGGCCGTTATTCTTGTCGATCGGAAGAACTGGCACGTCAACCGCATTGTCGACGGGCTGGCGTGCGGCCTATGCGTGCTGAGCCTGCTGCTGGTGTCAGACGCCGTATTCGGCAGATTGGTGTTCTTCGGAAACGACCCAACCACCTCTGCTCCGGCGCCAGCGCTCGTCTGCCTGCTTGCGTTGACACTTGCAGTAACACTGCGCCAGGCCGAACACGGCGTCTTCTCGGTTTTTCTGGGAATCGGCATCGGCAGCCGCCTGGCGCGTGTGTTCACGCCGATTCTGCTCCTGTTGCCTTTTGCATGGCAGGCAGCAAGCGCTCGCCTCAGGGGACACCTGAACGCGGCGCTCCTGGCCTCGGCCGGAGTGGCCGTTGCGGTCGGCATCCTCCTGTTTTTCGCGTGGCGCATCAGCCGGATGGAGAACGAAATTCACGACCTGATTCTGCGTGATGAAGCGACGCGACTCTACAACTACAGGGGCTTCCACATGCTGGCCGAGCATGCGCTCCGGCTGGCGCAACGTTCCGGCGTTCCCTTCTCGGTGCTTTTCATCAATCTTGAAAACCTGGCGCAGATTCACACTCAACTGGGACCAAACGTCGCAGCCACGTCTCTGGCCGAAGCCGGCGAGATTCTGCGCGCCAATTTCCGCGAATCCGATATCAAGGGCCGGATCGGCGCCGATGAGTTTGCCGTCGCCGGCCAGTTCGATCGCGCCGGAATCTCGGTGGCGGCTCTGCGCCTTGAAGCCATCGTAGCGGCGCGAAGCGCAAAGAGCAGCCGCCCCCTCCGGCTGAAGTTCAGCATGGGCCACGTCACGACCACCAATGCAGACGCAGAGGAATCCTTGAAGGACCTGATTGACCGCGCCGGAAACGCAAAAAACCGGCTCGATACTCAATTCATGGAAATGCGCGTGAACTAACGCGCCACCCGGCCATCCTTGCGGAGTTCTGGCCGTGTGGGTAGGAACTCACCATTAGCCCTGCAACTTCGGCGTAAGGCGCACAAACTTCTTCGCCTCCCTTTCCCAGTTCGAGAGCAGCCACCGGGCACGAGTGCTCTGGGTCTTGCTCGCGTGTAATGCAACCAATTCACGAATCGAGTCGCGAGCCTCTTCATCAAACTCACTCCATGATTCCGGCTGCAGAAACTCCTCGTGATAGCGCCCCTTGCCGAGGAACTCGCCGTCTTCGTCGTACACCCACGCCAGTCCTCCGGTCATGCCGGCGCCGAAGTTGATGCCCGTCCGGCCAAGCACAACAGCCAGCCCTCCTGTCATGTATTCGCAACCGTGGTCGCCCACACCCTCCACAATCGCGAGTACACCGGAGTTGCGCACTGCGAACCTCTCGCCTGCGCGCCCCGCTGCAAACAGCCATCCGCTCGTCGCACCGTAGAGCGCGACATTTCCCAGCAGCGTGTGCGCCTCGCTCTGCTGCGCCACGCGCCCACGGCCGCGGATAACCAGTTCGCCCCCACACAAACCCTTGCCGACAAAATCATTCGCGAGCCCTTCGAGCTTCAGTGTCATTCCCGCGGTCGCAAACGCTCCGAACGACTGCCCCGCCACGCCCTTCAAATTGAAGGTGAGATTCGACCCGCTTACTCCCGGATTGTCGGTACGGTACTGCGCAATCTGCCCCGCAAGACGCGCGCCCAGCGTTCGATCCTCATTGGTCACGTGTGAGTCCAGGCAGAACGGCACCCCGGCCATGTAAGCGGCCAGCGCGGGCTCGACCCAGGCATCGTCGATCGGCGGCTTCGGCTCCGGCCGGTCGTTGCGCTTGCCCTGCCATCGAATCGCGTTGCCCGTCTCTACAGCAACCGCTGTGGCTGCAAGAACGGGCTTGATGTCGAGACCCGAATCATAGCGAACCTGCTCCAGCAGATCCGTGCGTCCCACCGCCGCCTCGAGCGAAGGCAGCCCGAGTTTGGCGAGAAGCTGACGCACCTCCTCGGCGAGTTCGTTGAAGAAGCGAACGACATGCTCCGGCTTCCCGCGGAACTTCGCGCGTAAATCCGGACGCTGCGTCGCAATTCCTGTTGGACACGTATTCAAATGACACTGCCGCGCCATGTCGCAGCCCAGCGAGACCAGAACTGCCGTGCCGAAGGCGCATTCATCCGCACCCAGCAGCGCGGCAATCACGATGTCGCGCGCGGTGCGCAAACCACCGTCGGTACGCAGCCTCACGCGGCCACGCAGTCCGTTGTGGATCAGTACCTGCTGCGCTTCGGCGAGACCCAGTTCCCACGGATTCCCGGCGTACTTTATGCTCGACAGCGGCGAAGCTCCCGTCCCGCCCGCGTGCCCCGCAATCACGATGTAGTCCGCGTACGCCTTGGCCACACCGGCTGCGATGGTGCCGATGCCGCAGCCTGAGACAAGCTTCACGCCCACCGCGGCGCGCGGATTCGCCCGCTTCAAATCCCATATGAGTTGTGCCAGGTCTTCAATCGAGTAAATGTCGTGATGGGGCGGCGGCGAGATGAGCTGCATGCCCGGCTGCGCATGGCGCAGGCGCGCAATTAGTTCCGTAACCTTGTGCCCCGGAAGCTGCCCGCCCTCGCCCGGTTTCGCGCCCTGCGCAATCTTGATCTCAAGTTCCTCAGCATGCGCCAGGTACTCAGCCGTAACGCCGAATCGCGCGCTCGCCACCTGCTTGATCTTGTTGTTTTTGAGCGACGGCGCTCCGTTGACGGGCGTGTACACATCCGGATCTTCACCGCCCTCGCCTGTATTTGACCGCGCGCCAAGTAGATTCATTGCCTCGGTAATGGTCTGGTGCGCCTCCGGCGAAAGCGATCCGAACGACATGGCGCTGGCGATGAATGTCCGCGTGATGGTGTCGGCCGGAGCCACCTGCTCGAGCGCAATCTCGGCGCCCGCCGGATGGATTTCAAGCAGGTCGCGGAGATGCGAGGGCCGCGGCTCGGCAGCTTGCGAAGCGAATGTCGCAAAGGGCGCAAGCGCCAGCGCCGATCCCTGCTTTGTTGATCCGACCACCGTCTGGAGAGCCCGCACCGTCGTCGGCTGCCACGAATGCGACTCGGCCTCATCCGCCTTGCGGAATCGAACAAAGCCGTAGTCGGGCAATTCGCGTACGGGAGCGTCAGCAAACTCCGCCGGTCCTTTCCCGTCGGATTTCTCATTGACTGGCTCGGCGCTCCAAAGCTGCCGCACGTAGTTCTCGATTTCCGTAAACCCGATGCCCTCGATGGGCGTCGGCACACCCGCGAAGCACTTGTCCACGACGTGCTGCGCGATTCCGATGGCATCGAAGAGATGCGCCCCGCGATAGCTGTCGACCACGCTGATTCCCATCTTCGACATCACTTTGGCCAAGCCGAGTTCCAGCGCATGCAGCAGATTCTCTTCGCCATGTTCCGGGTTGAGTGCGCGAGCCGTCTCCAGGGCCAGCCACGGACAAATCGCGCCCACACCCATTCCCAGCAGCACAGCAACATGGTGAATCTCCCGACAATCGGCAGCGTCCACCGCGATGCCAGCCTCGGCGCGAACTCCCGCCCTGGTCAGCGCCAGGTGCACTGCGCCCGCAGCCATCGCCATAGGCACCGGAATCGCTTCCGGCGTTGCCTCGCGGTCCGTGAGGATCAGCAGCGACGCGCCGTTCGCCACCAGTTCCACCGCGCGCTCGGCAAGAATGTCCACCGCAACCTCGAGCGTCGTCTCCGGCGAGTACAGGCAGTGCAGAATCGCATGCGGCATCTTCCCCGCTTGCGGATGGTGTCCCTCAACGAGCGCGTGCATCTGCCCCAGCGACAGGATCGGCGAACGCAGGGAGAGGCCCGGTAGAGCCTCGCGGATCTCCAGGATGTGCGGCCACGGGCCGAGGCGGGTGTGCATCTGCAGCACCACTGATTCGCGCAACGGATCGATCGGCGGGTTGGTCACTTGCGCAAATCTCTGGCGGAAAAATGCGTAAAGCGGGCGCGGTGCGCGTGCCAACGGAGCAATGGATGTGTCGTCGCCCATAGACCACACCGCATCCTTGCCGTCATTCGCCATTGGCTCGAGAACCATCCGCACGTCTTCCCGCGTGTACCCGAAGCGATGCTGCAGCCGATTCAACTCGGCGGCCGCGAGCGGCGGCGGAGCTTCAAGCGAGTCCTCGAGCGGCACGTCTTCCTGGATCAGGTCCTGGTAGTGGCGCTTGGCGTCGTAGATGCGCAGAATCTCTTCATTTTCAAAAAGTTGGTGAAAGTCGAGATCGGCAATGATCATCTGTCCCGGGCCGAGGCGGCCGCTGTGCACCACGTGATCCGGATCCATGTCGACCAGTCCCGCTTCGGACCCGGCCACCACCAGTCCTGTGTCATCGAGCGCAAACCGGCACGGGCGCAGTCCATTGCGGTCGAGGATGGCGCCGACCTGGTGGCCATCTGTAAACGCCAGGGCGGCAGGACCGTCCCACGGCTCGATGCAGTCGCCGCAGTATTGAAGGAACGAAGACGAATTCCCTGGATTCGCCGGAGGCACAACCATCCGCACTGCTTCGCCCACGGTGCGGCCATTGTGAGCCAGCAATTCGACGATCTCATCCAGCGATGTGGAGTCCGACCCGCCCAGCGTCAGCACCGGATACATGTCCAGCGGCAGCGTCGCCGCGCGTGCTTCCATGCGCGCGCGATTCCCCCAGATGGTGTTGATCTCGCCGTTGTGCGCCAGCGCGCGAAATGGCTGTGCCCGGTCCCACGAGGGCAGCACGTTGGTGGCGTAGCGCTGGTGGAAGAGCGCAAACGGTGTCTTGAACTCCGGATCGGCGAGGTCCGGATAAAATTCCGAGAGCAGGTGGCCGGCGCAAAGTGCCTTGTAGATAATCGTGGCCGACGAGATGCTGACGAAGTAGCCGGGCAGACCGGAGCGCTCGAATTGCTTGCGCGCAAGAAAAAGACGGCGATCGAAAAATTCCGTATCCTCAGAAGTAATCAAAAGCTGCCAGATCTCGGGCCGCGACGCGGCCGCGATCTCTCCAAGGATCTCCCGGCAGATCGGAACGGACCGCCATTTGATCACTTCCATGTCCTGCTCGAAAAGCGCCGCTTCAATTTCGTCGCGCTGGTCGCTGTCATCGCCGGGCAGAAAAACAACCGCAACCCCCAGCGGCTCGTTTTCGTCGAGCGAGACGCCGCACTGTGCGAGCAGCCACTCGCGGGGAATCGCGGTTGTAACCCCAACGCCATCGCTCGACTTGCCGTCGGCCGCGACCGCGCCGCGATGCTCAAGGCGTGCCAGTGCTGTAAGAGCATGCTCGAGGATCTGGTGCGAGGGCTCGGCGGAAAGCCGGGCCACAAAGCCCACTCCGCACGAATCGAAGTCAAACCGGGGATCGATCAGGCTGCCATCAATATAGGAAGGAAGCGATGCGCACGGGCCCATGACGGCTGACCTTGCCGGCGATGTATCCGCAGCGTGCGAAAGATGGCGATTACGGAAGCCCATATTCAATATTACGACCTTTGGAACCACCGCGAACTTGAACTGTCGGCGTGTGGCCCGGGGATTTGCAGTGCATTTGCGACGATGGCTCAGATTTGAAAGACGAGCAAGGGAGAGGGGAGGCCAGGCGCACGGCTAAATCGTTCGGCGCCGACTGGAGATAGTTCGAATTCGCAACTCTTTATGTGGCATATAACTTTGGCGATTCCGTTTGCGAAATTGGAAAAACCTGCTTGCATAGTTATACATTTCTTTGTATATTTATGCAAGCGCGGCTGCTCACTGCGGGCCGCGTTTTGATTTGCCCGGAAAACGGAAATGAAGTTCCAAAGGCACGATGCAATTCGCGAATTGGTGGCCCACGCGCTGGTCGCAAACCAGGACGAGCTGCGCCGCAAGCTCCGCCGCCGCGGCTTCGAAGTAACCCAGGCCACGCTCTCGCGCGACATCCATGAGCTGAGGCTGACCAAGGGGCCAGGCGGCTATTCCCTGCCCAACGGAAACGGCAATGGGAACGGTGCGGGCGCCAACCCAGTGGACGACGAGCCGCCTTCCGCCGCGGAGATGATAGAGAGCTTCGGCCTCCGCGTAAGCCAAGCAATGAACCAGGTGGTGCTGCGCACCACCATGGGCGGAGCACAGCCCATGGCCGCGGCCCTCGACCGTGAAGGCTGGAGCGAGGTGGTGGGCACCATTGCGGGCGACGACACGGTGCTGGTGATCTGTCCCGACGTAAAGCGCGCACACGACATTGAAGCGCGGCTGAGAAAGATGCTGGAGTCCTCATGAAGTCGGCACAAACTGCGGTTGTCGGGGTCACGGGATATGCCGGTGCGGAACTGGCGCGGCTGCTGTTGCATCATCCGCGCCTGAAGTCCCGGCCGCCCATGTTCGCCGGCCGCGTCGACGACAAGGATGCCGCACGCGGCGGTATTCCACTCGAAGAGATCCATCCGCAACTGGCTGACAACAACGGTAGCCGTTCCCTGAAAGTGGAGCCGCTTTCGTGGGAAAAGCTCGCAGATCGCGGTGTCGAAGTGCTCTTTCTGGCCACGCCGCACGAGCAGTCACGACAGTGGGTGCCGCAGGCGTTGAAGCACGGCATGCGCGTAATTGATCTGAGCGGCGCCTGGCGCTTGACCGACGCGAAAAATCGCGCAATTTACTCCTTCGAAGACGAGGGCACCGACATCGCGGTAGCGACGCAGGCCGAAGCGGTCTACGGCATGCCCGAACTGCACCGCGCCGAGATCGCCGGCGCGAAACTCGCAGCCAATCCCGGGTGTTATGCCACCTCCGTCATCCTTGCCGTGCGGCCGCTGGTTGCCGCGGGAATCGTTGATGTGTCCCACGGCATCGTGGCCGACTCCAAGAGTGGCGTGAGTGGCGCCGGCAAGGCTCCCACCGCGAAAACACACTACATGTCTGCCGCAGACAACCTCTCCGCTTACGGCGTCTTCACCCATCGGCATACTGGCGAGTTGCTCGAGCAAATCGGCATCGGCGCCGGCGACATCGTCTTCACGCCGCACTTGCTGCCCATTCCGCGCGGCATCCTGTCGACAATTTACGTGCGCTTCAACTCTCCGCAGACACGAGAGAGTGTGATGCAAATTTATCGCGCATTTTTCCATCGAAGTCCGATGGTCCGCATCTATGAAAACGTGCTACCGCAAATCCAGTATTCCGTCCGCACCAATTTCGCGGATATCGGGTTTCAGCTTTCCAGCGACGGGCAGCGCGCAGTGATCGTCAGTTGCCTCGATAACCTGCTCAAGGGCGCATCGGGACAGGCGGTTCAGAACATGAATGTCATGCTCGGCTGGGACGAATCGGAGGGGCTCGCGTGAAGTATGTAGTCAAACTTGGCGGGGCGGGCCTGGAAGTTCCGGAGCTGTTTCAGGGTTGCGTTCGCGCCATTACCGACCTTGTTCGCGATGGCAACCAGGTGGTCGTGGTGCATGGCGGCGGCATCCAGTTGACACGCATGATGGAGCGGCTCGGCGCGAAGAGCGAGTTCATCGACGGCCTGCGCATCACCGATGCCGAAACCCGCAACATTGCCCTGATGGTCTTCGCCGGCAAGGTGAACAAGGGCCTGGTCGCGGCTCTCGGCGCATTGGGGCAGCCCGCCATCGGTATGACCGGGGGTGACGGCCTTCTTTTTCGCGCACGCAAAAAGCGCACCGCGCCCGACCTCGGCTTCGTCGGCGAAATTGTTGCCAGCGATGCGCGCTGGATCGAGGCCATCTGGAATCTCAATGGCGTTCCGGTCATCGCTCCCATCGCGCTCGGCTTCGATGGCGAGTACTACAACATCAATGGCGACGAGATGGCTTCAGCGTGCGCCGTTGCATGCCATGCCGATGCCCTCGTTTTTCTTACCGACGTCCCCGGTGTGAAGGGTGCGGATGGAAATGTGCTGCGCTGGCTAAGCATCGACCAGATCGCGGAGATGGCCAAGAACGCGATCATCTCCGGTGGCATGCTGCCCAAGCTGGGCGCGTGTCGCGAGGCGCTGCTGAACGGCGTCAAGCGTGTACGAATTCTGCCCGCGGAGGCTGCCGGTTCCCTTCCCGACCTGTGCAGCAGCCGCGTAGCCCACGGCACTGAGGTGATGGTGGCCTGAGGAGTGACTGAATTGACCAAACTCGAACAGATTCGCGCGGCAGAATCAAAACTGCTGCTGCAAACCTACGAACGCAACCCTATCCTCTTCGTTCGCGGAGAGGGTGTGCACCTTATCGACGAGAGCGGTGCGAAATATCTCGACCTGCTCAGCGGCATCGGCGTGAACGCGCTGGGCTACGCCTATCCGGCGATCGAGCGGGCCATCGTGAACCAGAGCCGCGCGCTCATCCACACTTCGAACCTCTTCTATCACGAGGGACAGGCGGAACTTGCGCTGCGGCTGACCGAACGCACCGGCATGGATCGCGTTTTCTTTTCGAACACCGGCACCGAGGCGTGGGAAGGCGCGCTGAAACTGGCTCGCGCGCACGCCGGGCTGCTGCGCAGCGAGGGCAAGCAGATCGGGACGAAGTTCCTCGCCCTCGAGCAGAGCTTCCACGGCCGCACCTACGGATCGATGTCGACCACCTATAAGGCGAAGTATCGCGACCCCTTCGCGCCGGGCGTGCCGGGCGTGGAGTTCGTTCGCTTCAATGACGTTTCCGACCTGCGCCAAAAGTTCTCCACCGACGTCTGCGCAATTCTCGTCGAAGCCATCCAAGGCGAAGGTGGAATCCGGCCGCTGACGCAGGAGTTCTTCGCCGAAGCCCGCAAGCTGGCCGACTCCACCGGTGCGTTGCTGATCGTCGATGAAATCCAGGCCGGCATGGGACGAACCGGCAAGTGGTGCGCCTATCAGCACTACGGCATCAAACCCGATATCACGACGCTCGCCAAGCCGATTGCCGGAGGCATTCCCCTTGGTGCGATTCTCTGCACCGAAGAAGCCGCGCGCGCCATCCACGCCGGCATGCATGGCACGACTTTCGGCGGAGGCCCGCTGGCCTGCGCCGTGGCTATCACCGTCATCGACGCCATCGAGACTGACGGCCTGCTGGCCAATGCCACCGAAGTGGGCGACTACTTCCAGGCGCAGTTGCGTGAACTGGCCAAGCGGCACGACTGCATCAAGGACGTCCGTGGCAAAGGTTTGATGCTCGCGGCTGAACTCGATTCCGCCGACCTTGCCAAGCTCACTGTGGCCGAAATGCTCAAGCGCAGGATCGTGATCAATTGCACCAGCGACACTGTGCTGCGCTTCCTTCCGCCCTACATCCTCGATCGCAAACATGTCGACGAGGCCATCAGGGCGCTGGACGAAATCTTCACCGAACAGGCCGCGGCCATCCCCGCCGCAAATCAATCCGCAGGAGGAAACAACCGTGGCTAGCAGAACAACCATCGAGCGCAGGGCGTCGGACGTGCCCGTGCAGAAAGACGAAGACATTCTGGCCGCGGCAGCACGCCTTGCGGGAGAAGATTTGTGTTCCATCGCCGACCTCTCCAGCGCCGAAGTGCGCGCGATCGTAAAACTCGGGCACGACGTCAAGCTGAACCCGCGCGATTATCGCCACGCTCTCGACGCGAAGCAGATGGTGCTGATGTTCGAGAAGGCAAGCCTGCGCACGCGACTCGCCTTCGAAACCGGAATCAACACCATGGGCGGCAATGCCATCTTTGTCGATCAGACCAGCTCTCCGCTCGGCGAGCGCGAAGCTCTTGCCGATGTGGCGCGCAACCTGGAGCGCTGGGTTGACGTGATTGTGCTGCGCACGTACGCACATGACACCATCACCGAGATGGCGGTGAACTCACGCGTTCCGGTAATCAATGCTCTGTCGGATTTCGAGCATCCCTGCCAGGCACTGGCCGATTTCATGACGATCGAGGAGCACTTCGGCTCCTCGGCAGGCGTCAACTTTACTTACGTTGGCGACGGCAACAACGTGTGCCACTCGCTGATGCTGACCGGCGCGCAACTAGGCGCGAATGTCACGGTGGCCACGCCGCGCGGTTACTCGCCCGATATCGAAATCGTCACCAAGGCGCGCGAAATTGCCGAAGTGAACGGCTGCGAGGTTCGACTTACGCAGGATCCGCAGGCCGCCGTGGAGAATGCCGACGCCGTCTATACCGACGTTTGCGTGAGCATGGGCATGGAGCATGAGTCCACCAAGCGCGCTCCCATCTTCCGCCCATTCCAGGTCAACGAGGCTCTCATGTCGAAGGCGCGCGAAAACGGCGTCTTCATGCACTGCCTCCCCGCGCGCCGTAATGCAGAAGTGACGGATGCAGTTCTCGACGGCCCGCAATCCATCGTCTTCGACCAGGCCGAAAACCGCATGCACGCCCAGAAAGCGCTGCTCCTGCTGTTACTGGGCGGCCTGCCGAATGTGTCGAAGTTCTCAGTTCTCAGTTCTTAGTTCTCAGTCGCGAAACAATAACTGACGACTGAAAACTGACAACTGAAAACTGCTTTATGAGGTTCCGTAAGCATGTCCGTAATTCTCGAATCATTGCCCGTCGGCCAGAAGGTAGGCATTGCCTTCTCCGGCGGGCTCGACACCTCCGCTGCTCTGCACTGGATGAAGCAGAAGGGGGCGATCCCGTACGCCTATACAGCTAATCTCGGCCAGCCGGACGAGGCCGACTACGATGCCATTCCGCGCACGGCTCTCGAATACGGAGCCGAAAAGGCCCGCCTGATCGACTGCCGCGGCCCGCTCGTTCGCGAAGGCATCGCAGCACTGCAGTCCGGCGCCTTCCACATCAGCACCGCCGGCGTCACCTATTTCAACACCACCCCCATCGGCCGCGCCGTCACCGGCACCATGCTGGTCACGGCGATGAAAGAGGACGACGTCAACATCTGGGGCGACGGGTCCACCTTCAAAGGCAACGACATAGAGCGCTTCTATCGCTACGGCCTCCTGGTCAACCCCGGGCTCCAGGTTTACAAGCCCTGGCTCGACGCCGCATTCATCGACGAACTGGGTGGCCGCGCCGAAATGTCCGCCTTCATGCAGCGGTCAGGCTTTGCGTATAAGATGTCCGCCGAGAAGGCCTACTCCACCGACTCCAACATCCTTGGCGCAACCCACGAAGCCAAAGACCTGGAGCATCTTTCTTCGTCGATCAGGATCGTCGTTCCCATCATGGGGACTGCCTCATGGTGCGACGACGTCGAGGTCCGTCACGAAGAGGTCGCGATCCGCTTTGAAGAGGGCGTCCCGGTGGCTCTCAACGGCCGGCAATTCGATGATCCCGTCGAATTGTTGCTTGAAGCCAATCGCATTGGCGGCCGGCACGGCCTGGGCATGTCGGACCAGATTGAGAACCGCATCATTGAGGCCAAGAGCCGCGGCATCTACGAGGCTCCGGGCCTCGCCCTGCTCTACATCGCCTACGAGCGTCTCATTACCGGGATCCACAACGAGGACACCATCGAGACGTACCGCGAAAATGGACGCAAACTCGGCCGGCTGCTCTACCAGGGCCGCTGGTTCGACCCTCAAGCCATCATGCTCCGCGAATCCGCCCAGCGCTGGGTCGCCAAGCCCGTCACCGGTGAGGTCACGCTTGAACTGCGCCGCGGCAATGACTACTCGATCCTCAACACCGAGTCGCCCAACCTCACGTTCCGCCCCGAGCGGCTGAGCATGGAGAAGACGGATTCGGCGTTCTCTCCGCGCGACCGCATCGGCCAACTCACCATGCGCAATCTGGACATTACCGACACCCGGGAGAAGCTCCTCACTTATGCTGCAACCGGCCTCCTCACGCTGAGCAAAGGCGCCGAAATGCCGCAACTGAATGGCGGTCAGGGAAAGGAAAAGGTGAGAGGCGCTTAAAACAATGTCGAACGAACAACAATCCGGGAAGATGTGGTCGGGCCGATTCCGCGAGCCGCTGGATAAGCAGTTTGAGCAGTGGCAGCGCTCCATCGTCTTTGACTGGCGCCTGCTCCCACACGAGATAGCCGCCAGCAAGGCGCATGCGGCTGCCTTATGCGAGGCGGGAATCATTTCAGAGCGCGAAAGAGCGGAGCTCCGTGCGGCGCTTGATGCGGTCGCCTCCGAATTTGGGACTACGGAGGGCATCGAGCGCATGCGCAACCATCCGGTTGCGGAAGACATCCATCACTTCGTCGAGCTCTCGCTCGTGAAGCGCATCGGCTCCCTCGGCCTCAAGCTGCACACCGGCCGTTCCCGCAACGAACAGATCGCCACAGACCTGCGCCTCTATGTGCGCGGGCAAATCGAACTCGTCATCGACGCGCTCGCCAGGTGGGCCGATGCTCTCGTTCAGCTGGCACGCAACTCCGGCGACGCCGTGATGCCCAGCTACACCCACCTCCAGCGCGCCGAGCCTGTCCTCGTCGCCCACTGGCTGCTGGCTTATGTGGAGATGATCCTGCGCGACGCCGATCGCCTGAAGCATTGCATGCAGCGGATGAGTTTTTGCCCTCTTGGCTCAGGAGCAGTAGCCGGCGCCACTCTCGCACTCGACCGCACAATCGCGGCACGCGAACTGGGTTTCATCGCGCCGACAGCCAACTCCATGGATGCAACCAGCGATCGCGACTTCATCCTCGAATATCTCCAGGCCCTCACCTTCGTCGGTCTGCACCTTAGCCGCTTCGCAGAGGAGATCACACTCTTTGCGACCGCGGAGTTTGGGTTCGTCACGCTGCCCGAAGCTTTCTCGACCGGCTCAAGCGCCATGCCGCAGAAGAAAAACCCGGATTTGACTGAGTTGATCCGGGCGAAGGTCGGACGCATTCACGGAGCGGCGGAAGCGGTTACTCTGCAACTGAAGGGGCTTCCCCTGGCCTACAACAAAGACATGCAGGAGACCCAGGAGCCGGCGTTTCAGGTGGATTTTGTTGCGCAGATGCTGGAACTAATGGCTCGCTTCACCGCCGCTCTCAAGTTCAACTTCGACCGCATGCGCGAGGCTGCGCAAACCGGATATCTGAACGCAATGGCTGGCGCGACCTACCTGGTCCACAAGGGTGTTGCCTTCCGCACCGCCCACGAGAAAATCGGCAACGCCGTTCGCTTCGCTCTCGAAAAGGGCGTCGAACTCGGCGATTTGAGCCTCGATGAGTTGCGCCAATTCGGCTCCGAATTCGCCGACGATTTCTACGCTGCGGTCACGCTCCAGGCCACCCTCGATTGCCACGACGTAATCGGCGGGACCTCAACGCATCGCGTCCACCTTGCCTTGCAGCAAGCCGCTGAACGCATCGCCGCGCTGAGGAACGCATCCGCACCGGAGGTGGTCCATGCTGGTGCGTAAGGCTCTGCTGCGCGATGCGTCGAACATCTACGACCTCGTCAATTCCCTCTCAGGCGACGGCACGCTGCTGAAACGCTCCTTCGCCGAGATCTGCGAAAACGTGCGCGACTTCACGGTTGCCGAGTCCGACGGCAACGTCTTCCTCGGTTGCGGCGCCTTGCATTTCTACGGCCCGCATCTTTGTGAAGTCCGCTCCATCGTCGTCAAGCCTGAAGCCAAGGGCCAGGGCGCCGGCGGCCGCATTCTCGGCGCGCTCATCGATGAAGCTGAAGTGCACGGAATCCAGTCCGTCTGCCTCTTCACGCGCATTCCCGACTTCTTTTTCAAATACGGCTTCCGCCCCGTCGAAGACAAAGTCGACCTGCCCGACAAGATTTTCAAGGACTGCCAGAACTGCCCGCGCCTGCACCGCTGCGACGAAGTGGCGATGGTGCGCGGCCGCATCCCGCGCGTTTCGATCCTCGGGCCGAAGGTGGAAGCAGAGCAGTTGGTGCGGCTCTCGGGGTGATTACCGGCCGTTCCGCCAAAGCGCAGTGCGGTCATCCACCAGTTGTGCAAGTAGGCTCAGCACCACAACGGAAAAGAAGGCCAGCATGACGTTGGTGCTCAGGGTCTGCATTACGGTCGCCGTCATGCTCATGCAATAGCCCAGTTCCGAACAGGTTCGCCAGTTGAGCGCCGAGTACGCACCAAGATAAGTCAGAGCCATCAGCGACAGCAGGACCGCGGCCCGGCTCGACGCACGGACAAGCACAAACACCGGGAAGCAAAGGATCGGCAGAGCGCTATAGACAAAGCACAAGACCGTGTCCTGACGGAAATCAATGCCAAGCGCCGACCATACTCCGTAGAGCGTAACGCCCGCGCTGAGGATTCCCGCGAGCAGAAGAAGTACAGCCCAGGTGATTCCGCGAATCGTCAAGTTTCAATCCTTGGATCAATTTGGTGGGGGAGACTTCTCCTTCAGAATGGCAGCGGCCACGGCGACTTGTCCATAACTAAGTCCGCCATCACCCGGACTCACCTGACGATGTTGAAACACTTGGAACCCCTGCTCCTCAAGACCCGACCGCAGCAACCGCGAGAGCCTGCGATTGTGCATGCACCCGCCGCTCATCGCCACCTGAGTTATTCCATTCGTTTCCCGGGCATTCGCCGCCGCCCGCACAAATCCCTGCGCAATGCCGGCATGAAACTCCGCGGCGATTCTCTCTCTCGGCACGCCGCTGCGCAGATCCTCCACCAGGGCGCGCCACAGCCGCTCAATCCTCAATGTCCTTGCGGCATTACCCGAACCCGGCTCGGTTAGCTCCGGCACATACTGCTCGCGGCGCAGCCCATCCGGCTCAATTACCGCGATACCTTCCAGTTCGATCGCAGCCTGCGCATCGTAGTCCACTCTGCGGCGGTTCAGAATCACCGCTGCTGCGGCATCAAATAGCCGTCCCAGGCTCGATGTGAGCGGCGAGTTGATTCCCCGCTCCATCATCCGCGTCAGCAGCCGAGCCTCCTGTTCACTGGCCCCAACCAGTTCCCTCGCGTCGTCTTCGGCATAGCCCGCGGCCCTCAAATGTGCGAACGCCATGCGCCACGGCTCATGAATCGCCGCCTCTCCTCCGGGCATGGGAGTGTAATCGAGATGCGCGAATCGCTCAAATCCATCCAGCCGGCAAGTCAGCACTTCTCCGCCCCAGATGCGCCCATCCGCGCCGAACCCTGTGCCGTCGAGCGACAACCCAATCACCGGCCCCTCCAGCCCATGCTCCGCCATGCACGCGGCGATGTGCGCATGATGATGCTGCACGCCGACAAGCTCCAGCCCGCGCTTTCCAGCCCACTCCTTCGCCCAGCCCGTCGAGAGATAGCCGGGATGCAGATCGTGCGCCACCGCCAGCGGCTCGATCTCAAACGTATGCATCAGGTGCCGCAGTGACTCCTCAAAAAACTCGAGTCCGGTCAGATTCTCGAGATCGCCCAGGTGCTGGCTCTGATAAGCAAACTTGCCGCGAGCCAGCGCAAAAACATTCTTCAGATGGCCGCCGACCGCAAGCAGCGGCGGAGCCTCCATCGGCAGCGGAACCGCCAGCGGAACAAATCCCCGTGCGCGCCGGATCAGTTGCGGAGCACCCTCAATGACTGCGGCCACCGAGTCATCGCAGCGCTGCAGAATCTCCCGGTTGTGCATCAGGAAAGCATCGGCAATCTTTCCCAGCCGCGCCCGAGCCTCTTCGTTGTCGATCGCGATCGGCTCTTCGCTCAGGTTTGCCGAGGTCATCACCAGCGCATTTACACGCCGATCGGCAAATAGCAGGTGCTGCAGCGGCGCGTAAGGCAGAAAAAGTCCAAGCCACGGAATGCCCGGAGCCACCGCCGGCGCAATGCCGCTCGCCTGCCGCGCCTGCAACAGCACAATCGGCCGCGCCGGCGTTGCCAGCAGCCTTTCTTCGACGGCAGTCACATCGCACAGTAGCCGCGCCGCCTCCAGATCGCGAACCATGATGGCCAGCGGCTTGCCGGAGCGGTGCTTCCGCTCGCGCAGGCGCATTACCGCTGCCTCATTGGTCGCGTCCACGCTCAGGTGGAACCCGCCGATGCCCTTGATGGCCATGATCTCGCCGCGCAGCAGCCGCCCAATCGCCTCCGCCACCGGATCGGCAGATTCAATCGCCGATCCCTCAGGCGACTCCAGCCACACATGCGGCCCGCAGCGTGCGCAGGCGTTCGGTTGCGCATGAAACCGCCGGTTCAGGGGATCGTCGTATTCCGCCTGGCACTCCGGGCACATCGGAAAGACGGCCATCGAGGTCTGCGGCCGATCGTAGGGAATGCGGCGCGTGATGGTGAAGCGTGGTCCACAGTTGGTGCAGTTCAGAAACGGATAGCGATAGCGACGGTCCGCGGGGTCGAGCAATTCCCGCAGACAATCGGCGCACGTCGCGGCATCCGCCGGAATTCCCGTGCTGACCCTGCCCAGCACCTCGCTGGCCACAATCCGGAAACCGGACTCACCCGTAGTCGCCAGCGCGTCAACTGCGACCGAGTCGATCCGGGCCAGCGGCGGGGTCTCCGTCGTCAGCCGTTCAAGGAAAGCCCGGATGCGCGGCGACGGCCCTTCCAGTTCAATGATCACGCCGTCGGTATCGTTGCCGATCAGGCCGGCGAGCTTCTCTTCGGACGCCAGTCGATATACGAACGGACGAAAGCCCACGCCCTGCACCACGCCGCGGACCCTGATGCTCTTCCGCTCGTGTTCCGGCTGCATCTCGGCCATTGGCGATTTAAACAGAGTCAAATTCCGCGCCTCGAAGTCCAGCATAGCCCAAGCGCAAATCGAAGCCCTACAGAAACTTCCGATTGAATGCCCGGCCCCCGTGCAATCGGGCAACCAAAACTCGTTTGAACCGCTCCAATCTGAACAGCGGAGAGAGTTAGAGCGCACCCAATCCGCGACATTACGCACGTCGCACCGGAAAAATTCGCAGCACCCTATTCCCTCCCCCTTTACTCTCCGCGGGCCACCACCAAGGGGGTCCTGCCGGCAAAACCGAAAGGTGATTTCTATGAAAAAGATTATGTTCGCAATCGCTCTCCTGAGCCTGGCGCCGCTAAGCTGGGCCGAAGACACCAAGCAGACTGACACCGACCGGCTCGACAAAGCCGCCACCGTGCTCAGAGAAATCATGGCGACCCCGGACAAGGGAATCCCCGACGAGGTCATGGAGCACGCCAAGTGCGTCGCGGTTGTTCCGCACATGGTCAAAGGCGGATTCGTCTTCGGCGCTGAAGGCGGCAAAGGCGTTGCCACCTGCCGGACCGACCATGGCTGGAGCGCACCTGCGTTCTTCACAATCGCCGGCGGAAGCTGGGGATTGCAGATTGGCGTCGAAGGTGTAGACCTTGTGATGATCTTTCAGAATGACAAGGGCATGCAGGACATGCTGAACAGCAAGTTCAAGGTCGGCGCCGACGCCTCCGCAGCCGCGGGTCCCGTTGGCCGCCATGCTTCCGCAGGCACTGACTGGAAGATGAATGCCGAGATCCTCACCTATTCCCGCGCCAGGGGAGTATTCGCAGGATTAACGATCAATGGTGCCGACGTCCATCCTGATGAGGATTCAATGCATACGGAATACGGCCCGGATGTCACCTTCCGCTCCGTCCTCTCAGGATCTGTCCCGCCGCCCTCGGGCGCACATGCATTCCTCGAGGCGGTTCACACAGCACATGCCGAGGCAAAAGCTTCGCGTTAACGATTGTGTTGCGAAAGCCAACGGGCACCCGGGACGGCCGCCGGGTGCCTGTTGTGTCTTCGGCAGCCGCAAAGTCGCGGGATCTGTTTTTTCGCCTGACGCCTCAGGGTGAGCCATCCCCTGCTGCAACGACATCCACACTCCATGAAAGAATTGATCCATGATGCAACAATGGCGACTTGCTTTCGCCGCATGCCTGCCGTTAGCCTGGGTTTTTCCGATCAGGCCGCCCCTCTCAGCGCAAACTCCCGAGATCACCACCATCATTCAGGGCGTCGATGCCTCTGTGAAAAACCGGATCGACCGCATCGCGGCCTACACCGTCACCGAGCACTATCAGCTTTTCCGCGGCAAGGATGAGACGCACCCGGTGGTCGAGATGCTTGTCAAGACCGACTATCGCAAGGCGAGCGGAAAGAGCTATACGATCCTCTCCCAGAGCGGATCATCCTTCTGGCGCAACGAGGTTCTCGGCACCCTTCTGGACAACGAAAAGCGCATGAGCCAGCCCGGAAACGTCGAGACAGCCCTAATCAACAGCAACAATTACGAGATGAAACTCGACGCCGACAGCCGCGAGAACCTCAACGGACGCGACTGCCTGGTCCTCGAGATAACTCCTCGACGCAGCAGCGAGTATCTGTTCAATGGCAAGCTATTGGTCGACGCGCACGACTACTCGATCGTGCAACTGAAAGGCACCGCTTCCAAAGCCGCCTTCTTCCTCGCCAAAGCCGCCGCCGTCTCGCGGCAGTACCAAAGCATCAGCGGACTACCGATGGCCACCCACGCCGAAGCCGTCTCAGACAGCGCCCTGCTCGGGAAAACCACCGTGGAAATCGATTACGCGAACTACCAGATCGATCTGGACACAGCCCACTGAGGCCCGCCTTGGAATACCAATACCAGACCATCGCCGGGGCCCATCCATGCCGACTCTTTTTGCCGCATGGGTCGGAAAGCAAAAGCCCAAACCCGCAAGTCGAGTGACGAATGACCACCCTGACCGCAGCAAACCTGCTCTATACTAAGCACCTGTGACACCGATCCTGGGCGACTGGAAACTCGATGCCGCTCTCGGCTCCTGCCTTGTGCTGGGTCTGCGGCACGGTTTCGACTACGACCACCTTGCCGCCATCTCCGACATCACCGCCGTCCAGCGCAACTGGAAGAGCGGTCTGCGCCTCGGCATGACCTACGCGCTTGGTCACGCCTTCACTGTGGCCGCACTCGGCATTGCGGTTCTGCAGTTGCACCTGGGATTGCCGGAAGGCCTCGATCACTGGACCGAGCGCCTTATCGGCCTCACTCTCATCGTCCTCGGCATCGGCGTCGTAGCCGGCATCCTTCGCAAGGACGCCCACGGCCATCGCCACAGCCGCATCGAAAGCCGCCTGGCGATCGCCATCAACGGCGTACTGTGGATTGCCTGGCGCGTCCGCCGCACCTGGAATCCCGCTGCGCCCAAGCCGGAACGCTTTCAGTGGATGTATAACGGCAAATCCGTGTTCGTCATCGGGGTCCTGCACGGAGTTGGTGCCGAGACCCCCAGCCAGCTTGCCCTCTTCTTTCTCACCGCAAACCTTGGCGGCACATCGCGTGGAATGCTGGGCCTGGCCGCGTTTGCTCTCGGCCTCATCGCCATGAACGCCCTGATGACCGCGTCACTGGGTGGCGCCTTCAAGGCCGGCGGACAGCATCCGCGCTTCTATCACGTGATTGCCTGGACCGGCGCCGTCTACAGCTGCGGCATCGGCCTCATCTTCCTCCTCGGCATCTCCGACCGTCTCCCGGCCCTCGGCTAACGTTATATAGATCGCCATTGGCTACAACGATTGTCATTCCGAGCGAAGTCGAGGAACCTGCAGTTGCTTCGCATCCCTTCCAGTCGTCAATGATTGCTATTTATCCGAGCTTTGTTTAGATTTCTAATTGCTTTTTCAAGGTGGAGACGGAACGGTCCCTTTCGTTCTAGCAACTTCCCGCGCTCTCTATGTAAATCTCACGACTATTGATTCAACGTGGCGTCGCCGGTCAGCAGAAATACTGCGTTTCAGGAGAACTCGTATGAAATCGGTCGCGTACTGGCTCCTGGCGATCGTGCTCTGTGCAATTACGGCGCCGGCCATTCTCAATGCTGCGCTCGGGGCGCGCGACCGGTGGCTCCATCCGCCGCCTGGCAGCTTCTACCAGGTTGATGGAGCCAGGATGCACCTCGACTGCACCGGCACCGGCTCGCCGGCAGTGATTCTCGATGCCGGGCTCGGCGACGACTGGCTGCAATGGCGGAGGGTCCAGCCCGCTCTCGCAATTGACCCGAGTCTGTTCCTACGATCGTGCCGGCTACGGATGGAGCGATTCGCGGCGTGGCCCGCGCGATTCCGCACACATTGTCGATGAGCTTCATTCACTGCTCGAGCAGGCCGGCATCTCCGGCCCCATTCTCCTCATGGGCCACTCCGCCGGCGGCCTGCACATTCGCCAGTACGCGACGAAATATCCAGCCGGGATCACCGGGCTGGTCTTTGTGGATGCCAGCACACCAACCCAGTTCGACGTCCTTGCGCCAGAACTGACCGCCCCGGATGATCTCCGCTGGCCGAAGATCGAGACAGTCCTGGGCATTGAGCGGCTGCGTGGTCGGTGCGGGTCGCACGAGTGGACCGGCAGAGGAATCGTTCCCTCCGACTCGCCTGAATTTGCGGCCGAGCTCAGGGCCGACGACTGCGAGCTGTCGGTCCTGAACACCACCGGCCTCGAGGAAGAAGGTTTCCGTCCTTCCTGCAACGAGGCTTTGCAAACCGGCCCGTTTCCCAATCTGCCGATTCTCATATTTTCAGAAGATCCCCAGCAAAGACCGCCTGGCTGGGAGCCTGCCACGCTGTTTCCCGCCTTCGCCGTCACCTGGAATTCCCTGCAGGAAGGGTTGAAGCAGCTCTCTCCCCGCAGCCGAAGGATTATCGCCCGCGAAAGTTCGCACTACGTCCAGATCGATCGCCCGGAAGTGGTCATTGCGGAAGTGGGGCACATGATCCGGTCAATTCAGGGTTCGGAGCCGCCGCCCGTCTATGGCACGACAACGACAGAATAGCGGGCCACATCAAAAGATTTCCTCGCCGATACAGGATCGATTCCTCGTAATCGCTGCGCTGCGTGCGTCTGGATGAAAGCGTTGGCGTTCAGCGAGGAACGTCTCACTTCGCTCGGAAACCAACCGGAGGACATTCATTCTTCGCGCAATGCAACCATTGGGTCGACGCTCATGGCGCGGCGTGCCGGAACGTAGCACGCCGCCAACGCTACCAGCGCGAGCAGCATTACAACACTGATCAACGTAAGAGGATCGGTGGGATGCACGCCGTAGAGCATCGTCACCATGAAATGCGTCGCGCCCAGCGAAGTGCACACTCCGGCCGCTGCGCCAATGAGCAGAAGAAGGGTGCCCTGCCGCAGGACGAGCCGCATCAAATCGCGCCGCTGCGCGCCGAGGGCCATCCGAATGCCGAGTTCCCGGGTGCGCCGCGCGACTTCGTACGAGAGCAATCCATACAATCCAAGGCAGGCCAGCACCAGTGCCAGAACTGCGAAGAACGACGAAAGGCGGGACAGCAGCCGCTCCTGGTAGAGAGTCTGCTCGATCTGCTGCATCTGCGTGCGCACATCGAAGAGAGGCAGGTTCCTGTCGGCCTGCGTGACAATGCGGCGCGCCGAATTGACGAGGTCGTCGGGGTTCGCTGCCGTGCGCAACTCGAAGTGCGCGACGTTGTGTACCAGGGGTACGAACATGGTGGGCCCGATCTCGCGGCGCAAGTCTCGATATTTCGTATCGCCAACGACACCAACGATGCGGAATCCCGGCTGCGGTCCCTGTGCAGGTTCGTCGTATTGCGGATCGCCCATGTGCTTGCCAACAGGATTCTGGTGGGGAAAGAACTCTCGCGCGAAGGCCTGATTGATCAGAACCGGCACAGGCGCTGCCCTCGTCCATGCGCTCGATCCACCTTCGTTCGGCGCAGGCGGCGCAGCGGATCCTTTGCGCGCTTTGCCGGCTGCTTCTTCCGCCGCGGCCTTGGCAGCATGCGTCTCCACTGCCGAAGAAAAATCCACCGTGCTGAAAACTCGTCCCCCGAGCACCGGAATATGCATGGTCGAAAAGAAATCGGGACCCACTGCAAGGGTCGCCGTATTGACGTTTGTTTTTGGCGGCGCACCATCCAGATGCACATCGTCGGCGGACCAGCTCCGGCTCACCAACGCATCCTCAGAGTAGCTCGCGGACATAACACCGGGCAGAGCGGCAAATCGCTGCTGCAGATCGCGGTAGAGCTGCACCGTCTGGCGGTCTTTGTACCCGGCAATCGTGGGGTTGATACCGAAGAGCAGAATGTTCTGCGTATCGAACCCGGGGTTCAGCGATTGAAGATTGTGCAGCGTGCGCACCAGCAGTCCCGCGCCTGCGAGAACAACGATCGAGAGAGCCACCTGCCCGACGACCAGCGCGTCTCCAAAGCGGTAGCGGTGGCCGCGGTGAGTTCCCCCGGGCAGAGTGGAGTCTTTTTCGCGCAGCGGCCGCGTCAGGTCCGCGCGAACGCTGCGGAACGCTGGCGCAAGCCCGGAGAAGATTCCCGTCGCCAGCGTAACGGCGGTCGTGAAAGCCAGCACCCGCCAATCGGGTTTGATTACGAATGGGAACGGCTCGTCGGATCCGCTGGAAATGAGCTTTGCAATGACCTCCACTCCCCACACCGCCGCCAGCACACCGAGCGCCGCTCCCGCACCCGACAACAGAATGCTTTCAGTCAGCAGTTGCCGCGCAATGCGGCTGCGGCGGGCGCCCAGTGCCTGTCGCACAGCCAGTTCTCGCCGGCGGTTAGCCGAGCGCGCAAGGATCAGTCCGGCAACGTTGGCGCATGCGATCATCAGCACGAATCCCACGGCGATCATCACCATGTCGAGCATGGACGCAAGCTGGCTGCTCTCGCCGTCGAGGCCGGCGCGTCCCGGCAACAATCTGATCGCGGGTGCGCTGGCCTGATCGCCGAACCCGTCGCGAAGAACTTCAGCCTGGAAGATTGCGGATGCCTCAGTTTGCGCCTGCGCCAGCGAAACCTCCGGCTTCAACCGGGCGGCGACCATCACCCACAGGTTGCCCGGATCGCCGAGCCGACCGCCGCTTCCCCACCATGTGCCTCGAACCCGGTCGGCAAGCGCCAGCGGCATGAAGAAGTCTTCGGTCTTGCCCGGTGTCAGGCCGGTAAAACGTGGGTCGGCCACCCCTACCACCAGTGCGTCGTTGCCATCGATCCGCACCGTCTGCCCCACTGCGGAAGCATCCCCTACAAAGGCGCGCTTCCAGTAGCTGTAATCCAGAACAATGGCCGGCGGCGCGGAGGCTGTGTCGTCGGCGTCGCCCAGCGGACGGCCCAGAATCGACTTCACACCAAGAGTGGAAAAGAACTCACCGGAGACGTAGAGCCCGTGGGCAATGCTGGCCGGCCCGTTGCCGCTGAGGTCGACCTCCATTGCGCCCGCGAACGCGGCCATATTTGAGAAGGAATGCGCCTGCGCGCGGAGCGTCTTGAAGAACGGCACCGAAAATGAGCAGTCGTTTCGATCGTCGCAGTCGCCGTAGTCGCTGTGGCCCTTGAACCTCAGCTTCCGATGCGCCGACCAACTCAAGATGACTACGTGTTGCTGGTCTTCAACAGGCAGCGGCCGCAGCATGACGGCGTCGATCACACTGAAGATGGCAGTGTTGGCCCCGATGCCCAACGCCAGCGTCAGAACCGCGATTGTGCTGAATGCCGGGTGCTGCATCAGCATGCGGACAGCGAAGCGAGCATCCTGCCAGATCGTCTCGGGGAGCATGAAGAGGTCGATCTCGCGCATCATCTCTCGCAGGCGGATAATATTTCCAAATCGCCGCACCGCGTCTGCCCGGGCTTCTGCGCGCGGCATGCCCTCCCGGGCATTCAACTGCTCGCGCATCGCAAGATGGAATTGCAGTTCCTCATCGAGATCGGCTGACAGCCTTTCGCGTCTGAAGAGAGCACGCATTCTGCGCATCAATCCCATAACACCCCCTCAGGCTCTTCCGCCTGCGAAGTTCAGCACCCGCGCGACGGCTTCTGTCAGCTCTTTCCAGTTTTCTTCCTCCGCAGACAGCTGCTTGCGGCCGGCCGCCGTCAGGCGGTAAAAACGCGCTCGCCGATTGTTCTCGCTTAGCCCCCACTCCGCTGCAATCCACCCCTCCTGCTCCATGCGATGCAGCGCAGGATACAGGGAGCCCTCTTCGACGCGGAGTACCTGGTCGGAGATCAGTTGGATGTGCAGAGTGATCCCCCAGCCATGCATTGGCCCCTGCAGCAGCGTCTTCAGGACCAGCAGCCCCAGCGTGCCCTGCAGCGTATCGTTCTTCTGCCTGGTCATGATGGGGCATCTCTCCTATAGCTAGCTAAGGGTATAGTGGGTCAGGATCACGTTCTTGTCAATCTCGAAAAGATCTGCACGGACTGAAGAGTCCTCGGTGCTGGGGATTCTCGCTATACCCGGACCTGTCTTTCTCAACCAATGACATACGGGTCCGGATCACGGGCGCACCGCCGCCGCCCGGCGCTTCCCTTTCGGGCAACAACGCGCCCGCAAGGCAACGAAAATCGGCTGTTTTCTCAGCGCAAATCCCACATCAAGAACCATTCTCCGAAGCGAGTGACCGTGGTCACGGCCAGCCATATGCCATCGGGAGTAAAACGGGGGCAGACAGAGAGCGGAGCGTAACGGTAAGTGCTTCGCCATCAATGTTCGGAGGGATTGTGCCCGCATTTATACCACCCCCGCTCCCGAGTGACGACAAACGCTGGAAAATCGTGGCCGGCACCATGCGCAAGAACGGCTATGCCCGTCACGCTTTGATTGAAACCCTGCATACCGTCCAGTCTTCATTCGGATATCTCGACGACAAGGCGATCCGCTTTGTCGCACACTCGCTCCGCGTGCCCCTCAGCCAGGCCTATGGCGTGGTCACCTTCTATCACTACTTCAGCCTCAAGCCGCCCGGAAAGCACACCATGACGGTGTGCCTCGGAACGGCCTGCTACATCAAGGGCACCGACAAGCTGCTCGCTTCGGCTGAGAAGCGCCTTGGTATCCCCCAGGGCCAGACCACCAAAGACGGAAACATCAGCCTGATGACCGCGCGCTGTGTCGGCGCCTGCGGCCGCGCACCCGTCATCCTCACCGATGGCGAACTGCAGGGCCAGATGACCGGAGAGCAGATGATCGAGCAACTCGAAAGGTGGGCCGCGGAATGAACATCGAAGAACTGGACCAGATCAAGGAGTCCGTTCGCCTGCAGAATGCAAAATTCGATCACGAGATCAACGTTTGCATGGGAACCGGTTGCCTCAGTCAGCACTCTGACCAACTGAAAGACGCGCTCACCAACGCCGTCGCGACCTCCGGCAAAAACGCTTTCGTCCGCCGTACCGGATGCATGGGCCTCTGCGCCGCCGGCCCGCTGGTATTGATCGACCCCGAAGAGACGCTGTACGCGCATATGAAAGCCGAGTATGCCGGGCAGGTGGTCAACCAGCTTGGAGCAGAACCAGTCCAGGAATTGCAGTGCAATCTGCGCGAGCACTTTGATCAGCAGGTGCATGTGGTGCTTGAGAATTCCGGCCACGTCGATCCCGAAAGGATCGACGACTACATCGCGCGCGACGGCTACCAGGCGCTGGTCACGGCTCTCACTGAAATGTCCCCGCAGGACGTGATCAAGCAGATCACAGAAAGCGGCCTTCGCGGCCGCGGCGGCGGCGGATATCCAACCGGCCTGAAGTGGGGAACGGTGGCCAAGGCCGGCGGCGACTTGAAGTACGTGATCTGCAACGGCGACGAAGGCGACCCCGGCGCATTCATGGATCGCAGCGTGCTCGAAAGCGATCCGCAGCGTGTGCTCGAGGGCATGGCGATCGCCGCCTATGCCGTGGGCGCAAGCAAGGGATTCGTCTACGTCCGCGCCGAGTACCCGCTGGCCGTAAGCCGCCTGACCGCGTGCCTGCGCGATGCGCGCCGCCGCGGTCTGCTTGGCAACAACATCTGCAATACGTCCTTCAACTTCGATGTTGAAGTCCGCCTCGGCGCCGGTGCATTTGTCTGCGGCGAAGAGACTGCGCTGATCGCCTCTATCGAAGGCCGTCGCGGCACTCCCAAGCCGCGGCCTCCGTATCCGGCGGTAAGCGGCCTGTGGGGCAAGCCGACGTTGATCAACAACGTGGAAACCTTCGCCAACATCGCTCCCATCATCCGCAAAGGCGCTGCGTGGTTTGCGAGCATGGGCTCGGCCCGCAGCAAGGGCACAAAGGTCTTCGCCCTCACCGGCAAGATCAAGAACACCGGCCTCGTCGAAGTTCCCATGGGCATCTCGCTTCGCCAGATCATCGAAGGCATCGGCGGCGGCGTACCCGACGGACACAAATTCAAGGCTGTGCAGACCGGAGGGCCTTCGGGTGGTTGCATTCCGGAAGAACTGCTGGATCTGAACATCAGCTACGACGCGCTGGTTGGCGCCGGCTCCATGATGGGCTCCGGCGGCATGATCGTCATGGACGATACCTCGTGCATGGTGAACGTCGCCCGCTTCTTCGTCGAGTTCTGCATGACCGAGTCGTGCGGCAAGTGCATTCCGTGCCGCGCCGGCACGGCCCAGATGTACACCCTGCTGACGCGGATCTGCACCGGGCAGGGGACGATGGAGGATCTCAACCTGCTTGTTGACCTCTGCGGAACGATCAAGGAAACCAGTCTCTGCGGCCTGGGGCAGACAGCGCCCAATCCGGTCCTGAGCACGCTCCGCTATTTCAAGAATGAGTACATCGAGCATATCGTGCACAAGCGCTGCCCCGCCGGCGTGTGCAACATCGAAGCACCGCAAACTGACCCAGTTCCCGAGGAGGTGTTGGCATGAGCGCCGCAGCAGTTGACGTAAAAACGCTGACCATTGATGGCAAAGACGTGAGTGCCCGCGCCGGACAGACCATCCTCGAGGTGGCACAGGAACACAATATCTATATTCCGACGCTCTGCCATCTCGATGGCTTGTCCGACGTCGGCGCATGCCGCCTGTGCGTCGTCGAAGTCAAAGGCCAGAACAAGCTGCTCCCGGCCTGCGTCACCTCGGTATTTGAGGGCATGGAGGTGACAACAAATTCGGAACGGCTGCAGAAGCATCGCCGCACCATCCTTGAACTTCTCTTTGCCGAGCGCAACCACATCTGCGCCGTCTGCATCTCCAACGGCCACTGCGAGTTGCAATCGCTCGCGCAGCAACAGGGCGTGACCCACATCCGGCTGCCCTACCGCAGCCCCGAACTTCCGGTTGACGCCTCGCACGAGCGCTTCACCGCCGACCACAACCGCTGCATCCTCTGCACCCGCTGCGTGCGGGCCTGCGCAGAGGTTGAAGGCGCGCATGTGTGGGACGTGATGGGCCGCGGCATCGACTCCATGGTCATCACCGACCTCCACGAGGACTGGGGCAAATCCACATGCACGCGTTGCGGCAAATGCGTGCAGGTATGTCCGACCGGGGCGCTCTTCGATAAGAGCAAAATCGGCTCCAGTCACCCCAAGTATCCCGACTTTCTGCCCTACCTGAACTTGATGAGGGAAGCGCAATGAGCAAACTGAGATTGGCAACGGCCTGGCTTGACGGATGTTCCGGCTGCCACATGTCGTTCCTCGACATGGATGAACGACTTCTGGAACTCGCAGAGCTCGTCGACGTGGTTTACAGCCCGGTCGTCGATACGAAGGAGTTCCCGGACAACGTGGATATCGCGCTGGTCGAGGGAGCCGTGGCGTCGGTCGACGACGAGAAGAAAATCAAGAAAATCCGTGCTCACTCGAAGATGCTGATCGCAATGGGCGACTGCGCCATCACCGGCAACGTTCCCTCCATGCGCAACCCCATCGGCGCTGAAGCCATCCTCCATCGCGCCTACATCGAGAACGCCACGATCCAGCCGCAGATTCCCTGCGTCGTCGTGCCCCGGCTGCTGAAGACCGTTCGCCCGATCCACGAGTTCGTCAAGGTCGACGTCTTTCTCCCCGGCTGCCCGCCCTCTGCCGACACATTCCACACAGCGCTGACGGCGCTCATTACCGGCGAGCCTCTGGACATTCCAGCCCTGACCCGCTTTGGAGCCTGATCATGAGCCAGACCATTACCATCGATCCCGTAACCCGCCTCGAAGGACACGGCAAGATCACGATCCAGCTGAACGCGCAAGGCGAGGTCGAAGACGCGCATTTTCACGTCACTCAGGTGCGCGGCTTCGAGAAGTTCTCTGAGGGCCGTCCGTTCTACGAGATGCCCAGCCTCACCGCCCGCATCTGCGGCATCTGCCCGGTCTCGCACCTGCTGGCCTCGGCCAAGGCCTGCGAAGCCATCATGTCTGTGCGCATACCGCATACCGCCGCGCAATTGCGCCGCGTATTGAATCTTGCCCAGATGGTGCAGTCGCACGCGCTGAGCTTCTTCCATCTCTCCTCGCCTGACCTGCTTCTGGGCATGGAGTCCAACCCCGCGCAGCGCCATATCTTCGGCGTAGCCGCGGCCCGGCCTGAACTGGGCCGCGCCGGCATCGGCCTGCGCCGCTTCGGCCAGCACATCATCGAACTGCTCGGCACCAAGCGCATCCATACCGGATGGGTCATCCCCGGCGGCGTCACCGAGCCACTCAGTACCGCCCATCGCGACGAAATGCTTGCCATGCTGCCCGAGGCATACGCCAACATCGGCCTCGCGCTCGCCGCCTACAAGCAGATCGCCGACAAATTCCAGCAGGAGATCTCCGTCTTCGCAAACTTCCCGTCCAACTACCTCGGCCTGATCAACGAAGACGACTCCATCGAATTTACCGACGGCGAACTCCGCCTGATCGACCCACGGGGATCCATCATTGAGGACGGCATCACCGCGCAGCGCTTCACCGAGGTCATCGGCGAGGCGGTCGAGAACTACAGCTACACCAAGTTCGTCTACTACAAGCCGCTCGGCTATCCCGACGGAAGCTACCGCGTCGGCCCGCTGGCACGCCTCAACATCGTCAAGACCATGGGCACGCCCAAAGCCGACCTCGAACTGGCCGAGTTCAAGCAGCTCGCCTCCGGCCCGGTCGAGAGTTCGTTCTTCTACCACCATGCACGCCTTGTCGAAGCGCTGCATGGTATCGAAAAGATCGAGCACATTCTCGCCGATCCGAAGATCCTCGACACGCACGTGCGCGCCACCGCCGGCGTAAACCGCCTCGAGGGCGCAGGCCAGATCGAAGCGCCGCGAGGCACCTTGAGCCATCACTACAAGGTCGACGAAGACGGCAAGATCACCTGGGCCAACCTCGTCGTCGCCACCGGCCACAACAACAAGGCGATGAACAGGGGCGTTCTGCAGGCCGCGAAGGCCTACGTGAAGGACGGCAAATTCACCGAGGGCGCACTGAACCGTGTCGAAGCCGTCATCCGCACCTTCGACCCGTGCTTAAGCTGCTCCACCCACGCCTTCGGCCAGATGCCACTGGCGATGACGCTGCTCTCAGCCGACGGCGAGGTTGTGGATCGTCTCATCCGCTAACGTCTCCGCTGCCCCGGATTCAATTAGAACAATCCTGGATGCCCCAGGTCTCAACCTTGAGACCTGGGGTCTTTCAATCGAATGAGTACAGTCATCTAAAGCAATTCCTGAGTAACCGCAGCCGGAGGCACTGCATTCCATTCGACGCGACCACCCGGGGTCCCCAACGATGCTCTTGTCGTTGGGGTGGCACCCGGGGTCCTCAACGATGTTGTTGTCGTTGGGGTAGGACCACCAGGGAGCGGCGACCTTGCACCGACCGACAATAGGACACAACAACTCAGGAATTGCCGCAGAAGTGTCATCCTGAGCGAAGCACGCCTGGGGCCCCGTCGCGCATTCTTGCGCGATGAGGTAAGCGGAGCGAAGGATCTGCTTCTCGTATTTTTGTTGGGTACCAGATTCGCTTCGGAGACCTGGGTGCGATCTTCCCGAGCCATTGCATCTAAACTAGCCAAGTCATGTCTTCAACCACCATCCAATGTCTCATCCTCGCCTGCGGCAACCCTGTCCGCGAAGACGACGGCATCGGCCCCTGGCTCGCCCAATGGGCTAAAGACCGCTGGCGCAATGATGCGCGCATCCGCGTTCTCTGCGATCACCAGTGGACTCCGGAGATGGTGGAAGACGTCGCCAAGGCCGAGTCCATCATCTTCATCGACTGCGCCGCCGACTGCGCCCCCGGCCTGGTCCGCATCATGTCCGTCGAGCCTGCCACCGATCTCACAAAACTCGGCACCCATCATCTCGACGCGTCGCAATTGCTCGCCCTCAGCCGGCAGCTCTACGGCGTAATGCCGAGCAGTTCCCTGCTGCTCACTGTCGGCGCCGCTTCGCTGGAGTTGCGCGAAGGATTCAGCGATGCGGTTCGCGCTACTATGCCTGAGGCGTGCCAACTTCTCGAGTCATCGGTGCTGCAAATCCTGTCGCAATCCACCAGGTAAGTCAGCGTGCAAAACCAGCCAGCTTGATGCAATAGGCGTAGTCGCCAGGAAGATTCTCGGGTAACTCGATCTTCAGATTCCGGCCCATCTGCTCAAATCCAAGCTTCGATCCGCCAAGCATCGTGATCGATGTAAAACCCTTTGCACCGATCTCGAAGCTCAATGATTTCGCTTTCGGCTTACCCAGGATCGTGACGTACACATCATCGCCCTTCCGCGTGAACCGAAGGTCATCCCCTTCGTCAGACTTCGCGGCCGCCTCCGTCCACGGCATCGTATCGTAGATCGCCTCGCCGTTCTGCTTCAGCCACGCGCCCAGCGCCTCGAGCCGCTCCATCTGCACCGGCGGAATCGTTCCGTCCGCCTCGGGCCCCACATCCAGCAGCAGGTTCCCGTTCTTGCTCACGATGTCCACCAGCAGCGCAATCAGGTCACCGGGCGCAATCGTCTCCGCCTCGCCCTCAGCGCGGTTGTATCCGAACGACCGCCCCAGCCCGCGGCACTCTTCCCACTTCTTCGGGCTGATCTTGTCCAGCTTTGAGTATTCCGGCGAAGTAAAGTCCGCGTGCGCGATGCCGAAGCGGTCGTCGATCACGCCATCCGGAATCGCATTGTAGTAGTCCGCCTCCACCTGCAGCGCGTTCCCCGTCTTCGGCCAGTCGATGTCGTTCCACAGCAGCGCGGGATGGTAGCGATCGATCAGCTCGTGAATCTGCGCAAATGCATAATCCCCGTATGCCTCGCTCTCCGGCTTCACCGCCTGGTAGTCCGCTGTCTGTCCTGATGGGCCCGGCATTAAACGTCCAGTCGTAGCCGCCGGAGTAGTACAGCCCCATCTTCATCCCCTGCTTGCGCACCGCCGCCGTCAGGTCGCCCACAATATCGCGCTCCGCGTGCAGCTCGTTCGGCGGCAATGACGGGCTCGGATTCGGCGTCGTGCTCGGCCACAGCGTGAAGCCCTCATGGTGCTTGCTGGTCAGCACCACGTAGCGCGCACCCGCCTCGCGAAAGATCGCCGCCATCTTGTCCGGATCCCACTTCTTGCGTCTCGCGATTGAACGACCGGCGCAAAGTCGTAGTAGTCGAAGTTCGCGCCGTAGTGCTCGCGATTGTAAGCCTCGGCCGTCGGCGACCCGGGAATCCGCATCGTGTTCAGATACCACTCCGCGTACGGGTCGTATTTGATGTAGTCATTCGACGAGAAGTCGTGCTCCGGATGCGTCAGCGGCGCCCATCCCGGCACCGAGTACAAGCCCCAGTGGATGAAAATCCCAAGCTTGGCGCCCGCATACCACTGCGGCAGCGGATGCTGATCCAGCGACTCAATCGTCGGCTCATACTTCACCGGCGCCTGCGCGGAACAAAGCACTCCGAGAGAAATAAATGCGGCAGAGAATACAGCAAGCGGTTTCAGGATCATTCGTGACCTCGTATAAGTTCCACACGAATGATATATGCTCAATTCCCGCAACTGCGGACTCGGAGTCTCATCTAACGAAGAACCGATATGAAGCTGCTCTCTGTAAATTGCGGATTACCAAGGAAAGTTGACTGGCGTGGAACAAGTGTCACCACATCGATCTTCAAGAAACCAGTCCAGGGCCGGGTGACCCTTCGAAAGCTCAACCTGGATGGCGACAAGCAGTCGGACCTGACAGTGCACGGCGGCGAACACAAAGCGGTCTATTGCTATCCCATAGCGCACTACGAGTATTGGAAAGCAGAACTGCCGGGCCAGCCGCTGCCGATAGGTGTCTTCGGAGAGAACTTCACCGTCGAGGGCCTGGATGAGAACTCCGCCTGCATCGGCGACCGGTTCGCCATCGGGTCTGCAGAGGTTGTGGTCAGCCAGCCGCGTCTTCCCTGCTATAAACTCGGCATTCGCTTCGGATCGGATGGGATGCCAAGGCGGTTTCTCGCGAGCGGCCGCACGGGTTTCTACCTGTCGGTCACACGCGAGGGAGAAGTTGGCGCCGGAGACGAGATCACGCAACTGAGTCATGACGCAAACTCGTTGCCCGTCGCCGCGATCACCCGTTTGTACGTCGCCAGTGAGTATGACAACGAGGATTTTCTTGAGGTGCAAAGAGCCCGTGAGTTGAGCGCGCTACCCGATAGCTGGAAGCAGTATCTCTACGAGCGAGCGAACCGGCAAAGGGCTTGATCATCGCCCAGGCAATGAATTGAATCGCCGCGAATCTCCACATTTACGCATGCGATCGCAGCAAGAAAAACCAACGGCGGCTGCACAGTATCGTGCACCCGCCGTTAGCCCCAGGAAAACTCTTCGAGCCCTTATGCATCGATCAAAACGCTGCCACCGTCTGCCGCAAGCTGTAAGAACTCAGCGTCTTGATGTAATTGCCGCGGTCGAACGGTGACACATCCGGAACCGAGCGCCGGCTCAGGCAGCCCCGCGTCTCCGCCAGCGAAGCATATTCGCGCTTCTCCAGCCAATACTGCAGGTCAGCGAGGACGCGCCCGATATGCTCGATGCCGTGAATGTGCAGTGCCGAGCACATCATCGCCACGTTGCCGCCGGCCATGATGCTCTTGACCACATCTTCAGCCGAGTGCACGCCGCCCGTAATGGCGATATCGATGTTGAGGTGCCCGAACAGAATTGCCGCCCAGTGCAGCCGGGGCAGCAGTTCCGATGGCGTGGAGAAGTGGAGCGTCGGCCGCACCTCCAGTGCCTCAATATCAAAATCGGGCTGATAGAACCGATTAAAGAGAACGATGCCCGCCGCGCCAGCGTCCTCGAGCTTGGCTGCAAGATGCGGCAGGCTCGTGAACGACGGCGACAGCTTGACTGCAACCGGCACCTTGACCGCCTTGCATACGCTCTCCACCAATTCGAGCAGTTGCGACTCAAGCTCCGCCGATGTCTGGCTGCGATCCGTAGCCAGCGCATAGGTGTTCAATTCAATCGCATCGGCTCCAGCCTGTTCCGACTCCTGGGCAAAACGCACCCAGCCGCCGCTGGTTGCGCCGTTGAGGCTGGCGAAGATCGGAATCTTCACCGCCTCCTTGCAGCGCCGGACGTAGTCGAGGTAAACCTCGTGGGTCATCCGGTAATCGTTCAGATCGGGCAGATAGCCGAGCGATTCGGCAAACGATTCCGTGCCGCGCGACAGGTCCTCGTCCAGCGTCCGCGACTCCAGAGCGAGCTGCTCTTCGAAGAGTGACGTCAGCACAATCGCCGATGCACCGGCATCTTCCATGCGCCGCACGTTCTCAATCGACTCCGACAGCGGCGTGGAAGAAACAACGATGGGTCCGTTCAGTTTCAGGCCCAGGTACTTGGTGGATACATCAATCATTTTGGTCCTCCGGCAGGTGGGGCTGCCAGTTTGTCTGCGGGCTTCTCTTCGGGCGCAATGTGCGGTGTCTCGCCACGTCCCGGCATACCCGCGCGGGCTGAGTAGACGCGCCACTGGCGCTCGACATCATCCTGTGCTTCCTTCAAAAGCTCTGCGGCCAGCTCGGGATTGCTGCGCGCGAGCATGGTGTAGCGTGCTTCGCGATACGCATACTCCTTGAGCCGGATCGACGGCGCGCGCGAATCAAGCTGGAACGGATTCTTGCCCGTCTCCCGCAGTTCCGGGTTGTAGCGCATCAGCGGCCAGTAGCCGGACTGCACAGCCAGCTTCTGCTGTTCGAGCCCGTGCACCAGGTCGTAGCCGTGCGCGATGCAGCTTGCATAGGCGATGATCAGCGACGGACCTTCGTGCGCCTCGGCCTCCTGGAATGCCTTGACCACGTGGCTGTCATTGCCGCCCATCGCCACCTGCGCCACGTAGACCGAGCCATAACTCACAGCCTCCATCGCAAGGTCTTTGCGGCTGTTCGGCTTGCCTGCGGCAGCAAACTTCGCGACTGCGCCGCGCGGCGTGGCCTTCGACGACTGTCCGCCGGTATTCGAGTAGACCTCGGTATCCAGAACCAGCACATTGACGTTCTTGCCCGAACCCAGCACGTGATCGAGTCCGCCGAAACCGATGTCAAACGCCCAGCCGTCGCCGCCCAGGATCCAGACGCTCTTGCGAACCAGCGAGTCGGCAATGGCCATGAGGTTCTTCGCATCCGACGAATCGATGCCCGCGAGCTTGGCCTTGAGAATCTTTACCCGCTCGCGCTGCGCGTCGATCTCGGCTTCGGTTTTCTGGCCGGCGATGAACGATTTCGGCTGCGAGTTCCGGACCGATCGCCGAAGCCATCCGCGTAACCAGCACACTCGGCGAAGCTCTTCTGCTGATCGAGTGCCGTCCGCATGCCGAATCCGAATTCCGCGTTGTCCTCAAATAGCGAGTTGGCCCATGTCGGCCCGCGACCCGCCGCATTCTTGCTGTATGGAGTGGTGGGCAGGTTGCCGCCGTAGATTGACGAGCAGCCAGTGGCATTCGCGATGTAGAGCCGGTCGCCGAAAAGCTGGGTCAGCAGCTTGATGTACGCCGTCTCGCCGCAACCCGCGCAGGCGCCGCTGAACTCAAAGAGCGGCTGCAGCAACTGCAGGTCCTTCACCTGCGAGTGCGACAGCTTCTCGCGGTCCACCTCCGGCAGGCTCAGGAAGTAATCCCAGTTCTCGCGTTCGGTTTCACGCAGCGGAGCCTGCAATTCCATGTTGATGGCTTTGTGGCTGGCGTCGCTCTTGCTCTTCACGGGGCACACGTCCACGCACACTCCGCAACCCGTGCAATCTTCCGGCGCCACCTGCAGCGTGTAGCGCTCCGTCTCCATGCCCTTCCACTTAGGCTTGGCCCACTTCAAAGTTGTGGGGGCCTTGTCGGCGAGTTCTGCCGAGTAAACCTTGGCGCGGATCACTGCATGCGGGCATACCATCACGCATTTGCCGCATTGGATGCAGAGGTCCTTGTCCCACACCGGAATGAACTGCGCGATGTTCCGCTTCTCCCACTGCGCCGTCCCGGTCGGGAACGTGCCGCCCGCGGGAATGGCGCTCACCGGCAGCAGATCACCCTTGCCGGTTGCGATCTGCCCCAGCACGTCATGCACAAACTTCGGAGCCTTGTCCGAGATAACGCCTGTAATGTCGAATTCCGCGGAAGCGGCCGACGGCAGCTCGACCTTTTCGAGATGCGCCAGGGCGTGATCCACCGCGGCGAAATTCTTCTCGACCACCGCTTCACCGCGCTTGCCGTAAGTCTTCTTGATCGACTTCTTAATCTGCGCAATCGCCTCTTCGCGCGGAAGCACGCCGCTGATGGCGAAGAAGCAGGTCTGCATGATGGTGTTGATGCGCGTTCCCATGCCGGCATCGCGCGCCACCTTGTAGCCGTCGATCACGTAGAACTCAATCTTCTTGCGCAGAATCTCTTCCTGGATCGTCTTCGGCAACTTCTCCCATACTTCGGCCGCAGGGTAGGTCGAGTTGAGCAGGAAAACCGCGCCAGGCACCGCAGCTTCAAGCACGTCCATCTTCTCGAGGAAGCTGAAATTGTGGCAGGCAATGAAGCTCGCGCGCGTAATCAGGTAAGTCGACCGGATCGGATTCGGCCCAAACCGCAGGTGCGAAGTCGTCATCGAGCCCGACTTCTTCGAGTCGTAAACAAAGTAACCCTGCGCGTAATTCGGCGTCTCGCTGCCGATGATCTTGATGGAATTCTTGTTCGCGCCCACCGTGCCATCGGATCCAAGCCCGTAGAAAAGCGCCCGTACCGTCTTTGGGTCTTCAGTAGAAAACGTCGGATCGTATGCCAGGCTCGAGTGCGAAACATCGTCCTCGATTCCAATCGTGAAGTGCTTCTTCGGCGCCGGCTTCTTCAACTCGTCGTAGATGCCCTTCACCATCGCCGGCGTAAACTCCTTCGACGACAGCCCATAGCGCCCGCCCACGAACGTCGGCATCGCCGCAAACGGCAGCGTGTCGGCATGCTCGGCCAGCACCGTAACGATGTCCTGGTAAAGCGGCTCGCCCGAGGCGCCCGGCTCCTTGCAGCGGTCCAGCACGGCAATCGACTTCACCGTGGCCGGCAGCGCCTTGATAAACGCCGTCGCATCAAATGGCCGATAAAGCCGAACCTTGAGCAGTCCGATCTTCTCGCCCTGCTTCACCAGCGCGTCCACGGCCTCGTCCGCCGCTTCCGCGCCGGAACCCATCATCACGATCACGCGCTCCGCATCGGAGGCGCCGTGGTAATCAAACAGGTGATACGCGCGACCGGTCTGCGCCGCAAAGCGATTCATCACGGCCTGCACAATTCCCGGAACAGCTTCGTAGAACGGACTGCAAGCTTCGCGCGCCTGGAAGAACACATCCGGGTTTTGCGCCGATCCGCGCAGAATCGGCCTATCAGGACTCAGCGCGTTCTGCCGGAACTGGATGATGTACTTGTCATCGAGCAGCGCGCGAATCGTCTCGTCGCCGATCGGATAAATCTTGCCCACTTCGTGCGAGGTCCGGAACCCATCGAAGAAATGAATGAACGGAATGCGCGATTCGAGAGTAGCGATCTGCGCCACCAGCGCCAGGTCGGCCGCTTCCTGCACCGAGTTCGACGACAGCATCGACCACCCCGTCGACCGGCATGCCATTACGTCAGAGTGGTCGCCGAAGATCGACAGCGCGTGCGTCGCCAGCGTGCGGGCCGTCACGTGCATCGTGGCTGGCGTCAGCTCACCGGCAATCTTGTACATGTTGGGGATCATCAGCAGCAGGCCCTGCGACGCCGTAAACGTGGTGCTGAACGCGCCCGCCTGCAACGCACCATGCAGCGCCCCGGCCGCGCCGCCTTCACTCTGCAGTTCTTCCACGATCGGCAATGCGCCCCAGATATTCCTTTTGCCCTCCGAGCGCCACTGATCAGCCCACTCCGCCATTGGCGACGAGGGGGTAATCGGGTAGATCGCGACAACTTCGGAGAGTCGATAGGCAACGGAGGCCGCAGCCTCGTTGCCATCCAAAATCACCATTTTCTTATCACTCATTCGTTTTGCCTCATTGCGTCGAAACCAACGATGCCTTGTCTCGCGCTGATTTTTGATTCCCGCCGGCGTTCAATCTTGCAGTGTCGCCGGACCTAAACCCTTGCTCCGCAATGTGCTTCTGTCGATTCGGGCGGTACGCGGCCTGCGGAGAAAACCGCTACGAGGAGTCTCTTCTCTGAGGTGCATATGGGCTGTGACGCGAGACACAGGGAGGCGGCGGAATACCATAATGTGAAACTTGTTTTCGTTTTGTGCAACAGGCTATCGATCCCGTGCTCGCAAACTCCCGCCTCCCGTCGACACCGTCAAATCGCCCAAAAAACGGCGCAAAGCCGCCCTTGAACCGCATATTCGGTTGACAAACCATGCTGGGCAGGACAATCTTGCATTGCGGCGTAGGGCGCATCGGTGCAGATCCAAAGGGCAACGCCCACCTACATCCCATGAACTTCAATTGCGCCGATGTCGAATCTCGAAAACCTTAGAAAACAAGCCAAACAGTATCTGCGATGGCACCGCGAGCGCCATTATCCGGTCGCTGCCACCATCCGGGAATACGTGCCCCGATTCCGTCACCTCTCCGACCCGGAGATTCTGGCGGCAGATTTCAAGCTGGCCGACGCGCAGGAACTGGTTGCGCGCAAAGAGGGCTTCGAGGGGTGGCAGGCGCTACGAAAAGGAGCTTCGACAGCCATGTCCCAGACGCGCACCGCATCTCATCCGATTCTCACCTCGGTGGCCGCACACCTCTACGTTCGCGACCTCAAGGCATGCACAGATTTTTTCACCACCAAGCTCGGCTTCACCATTGACTTCGTTTATGGCGATCCGCCGTTCTATGGACAGGTGAGCCGCGACAACGCCCGCCTCGCGCTGCGTATCATGGATGAGTCTTTCTTTGCCGAAGACATTCGCCAGCGGGAGGGCCTGCTCTCGGCCTCCATCACGCTGGCCAGCGCGGACGAGATCAAGCAGCTCTTCCTCGCCTGCCAGGCCGCGGACGTGCCTCTCGCCCAGTCCCTGAGAACCGAACCGTGGCAAGCCAAAACCTTCATCGTCAAGGATCCCGACGGCAACCTCATCCTCTTCGCCGGGCCCGCCACTTAAGAATGCAGCCAGCGCCAAACTCTCAAGGGCTTCAGCCGTGCCGCAAGCCTCAGTCAGTCCACCCACGGAGTGTCATCCTGAGCGTGCGCTTTTGGGGCCCCGCAAACGCTCGCGTTTGTGGGGTAGGCGAGCGAAGGGCCCACTTTTAAACTCGCGTCGTGTAAGGGCACGACCTTCAGTCGTGCCGCAAAGGGCCCAAATGACGATGGGTTTTAACCCCTGAAGGACCTTCGCCTCACGGCACACCCATCATTTTCGCGGTTTCGCGGATTGTTTCTTCTCCGTTACTGCCCTGTCGAGCAAGCGCCCAATCGCATCGAATTCCACCGTCGGGCCGCTCCACTTCAACTCATCCACATTGGCAAAGAGCGGCACGTCAGACCGCAGCGTCGCAAGCTTGCGGAACAAAAGCGCCAGCTCCCGTTGCCGGACCAGCGTATCGGCCAGCGCGGCCGAGTTCATCACGTTCACCTGCCAATCGCGCACCGACGCCGGGATCGACTCGATATGGCCAAATTTTGCGAGCACCGCCGCGCTCGATTTGGCTCCCCACCCCGCCAGCCCCGGATAGCCGTCGGCCGCATCGCCCACCAGCGCAAGATAGTCGGGAATGGAAGCGGGCGGCACGCCAAACTTTGCCATCACACCCGCATCGTCCATCGTCACGCCGGTGCGCCGGTTCAGCTGCACCACGTCCGTTCCGCGCACGCACTGCGCAAGGTCCTTGTCCGGCGTGCAGATCACGACCTGTTCCACGCGCCGATCCTTCGCCGCCAGGGCCGCCGCCGAAGCCAGCGCATCATCGGCCTCGAATTCCACCATCGGCCAAACTACAATTCCCGCGGCCGTAAGCACTTCTTCCAGGATCGGAAACTGCGATAGCAGATCGGCTTCAACGCCTTCCCCGGTTTTGTATCCCGCCCACATGCCGTTGCGGAATGACTCGATGACGTGGTCGGTTGCCACGCCGATATGCGTCACGCCCTCGCGCATCATCGCCAGCATCGACGCCAGCACGCCACGCACCGCGCCGACCTCGCGCCCCTGGGCGTCGCGCGCCTTGGGCACCGCAAAGTAGTGCCGGAAGAGTTCATATGTGCCGTCAACCAGATAGACTTTCAATACACTGCTCCGCAATCACCATATCCGACAGCGGGAAACAGAATCAACGAAAAGCGGGTGCGATGATCGTGGCTCCGGCGCGCATCCAACCATAAAAGAGCAACACCGAGTTCACCGCATGGAACATCCGCACGCAGTCACCCCGGCGACCGAATCAACACGCGATCTGCTCGAGCAGCTGATCGCCGCCGCCGGGAGCCGCGTTACGCAACCCGCCGAAGGCATCTTCGGCCCGCACTCGGCCACCTGGCGCATCAGTCGCGAGTCGGCGGTGTTCCTCGGTGCAGGCCGCGCCGCACTTCTGCAGCTTGCCCATCCATGGGTGGCTGCCGCGCTCGATCAGCACTCGACGGTACTCGATAAGCCCATCGCGCGCTTTCACAACACGTTTCGCGTCGTATTCACAATGATTTTTGGCACGTCCGGCCAGGCCTGTCGCGCCGCACGTTCCCTCTACCAGATGCACACCATGATCACCGGCGACCTTCCCACCACGGTTGCCGGATACGAAAAGGGCTCGCGCTACCAGGCGCTCCAGGTCCCCGCTTTGCTCTGGGTCTACGCCACGCTGATCGAGAGCGCCGTCATCGCCTATGAATCCGTACTGCCGCCGCTTACCGATCAAGAACGCGCAGCATACTATGCGGAATCCAAAATCCTCGCCGGCCTCTTCGGCCTTCCACGCGATGCGCTTCCGGCCGACTGGCCCGCATTCGATGCCTACATCGCCGCAATGTGCGCGTCCCAGGCCCTCGGCGTCAGCGATCGCTCCCGTTTCATGGCGCAACGCATCATGACCGGCTCCGGATCATGGGTCCACGTGCCCCGCTGGTACCAGGCCCTCACCACCGGGTGGCTGCCGCCGCGCTTTCGCGACGAGTTCGCTCTCTCCTTCGGCCCCGCCGAGCAGTCCTCCGCGAAAAAAGCGCGCGCTTGGCTCCCCCGCATCTACGCAAAGCTGCCGTCAACCCTCCGCTACGTCGGCCCCTATCGCGAAGCCCAGGCCCGCCTCGCCAATCACAAGGCCGGATTCCTCTCCCGCCGCAGCAACCAGTTCTGGATCGGCCAGCCCCTCATGCCATTTGGGGAATAACCCGGCCGCGCTACTGCTCAACGACAGTGCTGCCTTTACGCAGAACGCGACTCGCGCAACGCGTGACGAACAAGGTATAAGACGACTGCAAGATTGATGACCAGGATGAGGACCTTGGTGACAGTCGGACGGTGAAGAATCTCGTAGATCTCAATCGGCAGCAGCGACCCCGTCAGGATCACCGTGAACCACTCAGCCCACCGCTTCAGAAGCCACAGGCCGACCCCTTCGGTCAGAAAGAAGCCAGAATAGATAAAGCTGAGAATTCCGAGTTCCCTCATCCTGTGCGGAGGAATATTTGTCAGCTTCTCAATCGCGTGACCGACCAGCCTGCTTTCCGGATCCAGGCCAAGTCTCACAGCCCATCGATCCAGATCGCTCCCAATGTCTGCGTGAATGAGTTTGAACACGCCGACGCCGGTCGCTATGAGCGTAGCAGCCTTCAGCAGCTTGAATGCGGCGATAAGTCGAAGCAGTCTACGGTCAGCTGATTTCATCAGAAACAGTCCATCTCGTGCCGATAACCGAAGATCGTCAAACGCGGTATTGCTGAGTTCCCGTCTTGGTGAGATGCAACTCCCCATTGCGGCGGCGCGATGACCGGGGTGAACGCGGTTACCGATGGGGGATTCGCCGGGCGGTTCCGGGGACGTTACAATCGCAATTATGACCACAGAATCAATGGTTTCCTTGATAGAACTACAGAAAAAGGTCGAAACGCGCCAGGCCCGGATTGGCATTGTGGGCATGGGTTATGTCGGCTTGCCGCTCGCACTGCTTTTCAGTGGTGAGCGCTTTCGCGTTACCGGATTCGACATCGAAGAGCGCAAGGTCAAAACGCTGAATAACGGCGGCTCCTACATCGTTCGCATTCTTCCCGACGCCATCCAGGACGCGCAAAAATCCGGCTTTCACGCTACATCCGACTACTCTGAAATTGCGAACATGGACGCGATCATCATCTGCGTTCCCACGCCGCTCAACGAGTATCACGAGCCTGACCTCAGTTATGTAACCGGCACGGTTGAATCGATTGCTCCTCACCTGCGTGAAGGGCAGTTGGTGATTCTCGAAAGCACCACCTATCCCGGAACAACCGAGGAGATCGTAGTTCCCCTGCTCGAGAAGGGAAACCGCCACGGATTGAAGGTCGCGCGCAGCACCGATGATCGGGGTGTTCACGTCGCGTTCTCACCCGAGCGCGAGGACCCGGGCAACGAAACCGTGGCACGCCACGATATCCCCAAAGTCGTCGGTGGGTGCGGAATCGCCGCTGCCAAGCTTGCCGCCGCTTACTACGGAACCATCTTCCGCCGTGTCGTTCCGGTCAGCAGCCCTTCGGTCGCCGAGATGACCAAGCTGCTTGAAAACATCTACCGCTGCGTCAACATTGCGCTCGTCAACGAGCTTAAGCAACTCTGCCTGCGCATGGGCATTGATATCCATGAAGTCATCGACGCCGCAAAGACCAAGCCATTCGGATTCCAGGCGTTCTATCCCGGACCGGGTCTCGGAGGCCACTGCATTCCCATCGATCCGTTCTATCTCTCGTGGAAGGCAAGGCAGTTCGACTTCCGGACCCGCTTCATCGAGCTCGCCGGCGAAGTCAACATCAACATGCCCTACTTCGTCATCGACCAGCTCGCCGACGGCCTCAACCGCCAGCGCAAATCGATCAACGGATCGAAGATACTGGTCCTGGGCGTTGCCTACAAGCGCGACATCGACGACCTGCGCGAGTCTCCTTCACTCACCATCATCGAATTGCTGCGTGACAAGGGCGCGACCGTCTCCTACAACGATCCCTACTTCCCCACAGTAGGCCAGGGACGTCACTACGCCCTGAACATGACCAATACACCTCTCGACAACCTGGGACAGTTCGACGCGGTCATGATCGTCACCGACCACTCCACATACGACTACCGCGCCATCGTCAACGACGCTCAGCTTGTGATCGACTCGCGCAACGCCACCAAAGGTATCGATTCGCCCAAGATCGTGCGCTGTTAGGTGTGGGGATCAGCCTGGCAAGCTCTCGGTCCTTCGACCATCCAACCGAGGCGAAAGGTGCGAGAAATTAATTGCGGAAGGGATTACTTGCCCATCCTAAGAATGATGATGGTGCAACAATTCCCTCGCAATTATCGCGATCACAAACAGAGAGCCGCACATTACGATCAATAGCGGACTGAATTCCAACAGCAATTCCATGGATTTGCTGCGATCGTTTCTCCTTCGACGGTACTTACGGCTCATTCGAGCTCCCATAGGCTGTGGGGAAGCACCTTGATTTTCGACTGCAATAGCGTTCCTTCCATTTCTCGGCCTTCTGAATGGCCACTTCAAGCTAGTCCGGGACCACTAAACCTGCTGCGTGAGTAGAAGCTCTCGGAGTTTCTCAACAACGTGTTTCGGATGAGCAGGCTTGGCGAAAGACTCAAAGCAGCAACCTTGTGCCTGCGCCCGCTCGACTAGAGGGAGACAATCGTGGTTCCCAGCCATGAGCAACACCCTGCAATCCGGGTGAGCATCACAGATTGCCAGCAAAGCATCAATCCGCTGCATCCCTTCCGACATCACGTCGCTCACGACAAACTGGAAGGCCTCCCTTGCGGCAAGTTCAAGCGCTTTCTGATACGTATATACAGCCGTCGCTCTGAATCCGGACACTTCGAGGGCGAAGGCAAAACTGTCCGCCGCCTTGTGATCCTGATCGATCACAAGAACATGCGGTTTGCGCTCAACTGCCAATGTTCCCGGCATTCTCTGCTCCGCTTACTTGCATAAGAGCCGAATGACTGAACGAATCCTGTGTGGTGGGGGGCCTGACCGGGGAGCGAAACCTAATGTAACAGAACTTTCTCAGATTTTCAGAAGAATTTTCATTGAATCCAAAAGCAGATACGACTTGTGGGGACCATGCACGCGGACGAAAAGCGCCCCAGTTCCTGGTTCCTGACAGGAAATGCACGTTGCATCGTCCAGTGCGTAGTCCCTCTGCGCAACAAGCTACGCTCAGCGTTGCCGAAGAATCCGGCGCATAAGAACCCTCAGAGCTGCAACCGCACCTTCGCCTTTGTCAGCGCCCCCGCCAGCGCCAGCATCAAGCATGTAAAGACTACCGTCTTCATCACCCCTGGCCAGCCCGCTGCAAAGTGCGTTTCCCAGAAGACCAGCCCCAGCGATCCCAGCAAGAAATCCCACACGTCCGGCAGCAGATACGTCGTCAGCGTGTTCGATCCCGCCGGATGCACGGGCCAGGCCCAGCGCCGCCATTGCTTCACGTCGCATATCCAGTAGAGCAGTGCGAACAGGATCGCAGCAGCCCCGATGCTCCACAGCGACCACGTCGGCGTGGCGCGGATCTTTGAAATTCCCAGCGGCTTGAGCACCCACCCCGCCGCCAGCGCGATTACCCCAAATGCCACAGCCGCCCCAATCCCTTTGCGTGCCGCATAACCGGGGTCCCCAGCGACAGGTCCTTGTCGCTGGGGTGGATGAGCATCCGATCCGCGAAAGAACGTCGACGCCACCACGCCCGCCATCACGATGCAACTCGTCGACCCGTTTCCGAACGGCCAGACATAAAGTGGCAGCTGATCCGGAAACTCCAGGATTTTCGCGGTGGTCAGCGCGCAAAGCGCGAGGAGTAGCGCGAACCAAAACCCGGGCGCCCATTTCCAGCGTCGCGTTGGAATGTAAAGAATCGCGACGGAGAAGTAGCCAAACCCGATCAGCCCCAGGATCTCCGGGTAGGAAAATTCAATCCACGCGCTCTGATCCCCGGTCGCCTTCCTGCGAAAGATGGCATACAGAATTGCCACGCCGGCCAGCCCGATCCCGCGAAACACGCTCGCGTAAGGCCGCAGCCGTTCCCAACTCCGGTAGTCGAGCAGAAACAGCGCCGCGCAGATCACGCCCAGCAGTCCCCACAGGCTCCCGCTCATCCCCATCCGCGCGCGATCGGCCTTTTCCGCATTGGCCAGGATCAGTCCCAGCACCACCAGGACAATGGACCGCGTCACAACGTGCGCCCACAATCCCCACTGCGAGTTGTCGCGCTTGATCCGTCTTTCCACCGCCAGCGGAAGCGACAATCCCACTGCAAACAGGAAAAACGGAAACACCATGTCCACGTACGTCATCACGTCCACCCGCATCGGGGCGTGATGTGTCCACCATGGCAACCCGCGCACCCCATCCAGCGCGTTCACAAAAATCATCACCGTCATCGTCAGCCCGCGAAACACATCAATGCTCGCAATCCGCGTCGTCGCCCCACGAGCACTCGCCGTGTCCGTCTTCATCTTCAGAGCCGTGTTCATCCCGCACCTTCCGATGTTCCCTAGAAGACTATCAAGTCGGGTCAAAGCAATCTGCGGAGCGAAGGACCCATCCACCCACGGAGTGTCATCAATCTCCCACCCACGGAGTGTCATCCTGAGCGTGCGCTTTTGGGGCCCCGCAAACGCTGGCGTTTGTGGGGTAGGCGAGCGAAGGATCTGCTTTTCCACCGGCATCGTGTCAGGGCACGATTTCAGTCGTGACAAAAAATGCCTCTAAACGACTTGGTCTTTAGCCCCTGGGGATTCTTTCGGCGACCTTAGAGACCAATCACCCTTTTTCCCCTTTACTGCCTGGGAAGACAGCCGTAACTGTAGCTCAATTGAAAGTCCGGAGGCAGCGGAGGCTGCGTTTGCGAGCGCATGCGCAGCGATTTTCGAAGCGGCGGCACAATCACGAAGCAATCGCCAGGCGAACCGGATCTGTGCAGATCGAACATCTCTCGGTACTGGAACGCCTCATCCCCCACCACGAGATTCCGATCCTGAACCGCAGCATCAAAAAGAACACGCAGCGCGGAGTCCGGCAGAACTGGCAGGCCATCCTGATTGCCGCCTCTTGCCTTTTCGCTTTGCGACACGCCATCAACCCATACAAGCCAAAAGAGGGCCTGTTGGCGCTCATTGGGCGTATCGCTCTGGAGTTCCCGTTTAACTGCGGCCAGAAATCTCTCCGCGCAACTTGGGGATGCATTGCAGCTGTCCGACTTGGTCAGCTCATGAAGTGCAATATCGCGAATCCATGGAACCTCGTCGTCAAGCGCATCAAGATAGGTTTCAAAGCCATTGAGGTTGGCCTCTTTCTCCATGGCCAGAAATCGCCTGACGTTCTCGATGAGTTCTGCTTGTGCCGGGTCCTCCAAATCAACAACGCCCAGGACGAAAACCGGATCGCGGTTACCGAACTCCAGTGTGTAGCCGAGGATGTAGCGATCACCCTCTTTAGGCTTGGACTTGTCTAAGGCCGTTTCCCGGTAGTTGCTTGCGACGGTGATAAACGGCCCCTCATCACTCATCGCGGACTTCGGAGCCCAGCGTGACTCAACATCGAAGCGAGTGACGTCGGATTCACCCCTCAGGAATTGCTCAACGTGAAAAGTAACTCTCGTTCTCGGCGTGGTGTCGTCGGGTAACTGGACCGCGGTGATCCGCGCAATCACGACCAGGTAGAAACCGGCTTCCAGCGCATTCGCTATTCCGGGCGTATCGAATACGGCCGACTTTTCATCCAGCTCTTTTCGAGCCGCTCTCCTTGAATCCGAAATCGCATTCAGCCGATCGGCGCTCAAATCTCCAAAGATGTTCTTGCCATCGAGCGGCGCCTGCGCCGTCGACCGCATCGCACAGAAAACGACAATCGCCAAGAGACTGAAGCCTCGCGTTGCGTTCATCTTTCCTCCAGAAATCGAAAGCCGATCCACTCAAATTTACCTACTTCGCCAGCAACCCTGTCACCAGCGCCTCCCACTCATCCTCAAGTTCCGGCCGATGAAACGTCCGCCCCGCTCGACCATACCAATAGTCCGCGTTTTCGAGCGAGCCCTCCTTGCGGTGCAGGTAGGCGTGAACCGCCATTCCTTCCTTGGTCTCCAGTTCATCCACCATCCCGTGCGCCTGCGTCCAGTCGCCTTTCGCGTCCCACCACAGCGCGGCTAGCGGGACGGCCAGGCCCTCGGGTGGAATCTCATGCTTGACGCTCTCACGGAACTCCTCGCATCCATATCGTTGCCCTCCTGAATCACGCTTCCGATAACCCTGCGAATGCACTGTTTTAAGTGATCTAAATCACTTCCCGCGCGCCCCTCACGAATAAGAATAGTCACAATTCAAGCAGGCAATGAAGAAGGTTCTGAAGGGGTCGATCGGACGGGGTTGGAGAGCAAACCAACGCCTATCCTGCAGGAGGTCAGACGATGTTCTTTCGCGGAACAGCACCAATCCACAGTAGCATTTGCGATTGCGACCAAAATGGTCGTATACTGAACTCCGACCAAACCGGTCGTAGTTTGAGGGTGTTGCCCTTCCGGCGCCCCAGGGAGTTCGGCAGGTGAGCGTGCTGACGGATCTGCGGGTCGGCGAGACGGCTACCTGGTTGCCCTCGACCTGCCTGAATCCGTGCAGAACCACCTCATGCACATGGGCTTCGTTCCCGATGCCACGGTCACCGCGCTGCGCCGCGCACCGGCCGGCGACCCCACCGTCTATGGCATTGACGGCATGGAGATTGCCCTCCGCCACGAGACCGCCGAGGCATTCGCATTCGCGTTCCGCGATAGCGCAGCAGAGATCGACGCCAAAGCTGAGTCTCAGCCGCAGCGCCAAAGCTCCAGCCGATCTGAGAATCCACAGAGTGCTCGTCGAGGCCACCCGATGAGCAGCCTGCTGCGAGCCTCCGGCGTTTATGCCGCCGCCTGCACCGCCGCCTCCAGGCTCATTCAACACCGTTGTCCTCATCGGACCGCCCAACTCCGGCAAGTCCACGCTCTTCAATCGCCTCACCGGCCTGCGCCAGAAGGTCGCCAACTATCCCGGCGTCACCGTCGAGCAGCGCATGGGCCTCATGGCCGGCGTCGGCCGCGACGACCTCACCCTCATCGACCTGCCCGGCATCTACTCGCTCACGCCCTACTCCGAAGACGCCCGCGTCGCCGTCGACGTGCTCCGCGGCAAAATGCCCGGCACGCCCAAGCCCGACGCCGTTCTGCTGGTTCTCGATTCGCTGCACCTCACCCGCCAGCTCATGCTCGCCGCGCCCGTGCTCTCGCTCGGCCTGCCCACCCTCGTCCTGCTCAACATGAGCGACCTGATGAAATCCCGCGGCGGCCACGTCGACTCGCTCAAACTGGCCAAGGAGCTCTGCGCTCCCGTCGCGCCCATCAGCGCCACCCACGGCACCGGCCTGGACGCCGTTCCGCTCTTCCTCAATCAGCCCGGCAACGGCACGGCCGCACAACAGCCGCTCACGCTGCCCGTGCTCGGCAACGCCGCCAGCACGCACACCTGGGCCGCGCAGGTCAGCCGCCGCACCGGCTACCGCGCTCCGCTTTCGGCTGAAAACAGCCGCAAGATCGACAACATTCTGCTCCATCGCATCTGGGGACCGCTGCTCTTCCTCGTCGTCGTTGTCGGCGTCTTCGAAGTGGTCTTCTCCATCGGCCAGCCGCTCTCCGACGGCTTCGGCGACATCCTCGCCCAGCATCGGCGACTTCGTCCGCCCGCTGCTCCCCGCCGGCTGGCTGCAGTCGCTCGTCCTCGACGGCGCATGGAAGGGCATCTCCTCCGTTCTCGTTTTCCTGCCCCAGATTCTGCTGCTGTTTCTCTTCATCGGAATCCTCGAAGACTCCGGCTACCTGGCCCGCGCCGCGCTCATCGCCGATCGCGTCATGCGCACCATCGGCCTCAACGGCAAGGCCTTCATCCCGCTGCTCTCGGCCTACGCCTGCGCCGTTCCGGCCATCATGGCCACGCGCACCATCGAGAACAGCGCGACCGCCTCGCCACCATCCTCGTCACGCCCTTCATGACCTGCTCGGCGCGCCTGCCGGTCTACATGCTGCTCATCGCCGCCTTCATTCCCAACATCATCTTCCTGCACGGATTCCTCGGCCTGCGCACCATCGTCATGCTCAGCCTCTATCGTGGCCGGCTTTGTCGCCGCCATGACCACAGCGTGGCTGCTCAAGAGCTCCATCCTCAAGTCCAGCGAGACGCCCTTCATCCTCGAGCTGCCGCAGTACCGCATGCCCACGCTGCGCTCGCTCGGCGCTGCGCCTTGTCGACCGCGCGCAGCGTCTTCCTCCGCCAGGCCGGCACCGTCATTCTCTGCGTCACGCTGGCCCTCTGGGTGCTCGCGCATTCTGCCCGTGTCACGCTCGCCGGCGGCACCTACACCGCGCCCGAACTCGCCGACAGCATCATCGGCCGACTCGGCCACTTCATCGAGCCGGCCATCGCCCCGCTCGGCTTCAACTGGAAGATCGGCATCGGCCTGCTCTCCAGCGTGCTGGCCCGCGAAGTCATGGTCACCACCATGGGCACTCTCTACGGCGCCGACCCCGCCACCCAGTCCATGCACCTGCAAACCGCCCTCCACCACGACATGACCCTGGGCGGCGCGCTCGGCGCTGATGATCTTCTTCGCCTTCGCCATGCAGTGCACCTCCACCATGGCCGTCGTCCGCCGCGAAACCAACAGCTGGAAGTGGCCCGCCGTGCAGTTCGTCTACATGCTCGTCCTCGCCTACGGCGCCGCCTTCGTCGTCAACCACATCATTACTGCCCTGTTCGGATAGGCAGAGTCGCCAGTTTTCAGTTTTCAGTTCTCAGCCTTCAGCTCTCAGCCGTCAGTCTTCAGCCGTCAGCCTTCAGCCCTTGGCGTGAGATTCTGCAGGCGTGTGCCATCCCACCGGATTTAGAATCTGCGGTTGCTGTTCCCCAGCACGCGCTGGTCAACACGCTGCCATTATTCTTCCCGCAGCACCTGCATAGGATCGACGGAAGCGGCTCGAACCGCCGGAAGAAGGCTCGCAGCCAGCGCGATGATCAGAAGACCCACTGCCGCCACGATCAACGTCAACGGATCCACTGGTTGAATGCCGTAGAGCAGCGTCCTCGCCGTCCTTGCGCAGGTAATCGCCACTCCGGTGCCCACGACCAGCCCTGCGGCAACCAGCATGATAGCCTCGCGCAGCACGATGCCCAGCACATTCGCTCTTTGCGCTCCAAGTGCGATCCGGAGTCCCATCTCGTTACTGCGCCGAATTACCATGTAAGAAATAATCCCGTAGATACCCACCATGGCGAGGATCGCAGCAAGGGCGCCGTAGACGCCCGACAGCGTAGCCATCAGCCGTTCGCGCGTAAGTCTCTCCAGAACCGAGTCTCTGAGGACATCGAATTGCAAAACGATTTCCTGGCTGCTCTTTGCCGCCGTATCTTTCAACGAGGGAATCAAGGCTGCCGGCGTCTCGCTGAAGCGGATCAGGAACGTGGAGTCCGTCCCCGCGTCAGTCATCTGGTAAGGAGAAACGAAAATAATCGGGGTTGGCGCATCATGGATGTCGCGATATCTCGTGTCTGCAACGATGCCAATGATGCGGTAGATGCGATTCGGCTTGCCTCCACCCTGTCGTGCTTCAAATGTCTTTCCGACGGGATATGTGTTTCCAAGATAAGTGTGCGCAAACTGCTCGTTCACAATCGCCGCTAGAGATGAGGACGCCGTATCGCCGTCGCTGAAGTCCCTTCCTGAAAGCAGCGGAATCTCGAGAGTTTGAAAATAGCCCGGACTCACGGCACTGAAGTACACGAGCTGCCGCGAGATCCCCTGGCCTGGGATTTCAATGAACTCGTTCCAGCCATCTCCGTGCAAGGGAACGATCGTGGTTTCCGCGGCAGCAATCACTCCAGGAGTGTTCCTCACGCTCGTCAGCAGTTCGCGCTTGTATTCCGCGCGGCTCTCGGTCGGGATATGCAACGCGGAAAAATCGAAATCCGCCACCAGCACTCCATCCTGCCGAAAGCCCGCGTTCAGCATCAGGAGATTCCGGAACGTCTGCACAAACAGCAAGGCTGCGACAAGGAGCACCAGCGACAGCGCAACCTGCGATACGATCAGTCCCCTCCTTAGCAGGAAATGCTGCCGCCCCGCGGTGATCCCGCGTCCATTGTTTTTCATCACGGTGCCCGGATCGACGCGCCCGGCACGAACGGCAGGCGCGACACCGAAAAGCAGGCAGGTCAGTAACGCCATACCCAATGTGAACAAGAGCACGCGCAAATCTGGATGAAGCGGGAGGAATACCGGATCATTGGAGCTCCCGATAAATGCGACCGGAACCCTGCCCAGAACCTGGGCAAGGATCAGCCCGACACCGGCTCCAATCAGCGCCAGCAAGATGTTCTCCGTCAGAACCTGACCTATCAGGCGGCCGCGGCAGGCCCCCAGCGCCAGTCGCAGTGCGATCTCGCGTTGCCTCGATCCGGCTCGCGCCAGCATCAGATTGGCAAGGTTAGTGCAGGCCAGCAACAGGACGAGACCTGAAATCGCCAGCAGCGCCCGCAATGGATCGGCATACTGGACCCGCAGCTCGGAAGCACCTGTAGCCGCCCGCTGCGCATTGAGCCCGAAGCGCAGGTAGTTCTTTCTCGCAATGGCGTCATACTCCGCCGGAAGCGTTGCGGCAAATATCCCGGGAGCAATGGCAGCAAGTTGAGCATTCACCTTGCTGATTGTCCAGCCGTCATTCAATCGCGCAATGATGTCCAGCCACCAGGTCGTCGGGCTCGCTGTCCACGCGCCCTCCGGACGGATCGCCGGCTCGCTGCACAGCGGCACAGCCACATCGAAGTTGCGGCCGATTTCAAGTCCATAGAAGCTTGCGGGCGTAATGCCGACTACTTCAAACGGATGCCCGTCGAGGGAGACCTTGCGTCCAACCGCACCCCCGCGGCCTCCAAACGCTCGCTGCCAAAAAGCGTAGCTGATGACTACACCGCGAATTCCGCAACCGCGGTAGTCGTCGCTTTCTGCCAGCATGCGTCCCGCGACTGGCTGTATCCCGAGAGTACGAAAGAAGCCGCCGCTTACCCACATGCCCTCTGCGTAGTGCGCTTCGCCGCCTTGTCCAAGATCAAATGGTTCTGTACTCCAAGCAGCGATGCCCGAGAATCCCTTATCCTGCCGCTGGATCTGCTCCCACAGCGCAAAGGAATAATTCTTCTGCCGCGCAACGGTGCTGCCGATTCGCCCGTCGTGGATCTCCCCGATGTTCACCAGCTGCTGCGGAGACTGTACGGGCAAAGTTCGCAGAAGAACCGCATCCAGCAGCTCAAAAATCGCAGTGTTGGCGCCGATCCCGAGCGCCAGAGAAAGAATCGCGACTGCCGCGAAGCCTGGGTTGAGACGGAGCATCCGCATCGCATAACGCAGGTCGTTCCCCACCCCGGCCAGCAGCCTTGGCTCGCTCTCCTGTCCCGCCGATATCGCATCCGGAGCTTGAGCGAGAAGATCTTTGAGTTCGGTCACAAGCCTGCCGTCGCTCACCTCTCTCCGCAACAATCGGCAGGCGTCCGCATCGTCCATCCCTTCACTTCTCAACTGGTCATAGCGGTCTTCCAGATGTTGTGCCAGCTCGTCCGCAACCGAAGTCTCCTGCGCCGCACTCAGGTTGAGCCGTTCAAGCGCCGCATGGATTTCCTTTGACCAGTCAGGCATGTTCCCCTCCGGTGATGCGGCTGACCGCATCGACGAATTCCGCCCAGGTATCGCGCTGCAGCTTCAGGATCTTCTTGCCCTGGGCAGTGAGCTGGTAGTAGCGTCGCCGCCGTTGCCCGGCCTTTTCTACCCAGTGACCCTCCAGATAACCACGCTTTTCGAGCCGGTAAAGCAATGGGTAGAACGATGCCACATTGAACTTCAGCGCTCCGGCTGACCGCTGCTCGATGAGCTTGCTGATTTCATAGCCGTGGCGTGGACGGTGCTCGACTAACGAGAGGATCAGCAATTCCGCACTGCCTTTTTTCAGCTCGCGGTCGAACATCGCCTTAGACATATATGTCATAGCCACATATTCAACCCCGGAAGCCCCAAGATTGTCAACTTTAAGGAACAGGCCAATCGGGACTGCCGCTGCGAGCAGGAACGATAATGATCAAAGTCGGACAGAATGTGACACCAATCACCGTCGAAAACCAATGTAATGATCATGAGGTGACTCTGATCACACCGAACCGCCTCACACAACTGATACTTATGAGTTGGAATCCAGTCCAAAAAGAAAGTGGCCTGCTTTGGAGCGGCACCCTGTATCAGCCGATCCACCCACAGGAGAAGAGAAGCGGATGCAGCCTTTAACCACCCAGACCATGGACGCCCCTGCCGGGGAGGGAAAAGTCACATACTCTCGCAACTCTCCATTTACAGCTACGGTCACAGTGAACCGCCTCCTGACCGGCCCAGCCTCGGAGAAAGAGACGCGGCATGTCGAGATGTCGCTGGCAGGATCGGGCATCCAATACCTTCCCGGAGACTCGCTTGGAATCCTCCCCGAGAACCGCTGTGATCTGGTGGAAGAGGTGTTGAGGCTTCTGCATTTTAGAGGCGATGAGCCGGTGACGGACTTCTACGGTGGCGCGCTCGATCTGCGCGCGGCACTCAATGCCTGGCTGATGATCGGCAAGCTGTCAGGATCAACCGTAAAGAACTGGGCAAAGCTGACGGGCAACGCCGAACTGACGGCACTGGCACAACCTGAGAACAAGAAGAAACTCGACGACTATCTTTGGGGACGCGAATTTCGGGATCTGCTGGAGCAATTTCCGATGACGCTGGAGAATCCGCAGCAGCTCTTCAAAATTCTGCCGCGCCTGGTCCCCCGACTCTACTCCATCTCATCCAGTCAGGCGTCTCATCCTGTGACCGTTCACCTGTCGGTGCGGGTTGTGCGCTATGAAACCTACAACCGCGAAAGGCTTGGTGTCTGCTCCGGACAGATCGGCGAACGCACGCCTCCAGGAGCCTTGCATCCCGTCTTCATCCATTCGAACCAGCTCTTTCGTATGCCGGCCGACCCGGACGCCCCGGTGATCATGGTGGGACCGGGCACCGGGCTGGCGCCATTCCGGTCATTTCTGCAGCACAAAGAGGCAGGATGTGGACGCTGGCCGATGTGGCTGTTCTTCGGCGAGCAGCGGCAACAGCAGGATTTTCTCTATCAGGACGAGATGCTGGCCTGGCTCAAGAGTGGCGTGCTCCAGCGTCTGAATACCGCATTTTCGCGCGACCAGAAAGAGAAGATTTACGTGCAGGATCGAATCCGCGAGCAATCGGCAGAGCTGTGGAAGTGGCTCGAAAAGGGCGCATATTTCTACGTCTGCGGCGATTCGAAGCGCATGGCTCCGGATGTGGAATCGGCAGTTCTCGCGGCCGTTGCGGTACATAGCGGCAAGGGAGCCGAATACGCATCCGACTACCTGGCGCAAATGAAAAAACAGAAGCGCTATCTGCGGGATGTGTACTAACCCAGCACCATGTCTGCGCAGGGACGGTCGCGATCGAAGTCTCCGGAGCCTGGACGGCAGCCGGTTATCAGCAAAATGTTGAAGTGTCCCGGTCTCGTCTCTAACAGAGCGAACGCTTTTCCCCTACTGCATGTCGGGCCGGTTGAATTACTTCCTGAGGTGAGCCAGGAGAGCACCTGCAACGAAATGATGCAGGTGCTCATTGGCGCGGCTGAGTGCCTATGGCACCTGGTACTTCCAAAGGTCGTTCTCGAAGCCGATGTCCTCTCCGCCAAATAGCCATAGATTTCCTGAGGCATCCACCCAACTGCTGCTTCCCCACCTTTCGCCAGGGAAGTTCGCGGAAGCCGGAACACGGAGTGTACCGTAATTGCCACGAGGGATTACTGCGGGGATCGTGTTACTGCCGCCCATCCCGGTCCACAAGCGGGTTGAGGGTGGAATTCCCAAAGGTCATTCAGCCAGGAGGTCTGGTTCCCGCCGGTTCCCACCGAATCGAAACCGTTTCCTCCCCAAAGCCAGAAATTCCCGTCTTTGTCGGTCAACGCAGCCGCGCCATATCTGCTTCCGGGGGTGTTTCCGGGTTCGGGAACGATAAGGGTTCCGTAGGCCCCCGGCTGACCATATCCGAAGTACAGCCCTTGCGCCGTTCCGGGACCGTTGTACCCGGTGACCCAGGTCCATTGGAGGGTCTTTGGGTTGAATTCCCACAGGTCATTCAGGAAAGCCGTGTTCCCCCGAGCGAGTTTGACCATTGCGCATATCCTGTGCCGCCGAACAACCAGAGATTGCCGTCTTTGTCTTCCCAGGACACGGGATTGGAGCGCGCCCCAGGGTGGTTGTAGACGCTCGGAGTGCCCATGGTTCCACAGGTGCCATAACCATTGGCGTAGTGACTACCGCTCATCCATGCCCACTGCATCGAGGAGGGATTGAACTCCCATAGATCGCTCAGGTAGCCATTGGTGCCTACGCCATCGTATCCGGATCCGCCAAAGAGCCAGAAGTTCCCGCTGCCGTCGATCCAGCTGACTGCCCCGGCCCTGGCGCCTGGAATGTTGCCGGAATGGAATTGACCGAAGGTTCCGAATGCTCCGCGCTGATTGGCCAGCTTGCTTCCGCCCATCCAGGCCCACTGGTGGCTGGAGGTGCTGTACTCCCAGAGGTCGTTGAGATCGCCGGACGCGCCGGTCGAGTCGTAGCCGCCTCCGCCGAAGAGCCAGAGATTGCCGCTCAGATCTGTCCAGGTGACGCTACCCGCTCGGCTGCCAGGCATATTCGCGGCAGCGAATTGTCCGAACGTTCCGGACACGCCAGCGATGTTTGGATTTGGCGTGCTGCTGCCACTCATCCAGGTCCATTCTTCGGTGATGACGTTGAACATCCAGAGGTCGTTGAGCTGATTGCATTCGCCACTGGCGGCGATGCCATACCCACCAAAAAACTCTATCGCTTTGATTGTCTCGTTCCCATTTACTGTGATTGCCCCGTTATATTGATTGCCATGGGTAAACGAAGGCGTGCTCCCGTCGGTGGTGTAGTAGATCTGAAAGGGGGAAGCGATCCCCGTCGGCCCGGCGGTGTCCCAGAGCGCCACCTGCTGGCGGGCCTGGTAGGTGCCCGCCGGCGGATAAAACGTCGGAGTGGGCAAGGATGTTTGAGCCGCTGCACTGGATAGCAAGGCAAGTGGCACGAGAATATTCATGCAGACTGGGAAGACTGCCTTCCGCATAGAATTTGACCTCCGGATTGTTTCCTTTGATGTCTGTTGTGACAGGTCGTACGCCGGGCGCACTCCACTGGAGTTCCCGGTCTAGCGGGAATTGGAGAAGATTGATTTGGTACGTGCAGGAACAAGGCCTGCGAAACAGATGCCATTTCTTCTCAGTGCAACTGTTTCGCGATTGAGCGGCGTTTCCCTAAGTCCGGGAACGCATTTCCTATAGATGCGTTCCCCATCATTTTTGTAGGCTGGGTCAAAGATTACAAACTTGTCAGCACGGTAACACCGGGAATCAGTTATTCCAATCCGCGTCTTCCGCGACGAAAATTCGAAAGATGAGAAAGACACCTATGCTCCTTCGCCAAGCTTTGAGCGAAGAGGATGAGCAACGATGCAGTGAGTCTGCTGGTTGTTGAATCGCCTTATGGCGCGTGATACTCAAAAAGATCGTTGAACAAGCTGACAGATGGGGCGACCGGCTCGTGTGCTCCTCCAAAGAGCCAGAGGTTGCCGCTCTTGTCAGTCCAGCCTGCCGCACCACTGCGCGGGCCCGGCTGAGTCTGTGCAGACAGTGCCCGGTAGGGTCCGTATGCGGAACTGTATGTTGCGTCCGGAACCATTTCCTGTCCGCCCATCCAGGCCCATAGCCACTTCGCACGGTCAAATTCCCACAGATCGTCGAGATCGCCAAAATCCCCGGCGGAATCGTAGCCAGTGCCCCCGAACATCCACAGGTTTCCTTGGGCGTCGGTGAATGTGGCGGATCCCCACCGGCTCCCAGGGGTGTTCCCGGGATCGGGCACTCCCAGTTTGTCATAAACTCCACTCTGGCCTGGAACGCCCGCGTTGTCGGTTCGTCCATAGGCGCTTCCAGATGCCCAGGTCCAATTCAGATTGGAGGGGTTGAACTCCCAAAGGTCATTGAATAATCCGGAACTGGTCGTCGCTCCCATACCCTCGCCGCCGAAGAACCAGAACTTGCCCAGTTGATCGACCCAGGCCATAGCGCTGTCGCGCGCGCCAGGAATATTCGTCGCACTGGGCACATCGTGGATGCCATACACGCCATGTTGACCGATGAGATGGCTTCCGCCCATCCAGGCCCATTCCCGGGTCGAAGGATTGAATTCCCACAGGTCGTTCATGTCGCCCGCGTTTCCGGCTGAATCGTAGGCAAATCCGCCGAACATCCAGAAGTTGCCCTGAAGATCGGTCCAGCCAGCGGCACCCCATCGGCTTCCAGGAGCGTTGGCGCTCTGGAACCCATGCAAAGTTCCGTAGGAACCTCGTTCATTGACGACGTTGCTTCCGCCCATCCAGGCCCATTGGCGTATGGCCGGACTGAATTCCCAAAGATCGTTAAGGCCGCCGAAATTTCCAGTTGAATCGTAGCCTTCGCCGCCGAAAAGCCATAGGTTTCCAGGCTTGTCGGTCCATGACACGGAAGAGGACCGACTGCCAGGGACGTTTCCCGAAGCAAACTTGCCGAGGACGCCGTAGACTCCACTGGAGACTGTCGCTGGGACCGAACTCCCGCTCATCCACATCCATTCTTTGGTGCCGGGGTTGAACATCCACAAATCGTTCGTGTCACCGCAATTTGAGTCATCGATGATTGCGGGATTTCCAGTAGCGGTGGGACCGCCGAACAGCCAGAAGTTGCCGCTGTTGTCGATCCAATGCGCAGCGGGCGTCCGCCCACCCGGCCCGTTATTCGCAGCAGGAACGCCCAGGGTTCCGTAAACTCCGAAATTCCCGCCCACGTACCGGCAGCCGCCGTATGCTCCAGTCGAGGCCGGACCGCCGCTCTCCCAGGCCCATTCGCCTTCAGGCAGCGGAGCCTCGTAGCTCAGGTTGACGACGTACGAGGCGGATGCGACCGGGCTGTCTGCGTATTGAGGCGGGCCACTCATGTCCCTCGCGACGGCTTTGATAGTAGTGTTAGCGGTTACCGTAATCGCACCGGTATACCGCGTGCCGTTCGTCGCGGAAGGAGTACTCCCATCGGTCGTGTAAAAGAAGGCCAGGCCGGGGGTGCTGTCGAAAATCGACACTTGAAGGTTATACGTGTAAGTGCCGGATCCAGGCCCAAACTGCGGCGCCGGGGCGACCTTGGTGGCCGCATTCAGCCACAGGATTGTACTCGCGCTTGGAGCATAGTTTTTGTCACCACTGTATGTGGCCGTGTATCCGTAGGAGTTCACTGCCGGCAGGCTGACCGAATAAGTCTCCACTCCAGACGAATTGAGCAGGACTGTATCCACTTCAGTTGTGCCCAGGTAGAACGTCACTGTTCCGGTGGGAGTGGGTGAATTGATTGGGCCGGACACCGTTGCCGTGATGTCAAAGCTCTGTCCCACAGGGAAGGTGCTCTTGGGCGCGCTGAGCGCAACAGTACTCTGCTCCTGGCCGCCGCCGAAGACCTTGCGGACCTCCGGTGTGGCGATCTCGGAGACGTAGAAGTTGTCGCTACCGTCCACGGCGATCCCAAATGGCAACGAGAGCGAGGCGGACACGGCCGGTCCCCCGGTTCCTGAGCTATTGAAGACACCGTTTCCAGCCACCGTCGTGATGACCTGGGTGGCAGCAATCACTTTGCGGACCCGGTAGTTGAGCTGGTCCACGATATACAAGTTGCCGAAGTGGTCCACTGTCAGGTCTTGAGCGCCGTTCAGTTTCGCGTTTTTTGCCGGACCACCGTCTCCACCGTACCCCGCCACACCGTTGCCCGCCACCGTGGTGATGATGCCGGTTGAGGCGTTCACCTTGCGGACCACGCTGCCGTTCTGATCGATAAGGTAGAGGTCACCTGCGCTGTCAAAGGCGAGACCGAAGGGACTGTAAAGCCCGGCATCAATCGCGGGACCTCCATCGCCGGTGTATCCCTGCGCACCATTGCCGACCACGGTGGTGATGATGCCGGTGGAGACTGTCACTTTGCGAATCACGTTCGCGTTCGAGTCGGAGATATAAATATTCCCAGACGGGTCCACGGCGATGAATTGCGGGAACTCAACGGCCGCACTCGTGGCAGGACCGCCATCTCCCAGATTCTCGGCGTAACCGTCTCCGGCCACCGTTGTTATATTGCCGCTAACAGCATCAACCTTACGAACTCGCTGATTGTTGGTGTCGGCTATATACATGTTGCCGGAGGTGTCGAAGGCGATATTCGTTGACCCGTACAAAAATGATGCGCTGGCCGGTCCGCCGTCTCCGGAAAACCCGATATAACCACACTGCCCCGCCACGGTGGTGATGATGCCTGTAGACGCGGTCACTTTCCAAATGCAATCAGCGCCCTGGTCGGCGATATACAAATTCCCCGATTTGTCGAGGGCTAAACCATTAGGCCTGTACACTTCGGCGCTCGTGGCCGGACCACCGCTTCCGGAGTAGCCCTCCGTCCCAGTGCCCGCGTAGACAACAATTTCGCCCGGAGTTTGTGCAGACGCCAATGGAAAAGCGGCGGCGACGATGAGCATGCCGGCGCACACAGGCACATACACCTTGCGCATGGAAGTTGGTCTCCTTGGTGTTTGGTTGGGCAGTCGGGAGCCGAGAGTTACCTCGTTGGGTCCCAGAAGTGACTCGATGTTCCTGAAATCATTAAAGACAACGCGACACTGCTCTCAATGTGTTCGCCTTTTCAATCGGAGCAGCTCCCCGGCACACGTAGCTCCCGCGTCTAGATTATGACCGCAGCTACGTCGACGTTATATATAGATGCGGTTTCGCGTACCGTCGAAGAGAAAGTATGTTAAAAAAGCTCGCACTATCCAATAAACTGCCAACCAACCTGAGTTTCTCTATTCGGATCATCTCCTCTTGACAATCTTGAGGAAATAATTTCTCCTCTAGCTCATCAAGAGGAGGCAGATCAACTTGCCTGAATCTCAAAAGCCGGGTACCTCGTCCGGTGGGATCCGATCCAGCGAACCAAAGCCCGGAGAGTTGGTGCAGGGCACCCTCGAGATGCTTATTCTCAAAACCCTTGCCCTCGAGCCCATGCACGGTTACGGCGTTGCCCTGCGCATTGAGCAGGTTTCTTCCGGTGTCTTTCGCGTCAATCCCGGCTCACTGCTTCCCGCACTCAGCCGCATGGAGCGCGCCGGCCAGGTCAAATCAGAATGGCATGCCACAGAAAACAACCGCCGCGCCAAGTACTACATGCTCACCGCCAAAGGTCGCAAGGCTTTGTCAACCGAAACCGAACAGTGGGACCGGCAATCCGCCGCCATCCGGCGCATCCTCGAGGCCTGAAGAGCCATCGCCGTCCCAGGGGGACTCGAATTGAATCTGTTGAAAAACCTGCTCCGCGGCCTCCAATCGCTCTTCCATAAACGCCGCATCGACCGTGAGCTCGATGAGGAACTCGCCGCGTTTGCCGAAGCCTCGGCTCGAGACAAGGAGCGCGCCGGGATGTCGCGGCAAGCCGCCGCACACGCCGCCCGCGTCGAAATCGGAAGCGTCGCATCGGTCAAACACCGCGTCTGGTCGTCCCGCTGGGAATCCGTTCTCGACAATATGATCCGGGACATCCGGTTTGCTTTCCGGCAGCTCTTCAAAAGCCCCGGATTCACTGTCGTCTCCATCCTCTCGCTAGCGCTGGGAATTGGAGCGAACACTGCGATTTTCACGTTACTCAATGCAATTATGCTCCGACCACTTCCGGTGCAGAATCCAAGAGAGTTACTCCTGTTTGGCGACGGAAAAGCGCAGGGCAGCACCGAATCGGTTCCCGACCGAAGCTGGCAACTGTTTTCCCAATCCTTCTTTCACGACTTTCGCCAGAAGGATGCCTCTTTTTCAGGAATGGCAGCGGTAGACAGCACGCAGTTTGCAACCAAGGCGTCAATTGCCGGCGGGGCCTACCAAACGACCCATGTCAATCTTGTCTCCGGCAGCTTCTTTTCCGTGCTAGGCGTTCCAGCGTTTCTCGGCCGAACAATTGAGGAATCCGACGACAGCGCACCGGGCGCCGGTCCTGTTGCCGTTGCCAATTACTCCTGGTTCCAGCACCATCTCAATGGGGATCCATCCGCACTGGGTAAGGTCATTCGCATCCAGTTGCACGACTACACGCTCGTGGGCGTAGCAAAGCCCGGATTCTACGGCGTGACGGTTGGTCAATCCACCGATCTCTGGATTCCTCTCTCGATGGAGAAGGCGTTCTCTCGTCCCGGTTGGAACGGCCTCGGTGACAAGCTCTTTCAGTCGCTCTTGCTCATCGGCAGGCTGAAGCCCGGCGTGACCGCGGCCCAGGCCAACGCTGAAACCAATCTGCTGTTCAAGCAGATTGTGAGTGACTACCTGGGACCGCAACCCTCGCCGAAACACCTCGCCGACATCGCGCGGGCCAGCGTCCAGCTCACGCCCGGCGGACAAGGGGTGTCTCCTCTCCGTTACGCGTTTTCGGTGCCGCTCATGATCCTCATGATCATCGTGGCGCTGGTGCTTCTGATCGCTTGTGCCAATATCGCCAACATGCTGCTGGCACGCGGCGTGGCGCGCACGCGTGAGGTGGCTGTGCGCATGGCTCTGGGCGCCTCGCGACGGCGCATTGTCTTTCAACTCTTCACGGAGTCGGTGCTTCTGGCTTTTCTGGGAGCTGCCGTCGGTGTCGCACTGGCATGGAAGGCGAGCGCGATGCTGTTGAGAATGGCTACACCGGGCCCCGATCCGGTGCCCCTGAACCTCGCGCCGGATCTTTACGTTCTTGCCTTTACCGTGGGCGTCACGGTTTTCACCGCGCTTCTGTTCGGCGCCCTCCCCGCATTCCGCGCCACCGGCATTGAATTCACGCCCGCCCTGAAGGATGGCCGCGGTAGTTCCTCGGTTTCTTCGCGTGGCGCCCTGGCTCGTTCCCTGATCGTTGGCCAGGTTGGACTCTCTGTTTTGCTGCTGGTGGTCGCCGGTCTCTTTGTCCGCAGCCTTATTCACCTCTACGACGTCAACACCGGCTTCGACGCTCGCAACGTGCTTGTCTTCACGCTCGATTCCAGTACTGCCAATCTTCCGCACGGACCCGAAGAGATCCGTTCCGTCCGCCTGCAGCAACAGATCGAAGAAAGCGTGCGAACCATCCCCGGCGTCCAGTCCGACAGCTTTTCCTTCTTCGCCTTCAACGACGGTGGGTGGTCCGATCAAGTCCTCTTCCAAGGCGTCCCGCGAACGCCGGCGAACGGCGACTCAGTCAACTTCAACATCATTGGCAATGGTTTCTTCTCCACCATGGGCATTCCTGTCATTGAAGGCCGCACATTCAACTCTGAAGATCGACAGAATTCACCCAGGGTCGCCATCATCAACGAAACCACGGCGCACCGCTTCTTCCCCAATAGCTCGCCCATCGGACACCGCTTCAGCATAGGAGAGACGCCCGATCATCCCGGCGATATTGAGGTGATCGGCGTCGTCAAGGACGCCAAGTATTACGCACTCGACGAAGGCTCTTTGATGGCTGCCTATTTTCCCTGCACCCAGAGCCCCGGTTTCTACGCCAACTTTCTGGTGCGCTATGCTCCGGGAGCAAACCGCCAGGAGATCATCTCCCGGACCCGCAGCGCCATCGCCCAGAGCAATCCCAACATTCTGATCAACACCGTGAGCAGCCTCGAGGAGCAGGTCGATCAATCGATTGCGACGCAGTCGCTGATCGCGCGCCTCTCGAGCTTTTTCGGAGTCCTCGCCGTCTTTCTTGCCTGCATTGGCATCTACGGCCTGCTTTCCTATTCCGTAGCGCGGCGTACCAGCGAACTGGGCATCCGCCTCGCGCTTGGCGCTCAATCCCCTGCTCTGCTCTGGATGGTTCTGCGCGAATCCATCGCACTGCTGCTTCTGGGACTCGCCATCGGCGTCCCCGTCGCCCTGAGCTCGACGCGCGTCCTCAAAAGCCTGCTCTTTGAACTGAGCCCGCTCGACCCTATGGCCATTTCAATCGCCATCGCGGGCGTCGCGGTAATGACGATTGCCGCCGCACTCCTGCCCGCACTCCGCGCCACGAGGATTGACCCGGTGAAGGCGCTTCGCACGGAATGAGCTGCGGAAACCTCTCGAGCTTCGCAATTGATAAGCCCGTCCAGTTCAGGCTGAATGATACTTCGCGCCCTGTAGAGTGTCCTTGGCCCTACAGCGGCCGGAAGCCCAGGCTGTTAATGATCCCATCCGGTGCCAATATGATCTGCCACTCAGTCGAACCATGTTCGAACTTGATGTCGTATACATCTGCCCCGTTTTTCTCTACATCTTTAAACGTGACCGACTGAATTGCACCCAGATTGCCGAGGATGGTTTTCAATTGCGGAAGTTGCTGCCGGGTAGCGTCGGCCAGTCCAGGACTCATCCGGTCATACCTCGGTTCTCCTGCCAGGATGTCGGCAATATTCTGGCGAATGGCGTCTTCGGCTCCAGGGGCGGGTTTCTGATCTTTGAAGCGTTGCGCCGCAACCGCGGCATTGGCGGCCGATTGATCTGTGATGCGCTTGGCTTCCGCGTCATTCAACCTCGTCATGGAAGTGCCCTGGCCATTCTGGTGCAGGATTGCACTCGTAACTTTCCCACCGGCATCTTTGACGAATTCGACTTCCGCGTCGACCACTTTGGGGAAGAACTTACTGTCGGACTCTGCGAAAAGTGGTATCGGATCCTGTTTGCTTAGCTGGCCAGTCAACTGGTCGCCGTTCAACGCGACAGTCAAATAGACATTCGGCGCCATCTGGTACGCGCCAACATACTGCTTTAACGTATCTGGCGGTAGCTTGATCTCCGTGCGCACTATGGAGTGATAGTCGGGCCAGCCATACTCATTTGCGATGCTCCGCATAACATCGTCGGCAAGCCGTATCCCGCCCTGGGCATTGGTCAGCACCGCAGCTCCGTCGCCGTGCTTCTCATATGCGACAAAAAGGCCTTCGAAACCTTCATTCACTCCGCCATGGGAAAAATATGGATCGGCGAAGGAGCCGCCGATCTCCAGCCCCAGGCCCCAATTGCCTTTGCCCGAAGTGACCATCTCCTCGGTCGTTTTCTGTGACAAAACGTGGTTCGCCTTGCCCTGGAGCGATCGTTCAACTTCAATGCAATATCGAGCCAGGTCTGTCGGGGTTGTCCATAGGCCTGCAGCCGTCATCTCTGGATACGTGTGAGCACCACCCGGCACGGGGCTACCGTCGGCTCTATAGGGAGTCGCGGCGGCAGACTGCATGGACGCCGGGAGTGGCTGTTCGTACGTGCTGTGTGTCATGCCCATCGGCCCCAGCACCGTATCATACATCAGTTTTGGGAAGGGCTCTTTGGTTGTGTCGAGCACCATCTGCTGCATAACCACATACCCGCCGCCTGAATAATTCCACTTGCTTCCCGGCTCGCTTTCTATCCGAATAGCAGGCGTGTTTGCCGGCTTCTCTCCGTTCAACACCTGGATCAAGGTTGGAACAGGCTCGTCAGCCGCATACCCGGGAAATCCGTGTACAGTCATGCCCGCCGTATGCGTGAGCAATTCGCGCAGGGTTACCGGTTTTCCATTGGCCGCGGGGCTCACAGGAACTTTCCACGAGACCAATTGCGAGTTTACGTCCGCATCTAACGACAGTCTGTTGAGCTGCACCAGGCGAAGCGCCGCCATCGCCGCAAGGGGCTTGCTGATTGATCCGGCCTGAAAGAGTGTGTCCTCAGTGACCCGCGCCGCCTCCGGTCTTCATCACCCCGAACCCCTGCGCCCACTCAATCGAACCGTTGTGAATGACCGCGATGCTGACTCCCGGGACATGGAGTTCGGTCATCCGCGCCGTCAGAGTGGTGCAGGAATGTGGCTCGCCTTTGACGAGCACGGGCGGGGGCAGACACGAGATTATCTTTTCAATGTGTTGCTGTGTGCTTGCCGGCTGCGTTTTGGATGAGGGTACGCTCCGGCCGAAGGTTGACGCACAAAGACAGGCGATCGCACTCGCAAAAAGCAATTCTGGCCTGGTCACCATTGGGGGCACCTCTGACTGGCTCGCTAAGAGTAACAGAACACAAAGTCAGGAATCTTGGATTGAATCCTCAACAGTAAGAATCGCCTCGGCCTGTTAAGTGGTCCGGTACAATCTTGCAATGCTTTTGTCGGTACCTCCACTCTCAAGCTGTTCGTCTTCGCTGCGGCAATTGCTTTCGACCAGGCATAGGAGGGGATGAATGAAATGTCTTGCGTTTGCGTTGGTGCTTTGTTCGCCCATCGCGCTGTTCGCCCAGCAATCGGCGCCTGAAATCAAGTCCAGGCCCAGACGGATTTCTTCAAGTTGCCGCCGGACATCTATTTGGGCGAGGCCGCGGGTGTTGCCGTAAATTCAATGGGGCACGTTTTCGTCTTCTCTCGCGGCGGCACAACTGGGCCGGCCTATGGCGCGGCTGCGGCCCAGTTGTTCGAGTTTGACGCTGACGGGAAGTACGTTCGAGAGATCGGCCGTCATCTCTACGCGTGGAGCTTTGCACATGCCGTCAAAATCGACCGGGAAGACAACATCTGGGTCGCTGACAAGGGTTCGGATATGGTCATCAAGTTCAGCCCGGAAGGGCGGATCTTGATGGTCTTCGGACGCAAGCAGGAGGCCTCCGACGAAGGCACTGGTCCGCTCAAACACCCCAAGCCGCCCCTGCCACCGATCGACGGAGAGTTTCGCCAGGTCACCGATATGGCATGGGACGCAGCAGGCAACACGTATATCAGCGACGGCTACATCAATTCACCAATAGCCAAGGTCGATAAGGATGGCAACTGGATCAAGTCGTGGGGCGAGCCGGGAGCCGGTCCAGGACAGTTCAGCACACCGCACAGCATCGCCACCGATAATGCTGGGAATGTATATGTCGCCGACCGCGGCAATGGGCGCATTCAGGTCTTCGATGGAGATGGCAAATACCTGCGTGAGATCCACATCAACGTGCCGTTCGATCACAAGATTCACCCATGGATGGGAAACTCACCAACTGAGACGCCGTCTACCCCCGAAGCGCCGGCGCCCTTGAACAAGACGATGTTGAACGGCTCTCCCTGGGCGATATGTATCACGCCTGGTCCTCATCAGGTGCTATATGCGTCGGATGGCTATCCGGGCCGCATCTATAAGCTCACTCTGGATGGCAAGGTGCTTGGTGCTCTCGGCGCCTCTGGCCATGGTCCTGGTCAATTTGGCTGGATTCACGAACTGGCGTGCCCATCAGAGAATGTTTTGTACGCCGCCGAACTGCTGAATTGGGGGGTTCAGAAATTGGTCCTCGAGCCCGCAAAATGATCTACCGCCGATTTTTGGGGCCGGCTGACATTCCTGAATGGAATTTTCTGATTGATTGAGGACGGTCACATAAAGATGTCGTGTCGCGATAAGAGCCGATAGGGCGACTACCGAATACCACTGGGGCACGTTCGCCCTCGTCGGTCAGTAATCCGCAAGTTGTTCCAAAAGCGTCAACGCGGTGGAGCGTTCTTCACATATTTGTCGAACCACCGGATCATCTCGTAAACAAGCTGTTCGTTCGACTCCATCGCCGAATACAGGTGCGGCTCATGCGGCAGAATCACCAGCCGAGCGGTGCCGCCGTTGCCGCGAATTGCTTCGTAGAGCTTGACCGATTGAAGCGTCGTCGTCCCGGGATTGGCATCCTCCCCGCCGTGCATAATCAAGAGCGGCGTCTTCAACGTGTTCGCAGAGAAGAATGGTGAGACTTTCAGGTAGACATCGGTCGCTTCCCAAACCGACCGCCGCTCGTTCTGGAAACCGAATGGAGTAAGCGTCTTGTTGTAAGACCCGCTCGTGGCCACCCCGGCCCGGAACAAATCAGAATGCGCGATCAAGTTTACCGTCATCAGAGCGCCATGGCTGTGGCCGGTGACTCCTATGCGCTGCGGATCGGCTACGCCGAGTCGCACCGCCTCATCAACTGCAGCCTTCGCATCCGCGACCAACTGTTCCAGATACGTGTCATAGGCCTTCTTCGGATCGCCGACAATCGGGAACGAAGCATCATCGATGATCGCGTAGCCCGCGAGCAACAGGAGCCGGTACTGCCGCAGTTGTGTGAAGGTCTCCTGCGAGCCCGTTACCTGGCCTGCCTTGGATGGGTCGGCATAGTCGAGGGGATACGCACTAAGAATGGTTGGCACGCGCGTGCCTTCCACATAGCCCGGCGGCGTATACAGAGTGAACGACAAATCAAGTCCGTCGGCACGCTTGTACTTGACCAGCCGTTTCTTGATCGCCCGCACCTCTGGAGTCGGGTCGGGCAGGTGGGTTACCGCGGCACTTGATGAAGTCACGATCGCCTCGCCGGCTGAGCCATCCACCGGTTTTCCAAGGGTTCGGATGAACGCATTCGGCGGGTCGCTCGGCGATTGATGCCAGCTGAGAAAAGTCCGCGCATCCGGGCCGACAAACGATAGAAAACGTTCGAAGGAAGTCTTATCGCTGCGAAACAGACGTTCGTACTTCAGTGTCTTTAGATCAAGCCGATCAAGAAACGGCCGATCCCCGTCGGGAGATGCGCCCCCTCCGGAAAGGTAGATCGAATCGCCGTCCTCGCGAATGACCCACGCTCCATTCGCAAGCTGATGTTCCACCGCGTTGCCCGGGTCCGCGTAATTCTCGTCCATCGATAGATCCCACAGCAAACGGGGTTTTTGTTGCTGATCGTCGATATCGGCGATGAAGGTTCGTCTCCAATGGCGGTTATCGTCGTACTCATTCAAGAGCGCAACGCTTGGTTTGTCGCTCCATTCGAAGCCCCCAAAGCGTTGCTCGGTCCGCGCGATTTCTTGAGCCGGTGCGTTAAACGGCGCTTTCTGGAGCATGACTTTATCGCGGAACGGGACATTAACATTCCAATCCCCCCCATCCAGTGCCTCTGCCCAGATCAGCGTGGCAGGATCGGTGGCGCGCCAGGAGAAATCGCGCGGACCAACTGGAACGCCTTGTATTGGAACTCGGTCCGCGAGTGGAAGCGATGCAACCGTGTGCACCAGAACGTGCGAAGGCACGGACACATCCCAGACTTCAATCTCCTGAGGAAAGCGATTGTAGGTGGTGACGTACGAGTATGGCTTATGAATCGCGGAGACGAGGATGTGCCGTCCGTCCGGAGCGGGATCTACAAAAAAGTAGTTCTCTTGCTTTCCGATTGGTGTGATCGCCCCAGTGTCCGCATCGACCAGCGCGAGTTGCGAAGCTGCGTAGTAATCGAAGAGATCTTCGTCATGCTCGTTGTTCAGCGTGTCGCGGTTTTCATAGGTGCTGCTTTGTCCTTTTTCGCCCTCTGTTTCCTGGATGCTTGGGCCGACCGGCAAAATCGGCTCGGCCGGTGGCGCACCCATTCCCGCCGGCACCAGCTTTACCAGAAGCATCCTCTGGTCAGGCATCCATTGCATTTCGGCGTTGAACATCGGATTGAGGCGCGCCCCGGCCACCGAATGTACCTCGCCGCTCTTTGCCTCTCCGATCCACAGTTCCACCGACTCGGAAGCCAGGTTCACGAACGCGAAGCGTTTTCCATCCGCCGACCAGACCGGTCGGCCAGGGCAGCCGCGATTGGGAAGCGCGATATGGATTTGCGTGCCATCGGCGATATGAACCAGTTCGAAGCTTCTGGCGCAGGGTGTGATGCCGTAGCCGCCAGGCGTGTCGTGCTTGCTGTGATTCTTCGGTTCAACACGAACCCCCGCGAGGCGCAGGAATGGTGCCGCTACCCTGGAAATCGATGGGTAGGTCTCCCACGACACCAGCAGAATTGAATCCCCCTTCGGGCTCACTCTCGGCTCGGGCGGTGAGGGCGCATGCATTACATCCAGAATCGCTTTTGGCGGTTGATCGTAACCCGAGGGCCGTTCAGCAGATTCGGCCGGCGCTGAAGCCGCATTCAGCGAAGAAGAGTTCAATTGCGCTGCAACCGGCAAACACGACGCGGACGAAACCAGCACTCCAGCCAGGAGGCGCTTCAGGGTGTTCTGAATTGGCATACATTTCCTCTATTTCAACTCGATGGAAAAAGACGAAGGATAACGCGGAGAAGAACGACCAAAGGAATGCACGACCATTCATCAAGACTTTGCAATTCCTGCCCGCGGTTAGGCGCCAGTATACCCCAGCCTTTTCGCGGCCCTGGAGCCGCGCCAGGAGATTATTCGCAATCGACTCCTTCACGGGTCGGAACGGGTTTTATACTCGTTATCACCGTCGTGGAAAGCGTGGGCACACCGTCGAATCCGTCACCGCGCGAACATTCGCGTTGGTTCGATCTCCGCTTGGCCGCGAGCGTGATCCTGCTCTTGCCGGCCATCTGGTTCAGTTGGAAGACCGTTGATGGCCTCTCCGCGCGCCGCCTCCTGCGTACTGACCTGGCCGAGATCACGCACGCACGCTACGGAATCCTGAGCGCCGACCAATGGCGCGCGCATCATCGGCCCGATCCTCAACGCGCAAGTCGACAAGCTCGATCTCAAGGGACAGAGCAAGAATCTCCGGCCCATGGTTGAACGGTCGCTGTACGCCCTGCTGGACAATATCAAGACGCAGATGACTTCACCCAGCGCCAAGGCATCGGGCATGCCCGGCGGGGGCAACGCGTTCCTCGTGAACATGATCATCGCGTCCCTCCGTCCGCATGTGCCGGAGTACACCAACGTGGTGATGGCGGAGCTAGCCAAGCCGGAAACGCAAAAGAGCTTCCAGGACTCCATCCGCGGCGTCCTGGCCGACGCGGTCAAGAACACGTTCAGCGCCACGGACATGACCACCTATAACGCCATCCTTACGCACTATGGGTGCGCCAGCGGCGCGGTTTGCGAAGTGACTCTCGGCAACCAGATCGAGGCAGCGGACACCAGGCTGACTCGCTACTATCTCACCGTGCTTGCATCGGCGGCGCTGGCCTTCATTCTCCTGATGGCCGGAAGGCGTACACTCTCGCGGGGCGCCGTCGTCGTGCTGATGTTGTTCTGCATGACGATGCTGGCTGGCGGCGTGCTTCAGCCCGATGCTTGAGGTGGAAGTCCGAATCACTAAGCTGGACGCAACCCTGCTCGGGACGCCCATCGAGTTTCAGGACCAGTCGCTTTATTACCGCAGCAAGACCGTGTTTGAGGTGTTTCAGACATTGATGCAGATGGGCCGGCCGGAGATGGCGCTGGTTGGCGTGCTGGTAATCCTGTTTAGCGTGGTCTTCCCACTGCTGAAAATGCTGGCGCTCGGCGCGTGTCTCTTCCGGCCGGCTCTTTTGCGCACCAACCGTCTTGTGAAGCTGCTGGCCTTCGAGCTATCCAAGTGGTCCATGGCCGACGTCATGGTCCTGGCGATCTTCATGTCCTTCGTCGCATTCAACGGCGTCATCGGAAGCGCGTTGGACAACTTGCGCGGCATCCCGAATGTCCAGCAAGTGCTGATCCCGACGAATGCTTCCAGGATTCTACCCGGCTATTACCTGTTCATTGGTTTCTGCCTGTCGAGCATTTTCCTGTCGAAGAAGCTGGAGCACGGGATCGCATCCAGTTCCGCCGCCGAATCAAACTAGACCCGCTTTTCCAGCGGGATCCTTCACCGGTGTGAAGTCGGCGCTGGCGAATAGAAATCGACGAGATTTCCATCCGGATCGCGAAAATGAATCGATCGCGTGCCCCAGGGCTGCGTGGTCGGAGGCTTCACCCAATTCTTCACCATGCCCTTTAGCCGCAGGTATTCGGCATCCAAATCGGCAACTTTGAATTCCAGAATCACGCTCCGGTTCCTTGCCGCCTCAGCCGATCCGGGAATGTACCTTTCCTGCGCGGAGGAGGAAAAGATCGCCAGCACCCCCGCGCCGGTCGCGAATTCCGCATAATCGTCGCCCGACCACTTTGCCTTCTGTCCGAGAATCGGTTCGTAGAAGTCGACCAAGCGCTTTACACTTTCGGTGATCACGCAGGTGTTGACGAGAACGGGTCGAATACTCGCCTCGGCTGGTTTTCCTTTTGCCGGCTGTGCGCGGAGTTGCACTGAAGCGACCGCAAGCGCTGACAAACTGGAAGCAAGGAGCAGGCGCGCCCATCGTCGCGTATGGCTAAGCTGCCTGTTCATTTTTCCAGTAGCCTCTTCAGTCCATCGAGGTGGCGCTGCACGAATCCAGCATCGGAAGCAAACTGCGCATCGGACCGCAGCCGTGTGAACAACCGTCCTCTGCAATCTCAGCATGCAACTGGATCTTACCGATTCGCGGTGGGCGTGGCTTGAACAAATCGGCCAGAATTCCGCTGCACCTGTGCGACAAACTCGCCCGCGGTTTCCCCGCTCATGCGCTGCACCTCGCGAGTTAGGTGCGCCTGGTCGGCGTAGCCTGCACGCAGAGCCAGGTCTGCCAGGCCGCCGTTGCGTGGCTGCGCAGCCAGCCGGAAGAACCGCTGAAAACGAAGCACGCGATCCAGCGTCTTGAATCCGTAGCCAAACGCATTGATGCATCGGCGCCGCAGGGTTCGCTCGCTTACACCCAGGCGGGCGGCGAGCCGATCCAGCCTCAGTCCAGCTGGATGGCAATGGTCGCCGGCCGCTCGACGCAGAAATGCGACCTGCCGGTCTGCAACCCCAACCTCGCCCAGCCTGCCCAGTAGCATCGTCTCCAGTGCGACTGTAATCCCTGCTGCGCTCTTACTGGCTGAAGCTTTCTCGAAAAGACGTTCCGCATCCTTGCGCCAAAACTCGCCAAACGGAACCCGGCTGTCCACAATCTCGCTGAGAGGAAGTCCAAGCCACGATGAAGCCGCCCCAGGGTGAAACCGGACACCCGCGACCACGGCTCCGCGCGGAAGGCGATCAACAATCGCACGTGTGTCAGGCCCCGCGACCACGAGGCCCGTGCCAGTCCAGATAATATCGGCACAGCCGTCGGGCACCACTCGTATCCATTCGTTCTGCGATGTGCTGAGGTCGTTCACCCAGAAGCAGCGAACGTGCTCGCGCAGCGCCGCATCCGGTGCCCATTCGCGGTAGTTGCCGGCGAATTGTGAAACGATCCCAACCATCCTCGTTGAGCGCTGCAAGCCCGCTCCTCTTGCAATTCAGTGTAGAACGCCTGCGAGCGTCCATTCCGGGATGCCCAGTCGGGTCCTTTCCCCGGCTCGAGATTGGAGAGGGTGGCAGCGGGTTGGTAATCGCCAACCGTTGGACTTTATCAAAGCAAAGGGGTTATCGCAGGGTCGAATTCGGATGAAACGTCGCTCTTGCCCTGCGCGCGCATCCAATTATTTGTGATCACGGAGACCGCATCTGCCGGGCAGGGCCTGAGTATCGTCGAGTTGCTGCGACCTCACCGGCGCGAACTCTGGTTTGGTCTGCTCGCCATTGCCGGAGAAAGTGTCGCTGGACTCCTCGAACCCTGGCCCCTGAAGATTGTTCTCGACGATCTGCTCCAGGGCAAGAATCAGCACGGCTGGCTGCATCGGTTGATTGTCCAAACGGCCGGATCAACTCCCCGCAACATCCTGGTCTTCGCTTGCCTCGCAGTCCTGGTCATTGCCGTCGTCGATGCTCTCTGCACCTACGCCGAAAAGTACCTCACCACGAATGTCGGCCAATGGGTGGCGCACGATCTCCGGCGAACCATTTACACCCATGTCCAGCGCCTCTCTCTCGCATATCACGATCAACGACCAACAGGCGATCTTATCAGCCGCGTCACCGTCGACATCGATGCGATACAGACATTCATTGTCTCCGGGCTTCTTGGAATCCTGGTCGATACCCTGACCCTCGTCGGCATGATCGTGGTGATGTTCTTCGTCAACTGGCAATTCACGCTCATCGCTCTGGCAGTAGTTCCTCCTCTCTTCCTGATCGTCAACACCTATACGCGCAAGGTCAAAAAAGCTTCACGCGAGGTGCGAAAAAAGGAAGGGAGGATGGTCTCGGTCGTCTCTGAAGTCGTTTCGTCCATCCGCGTCGTCAAGGCCTTTTCCCGAGAGGACTACGAGATTCGACGCTTCGAGGGCGAAAGCCTTGAGGCGGTCGAGGCAGCTCTCGCCGCACGCTCCCTCAAAGCCAGGCTGGTGCCCATCGTGAACATCGTCACGGCGATCGGCACATGCGCGGTCCTGTGGTTCGGAGCACAGATGGCGATGACCGGCCGCCTTGCTCCCGGTTCCCTGGTGGTGTTCGTCTTCTACCTCGGCAAGATGTACAAGCCAATGCAGGACATCTCCAAGACCATTGATTCCTACTCCAAGGCCGCGACCGGTTTCGATCGCATCCAGGAAATCCTGCGCACAGACGACGAAGTACACGATGAGCGTGGAGCCCGCAAGGCGCCGCGCTTCCAAGGGCAGATCGATTTCGAACACATCGAATTCCGCTACAAGGACAACGAACCGGTCCTGCGCGACGTCAACATCCATGTTGAGCCTGGAACCATGGTGGCGCTTGTCGGCCCAACCGGCGCCGGAAAAACCACCATCGCCAATCTAATTGCCCGCTTCTACGATCCCATCTCCGGCGTCGTGAAAATCGACGGCGCTGACGTCCGCAAATTCACGCAGAAATCGCTTCGCAGCCAGATCAGCTTCGTACTCCAGGAGACAGTGCTCTTTAGCGGCACCATCTGGGACAACATCGCCTACGGCTGTCCCGACGCGAGTCAGTCGCAGATATACAAGGCGGCCGAAGATGCCAATGCCATGGAGTTCATTGAGAAGCTTCCTCAGAAATTCGATACGCCGGTGGGAGAGCGCGGCGTCACGCTCTCCGGTGGCCAGCGCCAGCGTATCGCCATTGCGCGAGCCATCATCCGCAAGTCGCCGATCCTGATTCTCGATGAGCCGACATCCGGGCTCGATGCGGCCTCTGAGCAGTTCGTCGTCGAGGCCCTGGACCGCCTCATGGACGGCAAAACGTCGATCGTGATTGCGCACCGCCTCACGACTATTCGCCGCGCTTCGCAGATCTTCGTCATCGATAACGGCACGATTGCAGAGTCAGGAACGCACGACGACCTGTTGCAGCGCAAAGAAGGAATCTATAAAAAGCTTCACGATATCCAAGCCATCCTTGAAGAAATTCCCGCCCCCGCGAACGCTTGATTCCCTGCCCCACATCACAGCGCAGCAAGTTCGTTGATCCGGCTCTCCACGATGCTCACGTATTTCTCAATGTCATCCTGCGGAAACTGTCCTGCGCGAAAAGCATCCACGAGTTGCTGATGGCTCAGCTGCTTCAGCATCGAACCCATCCAGCGCGCATCCGCAATGGGTATCTTCTTCCCGATCCAATCCAGTTCGCGCCGCCCGTGATACAGCTTCACGTTGGCGGCCAACACCGCGGCAGGCGCTGCCGGCGTCGCGAAATCCACCTCGGTATCCGTTTTGCGGGTGATGAATTTTGATTTCGCAAAAGTCCCGACGTCGCCCTTCGAGCGATCCTTGCTCCAGCTCAATCCATTGGTCCCGAAAGTCGCGCCGATGTCGCTGGTTAGAAAGAGGTCCTTCCCCGAATCCTTGTCCTCAAAGACAGCGTTGTTGTCATCCTTCAGATCCCAGTTATTCATCACGGCCATCATTACCCGCAGGCCGTTGAACTCCTTCATGCCGCTAAATGGATTCTGCTTCCATTCCCAGATGCCGATCTTCTTCTGTCCATCAGGCTTCCGCGCAAACCGCGCATTATCAATATGACCATTCGAAGCCAAAGCTGCGCCTCGCGTAATTTTCAGGTCCTGAACGTCTGCAGAAACCAGCACGTAGTCATCCTCGACAAAGTAGCCGGTGGCCCACAGCAGCCGCGAGGCCACCACCTCCGGCCGCGCTTCGTCGCCCAGCTTTACGCGCCATTTTGTGCCGTGCGCGTCGCGCACATCAAACTTGGGATTGCTGCCGTGCAGGTCTTCGCGCTCAAACTTGAACGGCTCCGCCGGCTGCCCGTCCTTGCCGCCCTGACCATAAAACAGATCCAGCGTCGAAATCTGGCCTGGATCATGCCACAGAACCGGGCTGTGGAGACGTGCCGGATCGATCGGCTTGTCGTCTTTGTCCTCGCGGTTGGCAGCTTGGGATGAGTTTTGGTCAGCGGACTGGCTGAAGGAAGGATAGGCGGGCGCCAGAGCGCAGAATGCCAGGGCCCAGATCAACATCCCGCGGTTGCACTTCATTTTCGCTCCTTCCGGCGACGGCTTTGAGGTTAGAAGCGTCAAGCGCCTTCCTGGCTGTCCGCGCGCGCAGAACATCCCCCCGCCCCGAATCTGCATCTTCTGTAGCTAGTACCCGTTGCAGCACTCCCTGGAGAGACCGAGTGAAGCTGCTCATTCAGCCGGACAACGGCATCAAGCCCATCATCGATGCCCTGCGAAAAGCCAAAAAGAACATCCGCATCCTGATCTTTCGGTTTGATCGCGTTGAAGTTGAGAAAGCGCTCATCGATGCGGTCGCCCGCGGCGTCACCGTTCAGGCGCTCATCGCTCACACCAATCAAGGCGAAGAGAAGAATCTCCGCAGGCTCGAGATGCGCTTGCTCGCCGAGGGAGTCACCGTCACGCGCACCGCTGGCGATCTGCTCCGCTATCACGGCAAAATGATCATCGTCGATAACAAGGTGCTCTACCTGCTCGGCTTCAACTTCACCCACATGGACATCGACCTTAGCCGCTCGTTTGGCGTTGCTATCACCAAACCCAGCATTGTCAAAGAGGCGATTCGTCTGTTCGAGTGCGATGCAAAGCGCCAGCCTTATACGAAGGCGAAAGGCGACCTGATCGTCAGTCCGGTGAATGCGCGCAAGCGGCTTACCGAGTTCATCGCCAAAACCAGGAAGAGGCTGCTCATCTATGAAATGAAGATCAGCGATCGCGACTTCGTGAATTTGTTGAACAAGAAAATCTCCGCTGGCGTGGAGGTCCGCGTACTGTCGCGCGCCTCGGCTAAGAACAGCACCATCCCCGTCCGCCGTCTGCCCACGCGCCTGCATCTGCGCTCCATGCTGCGCGACGGAAACTCGGCATTCCTGGGCAGCCAGAGCCTGCGAAAGCTCGAACTCGAGGCGCGGCGCGAGATCGGCGCCATTTTTCGCGACAAGAAAACGGTCAAACAAATGGAGGCCGTATTCGAGCAGGACTGGAAGCGTTCGGAGCCGGTCGTCGAAAACAGCAAACTTGCGGCCGCGCTCATCGTTCCAGCGAAGAAGGTGGCCAGGCAAGTCGCAAAACAAATAGCCATCAAGCCCGTGGTGGAGCAGGTACTCGAAAAAGTGATTGACACCAAGGACTCGACCCCGTTCGAGCCCGACGAAGTGGCACAAACCGTCCGTGAAGCCTTCCACGAAGAGGTAGAGGGCGCGGTAAAAGAAGCCTTGAAGGATGCAGTCGTAACCGCGGCCCAGCGAGAAACCGACGAACAGGCGACAAAGGATAAGCACGGCTAGTCGCAGCCGGGAGATGCTCATGGTTCGAAATACGCGAATTTCCCGCAGCCTCGCTGTCCCGGCGATCGTTCTCGCAATTGCCCTGTCCGACGGCTTGGCAGCCCAGGCGCCGGCGGTCTCTTCCTCCGATCAAAAACTGCTCTCCGATTTCAGTAAAAAGGCGAAGGGCTATATCGACAGGGAACATTCGCTGGCCGCCGACAAGATGAAGTCCACCCCCGACGTCGCCAAACTCGAACAGCAGCGCAAGCAACTGCGCGATGCGGTGCAGCAGTCGCGCCCCAACGCAAAACAGGGCGATTTTTTCGACCCCGAGACTGCTGCCGCGTTTCGCAAGCTGCTCGGCAGCCTGCTCAATGGCCCTGATGGTGCAAAGATCAAGGCCAGCCTCAATCACAGTGAGCCAGGCGCGCCTGCGCAGTTCAAGGTTAATGGCGAATTTCCAAACCAGAGCGGCCAGCCGATCCAGTCCGTTCCGCCGACGGTGCTGCAAGTCTTGCCTCCACTGCCCAAGGGAATGCAGTATTGCATTGCGGGGAACACGCTGGCCCTGCATGACGCCAGCGCCAATATGGTTGTCGACTTCCTGCCCAACGCCCTTCCATGAAGAAAAAGGTCCGAACAGCGATGCACTATTCTCCTTTCTTGCTTTTGCCGCTTCTCCTAGCCCTCTATCCCGGATTGCCCGGCGACGAAACTCCTCCGATAGCGCCGCCGCTCCCGCAGAGCGCTCCCGATGTTCGACTTCCCTTGAAGGATGGGTCGGTGCGGTGGGCGGTGATCGGCGATAACGGCACCGGCGAGGGCCCGGAACTCGATATTGCCAACTTGATGCAGCGCTACTGGATGAAGGTCAAGTTCGACTTCGTCACCATGGACGGCGACAATATCTACGGCGGCCACTCGCCCAGGGACTTCCGTCGCAAGTTTGAAGAGCCCTACAAGCCGCTTCTCGATGAAGGCGTAAAGTTCTACGCATCGCTCGGCAACCACGACGACCCGCAGATCGAAATCAATTACAAGCCCTACAACATGAACGGCGATCGTTACTACACCTTCGACAAGAAGAATGTGGAGTTCTTCGTTCTCGATAGCAACTACATGACCCCGCAACAGCTTTCATGGCTGGAGGACAAGCTGAAAAACTCCAGCGCCCGGTGGAAGATCGCCTACTTCCACCACCCGCTGTACACCTGCGCCAAATTCCACGGGCCCGACATCGACCTGCGCAACCAGCTTATGCCTCTCTTCACGCAGTACGCTGTCAACGTCGTCTGGAGCGGTCACGAACACGTCTACGAACACCTGAAACCTCAAGACGGCATTGATTTCTTTCTCGAGGGCGAGTCTGGCCAGCTTCGCTATGACAACATTCGCAGTTCCTGCGATCTTGACTTGGTCGGCTTTGATACCGACCGCTCCTTCATGCTTGTCGAGGTAGACAACGATCAGATGTATTTCGAGACCATCTCACGTTCGGGAGCCATCATCGACTCCGGCACGCTCCAGCGCCAGAACGACACACAGAAATAGCCGCCAGAGGACGGCTTTCGACGACACTGCCAGATTGCGCACAACAGCGCACTAACGAAGCAAAAGGTCGATTTGTTTCCTCTCGTATGGAATGAGAAGTCCGATGCTGTTGGGATTGCGCTCGATGTGGGAGGTGAATGCGTTTCCATTTATCAGGACCTCTCCACGAGGTAGCTCGGCTCCAAAGACTTCAAACTGGATCTGGTTCCACCAAGGTGCAAAGCTGCCGGTGGGCGCCGACACGTGAATTCGCAGACCATCTGAAGTGCGATCGCACGAGAATTCCATTCGAAAGAAAGATCCACTCTTGAATGCGAAGCTCGTGCCGTCGTCCTGGTAGAGCGATCCACCACAATGTTCACCGACGTAGACCTTGAGAGTTAGAGGCCCGCGCGGTGTTTCGCCTGTACTCTCAACAACCGGAGCAAACGGAAGAATGGAACCTGCCCGGACAAAGACTGGAAGTTCCTCGAGGCGGGGCGTGATTTGAAGAACGGACGGAGCTTTGACATCTGAGGCCGCGCCCGAATTGCCTGCCGCAGGCCGAGACGCGGGTACGACCGGCGCACCGGACCACAAGTCGTACCAGCCGTCGGATGGCAGTTCGACAACATAACTGTCAGTCTCATCTGGATAATGCGGAGGCGTGATCAAGAGATCTGGCCCAAGCATGAATTCGCCGGAAGCCGGCAGGTCTACGTCGATGGGATGGCGATCGGGAAATGCATCGGGAAACTCGAAGAACAGCGGGCGCAACATAGGCAGGCCGGTGCGTGAAGATTCGTCCGCAAGCGTGTAGAGATAAGGCAGCAACCTATATCTCTCCTCAATGAAACGGCGTCGGATGTCCTCGTGTATGCGGCCGCCAATCCAGGGCTCCTGGTCGCCGGCTCCCTTCTCTGTGTGGTCGCGATCGATGGGCTGAAACGCGCCAATCTCGAACCATTTGGTGAGTAGTTCGGGCGTCGGCGTGCCGGCGTAGCCGCCAACATCTGCACCGGCGAATGCGAAACCGCTGAGGCCGAGGTTCTCCAGCATGGGGATCGTCATACGAAGGTGGTTCCAACTGCTGCTGTTGTCGCCCGTCCACGTGATTGCGTAGCGTTGCGCGCCGGCATAAGCGGCACGGGTGAGCACGAACGGACGCGTGCCGGGATCAAGAGCGAGGAGTCCATCGTACGTTGCGCGCGCATTTTCCATGCCGTAAACGTTGTGGATCTCCGCGTGGGTCGCGCTACGTGCCGCGAAGCCCGGCTCGTCGATGCGATGCACCGCGGAAATCGGCATGGTAAAAGTGGGAGAGTCGAAGATCGAAGGCTCGTTCATGTCGTTCCAGAAGCCATCAATCCCCTCCTTGCGCAGACTGCGATAGAGCGAACCCCACCATGCACGCGTTTGCTGGCGAGTGAAGTCGGGAAAGACCGAAGGGCCTGGCCACACGCGACCGCTATAGACGGTGCCGTCCGGATTCTTCACGAAGTGATCGCCGGCGACGCCCGTGTCATAAGGGGCGTAGTTTTGGCCGGGGAGGTTGGCGATGTGAAGATCGGTGATGGCGACGACGTGAAAATGATCTGCCTTCAGTTTGGCGATCGTGCCGGGCAGATCAGGAAATGCATTCTTGTCGACAGTAAATGGACGATTCTTTTCCTGAAAGTCGATGTCGAGATAAATCGCGTCGGCGGGAATTTTGTCCGCCCGGAGTTGACCTGCAACTTCGAGCATGCGAGCCTGCGTCATGTAGCTATACCGCGACTGTTGGTATCCAAAAGACCACAGCGGAGGTAGCTGCGGAGTTCCCGTGAGCCAGGCGTAGGTCTCTACAACCTGCTTCGGCGTGGGACCAAAGAAGAAGTAATAGTCGATAGGCCCGCCGGCTGCGCCGAAGGAGTACGCATCAGGCGTCTCTTTGCCAAAATCGAAGCTTGAGCGCCAGGTATTGTCGAGCAGGATGCCGGCGGCTCGACCCGCACGGTATGCCATGAAGTAAGGGATACTTTTGTAGAGAGGGTCTGTCGTCTCCTGAAACCGGTAGGCATCGGTGTTCCAAAGTGTGAACGCCTCATTGCGGCGATCGAGCGGACCGACCTTGTCACCTAGGCCAAAGTAGTGCTCATCCAGCGGCATCGTCTTGTAGATCCGAAAAGCATCGCCATCAAAGCGGATGGGACGCGCGTCCTCGAGGATGTTTACGCCATCGAGATCCTGGATGGTAAGCGCCAGCGAGGCCTTGTCGATCTGGATGATCAGCTTGCCGGTACGAAATTCGCAGGTACGTCCGGAATTCTGCGCTTTGACCGGAACGCTGCCCGATCGCGATAAAGGCAGCACCGCCCAGGAAGCGTCTTCAGGTGGAGTGTTTCCCCGCCATACGCGGATGCGCACTACATCGTCGCGAAGAGCGACCACCCTCTCGTGGAGGCCGTTCGAAACAACTTCAGCGCCATTGGCAAGGACCGCCGTCGCAACCTTGTGCCGGCTTTCTCCATTCACTGATTCGGCATGAGCCACTGCGATAGTCCGATCAACAGAACAACACGTGACGAACGCCAGAATTACGGCAATAAAAGATCGACAAGAGTTCATCATGACTCCGGGCAATGAAACGGTGTGCACTTCGTTGGGAGAGATAAAGAGGAAGGAAACCTTCAAGGCGCTGAAGGCTGGTCAGACGACGACTCAATCGCGGAAAGCTCAGGATCCTGAACAAACTTGTATCCGCGTTCGCGCCGCTTGTCCTTGATCGCCTTCATGCGATCAAGCGCGATTTGTGCCGATTTGATATCGCCGAGATTGCGATAGAGCCGCGCAAGCAGGTATTGAATCGAGCCGTCTTCGTCGCTCGCGACGCCAAGCTCAAGCTCTTTGATCGCTTGCTGAGGACGGTCGGTTTCCGCATAAACCTTTCCGAGAAGAGCATGGATGCGGGGCAGCATTCGCGGTTTTGCATTGAGACTCTTCATGAGATAGGGCTCAGCCGCGGAGTACTCGTGACGCCCAAGCTCGACCTGGGCCATGATGAGGTTCATATCCGGATCTTCGGGGTGCGCGGAGAGCGCCGACTGTGCCGCCTGCTCGGCAGCCGGGAAGTTGCTGTTGCTCAAGTAAGCTGTGGCCGCCCCAAGCAGGGCGGCTGGATCGCCCGGCACAATCTCCAGCGCCTTCAGGTATTCGGCCTGGGCGTCATCGTTTCGATCAAGCTGATGATAGATATCGCCAAGCAGAACATGACTTGTTGCCGAACTCGAATCGAGTTGTTGAAACCTGGCCAGCGACTCCAGGGCGAGTCTCTCATTTGCCTCAACCGACCAGTAGAGTGCCTCGAGCGACCGGGGATCCAACCTGCGCATCGCGCTTGCTGCACGCGCGACAAGCCGGTCATCGCCGGTAAAATGCGCACACGCTGCCAATAAGCTGAGTTGCTGCGACGTCAGCCGTGCAAAGCCAGGAACCAACTGCCGGGTGCACTCCTTGAAATGACCGGATTGATAGGAGCCCTCCGGATTGCGGTCTTTTGAGGAGAGCGAGTCGCGTGTAGGCCTCGCGTCGTCGGAGGGAGTGCGTAATGATTCGGAGTCCGGCATACCTGATGAATTCAGAAGTGCACTGCGCAGATCGGGCGAAATGTTCTCACCCTCGGGCGATTCGAGCAGGTCCACAATCGCTGGAGTCTTCGCTCTGGAGACGCTATCTACAAGCCGCCCGGCATTCAACGCCACAAAGCCATGATCGCGTGCCCAAAGCTTCTCAAGTAGCGCTATTGCTCGGCCATTGTCTCCGTCTTCCGCTGCCACGCGAACCTCGCCAAGCAACGCGAGCGAACACTCCGGATGCTGTGCGCTTTCAGTGGCGAATGCCTCCTTGGCGCCAGTTTCATCATGGCCGCGGAAAAGCGAAAAGCCGTATTCAGAACGAAGGCACGGCGGTTGAGGGCGAGAATTGAGCAGAGTCTTGTAAAGAGACGCTGCTTCGCCGAAGCGGCCTTGTTTCTGAAGAGACGCGGCGTACAGCGCTCCCGCGAAAAATGACTCCTTGCCGTGTTCTGAGATGTCCCTCGCGTCCCTTTCCACTTCTTCCAGATGGGCGATGCCCAATGTGAACCATGCCGTGGCCAGCTTCGGATCCGTCCCGGTAGCGCGGTCGAGTTCTAGAACGGCACCTGAAAGATTGCCCGACGCGACGTACACCCGGCCGAGTGCCAGGGGCGCCTGCGGGTCATTTTTGTTGATCCTTTCTGCTCTGGTGAGATAAGGAATCGCTGTTTGTTCCTTGCCGGTATGTGCGTAGTCGATCCCCAGAAAGAAGTTCGGGACATAGAGCGAAGGATTGAGACGATTCGCCTGAAGAAAGCTCGAAATGGCTTCGGTATAGTTTCCCTGCTGATGCTGCATCAGCCCCAGGTTCGCCCAGAGCTGCGGCACACCCGGTTCGAGTCCGATCGCTTGCTTGTAGTCCGCCGCCGCTTCCGCGAAGTTGCCCGACGATTGGGCCGTCGTCGCGTTCGCCAGCAGCATTTCCAGCTGCGAAGGGTTGGCCTGCTGGCCGAATCCGCAAAGGGAGACGGCCAGCAGAACCAGTGGAATGATGGCGCCTTTGGTCACGGTCGATTTACCAGTAGAACTTTCCTGCAATCTGGACAATTCTACCGGGGAACGCAGTTGTGATTAACCCGAAACTAGCGGGGCTATACAAACTCATGTTCCCAGGTCCGGGCGCATAAAAGTTTGGATGGTTGAAGGTGTTGAAGGTTTCGAAGCGGAACTGGGCTCTCATCGACTCGCCAAAGAGCCAGTTTTTCTCCAGGGCCGTGTCCCAGCTCTGGTAATGCGGTCCGCGAAGATTTGAGAAGTAGCGAGGGGCTGTACCGAAGCTGCCGAACGGCGCATAAGCGAAACGCTGAGAGGAGTTGGGCCCAGTGCGCTTATTGTTTGATGGGCCGGTTTTGGATTGCCAACGACATCCGGTCTGGGATCGCCGCCGTAGGAGTTCCAATCGTTGCCGAACACGCTAAGTGGAATTCCGCTCTCTGAAGGTTGCGATTCCTGAAAGTTCCCAGCCGCCAACCACGGCATCCGCTATGCGGTTCATTCCCGAACCGACCGCCTTGCCGCGGCCGATGGGGAGGTTGATAGACGTAGCTGGCCACCAGCGCGTGCGGAATATCACCCGCGTCCACGCTCTTTTCGCCCGCTATGTTGAAGTAGTTTGCAGTGGCGCCCCAGTTCGCCGCTCCGTTGTACGACCAGGAGTTGGTTGCCCTCGACGTTGTCCAGGAACTTGGAATAGGTGTAAGAGACCAGCGCGGTCAGCCCCTTGCTGATGCGGTGGTTGTAGGTGACCTGCAGGCTGTTGTAAAGGGACTGGCCCAACAGGCGCGTCGGTCTGGCTCACGCCGCAATACTGCGGATACGCCAGGAGCAGTTGTTAGTTTGGCATCGCTGTTGCGCTATCGATATTGCAAGAGCTGGGAGCAATGGTTCCACTTTTGCTCGAGGGCCTGGAGCGGCGCGGCTAAGGGATTGATATGCTGCCGTCGCGCTAAGGAAGGCGGTATTGGGTTGTCCCGATCGCCGTGAACAGGTACTTCGGATTCAACTGGTTGTAATTCCAGTCCGCCCTCCATGCGAACGCCACGGTTGCCGATGTAGTCTACTTCCAGTTGATCGTTCGGCGTGAAGGCATACTGCACACCCAACAGCCATTGTTGAACGTAAGGAGAGGGACGGCTTCTGAAGACACCGCCTACGCCATTGCCGTCTTGTTGGAACGAGCCGTTGGCGTTGCCGGTAACCTGCGCGTACTGCGCCGCCCCAGGGATTGCTGGTGCTGACATTCGGGTTGGGACGTTACTGCCGCCGTCCAGGCTTTGGTTGAAGTCGGTGGTGGCGGTGAAACCATCCGCATCCACCGAGCCCGAGCTGGTCACCGCTTCCGGATAGAAGATTCCGTATCCGCCGTGGATCACCGCCTTCGGAATCGCCTGATAGGAGAAGCCTACGCGCGGCGCAATGTTGTGGTAATTCGGGTCGTAGAAATACCTGTTACCGGGCCCCAGGAACTGGAGCGCGCCGAGCAAGGGCAGGCCCGCCGAATAGCTCAGCGGATTCAGTGCATTCGGGTCGAAGATCGAACCCTGGTTATGGCGCGAAGTGTACGGAGTCTGAATCTCATAGCGGATGCCAAGATTCACAGTGAGGTTGTGAGTCGGCTTCCAATCGTCCTGCACATACTCGCCAAAAAGATGGTTGGACTCATAGGGGGTGGTCGGTGTTCCGATGTTTGTTGGATCACCTGCGAACTGTCCAGGACGCCAAGCAGCGCCTGAGCCACTCCGTTACCGGTGAAGCTGACACCCGACGCTCCAGCTAGGGGATTCGGTCCGGTAGTGAAGTTTCCGTCGAACGATAGTTGGTTCGAGAAGAAGTTGTACTGGCTGAAGACCTGCTCTACGCCCATGAACCCGAAGTTGACTGGTATTCTTTCCCGTCGTTTTGATGAAGTCGGCATTCACTGTGCCGATGGGTCCATGGTTGGTGACACCCTCGCGTTCCCGGTGAATGGACCGAGTTGGGAGATCCCGTTGTCCGAAGTTGATGATTGGGAAATATCGGATCCTGTTGGTTAACATACGCCGGAAGTCCGAGAGTGGTCGTGGGGTTGAAACCGAACGACTGATTGGTTGAGGTTTCATGCCATATCTGGACACCCGAAGTGATGTTCATGGTGAAGGTGGGGCTGAAGATCCGCGAGAGCCCCGCCCACATGCCCCAGCGGTTGTTGGGCCGCTGATTGCCTTGGCCGGCCGGATCCGATCCCCAGTTAGCGGCAGTTCGCCGGTCTTTGCCTCTTCCTTGTAGGAGTAGCGAAAATAGGCGCTGGTGTTGTCGTTGATATTGTGGTCGACCCTGATCCCGTACTCGTCCCAATACGTGGGCGCCTCTCCGGCCAGAGATCAGGTTGTTGGCCACATTGCCTGACTTTTGTGCCGCAGGAAAGTAACTGAGCAGCTTGGTGCCGACAGGATCCGGGATGTAGCCGGCAATGTTGGACAGAATGTTGCCCGGGACCGGGTTCCGTATGTATCCGGTCTGGGTGGCCGTCAAGTTCGTACCGTAGGGGTTGGTCACAGGATTATAAGTATCCGGCTGGCCGGCGGTAATGGCGTGGCCGCTGCGCGGATCGTAAATCTGACCGTTGTAGATGGGGCGGCCGAGAGCGTCATTACCCACTGACGTGGTTCCCAACTGCTCGGAGAAGTTCCCGGCAACGGAAGTTCGTGTCTGGCACCGTGTACGCGACGGGGCTGGGGTGTTTGCAGTGGAAGTGCTCGTAGTTACCGAAGATGAAGGTCTTGTTCCGCTGTTTATAGATGCCAGGAATGTAGAGCGGTCCGCCGGCCGTTCCGCCAACCTGGTTGCGGCTGAACGTGCAGAGATTTGTGTTGAGGAGACCCTGGCAACTGCCGGGTGATTGGAAGTAGTTGAGGGCATTGAAGTTGTTGCTGGAATAGAACTCGTAACCCGACCCGTGGAAGTCGTGCGTCCCAGACTTGGTGACGACGTTGACCACGTTGCCCGTGCTCCACCCATACTGAGCCGTGAACGAGTTGTTCTGGATTTTGAATTCCTGAACCGCGTCCACGCCGGGGACAAAAATGACCGCGCCCCACTCTGTGTCGGTATCCCACGAGCCGTCGATCAGGAAGGCCGTCGTTCCAAAGAAGCCGCCGGCGAAGTTCATGAACGAGATGTCCTGATCCGCGGTGTCGGTTGTGTTGCTGCCGCCGCCCAGGAGCAACTGCCCTTCCGACGTGTTTTGCACGGAAGAGTTGAGCGTGGCCAGGCCATAGACGTTGCGCACGTTCAGCGGCAGCTCCACGATCTGCTTTGCGTCAATGTCTGCCGCGACGTTGGCAGTTATCTGTATTCAGCTGCGAGACATCCGCGGTCACGGTATACCGATACGGTCTCGGCCCCGATCGTCAGCGTCACGTTTTGCGTGGCGGTTTCGGCGGCGTTGAGGACAATCCCGTTCTGCTGATACGTCTCGAAACCTTTCGCTTTGATCGTCAGACTATAGGCGGCTGGCGGAAGTTGATTGAACGAGTACCGGCCTCCGTCGTCAGCGATGAAGGTTCGAGTGATGCTTTTCTCCGAACTCGTCAGAGTCAGCGTAGCCTTCGGAAGCACCGCTCCCGAGGGGTCTGTGACCACACCGGAAAGCGTTGCCGTGGTTGTTGCGATTTGCGCATGGATGGGTTGGCTGATGCCGACGATCAGTCCCACCAGGATTACGAGTCCTCCGAGATCCAAGGAGACCGTCTCCAGTTCTATCTTTCTCAATTTGAAGCCTCCTTCAAGCCTTGGTCCATCGCGCGGAACCGCCATACCGTGAAGCCTTCAGGCAATCCGGTACAACAATTGGGTCTGAGAATCCAGCGATGTTGTAGGCGCTCCATGGAACCGTTGGTAAGGTCCTTACGGCATCCCCGCAAGGACTTACGGCAAGGGAAGGAAAGAATTTACCTGATAAGTTTCAGGAAGTCCTTGTTTTCAACGGATTGAGCCATGCGCTCCGATACAGGTAAAGAACGCGCAACCGGGGTATAATCGCAACGATCAAGCGGAGTACGTGATGCGGGACACAGTCGAGGACGACATAAGCCGGGGCCTGACAGAAGGAACATCGAAAGACGCAGTCCGCGAACAGCTCGATCGAATGCTGGCGAGTCCGTACTTCAATCACAGTAAGCGCTTCCCAAACTTCCTCCGCTTCGTCGTCGATCACACCCTCAGCGGCACCGTCGACAATATCAAGGAACGCACCCTCGGAATTGAGATCTTTGGCAGGGATGCTGGCTACGATACGGCCTCAGACCCAATTGTGCGCGTCACCGCGGCAGAAATCCGCAAGCGAACTGCGCAGTATTATCAGGATCCCGCCCATGGTGAGGAGCTACGCATCACGCTCCCTTCGGGCTCTTACGTTCCGCAGTTTCAGCGGCCGCCGAATGGGACGGAACAAGGCGGCCAGCTCGCCGATGCGGCAGTCTCTCACGTGGAAGAGCACGCAGCCACTCCGAAGCGGCGCAACCGCCATTGGCTAGTCGCGGCTGGGATTGCCGGGATCTCGATCGCGGTGCTTGCCGCGGTCCTGGTTTGGCAGCAGATGCAGCGCGAAGCGTTCGAGGCTTTCTGGGGCCCGGTCCTTAATTCTCACGGGCCGGTTCTGCTTTGTATCGCTGACCAATTGGAGTACTCAGTGATTGAGTTGCGCGACGCTGGCGCTCCCGAGCGTCAAATAGAACTCAAGGACAATTTGACCGCTGTCGTGATCGATGACCTGAATGCGACTGTGAAGGTCGCCGGCATCTTGCAGTCCCAGGCCAGGCAATATTCGCTGAAGGGCGAAGGAGCGACCAACCTGGACGACCTGCGCCATGGCCCAACCGTTTTTGTCGGTGCGTTCGACAATGCCTGGACCCTGCGATTGACTAACCCGCTGCGCTACCATTTCGCCAATGATGCCAACATGACCCACTTATCGATTGTGGATTCGACGGTTCCCGGACAGTCCCATTGGGTTGTCGATCGTAGCGTTCAAATGGCCACCAACATCTATCACGACTACGCGATTGTGGCCCGGTTCACCGACAGCAACACCGGCAATCTCGCCGTCATCCTGGCCGGTGTGGGCCGAGGCGGGACACGCGTTGCCGGCGAGTTCCTCACCGATCCCGCCGATCTCGCCGAGCTTCAACGCCTGGCCAAAGCCGCCGGCGACAAGAAGAACATGGAAGTCGTCCTGAGCACCCAGATCATCGACGGCCAGCCCGGTTCACCCAAGATCGAAGCCACTTACTTCTGGTAGCCCGAATCATGCTGCCTTTGGCGTCGCTCTGTCTGTTCAAAATGCTTCATGCCACGCTTCTCAAATCCCGCGAAAATCTAATCCGATACATGACGCCAGGAGTTCAGTTGCACCGCGACCGCCGGGGCCGAATAGACACCGGCCGCTGCTGCCTCCCAGGTCAGTTCGCGCGCCCTCTGCCGCGCGCCGCGCGATAACTGGCGACGAAATTCCGGTTCCCTGCTCAAGCGAATCATCGCTGCCGCAAGCTCTCGAATTATCTCCGTTTCAGATTTCTGCCCGGGCTGCACGGCAATCCCGCAGGACGCACCCACGATCGAACCCGGTCCGCCAAGATCGAGGCAGATCACGGGCAGGCCCGATGCCAGAGCCTCAAGGACCACCAATCCCCCGGAATCATGCAAACTTGGAAACACCAGCGCGACGCTGTTTCGATACTCGCTGCACATCGCCTCATGGGCCAGGTGCGACACCCACTCCACCCGGTCGGCAACCTGTGCCCGTCTTGCAACCTGCTCCAGCCAGCCGCGGTCGCCGCCTTCCCCAATAACCCGCAGCTTCACGTCGGGGACTTCGGCTTTCACCTGTTCCAGTGCGCGCAGCGCCAGGTGCAGCCCCTTCCAATAGAGCAACCGGCCTACAAACAGGAATTGTGTTCGCGCTCCGGTTACTTGCCCCCCGTCATCCGGTTGAGACGATCTTTCAATCTCAGCGTCGTCAATTCCGATGGCGCGCTGCACCATGCATTTGCTTCGATACGGCGCAGGAATCGAGAAAAGCGTCTCCTCTGTCGCGCATGCAATCACGTCCGCATCCAAATAAGTCCGCCGCACCAGCGGATCAACCGCGACGAATAGATTTCCCGCGTCTCGCAGCGCTTCCGTCACTCGAGCGTGCAACGGAAGCGAAGCACGCAGTTGCGCCGGCATCGCTTCTCCGCCACCCACCGGCCCAAATACAAACGGAATTCCCAGGCGCCCCATCAACGATGGCTGTCGATAAGAAACGAAGGTTATATGGTGAACAAGGTCAAACCGCTCCCGCGCATGAAGCCCCTTCGCGATGCGATAGGCGCCGACCTGCCACAGCAGGTAATAGAGATAGATTCCCCCCGGCCAGTACTTCCAGAAGCGCGCCCATTTCGGAAAATCGAAATAGTGAAAATGCAGCGACGATCCCGGCCCACTCGCTTCAATGGCTTCGCGGTTGTTGCTGCGCGTCACCACGTGAACATCGTACCCTCGCCGTGCCAGCGCCAGCGCCCAGTTCCAGCCCACACCGGGTTCAGAGCCCTTGTTCGGCTCGCAAGCATAGGCGGACAAGAGAATCTTCATACCCTATCGTTCCTGCAATGGAGGCGGATCCGCGGAACTCAATCCTTGGCAGTTTCTCCAGAAGTGCGCTGAAAAACGGGACAACGTATGTATTTCGATGCAAAATCTGGCTCAGGCGAACAAAGAAAAGGCCTCCGGGGCTTACGAGTCCCAGAGGCCTTTGCTGAAACCTCGCAAGGTCTTGCGGTTTACTTATGCCGGTACCACGTGAAGATAGAACGTCGCGCTGTGAACCCGGCTCCCACTGACCGCCCAGAGTGTGACCGGCACGGTCTGGTTGGCTGCCGACGAACTCGCCCAAAACGTGATTGTTGACACTCCGCTTACCAGCGATCCATTGCTGATGCTTGCGCCCACGCCCGCCGGCAGCCCCGTGACGCTCAGGTTGGCGGTTCCAAACCCAAAGGAAATCACGCGAGCCGTGGCCGCGACACTCCCTCCGGACATGGTGAAGCTTCCGGCATTCAGAATCACGTTGAAGTCCGCGTATTTCGGCGTCGGAACCGCGCACGCCGCGGCCGCGGAGGTCGCCGGTGCACCCCACCACGACGTGTAGTCCGTTCCAACTGTGCTCTGCCAGCCCCCCAGGTTCACCATGTGGCCGTTCACGACCTTGAATGAGTAGCTCACATTCGGGTCGTACCAGTCGTTATCGCTCGCATTCAGCGTGCTCGCAAAGTCTGTCCAGTCGCTTCCGCCCAGGTAGGTCCCAAAGACATTCTGTCCCGTTCCACCGTCGACGAATGTATTCCCGGTGAGCGTCAGTCCCTGCGTGAACAAGTCATAGTACTCGCCGGTCTGCCAGTCCCTGATCACGATCCCTCCGGCCGTGCCCGCAAGGTAGATCTGCGCCTGGTACTTGTTGGTGCCGCCATTGTTATAGAACGAATTGTTTTCGATCTTCACCTGCTCGCTGGTCAGCAGGTTCACACCTACGCCGCTCGAGCACAGGTGGCTGTTCTCCACGGTTATCGGGCCCTCGTTGCGTTCAATCTGCAGCGCAGGCGTCACGTTCCCAACCAGCGTCGCGTTGTTGATCGTGATGTTCTTGTTATCGGTATCGAACCACAGTCCCTGGGCCTGGTTGTTATACGAGAAATGATTCTGCACTGTGGTCGAGCGCATCTGGAAGAGCTTCGTTCCTCCCATGGCCCAGTCGTAGAACGCTGCCTGCGCCCCTCGCCAGTTGTTGTAGTCGCTCTCATTGAAGCTGAACAGCGTATTCTGATCCTGACATCCCTGGAAGCCGACGCCGCCGTTGTAATTCGCTACCGAATTCTGCACCGTCACGTAGTTGCTTGAAAAAACCCCCAGGCCGCCCCAGTTGTTCCAGTTCGCCTGCACTGAATCGATCAGCACATTCGAACTTGAACTCACACTTGCCCCACTGGTGTTAACGCAGCTCGCAGCCTGCGTGAGCGCCAGCCCACGAAGAACCACGTTGGTCCTGCCCTGCACGTTCACGGTCCTTTGCCTCGTCGCCGCCTCTACCAACGCCGTTTGCAAATTCGTTCCAGCCGGCGGCCACACGTGCAGAAGTCTGTAGCTCTCGTTGATGTAAAACGTGCCTTCGCGCAACTGCGAATACGAAAGAACCTGGGTCAGCGGAGTTCCGTTCACAAAAACCATTTCCGTGCGCAGCGCGATCGGCGAAAAGTTTGTCGGCCAGGCGTTCGGGAGCGGGCAGGCTCCTTCGTCGGCCCCCCACGTCGTTGTGGAGACGGAAGCGTACGTCGGATCAGGCGCCCAGTTGCTCAACGTGTTCGCGCCTGAAATCACCGCGGTCCCGGTAACCGCCGCCTGGATCGTGAGGGGGACTGTCGATTGATTCGAAATCGAGTCAACGTTCACTGTTTCGCGGTAGATTCCCGCATTCACAATGACCTTCGTCCCAATCTTCTTCTGATTATTTGTATTCGCCTCGCTCACCGCGGCCTGGATGGTCTTCAGCGGAGAAGAGCTTGTACCAGGGTTGGAGTCGGAACCCTTCGCTGCGTCAACATACAACACCGTGGTCTGGTTCTCGACGACATTCGCTTGGCAGCGAGCATGGGGCCCGGCAATTGCCAAACCCAACAGTGGAAGTACAGCACAGACTTTCGTCAGTCTCATTACAAGCCTCAAAAGGAAAGGTCAAATACGCTTACAATGCTGCCACTGTCTCCGAATGACCGGCGGCAATTGACATTACAGCTGGCACAACAGACAGGCGCGTACTTGCACTTCACCTTCTGGCGCAGCTAGAAACCAGGCAATGGGCAAATAAATCCTGCAGCTCCGTTGCAACGGGTAAACCAACAACACAAACAGCACGTAGCTACCGTGTAGGTTTCTAGGTTCTGGTAAATCTGTTTTGATCCTGAAGTCAGTCTAGCGAAGAATCTGTGACGTGTGACACTAAATGGTAGGTACGAAAGTACCGAAGCACCTGACCGACGGAATCGTTAGCAATGGCTCGTGAATCATCGTTTTCTGCTTTGCTCCTTGTTCCGCAGATTGACCGGGCGATGTCTTCTCAAGACAAAAGAGACTCCCGAAGTCATCCTCCGGGAGTCTCATGCTTCTGCATCAGGCTGGCGTTACGTGCACGTACACCGTCACCGGGTGTACCCTGCTTCCGCTTACGCCCCAGATGGTGACGGGCACCGTCTCATTTGCCGCATATTTCGTCGCCGAGAGCGTCAGCGTTACGACCCCGCTGCTCAGGCTCGACTTGCTGAACCACCCGCTCACGTTCGAAGGCAGACCACTCACCGACAGGTACACAGTTCCGTAGTTATAATTAGCCACCTTCACTCCGATCGTCCCGTGGCCCGCCGACATCGAGTAACCTTGGCTGTTCAAATTCACCGCGAAATCTCCGTACGACTGCCATGGAATCGAACATGCCGAAGCCGGCGACGAGGAAGGCGTGGCCCAATACGAACTGTAGTCCGTACCAACTGCGCTGTTCCATCCCGACAAATTGACCATGTGCGCGCTCGGAAGCTCGAACGCGTACGACGTCGCGGGATCATACCAGAGATTGCCGCTCGCACTCATCGAATCGGCAAAGTCATACCAGTCCGATCCGCTCAGGTATGTTCCGAACAGGTGCTCTCCTGAAGTTGCATCTTCGAAATTGTTATCGGTCAGCACCGTTCCGGTGGTGCGAAGATCGTAGTACTCCCCGGTCTGCCAGTCGTAGATCACGTGACCACCTGCTCTTCCAGCGAGGAAGATTTCGGCGGGATACGTCCCGAACGCTCCATTGTTATAGAAGGTGTTGTACTTCATCGTCACCTTCTCCGCGTTCACCAGGTTCACGCCGGCAACGCTGCCGCAAAGATGACTGTTCTCCAGTAGAATCGGGCCTTCGTCTGCCTCGAGTTGCAATGCCGCCATGGTGCTTCCGGAAAGCGTTACGTTGTTGATCGTAATGTTTTTGTTGTCGGTATCGAACCACAATCCCTGGGCCTGGTTCCCATACGCGTAGAGGTCCTGCACCGTCGCGGTGTGCATTTCGAAGAGCTTCGTTCCGCCCATTGCCCAGTCGTAGAACGCTCCTTCAGCGCCGCGCCAGTTGTTGAAGTCGCTCTCGTCGTAACTGAATGTCGTGCTTATGTCCCGGGCGCCCATGAACCCGACGCCGCCGTTATGGCTGGCAATCGAATTCTCGACCGTCGCATCAGAATCGCCCGACAGCATCAGCCCGCCAAAGTTGTTCCAGTTGGCCTGAACCTGGTCGACCACTACGTGCGAACTGCCCGAGATAACCGCGGCAGCCTGGTTGAAGCAGGAGTTCGCGTGTTGGAAGACCATTCCCTTCACCGTCACGTAGCTGCGCCCGCTGATCGAAAAAACCTGCGGCCGCACAGCAGCTTCGATGTACGCTGTCGACACGTTGGTTCCCGAAGGCGGCGTGATCAGCAACTGCCTGGTCTCCGAATCCACGTAAAACGTTCCTGGGCGCAGTTGTGACTCCGACAACACCTGCGTTAGTGGAACGCTGTTCACAAACACCATCTCCGAGCGGCGGGCAATTTCCGGCATGCTGCTGGGCCACCCCGAAGGAATCGCACACTCGCCGACGTTGTATGTCCAGGAGTGCCAGTAAGTGCCCGAGTGTCCGCTCACCGGCTGCCAGCCTGTCAGAACATCCGAACCTGAAATGATCGTTGATCCCGTCGTTGAAGCTTGAATCACCAGTGGTGCCGCCGTCTGCGCTCCATCAATGCTGATGGATTCGCGATAGACCCCTGGATTCACCATGATCGTTGTTGCAAGGTTCTGCTTGTTTCTTGTGTTCGCCAGATTCACTGCGGCCTGAATGGTCTGAAGAGGCGATGTACTTGAACCTGCCGTCGCCGCGTTTGCGACCACATCCGACCCTTTCTGACTATCGACGAAAATTGCGCTTGCCGGACTTTGAGCAGCGGTGACTTGGGACTGCGCGCAGCTGCCGGCGGTCGCCGCCAGCGCCGTAAGGAACAGAACTCGAAACGATTTAGAAAAACACATCTGATAGCCTCTGCGGGTATTGAACTGAATACATCGTTTGAACAGCGTGAACATTTTCCCGGCTGCGAGTCCGGGAGCATCGTTTGCGCGCACAACATCTCTACAGGCACAGCATCTGTGCGCACACTTGCAATTCCAGGCAGTGCTCTCCACTTCTGGAAGCAAGCTCGAATCCAAGGCAGCAAACGACGAACAAAGTGCAGCAGCCCTAACTGGGAATCGAAAACTGGTTAGCTTGCTGGAGGATCTGTCTGTTGTGGGGAGGTCTTCGTGCAGCGAATGTGAGGGCCTGACGATGTGATCGGACGGACTGGATTCCCGGCTTCAACGAACCTGCTCCGCCTCGACGATGAGGCAGCACGCAGCCCGGAGGCAGCCCGATGGACTGACTCTTCTGCGGGTGCGTCTTGAAACCAGTCACTCGCAGCGTCTGTGCAACGATCCGGGGAGGGGCCGGAGTTAGAACGATAATCTTGCGCAAAGCGCATTACGGTGCGAACTTTCTTACATCTATGAATAGGTAACGAGATCGCGGAGCGCGGCGCGAAACCGTCGCGCTTGCAATTGCCGGAACCAGCCGGCACTGCAAATGAAAAATCAAAAGAAGGCGTCGAAATCCTCAACAAATGCCTCTGCGGTGCTCAAAACTAAACTATGAGATCCGTTGCAACGACGACCTGTGATTCCCGTCATCCGGCTTCCCATCTCGCTGATCGATCGGGGAGCTCTCTTCAATGCAAGGATTTCTTTGGCAACTCAAACCAAAGCCGGCGAAACAGCGCTGATGCCAACCTTGTAAGCGTATAACTTCAAGCGCATCCAATAGCCCGATGACCCTTGGCACCGAGCTTGCTCGATCTGATTCTCTTTCTTGCTTGTCGTACTGAGGTGCGAGGCCTGCCGGCTCTCCGGTCTAGCGTTTTCCCCATACTCCAGCCGCCAGCTTCCACAAGAGGAACCAGATCGCTCCCCCTGTCAGCGCAACTAGAATGATCGCTCTGGCCGTTGCGATCAGATCTTGCCTGGGGACCCGTGGTGAAACCTTTCGTGAATCATACAAATCATGCCTGGCCCCTGCAACAAAAAATCGCCGGATTCGTGCACTATTCTTCTTAAGTGATCCAGTATTTCGAACGTTCATCGATGCCGCCCGGCGACTCCCCAATCGAACAGGACTTATCACCTGACGCTGTTGCCTGTTCATTGCGTAGAGATAGCTGAGCGTAGCACACCGGCGCCTCGCCCTCATTCTTAACGAATAACAACGAGGCGCGGCCCGTGGCACAAGCCTCTTGTTTTCTATGCTTTATATGCGTATTCAACCTGACGGGGCGCAGACGCTACCCACGCAATTCGCAGCGCCCTGTTTGCCCGCTCGTCTTATCCTTTCGACGGAGAGATCACATCGAGCAGGTACCGAATCTGCCGATACGCATAATCTGCAAGCCGCTGATTTCTGCCTTCCCATTCCATCAGCAGTTCTCTTATGAGATACCGCATGGTGAGAGCAGGCAACGCGTTTTGCGGAATCTCAAACCGGCGACAGTAGCGCTGAAGAAGCGGATCCGCCGTGAGCGCTTCCCACACGCGTCCTGCCCCATTGAAGTGAACGTCATCGAGATAGAAATAGCGGCAGGCATCCTGCCACGGCAATCCCTCCGCCTCAGCCCACTCCCAATCAAGCAGTCCCAGCACGCCCTTGCCGATCCACTTCAGATTCCACGGAGCGAAATCGCGGTGCTCCACAAAACGCGGCAACGGCACATCGCAGTCCAGAATCTCGATGCCCCGCGCCAGCACCGAACGGTCATATGGAAAATCCGGTTTCTTGAGTCCGCGTATCAGCTCCGCTCTACAGTCGCACACCCGCACGAAGCCCTCCGCACAGACCAGCGAATTCAGCAGATCAAGATGTGCCTCGGTAAATCCGCGTCCGACCGGCCTGCCCTCCAGCCACGATTGCCCGGCAACTCCACGCGCACGATCGCAAAACAACACCCGCGGCAAATAATCAAACCGGCTCAGCCGGTCGAGCATATCCGCTTCGTTCAGGATGGCCCCAGCAGATTCCGGCGCCAGCGGCACCTTTGCCGCACACACCACCCGGGCACCGCCTTCAATCACGAAGAGGATTGCCTTGCGCGTATACGACGGGCTACCGACATGGATAACCGCGCTCCACTCCATCGGAAACGAAGGCAGTGTCGCGCGCCACCACGATGTGTCGATCTCCACCGCGCTGTTTACCACTCCCGGCAGCATCGCCAATGCATTCATCGCCGATGCCATGCGCACGGCATTCCACTGGACACGCGAGCTCTTTTTCCATGGAGCCCAGCTCTTCAAGACGGGCATCGCCCTGCTCGGACTTCCGACAATGATCCAGCGAGGTTCCCCTCCCTGCGCGAGCACGTGAATGCGGCATTCTTCGCGATTCCCGCCATGCGAAATGGACCTGCTATCGCCGAAAACCTGCGCCAGCACATCTCCCGCGGTCAGTGCAGCGGGCGCCGCGGCGGTCAGCATTGCCGGCTCGGGGTGACGATAGATTTCTGCGCTGTCACCGCCAACGGTGTGTGCAGTCCAAGCCGTTTTGCGGTCCGACGCTCGTAGTACTGCATGATGGCGCTGTCCACATCATGGACTACATCGGCAATAGGCTCTGACGCATTCACGAGGGTCGCGAATGGAAGCCTGCGAGCGACCTTGCAGTACGCATCCCGCTGCCGCATCACCTCGCTAAACGGCACCTCCTGCTTGCGCGACCACAGCACGTCCGGCGCAGCGTCCAGCAGAATCACAAGGTCGGGATGAGGCACAACCCACGCCAACGCACGCAGCAGCCATGCCGGCCCCCCATATCGGACGCGTTTGCTGTCGACCAGCAGGTCATACACATAGCGGTCGAAGACGACCAGTTGCGACCGCCACATCGCGGGCACAATCTTGAACAGGTACCCGAGCCAGTAATCGGCAACCAGGAAGAACACTTTCGCCACCGAAAGAAACATTCCACGGGGAGGCTTGCCATGCGGATCCGTCACGACGATGTGCTCGTCCTTGCCGCGGCGAAGAATCTTCGGTCGCAAATGAAAGCACTTCACCTTGTGATAGGCAAATCGAAACTGCTGCCGGATCGCATCGATGACCACGGACTTTCCTGCACCGTCCGGCCCCACGATGGCAACCCAGCCGCCCGTTGGATTGATCATCCGCTGCAGATGATGCATCGCATGTCGCGGGCTGGTTCTGATCCGTTCTAAGAATGACTCGCCGGAATTCCGCATCAGCTCCGCACGAATAGGCTCCAATGCTGCGGCCATCTCGCCCCAATCGTTGGTCGACGCCATGCGCGCCAGGATCTCCCGATTCTGTCCCTTCCAGAAGCGCGCAATCATCCTCCTGCATCCATCGCGATCTTCAACATACAGCCGATGAAGCCTGCGCCCATGCTCTTCGTCGAGATGGCGCTTATTGAGCCGCTTGATTAGGTAATAGGCAAACTCGTGAGCTGCCGCCGGAATCCAGAATCCGCGCGTATGCAGGCGTCGCTCCGCCAGCACCTCCTCTGAACCCAGCCACAACAATCCAAAATGACGATAATCCGCCGCCGAATCCGGCTGCACGATGATGAGCTGTTCGCCGGCCTGGTATCCAAGTGAAAACGACCGCGCGCTCAGTTCGTGGCCAACCGTGTGAAACAGCCGGGTCCCCGTCGCGTGCGCCACACCTGCAATCACCCGTGGCACTCGCTCGAATTCATCGCTGCTCACCATGAAGTCGATGTCAGTCTCGAACGACTCAGGCAGCCCGTCGTACCCCGACAGAATGCAATACTCCTTGCATTCGCTCTCCAGCGCAGCTAGCAGCGCACGTGCAACCGTGGCCTTCACACGCTTCACGTCAGAGTGCGCATTTGCCTCGTCGATCGAGATCTGCGATTCCAAGGTTGTTCATCCCTTGACTGCGCATCCGCGCAGCCAACATGGCCGTTTCATCTCACCGCGGCTGTAGCTGGTAGCGTGAGTGAAACAGCTTGTACATGAATCCCACGCTTACTCCATTTGGATGTACAGCACCGGTTTGGATGCCCGGAATATTGAAGGCGCCCGGCCAATATTGCAGTTCATAATCGGCGCGAAACTTCCAGTGCTCCTTCACTGCGATATCAATCCCGCCGCCTCCGGCCATCGCAAAGTACCCACCATGCGCGAGGTCATAGGGAAAGTTGATCTCTCCCGCGCCCACCAGGAATTTGGCATACGGCTGATACTTTTCGCTCTTGTAAAGCCGGTATCGGGGTCCAACCAGGTAGGTATATTCACTGAAGCTGTTCGCACCCCCGAATTTCAGCCATCGCCCTTCGCCTTCGACACCGAGATTCCCCGCAAACAGAGGCGAATAGTCGATCAGAGCCCCAAGCCCCGCAGACCTGTTTGACTCGTAACTTGCGTCAAAGTAGCTGAAATACCCGCCCACCGACAGCGGTATCACCCCTGCCGTGGCGCTGTCCTCAACCTGCCCATAAACACTCGCACCGGAAAGGAACAGAACACCAAGGACAAAAAGTTTTCGGATCACGCCTTTCTCCTAAGCCACTCTTCCGACCACAGCAAACCGACCTCTTACATCGATTCCTCTCTTGCCTCTTCTTGCTAAGGGGCGGTCTGCGTCACAAACGGCCCATAGATCACGTACATCCGGCCGTCCTGGATCGTGCATGGCGAAATAACGCAGTTCGCAACTTTCTTCGTCGCGAATGCCAGGCCGTTTGATCCCCAGCGCACAACATGCTGCGGAACACCCTCCACCTGGTAAAGCGGCAGCTGTGCGACCGCGCTGAAATTCATCAGATTGAACGACTCCACTTCGTAGGTAACGGTCTGAATATCGGCCGCTGACTGGCCCACGAAGTACGCATTCCCCAGCGTCGCGTCCGTCACCATGATCCCCGAAGAAACGAAGTTCCCTACCTGCGCAGCCGTGGCCGGATTCACCACCAGCCCGTCGTCGCCGTAGAGCAGTTGCGTCGTCGGGTCCAGATGTATGCGCAGGTTCGGCACCGGGAAGTAGTTCGGATGATCGCTCGTCAGGCTCACTCCGTTGGCCGCAACCGAAAGCTGGTAGAAGTCGCCTTCATAATTCTCGTTGTTCGCCGCGTAGATCTGCGTCCCGTCCATGCTCCACTGAATCGTGTCGAGCAGCACGTCACCGGCCTGCGTCGTCGGAGTCACCACGTTCGCCCGCTGTGTCGCATTGTCATAAACCGCCACGCCTCCTGCCGCCTGCACAATCGACACGCTCGCCGAAACCCCGCGCGCCACCGCGATGGTCGTAGACTGCACCGGATCGACCTCGACGTCCATCGCGTAGTAAGGCCCGAGGTTTGCATCGGATCCCAGGGGAATGCTGATGTCCGGCACTCCCTGCTGATTTCCCAGATCCAGCCGCTCGACCGTTCCATTGCCGTCGAGTCCGACGTAGAGATACTTGCCGTCCGTCGACAATGCCAGATGATCGGGTTCGCTTCCCGTACCGGGCGAGTAAGTCCACTGCGCAACCAGCGTCACTGGATCGATCGCCATCACAGTGTCCGGATTCTCCGTCGACGTTCCGGGCTGCGAGAAGTAGAGAATGTTCCGCGCCGAATCCCAGATCAGGTCATTGACCTCTCCGAAAAAGATATTCATCCCCACCAGGAACGGAATCGGATTTGATGGCTTCGACTGCGTGTTCTGCGCCGTCACCGGGATTTCTGCAACCGCCGTCAGGTCCGACGCCGGCACCTGCGCCGTCAGTTGCACGTCGCTGTCCACCGTGGTCGGCAATGGATTCGCGCCAAAATAGGCAACGCACCCCGGCGCAAAATTGGTGCCGCTCAGCGTCAAGGTAAATCCCGGGCTTCCCGTCGCGGCCTTGGTCGGGCTAATGCTGGTCAGCGTCGGCGTCGTCGCCGGACTCACCGTGATCGTGAATGGAAGTGTCTGCGAAACCGTGCTATCAGGGTTCAACACGAACACGTTCGCTGTCCCGGCGGTCGTCAGATCTGTTCCCGGGATCGTCGTTGACAGTTGCGTGCTCGAACCGAATGTTGTCGGCATCGCCGTGCCATTCCACACAATCACGCTGCCACTTACAAATCCCGAACCATTGGCCGTCAGCGCCACCGATGCGACGCCATTGTAGGAGGTGTTTGGATTGAGTGAAGTCAGCGTCGGCGGCGTTCCCAGCGTCCCGCCCGTCACGATAAACGGCAGATTGTTTGTCGAGTTGTTGCTGGCGTCCTCGACCGCCACCTGGATCGTGCCCGCGGTCGCTACACTGGTGGCCGGTACTGTCGCATGCACTTGCGTCGCCGAATCAAAGGTGGTCGCGATGGCGGTGCCGTTCAGCGTAATCGAGTCGCCGTTGGCAAAGCCTATGCCCGTTGCCGTCAGCGTGAATGCCGCACTCCCCGCCGCCACGGTGTACGGATTGAGCGATGTCAAACTGAAGTTCTGATTGGTAGTCCCGGTCACCGTCAGCATCAGTGGACCGGAGGTCGTCGTGTCCGGCTTCATCACGCGAATCACGACTGTACCGGGGTTACCAATTTGAGCCGCAGCGATCGACGCCGTCAATTGCGTGTTCGAAACCACGGTTGTGGTTTGTGCCACGCCATTCCACAGGATCTGCGTTCCGCTGATGAAATTGGTCCCCGTCGCGGTCAGCGTAAATTCTTGACTTCCCGCAGCCACTGTCGTCGGGGAGATCGCGCTGAGCGTAGGCGTAACCACGCCTTGAAAGCCCCCGCACCCTGTAACCACAGAGAAGAGACCTAGCAAAACTGACAGAAAGCCGAACCGAGCCACGTTCATTTTCGCAATTGGCCTTTCCGAAAAGCTTCTGTTTTCTGCTACTGAGATTGAACTGCGAAAAAAACCGGGGACGATCTAATTCAGATGCGCCTTTCGCAAAAAAAGATTGCTGCCGCCGCGCTGCACACCTCGATTTGATTGCATGCCATCGATTGCGCTGATACCAACAACGTTTGCGCCCCTGCGCCCCCGCGCATCGTAAGTCATGCTTTGGATGCAAGATGCCGAACGCAAATAATTGCACACACACACGGGGAACCAGCCGCACTATTACCTGCAAGGACAATGCGCCAGCCCTGCGCGTCACCTCGGTTCCCCGTACTCGATCAGAATCGGTTGCGACGTCACTACGATGGGCTGATGTGTCGATTCCTGCCGCGCGCCGCCGAGGGGAGTAACCGCGACAACGTTTCCTACGTCGCGCAGCGTCGCTTCGCCGGATGCGCTCCATGCCACTCGATACTGCGTCTTGCCCTTTTCGAGACCACACTCCCACAATTGCGATCCGTGCGCCGGCTCGCACGGCGCGGCGGCGGTAGTGCCGTCAAGCCAGCTCACAACCTGCTCCGCCGCTCGCCCCGCCGGAGTCATGCCGCTGCCCTCGCGCCACAGCGTACCCCAATCGGAGTTGTCCCACTCGTACCAGTAGGCGCGGGCAATCCCGCTGGTGAAGTTGATCATGTACCACTTCACCAGGAACGCCGCCTGCGCATCCTCGTCCGGCAGTTGGGCGTCCTTTCCCCACCCTCCTTCGGTGTTCCAGATTGGCATCTGGCTCAGGTTATGCTTCGCCAGCACCCTGCGCAGCGCCTGGATCTGCTCTGCAAGCCCCTCCGGAGGAAGCGCCGGCTGATCGTTTCTCCCTGCGTATCCGTGCCACGCAATTACATCGGCAAACTTGCCGCCGCCCGCGGCAAGATACTGATCAAGCCACGCGTCATGCGAGAGCGGCCAGCCGGTCGACGAAACCCCCGGCGTCGTCACAATCGCTGCTGGATCGATCGATTTGATGATCGGGTATGCCCGGGCCGCCAGTTCCACCATCTGTTTCGGATTCCCCGTCCAGAACCCTGAAGCGTTGGGCTCATTCCATAGCTCGTAGCTCGAAATCCGGCCTCGATAGCGCGTCACCAGTGCGGTCACAAATGCCGACCAATCGTCCAGATCGGGAGGCGCTGCACAGCCAAATCTCTTGCCTGAACAAGGCTCATCCGGCCTTGTGCTCGCCCATCGCGGTGTGTTTATAAATACATAATCCAGTTGCACATGATGGCTCTCGGACTCCTGTACCCACGTGTCGAGCGAGTGCCAGTCAAACTGCTCTTTCGCAGGCTCCAATGCTCCCCATGTCGTTCCCGCCGGCCGGATACTTCCAAAAGGAACCTGCGGCCAGTGGCGCCCCGGCGACAGGGTATGCATCCCCACAAAATCCAGCGAAAACCGGGTCGGCGCGAGATTCGGGGACCTCTGAAACCCTCCCACTGCGCTCGCCGCCATCAGCACCCCTAGGAATGCCGCGGGCAGTCCGGCATTCCGAACTACGCGTCCTGGCCTCATTGTCTCTGAGCCTCTTCGTCAAGAATTAGGCATGATTCGCACTGTCGTCTTAAGATGCCGCGGGGCACCTTTTCGTGCTCCCCTTTTCCGAAATTACCCTCTTGCCGCTCAGCGGTCGATCACCCCACTTCCTCAGCTAAATTCATCATCTTGTAAATTTTCTTTTCCCCTCTATCAAACCCTTCAGTTCACTTCGCATCAAATGAGAGTGTCTGCCCTTCGACTCCCGGGGGGAGCCTACTCACTTCAAAGATAGACAAAGGCACTTGACCGGATTGCTTTCTGAGAGAAATCAGCGGAACTGCAAAAGAACAAAAGCATGAGTGCATTGAGCCGTACCTTTGACAGCCATCTGATTTTTGCCTCTCGGTTTCACTCGGGCTGCACTTCCCGCTTTTCACAATCGGCGCTTCACTAAAGTACTTTTCCCCATGCTTCGCTTGAGGCACTGTGCATGAATTCAAATGCAATTCCGTATTCACCTGAGGGTCGCGATCAGGTTGAGCCTACTCCGATAAGCATCGCCGCTCAGCCGGTAAGCATCGCCGTTCAGCCGGAAATACGAAACGATTGGGTCGCTGCTCAACTCTCGGTCCCTCTGGTTCGGGTTGCTGCCGACCTTGTCCTTCTGCTTGCCGGAACTGTGATCGGCGGAACCATTGGCCACCTCTTCCAGCGCACGCAGAGCTTCGAACTTCGTCCCGAGCAGCTCCTGATCGGATCGTTCATCTACACGGGCATCGTCCTCGCCCTCCTTCAGAGCGACAATGCTTACCCGCGGGTTTGCAGCCTCCTTCATGTGCGCGAGACGGAGACTGTGCTTCGCGTGTCGATCAAGGCGATCATGGTCAGTCTCGTCATCTGCATTGTTGCCCGGTATCCGGTGCCGCGCATGGCCATGCTTGGTGCATGGGTCTTCGGCACTGCGCTGCTGGCCATCGGTCGCGTATGGGTGCTCGAGGCCGTCCGCCAGCACCTCACTCCCGCGCTGCAGCGGAGGCGCTCTCTCATCTACGGGTCCCACCGGACCGCTCGCCGCTTCTTCACGGGCGCTCTTCATTCGCCCATGCTGGGCATCGATCCCGTGGGCTTCATCGGCAGCGAAAGCGACCACAGCGACGCAATCTACAGCTACGACTACTTCCAGCGCGATTCGCGCCCTATCTTTCACGAGCCTCTGAGCGCCGAAATGCTCAACCGGCTGAAGATCCAGGACATCTTCGTCTGCGACTCCAGCATTTCCGACCATCGATTGAGGCAGGTCCGGGAGATTGCGCAGGCCGCCAACTGCTCGCTGTCGCTCGTCGATGATCAGGAGATTCTGGCCAGCAAGTGCCCCACCCGCGTGTGGGAGATGGACGGGCTTTTCATTGCCACCACGGAACCAAACGATCCGGGTCACTTCTACAGAATCACCAAGCGTCTCCTCGATATTGCCTGCTCGTCCATTCTGATTGTGCTGAGCGCGCCGATCTGGGCATTGCTCGCCATTGCCATCCGCTGCGAATCGAAGGGGCCGATCTTCTTCCGCCAGACCCGCGTCGGCCAACATGGCAAGCTCTTCGAGATTCTCAAGTTTCGCAGCATGAAGGTGGACGCGCCCAAGTATGCGCGGTCGCCGGACGAGCGCACCGATACGCGTATCACCCGTGTTGGACGCTTCCTGCGCAAGACGAGCCTCGACGAAGTGCCGCAGCTCATCAATGTGCTCAAAGGCGACATGACGCTGGTCGGACCGCGGCCCGAAATGCCCTTCATCACCGAGGAGTACGGCCCGTGGGAAGCGACGCGGCTCACCGTTCCCCAGGGCATCACCGGCCTCTGGCAACTCAGCGCCGACCGACAATTTGCAATTCATCAGTCGATCGAGTACGACCTTTACTACATTCAGAACCGGACCGTGCTGATGGACATCGCCATCCTGCTTCACACTCTGGTCTATGCGGCAAAGGGGATTTGATGTGGCAGTCATAAGCCCTCCTGGTAAGAACGCAATTCGAGGCCTTATCCGGCCCGTTCTTCGAATTTGTTTCTTGAGCGGCTCCATGAAGGAAACGATGAAAGTCCTGATGGTCCACAATCGGTACCAGCAACGCGGAGGGGAGGATGCCGTTGTCGAGGCGGAGACTCGCCTGCTCGCCGCGAATGGAATCGATGTTCAGCGCTACGATGCCGACAACGACGCGATCCGCGGCCTGGTCTCGAAGATTCAGGTTTCCTCCAGCCAATTCGGCATCCCCACCCATGCCATGTCGGAATTCCGGCGCGCTCTCTTCGGCTTTCGTCCCGACGTGGTGCATGTCCACAACTGGTTCCCCACCCTCTCGCCATCCATCTTCAACATCTGTCACAGCGCGAATGTACCCGTGGTTCACACCTTGCATAACTATCGTCTTCTCTGCGCCGGCGCGACCATGTTTCGCGACGGCCACGTGTGCGAAGACTGCGTTGGCACAACCCTCCGCATGCCGGGCATCGTTCATTCCTGCTACCGAAACAGCCTTGCCGGTAGCGCCGTGGCAACCGCGGGAATGTTGGCGCACTGGTCCATCGGCACGTGGCGCCGCTCCATCGATCGCTTTATCGCACTCACGCAATTTGCCCGGCGCAAGCTGGTCGACGGCGGTCTGCCTGTCGACAAAGTCATCGTGAAACCAAACTTCGTCGATCCCGACCCCGGCATTGGCTCCGGTCGCGGCGGATACTTCCTCTTCGCCGGCAGGCTGGCGGAAGAAAAAGGCCTGCGTGTCCTTCTCAACTGCTGGAAGGGTCAACCTGACCTCCCGTTACTCATCATCGCCGGCGTCGGGCCTCTGGAGGGCGAGGTCAGGCAAGCACTCCCTACCATGGCAAACGTCCAGTGGGTCGGCGGCTGCAGCAATGAGGAGATTCTCGAACTGATGCGCAACGCCTCCGCGCTCCTCTGCCCCTCGCAGTGGTATGAAGGCATGCCGCGCGTCGTCATCGAGTCCTTCGCCGTCGGAACTCCGGTCATCGCATCCTGCATCGGCTGTTATCCCGAGATGATCGTCGATGGAGACTCAGGCGCCCTGTTTCCACCCGGAGACGCCGACGCACTGCGCATCCGGCTTCACGATCTTCTCGAGCGTCGCGCCCTCACGGCCATGCGCGCCAAGGCGCGTCTTTGCTTTGAATCGAGCTACACCGGCGACAAGAACTACACGCTTATGCTCAACGTTTACCGGTCGCTACTGCATGCCGGAAAGATGGTGCCCGCAAGGCCCGTCCCTGCGCGAACATGAAATTCGACCCCGGGGTCGATTCCCCGTAGCTTGTATCTGGCTATGTTTCTGTTCTAACCCCTCGTCAGCCACGACGAGCTAAGTAAATGGAGGTACCCAGCCAATGTCTCTCTCCAACGATCCATCCAAAGGCATGATTGCCCCTTATCTGCCGGCCCAGGCGCAAACCGCGCGGGCCGACGAACTTTCATTCCGATTTGGCGAGGGCGAGTCGCTAAGGGGAATCTGGAGCGTCATCAGAAAACGCAAAAAATCCATCTGGGCCGCCGGCTTGGTTGGAGTGCTGCTGGCTGTGGGCGCTTGTCTGCTGATGAACCGCCAGTACCTCGGTGTCGCAACCATCGAGGTTCAGAAGGTTGACGCCGCAGAGACCAGCCTGCGTGCAAACGCCGATCCTCAGCCTTCCGCGATGGATGCTGTGAAAGGTGATATCGCAACGCACATGATCGTCCTGCAGAGTCCCAACGTCCTGCTTGCGGTCGTGCGCGATCTTCACCTGCAAGACGAGTATCCCTTCAAGTACAAGCCTTCACTTCTTGGCTACATCAACGGATCGAATGCCCATATTGAAGACGAGATCCGGCGCAAGCTCCCCCTCGAGCAGGCGCCCTACACCCGTGACCGGGTTCTGGGGGTTTTCCAGAAGAAGCTGACCGTGGAGAACACACCCGACACTCGCTTGATCACGGTGGAGTACCTGAATCCCGATCCCAACCGCGCGGCCCAGATCGCCAATGCCATCGTGCAGGAGTACGTGACCTTTGAAGCTCGCTCAGAGGCCACCTCCGACGCACAGCGCTGGCTCTTCGATCAACTCAACGAGCTGAAGACCAACTACGACGACTCCCAGGACAAACTGGCCAGCTTCGAGCAGCAGAGCGGACTCAACGGCATGATCCTCGGCGCGCTTGGCGAGACCGGCGGCGCAACCGCCACCACGCACGTTCCCGTCCTCGATTCGCTCGACACGCTCAATCAACAGCTCATCGCTTCTGAAGCCGATCGCATCGCCAAGGAAGCCATCTACAAGCTCACCCAGACCCAGGACCCCGAGGCGGTCGCATCGCTCGCCGCAACCTCGGGTGACCTTGGCCTCAGCAACGCTGCTGCTGAAAGTGCTGTCTCCGGAAATGGCCTCGAACTGCTGCGCAGCTTCCGCCAGCAACAGGCCGCTCTCCACGTCACTTACAACGACATGCTGACCAAGTACGGCCCCAACAATCAGCACCTGATTGAAACCAAGAGCCAGCTCGACACCGTCAACGCGCAGATCGCCGAAGAGATTGGCCGCATCAAAGATCGCGCGCGCCAGGAATATCTCTTTGCCCAGCAGCGGCAAGACGGCATCCAGAAGGCATTTAATGACAAGGAAAAGCAGGCCGGCGTTCTCGATGTCAGCGCGGTGAAGCTGCAATCGCTAACTCAGCAGGCAAACGCAAGCCGTCAGCTTTACGACTCGCTTTACGGCAAGCTCAAGGAACTCAACATCCAGGCTGCGCTCAGGGCGACCAACATCAGTGTTGCTGACCCGGCTCGTCCGCCTTCAGCTCCCAAGCGTCCCAATCCCCCGCTGTACCTCGCCATCGGCCTGGTCGCCGGACTCTTCACCGGCGTGACCTCCGCATTCATCCGCGAACACATGGATGACACCGTCACCGTCGCCCTGCAGTTGCAGGGTGGTGCGAACCTGCCCATGCTCGGCAACATCCCTGCGTCCCCCGTCGCCCGCAATCTGTCCGCGAAGTTCGCGTCACTCGACTCGAGCATTGAGACCAGCCCGCTCCTCAACGATCCGCGCTCCGCCTCCGCCGAGTCTTTCCGCGCCCTGCGCACCGCGATTCAGGTCGCATCGCAATCCGGGAGACTCCGCACCTTGCTCGTCACCAGCCCGCTCTTCGGCGAGGGCAAGTCCACCGTCGTCTACAACACCGCCGTCGCCTTCGCGCTTTCCGGCAAGCGAGTGCTTCTGCTCGATGCGGACATGCGCAAGCCGCACCTGCATGAATTCTTCGATCGCTCCTCCGCGCCGGGACTGAGCGATGTCCTTATCGGCAAGGCGACTGCCTCCGCCTGCATCTATTCGCATCGCACCTTGCCGAATCTCTCGCTTCTCCCCGCCGGATCGGAGACAATCGCTTCCGCCGAATTGCTCGAATCCTCTGAGTTCGATCGGCTCCTTGCCACCCTCACCAGCGAATACGACCTGATCATTGCCGACAGCCCGCCGATCCTCCTGCTTACGGATGCGCGCGTGCTCTCTGAAAAGTTCGGCGCCACGATCGCTGTCGTACGCGCTCGCCAAACCACGCGCACCGTACTCAAGAGCCTTTCCTCCGTCCTCGAAATGAGCGGCTCCCGTGCGGTCGGAATCGTGCTCAACGGAGTCGATACAAATTCGATCGATTACTTCGACGCCTATGGTCATCACGGAAATGGAGAATACCTCGATGCATAATCCAAAGCCTCCTGTCTCTCGTCTCGTAAGGACCGGTATCGCCGGCGCATTTGGATTCATGCTCGCACTGGGCTTTGAAGCCGCCGCCTGCGCGCAGTCCGTGCAGCCCAATGGACCCCAGCAACCGCCCGCGCCTCAACTGGAGAACCGGAACTCGCCCAGCCCCAACCAGCCCGGCTCCGTGCTCAGCGTCCCTGAAGACTTCGCGAGTCTCAAACTGGCTCCCGGATTCCTGTTGAACGTCGTTGTCTACGACGAATCCGACTTCTCCGGGCCCACGCGCATCGACAATGAGGGCAACATCCACATCGCCTTCCTCAAGCCGGTCCACGTCGCCGGTGATACTGTCGAAGAGGCCAGGAATGCAGTCGAAAAGGCATTCAAGGATCAGGGAATCCTCAAGAACCCGCAGGTCAGCATCGACGTTCAGCAGTTCGCAACCACAAGCGCCACCGTCATCGGCGAAGTCCAGAATCCCGGCAAAGTCGAACTCCTCAAGCCGCACAGCCTGCTCGAAGTCATCGGCATGACCGGCGGCGAAACACAACTGGCCGGCAATGAAATCGAACTCAAGCGTGTCGATGGCGACCCGCCAACGAAGACCTATCACTTCGCCCGCGGCGGCGACGCGTCCGAGATTCGCGACGTCCTCGTCCACCCCGGCGACACCGTCATCGTTAAGCGCGCTGGGATCGTCTATGTCCTCGGCGCCGTGAATCGCCCAGGCGGCTACGCCATGCAGGAACAGGGAGAACTCAACGTTGCCCAGGCCATCTCGCTCGCCCAGGGTCTCTCCCTGCAAGCCAAGGTTGGCGCCCTGCGCGTCGTACAAAAGCAGGCCGACGGCAAGATGCATGAGATCCCGATTTCATACAAGAAGATCATGGACGGAAAAGAGGTCCCCATGAATCTCGAAGCCGGCGACATTGTCTACGTCCCTGTCAGCAAGACCAAGACGGTCCTCGGCTCAACCATGGGAGTGGTTGGCCAGACCACCGCCGCTGCTATTTACGTCACCCGGCCGTAGATATTTGAAGGACAGCTCAATGCAATTCTCGATCTATCCTTGGAGCCTCAGGTCCTGGCGCCTCGCCTTCGGCGTCACGGGACTGCCCGGCATCGCGCTCTTCTGCCTGCTTCTGGGCGCGATGCTCCAGGTGGAAGACCTCTCCGGCGGTGGTGCGGGACACAGCAGCGCCAAGGCCATTCTGCTCATTCGCACCCCCGCCATCATCCTTGCCTTTCTGCTTTTGCTCTTTCGTCCGAAGCTTGCGCCCATGCGTGCAACCGACCTCCGCCTGGGTTATTTGGCCTTTGCCGGGCTCTACTTTCTATCGACAATCTGGTCTCAGATTCCCGTTCAGACCCTCGGCAAGAGCGCTGAGCTGCTCATGGCCGGCCTCGTATTCTTTGAGGCGTCCCGAGGCGAGAATTCCCTCGTCAGGATCGAGGGTCTGAGGCAGGTAACCCTGTTGACCATGTCCCTGCTCGGCTCCCTGACGGTCATCGGGTTCTGTCTCCGCTTGCCCGGCTTTATTCAGAGGAGACCCGGTCTGATCAGCAGCACCACCGCACAGGCGCCATTTCTTTCCGGCAACGGCTTGGGATACGTCGCAAGCGCCATCATCCTCGTCGTGATCGCCGAATGGCAGGCGCGCAGGCTGCGCGGCAAATCTGCTTTGCCCCAGGTCCTTTTCGCATCGTTTCTCTTCATCTTCTCTGCCAGCCGCACATCCTTTGGAATTCTTCTCCTCTCGGTCCTGCTCGTCATCTTTAAGCGCTCCAAGGTCATCGGATTTCTCTGCGTCGCAGGCGTCGCCGTGATGGGATTCATGTTCTCCACCGAAATCGTCACGCGGCTTCAGGGCCACCAGGCGCAGTCCAGCTTTGTCACCCTCAGCGGGCGCACCGTAGTCTGGACGGCCGCTGTCCACCAGTTCCAGAAATACCCCTGGCTCGGCGTCGGCGGCGGTGTGGGCGGCAAAACAGTCATCACCCACATCGGCAACATGTACCTCGAAGAGATGAGCTCTCTGCACAACGGATTCCTTGAAGTACTCACCGGCCTCGGCGTCGTCGGCTTCATTCTCGCCACAACTCTGCTGGTCGTCGCTTCCTTCCGCTCGTGGAGCGCCTGGAATCGGCATCCCGAGTATGCCGGCACCTACGTGCTCATCATTCACGTCTGGATGACCACCATCATGTCCACCGGCCTGCTCGGCTGGATGGGCTATGAAGTCGCCATCTTCCTCTGCATCATCACCAACATCGATCTTATCCGCGAACGCGCGCGATGCCTGGCAACCGTGCCCAGACCTGTGCGTTGGTCGGCGCACGCCATGCAGCCACACCAGGCGGCTGGATAACACAGACCTCGTCAATCTTTCCATGTCCTGCCTGGATCATTCCAGCGAGGGCGTTCGCGAAGACTTTACCATGGGATCGGAGTCCTGCGCGTTTGACGATCGGCTCAGCTTGGCACATCCCGGCAATCTCACCGCGTACCTTCGGTACTTCGCAGCGGAGGTCTTGAGCCTGTGCGCATGCTGGTAGCTCGCCTGCACCAACTCGCGCGCGGCAGAAGTGCGCAGACCCTTGGCGATCAAATCCTTGTCAGCGCCTGCAACTTCCTCACCGGGATCATTCTTGTTCGCGGCCTGGGGCTGGTCGAATTCGGCAAATTCACCGTCGCTTACGTCATCCTCCTGCTCGCCAACAGCATTCAGCTCAGCTTTATCTCCTCGCCCATGATCACGCTGGGTTCGCTCTGTCCTACCGCTGACGAACGGAATGCGTTTGTGCGCGGCATCTACGGCGTGCAGCTCGTGTTCTGCGCGGTCGCGACGTTAGGCACCGTGGCCGCCACGCTCCTTTACCTGCTCGTCGATCGCACCGGGATTCCCTCCGCCTTCATCTTCCCTTTCACCGCCGCGGTCGCGCTCTTTCTCATGCAGGATTGGCTGCGCCGTTATTACTTCACCATCGGCAAGGCAACCGCATCCGTCTGGAACGATGCCATCAGTTACGCCGGCCAGGTCGTGGTGCTATGCGTCCTTTGGGCTGCACACTGGCTTACCATCGGCACCGTATTCTGGACCATCGCCATCACCTCCGGTCTCGCGTTTGTCGTCGGCGCATGGCTGGAGCGCTTGCGCAGCTCGTACGCGCTTTTGCGCGATGGCTGGCGACGCATCCATTCCCTCTCCATCGATCTCGGCATCTCCAACCAACTGCAGTGGCTCGTATATCAGGGAGCAATGCTCGTGGGAGCCAGTGTTGCCGGCCCCCAGGCCGCCGGCGGAGTCCGCGCCACGCAGAATGTCATCGGCCCGGTCAACATTGCTTTCCAGGCCATGGAGAACATCATTCCCCTCCGTGCTGGCGAGGAAATGCGCCGCAACGGCATTCAAGGAGCGTCGCGATTTCTTTTCCGCTTCGGTGCTGTCGGCTTCGTCGGCCTTCTTCTTCTGTTCTCAGCCGCATCGCTGCTCTCGGCCCGATTCCTCGCATTCTTCTACGGGCATCCGTTGCGCGTCTATGCCGGCGTTCTGAATTTGCAGATGCTTTACTTTCTTCTCGCATGGCCAGTCCGGCAGCTCAACTTCCTCTTTCGAACCGTCGAAAACACGCGCCCCATTCTCATCGCTTCCATCGTCGCAGCGGCCATCAGCATGGCGCTGGTCTACTCCACGGTCCACGCCTATGGCGCACTCGGCATCGTAATGGCCGCCGTCGCTGGTCAGGTTGGTAATCTCACCTATCTCGCCATCGCGTGGAAACGCATTTCCTCCGCGCCTGATCGGAAAATCATCCGCAACACCGCCGAGATGAAATCCTAGGCATGCACTCGCCCCTGCCAGGATTCCATGCGGTAAATCCCAGGCGACTCCTAACGACGAGAAGAAAGTCCAAAAATGTGCGGCTGTGTTCTTTCGCGATCACGGCTCAGGACACTGTGAAGGATGTGGTTTCCCCTCCTGCGCCCCTCGTTTGAGCACTCCTCATTCCGCGCCTGAAAACCCTAGTGTCATCCTGAACGAAGCGCTTTTCTTAAGCGAAGTGAAGGATCTGCTTTTTCCTCCTGCGCTCTTCTTTCAGCACACGCCTCAGTCCTTGCCTAAAAACCTAGTCTAGTGTCATCCCGAACGAAGCGGCCACCGGGGTCCCCAGCGACAACTGTTCGTCGCTGGGGTGGTCATCAGCGGAGTGAAGGATCTGCTTTTCCTCCTCCGCTCTTCGTTTCAGCACACGCCTCGGTCGTTCCGGACGCAGGCGCACCTCAAAAACCGGCGCCCTTCCCAAACCTGTCAACCCCCGCCGCCCGTATCTCTCCACTAAGCCCCTGATTCCAAGGCGCAAAATCCTGCGGCCGCTTTGCACTCGATCTCCTCTTCCACGCGCACAATAAGGTCGTATGCACAATCCGCACGCGCGACAGCAACCACAAGGGGTCCGCGGCGGCGTGAAACCGATCCGCCTCGGAAAAAAAAGAACGAACATTTGTTTGTCTTATCTTCGCCTCGCATGCCGCATCCACCTGGCAATCAATCAGATGCGGAATCGCGCGTCCGGCGATTGTGCACAGTTCGCAGTGCACTGCACCGCGAACGGTGCAAATCGGTTCGGCGACCGGCTAGCTTGCCTTCGCCATCTCTCTGCCGTTCCGCCGGATCCACTGGTACGCGACCAGGATCATGAATCTGGGAATGTGTTTGAAGTATCTTCCCGCGAGCCGCCGCGGCTCTGACCCGAGACGAAAAGCCCACTCCAGCCCGTTGCGCATCATCCATCGCGGAGCCTGCGGCTTCGTGCCGGCAATGAAGTCAAATGCCGCGCCCACCGCCAGCAGAACCGCGGGAATGCGGCCTTTGTGCGCGAACACCCAGTTCTCCTGCTTCGGGCATCCAAGCCCGACAAACAGCCACCGCACGCCTGACGTCGTAACCTGCCTGACGATCGCCTCGTCTTCTTCCTCCGTCAGCTTCCGGAACGGCGGCGACATCTGGAAAGCAACATTGATCCCTGGGTATTGCGCCTCCACTGCGGCAACCAGCTTTGCCATTGTGGCCTCGTCGCCGCCATAGAAGCCGATCGGAATCCCCGACTCCTGCGCGGCCTTCAGCAAGGCGACCGTCGTGTCCGGTCCGTAGACCCTGCTGGCGTTGCGCGCCCCGAGCGCCCGCAATGCCCACACCACCGCCATTCCGTCAGGGTTCGCCAGGTCGGCGGTATTCATGTCCACGCGAAAATCCGGGTTGTCGTGCGCCTCCATAATTCCGTGCATGCTCACAAACAACACCGTACGCGACTCTCCCCTGTGCGCCCACTCCGTGCACTTCCTCACTACCTCGGCATAGCTCGATGCCAATACATTTACTCCCAGGACGCTCGGCATATCTGTTCCTTTGAGTCTTCGTTGAGATGTGAAGCACGCGGGTTCCCCAAAAACCCGCGCCCTCAATTGAGTTCAGTCTTTCGTTCTGCGTGACGACGTTGCCGCTAGGCAATCTGGCAGACAGCATCCGCGGCGCTGCTGTGAGCTGCGTTCACTTGAGCTTCGATCCACGTGTAGGTTGTGCTCAATCCGTCACGCAGTCGCCTTGAAGGCTCCCATCCCAGCTTTTCGCGGATCAGCTTGTTATCGGAGTTGCGTCCGCGAACGCCCAGTGGACCTGGAATGTGTTTGATCGAAAGTCTCTTCCCTGCGATCTCCATCACCATCTTCGCCATCTGATTGATGGTGACCATCTCCTCCGAGCCGATGTTCACCGGTCCCGCGAAGTCTGAGTTCATCAGGCGGCGCACGCCTTCCACGCACTCGTCGATATACAAGAACGAACGCGTCTGCTCACCGTCTCCCCACACTTCAATCTCGCCGCCGTCGGGCGTAGCCGCAACTTTCCTGCACATTGCAGCCGGCGCTTTCTCTCGCCCGCCATCCCAGGTCCCTTCTGGACCGAAGATGTTATGAAAGCGCGCAACCCGGATTTCCAGGTTGCGGTTTCGCGCAAACGCCGCATAGAGCCGCTCGCTGAAGAGCTTCTCCCACCCATATTCGCTATCCGGGGCGGCGGGATAAGCGGTCGCCTCTCCGCACTTCGGGTTCTTTTCGTCCTCCTGGTTATAGGCCGGATACATGCACGCCGAGGAGGAGTAAAAGACCTTCTTCACGCCGCTTTCTACACCATAGTGAGCCATGTGAAGGTTGATCATCGCAGAGTTGTGCATGATCTCGGCATCGTTGGCTCCGGTGAAAACAAACCCTGCGCCTCCCATATCCGCCGCCAGCTGATACGCCTCGTCGAATTGCCGGTCAAGAGATTTTTCCCAGCTGGCCGGATCGCGCAAATCGGCGACGATGAAATCGTCTGCCCAGGTTAGGCCGAACTCCGGACGCTTGAGATCCACGCCGCGTACCCAATAACCCTCTTCCTTTAGTCTCTTCACAAGGTGACTTCCGATAAAACCACCAGCGCCACACACCAGTGCCTGATTCATAGAAGTAGCTCCTCCGCTTTGCTTCGGATTTAAAAGGCGACAACGACCGGCGACAATGTTCGATCATAGAGTCCGGCCTGCAAACGCGATCCCCTGAATGTGCCCCATCCAGACCGCAGGCTTCCGTCTGGAACAGCGGGACCTTCACAACATTCGCAATGAAATTTGGATGCGGGCGCAGGCCCGTGGGTTGGAAATCATCTGAATAGTGGTGTCTGGCCCCGGGTCTTGATCCTGTCACCCCGCAATTCAGCAGTAGTTCTGCTTCACGAGATTCAGAGCACGATTGTTGACGTATTAGTTTGATCTTTCCGGTCGCGGTGGTTGACTTAGCAGTCGGTTGCGGGCAGTCGACGGGCGGCCGGGATTTCACGCATGGCATCCCTCAAACCAAAGTACGCATCTCAAAACCCAGAGAATTTACGCTGTAACGAACCCACTGACAGACCTTCGACGCTTGTCGGTGCCCCATAACGCTTGAATACCCATTGCAGGATTCCAACGGGCTTATCTACATGCGCAACAGGTCTGCTTTGTTTGCCGTTTCGGCTTTGGTTTGCCAGTCTGAGGCACGGGTTTTCACCGGGTTCCCGGGCCGCTCAAATCGCTGTGGTGAAACGAGGATTTGGGTGCTGAGAACGCTTTTGATGGGCTGTGCCCTTGCGGGAACGACTACGAGTGCGTTTGCAACCGTTTCGGTTTCGCCAACCAGTTTGAGCTGGGCATCCGTGTCCGTGGGAAGCCGGGGCGGACAGAAAGTGGTCACCCTGACAAACGGCAATACAACAGCCATCACCATCAGCAGCATTGGATTCACCGGCGCCAATCCCGGGGATTTCATGATCTGGAGCAAAACCTGCGGAAGCAGCCTGGCCGCGTCCTCGAGTTGCACGGTAAACGTCCTCTTCGCGCCCACCACCGCCGGCACGCGCACTGCAACCCTGAACTTTAACGACAACGCCAGCAACAGTCCCCAGACAATGTCGCTCTCGGGACTAGGAACAACAGCGAGCGTAAGTGTCAGTCCAACTTCTCTCTCGTTCGGCGCTATCAACCTGGGCTCCAGCAAAACGCTTACAACGACACTGAAGAATGGCACTGCCAATTCCATCACCATCAGCAAAATCGGAGTGACCGGAACCAACGCCGCGGACTTTACGATAGCGTCCAACTCATGCCCCGCCAGCCTCGCTGCTGGCGCAAGCTGCACCGTCGGAGTCGCATTCAAACCTTCCGCAACGGGAACACGCTCAGCGAGTTTATCGTTTACTGATTCGGCCACAGGCAGTCCGCAGGTCGTATCGTTGTCGGGTTCAGGAAACAGTACCGGGATGACGGGCACGCTCGCCATCTATCCAAGTTCCGCCGCGGTCGCGGTTGGCACGCAGCAGGTCTTCCAGGCCCAGCTCACGAACGTGCCCGACACCAACTCGCTCAGCTACTCGGTTGACGGCGTAAGCGGAGGGAATTCGACTACCGGCACGGTGACGAACCAGGGACTCTATGTGGCGCCCGGCACTGCTGGCACACATCAGATCGCGATCACGGACAATTATCTTGGGACGACGGCCTCCTCCTATATCACCGTCTACTCTAACGTGACCGTGGACTTTGGATCTCGGGCCGCAAATGCGAACCCGATTCCTCCAAATCTTTTCGGCGCGCAATATGTCGAGGCCATGAAAACCAGCGCGGACCTGGACCTGCTGGAGGCCAGTGGCATTACGCAGGACCGCACCTATGCAAATATCACCACCGTCTTCGCGACCAGCACGCCGAACTGGGCCTCGATTGACTACACCATCAAGAAAGTGACCGCGAACGGCGGAATGCACCTGATGCTGGAGATGTACCAGACACCGACATGGCTTCAGCAGAGCAACTGCGGCGTCTACAGTTTGCCCAGCAACCTGAGCTCCTGGGCCTCGATCGCACAGCAGTACGTGCAGCACATGGACACAACGTTCCCGGGCGTAGTGACCGATTACGAAATCTGGAATGAGCCAAATCTGGCCTTGTGCGTTCCCTCGGGCGATAACGTCATGACCGACTACATCAAGATGTACGACGCGGTTGCGCCCGTGATGAAAGCGCAGGCCAAGGCGGATGGACAGACGATCCGTGTCGGTGGGCCGGTCTCAGCAGGATTGTTGCCGACCTGGATCACCGCCATGCTCAACGATTCGGTGCTCTCGCAGAATATCGACTTCATGAGCTATCACCTGTATCTCGACGGAGTGCCCGGCGAGACGGCCACATGGGACACCTACAACAGCACGGAGTCGATTTACCAGATTACCCAGGACATCCTGGGTCCAGCGAATTTCTACGAGTACGCCGGAACCCTGATTGCCGCGGGAAAACAACCGCAAGGGAAAAACCTGCCCGTCTACATCACGGAATACAACCTCGATTGGGAGTTCGCGAAGACCTGCTGCAGCAACGACTACACCTACTCGCCCGTCTGGAATGCTCTCTATGTTGCCGACCTCCTGGATGTCCCGTACGCCTACGCGAGCGCGCCAAATTCCATCGGCCGATTGATCTATTACGCCGCGAGCAATCCGCCGTATTACTGCCTGGTGGGCGTGCCCGACACCAACATGGACTGCTCGTACCCCTCTGGGAGCGCGGCTCAGCCCTACCCGCAATACTTTGCCTTCCAGTTGCTGGGCTCGCCAAAATACCTCGGGTTGCAGGGCGGCGGATATTTGGCTGCTTCCATGTCGCCTCCCAGATCGTCCAATGGACTTGTCGTGCTGCCATTTTTCACGCCCAGCATGGATGCGATCGTGCTGATCAATCCTAGCCAGTACACATACACAGACATGCCCATCAACGTGGTGAATTCGGGGTTGACCTCGCCGCAGGCGACGCTCTACCAGATCGCAAACGGCCAATCGATCCAGTCATCCTCGTTGTCTCTAAGCTCCGCGGGAGGCACGTCCTACTCCGCGACGGTTACCATCGGGCCTTTCTCGGTGCAGGCAATTGCAATTCGCTGATGGTCGGCAAACAATGCGCAACATGAGTCAGGAGCCAGTATCTGGACAAAGTGATTTCATTCACTCAAGGGCGTCAGCATTACTCCAGGCAGAGCATACAGGCTTCTTGAAAATACCCCTCTGCCGAAATGATGAATAGATCCGGTTCGAATTCAGGATGGAGTAATCCGATGAATCGCACGTCAACGGTGTTCTTCCTTTCTGCAATCGTGCCTGTCAATTCGGGCACTACTTATCTCCAGAAGGCAAGCGGACGTCCGCAAAATACTTGCAGCCCAAAATGGCGCAAGGCGGGAAGAGCAGCCTGTCTGTGGCTGGCGATTCCGGCCATGTTGCTGCTCGCCGCCCATGGCTTCGCGCAAGGCGTGCCTCCGCTTACGTTTCCAACCTGGGTCCCCGTTGGGACCACATCCGCTGCGATCACCGTGACCGTGCTGTCAAACGGCCCGGGATCCGTGAGCAGCGTTCAAGTCCTGGATCAGGGCGCCGCGGGCACGGAATTTGCGGACGCGGGCGGTTCGTGCTCGTCCACATCGTTTACGGCCAGTGGACAGACCTGCACGGAATCAGCCACCTTCACGCCGAAATCTCCGGGCATTCACCAGGGAGCGATTCAACTGCTCAACAGTGCTGGCGCGGCGCTTGGTACCGCGTACGTCTCAGGTGTGGGAATTGGCGGATTGGGCGTTCTCTCACCGGGCGAAGTCGTCACGGCAGCCGGAAGTGGAGAGTGGAAAGTCGTTCAGGATGGGCCCGCGCTGAGCGCCGGTTTGTATCTTCCCACCAGTGTGGCGTTGGATGGCTCAGGCAACATGTACATCGCCGACAGCCTGCATAACCGCATCCGCAAGGTCGACACGGCACAGATCATCTCTACTATCGCCGGCACTGGCACTGCAACCTACACCGGCGACGGCGGTCCTGCCGCAAGCGCGACCCTCAACACTCCCTCGGGAGTCGCGGTGGACGGTGCGGGAAATATATTCATTGCAGACACGGGCAACAATGTGATCCGCGAAATCGTGCAGACAACCGGAATCATCCGAACCGTGGCTGGCAATGGAACCCAGGGAAACACGGGCGATGGCGGTCCTGCTACCTCCGCGGAACTCAATCAGCCCCTGGGAATCTCCGTCGACCCCGGCGGAAACCTGTACATCGCCGATACCGGAAACAATCGAATCCGCAGAGTAGATGTTTATTCCGCCAACATCGCGGACTTCGCCGGATCACCGGATGGCACAGCCGGATATTCGGGCGATGACGGGCCGCAAACCGCAGCTCATCTGAACGGGCCCAACGCCGTGGCGTTTGACATTGCCGGCAATGTATACATTCCCGATTCGCTGAACAACGTGGTCCGCGAGGTCTACGCCACTGGCGGAATCGGTACCTTCGCCGGCGGCGGTTCGAGCCCTATCCAGTTCGGCCCATCGGCCCTCGCCGCGCAACTCAACGGGCCATCCGGCGTTCTGGTGGACGCGGCGCAAAACGTCTATATTGCCGACACGGAGAATGAGGCAATCCGCAAGGTGTACGCGGTAAGCGGCTATTTCACCACCGTCTCCGAATTCGGAGTGACGGCGGGCTTCTTCAACGGAAATATCTACGAACAATCCTTGTACGGCCCGTCGGGCATGGCCGTTGATGCCAATGGGAACATCTTTTTCGCCGATGAGTTCAACAATGAGATCCGCGAGGTTCAGAGCAATCGAATCATCCTCGACTTTACGTGGGAGCCCACATACGTCGGAGACACTTCACCGACAACGACTCAATACCTTGAGAACGACGGCAATGCCCCGCTCACTCTCACGTCCATTACGCCGGATGTGAATGCTGATCTGGACACCACCGTCCAGAATTCATGTGTCACCGGCACTGCCATTGGGCCGATCGCGGGATGCACCATCGGAGCACAGTTCAAGCCAACGACGACAGGCGATCCACTTGAGGGCAACATCAACGTCACGGCCGATGCCGGCGGCAGTTCGCCGTTTGACATCATTCTGGCCGGAGACGCGATTCCGCCTTCTCAGACAACGCTGGGCCTGATTGCCATTCCCAACCCCTCGGTCTATGAGCAGAGCATCGTTTTCCAGGCGACGGCAATCGCACCTCCAGTCACAGCAGCCAACGGCAAAACCACCTACCCAGGGACGCCCGGCGGAACTGTTACCTTCTCCGCCGACGGCGCGGCCATCGGTTCTGCGGCGCTGGACTCGAGCGGGGTAGCGACGTTGAGCTATTCCACACTGACGGTGGGAACACATCTAATCACCGCCGGCTATGCGGGCAATAACGATTTCCAGGCAAGCACCTCGAGTGCGCTGTCCCTGGTGGTCCAGAAGATGCCCACAGTGACCAGTTTGGGAGCTTCCTCTGGTGGAGGAACCAATGCGTCCGCGGTTCTTGTTGCCACAGTGGTCGGCAGCACCTCGCCGACGCCGACCCCGACAGGGACAGTCACATTCAGCAGCGGAACCACGACCCTCGGGACCGCCACTCTGAATGCCAGCGGCGAGGCCACCCTGAGCCCACAAGTCGCAGCGGGCAATTATCCGGTCGTTGCTGCTTACAGTGGCGATGCAGTTCACAGTCCATCCTCGTCAGTGGCTGTTACCGTCACGCCCATCCCAACCGACTTTAGTGTTGCTGTCAGCCCCGCCACAATCACTGTCGCCACGGGGCAGCATGTCACGGTAAACGTCACGGTCACAGCGAACAGCGGATATTCCGACACAATCGGACTCGGTTGCTCGTCGTTGCCGCTCGGCGTCAATTGTCAATTCGCCACTAACAACGTTGCCCTGGCGGCGAATGGTTCGGCGACTGTACAACTGACAATTGACACCAACAACCCGCTGGGCGGCGGCGCAACCGCCATGAACGTAACGCCTGCCAGGCGCGGTCTGGCGCTCGCAGGAGTCTTTCTGCCCTTCGGGCTGTTCTTTGGCTGCTTCATTCGGCGTTCGCGCAAACGAATCCCCGCTCTGCTCATGAGTCTGCTCGCCCTGGTTGTATTGGGACCGCTCTTCGCCACCGGCTGCGGCGGCCTCACCCAAAGCAGCGCGACGCCCGGCACGTACGTTTTCGAGGTCACCGGAGTAGGCGTGAATAGCAGTGTGGCGCACGATCAAGCCGTAAACCTCACGATCACCAAGTAGGAAAGCTCACGGAGGAACGGTTAGCGGTGGCAGATGCGGCTGGTTCGGGTTTCAGCAAAATGGCAAAATGATCGAGCTGCCGCTGGAGAGACATGATCAAAATCGAGAACGCTGAACTGTGGCGCCTACACCGGTTTCGCAGTCACCGTGTCCTGAAGCAAGTTCTGCAGAGTGGCTTTTTCCCAGGGAAGAAGCCACCTTGCGCTAGCTCCGAAATCGGCGACATCGACTGCGGAACCGCCAGGCCCAAACGCAATTGCCTGCGTTGGCGCGTCGGCCTCTGTTGGACCATCGTATTGCTCGCTCTTGGTTGTTCCACCCGGTCCGGGTTCTGCCAGGTCCGGGAGTCAGCCACAGAGGACCACCCATCCGTCTGGGTCGGTGCAGGGGCTTCTATCTACTACCTGCAATACGGCTCACAAAAGGTCGTTGGACCCACGGCTTTCTTTGACGCCGATTCAGCCCGTAGATTCGGCATCGAAGGCGAAGGACGATGGCTCGAGTATCACGCCTCTCAGAACGTACATGCCGAAAGCTACATGATCGGTCCCCGATATCACTTCGATATCAATCGATTTCAACCCTACGTCAAGGGCATGGTTGGTTTCGCCGACTTCAACTTCCCGTACAACTTCGCGCACGGATCGTACCTCGTAGTAGCAGCAGGCGGAGGGCTCGACTTTCGCCTCAGTCGCCGGTGGAGTGTGCGTGCCGTCGACCTTGAATATCAGTCGTGGCCCCAATTCACCTTCGGGACGATGAGTGCGGGGGGCATAGGCGCGGGAATCCGATACAGGGTCTTCTAAGAAGCAAAAATCAGAAATTCCGTCATTCTGGCGGCCGTCTGAACTGCAACCAGACAGATGGGCGGCTTTGTGACTTCTAGTCCAGTCTCGTCGCCAAAGAGCCGCAGATGGCATGACTTATCCGTCCGACGCCGGATCCAGGCATTTAGTCAGAGCGAGGAAAGTTCCCTGCTGCCGGGACACTGAATCGGCCACACCTCCGGCTCCTAAGTGCCATATAAATAGATGCCTTGCCGCCTTCCGCCCGGGCGCCTGGATCCTCCCTGACTTACGAATGTAATGGTAATACTGTCCTCCGCGTGACTAGGGTCACTTTCATTTGGTTACGAGGGATTATATTCTCGCCTCAATTAATCCCTAATAAGGAAAGACGTGTGGACCTCCAGAAGACCTGCGAGGTTCGCATGCGGTGGACAATTGTGGGAATCCTTGCAGGTTTTGCTCAACTGCTGAACAGTGATGAAAGTTGCCAATCGGGCCCTATTTCTATAACCGATAAAGTCTTACGCCTATCTAAATCCGTCAAACCGAAATCGATCAACTCGCAGAGCCCCCGTTTCGTGCATGGACTGAAGCGTTCCTGCGCGATTCTTTTCGTTTTGACCGCTGGGGGCTCTGCAGCCCTGTTCGGCGCGACAGGAGTGAGTTCCCTGTCGTGCTCCAGCGCTTCTGTTGCAGGGTTCTTGAATGATGCGTGCACCATCAAGCTCACTGCCGCAGCTCCCACCACGGGAACTGCTGTGAGCCTGTCCAGCAGCAACACAAATGTGGTGGTCCCGGCCCAGGTAACCGTACCTGGAGGAGCAACGAGCGCGGCATTTACTGCCAATGTGTCTGCAGTAGGGTCGGCACAAAACGCGACCTTGACCGCCAGTTCCGCCGGTTCGTCCACTACGTTCGCTCTCAGTCTCAAGGCGATGGTCTCGACCATGAGCCTGAGCGCCGGCAGCATCGCATTCGGATCGACGCCGGTGAGCACGCCCATCGCGCGGACCATCACATTGAATTCAGTCGGCAACTGGCCGCTGGATATCTACACGATTTCTGCGCAAGGAACCGGCTTCTCGATATCGTCCGTCACCCTCCCGGCCAAGCTGAACCCTGGCGCCTCGCTAACGCTGACAGTTCAGTTCGACCCATCCGCAGCAGGGAATGCGACCGGCGTCCTGAACCTCTCGACGAACTCCTCGACCGGCAACTCAGTCGCGATCAGCCTCAGCGGGTCTGGTGCAACTGCCACCAGCGTAGCCTTGAGTTCGCTCTCCTGCTCTGCAGCCTCGATCAGTGGCTTCGCGAGCGATGCCTGTACTGTCGCGCTGAGCAGCCCCGCACCGAGCGGAGGATCGACCGTAAAGCTCTCAAGCAACAACACAGATGTTCAGGTTCCCGCCACCATTGTGGTTCCAGCGGGAGCTACAACAGCGACATTCACAGCCGCTGTTACGGCTGCCGGGACAGCACAGAACGTGACATTGACCGCGACTTCAGCGGGCATCTCGAAGACATTTGCGCTCAGCCTGAAGGCGATGGTCTCTACAATGAGCGTAAGCACGAGCAGTCTTGCCTTTGGCAATGTCGCAGTGAAAAGTGACGCGGAAAAGACGATCACGCTTTCGTCCGCGGGCAATTGGCCTTTGAACATTGGTTCGGTATCGGTGCAGGGCGCGAGCTATTCCGTATCCGGCGGAACCTTCCCTGTTGCATTGAATCCCGGCCAGACCCTGATTCTGACGGTGTCTTTCAGCCCTGCAAGCGCCGCTCCAGCTGCGGGCTCCCTGACAATTTCCAGCAACTCTTCAGCAGGAAATTCCGTCGTTTTGAGCCTGACCGGTACGGGCACGAGTGTTTCGACTGAACCGCCCGCAACCGGAAACACCTACTATCTGGCGCCTGCGGCAAACGGCGGCAACGACGCCAACAGCGGATCGTCTCCGAGTTCGCCATGGCTTTCGCCTAAGCACAATCTCAATTGCGGCGACGTGATTATCGCCGCGGCCAGCACATCCTACGATGCGAAGAACTTCAATACCGGTCATTGGGGCACTGTCTCGTGCCCAAACGCCAATAATGTTGCGTGGCTGCAGTGCTCCACATTCGACGGATGCAAGATCTCCTCGACTGAGGAGGGAATCTATGTAGACCGCAGCTTCTGGGGTGTGCAGGGTTGGGAAGTAACCACCTCTAATAGCTCAAACGGCTTTTGCTTCGCCGCTGCCCCTTCTTATCCCAGCGGGTCTTCCATCCATCACGTCATCTTCGCTAACAACATCGCGAATGGATGCCAGGCGGGCGGATTTGTATCTTTCAACGTGGGCGACTCCGGAGTGGACTACCTTACCGTCGTCGGAAACATCGTTTACAAGGCCATCCAGGGAGGTGCGGAGTGCTACAACGGCATCAGCGTCTACCAACCCGTCCAATCCGACTCGGTGGCAGGTACCCACATCTACGTCGCGGACAACTTCGCCTGGGGTAACTCCCAGCCCAACGTTTGCGGCGGAGTTCAGGCATGGGGCGGAGACGGGATTATTTTCGATACATTCGACGGCAGCGGCAGCGGCTTGCCTAATCCCTACGCGGCGCAGGCCGTTATCCAAAACAATATTGTTATCGGAAACGGTGGGCATGGAATCGAGATCCAGAACAATGTTCGCGGTTCGGTTCATTCACCCATATACATCGCTTACAACACAAGCTGGGGAAACGAAATCGACTATAGCCAGCAGCAAAACAATCTTTGCGCAGAAGTTTTGCTTAATTCGGCGTACAACGTAAACGAAAGCTACAATCTCGTGGAAACCAGCAGTCCAACCCAGTGCGCTGGAAATCACATCTATGCACTTTCTGCATACAACGCGAATGGAACAGTTTCCGCAGCGAACAACTTCGCCTTCGGTTACAACGGCCAGAACACCTTCGAGTGGCCCACAGGGTCATTCGTCTACAGCACGAGCAACATCCTGGGACAGAACGCATCGTTTCAGAACGCGTATACCCCGGGCGCACCGTCATGCGGAGGCACCGGTGACGTGGCCAACTGCATGGGGTGGCTCACAAGCAACTTCTCTCCCACGAACACCGCTGCGGCAAGTCTTGGTCATCAATTGCCGGGCAACACGTCGACCGATGCGCTTTACCCTCAATGGCTCTGCAGCGTGAATCTACCTACCGGGCTGCTGAGGACAAGCTGCCCATAACCTGTAAGATTGAACGTCAATCTTGGTTCGAGGTTCTGAATGCCGCCCCGTGGAGCACGAGGCGGCGTTCCCTTTTTTGCGCCCAGTCACTCAGGAATTCAGATTCCCCTCAGTTCCCGGCTGCTGCAACGAAGTCCCAAAGCCCGGACTAAATGCAGCTTCCGGCTCAGGCGCCTTGGAAGGAGCCTGCCCGCCCTCGCGTTCGCGAATCGGCTTCTTCTTTCGAAGAAACGGCTGTTCGACGCATTTCCAGGAAACGGCGCCAAGAAGCATCGCGGCGATGAGCACGACAAAAACCTCATAAAGGCTGCGCCTCATCTTGAACTCGATCAGCAGATTGATGACCAGTCCGTGATAGATATACACGCCATACGAAATGTCCTGCCCATGCAAGATCATCTCGCCGGCCCTTGGAAGCGTATAGGCTACGGACACGGCGGAGATTCCGAGAACCAGGTAAGAAAATACGGTGAGGGCCGGAGAAAGCTGGCCAGGAAGGGCCAGCCTCAACACCACATACCCGGCGATCCAATACAGGCCTCTTCCAGCGATGAATTTCGACTGAAAGGCCTTCGCTCGTTGCAGCAGAACCCCGAGCAAAAACAAATAAACACTGCTGACAAATGTGTACCGTATCAGCTTGTCGATCCGGCTCTCCTGCTGGGTGTCGAAGCCCGGCAATGAGTAGCTGAGGATCAGGGTTATGGCAATAAACACAGCCAGAAGAACGGCAACGGCTCGTTCGCTCAATCTCGTTCTGCGTCGGGCAAAATACACCAGCGGCAGCATTAAATAAAACTGCAATTCTATCGGAATCGTCCACAAGGCTCCGTTGTATGTGCCGGCGCCGAAGTGCTTCAGAAAATCAGGAGTATAGATAAAGCCGAGGAACTGGACCGGCAGCCAGACATAATCCATCGGATGAGAGCGCTTGTAACCCAACGTCGTCGTTACAACCGCAGTTACTGCGACACATACCCACAAACCGGGATAAATGCGAAGACATCTGTTTTTCAGATATTGAATGACATTCGATTGCCGCTCGAACGAAGCCGACACGAGAAACCCGCTGATTACGAAAAAAATAGGAACTCCCGGGAACCATTCCAACCACCGGAGCCCCGCAGGTACAGGGATTGCAAGCCGCGCCATCGAATGGATAATCAGGACCTGCGTGGCCGCCAAAATGCGCAGCAGATCAAAATTATTCAGTCGAAAGGCATTCTGAGCGGCGGGCCGAACAACTTCCCTTCCTGAACTCATAATCGGCTCCACCCTTGCCGACGCGTGTCGGCAGATTTTCCTGACGGATGCAGCGTGCACCAAATCGAGGCTGCTCTCATGTGCACGTCAGAATCCCGCGGTTTCAGCATTACTCGTATTTCGCGCCTCGAATCATGGGCGGTGGTGAACTTATGAAGACCTTCGACGGCCTCTGGTGGAGCGCGCGCGAAGCCGCCCGGAAAAGATGATCGGCAGCAGTGTGGGGTTGCGCGGACGCCGCGCCAAGCATGTATGCAGCCGATAACAGCCGCCGTCCTTCCAGGCGATGGAAGAGGCCCAATCGATAGAAACGCTGCCCCAGATCCACAAAGCGTGTAGCAAACCGCGCGCTAAGCGAGCGTTGCTCCCACCCCTGGCGATACACTTCGACGTCTGGTTCGATCTCGCCGCGCTCACGAGCTATCGCACAGGCCACGGCGTAGTCATATCCGAAATTGATGTCCCGCCGCCGGAGGTTGCTCAATGACGTTGCATGCAGACGGTAGTAATACAGCACCTCAGGAATATTGGTGACTCTTCCGGTATCGCATAAGCGAAGGCAAAAATCCAGATCCTCGCCCGCGCGGGCAAGACGATATCCGCCTATCCGCGCCCACGCATCGCGGCGGACGACAATTGTGGGATGGAGAATCCCCGGTCGCTTGATCATCAGTTGTGCGCGGATCGCCGCCTGGTCCGTTGCGCGCGGGGCCGCCTTCAGCGTCCTGGACCCAACCAGGAACGCCTGGTCGCTTCCTACCATGACTAAGTCACGGTTGTGCTCAAGAAACGCCATAACCGTCTCGATACGGTGCGGTGCAGAGACGTCATCCGCATCCATTCGCGCAACATACTCAGTTTCCGATTCGGCAAATAGCTGGTTTAGCGTGTTTCCCAAGCCGCGGTTTTCCCGGATAATCACCCTGATGCGCGGGTCTCTCAAAGAACGTAGATAATCCGCTGACCCGTCGTTCGAGCCATCATCGATAATAAGAAAACGAAAATCCGCATAAGTTTGAGATAGAACGCTTTCAACGGCCTCTTTTAAGTACGGCAGGCCATTGCATACCGGTAAAGTTATCGTCAGCTTTTCCATGGTCCACACCTACTTTGCCGTGATCTGAAAGCGAAGACACCAATTAAACCCAACCGCCAGCGGAGCAAGAGCCAAAATCATGATTCCCGGTAAGCGCAGGGTATTGTCGGTGAACGATAGTATGACGAGCATCAACAATATCCCGCTTGCGACCAAAAGAGGCTCGGGCCAGGCGTTGCGGTATTTTATTGTCATCCACAAAGACATGACGAGAAGCGTAAGAAGCGGCAACCAGAGCAACGCCGCTCCAATCACGCCGTAGTTAACAGCTGTCGATAACAGCTCGTTGTGCGAGGCGCGCAGATCACTTCCGCCGCTTCTCGCCAGCAGGTCCATGTCTGCATTGGGTCCGTGTCCCCATAGTGGTTCCTGGTGGATCCACCCGATCAGTAACGGCCAATTCTCGATTCGCCCGCTGGTATTGATTTCATCGTCATCGCTAACACTCTTCTGGACAATTGTCGGGCCGAAAACAAGTGCAACCAATAAAGCCGTACCGACAGCACCCATGATCAAATTGCGCCTGATGACCCCCGGAGAAATGATCACCAGCCAGACCATTGCAACGCTGAAGCCGACCATGCCTCCACGCAGAATGTTTCCGCTGGCCCACAAGGCGAGCAGAATTCCCGGGATGAGAAAAAGCCAGCGCTTCCTGGAACTGACCAGAAGGAATATCGCTGCAAAATAGGGCGCGCATGCATCCAGCAGGATTCCGCCGCCACCGGTATGGATGCGCGTGAATCCCATGTTTTCCCAGGCCCTTCCAATCATCGGAGCGTGGCCGAGAGCAAATTCCATGATGCCGCCCACTGCCGACATCGCTGCGGACAGCAAAATAACAACCCTGAGATTTGAGAAATCCTCCGGCCGGTCGAAAAGGGCGCAGGCGGAAATGAAGAAGAGTATCCAGGAGGCATAAGATCCAAGTTGTTTAGAGGAATTGAGGCTGGCTTGCTGGCCAATAGCGACGAAGACGCCCCAGATGAGAAAGGGCACAAAGCAGAGAGTTAACAGGCGAATCTTGCCGGCGATCAATGCGATGAATGTCGTAAACAGACATCCACCGAGTACCGCGCACCGAAACGCGAGATCGAGGGGGCTGGAGGCTTCAGTGACAACCTGCTCTCCCATTCCAAGGATCTCGTTGGGCTTGACACTCGCGGTAACAATCGTTGCCCAGAGAATGAAGCGAGCAACGCGCAGCCATCCTGAAGCCTCCAGAATCAAGGCATCTCGCTCAACGAGCGATGAAGGGAGTGGCTGCGATCTGTGTAGTAACTCGGGGCTCATGTAGCGTCCATTTGCTTAGATGTACTTAGTGACCCAATCACGATTCTGTAAACGACTGGAAAGATGGTTCGGGGACGGCCGTATCGGAATATGAAATCGATCCCAACCCACGGCTGGTCTCCGGCGAGGTCCGGCGTGTGCGGGTACGCCTGTAACGTCTGATCCACACAATCGCGACCGCGACCATCACGATGCAGTACACCAGGAGATCGCCATAAGCGGCTCCGGCAACTCCCAACCGCAGCGCCAGCGGCACTCCGCACACCAATGCGGCCACAGCGCCAACCACCGACAGGCCCGCCATCGTTGTCACACTTTCAAGAGACCGAAGCAGCGCATCGGAAATCGTCTTAATCGCGAACAAAACACTCACAATCGCAAGCGGCAACAACAGGCTGAAGCGCAGATCGTATTTCCCACCATAAAGGTAGCCAAACACCCTGCCGCCGAAGCTTACAGCTATGGCGGCAAACACGATTGCGCATCCCGTATAAGCCACCGCAGTTTTCAGGACAATGCGAGTGAAGTCCTTCCGTTTACGATTCCGGGCGAAGTAAGACATCAGGAGAACGCCAAGGGCGTTATAGGCCTGAATCAACGGAATCACCACGTTCAGGAGTGCGCGGTACTCACCGCAGCGCTCGGGCGATAGGACAAAGAAATAAATATAGTCGGGAAGCAGACCGAGGACTCCGGCAATGCTCGCCCACTTCCCGAAGGACCAGTGTGCGCCGAAGATGCCATGCTCCGAGCCATCGATAAGAGCTGAATCGCCTAGCGGAGTGGCGCGGTGCAATAAGAGCCCGATCACGAGGGAACTCGTTCCGATGATCGCGCATGCCCAAACGACACTCGCGCTGAAGAAAGAACCGAGAACGAAGAGCAGGGCTACGACGAGAAGCGCGTATACCGCACCTCCAAGCGCAGCAAGTTGCGGCTTCCGGATCAGATACGTGGTTCTTCTCGCAAGCCAGAGGCGGAGAACGGCGGGAGTTGCAAACGCCCAGCCGATGTATGCGACGAATGATCCGGCTCCGGCACCCGTCTGCGCACGAATGAATCCGATTGCCGCAAGGCAAACGGAAAGTATAAGTGCAACACGCCAGTGTAGTGCGACTACATTTCGAACGTAAGAACGCTGCCTGTCAAACGCCGTAGTCACCCCATAGACGAGCATGGGATCTACAACAAAAGCGCAATAGATGGTTGATAGAAGAAGAAATGCGGCAAAGGCAGAACTGAACTGCCCAAACGCCTCCTTTGACATCTCGCGGGCAAGGATCGTACTGACTGCGAAGTTACCGAGCGCGAAAAATCCCTGGTCACTGATGGCGCTTAGGGGCTGACTGAAAATGGCGCCCACACGCCGCAGGCCCCCTGCGATTGCACCGCCTGGCATACGTGGCGCGTCTTTTGGATCCCCATCGGGCTCTGACTTCAGGAGTCTCATGTTCGATCGATTGATTCAGTGTTAAAGTTCAGCTTTCCAGTCATTGACGTGTTCAAAAAACCTGATTGTTGATCGTGATTCCTCGTCTTCGCTCCGGACGCAGAGACCAGGCGCGCGATCGGTTCACAGGAACTTATAAAGTCGGTCGGGAATGGGGAAGGTTCGGTCGTTCAAAACGGTTCCCAAAATTCGGACACCGGCGGTCTCCAGCTTTTCTATGGCCTTGGCAGCAGTCGTGCGACGAGTCTTGTTCGCCTCGATGATCAGGACCCCGCCGTCGGCAAAGTGGCCCAGGATCTCCGCATCTTGCGTAGCGCCGGTTCCCGGTGCATCGATGACCAGGAACTCGAATACTGCACTCAGTTGCATTAGCCGGTGATTCAGTTCGTCAATGGGCAAGAGAGAACCGTGACCGTCACTCATAAGATCGACGCCGGCCAACCACAAGTTGCCGCCAAGTTGAACGCATTGGTCGCGCAGCGAAGAGAATTTGCCGGAAGGTGGGACAGCTCTGTTACCTCCGAGAATCTGCGACAGGCCGGCCGAACGAATGTTGGCATCCACTGCGCAGACCGGCTTTGAAGTGTTCCGCGCCAGTGCCATGGCCGCTTTGGCGCAAATCGCGCTGCTTCCGTTCTCGGCGTCCACGCCAAAGAAAGCCACGCGTCGCGGAGAGGATCCGTTGTTCGCGAGGAAGATGCTGCGGACAAGCCGGAACAGTTCCGGAGGCTCGACAGATGCTCCACTCTGCGGGAGATTGACTGCAGCAGGATGTTTGGCGGCGATCGGAACCTGTTCCGCTTTTGAAAAAGTGCCACGCTCCCGTTCAACCTCTGCCAGCAGATCGAAGTTACGACTCATGGAAGACTCCTCGCGTCAGGTGAATTCATTTCGGATTTGGCCAGATTGGAAGATTGCGGCCCGGGAAGCCAGATGCTCTGTCCGACCAGAAGATAATCCGGATCTTCCAGCGAAGGATTGAGAGCCCGGATCTGGCGAAGACGGGTTTCGTTGAACTCTCCGAGATAATGCACGGCAATATCGCGCAGCGTCTGGTTGGGTCCCACGGTGACCTTGAAAGGCTGAGATTGCTGAGTGCTCTTCGATTCTTCGACGTGAACCAGTCTCGTCTGGTTCGCGATGGGGGTGGATACTGGCACAATGTTCACACTCGGCGATGAAATCCTTGGCGCCATGGGCAGCTGATGAACCCGGATCTCCCAGAACCCCACGAAAATGAAAATGGAGAAGCACAAGGCCGCTGCGCTTGTTGTCAAGTGATGCCTGTAAAGACCCAGTTCGCGCATCGCGGGGCGATTCAGAAAAGATCCGCTGGAGGATGCTTTTGTCGGGCCATCATGAGGCTTTTCGAATGAAGCCAGTCGCAAGTCAGTCATCGCTTCTTCCACCATGCTGCGGTTGACCTGACTCTGATTGAGCGCCCGGCAAATGGAGAGTGCATTGAAGCACAAATTATTGATGATGCGAGGAGTCCCCTGGCTGGCCAGCGCAATCAATTGAAGCGCCTCGTCGGAGAAAAGCGGTGCGCCGGAACGTCCAGCCAGTCTCACGCGATGGTGGACATAGTCACACACTTCCTGCGCCGAGAGGGGATCGATATGGCAGAAGGTCGAAATCCGCTGGCGAAGCTGTACGAGCGAGGGCTGCAGCAGTTTCTCGAGCAGCTGCGGCTGCCCCGAGAGGACGATGTGGATCAACTTGGCTGGGGCAGTCTCGAAGTTGCTCAAAAGGCGAACTGTTTCAAGGGCCGCCTCCGAGAGATTCTGGGCTTCGTCGATGACAACGACAACTGTCCGGCCTGCGCGAGACTCTTGCACCAGCACCTGATTCAGCTGCTCGTGCATCCCGGTTGCGGTCGCATCGGGCGTAATTCCGAGGTCGCGGAGGATTGAAGCGATCAGTTCGCGCGGAGAGGACTCTCTATCGATGTCAAACAGAAACACGGTGCGAGCGTTATCCCGGATCTCGCTGACAAAACGATAGAGGAGCGTCGTCTTGCCGAGTCCCGGTGATGCGATCAGGGCAGTAAAGCCACGGTTGCATCGGAAACTGTAGTGCAGCGAAGCCAGGGCCTCCCGATGAGTTGGGCTGTCATACATAAACCGCGGCTCAGGGGTCACCCCGAATGGATTCTCGTGCAATCCGAAAAACCGTAGAACCATGGGCCTACTCCCCGCCCTTCGGCAAGACGGCAAGGACCGGCGTCCTCAGATAATTCGTCAGTTCCTCCGGCGTACGGAACGAGGGATCAAGGAAATCAGCCAGGAATCCCGCCGTCAGACCGAATCCTCCCGTCATCAGCAGGGCCAGAACGGCAAAGTTAAAACGCGAGCGGTTGGGAAAGGCGGGCGCGATCGGCTGTTCTGCAACGGCGACATTCAGGATGCGCTGCTGATCAAGTGCATCGGTGATGTGCGCTTCCTCACGCTTGTGAGCATAAAGAACGTAGTTGTCTTCCTGGGCCTTCGCTGTGCGAAACAGGTTGTCTTGAACGACCCCCTGCTGATCAAAATTCTGTGCCGCCTTCTGATACTGGGCGGCCATTGAAGCCGCCGCCGTCGCGCGGGCTTTCATACCCTCCAGATCGGCCTGGGCCTTGCTGAGTTCTGTTCGCATCAACAGGTAATCGGGATCGTGGTCGGTGGTCTCCTCGCGAACTGGCCGATTCTCCTCTGTCTCTATCGCACTCTTTGTTTTCGCGATCTGCTGGTCGACTTCCTGAACAAGCCGGTATGTGGGCTCATACTTGGTCAACAGCTCGGTTCGCTTCAGTTCGAGTGTCAGCAGGGTCGACTTCAACTGTTCCAAGAGCTGCGCGTTGTCCGAAGTACGAACCACCGTGGTCATCCTGGGCTGCATGGCATTGAGCTGCCGCTGAAGCGTGCGGATACGCTGTTCGGTCTCAAATACCGACGCCTGCGCCTGCCGCGCAGTCGCATCGAAATCGTTGGCCTGGCGCAGGGCTGAGTCGCGCTGCACATCGGCCGCAACAATCCCCGTTCCCTTGGTGAAATCCATCAGCTTCTTCTGAGCGTCGCTCATCCGGTCCTCGTACCGCTGGGCCTCCTGGTCGAAGAACACAGACTCGCCCGATGAGCGATGCGCCCGCATATGTTTCTCGATATACGCGGCCGCCAGGATGTTCAGGACTTGCACGGCCTTATGCGGATCCGTGGTTACATATCGGATCTCGATCATGTTGGATTTGTGCACAGCCTCGACGCTCAGGCCTTTGCTCAACTTGAGCATCGCCCTGGCAATTCGCTTTTGACCGGCGACGTCATTTGCCGAAGTCGGAGCGGGCGCCATTCCTGATTTCAGCACCACCTCGCGCAACAGATCCTCGCTGTTGAGCAATTCCACTTCGGTGTTGAGATCCTCTTCTGAGACCTGGTCATTGAATTCGATCGGCTCGGTCGAGTAGGTGCTGACAGGGGCGTCGTTGCGCTGGCGCCGCACCAGGATCTTCATATGGGCGTCGTACTTCGGGATCCACATCCCGGACAAAAGCACAACGGCGATGGCCAGAGCGAATGCCGCCAGAATCACCCGGTGCTGGCGGAACAAGGCCGCAACTAAATCCCGCCTGCCTGGCAGAGGACGACGAAAGTGGCGTTCAATTGTGATAGGTTCGTTATCCATGTTGTTCCTTGCTCAGTACGGAACGGCGTTGTAATAGGCACCCACTCCCGCGTTCGGAGTCGGTATATACGGGCGAATCTTCGAATACTTGTTCTGCGGGACGTACACCATATCGCCCGGCTCCAGGCGAAGGTCTTCCGAAAGATTTCGCGACGCAAGCAGCTTCTTGATATTGAGAACCTTCGCCTCGAAGCCCCCGGTCGGAGTAGGCCGATAGAGTACGACCTCTGAATGCTTGGACCTGTCGGTAAAGCCGCCGGCAATCGCCACTGCCTCGGTGACAGTGAGCGCGCTGCGAAGGTCATATTTACCCGGTCGCGCTACCTGGCCGGCAGCGATGAAATAGGGCTTTTCGAAATCCTTCAGGGAGACGGTGATGACCGGATCATGGAGGATCTTGGCGTAGGACCTCTTGAGAACCTCGGTTACTTCGGGAACTGACTGGCCTTCAACAAACACCGCCCCCACGCCCTTCAACGTTACATAGCCATCGGGCTCTACCGTGACGGTCTGATTGAACTCCGGCGAAAAGGGGAAGTCCATTTGGAAACTGTCCCCTTTCCGCAGTTGATAGCGCGGATTGCGTGCGTGAAGGTCGGCCGTCGTGTCGGCAGAAACTGCAGCCGCCGAGGAAGACGTGGAAGAAACATAGAGCGTCTGGCCGATTGTCGAGGGAGAGACTGAGGCCAGGAGCACAGCCAATGCGATCGAAATTCGTTTCATTTTAGAATTCCACCCGATGAAAAGGCTGTTGGATCCGACTTTGTGCCCGGGGTCAATAAGCAGTGCAGAGATAGACAAACCGACTCAACCGTCACGAAGGTAAAGACCTCAACGAGAAAGTACCCAATACTCGTCTGGACTCGTCTGGCGTCAACGCGAGCTGACTTCCAGGCTGATGATTCTTCTCCCGATGTCAAAGTCGATGTCCGACCGTTTCAGGACTTGAAACCTCATCGACAACACAAAGAACACAGGCGACGTACTGCTTAAGTACAAAAGAGGCTACTCAATAAGAACGGTCCCCAAATCGACAGATTCCAGGCGGAAACAAACAGTTAGTGTGATGCTGTCGTTGGGAATTTGGCTGTCTTGGATGATTCAGTGGAAAGCGTGAAATTCGTAAGGACTGCAGTTGGGGCGTTGTCGGAATCCCCGGATCGCTCAACCGGCGCGAAACCAGGCTGGCTCCACGCACAAGAAAAAAGGGAGGCATTTGCCTCCCTTCGATCAAAAAACATGGCCGCTATAATTGCCGCAGTCTAGCAACCCCTCTTGATAAGGTCGTTTGGAATGTTCACGTTGCACACCCACTGCGGAAACAGCGAATCGTAGCTGTAGTTCCCCGGCCATTGGTGCCCATAGCTTTTGGCCGACGTTACGGTGGGAAGAAAATCACTTGTTAGCCACCCCATGCAGTTGGACACGGTACCTGTGCCTCCGCATGAGGGCGCCCCGGGTGTATATGCATTATCGAGATACGGATCGACGCCCAACACATTGTTCGAGTCGTAAGTAAATGATCCGTACGCCCACTTGAAGGTATTCTGCCCGTTGTACCCGAAAGCGTTGTTGCTGTAAATCCACACGGTTCCGTTCACGTTATAAACCGAAAGCGCGTACATCGGATTGCCGGCGCATTCGGTCGCGCTCTTAGTAGCGATGAGGTTATAACGCTCCTGGGTGTTGTATACCGAGTTGAGCAGCACCTCGGCACACAGATGGTTGGTCTGCTGGTTATATTTCGCCTCGTTGCCCCAACTGGTGTTGTAGGTAAGATAAATGGGCGCATGATACGAACCGCGGACGTTGTTCTGTACCTCGATACCATGCCCGCCGTTGCCCAGGACGACGTTATTCTGCACTACCGCCTGTGCCCCGTATGGATTGGGTAAACTCGATCCGCTGCCGTCGAAGGTATCGAGAATGATCCCATCCCCGCCCCAGGCCTGCACGCCTCCGCAGTAGTTCGGCTGGTAATTTCCCCAGGCAAAGTTGTCCGCGATGTAGATGTGGGTACCCGAATTCCAGTCGGACTGGACTGGCTGATAGATGCTGATCGCGTTATAGCATTCGGAACTTCCCTGGATGGCGTTATAAGCAATATTCCCCGCGATTACCACGTAGTCCACACCGGAGTTTCCCAGGTTGTAGGTGGAGAATCCGCCCGCCTGGCAGCCGTTAGCTACGTTGTTCGCGAATATGATGTGGTGAATATTGACCCAATTTGCATAGGAGGGGGCTGCGCCGAAGCAGAAGCCGTTGGTGCCGCTGGCAACGGTCACCTCCCAGCCCTGAACACCCCAGTAACTGTGATCGACATTGATTCCTTCATTGGTGGAGTAGATCTTGCAGGAATCGAAGGTTGCGCACGTCAGCCAGGCTACATTATTGTTGCTCGGACAAGATACGTAGCCCCAATGACCGGAATTAAAGTTGTTGGCGTAATACCAGCCAGATTCAGCGATGATTTCGTCACCGCAATTCAGATTGTGTTTGGGCGAGAGCCACGGACTGCCGTAGGACCCGTTGTGAGAATCATTGCCGCTGGGGGAAAGGTAATAGGTGGCCCCAAAGGCCGCAATTGGCGAAATTGACGTGAGAAGTACGAGCAGGCCGGCGAATCGGCGGAAGTCTTTCCCGAGATTTTTTGCGCTGCAAATGGATGAGAAAAGATTGATCAAAGCGTACAGAAAGCGCATGGACACCTCATTGTGAGGAAATGAACCAAGGCATCCTTTGCGCGGGCACACGCCGACCCTTCAAGCTGGGTAGGCAAGAGTTCGATCCGAGGCTCTGCTGACAGACGTTGTAAACGTCTACCGCATCGCTCACCACAAGGATTTATTCAGGCAAGTAAGGAGCACACAACCGATGTACGTGCCGTTCCGGATTTTGTGGCCCAGCGAAAGCGCTTCAAGTGTGTTTCTAAGCTTTGCCACATCATAGTCAGAAGGTTGCCTGATCGCAACCCCTTTTCGCAAGAATTTCAACCTTTAGTTCGGGGTCGAACTTCGCGTTTTGCCGTCCCGGAAAGCCGGTTCCATGCCGGCGTCCACCAACATCGGAGGATAAATATAACTATTGCAGTCGGATCTCAGCAACTCGCGCAGTCAGAGTCTCATCTAACCTTTTCAAAATTCAGTTTGGGCGGGTCTCTTAAAACTCGGCTTGGGCAGTTCAGTTGCAGAATGTGAGACGTAGGCGAGTTCGTCACTTCCGATGCCTCGTCGATTTCAACGCAATTAGATCAGATTCGTTTACCCCAATCGGCGAAAGGCCTGTTAGCTCCGAGGATGGTCAAGCCACACAATTCCCCGCGGTATGCGCCTGTCCGGCGGCGTTTCGGACCGTCTGCAACCGCTGAATTCCTTCGGTTCCTGATTCTCTCTATATCTCCTCGATTCGCGTCTGAGGAGGTCGATCTTCGCGCTACAACCTGGAGAACGAATCCCGCTGTGATGGCGATCAGCGCCTTGCTCCTCGCTCTGTGCCTGATCCCGGAAACAAGCTGTACCTCGGTGGTAGGGGTTCTCGTAAACCCGACGAGCGTCTCCTGGCAAGATGTTGCCGTCGGAGCTAAGGGCAGTCTGCAGACGGTGACTCTCACGAACCTCGGCGCGTCCTCAGTCAGCCTCAGCAACATCGCTATATCCGGAGCGAATACACGCAGTTTTTCCATCGCCAGTGAGACCTGTGGAACCACCCTCGCATCGAACGCCAGTTGCACGGTGAGCTTGCTTTTTGCACCCACCGCGGCCGGACCCAGCCAGGCAACTTTTTCGTTCATCGATAGCGCACAGAGCTCGCCGATGGCCGTTCCTCTTTCCGGAATTGGAACGACCTCGATTGGTTCCGCAGTAGCGAATCCCAATTCGCTCCAGTTCGGCGCTTTCAATGTTGGAACGAGCAGCCCGGCGGAGACGATCACCTTGCAAAACCAGGGAACGGCCGCGCTTTCCATCACCAGCGCCGCGCTGACCGGAGTAAACGCGGGTGACTTCGCGATCTCCGCCAATACTTGCGGTACGACGCTCCAGGGTTCGGGCACTTGCACCATCAGTGTGGTATTCAGCCCGTCGGCGGCTGGGACACGCAGCGCTGCCGTAACCTTCACGGATAACGCCACCAACAGCCCGCAGACGGTATCACTCACGGGAACCGGTAATTTAGGGAGCGCCAGCGTGATGCCGGCAAGTCTCTCTTTCGCGAATGCCGCCGTTGGAGCGACTACTTCGCCGCAGTCGGTCACATTGGCCAATGGCGGGACCGCTTCGATCAACATCACCAGCATAGCCATCTCGGGAACCGACGCCGGCGACTTCGCCATCTCATCGAAGACCTGCGGAACCACCCTCGCAGGCTCCGGCAACTGCACGGTTGGCGTGACATTTACGCCCACAGCAGCAGGAACACGCACCGCCGCACTCACGTTCACCGATTCGGCTGGTAACAGCCCGCAGACCGTCGCGTTGTCCGGAACAGGAACGAGCAGTACAGCGAACGCATCCGTGACGCCGGCAAGCCTGACCTTCGCAGCAACCAATGTCAGCTCGACCAGTTCCCCGCAGTCCGTCACTCTCGCGAATGCCGGGACCGCCTCGATCAATATCACCAGCATCGCCATCGCGGGAACCAATGCCGGCGACTTCGCCATCTCGCCAAAGACCTGCGGAACCACCCTCGCAGGCTCCGGCAACTGCACGGTCAGCGTCACCTTCACGCCTGCCGCAGCTGGGACACGCACCGGGACACTGTCATTCACCGATTCGGCTGGAAACAGTCCGCAGACAGTCGTGCTATCCGGAACAGGAACGAGCAGTACAGCGAACGCATCCGTGACGCCGGCGAGCCTGACCTTCGCAGCAACCAATGTCAGCTCGACCAGTTCGCCGCAGTCGGTCACTCTGGCCAATGGTGGAACCGCGTCGATCAATATCACCGGCATCGCCATCTCGGGATCCAACGCCGGCGACTTCACCATCTCCGCAAAGACTTGCGGAACCACCCTGGCTGGCTCCGGCAACTGCACGGTCAGCGTCACATTTACCCCCACAGCAGCAGGAACCCGCACCGCTACACTGACATTCACCGATTCGGCTGGAAACAGCCCACAGACCGTAGCGTTATCCGGAACGGGCACGAGCAATACAGCAAACGCATCCGTGACGCCGGCAAGCCTGACCTTCGCAGCAACCAATGTCAGCTCGACCAGTTCGCCGCAGTCGGTCACTCTGGCCAATGGTGGAACCGCGTCGATCAATATCACCAGCATCGCCATCGCGGGAACCAATGCCGGCGACTTCACCATCTCCGCAAAGACCTGCGGAACCACCCTGGCTGGCCCTGGCAACTGCACGGTCAGCGTCACATTCACGCCTGCCACAGCTGGTACACGCACCGGGACACTCACATTCACCGATTCGGCTGGAAACAGTCCGCAGACAGTCGCGCTATCCGGAACAGGAACGAGCAATACAGCAAACGCATCCGTGACGCCGGCAAGCCTGACCTTCGCAGCAACCAATGTCAGCTCGACCAGTTCCCCGCAGACGGTCACGCTGGCCAATGGTGGAACCGCTTCGATCAATATCACCAGCATCGCCATCGCGGGAACCAATGCCGGCGACTTCACCATCTCGGCAAAGACCTGCGGAACCACCCTCGCAGGCTCCGGCAACTGCACGGTCAGCGTCACATTTACCCCCACAGCAGCAGGAACCCGCACCGCGACACTGACGTTCACCGATTCGGCCGCAAACAGCCCACAGACGGTAACGCTGTCAGGGACCGGCAATTCGGCGAGCGCAAGTGTGATGCCGACAAGCCTTTCGTTCACGAATACCCCTGTGGGAGCAACCAGTTCCCCTCAGACCGTTACATTGACGAACGGCGGAACGGTGTCGATTAACATCACCAGCATCGCTATCTCGGGAACCAACGCCGGCGACTTCGCTATCTCTGCAAATACCTGTGGAACCACCCTGGCTGGCTCCGGCAACTGCACCGTCAGCGTCACATTCACCCCCACAGCAGCAGGGACACGCACCGCGACGCTGACGTTCACCGATTCAGCCACAAACAGCCCACAGTCAGTTGCATTGACAGGAAACGGGGTTGCGTTCTCGATTCTGCCCGTAAATCCGACGGTAGTGGTGAACGAGGTGCTGCAATTCTCTGCGAATGCTCCAGCCACGTGGACGGCGAGTTGCGGGATCATGAACAACACCGCTACAGGCCTGTACACGGCGCCATCGTCGCCGCAGACCTGCACAGTGACGGCAACCGAAAATGCCAGCCCGCATTCGATCGCTTCGACCCAGGTGACGGTGGTCGCGTCCTCTTCGGGAACTTTCGCTGTGTACCCCTCTACAGCGGCTGTACCGGCGGGCGGCGAGCAGGTCTTCCAGGCACAGCTCTCGAACGCTCCAGATACGAATTCCTTGAGCTACAGCGTTGATGGTGTCGCTGGCGGTGACTCGACTTCGGGTACAGTGACCGGCCAGGGCCTCTACACCGCTCCCAGCACTGCGGGCTCGCATCTTCTGGTGGTGACGGACAACTCCCTCGGACTCACCGCTACTGCATCCATCACGGTGTACTCGAATGTCACGGTGGATTTCGGATCCCGCGCGTCGAATACTAACCCGGTCCCGGCGGGGCTCTTTGGCACCCAATACCTCGAATCGCTTCACACAACGGCGGACTTGGCCCTGGTAGAGGCAGGCGGCATAACGTCAGGCCGCACATATGCACAAATCACGAACGTATTTGCGACGACCACCCCGAATTGGGGGCCCCTGGACGCCACGATAAAAAAGATTACGGCGAATGGCGGAGTTCACGTCATGTTGGAGATGTACCAGTCGCCGACATGGCTTCAGCAAGGCACCTGCGGCGTAGAGAGCATGCCTTCCGACGTTAATGCCTGGGCGTCGATTGCGCAGCAAATTGTGCAGCACATGGACGTCACTTTCCCTGGGGTCGCAACCGATTACGAGATATGGAATGAACCGGATATCGCTCTATGCGTCCCGGCCGGCGACAACGCCCTTACCGATTACATCAAGCTGTACTCCGCCGCAGTTCCCTTGATGAAGGCGCAGGCCAAGACGGATGGTCAAACGATTCGAGTGGGAGGCCCAGTCACAGCCGGCCTCGATTCAACCTGGGTGACTGCGATACTCAATGATCCGGTCGTTTCCCAGAACATCGACTTCCTGAGCTACCACAGCTACCTCGTCGGGAAGCCGGGCGAGACCGCCGCGTGGGACACCTACAATGGCACGCCGTCGATTTACCAGATTACGCAGGGCAGTGAGAGCCCGGCGAACATCTACGAGTATGCCGGATCGCTCGCTGCTGGAGGTCTGCAGCCGCAGGGCAAGAATCTGCCAATCTACATTACCGAGTACAACCTCGACTGGCTGTTCGTGAAAACCTGCTGCACTGATGACTATACGTATGCGCCGCTCTGGAACGCTCTTTACGTCGCCGACCTGCTCGACGCGCCCTTTGCATACACGGGCGCTCCCAATTCCATGAGCCGGTTGATTTACTACGCAGCGGCCAATCCGCCGTATTACTGTCTGGTCGGCGAACTGGACACCAACATGGATTGCGCCTATCCCCAAGGAACTCCGGCCCAGCCGTACCCGCAATATTTCACGTACCAGTTGCTCGGATCTCCCCAATATCTGGATCTGCAGGACGGCGGCTACCTGGCCACTTCGATTTCGCCTCCAAGGCTGGAAAATGGCCTGGTGGTGACTGCGTACTTCACACCCAGTCTGGATGCAGTCGTGCTGATCAACCCTTCCCAATACACGTACACCAACCTGCCTATCGATTTGGCGAATCCGGGATTCACCTCGCCACAGGCTACGCTCTATCAAATCGCGAATGGGCTGTCCATCCAGTCATCCCCATTGTCACTGAATGCGACAAGCGGGTCTTCATTCACCACAACGGTCACTCTCGCTCCCTATTCGGTTCAGGCCATCGCGCTTCACTAATCTGTATTCAGAAAACGCCAGGAGAATTCACGCTGGTACACACTCGTGAACCGATGTCCGAATCGCGAACCGACTTCGACGCGAAGCAACTTTCTTTTTCCCAGATGTCGCATGCGCGTATCAGTTTGTCTCACTGCGGGCATGATCCTGGGAAGGTGTTCGTTGCAAGTTCGCTTCGGTCATATGAATCAGCGGTGCTGCAGCGGCGGTTTCGTCGATGACTGAGTCAATTTCTGCGCCCAGCAGCAGCATCAAGCCGCTGTTATAAAACCAAATGAGCAGAATGATCACTGCCCCAAGCGATCCGTAGGTCACTGTAAAGCTATTCGAGAAATGAAGATAAACGCGAAGTCCAACGGAAGCGAGAAGCCACCCGGTGATACCAAGGACCGTTCCCGGTGTAAGCCAGTGCCAACGCCGTTTCTCCCAATCGGGGGCCCAGAAATAAAGCATTGCGAACGACAATGCAAGCAGAGAGGCGGACACAGCCCACGCAACACCCCGTATCGCGAATCCAGCGGCAATTGCGATTACCCGTTCATGAAGGCTGTGCTCAGCCAGAGTGGCAGCGAAGTCCCCGGCGAACATGCATCCAAGGCCGGAACCCACAAGAAAGATAAGCAGAATGGTGAGAATGATGGCGTAAACTCGAGCGACAACATACGAACGCCTCTCCTTGATTTTGAATACTGCGTTGAGTGTGTCTTGAATGGCGGAAACCCCGACTGAGGCCGACCAGATTGCTGCAATCGATCCGAGAGTCAGTTTTCCTGAGCTGGCAGCTGCTGCCGTTTCGTTAAACGTACCCAGGACGCTGGAGAGCGCGGAAGTGGGGATGACGAGGCTGAGGTATTCGAGCAATTGATTCGAAATCTGATGTGCCGAGCGGACCATGAGACCCAGAATCGAAGCCCCACACAGCAACGTTGGAAAAAGCGCAAATAGAAAGTAAAATCCGAGTTCAGCGGCATGCCCAAAAAGACCATCAGCGAGCATCGACGCCCAGATTCGAAGGACCAATTTGCGGATCGACACCCCGTAATGAAGCCGCCAAGGCACGACCGATAAGCGAAGGTGAGGCGCCATTGGAAGTCCTCGCTGATGCCGCCGAATTCTCCAAGCTGTGGGTGATGGAGATCTAGTCGCGACCGCCTACAGCAGTAACTGCGGAACTGCTCTAGCGTTATGGATGCGACGCGTAGTGATCCAGTAGCCCGGGCGACAGAGCCGGAGAGAACAACGCAAAAGCAAACCCCGCACCTTAATTGAGCATCTCTCAACTAGGTGAGATCGAATGCTTCGTCAGGCGCTGAAATGCTCGCTAACAACCCGAAAGCGTCTGCTAATCGCCTTCACTGGCCGTACCTCCTTCTGCCGGCGCTCGTCATTTTTGCCCATCTTGCTTGCCTGAAGAACCTGGCGCAAGACGTGAAGCCGACGCCCGCAGCCGGAGCGCCTCAAACCGACGAAGGCCGCTTTTTGTCTTCATATGAAGGTCAAAACGTCTCTTCAATCGAGATCGCGGGCCGTCCGGGCTACGATACATCGCGATGTCCCCGATGCCTGGCGCAGCAGGTGGGTCAACCGTTCTCCAGAGAAAAGGTGGACCAGACTGCCGGCGCGCTGAAAAAAGACGGAAACTTTGATCGCGTTGAGATTCAAGTCGAACCAGATGCGCACGGGGTTCGTGTCGTCTTTGTCGTCATGCCTGCAGTGTATTTCGGGATTTTCGAGTTTCCAGGAGCCAAACGGTTTCACTACTCGCAGCTGATCCAAGCCGCAAATTACCCTCTTTCCGAAGCGTTTAATTCCTCAGAGATCGAAACAGACCGCCAGAGTCTGGTCACTTTCTTCCGGCAGGAAGGGTATTTCGGCGCCGAAGTTAGCCCCAGGCTTGATCTCGATTCAGCCAACGCGCTGGCGAATGTGCAATTCGATTCGACGCTCGGAAAGCGTGCAAAATTCGGATCGGTCGCCATTGAAAATGCCCCTGACAATCAAGGATCAACACTATCGCACAAGCTCACCACGCTATCGGCTCGGTTCCATGCGGCGGCGATTCGCCCGGGCAAGACGTACCATCACACGACGCTGACTCGAGCGACGAAGTATTTGCAAAGAACGCTTGAAAAACAGAGCTACCTGGGTGCCCAGGTAAAGGTCGCCGGCGCAGAATATGAAGCGCCGGAGAATCGAGCCGACATTCATTTCAGTGTAAAAGCGGGCGAGAAGACCAGGGTCCAAATCGAGGGGTCCCACCTCTGGCCATGGACCCGCAACTCGTTGCTGCCCATGTATCAGGGAATCGGCGTCGACGACGAAACGGTTACCGAGGGTCGGCAGGCGTTGGTTTCCTATTTTCAGGCAAAGGGTTACTTTGACGTAGCGGTTGAGTCCCATCTCAACAAGGGAACGCAAACCCAAACTGTGATCTACAAGATTACGAAGGGCAAGAAGCACAAGGTCACGGCGATCACCTTGACCGGGAATCGGACTCTTCCCTCTTCTACACTTACGCCACACCTCGCGGTTGAAAAGAAGCACTTGTTTTCGCCAGGCAAATCCAGCGATCAATTGGTGCAGACGAGCATCAAGAATCTCAAGGCGGTTTACCAGTCTGAAGGCTTCAGCGACGTGAACATCACATCGACGGTGGCGCGGACCGGAGGCAATTTTCAAATTACGTTTCGCGTGGTCGAGGGGCCGCGCGACACCGTGAATTCCCTCGCTATTGAGGGGGCAAACACACTGCCGCAGTCACAGTTTGCGCCCAGGGGGCTGAAATTGACTGCAGGCCAGCCGTACTCCCAGGAACATGTCGCGGCGGACCGCGCAACCATTCTCGCCAACTATCTCAAGGCCGGATATCTGATCGCCAGCTTTCGCGAGGAAGCGAGCGAGGTATCGAAAAGCGATCCGCATCGTATCAATGTCGTCTACAAAATCCTTGAAGGACCGCGCGTGATCACTGGCAATGTACTTACCCTTGGCCGGCAGCTCACGAGACAGCAGTTGATCGACAGAGATGTAGCGGATATTAAAAAAGAAAAACCGCTGACGGAATCAGAATTGCTGACAGCCGGCAGCAAGCTGTACAACCATACAGGTGTTTTCGATTGGGCGCAGGTTGACCCCAAAGAACCGGTCACCACTCTGACTACCGATGATGTGCTGGTGAAAGTCCACGAGACCAATAGAAACGAATTCACGTACGGATTCGGTTTCGAAGTCATCGACCGCGGAGGAAGCATCCCAAGCGGAACGGTAGCGTTGCCTAACCTTCCACCAATTGGACTGCCCACGAACTTTACAACCAGCGAGACAACTTTCTATGGGCCCCGTGGCACGCTTCAATACACCCGCAATAACCTGTTCGGCAGAGGGGAATCATTCTCAATCACTGGATTTGCGGGCAGGCTGGACCAGCGCGCCGCTGTTTACTACATCAATCCAAGTTTCCGCTGGTCGTCATGGAAGGCAACGACGTCATTTTCATTCGAGCGGAACGAAGAGAACCCGATTTTTTCGTCGCAGGAAGAACAGGGAACCTTGCAATTCCAGCACGCCCTGGACAAGGAAAGAAAGACCGTCTTCTTCGCCCAATACGGATTCAGCCAGGTCGATCTCACCCGAATCCTTATTCCAAGCCTCGTTCCAACGCAAGATCAACACGTCAGGCTATCGACGCTCACCGCGAACATCACGCGGGATACACGGGACAATCCGCTCGATGAACACAAGGGCTCACTGAGGTCGCTTGAAATCGACTTCAGTAGCAGCAAGCTGGGGTCTAGTGTCAATTTCGCAAAACTCACCGGACAGGCTGCGATCTATCGCGAAAAGTTCCATCACATTGTGTGGGCCGAAAGTATTCGCATCGGTCTCGCCCAGCCGTTCCTCAACAGCTTTGTCCCCCTCAGCGAATCATTCTTCACCGGAGGCGGAAACTCGCTTCGTGGATTCCCTCTAGACGGTGCGGGTCCGCAACGGCAAGTCGAGGTCTGCAGCAGCGGATCAAGCTCAACCTGCACACTCATCCAGGTCCCGAACGGCGGGAACGAACTCCTCCTCCTGAATTCCGAGGCGCGCATCCCGCTCCCCATCAAAAAGGGGCTCAGTCTTGCCGTGTTCTATGACGGCGGCAATGTGTTTCCGAATGTCGGATTTCATGACTTTACTTCACTCTACTCAAACAACGTCGGTCTCGGGTTGCGCTATTCCACTCCCGTCGGCCCAATCCGTGTCGACATCGGCCGCAACCTGAATTCCATCCCAGGCGTCAGCGCAACACAGTACTTCGTCGGCATCGGCCAGGCTTTCTGAGAAGAGGAATGATGACTCTAGATCACAGCATGCAGACTTTCGCCGCTCGGTTGCGTCGCTTTCAAAACCGCCGCTACTTTCGGCTGATCACCTGGTTCGCGGCGGGCATACCGCTCATCGTTATCCTCTGCTCCGGCCTCTTGATCACCCTCGTGAACTCCGAGAGCGGACACCGCTATCTGCTTGGGTTGGCGCAGCGAAAAGCCAGCAGCGCGCTCGGCGCTTCGGTGCAGCTTGAGAACTTTGCGTTGCACTTGCCGACGCTGAGCCTGGATCTGTATGGCGTTCGTATTGCAGGTGCGGCTCCCCATACGGATCCCCCGCTGCTCCAGGCGGATCACTTGAAAGTCGGCGTTCGAGTCGTTTCCGTTCTGAGCAGGACCTGGTACCTGGATCAAATACAGATCGATCACCCCGTAGCGTGGGTGGTTGTCGACAAAAACGGTGTATCGAACCTTCCCGTCTTTAAAAGCAGCGGGACAAGCCACACCGACCTGTTTGACCTGGGGATTCGCCATGTTCAGATTGTGCGTGGCGAAGTCTATTACAACTCACGTCCTTATGCGCTTACGGCAGATCTGCACGATCTCGCGTTCAACTCGACTTTCAGCAGTCTTTCTAAGCGCTACAGCGGCAACCTCGCCTATTCAAACGCGAATCTTACGTTCGGTTCGTTGCGCCCGCTCCAGCACAATCTCGAAAGTGAATTTGATGCCACCCCGACCACATTCACCCTCAAGCGCGGAACTGTGACCGCCGGACCATCCCGCGCGACCGTGAGCGCCACAATTGAGAACTACGGCAATCCAGCCGTGAAAGCGCAATATCAGGTTGTTCTGGACGGCAAACAAGCAGCAAAGATTCTCGATGAACCCACATTGCCCGCAGGCTCCGTGCAGACATCAGGCTCGCTCCAATTCCAACAATCGCCTGACCGAAGCACAATACAGTCTCTGGTTATAAGCGGCACCCTCGCCAGCGACAGTCTCGCTTTGAATACCGTCGGCGGCTCGCACCAACGTGGCGAACATTTCGGCGAGCTATTCTCTCGCCCAGGGGAACGCATCACTCACAAATCTTCGCGCCCACATTCTGGGTGGAGCACTGGCGGGCGAAGGAACGATGCAGTCGATCGGAGGCGACTCCCACTCGACCTTGCACCTCAAACTGCACAAAGTCTCACTTGCCCAAGTGGAGGAGGCCTTCGGAGGGCCCTCATCCGTGACGAGCGTCTCGCTGAGCGGCACAGCGGACACAACGGCCACAGCCGCATGGGGAAAGACGATCGACGACCTGACTGCACACGCAGACGTAGCATTGGACGGACAGGCAGCGAGAGCGCCGTCAAATCCGCTAGGAAACAAGCCCGGATCCGCTGAAGCGGCGATCGCGACGAGCCGCGTGATTCCCATCCAGGGCGCATTCCACGCGGTGTACTCGAACGCGGGCCGCAGTCTGGCGCTTAGCAATAGTTATCTCAAGAGCTCGCAACTGAATGTTCTGTTGAATGGAACGGTTAGTCGCCAGTCAAGCCTTTCCGTGAATCTCCAGGCAAACGATCTTAGCGAGATCGCTACATTTGTCGATATCTTCCGCACCTCCGGGACCAACGCACCAGCGATCGACTTGAAAGGTCAGGCGACGTTCCAAGGCACGGTCCGGGGATCAACCACTTCACCGAATATCACGGGCCAGCTCTCGGCTCAGAATCTTGAATACAACGGCACCAAATGGAAACTGCTCACGACCGGACTGGAACTGAGTGAATCTCACGCCAGTCTCAAGAATCTTCACTTGGAGGGAACGGCTGGCGGCGGCCAGGTCACGGGGTCTGCCGCGATAGACCTTCGCGATTGGTCGCTTTCGCCCCAAAGTGCGGCGCAACTCGACCTGACTGCATCCGACCTGCCAACGGCAACGATTGCGGAACTTGCCGGGCGTTCGATCCCCGTTACGGGAACGGTGAATGCGAGCGCTCATCTACACGGCTCGGCCATCGCATCTACGGGAAACGCAAGCATTCGCCTGACGAAAGCCACGGCATTTGGAGAGCCCATTTCCCAGGCCAGTATCGACCTCACGGGGGCTGGGAACCAGGTAAAGGCATCCGCATCGATTCACCTTCCGGCGGGGTCGATTCAAGCCCAGGTCACGACCGATCCTCATGCAAGAACCTATAACGCTCAAGTCACTTCGAGTGGTATCGATCTGGCGAAACTTGAGTCGGTCAAGACACGCGGTATCGACGCGAAAGGCGTCGTCCAAATTCACGCACACGGCCAGGGAAGTTACGACGATCCCGCACTGGATGCCGACCTGGAGATCCCGGCGCTCACGCTCAGCGGGCAAACCATCTCGAAAACGAGGCTTCAAGTGAACGAAGCCCATCACGTAGCGAATGTGGAGCTGGCATCTGCATTCGTCAACGCCGATCTTCAAGGCAAGGCAAAGATAAATTTGCAAGACGATTACCTCATCGACGGCTCGCTGGATACGCCTGCGATTCCCATCCAGCCGCTTCTCGCCGCATTCGCCCCCGGCGAAGACGCGAACATGACTGGACAAGTAGAGCTGCATGCCACGATCCATGGTCCGCTGAAGAACAAGAATCAGCTCCAGGTTCAGGTGAAAGTTCCCATACTTAAAGTTGCATATGGCAACACGATCCAACTCGCAGCATCGCCAATCCAGGCCGACTACAAAGAAGGATTAGTTCACCTGCAACCGGTGAATATTCGCGGCACCGATACGGAGCTGAATATCCAGGGCGCGTTCCCCGTTGGCGGTAACGCGCCAGCGTCGTTGCAAGCCCACGGGTCAGTCGATCTGCAGATCGTGAAGATCTTCGACCCGGATTTGCAAGCTTCAGGCCAGCTCAAGGTTAACGTCGATTCTCACGGCACAACCGCCGACAGTTTGCTCTCTGGTGAAATCGATATCGCCGAAGCCAACGTCTCGACGACCACGTCGCCCGTGAGCCTGCAACACGCCAATGGCGTGCTGAAGTTGACGAGCGACCGACTCACGATAGCAAAGTTTGATGGCATGCTCGGAGGCGGCGCTGTCACGGCAACAGGTGCGGTGATTTATCGGCCCGATGTTCGACTTGATCTCGGCGTCGCAGTCAAGGAGGCTCAGGTCCTGTATCCGCAAGGCGTGCGCGAGACCGCCGATGCAACCCTGCGGCTCAACGGCACCCTCAGCCACGCCACACTTGGCGGAGCGGTAACCCTCTCCAACCTGTCCTTTACACCCGCATTCGATCTATCCAGCGTCGTGAATCAGTTTTCCGGCGGGGTCGAGGTCCCGCAAACGCCCGGATTCCAACAGAATCTCCAGCTGAATATCGCGGTAAATTCGACGAATAACACGAGCCTTGTAAGCAGGACACTCAGTGTTGACGGCACTGCGAATCTTCAAATTCGCGGAACTGCGGCTGAACCCGTCGTGCTCGGTCGCGTGAACCTGACCAGCGGCGACGTGATTCTGAATGGAAACCGATTTGTGCTCACAGGGGGAACCATACAGTTCATCAATCCTGCGATGACGGAGCCGGTGCTGAATGTCGCATTGAGCACGACGATCCAGGAATACAAAATCGACCTTCGGTTCCGCGGACCGTCCGACCAGTTGCGCACGCAATACACCTCTACTCCATCTCTGCCGTCGGCAGACATCATCAATCTGCTCGCATTCGGGCAGACAACCGAGGCCAGCGCGATGAACGCCACTCCAATGAGTCAGCAGGCTGAAGGATTGGTGGCTTCGCAGGTTTCAAGCCAGGTGACAAGCCGGATCGCCAAGGCCGCGGGAATTTCGCAGCTATCCATTAGCCCTGTTATCGCCGGCGGCACCACGGCAGGGCCGCCGGGCGCAAATCTGACCATCCAGCAGCGAGTCACCGGAAATCTTTTCGTCACCTTTTCAACGAACGTCGCCACTACGCAGGGACAAACGATTCAAGGGCAATATCAGATTTCGCCGCGTGTCACGGTTAGCGCAACTCGAGATCCAAACGGCGGATTCGCCCTGGATACGCTTATCAAGAAAAGTTGGTGAGGACTCATGAGGCCGCTACTTCTTTGTGGGATCCTGCAAGGTATACAGATCCGCTAAAAAGAACCGAAAGTCCATTTGATGCCGGTGCTTAATCACCCGTTAGCTCAGCTGCGTTGATGCACCCGCGGGCAACACCAAAACACGACAAAACAGCCCTCCCATTCGATTCGCGCAACTTCGAGTCGGGGATCAAGAAACCTATGTGGAGCCGCTGGGCGTCAAAGCATATGTTTTGAGTCTGGAGAGATTTGAATGGTAGATGCGTCCGATGTCCTGGTCGAACGCCTCGTCGCATGGGGCGTGGACACGATCTTTGGCCTTCCTGGAGACGGTATCAATGGAGTCTTCGAAGCACTGCGCAAGCAAAAGGACCGAATTCGATTCATTCACGTGCGTCATGAAGAGTCCGCGGCGCTTATGGCCTGCGCCTATGCCAAGTTCACGGGCCGCATCGGTGTCTGTATAGCCACGTCTGGTCCTGGCGGCATCCACCTCTTGAATGGTCTCTATGACGCGAAGATGGATCATGCTCCCGTTCTCGCCATCACCGGGATGCAGCATAGCGATCTGATCGGCACCTTTACGCAGCAGGACGTGGCTCTGGACAAGCTCTTTATTGATGTCGCCGTCTACAACGAGCGCGTAATGAACGGTGCCCATATGGAGAGCGTGGCAGACTTGGCGATTCGAACTGCGCTCGCCTCGCGAAGCGTCGCCCACATTACCATTCCCGCGGACGTTCAGGTGCAAGAGGTAAAGAAAGGGCGCTCCGAACGGAACCCCGTTCATCATACCTCGGCCGTATCTGCTTACTTCGATCAAGTACCTGCACGGGTGGAATTGGAACACGCAGCCGACATCTTGAGCCGCGGTAAGAAGATTGCAATCCTGGTGGGGCAAGGCGCTCTGCACGCCACGCAGGAGTTGGAGGAACTGGCGGAGACACTGGGCGCACCCATCATCAAGGCCCTGCTCGGAAAGGCCGCCGTACCAGACGACAGTCCGTACACAACCGGGGGCATCGGGCTCCTGGGAACCGAGCCGTCGCAGGATGCCATCGAAGAGTGTGACACGCTCGTAATGGTCGGTACCTCGTTCCCCTACGTCGAGTTTCTGCCTGAGCCGGGTTCGATCAAGTGCGTGCAGATCGATATCGACCCTCAAAGAATCAGCCTGCGTCACCCTGCGGATGTGGGGCTCGTTGGAGATGCCAGAAATACACTCCGTGCGCTCCTACCCCTCGTCGAGAAGCACAACAAGAGCTTCCTTGCGAAAGCCCAGAAGGCCAAGGGAGAGTGGCAGAAGCTGATGGAAGAGCGAGGAACCTGGCCGGACAAACCCATGAAGCCTCAAGTGGTGGGCTGGGAATTGGGCAAGCGCATTCCTTCGAATGCGATCGTCACGTCCGACTCGGGAACGATCACCACCTGGTGGGCGCGTTTCGTTCCCGCTCTGCGCGGCCAGAAACACAGCTGCTCCGGCAATCTCGCCACCATGGCATGCGGGCTGCCTTACGCCATCGCCGCCGCCGTCGCTTACCCCGATCGTCCCATCTATTGCATCATCGGCGATGGCGGTCTGAGCATGTTGCTCGGCGAGCTCATCACCGTTGCCGCCTACAAGCTCAACATCAAGATCATCGTCATCAAGAACAATACCCTCGGGCAGATCAAGTGGGAGCAAATGGTCTTTCTGGGGAACCCTGAGTATGCCTGCGATCTTTACCCTGCCGATTTCATGGCCATCGCGAGAGGGGCTGGAATCGATGCGATCCAAATTGAAGATCCCGCCAGGTGCGGTACCCAACTGGACGGCGCTCTGAGCCGCTCTGGGCCGGTACTGATCGAAGCGGTTGTCGATCAATTCACGCCCCCGATGCCCCCCAAGGTCAAGGCGTCCCAGGCTCTCAAGCTCGCCGAAGCGCTGGTTCGAGGCGAACCCAATCGCATGGAGATCGTGCTCACGAATGCGCATGATAAGGTGCGTGAACTCGTCTAGCACAAATCTTCGTTCATCGGAGTCCTGCTGCTCGCGCGATCAATATCAATCCGACCCCGAGGACAATGAACCCGGTAGCTCGCGCCGCGACCTCGCCCGTTGGTGCGAGTCTTTCCGCGGTGATGGCGGCTGTCACGGCAGCCATGGCCCGCAGGTCCATGACGCTGAAAACCAGGAGGATCACGGTCAGGTTGGCACAACTAAGTCCGCAGTGGAGCCCGAAATGCAAGCCCAGTCTCCATGCAGCACTGGCCTGGGCAGGAAGCGCGCACTCGCGCCCGGGCGCCTCGCGACAGCTGGTTAAGTGACGCACCTTCCATTTTGAGAACTGCAGTGCTCCTGCGATGAAGACGACCAGTCCCGCCACCGCCGGCACAGCACGGCCAACACCGGCTGTTCCATCTCGATCGCTGCGACGGCCGCGCCCACCGGGAAAACGGCCAGTCCGAACAGCGTCCAAACGAAAAAGTAGCCGAGGCCTGCGAGCAGCGTCAGACCATGCAAGCGCGACGCGCGCGTCCTTTTGACAGCGTGGCGATATCGATCCAACATCGGTGCCAACGATGGCAGCATCATCGCTGCCATCATCACGACCCACATCCCGAGGAACGAGGCTGTGGCGCCGACCCATGCCTGTCCAGGCATCCGCATCCACACCATCGACATCATCCAGCCGCCCCGCATCGGCATTCCGCCCATCGCCGACATGGATCCACACCACGCGATGGTTACCGCAGCGCTGAGGGCGAAAAGCAACGCAGAGATCCCAATGAAGGTCCGCTGCGAAGCCTGCCCCGAAACCTGGATGGCATTCGACCTGCCAGGGACAAACTCGATCCGGCTGGCAAGAGAAGTTGTGTGAATCATGATGCTGTCTCCTTCAGGCGCAGTTCAGCGCCCCCGCAGATCGTCGGAATACCCGGCCTCCAGGCGAGGCCACTGGGCAATGGGGCGTCCGCCCGGCCACGTTGGTTGCCAGGCGGGCCGGCCGCTGCTGGTTCGCGTGAAGGTGCACTGCCGCGGCCAGCCTTCCGGCGAGTCCTCCCACGACTCCTGCCGCCCGTAGACGGTCAGATCGAGCAGGTGGTAGTTGTTGTCCATCACCTCGACGCCTCTCGCCGTCGTCCAGTAGGTCTCGAAGACTTTCGATCCTTGTCGCAGATAGCAAACGATGTGCATCCTGCCCACCCGGCGTCCAACGAGCAGAGTCTCGAGTGATTGTCCTTGCGCCGAGTACCACGGCATCTCCCAGCCCATGAAGTCGCGGTATCGGGCACTCTCCTCGTATGGGCCCTGGCAAAATGTGGCGTACGTGACGTCGCGAGAATGAACATAAGCAAGCTCGCGTACCTGCGCTGTAACCCAAGTGCACCCCTCGCACTGCTCCGGCGCAGGGTGGCCGGTGTGCCACATGAAGTAGTAGGCAATCAGCTGTTGGCGGCCCTCGAACACGTCGAGAAGCGTCACCGGACCGCACGGGCCAATCAGTGTGATGGCGGGATCCACCTCCACCATCGGCAGCCGTCGGCGCGCGGCCGCGATGGCGTCTCCCTCATGCGTGTGAGCCTTCTCCCGAACCCGTAATGCGTCCAACTCTGGCTGGAACGTCGAGCGATCGACTACGTTCGGGGCGCCAGGGGCGCTTTTCATGATCTCCGTCATCGTTTCCTCCTTTGCTGAATTGGCTATGCTTTCGCTTCTTGGTCGCGCTTCCGGAAGGCGGCTTCGCCAGCGTCGGACACCTGGACCCACTTCGAGTCGGGCGAAGCCTCGGCTTCGTAGTTGTCGTGCCAGTTCCACCACTTGTATGGCGGGTTCTGCGGATAACCTTCAGGCGAATCCTCCCAGCTCTCCTGGCGCCCGAGCGGCGTGACGTCGAGGTAGCTCCATGTGGTTCCCATCGCCTCGTCGCCACGGCTGTTGATGAAGTGTGTGCGGAACACCTTGTCGCCATCCCGGATGAACACGTTGTGGCCGTGCCATTCGTCAACGCCGAAGTCCTTGTCGAAGCTGTCCGTGATGGTGTACCACGGCATCTCCCAGCCCATCCGCGTCTTCACGCGTGCGATGTCTGCCTGCGGCGCGCGCGAGGCGTAGACAAGGGTCGTGTCACGGGCGTTCAGATGGGCGAGATGAGCCACCTGGTCGGCTCCAAAGGAGCAGCCGCGGCAGGCGTGCTCGGGCCAGCCGAACACCCCGGGCTCGAAGAAGGCACGATAGACGATCAACTGGCGGCGGCCCTCGAACAAATCCAGCAGGCTTACCTTCCCGTTGGGTCCATCAAACTCGTACTTCTTTTCTATTGCCATCCACGGCATCCGCCGGCGTTCTGCGGCCAGCGCGTCACGCGAGCGGGTAAAGGCCTTCTCCTTCGCAAGCATCTGCTGGTGCGCAGCTTCCCATTCCTCCCTCGACACGATCGGCGGTGTGTTCTTCGGAAGCTTGCTCTTGCTGGTTGTTGAAGTAGTCGTCATCGCTTGTATCCTTTCGTCGGATTCATTTTTTCGTTTCGTCCTCGATCTGAACCTGCGCTTCTTGGCCATGTACAAATACTGATGCAGTTCCCGAACCAACTGGGAGTGACAACTCTGGCGGGATTCTCAATTACGCGAATGCGTCCGGCTGACTCTTGCCGGTCGTGATCAGATTGCGCAGATTGCCACCAACCAGCGCACCCCAGGCGCCTGAGCAGTCGCCATAGCACTTGAACGTTGGAACCAGGCCCACGTGCGTAAAGCGGAGTTCGGTCTTTCCTTCCTTCCTGGTGATCTCAAAGATGATGTCGGTCCCGATCCACTCCTTCTTATCTTTGAAAAACGTCAGTTCAGCATCCGAAACATGCCACACCACCCTCTTGCCTGGGACAAGTTCCGTCACGCGCTGAGTGGACTTGTGGAAGGTTTTGTAACGGTATGTGAACTCAGCGCCGATTTTGTCGGTATCGCCGTCAACTTCTCCCGACCACCACCCACGAACGTTGTTGATGGCTTTGAAGACTTCTTCGGGAGATTGATCGACCGTGAATGAGTTGGTGAAACCCTGGTTCTTCATGGCTTGCTCCTCGACTCTCTTTCTCGTGCTAAGCACTAGGTTCACGTAATGGGCGGCGTACTTCGGATAACCGTCGAGCTATGGGGGACGAGGCCCGCGGCCGGCCTCCATGGACTCAGCTTGACAGTCCCTGCATGCAACGCGCAATTAGGAACAAATGTGTGCCCTACTCGGCGTCGCTTGTTTGCGGTGCGAGTGACACGTAAGCACTCACTGCCCTGCCGTACCGTTTTGCCCAGCGACACATGCCCCGGAGCGGAGTGATGATAGTGCTTCCAAGCCTGGTCAGCGAGTACTCGACCGCAACCGTCTTCGCTCTAGTCACACTCCGTCCGATCAACCCAGCGGATTCAAGACTGCGCAGGGTTCTCGTGAGCATACGTTGAGAGACGTTTCCCAAATGCCGCCGCAGCTCCCCGTGCCGATGCGGTTTTTCCCTGAGTGAAAACAATATCTTCGGGGTCCATCTGCCAATAAAGATCGCGACGGACCTGTTCGAATTCTGCATCTTCATCTGTGCTCCTGGTTCGTTCCAATCTGACCCATCCTTGCCGGTCACGAGATAAACTTAGCCCGGGATCAGGAACAGGTGGGAGTGACAAGTCTGGCGGGATTCTGATGGATTCGCTGATCACAGCCGCGGCACAAGCCCTTGCGGCGGGTAACCCTCTCGGCGCATTGAAGCGTGTCGCCTTGCGCGGCGATGCGCCTGCGCTCGCTCTTCGCGGGATCGCGATGGCGCAACTCGGTGAGTTCGTGCGCGCCAAGGAACTCCTGCGAAATGCGGCACGCGCCTTCAGTCCGAAAGAATCCGTCTCACGCGCGCGGTGCATCGTGGCCGAAGCTGAGATTGCGCTTGCCTCGCGCGATCTGGGCTGGCCGGCGAAAGCACTCGATGCAGCTCGTGTGACTCTCGAACAACACGGGGACCACGTGAATGCCGCGCATGCGCGGTATCTCGAAGTCCGGCGCCTTCTCCTGATCGGCAGCCTGGACGCGGCGGAGCGCATGCTTGCCGATTTTGACTCGGCCCCGTTACCGCCCTCACTGAGAACCGCCCACGAACTCGTACTTGCCGGAATCGCGATCCGCCGCCTGCGCACAAAAGCGGCGCGAGCCGCGCTGGCCCGCGCCGAACGCTTCGCCCGGCAAGCCAATATCCCTGCTTTGACGGCAGAGGTCGAAAGCGCCTCCAACGTTCTGAAAACGCCGGCAGCACGCCTGATAACACGCGGCGAGCAGCGACCCATCCTGCTCGAAGAGTTTGAAGAGTTAATGTTGTCAAAAGCGCTCGTCGTGGACTCTTGCCGAAATGTCGTGCGCAATCCACGCACGGTGGTTTCGCTCGTGTCACGTCCCGTATTGTTTGCGCTTGCGCGCGCGCTGGGTGAAGCGTGGCCGGGCGATGTTTCAAGAGATCTGCTTCTGGCCCAGGCGTTCGGGGCGAGATTCGTCGATGAATCACATCGCATGAGATTGCGAGTCGAAATCGGACGCCTTCGCAAGATGCTTCGGCCGCTGGCCGATGTCATCGCGACGAAGCGTGGGTTTACACTGGTGCCTCGCCGCGCACGTGAGGTAGTTGTGCTGGCGCGGCCGGTCGAAGATGAGAATGGTGCCGTGCTCGCCTTCCTCGCCGACGGTGAGTCATGGTCGAGTTCCGCTCTTGCAATTGCACTTGGGACAAGCCAGCGAACCGTGCAGCGGGCGCTTGATTCGCTGGCGGCAGCAGGAAAGGTGCAGTCGTTCGGCCGGGCGCGAGCTCGTCGCTGGATCACTCCGCCGGTGCCGGGATTCACGACAACTTTGTTACTCCCATCCCAGCTGATTATTGATTAAGGTAGACACATGAAACGATCAGATGCCGAAATTATTCGCGAGTACGGCCCATTTCCAGGTGCCGACCAGGTGAATGGAGTCACCTATGATGGTCAGCACGTCTGGTTTGCCTCCGGAGATAAGCTGAATGCCTTCGATCCCGCGAGCGGGAACGCAGTTCGCACGATCGATGTCGCTGCGCATGCAGGAACAGCCTTCGACGGCCAGCACCTCTTTCAGATCGCCGAGGATCGCATCCAGAAAATTGATCCTAAGAGCGGCCGGGTGCTTGCCGCAATCCCGGCGCCGGGCGGCGGCTGCGATTCGGGACTTGCGTGGGCCGAAGGAACCTTGTGGGTCGGGCAGTATCGCAACCGGAAAATCCATCAGGTCGATCCCGACACCGGCGCAATTCTTCGTACCATCGAGTCAAATCGCTTTGTCACCGGAGTCACGTGGGTCGACGGAGAGCTTTGGCATGCCACCTCGGAAGGTGACGAGAGCGAGTTGCGGCGAATCGATGCTCGAACGGGAGAAGTCCAGGAAATGCTCGAAATGCCACGCGGTTTCAACGTTTCAGGACTCGAGTCCGATGGGAAAGATCGATTCTTCTGCGGAGGACAAAAAAGTGGGAAGGTCAGGGTGGTCCGTCGGCCGAAGCGTGGCTGAGCGACGAACACCCATGGACGAAAACCCATGAATGACCAAATGGCGCCCAATCGCCGAGACTCCTGAACAACCTCCAGATCGAATCCTATCGTCATAAGGGAGCCCTTGCCGTTTTCCTTGGATCATCATTCACAGCGTTCAACTTGTTCATGATTTGACGAGCATGATCTTCTCTCTGCAAGCAAAACGAAAATGAGCTTCCGGCACCAGGTTCACTCTCAACATTCAGTTCAGTTCCGTGACGCTCAGCAATCCATTTGGCCAAAGCCAGTCCAAGACCGGAACCTTCTTCTGAGGATCCGCCATTCGGCGTCACACGGAAGAAGCGATCGAAAATGCGGAGTCTGTGTTCGGGAGCGATTCCGATGCCGGTGTCCTGCACCGAGAACCTGAGTCGACCCTCTTCAACCGTCGTGCGCACCTTTACTGATCCGCCCGGCGGGGTGAACTTGACGGCATTTTCGAGAAGAATGGAGCAGAGGCGCTGAATGCTCTCTTCGTTGCCGAGGACGAGAATTTTGTCGTCCAGTCTCTCGACCGAAAAGTTGAGCATCGCCTCGTTCATCGTGCTATTCCATGTCCCTGCGATCCCTTGCAGGAAGCGATCCACACGGATGGGCGCAATAACGACAGTTTCGGCTCCGCCATCGGCGCGCGCCAACGACAACAGGTTCTCGACTAGGCTCGTCATCCGCTCTGTCTGTTCCAGCAGTAGACCAAGGGTGGCACGATACTCCTCCGCTCTACGCGGTCGATAGAGTGCGACTTCAATTTCGGTGCGTAGCAGGGCGATTGGTGTTCGCAACTCATGCGACGCGTTACCGGTGAAGGCCCGTACACTCGCAAAGGCCTTGTCGATGCGTTCCAGCATCTGGTTCAAGGTTTGGGACAGGTTCGAAATCTCATCCCTCGCGCTGGGCACGGGAAGACGGATATCCAGGTTGTGATCGTTGATCCGTTGTACCTCAGTTGCCAGCGTCGCCACGGGACGTAACGCTTTTCGGCTCATTGCGTGCCCTCCAACGGCAGCAAGCAGAATCACAATCGGCGTCAGCAAGAGCAAATTGGTGCGAAAGTTCGCCAGAAGTGCGACCGATTTATCGAGCGAGATTCCTGTCTCAACCGAGTAGCGTTCCCCTCGCACTTCAATTGGATAGGCAAGTGTTCGCACACGATGGATTCCCTGGCGGAACTCCGCAATCAACCCTGCCTTCGGCAGATTCTCAGGAGATGGCGGATTCGGGTTTTCCCCAATCATTCGCCTGGACCTGAATATCCAGTTGCCATGCTCGTCCCTTACCTGCAGATACTTTCCGTCATCCGTGAGGTTATAAACCGTGGCAAGATCGCGACTGAGTTGCTCCCGGTTCTGACCTGAACCTTCGTGACTCAATACGGCGCGCACATCGTCGGCGCGCTCCTGCAATTCGTGATATGCGGTCTCGTCAACACTTCGCTGCAGCATCCACAAACTGGTCACACACAGCAGCGTCGAGGCCGAGGCGAACATCGCGAAATACCAGAGCGTTAGTCGCAGCCGGATGGGAAGGGACCTCATTGCGCCGTCCTCCCTTGCAACAATGCGGAGTCTCCAAAGATATATCCTGCACCGCGCACCGTCGAGATCAGCCTCCTGTCGAAGGGCGCATCAAGCTTGGAGCGTAGCGAGTTCACCAAAACGTCAAGGGAACTGGCGCCGACCGCATGGTCGGGGCCCCAGACAAACTCCATCAGCATCTGGCGGGATACGCACTTCCCGGACCGGCGTACAAGACACATCAGCAAGAGAAATTCAAGCCGCGTCAGATCGATGTTCTGCATATTCCGGGTCACCGAGTGGCGGACCAGATCGACGACAAGGTCGGCGTCTTCAATCCTGCAGCCGCCCCCTTCGCGGCGAGGCCGTGTAATGGACTGCAACCGGGCCACCAATTCCGCAAACGAGAACGGCTTTGTCAGATAGTCGTCTGCGCCGAGATCAAGCCCGCGAATGATGTCATCCTCGGCGTCGCGCGCGGTCAGCATCAGCACGGGCGTCGCAACCCCTCGCCTGCGAAGGGCCTGCATCAGCCCGTATCCATCCAGGAGCGGCAGCCCGATGTCGAGCACGATCGAATCGAAATCATGGGATACAGCGATCTCCAATCCCGCCTCACCGTCTGAGGCCGTCATCACCGTATAGCCATGCTCGTAGAGCCCCTTGCGCAACAACTCAAGCATCCGAGGCTCGTCCTCGATGACCATTACGCGCATGAATTCTCTCTCTCAAGCATGCGGAGCGCGCCATTTGCCTTGGTGCTCCGGATGCGTCAATTTCAGCACACCTCCGCCAACAGTGGAAAACGAAATAACAATCTTAGGAAAGATTCATCGGATTGTTAACGTGGTTTTAAAGATCCCACCTAAAGTGCACCTCAGCGGAAAGGTCGTGCGAGTTGAAGTGGAGCGCCGATGATGCCTGTGGTGTGTTCCTGGACAGCCGCAATGATCTATCCGTCGATGGCAACCTCAAAGGTCTATAGAAGCCGCAGTTTCATTCACTTCGCACTGACGACAGTCGTGGGGTGTCCCTGATCTCCGGCCTGCCGCTCACGGAGGGTCTATGCTTGCTAACATCTGTAAGCCGTTGCTCGTAGTTCTGCTCTCTCTTTCCTGCATCATTGGCGCCGCCGCCAGCGAGAATGGCACCGTGAGCGGCACCGTAAAGGACCCAAGTGGAGCGGCCCTGGTGGGTGCGCAGATTGTGCTGCAGCCGACCGCAACCACGGTGGCATCGAATGCGCAGGGCAACTTCCTGATTCAAAACGTAAGCCCGGGCACGTACACAGTCACAATCTCCGGTGTCGGCTTTTCGAATTCGGTTTCGACCATTGTTGTCCATGCCGGACAAAATACGCTGGTCGACGCGACGATGAAGGTGAGTTCCACCAGGGAGCAGGTAGAGGTCAACGCCAACCTTCAGGGCGACGTGGCTGCCATCAATGAACAGCGCACTTCCCCGAATATCCTCGATGTGATGACGGCGGAGACCATCCAGGACCTGCCCAATCAAAGTGTTGCGACTGTACTGGGCCGCATGCCTGGTGTGACCGTACAGATCAACGAAGGGGAACCGCAGTATGTGCAGATTCGGGGCACGGAACCGCGGCTGAGCAACACGACGGTCGATGGGCTCCTTCTGCCCGGTCCCGACCCGCAGGTGCGCCAGGTTGATCTCTGGGCGATCCCTGGCGACCTTGTGGGAGCTGTGGAGATCAACAAGACGCTCTCTGCAAACCAGGATGGCGATGCGATCGGCGGTTCAGTGAACCTGACGATGAGGCAGGCCACCAGCACCAAGCCTACGCTCCAGATTGAAAGCCTGGGCGGTTACAACCCAATCGACACCGGCCAGGCGTGGTTTCGAGACGATGCGACGATTGGCAAGCGCTTTGGTCCGCAAGGCCGCTTCGGAGCAATCCTCACCTACAGTTACGACCTGAACGATCTCGGCACAGATGACGTGGAACCGGTACCCGACATCAGCCCGGTGGACAACGTGACGTCGGAATTTAACGCGATCTCGCTCCGCGAGTATTTCTACAATCACACCCGGTGGGGCTTCGGCGGAAGCGTGGACTACAAGCTGAACGACAATTCCGATTTGTTTGTGCACGGCCTGTTCTCTAACTTCAGAGACTTCGGCAGCAGGGCCGAATACGACATTAATGCGGGCTATCCGACGCTTGGGCAACCCGGCAGCGTTGCCGTCAGTGAAAGCGTCCGCCGGCCCAATTATCAGATTTCCCATCTGGTTATCGGCGGCAACCAGGTCCTCAGCCATGTCTATTTCAAATATGCAGCTGCTATCTCTCACACGCGTGAAGGCGGCGCAGCCGGCAATCCCGGTGCGGACTTCGATCCACTCACTGATGTGAATGGAAACCCCGTGATTGGAAATGATTGTGTCTACAATCCAGCGGCGAACCCGAGCATACACCGGCCGCAGTTCAATTGCGGAAGCGATCCGATCTACGACCCCACCCAGTACGCCCTGCACGACATGAATCTGACCAGCGGACAAGCCACACAACTTAATCTGCAGGCTCTCGGCACAATGGGAATCGACTACCACATTGGCACGCACTCTTCGGTGCTCGAGTTTGGCGCCTTGGTCCGCAACGCACATAAGGGGCAAGACGCGATTTCGCCTACCTACGACAACTTCGCCGCCAATGCGACGCCCCCGCCGATGAGCCAGTTTACGACCAGCTTCACAAATCCCTCCTACTATGGCGGGAGCTATAAACTCGGCCCAATTACCAACTTCGACCTGATTTCAAGATGGCTGGCGGCCAATCCAGGGGCGCTCCCTCTTGATGTGGGCGCTACCCATCTCAACTCCGATCCGGCGAATTACAACTTACAGGAGAGAATTACGGCCGGATATCTTATGAACACTGTCGACCTGGGGTCCCGTTTCCATCTGCAAACCGGGCTGCGTTTTGAGGCAACGAGCGAAGCGAACACCGGCTACCTGGTTATCGACGATACCAACGGCAACTACGTCTCGACTGCGCCCGTGAACGGAGGGGGTTCCTATATGGACGTGTTGCCAAGCGTGCAGCTGCGTTACAGGATCGACCCAAATTCGGATCTTCGCGCCGTCTATGGGCGAGGGATATCCCGGCCCAACCCGTACGACCTCGTGCCCTATAAGACACTGGATGAGTCGACGACCCCGAATACTGAAAACATCGGCAACCCCGCCCTGGTAGCGGAACATGCTCAGGATTTCGATCTCCTGTACGAGAAGTTCCTGCCCTCCGTTGGCATGATTGAAGCCGGATACTTCTACAAGCATCTGACGCAGCCCCTTTTCCAGACGCAGACGACCGTCCCCAACCCATTTCCCAATCCCATAACCCCAAACGTGCTTCGGGTTCAGTGGGTAAATGGGGGCCATGCCCATGTTCAGGGCGTTGAACTGGCCTATCAGCAGCGCCTTTCCTACCTCCCGGGAGTAATGGCCGCCTTGCGAATCGATACCAACTTTACATACACGCAATCAAAAAACTATGACTTGACCGGCCGTTCCGATACGCCGCCACTTGTCGGCCAGGCACCGTTTTCCGTCAACATCAATCCGACTTATGTAACCAAGCGTGCGACTGTATCTCTCGGTATCTCGTACGATGGCCCCAATATTGCCGCATATCAATGGCAGGATGGCCAACTTGGCGGGATTGCGGGTCCATACGGCGATAACTACTACTATGAGCGCACCCAGGTGGATGCGCAGGCGAGTTACTACCTTGGCAAGGGATTTACTGTGACTGCTTCAGGTGAGAACCTGAACAACGCGATATTGGGCTTCTACAACGGCAGTCCGCAGTACATGACGCAGCGCGAGTATTACAAACCGATTTATTACGGCGGCATCCGCTGGAACCTGGGACCGGAAAAGTAGCACCGACAGACCGCACGCGGGACTTTCATATTGGCGGTTTGTCTTGTCTCGCAAAGCCGCACAAGGAAGAGCATGTTCTTTCGCGCATTGATTCGTGTCCTCGCCTGTTGCCTCGTGGTTGTTGTCTCTCGTTCCGCATTCAGCGAAGGTCAGGATTCTTCAGATCATGCCGCGCAAAGCAGGGGGACCTTGCAGTACGTCGTCTACCTGAGCCGCCACGGTGTCCGCTCCCCCACGGGTCCCCCCGCGCAATATCGGGCTTATTCAGATGCACCATGGCCCCAATGGGACGTGCCACCCGGCTATCTGACGGCTCACGGCTACAAGTTGATGACGATCATCGGAAGGTATGATCGAGCCGAACTGGCAACCGAAGGCCTTCTATCATCGGACGGATGCGCAGACGCCACGCGCATCACCATCCTTGCCGACTCCGACCAGCGCACGCGAGAAACCGGCAAGGCCGTCGCTGAAGGGATGTTTCCCGGATGCAACATCGAGGTCCATGCCTTACCGGAGAAGACTCCAGACCCGCTTTTCCATTCTCTTCACGCCGGAATAGGCCGCGCGGATCCCGCCTTGACACAGGCTGCTCTCGCCGGCCGTGTCGGCGGCGATCCAGGCAATCTCACCCAAGCGTACCGCTCGCAACTCTCGGCACTCGATCGCATCCTTGGGGGATGTGGGAAAGTGCCTGCGGGTGACCAGGCGCGCATTCCGCTGCTCGGGATTCCATCCAGTCTCGGGACAGGTAAAGGCGATCATCCCATTCAGTTGCGCGGGCCATTGAGCACTGCGTCATCCCTATCGGAAAACTTGTTTCTCGAATACGCTGAAGGGTTCACGAGTACGAGTCTCGGATGGGGATGCCTGGACGAGAATGGACTGCGCGAAGTCATGGAACTGCACACAGCCGCCACCGATTTCGAACAGCGCACCCCCTTCATCGCGCGCATGTACGCATCAAACCTGCTCGACCATATCCTTAAGTCGATCGAACAAAGTGCGGCTGGTAAGCCGATCCCTGGTGCTTTGGGTAACCCAGAAGATCGCGTTCTCTTTCTGTCAGGGCACGACACAAATATCTCAACCGTGGCCGGCCTCCTTGGGTTGACCTGGATCATCGATGGCCGACGCGATGACACGCCTCCCGGAGGCTCACTGGTCTTTGAATTATGGCGTGTTCCCAGGAGCGATCAATTTCACGTCTATCTCTTCTACACGGCTCAGACCGTGCAGCAAATGCGGGCCGAGCAGCCTCTGTCCATCGATCACCCTCCCCAGCGATTACCGGTTTTCGTGCCGGGATGCAGCGGGAGCGATCAGTCCTGCACGCTGGCCGACTTCACCTCGGCAGTCAATCACGCTATCGACCCTGCCTTCGTACGTATCCAGCCCGAATGAACAGTACCTGCAGTCGCTTCATCTTTCCTTAAGGAGTGCTAAAGAATCCTATTTTTTTGGCGCGGTCCAATGCTGTGATTGCTTGGTCTATCTTCAACTCAGGAGAATCAACATGCGGAGAGTTCGCGTAACACTCTTGTCCCTCGGCATAGGGCTATGCGCCCAAACGATGCCTGCGATCGCACACGCACAATGGGCGGTAGAAAAGACATTTCATGTAGGTGGAGATGGTGGATGGGACTACGTCACCGTCGACGCACCCGCACATCGTCTCTTTGTGACGCGGTCCACGCATACCATGGCGATTGATACTGAAACCGGCAAGGTCTTGGGCGATATCTCAGGTCAAATCAGATCGCATGGAGTTGCGATCGTTCCCAGGCTCGGTCGCGGATTCATCACCGACGGCGGCGGCTCCGGCGCGATCTTCGTCTTCGATCTCAAGAGCTACTCCGTACTCGGTCGCATCGCTACCGTTCCCGACTCGGATGGCATAATCTACGATGCTGCTTCGGACCGGGTGTTGGCGGTTTCCGGAGACGGCAACGCGCTGATGGCGTTCAGCCCCGACATCGATCCGAAAAATGGCAAGATCGATCCACCGATCGATCTGGGTGGTGCACCCGAGTTTCTGGCCTCTGATGGGACCGGTAAGGTCTACATCAATCTGGAAGACAAGAATGTGGTCGCGGTTGTCGACCTGCAAGCGCGCAAGGTTATTGCGCGCTGGCCGGTAGCGCCGGGCGGACATCCTGTGGGGATGGCGATCGACGCCAAAGCGCATCGGTTGTTTATTGGCTGCCGCAATCCGCAGAAGATGATCGTGATGGATTCGCGGGACGGAAAAGTAGAAGCCGCATTGCCGATTGGGGCGGGAGTCGACGCAACTAGGGTGCATCAGGGGCAGGCATTCGCAAGCTGCCGCGACGGTTCGCTCACAGTCATCGCAGAAAAGGAAGGCAAATTCGAGGTGGAACAGACAGTAAAGACCGAAGAGGGCGCACGAACAATGGGCCTGGACTCTGAGACAGATCGAATCTTCCTGCCGACGGCACAGCTCGAGCCGAACCCGGGTGGGCGTCCGACGCCGAAACCAGACACGTTTGAGATTGTCGTTGTCGGACGGAAGTAGAGCCGGAAAAGCCACGACTTAAAGCAGTTTCGCAGTTCCTGTGTCCCGAAGGCATTTCTGCCAAGTGGCTTTTTCCATCAGGAAAAAGCCACCTTGAATTGAGTCCAAAAACGGCTACACCAACTGCGGAACTGCTCTAATCGTCCAGCAGCACAATCAGGCTGACATCTGGAGACGGGACCTCCGCGGGAATGTAAATGCCCACTTGCCGCGTCTTTACGATGTGCTCCCAGCATGGGCCATCACGCTGAATCGAAAAGTACTGGCTCTCCACGCGCGCCGCTATCTGGGTCGGCGGCACCGGAAGATGGTGCATGATCAATCCCGGCACCGCACGCTTGATCAGCTCAAGCACGAATCGAGCAGAGCAGATCTTCACCAGCTTGGGCACATTGGCAATCAGATCGGCGTCGCCGATTCGCGACCTTATCTCCAGCACCCACCGGCCCGCGCCGAGGCACCGCTCGTCGGTTACCTCACCGTTGTAAAGGTAAGTCTCGACGGATTGGAGCGGGATGCGGATCGCCTTGGACGGCATCACGATCTCCAGGTGCCGTCGAATATGGTCATCGAGCGATAAAAAGCAATTCCCGAGATTCAGATGATCGTAGGCCGGCAATGATTTCGGGTGCACCTCAAGGCCAAACGTGCAAAGCGCGCCGCCGAGTCTCAACATCTCGCGATACAGTTCCTGAGGATGCGCATGTTGGGAGAGCATGAAATGGCTTAGCACGGGAAGAGATGTGTTCAGGGTGTGGAGAAACCAGTACTGCGCCACATGCCGGGCCGACATTCCAGCTTGGAATACCCCATTCCGTTGATCCTGCACCTGCGTGAATACAGTGCTCTTTTCTTCGAGAATTTCAATCAGGCGGCGCAGGATGTCGGTCAGTCCCCGGCTTGCATTCAAGCTCAGGCACGGGGGAATCATCGAGAGATCTGCTTCGAATTTGCCCGCCCCGTCGCGCACTACCCGGATCACCGGAAGATGAATGTATTTGTCTGAAATCTCTGACTCCGCAAGCAACTGCAGATTCTTGCGGCCGATGACGATTGGCCTCTCATCCAGGCCGGTATTCAGATCCGGCAGCTTCTGCTCCGATGCAAGATAGCGGGTCGAATTGGTGCTCCCGTTGAGGCTCGTGTTCTGCCCATCGCGCACCGACGCGGGCACCGCAAGGTAAATCGTCAGGTGATCGGCAACCGGCGAAAACAACGCGGCGAAGTCACGCGCAGGCGGAGCGGCATCCGATCCCGGAAAGTCGAACGCCAGCCCGTCGGCAAAGATGCCGCGGGCGTGGGTAAGCGCCAGCGTGCCATTGCGAAGCGCATCCTGGTCGAACTGCAACCCCACAAACCCATATCCATCCCGCCACAGGCTGCTCGTCACAAAATTCAGAGCATCCTCGAAATATCGGCTCTGCGCCTGAAACACGTGGGGACCAAGGTACATCCCCTCAGACCACACGGGTTTGGTGAGCGATCTCATAAGGCGCCGCTCGTCTGCGGAAGCAGAATCACAAGTTCCATATTTGGATTCAGGATGTCTCCGGGCACGTGCGCCGCAAAATTGCGCGCGCGGATCACCGTTTCCCATGCCGCTCCCGATTGATTGAGGCTGAAGTACTGGTACTTCATCTTGATCGGAATTGCGCTCGGCGGAGCCGAAACGTGAGTCAGAGTAATACCGGGCAGTGCTCTGCTCACGAGCTGGTCAATGTGAGTGGCCGAGCACGTCTTCACCAGTTGCGGAACCCGCCGGATGATTGTCTCATCGTCCGCGTCGGCGCTCACCGCCAGGTACATCCGGGTGTTTGTCAGGTACTTGTCCTGGTCGATCGAAGCTGCGTAAATGGTGTTGGAAACATGTTTCAATGGCAGCGAGACCACATTGGTCGGCACCACGGTTTCCAGAAGGAGCCGAAGTTTCTCATCCAGATCGGTGAAGACCTTGGACAGTTCCGAATGGTCGTAAACTGGTAGATCGCGCGGCCGGATACTCGACGAAAACGTTGTGAGGGATGCACCCAGCGTCGTCAACGACGAGAACAGCTGCTCCGGGTGACAGCGCTGCCCTTGCAGCATGTGGCTGAGTACCGGGATGTTTGAATTCACCGTGTAGAGTAACCAGAAATTCGCAATGTCGGAGGTTGTAAACTCCGCGAGACTCTGGTTCTTCTGCCGCCGGCTGCCGGAGAGCTGCGCACTCTTGGCGGAGAGTATTTCCAATATTCCATTGACCAGCCCACGCAGATAATCGCTGGCACGGAGTTCGAGCAGAGGCGGCACGAAGCGCTGATTGAAGCGAAACCCGCCCGTCTCCGTCTTCTCGATATTGGCTATGCGCAGCGCAGTGCTTCCTTCACGGTTTTCCGTCCCGGCAAGCAGGCGGAGATTCTTCCTGGCGATCTGGAGCGGCTTTTCGCTCGTTCCGGTATTGTCGTCTCGAAACGTGGCGATCTCCGCAACGTAGCGTGAACTGGCTACCCGACCGAGCCCTGCCACATTTATCCCGTTGTCCTTGTAATCCGGAACAGTCAGATAAAAGTCGAGCTCGTTCATCCCCGGATCGAATGATTCTGCCAGGACTTTTGAGGCGGGCGGCTGATCGGAACTCGGTATGTCGAATGGCAGCCCGTCCGGGAAGATGCCCGAGGCTCTTGAGATTCCGAGTTTCCCTTCAGCCAGGAGTTCCTGGTCCAGCACCACTTCATTGAATCCCCAGGCGCAGAACTTCAGCGCCTGAACCCTGAAGTTCATGCTGTCTTCGAGAAACTTGTCCTGGAGCTGCAGGTGTTGCGGCGTCAGGAACGTTCCCTTGCTCCAAAGAACGGGCTGTAGCTGTCTCATTGAAGTAACCGGACCTTAACCATAACAATTCAATGCAAAGATGAGCAATGGATAAGCGAACCAATCACTCCCGTCAGTTCATCTTCGTTCCCTTGCTGCCATCGTCAGCCTCGTCCGGAGCCTTGGGATCAGCAGGATTGGTTGGGCTTGAGCCGCAGCCCGATGCGGGCGACCCGCCGCTGTTGATCATCACCATGGTTCCCGTTATCGATACCCCGGCGGGACCGATATCGATGAAATTGCCTCCAACCTTCAATGAGAGCTGCATGCCGGCTTCAATGACTACCGTCATGCCGCCTTTCAGATGAATCATCTGCCCGGCTTCATGAGCGAAGTTCTGGCCCGACTTCTCGTACAGGTTCTCCCCGGCCTGGATGGAAATCGTCTGCCCAGCCTTCTGGTTAATGTTTCCAGTGACGTTGACGTTATCGTCGCCTCCGACCGTTTCGGTCCGCTTCCCGCCAATCTGGATGGACTCATCTCCACCCACCTTCTCAATCCGGTCCTTGGTGACGATAGTGCTTTGTTGGCTTCCGATCCACTCTCGCGAATCGTTCAGGATGCGCGTGTCATAGTCCTTTTCGCCGCGGACGAAGACCTGCTCGCTTCCTGTCTTGTCTTCGAACCGAAGCTCGTTGTAGTGTTCCGTGCCACCCCCGGTCGAACTTGATGTCCTGAATGTTGTCCGTGTGCCATTGTCGGGCAGCGCATACGGAACCGTTTGCTCCGCGTTATAGACCCGCCCGGTAATAATCGGGCGATCGGGATCCCCTTCCAGAAAGCTGACAATGACTTCCTGCCCCACGCGGGGAATATTGATCATTCCCCAGCCTTTTCCGGCCCAGTCCTGGGAGACGCGAACCCAGCACGAACAGTCCTTCTTTCTGTCCCAGGGGAACAAGACCATCACCCGTCCGTATTTGTCCACCCAGATCTCTTCTCCGTCGCCGCCCGCGCTGTCGTCGTCCGCCGAGTCCTGGTCGCTGCTCTTGCCCACCACCACCGCCGTCTGCGGTCCCTGGACAAACGGCTTAGGGGTTAGCCGCGCAGGCCGAAAAGGGACAGCATCGGGGATGCAGGTGAAATGATTCGTATAGTTCTCTTCGCCTTCTTCGCCGCCTTCGGTGCTGCTGCTGTAGCTGGTCGCAACCGACGCGATGTGTTGCAGATCAGTCAGTATGTACTTCCCGTTATAAGGGGTCCGCGGATGATCCTTGAGCTCGAACTTGAAACCCGAGGTGAATGCGCGGCAGACGCTCGAGCCATGGATAGTCTTGTGGCTGGCTTCCTCTTCTTGCATCCGCAGCTTCGCCGCTGCCGTGCCGTCACCGCGTGTCGCGTGTTCGCCCGGATAATCAAACAGTTCGTATGCTGAATTGCCGCCGACCGGAACGATCGTCGGCTCCGAAGCAGCCAGGTTCGTCGAGGGCGTCTTGAAGTTGTAGTCGGTGAGCGAATATTTGCCCGTACGCAGTTCCTGCTCCACGGTCCAGGAGTTGACAACATCCTCTTCGTCCGTTCCACCCGAGATCAGGTTGTATCCTGCCTGTTCCTGCCCCGGACAAGGCTGATGCGCACTGGCCGCGTCCGCGATTACCAGCGTGTGCTTGGTTTCTTCATGCTCAAAGAAGTAAAAAATGCCGCTCTGCTCCATCAGGCGTGAGATGAAGTTGAAGTCCGTCTCTCGGTATTGCACGCAGTACTCAAAAGGACTGTAAGTACCGGTCAGAGAGAAACGGTAATCGCTGAAGTTGTGATCAGTGAAGATCTGCTCGATAATCTGTCGCACGGTCTTGTTGTGGAAAATTCTGCAGTCCGCGTTCCGCGTCAGCAGCCAGGTCCACGGCACCATCTCCATCTGAAACCGTGTAAAAGTCGCGTCGCCGCCAGTCTGGGCGAAATTGCTGACCACCCCGTTGAAATACCGCGGCGTGCCATCTACCTGCTTCACCGAGATGGTGACATTCTTGCCGATAATGTCCTTAAAATCGATGAGCCCGTGTTCGGAGAGCAACTCGAGGTGAAAGCTAAATAGGCGCGAGATCGCCTCGTGCCCGCTGAACCCGGCCAGCAGAAGCTTGTCTTTCCCTAGGGGAGTGGTGAGCGAAATCAGTCGATTCTCTTGCGTGTATGGCATGTTCTTCTTCGCTTTCCGCTCCTTGCTACAAGTTGAAAGTTCCTCGCGTCCACTGGGCTGCATGGCGCACGTTTCTTCTCATGCGCATGTGAGGTTCAGTACCCCACATCGTTCAGTGGTGTATACACCTCGTCATAACCCTTCACTTCGATATACGCGCCTTCTCTCAGCGCTCCCTCCCGTTCCATCTCGTCCCGCGCAATCGGGCGCACATGAATGCACCCATGGGAGGTCTCCAGAACTGGGAGTTCGCCTTCCTTCACGTTCTCGTTCTTAGGCGTCGTGTGAACGTAAATCCCCTCGTCCTTCCGGCTGGGATCGACCGCGAGCAGCTTGTACGAACGAGGACCGAAGTCATTTTTCCTCCAGATGCGCTCTTCGTCCTTGATTTCCGCCGTCGATTTACCGGAAGAGTCCTTACCAAAGTTCACCAGCGTCTCGATGAGCTTCCACTTTGCTTCGCCCAGTGTCCAGGGAGGAATTGTAGCCCCGGGCGGATAGTGCGCGATGCTCGGGTCACGCTTTCCCAATTCATAGATCTTCTGGATCATCTTCTTGTTGCGGGTGACCTCTCCGTGCTTTATCACCTTTCCCAAAGCGTCCTTGAAAGACCACACAATTTCCATATGGGAATCGAGCGATATCTCCGCCCCCCAGGGGATCATGGAACTCCACCAGCGCTCGGTAACGTGCGGCTGACCCTTCCCGAGCAGAAAGTGTCCCGCTGGTGTATGCAAAACCGTATGCCCGTCATTCAATTGCTCCGAACCGCCTCCCATTGCTGCGAAAGTGCATACTTCCTTGTTGGTTGATTTACGAATGACCACCATGAGGTTGACGCCCGGATAAAACACGAGACGAAACTCTCCTTTGGAACGTAAGAGAGCGCGCCGGCGAATAGATGAGTGATGATGCGCTGAAGGTAGATGATGGGAGCGGTGAGGCGTGGGGCCCTGTGTGGAAGAGGAGCCATGGCGGCGTCCGAGATAAGAAACACCACTCGTTGCGCCATGAATGCGACGATCGTGCTGGGCCATATCATCTCCCTTCGCAAAATGAAATCGCGCTCCAGTGCAGTCCTACGAAGCCACTTCAGCCAGTGGTAATTCCGCGCGATCCGCGTAGCTGAACTCCCCGTCCTCACCGACGCTCACGTGAACGGCGCTCATCTTCTGCCCCTCCGCCATGCTGCCGAGAATCTTGCGCGAAATGTCGGGCAGCAGGGAGTTGGTCAGGATGTTATCCACGTTGCGCGCTCCGCTTTCCACTTCGGTGCAGCGGCTGGCCACCGCCTGGAGGAACGCGTCATCGTACGTCAGCTTGATCTTGTGGTTCTCAAGGATGCGCCGCTGAATCTTGCCCAGCTTCAAACGAATAATCTGCTTGAGTGCCTCGTCCCGCACCGGGTAGTACGGTATCAGGACCATGCGGCCCAAAAACGCAGGCTTGAATATCTTGTTCAATTCCGGCTTAAGCGTCTCAATTAAAGCCCGCGGCCCAGGTGCGGTCTCGGGATCGGCGACCAGCTTCATCATCTGATCGGTGCATGCATTAGTCGTGAGGATGATGATGTTGTTCTTGAAGTTGATCTCGCGGCCTTCGCCATCTTCCATCTGTCCCTTGTCAAAGACCTGGAAGAAGAGTTCCAGCACGTCGGGATGCGCCTTCTCCACTTCATCGAGAAGCACGACAGAATAGGGTCGCCGCCGCACTGCCTCGGTCAGGACTCCGCCCTCGCCGTACCCCACATATCCCGGGGGCGAGCCCTTCAGCGTTGAAACCGTATGGGACTCCTGAAACTCCGACATATTGATCGTGATCAGATTGTGCTCGCCGCCGTAGAGCAGATCGGAGAGTGCCAGCGCGGTTTCCGTCTTGCCCACGCCGCTCGGCCCGACCAGCATGAACACGCCCACCGGCTTGTTGGGATCATCGAGCGAGGCACGCGAGGTTTGCACGCGCTGGCTGATGATCTCCATTGCATGTGGCTGCCCGATGACCCGCTTGCCGAGATGTTCCTGCAATGCAAGAACCGTCGTGATCTCGTCCTTCAGCATCTTTCCCGCCGGGATCCCGGTCCAGGCCGAAAGGACTTCGCCGACAATCTGCGCATCCACGCACACCCTGATCAGTCCAGTCTCTCCCTGCAGAGCCGAAAGCTCCGTCTCCATTGCCTGCAGCTTTGCCTTCGTTTCTTCCGGGTTGACTGCCTCGTCCTTGGCCGCTGCCGCATGCCCGTTCTGTTCCACTGGGGCTGCCGCCGAGTCCCCCTTGCCATCGAGAGCGCTCTCGAGTTTGCCGCGCAACTCGCGAATCTTCCCTACCAGTTCGCGCTCCCTCTCCCAGCGGTCCTGAAGCGATCTTCAGCTTTTCATCAGCTTTTTGTCTTTCCTCGGCAATCTTCGCCAGTTGCTCCTGGTGATCGGCTCCTACAATCTCTTCCCTTTTGAGAATGCGTTTTTGAACCTCAAGCGCGTCGATCTGCCGATGTCAGGTCCTCGATCGCCGGCGGAGTCGTATTCTGCCCCAGCGCCAGTCGTGCACAGGCAGTGTCGAGGATGCTGACAGCTTTGTCGGGCAACTGCCGCCCCGCAAGGTATCGATGTGTGAGCCGAACGCCCGCAAAAACCGCCTCGTCGAGGATCCGCACATTGTGATGCTTCTCGAGAGACGCCACAAGGCCGCGCATCATGATCATGCACTGCTGCTCGCTGGGCTCCTCCACCTTGACCACTTGGAACCGACGCGCCAGCGCAGCATCCTTTTCGAAGTACTTCTTGTATTCCGACCACGTCGTTGCCGCAATGGTGCGAAGCTCACCACGCGCCAGCGCCGGCTTGAGGAGATTGGCGGCATCCCCCTGCCCGGCCTGGCCGCCTGCGCCGATCATCGTGTGTGCTTCGTCGATGAAGAGGATGATCGGCGTGGGTGAGTTCTTGACCTCTTCGATCAATCCCTTGAGCCGGTTCTCGAATTCACCCTTCACCCCGGCACCCGCCTGCAGCAGGGCAAGATCCAGGGTGCGGATGTGCACATTCTTGAGCGGTGGAGGAACATCTCCCTGCGCCACGCGAAGAGCGAAGCCTTCGACAACCGCCGTCTTGCCCACACCCGCTTCACCGGTGAGGATCGGGTTATTCTGGCGTCGCCGCGTAAGAATATCGATCACCTGCCGAATCTCCGGATCGCGCCCGAGCACTGGATCGATCCTGCCTTTCTTCGCGTTCCCCGTCAGGTCCACCGTGTACTGATCGAGATTCGGAGTCTTTCCGCCGCCTGGTTTCGGCCCATCACCGGGTCCACCCGCTCCCATCGCAGCGGCGCCCGCGGTGGTCTCGTGGGACAGGGCGACGATTCCCAATAGGTCCTTGCGCAACGCATCGGCATTGATCTTCTGAAACTCTTTGCTCACATCGCGCATCAGCCGCGAAAGCTCTTCGTCCGATGCCAGGGCAAGAATGGCGAACCCGGTGCGGACCTGGCCTGCGTTGAAGTCGATCGACCCAATGGTCCACCCGGTCGTCAGCATCTTCAGCACCGTCGGGCTGATCGCCGGAGTGCGCGCATTCCCCGATTTGAGCTTGTCCATGCTGCGCGCAAGTTCGGCGGTCAATCGCGACTTGTCGATTTCGAAGTGCTTGACGATCGCCGCGAAATCATTTTCCGAGGAGTCGAGTAGCTTGGTGAGGAAATGCTCGACCTCAATATCGTAGTGCGTCCGAGACAGGCACAGTCCCGCGGCGCCTTCAAGTGCGGATCGTGCCTGGTCGTTCAACTTTGCAATGAGCGATTTCAGATTCAATCCCATAATTCCCTCACAATGCAAGAATCGTGTCGTCTGGATCCGCACCCATCGGTGCTGTTTTAGCCCACGCTGTCCAACCAAGCCGTGCCGGAGTACCCTTATCGAAATCAAGTTCTATCGTCGGCACAGAATTTCTCTCCAGCACAAGCTGCAGTTCAAAGTCGAGACAGTCGTTCGCGAAAAAACGCGCGATCGCACGCAGTGCCCGAAATGCGCTTCCCTCGGGCAGAAATTCCTTGTAGGTTTCCAGCGGGATCGGCCCGATCCGAATGCGGGCGCGCGCCTGGCAATCCCAAACCGCATCGCCAACGACCGCGCCGACCCCGATCTGGCTCGACATGGATTCCCGTTCGTCCATGGAGCACTGAGTCGACTCATCAATTGAATACCACGCGCCCGTAAACTGCTTGATCTCCACCGGAACTTCGAAGTACGCAGCCAGAACCTGCTCCAGAGCCTGCGCCGATCGCGATTGCATCGCGAGCAGAGAGACAAAAGGCATCAGCGCCTCATCGGCAACATCCTGCCGATGCAGAAGTCCATCCGTACCCAATCCCACCAGGTCGAGCAGGTATCGACTGAACAGGTCACGCGCGCCCGCGCCATAGTTCACATGAAACCGGTATCGTTCCCATGCCCGATAGAAGAGCGATATGGCACGATGATCAAAGATTGCCAGAAATGACGCTAGGCTTGTGTCTTTGGCGCGCATCCTTTCCAGGATGAGTTCGCTATAGACGTAAGGAAGAACGCCCGAGGGTCCGGTCAGACCCATGAAGTTGACCATCATCTCCGCAGGCTGGCCGTCGTGCAACTTGAGTACCTGTATTTCGCTGGCCGGAAAGGCCAGCCGCGGATTTGCAGAAAAGCGAACTGCCTCATCATGAGGGCTTGCGAAATCGCCCACCGGTCGCATGTGCTCCCTGAGTTGCTGCAACAAGGCAACTGCTTGGAAGAACTCGAACGAACAAGCGTCTCGCTCAAGCTCAGCGCAGAAAGCCGATTCAGCTAGACCAGCATTCTCTGTCCCGATCTCGGTTGCCATTCGTGGAGTCCCTCCTTTCTCTGCGGTGTCGTAACACTCAATTGCGTAAAGCTGTTCAGGGATGCAGCCAATCCAAAAAAACGCTCCAGCACAGCGGCAAACAGAAATGCTCCGCCTCCGGAGAATTGATCTTCGTCGATCTCCATGTCGATCCGCAGCCCGCGTGCAAAGCTGATTCCCTGCTCTGAGACGAGTCGTGCAAAACTCGGCTTGCTTTTGATTTCAAGAACGCTTTGAATCACGTTTTGCGAGTACGCCGTGCGGCCTACATCGTACAAGCGAAGAATCTCCTGAAGTGAATCCTTCCCTTCCTGAACAAGCGATAGATAATTCAGTGATAAATGCGAAACCAGCCGCCAGAGGACACTCTTTCCGAGCGCCGGCCGCACCGGAGCAGTCGGTTTTCTAAGCGCCACAATCCGTTTCATGGGCGCGGCGCCCTCCATCTCAAAATCGCTGTCCTGGTTGCCAAATGGCAGGCGCGATGGCAGATCGCGGTTGGTGCAAGTGGTGCGAACGGATAGCGTCGTCGCTTCAGGATCCGCCGTCCGCAACGTAAGATCAATCAGCGACAGGTAGATGTCCGTTCCATCATCGTTCGGACGCGCAGAAGGCCGTCTTCGAGCCAGCCAGAAACAGGAGCGGTCTTCACTCCGCGCGAAGTGTCGCAACGAATAGAACGGCTCATACCTGGTGATCTTCTGATTTGACGGATCAATCCCCGACACTTCATCCACAGAAAACACTTCGACCGCGTAAGGACGACGCACGTCCGGCACAATCGGGTATTCAACCCGCCGCTGGTTGAGTTGGATAGGTTCGGCAACCTGGGAGAAAAGGTTGGCAACAGGAGTGCACCCGAGCCGGAATGTCTTTTTTGCAAGCTCCAGTTCCAATCGCTGTACGCGCCCTGTGCCCTCAATTTCAGAGAGCAGGAAGATCACCTCGATCTTGTCTCCAAAACCGGCGCGGGAAACAGCCTCCAGCCCATTGAGATCGATAAAGAAAAACTTTTCAGGAAACGCAAAATACTCCATCAGCAGCCGGTGACCGGCAAACGATGTCGAAGGATAAGGCACCATTCCCTCATTCGGACCAAAACCGACGGCACTCAAAGCCGAGGCGGGCAACGTAACCGGGGCGGACTTCGAACCGGCGGACAAGTCCCGCACCTGGATACGATTCAGGCGGCTGAATAGAAGCTCATAAATGGTGTTCACCAGACCGCCTTCGCCATCGATATAAAACCGCATCTTGTCTGGCTTGAGAGATGTGAAGGTCACGTCCTTTCCACAGTGAAGCTCCAGGCGAATTGCCCACGGAGAATCCAGGCTCTTCACAGCGGGCTTGAGCTGGCTGGGCGCTCTCAGCTCTGCTGCGGCAACCGTGATTGGCCAGAGGATCGTGTCGTAACAGGTACGAAAAGTGCACGGGACTCCGTTGATGGGTTTGGAATAGAGTGGCGAGTTACGCTCGATTCTCAAGCTGCTGGTCAGTTTTCCTTTCTCGGGATCAAGCTGGAATTCGACCACGGACATCGATGGAATTGGACGCACAAGCTGCGGGTAGACCACGGAAAGCAGAGCCTCGGTGATCTCGGGGAATTCGTCGTCCAGCTTGAGGTGGACACGCGCAGTCAGAAACGCGAAGGACTCCAGGAGGCGCTCTACGTGCGGATCTTCGCACTTCGTCGGCTCCAGCACCAGGCGCGACGCCACCTTCGGATGCTTCTCCGCAAATTGCGCTGCGGACTTCCGCAGATAGTCCAGTTCGCGCTCATAGTAAAGGAGCAGCTCATCGCGCATCGTCGCCACCGCTCAGATGACAATTGCCGCTCTTCAACTCGATTACCGAGTCAAACGATATCGGCTCAGGAACGGGATCGGTTCTCAGCATCGCTTCGATGCGCAGGCGAACGTCCTTCTTGCTCGAATCCTCGGTTTCAACGATGACGATGCGAACATTCGACAATCGCGGTTCGAAGATATTGATGGTCGCCAGGATCTGGCGCATGAGCCGGCCCCGATCGGCGGCGGTCGCCATGGTCAAAGCAGAGAGATCGGGAAGGCCATAAATGTAAGTGGACTTGTTGACTTCCTTCAAATTCTCATTGGGCGGATCCGCAACCCGCCGCGAATTCAGCAACCATTCGAGATCACGGCGAACAGAGGCTCTCAACAACCGTAGTGACTGGGTGCGGCTGAGAAGATTCTCGGCCTTGTTCTCCGGCTCCAGATCAATGAGCCGGTCCAGCACCGAGATCGTAATCGTGGTTTCGCCAAGTCCGCGCGCCATGATTTACCCCACACCAAGCGCCTGGACAGGGTCAAGGCGGCAGATCCTGTCGAAGAGTTTCTGCTTGTCAGTGGCATTGCCCTGAATCTTCTTGCTGTAGCGCATCAACTTCGTGAGGTCGCCGGCAATCAATTCCGGCTCTTCCCATGCGTCCAGTTTGTGTGTCTCGATGGTTGCCGCAATGTCGTCGAGCAGCGGCTGGGCAATTCCATCCTTTCCAGCAGCGATCGCAAGTTCGATCATTTCCATGGTGCGGCGAAAACGGCGTCGTCCCGATAGCTGTTTCGCGATTTCGATCCGCATAATCCCGAACGCCTTCTCTTCCCGGCCTGCCGCCAGGGCATCCTTGGCAAGCACGTACGGATCGACCGCTTGTGCCAGCCAGCTAGGAACCCCGTTGCGATGTGCTTGCGTTTCCGCGAGCTGCCTCTGCTTCCGCGGTCACGGGCGGGACAGCGGGCGGCTTGCTCAGGCTCTGCAACCACTCCCTGGTCTCCGGGTTGGCAGCCGGCGTGTCATCAAGAAGCATGGCGTCCTGCAATTCAGGCAGGTCATTCATCAGCACACGCAGTTCCGATTGAATTGCGACCGCGATTGGTTCATAGTCGCTGCCTAGAGCTCCACACGCTGTGACCGACAGGCGCTGAAGATCAAGCCACGCGCGGCTCCCGGGATGCCCAAGCGCTCTTTCACCCGCCTCAAGCAGTTCGCTCCATCGCTTGCCAATGGCGAGCCGCTTGATCTGTTGCCTGAGTTCGGTCGGCGGAGCTTCGAGCATCGGGCTATCGGCCAGGCGCCGCGCGCTGCGCAGTTCGCCCCAGCGCATTCCACGCAGCAAAAGATAGGGTGCGGGATTGTAAGGCTCGCGCTTGCGCATGAAGGCAGCCGCGGCGACCACCATCGCTACCGCTTCCCTCATATCGGCTGGTTCCGCGCCAAACGCTACTGCTGCAGCCGACGTCGGCGTGACGCCTTCCGCTGCGGTCGTAGCAGCCGCTTCAGCCGGCTGCTCTTCAACCGGGTCGGGCTCCTTTTCGCGTTTCTTTTCGAGCAGAATGTGCACGACGCGACGCACATCGGTCAACGCAGTCTTCAGCTTGCTGAAACTCGGTGCGTCACTCTCGAATTTCTCATTACAAAAAGTCTCCAGACCTGCAACGGTCGCAAGGCATGCATCCAGATCCTTCTCTGTCTGCAAATAAAAACTCTTCGGTGTTTCGGAGAATGCCTTGTCAAAGACCTCCGGCGCAAGCTTTCCAGCCTTGATTGCATCGTTGCGGGCCTTGCGATCCTTGTCGGTCTTGATCTGATCCTCAAAACCCACAAGGCGAGATTCGCGGTATGAAATCTCGGAGTAGCCGGCAGAAGAAATCGGCCTCGAGCGAATTCCAAAGTCCAGGGTCAAGCCGAACCAATCCAATGGTGCCGCGCGAAGCTCAAAGTCGCCGTCTTCAACCGCCGGATGGATCGTATCCCAATATTGAGTAAGAAGCCCCGATGTAAGGTCCAACCCTTGGCGCAGTCCTGCGAAATGTTCCGTCTGCAGAAGCGCTTCGGTCAGATAAGCTGCAAGTTGCAAGTCCTTTGAAACTGTGGCCAGCGTGTCCTGGGAAAGTTTGATGACGATCGGCCAATTGGCCGTCTTGCGCTCGGTCTGCCATGCCCCCTGATTCAGTTCGTCGTCTTGCCGCCGCGCTTCCTTGATCTTGTCGAAGATCAGGAGTTTGTTGTCGTAGCGCAAATCGATTCCGCTGGGATTGTCACCCGGAATAGCTGCAAGAATATCTTCGCGAATTGGCATATTGAGCGACCCCAGATCGGCAATTATTCTCGTTACGCTGCAGGCAACTCCGCCGGCTCTGGAAAACTTGAGCGAGCGGATTTCCAGGAAAGGAAACTCTTCGCCATCAACAAGCAACATCTTTTGACCGGCGGGGATTTCCCTGCCCTGCTCATCTGCCGACCAATCGGTGACCCTTCCCAGCCAAACATTTTCGTCCTCATGTTTCCACGAGAACGGATAGATCGCAGGAATCAGCACTTCACCGAGGTCCATGCCGCGAAATGAAGGACCTGCCTGAACCAATGCCGGAGCCCACAACGTGTCACGCAATCTCTGAGGCGGGCCCATTTCCAAAGAAGCCAGATGCTGAAACGGAATCCAAACGCACGAACCGGCTGCAAAGACCTCAAGCCGGGTGCCAATGTCCGGATCAGCGTCGCAAATCTCGCTGAACGGTTTTCCATTCAGCGTGCCGCCATGCGAGGAGGCTTGATCACAAGGAAATTCCCTCTTCTCAAAAAGCTCGTGCCGCGTTCTCTCCGCATGCAGAGCGGCGTAATACACGATCGCGCCGGTTTCCTTGTCCTGGCTTCCGCTCGAAAGCACCGCCAATTGCTTTTCTGCCCGGGCGAATTCTCCGCAAAAACACAACAACTCAAACAGGAAAGTGCGCTGGACTGTGTCAGACGGATGCTCACGCAGATACGCGGTGAGCGCCTGAACAGCTTCGCGCACTTTGCCGGCTTTAAACAGCTCTGTTGACGTCAAGGGCACCGTTCGCCTGCTTGCCTTTCGGTTACCACGGCTTCAGCTTAAGCACGTCAAAGCCCTTGTCGATGAAGCCCTTAAGGGCGCCACCCTCCTCTGGGTTGTAGCTCACCTTGATCTTGCTGTAGGCGAAGCTGATCGATTCAATCGGATTCTCAGCCGACCCTGAGTTCTGGAAACTGGTGATCAGAGCGTCTTCCAGATGGATCTTGTAGTAATCCTGTTGATCGTCGCCCATGGGCTTGTCGTAGATCAGGTCAACGGTCTTCAAATAGTTGCCCGTGACGCAATCGTCGAATAGCAACGGCGTCACTTTATCCGCAACTTTCATGATGGTCAGGTCTTGAAGATTGGCTCGCCCTGCCCGGGCTTCACCGCCGGAGGAGCCTACTCCGATGACAGCTGTCTGGGTAGCTCCGAAACTAAATGACAGAACGTCAATCGCATTCTGCTTGCTTGTGCTAGGCCCGGGTCGGCCGTCGATGAGTAGATACGCGTTTACCGCCATCGGAAAATCTCCTTCAGAAGTCGTTCAACTACGTACAGGCAAGAACGGCAGGCGAACTGCCGCCCAGAGTCCAAGGAATGAATTTGCTCCTGCTATCTCGCTGCGGCCGGCAATTCAGCCACCAACCGAAGCGAGACAGTGAGTTCGTCAAGTTGAAAGTGGGGTCGAAGGAAAGCCACTGCGCGATACACCCCAGGCTTGCCCGGAACCTCGCTTACATCGATACGTGCTTCACGCAGCGGACGCTCTGCCTTCGTTGCCGGAGAAGCGGAATCGTCAGGCGTAACGTACTTGGTGATCCAGCGATTCAAGAACCGCTCTGCCTCCTCGCGGGACATGAAGCTGCCGATCTTGTCGCGCATCATCGCCTTCAAGTAATGCGCGAAACGCGAAACAGCCATGATGTACGGAAGCTGAGTCGACAGGCGCGCGTTGGCATTAGCCGCATCCGTATCGTAGATCTTGGGCTTCTGGCAGCTCTGCACGCTGAAGAAAGCAGCGTAGTCCGTGCCCTTGCAGTGCACCAGCGGTACAAAGCCCAGGTCGGCGAGTTCTTTCTCGCGACGATCGGTGATCGGAATCTCCGTCGGGCATTTCAGTGCCTGATCGCCTTCGTCGGTCGCGAACGTGTGCGCTGGAAGGCCCTCTACCAGTCCGCCGCCTTCCACCCCGCGCATGGCTACGCACATCCCGTACAGCGCGAAGGACTGGGTCATCTTCGTACCCAGGGCATAGGCAGCGTTCATCCACAGGTACTTGGAATGATCGGTTCCGTCGACGTGTTCTTCATACCGGAATTCGTCGACCGGCTTGGTATCCGCGCCGTACGGAAGCCGTCCGAGTGTCCGTGGGAGTGCCAGCGCTACGTAACGCGAATCCTCGCTCTGGCGGAATGACTTCCACTTTGCATATTCCGTGCTGTCGAAGATCTTGGCCAGATCTCTCGGCGCATCGAGAGATGTGAAGCTTTCCAGGTTCAGCAGATCGGGCGCCGCAGCGCTGATGAACGGCGCATGAGCCTGTGCGGCAATGTGCGAAACGCCCTCGAGCAGCGCCATGTCCTCGGGATGCTTCCCGAATTCATAATCGCCGATCAAGGCGCCAAAAGGCGCGCCGCCGAAGACGCCATACTCTTCCTCGTAGATCTTCTTGAAGAGCGCGCTCTGGTCAAATTCGGGGGCCTTTTCGATATCGCGCAACAGCTCTTTCTTCGACGCGTTGAGTACGCGGATCTTGAGACCCACGCCGGTCTCGCTGTTGTCCATCAGGTACTTCAATCCGCGCCAGGAGCCCTCGAGCTTCTGAAATGACGGGTGATGAAGAATTTCATTCAGCTGAATCGAGAGCAGGTGATCGATCTGCGCGATGCGCGCATTGATCATCATCTCGGCATCCTTGGCGATGGTCATCGATCCGTCGAGCACCTGGGCGACAAATTCCTTCACCAGATCCTTGCCGCGCTCGCGGGCTGTGGTGTCCGCTCCAAAGCGCCCTTGCTCGACGATTTGATCGAGAAGACTGCTTTCTGCGTTTCGACCGCGGCGGCTGATGAAGCCGCTTTGGCAGTTACGTCAGCCATTGGAACCTCCCGGGCCGATCTCACCCTTCAGCTTGTCCAGCTTTTCTGTATTTCCAACCGCTTCCAAGCAGGAGCTCTTCGAGCTTGTCGTTGCCTTGCAATGAACCGCGCAGATCGCTGAGACGCGTGCGCAGATCCAGCAATTCCTTGAGCGGCTTCACTTGCTTGGCAACATTGGCAGGTTCAAAGTCCTCAAACTTGCGGAATTTCAGATCGACCTTCAGGTTCGCGGCATCGGCTCGTCGCTCAGCTTGTTCTCGACCGCAAAGGACAAGTGCGGCTTCATCCCTTCAAGTACCGTGTCGAAGTTATCCGGATTGACTTCCACGAACTTCCGCTCCTTCAGCTTGGGGAGAGGCTGCTCGGGGTTTCCAGTGAAATCCCCGAGGACTCCTACGACAAAAGGCAGTTCCTTGATCTCAATCGCGCCGCCCACTTCGACGTCGTAGGTGATCTGCACTCGAGGTGGACGAACTCGATCAAGCTTGTGTTGCGCACTTTGTTTAGCCATAAAATCATTCCTCTGACGGTGATACGCCGTCGTACGAGTCCGAATAGGCCGCTTAGATTCGCACGATCAGCTATGTTGAAGAATCGGTGATTCTGCGAGGCTTAGGGGAGCCCAGAATACCCCTCCGCGGAGTTATTCCGGCACGCAAAATGTGTCACTGCAGTGCGTTCTAGTTGATACCACACGCTGGAAACACGGTCAAGATAAAAAACGTCGCACCAATGTGTCAACCTTCTTCGACGCTCGCGCCTCATGACAAAGAAACTTCTCAAGAACATGGACAGCATTCGATCAAGATCTTGATCGCGACCTGACTGCGTCAACCCGCCTCCCAAGATCCGCAATTAGATGATGCAAAAACAACGGTGTCATCGCTTATTGCCCTTCAGTGATATTGTGGAGACTTCATGGTCAGACTGCTACCTTCAGAACCTTCGCTGCGACTTCGCGCCCTTTTCCAGGAAGCCGGCTATACCGAACCTCACCTCCGCAAGGTCCTGGGTGCTGCGGAACTGCCTTCCAGTCAACTTCGCAATCACGCTCGATTGCTCGATCGGACGTCCGATCGCAATCTGATCAACTTGCTGCTTCGCTGGTTCTGGCTCGGAATTCCGCAGAGCCAGTCCCAAACCGCCTCTATTATTTCTGAGGAGTTTCTCTCGCTTCTGGTGGATTCGGGGTTGTTGGAAGCCAGCGGTGAGGATCTTAAACCCGCGGCGCTGGTGCTCGTATTCGAAGACTTCCTGGTTGCGTCAGATCACCCATGTGCTATCGAGAATCAGCATTCTGACCTGGTGCTGTGGCCGAATCCCACCAGCAAATTCTTGTCCCGGTTCGCCGTGCGCCGGCACTCTCGCGCAACGCTGGACCTCGGCACCGGCAGCGGAATTCTCAGCCTCGGCGTGGCGCGTCACAGCGACCAGGTGGTCGCAACCGATCTGAATGCCCGGGCCATTGCCTTCGCTCAGTTCAACGCTCAATTGAACGGAGTTCAAAACATTGAGGTCCTGCAAGGCGACTGCTTTGCGCCAGTCGGGGATCGTCGCTTCGACCTGATCCTGTCCAATCCGCCTTTCTTCATTTCCCCCCGGGCGAACTACCTGTTTTGCGACAACTCCATGGAGCTTGACGGACTTTGCCGCCGCCTCATCAAGGAAGCTCCAGGCCACCTCAATGAGGACGGCTACATGCAGATGCTCTGCGAATGGGCGCAAATCAAGGGTGAGCCCTGGGAAGAGCGCGTTGCCGAATGGCTGAGGGACATTGGCTGCGATGGGTGGGTCATGAAAGGGCTCTCCCAGGATCCTGAAGAATATGCACAGCACAGGATTCGCGAAACATCGCCAGACAGCAGCCGGGATCCCGAGCAATACGACGAGTACATGAGTTACTACCGTCGCAGAGGAGTAGAAGTCATTCACGACGGGCTCATCGTAATTCGCCGCAGAGATGGTCAGAATTTTGTCCGCATTGAAGAGGTACCGCCCACTCCATCGGGGAACCTGAGCGATTTGATCCTTTCTACCTTCGCCGCCCACGACCTTCTGCGTAACTACGACACGGACGAGAAATTGCTCGCGATTCACCCCCTGTTGACGCCCCATGCGCGGTTGGAACAGATATGCGCTCCAGTATCCGGGCGCTGGCATGCGGAGTCCGTCACCCTCCGCCTGACCAGTGGATTCCCCTTCAAGCTTGATGTGCAGCCGCTCGTCGCCGATTTCCTCGCCACCTGCGATGGAATCAGATCCGCGGAGCAGGCAATCAGCGAACTCGCGCAGAAAACTAATGCCGGACTCGAACGAGTCACAACGGAATGCTTGAGCATGATCCGGAAGCTGATTGAACGCGGCTTTATGACAGCGTCCGAAGTCTCGGCCCCGTCTCCCCACGAACCGCAGACAGTTGAGGCACGTGGGTTAGACTGAGCGCATCCCGCTCAGCAGGCAGGTGCCCGGAAATGGCACGCTTTCATTGATATGCTTAAGCCGGGGCAGTGAATATGGCAGACTATCTGAAAGCCGTTTTTCGCGTGCGGAAGGGCTTTGATCGCATGGAGGTTTCATGGCGAAGTTAATGGGGAATCTTCGCATAACCGCGGTGCCAGCTTCGGAAAGTGCACGGCCCCACTTCGAGGTGGTCTTCCTGCCCTATGCGGGTCGGCTGAATACAAAGCCCGCAACTGCGGCCACGTATGATGATCTGGTGACTCTGTTGATGGACTTGAAGTTCAGCGAGGATGACTCCACACGATGGGCCGGCAAAGTGCGAGCCCAGGGCCTCATTCTGATCGACAGCTTCGAGCGAACCGATGCCCTCCTGCGCGACAAAGGTCTGCTGACCTAACCGACCACACATTGAAGGCCGACTTCCCGCGATCCGGAATCATTCCGTCAAATCCCAGAGCAAGAAAGCGCTTATCTCGACTTGATCAAAAAGATCATCACCACCAGGATGATCACCAGCAAAAATGTATTGACCACGAGCAGCATCGGCACCATCGCCTCCAGTTTTCCCTTGGGGGCGGCCACAGTCGGCGGGGCAGGCGCCGCGGGTAAACGTGGAGCAGGCACTGGCGGCGCCGTGAAAGCCGGAGGGGCGGGGGCTGCCGCGGGAGGCATCGCTACATGAATCGGATTCTGCGGCAATGGTGGCGCAGCAGGACGGGCAAATGATATCCCCGGCGCCGGCGCCTCCGCCGGTGCGGGCGGCGGAGCAGGAGGCGCGCTAGCAGCAGGACTCGACAAAGATGAAATGATTCGCGTGTACTCGCCGGGACCAGCGTTCGCTTCGCGAATCGGCGGTGGGGGCGCGGGCGCCGGCTGCGCCGCGGGGGGATCGGCAAGCCGTTGAATAAAACGCGTGACCCCTGCCGATTCAAAATCGGAAGGTGGCGCGGGTTTGGTCGCCGGCTGATAGGAAGCAAGCGGGTCAGGACGATACGGAGCAGGTTCTGGCGCTCGCGGACCACTCGCAGCCGCGGATGGCGATGAAAGCGACTCGATCAAGCTGGTGATGCTTTGATCGCCCTTGGCTGCGTTCGGAGGATCGCTCGGCCGGCCAAACTGCGCGTCGCTTCGAGCAGCCTCGGGGCGCGCAGAAGGCACAAAAGGCTGGCCCGGTTGCGACGGACTTCCCGCACCCCTTGCACCCGGCAGCGGCTTGAAAATCTGCGTGAACCCCGGCTCCCCTGAAGCGGCGTCGGAAACTCCTGGCGAAGAGAACCCTTTGGGACGCGCTGGCTGCGACGGTACCCCCTCCTGGCGTTCCTCGAAGCTTCTTGCCGCTGGCTTGGCCGACGGCGTCGCATCTTTGACGAAAATTCGCGTGAACTCTCCGGGTGCCGTCGAACCCGCAGGTTCTACCGGCCGAACCGGCTCTGCCGCTGGCACCTGTTGCGTCGGTGCCGATCGCATGGAAAGTTCAGAGGAGGGTTGGACCGGCTTGCCAAAGATCCCTGTGAATTCATCCCCTCTGCTTCCGGGACGCGAGCCGACGGCAGGCGCCTGCGTCCGTTCCGCAGCGATTCCCCGCTCAACCTTCGCGCCTGCCGGTTCCGGCGGCTTGGCCTCGGGCTGCTGGTCAAGCGCGCGCAGAAACATTGCCGTCGCGCTGAGAGGATCGGCTTCGTCGGGGCGATTCTGCCCGGCCTTCGAATCGTCTGTCATGAGGAGCGGTTCCCTTTCCGCCTGGTGCATGGGTTCATTGCGAAGCTTACACTCCCGTCATATTGCCGTAAAGCAATTAGCGAACTGCTACCCATTACCGGCGACTCATCACCTTTGACGGCCATTGAGTGGCTTTCACAACGAGACGTCGAGCCTCCCATAAGTCTCTACTCCAGCCGAATTACTTTGAGGTATGCTCTTATAGATTCGCAAACCAGCCTTTTCCCCGTTTTTCTGCCGGGCTGGCAAGTCCAGCTCGCAACAGCTCTTTCGGATACTTGAACATCCCTGGAGAGAGAACTTATGCCGGAAGTCGCGCCCCGAACGCAGAATCTCGCTTCGTGCTACGAAAACGCCATGACGATCATCCTGCGCTTGTCGTCGATACAGCGCAGTTCCGCGCCCAACTCCCAGGATTTTCGTACCAGCATCCGTGCGGCGCTCAAAGCCGCCATGGAACAGGCCAAGTCTCTTGGCTATTCAAGCGATACGAATCAGCTCGCCTTTTTCGCGGTCGTGGCCCTTTTGGATGAGAGCGTCTTGAAGATGCAGAACCCAGCTTTCGCGGATTGGGCGCAGCGCCCGCTCCAGGAAGAGATGTTCGGCCATAATCGCGCGGGCGAGGTGTTCTTCGATCAATTGCAAACGCTGCTTGCCCGCCAGGACTCTCCGGAAACTGCCGATGCTCTCGAGGTTTATTGCCTGTGTATGTTACTGGGGTTCAAGGGAAAATACGCACTCAGTCCCGGCAGAAGCTTTGCATCGGGAGCGTCCTCCGCGGAACATTGGGGAGCAGCACGTTCCGGTGGCGAACTTGACTCGCTCATCCGCCAGTGCCGGCAGAAAATTGACCGCATTCGAGGACAAGTCAGTTTCTTGCCCGATGAATCGCTGCCCGCGATCAAGCAGACTGCCGCCGTGGATCGTTGGAGCCGCAGCCTGGGGATTGCCGCCGCGGTTCTTTTCGTGATACTTCTGCTTTCCTTCGGCGGTGCCTGGTTCGCTCTCAGCTCCGGGGCATCGCAACTCGGTTAGTGTCTGTCGTATCCGGGGGGATTCACTTGCTAGCCTATCTGCTCGCTGCTCTCATCGTCGTAATCGCCGCTCTTCTCGCGTTCGGGATCGCCGCATTGATGCACCTGCAGGGTCTCGCTTACATCCTCTTTGTCACCATCATCCTGGTCCTTGGAATCGTTGCCGCGATCGTCATCATCGTGATGCACCACCGCGCCAAAAAGCAGAATGCATTCGAAGGTGACGCGGCCGGCAGTGAGGCCAAAACAGAACTCGATCTGCTGCTGAACGACGCCAACCGGAAGCTGCGCGATTCCCAGCTGGGCGCCAAGACCCTCGAATACCTTCCCCTCATCTACATCCTCGGCGACTCGGGAAGCGCAAAGACCACCAATGTCGCCCAGTCTGGACTGGAGCCGGAACTGCTCGCAGGTGCCGTCTCGCAGGACGGCTCGCAGGTTCCAACGCAGATTCTGAACCTCTGGTACACCCGTCTTGCCGCTTTCCTCGAAGTCGGCCCCACAATCCGGCAGAGCAATGCCCTGCTTGCCCGCCTTGTGCACCGGACGCGTGCAACCGCCTACCGCTCAGCCTTCGGCACCGGCGCACCGCCCCGGGCAGCCATCGTCTGTGTCAGCTCTGAGCAGATCCTTCAAGCGGGCAGCGCTGAGCCTCTTGTTTCATCCGCGCGGACAGCCGGAGCACAACTTCGCGAGATAAGCCGCATCCTCGGAATACCCGTACCCGTATATGTCATCGTAACCAAGCTCGATCGCGTTCCCCACTTCGAAGAATATGTGCGAAATCTCTCCGACGAAGAAGTCCGGCAGTTGCTCGGCGCCCCCCTCGGACGCATCGACAGCTCGGCCGGTACCTATGCGGATCAAGCATCGCGAACTCTGTCCACCGCTGTCGACACGCTGGTCTTCAAGCTCGGCGGGTTTCGCGTTGAAATGCTCGACCGCGAGAACGATCCCGCCAATATCTCCGGGGTTTATGAATTTCCCCGCGAGTTCGGCAAGCTGCGCAAGAATCTCACCCAATACCTGGTCGAACTCTGCAAACCGAGTCAACTGAGCGCCAATCCCTATTTACGCGGCTTCTACTTCACCGGCGTCCGGGCCCGCGTTGTTGAACGCGTAGTTGCGGCTCCCGTAGCCGCTCAGGTCTCCGTAGCGAGTGATGCGGGCGCCACGCAATTCCTCAACCTCTCGGCGATGCGCGCCTCAGCCGCCAGCCAGCAAGCCGCTCCCGTCGCTAGCTCGTCGCGTGTTCCGCAGTGGACATTCCTTCCGCGCCTGCTTCCCAACGTAATCCTCGGCGATAAGAGCGCACTCACGTCGACCCGCCAGTCGGCCCCCGCCCGCCTCTTTCGCAGAATCCTGTTCGGCACTCTGGCCTTCACATTCGCGCTATTCACCGTCTTGATCCTCATCTCGTACTTCAAGAAACGCGGCCCGCGAGAGCCGGATCCGCGAGGATGCCCGCGCCCTGCAGACAGCCAGCGCCAACCCCACCATGACGGATCTGCGCAACCTTGACGATCTTCGCCAGGTAATCCTCCAGCTTGAGAACGAGCGGCAAAACGGCCGGCCGCTGAGCTATCGGTTTGGCCTCTATCAGGGCGAAAAGCTTGAGGAGAGTGCGCGCCGCATCTACTTCGATCGTTTCCGGCCGATGTTCCTTGACCCCGCCCACGCCAGTTTCGTGCAGTATCTGAAGCCCCTGCCTGATGTTCCGGATGCGAATACAAGCGGCGACAGAGATGCCTACAATGCCGCCTACAATCCGCTCAAGGCATATCTCATCACCACAGACCCAAATTTCAGCACCCCGCATCGCCTCGACAGGAGCGACATAGCGTTCCTCGGCCCCGTGTTCCTTGCTTCTTGGACCGGTGCACGTCAAATCGACTCCGATCAGAAGACGCTCGCACAGGAACAAATTGACTTTTATGGAAGCGAGCTTCTCCGACGTCCGCCTTATCAGATCGAACCAGAACCTTCGCTGGTGAGGCACACGCAATTCTATCTGTCCAAGTTTGGAGACAAGACCCGCGTCTACCAGAACATGCTCGCGGACGCTGACAAGAAGAACCCGGGTGGCGTGGACTTCAACAAGCAGTACCCGAATCTCTACGTCAAAGACGGCTACCATGTTCGCGGGGCCTTCACGCGCGAAGGATTCAGCTTCATGCAGGATGCGCTCCAGCATCCCGACCGATATACCCACGGTGAGACATGGGTACTTGGAAATCAGGGTGGCCCAGGCTTGGATCTTGCGGCCTTGGGGAATCAACTCTCCGCAGAGTATTTGGCCGAGTATTCGGATAACTGGCACCAGTTCCTGACCAATGCCCACGTGTCGGCGTGCGGAGGGCTAAGAGAGGCTCCGAATGAGCTCGCCTCGCTCTCCGGACCTTCTTCGCCGATCCTCCAGCTCTTTTCGCTTGTCTCGCACAACACCGCCGTATCCGATCAGACCATCAAGTCTGTTTTCCAGCCGACGCAGGTCCTTGTTGATCCCAATGCGACTGACCGGCTCATAGGCGCTGGCAACAACAAGGACTACATCACAGCCCTTGGCAGTCTCGGCCTGACTCTGGATCAGGCTGTGAAACAGAACCCGGCGATAGGCACCGATCCCGCGGCTTTCGCAGCCCAGATTGGCCCACTGATTCTCACCGCTAAAGGCGCAGTTCAAACAGCCTCGCAGAACTTCAACCCCGACAAGGACACACACACCGATAAACTCGTCGCCGCCCTTATGAGCGCTCCCGTCGATTGCGTCAACGGCTTTGCGCCGAGTCCCGGAGCAGCGGCAAACGGCGGCGGCGCCAAAATCTGCTCGGCAATTGATCCGCTGCTCGGGAAATTCCCGTTTGCCACCAATGCGCAGGCCCAGGCGAGCCTTCCCGAAGTCGACGGCGTTTTTGCCCCCGATACCGGTGCTCTTTGGACAACCTACAATACTTCGCTCAAGCCCTTCCTGATACCGACTGGTCCGCAACAGGGCGCGCCGTATGTTCAAGCCCCGAATCCCCCGCAGGCACTGAATCCCCGATTCATCCAGTATTTCAATCACGCCGCACACGTCAGCAGCGAACTGTATCCATCCGGTCAGAAATCTGCCACGTTCACCTTCACTCTGAAATTCCTCCCTGGAAACGGTGTCAACAACGCAACGATTGTTATGGATGGGCAGAAGATATCCTCCCCCTCCAACCCGCAGGAATTTAAATGGAATGCGACGAGCGCTCAGAGCACATCTTTGGTCTACGACAACAACGAAGCATTTTCGTATCAGGGTGTATGGTCGATCTTCCAGATGATCCGAAACGCCAGCCCAATTACGCGCACGGGCTCCGGATATAAGCTCGAGTATCCGATCAACACAACGATCGCAGGCCACAAGATCGGTGGACCTGGCGGCACAGGCAAGATCGTCACTTTCGAGCTCTCCGGCCCCGGCGCCGATCTCCTCGTAGGCGACGCATTCACTGGCTTGGGTTGCGTAAGGCCGGCTGCAAAGTAGCTTCTATTCACATCGACGGCGTGAAGGCTGCCGCCTCATCCGGCGGCCCCTTATGATTGCGCTTCCGCGTGCAACTCGCTTCCGTGCTCCAGTGCTTCTTCGTCGGCGGGTTTCTCCACCACCCGAAGCAGCATGCAGGTGATGTTGTCAACGCCTCCGCTCTTTTTGGCGTAATCAATCAGTCCCTGGCACGCCGTTGTCAAATCAGCGCTGCTTCCAAGCGCAGCCAGAATCTCTTCTTCTTGCGCATAGCGTGTTAGTCCATCCGAAGCAAGCAGCAGCACGTCTCCGGGCTCGAGTCTCGCAGCAAACAGGTCGGGCTCAACGGTATCTTCCACCCCAATCGCCCGCGTAATCACTGATTGCAAGCTCGATGTAGCGGCTAACTCCGGCGAAATCTCACCTGTTCGCAGCGCCTCGGCCAGCAGCGAATGATCCTGGGTAATCTGAAAGCAAATACCATTTCTGATCAGGTAGGCGCGGCTATCGCCTACGTTCCCGATGACTGCGTTGTCGCCATCGAAGCATGCGCATACTAGCGTCGTCCCCATGCTCTGTAATTCCGGCTTCTGGCTTCCGGCTTCGCGCACCGCTTGATTGGCGTCCAGAATCGCCTGCTGCAACCTATTGGCCACCGGAACCGGTTCACCATCATGATTCCAGTCGGCGCTCGCTCCAAACGATTCAATCAGCGTACGCACCGCCAGGCCGCTCGCAACCTCTCCGGCGGCTCTCCCTCCCATGCCGTCACAAACGGCATAGATATTCCGCTCCGCATCGTAACCGTAGCTGTCCTCATTGTTGCTGCGCATGCAACCGAGATCGGTGACGGCCGCAAAGTCAAACGAGAGCTTTGAAGGGTCGGTCATTTCCAGGCGCCTCACCTAGCCTAGCTCAACTTGCGACAAAAGAGCCACCCCGCCACTTTCGTGCACTTATTCGTTCCCCAAAAATGCCGGAAAAACGGTGGAGTCCATCGAAGCGGACACTTGCTATGGAACTTCTACGGTTTCTTCTCCCGGATCGGTAAACGTGATCACGCCGCCCCAGATGCACATCAACTGCGAGGTATTGTCGAGCGTAGGAAAGTTTGCCAGAAGAACGGTAGGCGCGCCCGGTACCCATGGAGCCGGCGTGTTCGGAATGCATGGCATTGGCGTAAGAACCCCCATCGCCGCAGCGGTTGCCGCCGCCACCTCGGGATTGGCCGGGGACATGCACATTCCGAACGGCATGATGTTCATCATCGGAACATGATCCATGATGTTGGCATCGGGCACCTGGTCCGTGAACACCATGTTCGTGGGTAGAACTACCAGCGAACTCGGTGCCATCCCGAACGTACATTGCATCAACGCTCCCATGCAGACCTGCATCGGCATATTCCCGCTCCTTCAGACAGCAATGAGTGTACCCGACACTCACCAGAGTTTCGCGCGAAAATCTTACGCTATCGTTGCAATTCCCCGGCCAGGGTCTGAACCGCAAATGCGACGCGAACCCTCATCGGTCTTTGCAGAAAAAACGTCGGGAAGCACTTCTCCTGGACAGCTCCAACAGCGGCCGGATCATCTGGGTTGCAGAAGCAAAAACGAAACGCCAGGTATCGACGAATTCGTGATTGTCGATGCTTTCGCTCTACGCTCGCCTCTTCAGAACCTTCCCGAAACGAAGAACCTTCTTGGCGGCAGCTACCTCTGTCTGGGCAGCTTTCCATTCCGCCTGCGCAGCCGGACTTGCGCAGGAATACCAGGTTGAACAGGCTTGTATCTGGCTTTCCGCACCCAAAGCGTCATCCGCACCGAGAGTCTGCTTCGCGGTTTCCACGCTCTTCCTCAAGCATTCGTCTGCAGCCAACTGGACTCTCGCGGAAAGGCGTCTTTCAATCTCACCCGCGCCAGAAACAGCTTTGTCCTGCTCTGCGGTCGAACCTAACTGCTGCACGGCCTCAGGGCACTCCGATGTGTTCAGCCGAGCGTAAACAGCCCCGAAGATCGAAAGCCTTGCCTCCTCAGTTCGGAGTCTTTCGGTGCATGATTGCAGCGCCGCCTGCACGCTTTTCGCTCGTCTCACTCCAGCAGACTCACCGCCGATCAACCCGATCGCGGAATCGAAAAGCTCCAGCCCGCACAAGACATTGACTTCAGAAATCACCTGTTCGACTCGCTCGTCGAGCTTCACCTGATTTTTCGATGCCTCTTCCAGTTGCCTTCGAAGCGAAGGCTCGTCAACCCGCTGCAAAACCGGAGGCAGAAGCCGCAAGACTGCTTCATAATTCTGTTCCGCCAGCAATTTCTTCGCTTCCAGGAAGCTTCGCTCCACCAGGTCCTGAGAAACTCGTTCCGCCGCGGCCGACCGTGCTAACTCAAGAAGTTCCGTCATCTCTGGCGACGAAAAGCCCTCTCTTTCGGCCGATTCCAGCGTCTTTACGGTCTCCAGATAAAGATGGTCCTCGAGCAGGCTCTGGGCCTTTGCAAGATATTCTCCAAGATCGTGTTCCCGTTGTTGCCTCGTCAGTCGCTGCGAGATCGCAAACTCCAGGTCCAGCAAATCCTGATTCCCCGGCAGCGCCAAAAGCGCTTCCCGCACGCGTGCCGCGCCCTCGGCTGGATTAAGGTGGCGACAGGCTTCGTTCACTTCCGCAACCAGTCGCTTGACTTCCTGTTCCTTGAGCCGCGGTTCCAGTTGGATTTTGAGCCGCAGAAGCGTAGGCTCCGATGGAAACTTCTCCAACGAGGAGGTGACTTCATTCATCACTGTTTGCAGTTGTTCGAAGGTCACCGCCAGCAGGACTCTTTCCGCAAGCCCCTCTACCAGCTGCTTTCGCCTCTTTTGCTCAACAGCCGCGGTGATCTCGTCCTTGAGATGCAGAATCTCAGGATTTGTCGGTTCAAGTTCCTCCGCTCGAGCCAGGGTGCATACCGCTTCGTCCAATGCGTGTGCGACGAACTGTTGCTTGATTGCCGCCAAGAGCACGCGTAGTTGAATCTTCCGTAGCTGTTCATCGGCTTCCCGAGCCAGGACACTGCAGATAGCCAAGATCTTGGAATCGGAAGGTTCGAGCGCAGACGCTGCCTTGGCCGACTTCGTCGCCGATTCAAGGTTCCCTGCCGCCCTGGCCGACTCGGCATCGCGCAGAAGCTTGCGAACCTGCTCCTTTCGCTCTTTTCCGGCGCTGGCTTTCGCCAGCAGAGCGATGAGGCTCGAATTCTCCGC